>CAVXWI010000001.1:0-107500 GCA_963765345.1 uncultured Actinomycetota bacterium
AGTTCACCGGCCGGATCATGGAGGGCCGCCGCTGGTCGGAGGGCCTGCACCAGGCGGTCGAGGCGAAGGAGAACGTCCCGATCCAGGAGGAGCACCAGACGCTCGCGACGATCACGCTGCAGAACTACTTCCGCCTCTACGACAAGCTCGCCGGGATGACGGGCACCGCGAAGACCGAGGAGAAGGAGTTCGTCGAGATCTACGGGCTCGAGGTGGTGCCGATCCCGACCAACGTCGACGTCACCCGCCAGGACAAGAACGACCTGATCTTCAAGACCGTCGAGGCGAAGTTCAACGCCGTCGTCGCGGACATCAAGGAGCGGCATCGCGCCGGCCAGCCGGTTCTCGTCGGCACGATCGCCGTCGAGACCTCGGAGCTCCTCTCCGAGCTGCTGACCCGCCAGGGTGTCCCGCACCGGGTGCTGAACGCGAAGGAGCACGCACGCGAGGCGGAGATCATCAAGGACGCGGGGCAGGTCGGTTCCGTCACGATCGCGACGAACATGGCCGGCCGCGGTGTCGACATCAAGATCGACGACACGGTCAGGGGGCTCGGCGGCCTCTACGTCCTCGGCACCGAGCGGCACGAGGCGCGCCGGATCGACAACCAGCTGCGCGGCCGCTCGGGCCGCCAGGGCGACCCGGGCGAGACCCGCTTCTACCTCTCCGGCCAGGACGACCTCGTGCGGCTCTTCGCCGGCGACCGGATCTACAACATCATGGACCGCTTCAAGCTGCCCGACGACCAGCCGATGGATCAGAAGATCCTCACGAACCAGATCGAGAACGCGCAGAAGAAGGTCGAGGAGCAGAACTTCGTCCAGCGCAAGAACGTCCTCAAGTACGACGACGTGATGAACGTCCAGCGGATGGTGATCTACGAGCAGCGCCGGGCGGTGCTCGAGGGGCGCGACCTCTCCGAGGAGATCACGCAGATGTGGCTGCCCGAGGTGATCGCGAACGTCGTCGAGAACTACACGGCGAGCGAGGTCGAGGCCGAGTGGGACGTCGGCGACCTCGTCAACGCGATGGAGGCGCTCTACGGCACCGGTGTCACCGCCGAGGAGGTCGCCGAACTCGACCGGGAGGCGATGATCGCCGAGTTCCTCGACGACGCGACCGAGGCCTACGCCGAGCGGGAGCGCGAGATCGAGGGGATCCAGGAGGGGCTGATGCGCGACCTCGAGCGCTTCCTCGTCCTCCAGGTCGTCGACGTCCGCTGGCGCGAGCACCTCGAGAACATGGACTACATGCGCGAAGGCATCCACCTGCGCGGGATGGCCCAGAAGGACCCGCTCGTCGAGTACCGCAACGAGGGCCACGTCATGTTCCAGGAGCTGAACCGGGCGATCCACGAGGAGGTCGTCGCGCTCCTCTTTCATGCCCGGATCGAGGCGACCCCGGTCGAGGCCGGTGGCCCGCTGCCGGCGGCCCAGGCCGGCAACGGCGGCGCCCCGCTCACCTACGAGCACGAGACGAGCGCCGGCGCGCAGGCGCTGGCGGCCGCCGGCGGCACCGCCGAGGCCGCCGGCAACGGCAGCGGCAACGGCGCCGGCCACCCCCAGCAGCAGGTCGTCAAGTCGGCACAGCAGAGCGTCGGGCGGAACGACCCCTGCTGGTGCGGCTCGGGCAAGAAGTACAAGCGCTGCCACGGCGCCTAGCCCGTCGCCGCCGCTAGCATCGACCTCGCGATGGTCGACCAGGACGTCCCGCTCGCCGAGCGGCTCGAGGAGATCAGGGCCCAGCTCGGCTGGGTCCGTGATTACCTTTGACCCGGACCGGCTGAGGGAGCGGCGCGCCGAGCTCGAGCAGGCGATGAACGAGCCCGGCTTCTGGGACGATCCGGAGCGGGCGCAGCGGACGAGCACCGAACAGGCCCGTGTTTCACGGCGGCTCGAGACCTACGAGCGGCTGACGCGCGAGTACGAGGATGCGCGCGACCTCTACGAGCTCGAGCCGGCGATGGCCGACGAGATCGCGGCCGCGATCGGCCCGCTCAGCGGCGAGCTCGAGCGGCTCGAGGAGGCGGCGCTCTTCAACGGCTCCTACGACACGGGCGATGCGGTCGTGACCCTGCAGTCGGGAACCGGCGGCACCGACGCGCAGGACTGGACCGAGATGATGCTGCGCATGTACGAGCGCTGGGGCGCGAACCGAGGGTTTCGGCTCGAGCTGCTCGAGGCGAGCCCGGGCGAGGAGGCCGGCCTGAAGAGCTCGACCTTCACGCTCGAGGGCGAGAACGCCTATGGCATCCTCAAGGCCGAACGGGGCAAGCACCGCCTCGTCAGGCTCTCGCCCTTCGACGCCGCCCACCGGCGCCAGACGTCCTTCGCGACGGTGATCGTCGCACCGCTCCTGCCGGACGACACCGACGTCGAGATCGACGAGGGTGACCTGAAGATCGACACCTACCGGGCCCAGGGCGCCGGCGGCCAGCACGTGAACAAGACCGACAGCGCCGTCCGGATCACGCACCTGCCGACCGGGATCGTCGTCCAGTGCCAGAACGAGCGCTCGCAGTCGGCCAACAAGCAGACGGCGATGCGCGTCTTAAAGGCTCGACTGGTCGAGCGGCGCGAGGAGGAGCGCGAGGCGATGATGGCGAAGGAGAGAGGCGGCGCTGCCGACACCGGCTTCGGTGGCGAGTGGATCCGCAGCTATGTCCTCCATCCCTACCAGCAGGTCAAGGACGCGAGAACCGGTTACGAGACCGGGAACGCCCAGGGCGTCCTCGACGGCGATCTCGACCCGTTCATCCACTCCTATCTGCTTGCGAAGGCTGCCAGGCAGGTCAGGTAGCCGTGTCCGTTATGCTTTGCCGGCCCACTAGGCACGCGGGCGCCGAGGTTGCGTGAGGCGCCGACTCGGTTCGACGTGGACGATCGAGACCTCATCCAAAGCGACACGACGACTGCGCTAGCGGAGCCGCCCGAGCTCGAGCGCACCGCCCCGGGCGGCGGCTCGATGATCGTCTTCGAAGCCGTCACGAAGGTCTACGAGCCCGACGTCGTCGCGCTCCGGGACGTCACCTTCCACATCGACAAGGGCGAGTTCGTCTTCGTCGTCGGTGCCTCCGGCTCGGGCAAGTCGACGCTCGTCCGGCTCCTGCTGAAGGAGCTCGAGGCGACCCGCGGCAAGATCGTCGTCGGCGGCCGCGATCTGACCCGGTTGAAGCGCTCGAAGGTGCCGATGCTGCGGCGGAACATCGGCTGCGTCTTCCAGGACTTCAAGCTGCTGCCGAACCGGTCGGCGGCCGAGAACGTCGCCTACGCCCTGAAGGTGCAGGGCGAGAGCCGCAGCTCGATCCGCAAGAAGGTGCCCGAGGTGCTCTCGATGGTCGGGCTCTCGCACCGCATGAACGCGCTCCCCGACGAGCTCTCGGGCGGCGAGCAGCAGCGCGTCTCGATCGCGCGTGCGTTCGTCAACCACCCGCCGCTCCTCGTCTGCGACGAGCCGACCGGGAACCTCGACCCCGACACCTCCGTCGGGATCATGCAGCTTCTCTACCGGATCAACATGTCCGGGACGACGATCCTGATGGTCACCCACGACCGCGAGATGGTCGACAAGATGCGCAAGCGCGTCATCCAGCTCGAGGACGGGCGGCTCGCCCGCGACGAGCGCCGCGGCGGCTACACGGGCGAGTGAGCAGGCGCCGGCAGTGAGGCTTCGTCTGCTCGTCTCCGAGGCCTGGCGGAGCCTCGGTGCCAACCTCTCGACTACCTTCGCCGCGATGACGACCGTCTTCATCGGCATGTTCCTGCTCGGGGTGCTGATCGCCCTCGGCACCTGGACGATCTCCTGGTCCGACCACGTCAAGCGCGAGCTCGTCGTCCAGGTCGACATGAAGACGAGCTCCGAGACGGGCGGGCCGGCGACGAAGGCCGAGGAGAACGCGGTCGCCCGCAGCCTCCAGTCGAACCCGCTCGTCGGCCACTGGACGTTCGTCTCGAAGGAGCAGGCGCTCGCCCGGATGATGAAGACCGAGGGGGCGCTGATCAGGACGCTGCCCTACAACCCGTTCCCGGACGCGTTCGTCGTCTCCCCCGACAAGGGCGAGGACCTGCAGAAGCTCTACACGAGCCTGCATCCGCTCGCGCCGGGCGTGCACGACATCGCCAACGACAAGCACGACTCCGGGACGATCCTCCGCTTCGCCCACTGGGTCGAGGTCGTCTTCGCGATCGCGGTCGCGATCCTGCTCACGTCGGCCTCGCTCCTGATCGCGAACACGATCCGGCTCTCGATCTTCTCGCGGCGGCGCGAGATCGAGGTGATGAAGCTCGTCGGGGCGACGAACTGGTTCGTGCGCGGCCCGTTCATGATCGAGGGCCTCCTCACCGGCGTCGGCGGGGCCGTCTTCGCCATCCTCCTGCTGATCGTCGGCAAGGAGCTGGCGGTGCCCGCGATCCTCCATCACGCCCTTTCGACCGCACCCGACGTCCACGCGCTCGCGTTCCCGCTGACGGCGCTGATCCTGCTCGCGATCGGCCTCGGCCTCGGCGCGATCGGCTCCGGCCTCACCCTGAGGCGTTTCCTGAAGGTCTAGCCGGGCGGGCGCGGCCTCGGCTCGCGCCCACCAGGCTAGTCTCGCGCCGATGCCAGGCGCGAGCGAGATACCCCGCCTCGTCGTCGAGGTCGAGCGACGCGGCAAGCTGCTCAGCGGCGAGCCGTACTTCACCCCCGGGGTGCCGCTCGTGCTCGAGACGAAGGGAGCGGGCAGCCTGAGGCGGGGCGACCTCGCGCTCGTGCAGCCGGGCCGAGGGCGCGCCCGCGTCGTCCGCCGTCTCGGCAGCGCCGGGCGGATCGAGGACGTGCTCGAGGCGCTCCTTGCCGAGCAGGGCGCCCGCGTCGAGTTCGAGCCCTACGAGCTGCCGGCCGGGGGAGGCGAGGGGCGCGTCGACCTGCGCGACCTGCCGGCGGTGACGATCGACCCGGAGGGGGCGAAGGACTTCGACGACGCCCTCTCGTTCCGGCGGGAGGACGGCGGCATCCGGGCCTACGTCCACATCGCCGACGTCTCGTACTTCGTGCGCCCCGGGACGCCGCTCGATCTCGGCGCTGCCGAACGCGCCTTCTCGACCTACGTGCCCGGCCTGGTCGCGCCGATGCTGCCGCCCGAGCTCGCCGACGACGCCTGCTCGCTGCGGCCGCATCAGGACCGGTTCTGCGTCACGGTCGAGCTGCCGCCGTCCGGCGAGCCGAGCTTCTACCGCTCGCTGATCTGCTCGCGGGCGCGCCTGACCTACGGCGAGGCGCAGCGGCGCGACGCCCCGCCCGGAGATCCTCGAGCAGCTCGACCTGGCGGCCGAGCTCGCGACCGCCCTCCGGGCGGCGCGCTTCCGCACGCGGCGCGCTCGAGCTCGCCTCGCCGGAGATCGAGTTCGCCTTCGCCGACGGGCGGGTCGCCAACGCGTGGCGGCAGGGCGAGCACGACGCGCACGTTCTCGTCGAGGAGCTGATGATCAAGGCGAACGAGGCCGTCGCCGGGTTCCTCGCCGCCCGTCGGCGCCCGGCGCTCTTCCGCGTCCACGAGCCGCCCGACCCGCACGCGGTGCTGCGGCTGCTCGCGCAGCTCGCCGACCTCGAGGTGCCGACCCCGCCCGTCCCCGAGCGGCTCGCGCCGCAAGCAGGCAGCCGAGCTCGCCGGGGCGGTCTCGCGCCGGGTCAGCGAGTACGTCGAGGCCTCGGCGCGCGGGCGGGAGGCCTTCCCGATGCTCGTCCTGCGCGCGCTGAAGCAGGCCCGCTACGACCCGGCGAACCTCGGCCACTCCGGGCTGGCCAGCGCCGCCTACTGCCACTTCACCTCGCCGATCCGCCGCTACCCCGACCTCGTCTGCCACCGCTCCCTCCTGCGCGAGCTCGGGCTCGACGACGGGCCGGCCGACACCGAGGAGCTCGCGGCGCTTGCCGCGCACACCTCGGGCCGCGAACGCGCGGCGGCCCAGACCGAGTACCTCGCCGACGACCTCTGCCTCGGCTGGCTGCTCGAGGACCGGCTGCGCGAGCGCGGGTGGGGGGAGGCCTGGGAAGGCGAGATCACCGGCGCGATCGGATCCGGCCTCTTCGTCCGCTTCGGCGAGGTGTTCGAGGGGCTCCTGCCGGCGCGGCGCCTGCACGGCGAGTTCTACGAGCTGAACCCGACCGGCACGGCGCTCGTCGGGCGCCGCTCGGGCCGCCGCTACCGGCTCGGCGACCCGATCGCCGTCCGGGTCGAGCAGATCGCGCGCACCGAGGGGAAGGTCGAGCTTGCTCTCGCGGGCGCGACGGCGGGCCGAACCTACAATCGGTCGAGATGGCGGAAAAGCTGATCACCGATAACCGGAAGGCCCGCCACGACTACCACCTGCTCGAGCGGGTCGAGGCAGGCGTCGTCCTGACCGGGACCGAGGTGAAGTCGCTGCGGGCGGGGCGGGCCGTGCTCGGCCAGGCCTATGCCGACGTGCGTGACGGCGAGGCGTGGCTGCACGGTGCCGAGATCGCGATCTACGACCAGGGAAACCGGGCGAATCACGATCCGACGAGGCCGCGGAAGCTGCTGCTCCACCGCCGCGAGATCGACCGTCTCTACGGTCAGGTGCGCGAGAAGGGCCTGACCCTCGTCCCGACACGGCTCTACTTCAAGGACGGCCGCGTCAAGGTCGAGCTCGCCCTCGCCCGGGGCAAGGACACGATCGACAAGCGCCGTTCGGTCGCCGACCGTGACGCGAAGCGCCAGATCGAGCGGGCGCTGAAGGCGCGGCGCTGAGCGGGAGCAGGGAGCGCGACCGCGTGCTCGCGCGGCTGCGGCGGATCTGCCTGGGTCTGCCGGAGGTCGAGGAGCGACCGAGCCACGGGGCGCCGACCTTCTTCGTTCGCGGCAAGCGCGCGTTCGTCACCGTCGTCTCCGACCACCACGGCGACGGTCGCTTCGCGCTCTGGTGTGCCGCCGGAGACGGGATCCAGTCGCTGCTCGCAGACGCCGACCCGGAGCGCTTCTTCGTCCCGCCCTACTACGGGCACCACGGCTGGCTCGGCGTTCGCCTCGACCGCGGGCTCGACTGGGACGAACTGGCGGGCATCGTCGAGGACGCCTACGCCGAGGTCGCCCCGGCGAGGCTCGTGGCTGCCGCGGCGAAGCGGGCGTGACCCTCGAGGCCGAGATCACCGACCTGGCCCGGATGCGAGGGCTTTGAGCTCGCCTACCTGGGATCGCCGGCTTTCGCCCACAGGAGCAGTCCCCAGGCTGGATCAAGAGGTGAAGAGGCCGGAGATTCGACGGAACCGGATCGCAAGAGGGTCAGTCCTCCTGGCCGAGGGCGTCTCTCGCCTCTGAGACGGGACGGCCGCAACCGAGTACCATGGGAGAAACAACATACGGGGGCGCCATGGCTTCGACGTGGTCGATTCTCCGGCTGAGCTGCAAGCCGAGGTCTCCGGTCGGCCTCGTAAAACAACCGGAAAACAAACGCAAGTGCGGAAGATCATCTCGCACTCGCTGCCTAGCCTAAACACCTAGCGCAGCGTGTCGCCCCGAGCACGGCCCGTGGCTCGGCCAGCGGCATCAACGAACGGGCTGGCGCCAAAGGAATGCCAATCGCCGGCGGCGCGAGAACCTAGGATGGCTAGCCCGGCGGTGGGTCGGTCATGAACCAGCCGTCCGGGCGAATCTCCAATCGTGACCTACGCTTGTAGACGCTCATCCGGTGCGTCCGCGGACGCGGGTTCGATTCCCGCCGCCTCCATTTCTGTTGTCGTTCCGACAACGTGCTATGGCTTGCGTTTCAGGAGAGAGCGTAGAGGTGCCACTCTCCGGGGATGCCCTTCAGTTGGCGGTCGCCGCGATCTTCAAACCCAAGACCTGAGCCGGCCACGAGGTCCTTGACGGTGCTCGAGACGAGTACCTCGCCCGGACCCGCAAGCGACGAGATGCGCGCTCCGATGGAAACCGCGATTCCCGCGACCTTGCCGTCGGTCACCTCACACTCCCCGGTATGGAGTCCGGACCTGATCTGGATCTCGAGCGGCCCCAGCGCATCGCGTATCGCGGAGGCGGCCCGGACGGCACGTGCCGGTCCGTCGAAGGAAGCGAAGAATCCGTCACCGGCCGTGTCGAGCTCTCGGCCCTGGAACCGGGCGAGCTCTCGACGAACGATCGCATGATGCCTCTCGAGGAGATCCCGCCAGGCCGAGTCGCCGATTCGGGCCGCCAGCTCGGTCGAGCCGACGATGTCGGTGAAGAGGATCGTGGTGAGCACGCGCTCGGAGCCGGCTGGTCGGGCGAGGCGCGCGACAAAACGACCCGTCGCCTCCATCGTCGCGCGGTGGGCATCGTCGTCGACCCAGGTATAGAGACCTCGGAGCTCCGGTAGCTCCGCGATCTCGGCGCCTCGGATCCGCCGAGCGATGTAGTGGGCCGGGCCGGGACGTGCCGGGTGGGCGATGACAAGGGTCGGCACGCGGACGGCGGATAGGACATCGCTGACGTCGAGCTCCATGGCAGCACGGAAGGCTGTCGAAGCTGCGCCAGGGCTGAGGCTGCGGCGCATGTGCCAGACGAACCACTCGCGGAAGCCGGCGTCCCCGGCGACCTCGGGCGCCCACTCGCCGGCGAGGTCCTCCAGGTAGCCGCGCTCGCCCCAGCCGCGGCGCACGCCTGCCAGCCTTTCGCGCCATTCCTCCTCGGTGGGCGCCCACGGGTAGTCGTCGGAGCGGATGCCCTTTGCGGTCGGGTCGAAGAGAACAAGTCCTGCACAGCGCTCGGGATACGTCGCTGCGAAGAGCAAGCTGATGCCCGTGCTGCTCGCGCCTGTCCAGAGAACGGCATCTCGGAGTCGGCCGCATCCATCACGGCCCTGACGTCGTCCATCGCGGTCTCGAGCGATTGCACCTCCCGGACGCGATCGGAGAGCCCTGTCCCGCGCTTGTCGAGCATCAGCACCCGACTGTGAGAGGCGAGACCCTCGACGTGGCGTACGAGCATCGGCTGCTCCCAGGTCGAGAGCAGATCCCCGGCGATGCCCCGGATGAAGACCAGGTCGGGAGGGCCGGTTCCTACAAGCTGATAGGCGACCGAGACCTCACCGCTGCGGGCGTAGCTCACTTCGCATGGCTGCACCGTGAGAGTCTCGCCTATTGCGGATAGCGTCGCCGTGCATCACCGGCCCCGAAGCGTTTGAAGCGCGCATAGAAGGTCAGGATGTCGGCAATCGGGAGGGCATGAGGAAACCCCTTCAGGTCCACTTGGCCGGCCTCTGTGGCCATGGCCGTAATCTCGACTCTGTCCGAGCTCGCGGCGATCGTAGGGGGGTGCCTCGGATCAGCACCTTCTACGGCATCGTGATCACCATGTACTACCGTGACCACAATCCGCCGCACTTCCACGCGAACTACGGAGAGCATCAGGCACAGATCGTGATCGCCACACTCGAGCCGCTCTTCGGCCAATTGCCTCCGCGAGCGCTCGGCCTCGTACGCGAATGGGCGAACGACCATCGCCTTCGAGCTCGAAGCGAATTGGGAGCGCGCTCGCCTGCGGGAGCCACTCGCTACGATTGAGCCCCTGACATGAACCGGGAACCTGCACGCATTCGCGCGGTCGAGCCCCTCCATGACTTCGTCTTGAGGCTGTACTTCGACGACGGTAGCGAGCGTCAGGTTGACCTCGGTCCCGAGCTTTGGGGGCCAATCTTCACGCCTCTGCGCGAGAGTCCAGAACTCTTCCGGCAGGTGTGCGTTGACGAGGAACTCGGGACTATCGTCTGGCCGAACGGGGCTGACATGGATCCCGACGTCCTTCACGGCGACTACGAGCCGGCCAGCCCTTCCCTCGCTGAGACCCAGCGCGCCACGCACTAGAACCCTTCGAGTCTGCGACCACCCTTCAGAGCCGACTAGCGGGAATCTTTCGCGGGTTCGATTCCCGCCGCCTCCACTCGTAGTTGTGTTCGTACACCACGCCCTACTCGCGAATAAGGGCGACCGAGGTACGGGTGGTTGTGGTCGTTTGCAGTGGGTTGTAGGATCGGCCGCCGGGAGAGGCGACGATCAACGAAGAGGCGTTCAGCGCATTCGAGGCGGCGGGATGGGGCCTGAAGGCCGCCGGCTACGACTATTTTCTCGGCCAGGTCACCAGCCACCTCGTCGAACAACTGCTCGACGCCGTCGACGCTCGTCGGGGTATGCGCATGTTGGACGTTGCCACGGGTCCCGGCTATGCGGCCGCCCGCGGAGCCGAGCGGGGTGCAGCGGTCGTTGGCGTGGACATCGCCGAGGCGATGGTGACGCTCGCCGGTCGGCGCCATCCTCAGCTCGACTTCCGCGTCGGCAACGCCGAGGCGCTCCCGTTTCCCGATAGCTCGTTCGATGCGGTGGTCGGGAATTTCGCGATGCTTCACCTCGCTCGGCCCGAGGCGGCAGCCGCAGAGTTCTTCCGCGTCCTCGCTCCGGGTGGACGGCTTGCGCTCACAGTCTGGGACGTCCCCGAGCGGACCCGCCTTTTTGGTGTGTTTCTCGATGCCGTGGCCGAGGCGGGAGCCGAGCCGCCGGAAGAGATCCCGGTCGGACCGCCGTTTTTTCGGTTCTCCGATGAGCAGGAGTTCGCTCGCCTGCTCCGCGACCAGCGGCTCGAAGGCATCCGTGTCGAGACAATCACGTTCTCGCAAACGGTGTCCTCCCCGGACGAACTGTGGCGAGGCTTGTTGGCGGGTACGGTCAGAACCTCGGCGCTCATTCAACGTCAAACCGACGAAATGCAACGGCAGGTTCACGCAGCATTTGATCGCGTGGTCCAGCCATACCGCGTCGGTGACAGACTCGAACTTCCCGTCTCCGTGAAGCTCGCGTCGGCGACGAAGCCGATCGGCACACGGACAAGCGAAGGGGTTGGACTTACCCGCGATGCCTGAGGCTCGGCTAGCGGCATCGAGAACGGTCGGTAAGCGGTGGTCAGCCAGGTTCGCCAGCGGCGGGGGTGGACCGGTCGTGCAAGCAAGGCCGGCCCGATCCCGAATGCCGTTCTTCGGCGCGACCGAAGTTCGGACCCGGGAGGTCGCTGGCCCCGGGACGCGTCCGGGCAGCGCTGAGGCGTAGAGACGCAAGATACGACGGTGCGGTCAAGACCCGGGGATCGGGCCCGGCGCCGGCCCGATCCGTGAGACGTCATCCCCACCCATCGCGGCACCGACGCGCCCCGGACGACCACACCCCTCGGAGGCATTGACAGTTTGCTCGGGGCTACTCAGACTTGGTTGCGATGCGACGGGGGATTGTCGTAGCGATAGCCGCCATGCTGGTCTCGACCGGCGCCGCCGCTGCGAGTCCCGCCCGACCCACGGCGCAGTTCGCGACGGGGCAGATCTCGGCGCTCGGATCGATGCGGATCTCGATCGGTCACCTCGCATGTCGGTTTGGGCCTCACGTCTCGATCGCCGGGTTCTCGTCCGGGCAGTTCGCCGCCATCTTCTGCCGGCAGGGTGTCTTGAAGGCGATCAAGCCCGCCTCGTCCTCCCTCGGGAGCTCGTCGTTGGCCGCGGCCGGAAGTCCCGGGCCGGTGACCTCGGGGTCACCGGGGAGCCCCGGCTCAGTCACCACCTCGTCGTCGAGCTCGTCGTCGAACTCGTCGATCTCCACGGTCTCGTCGTCGCAGTCTTCCTCCACGTTGGGCTCGTTCTCGTCCGTCACGGCGACGTCCACGGGGAACGGCGCTACCGAAACGACGAGCGCGACCGCGACGGGCGCGCCCTCGTCTCAGCAGACGGGAACGGTGACGGCCGTCAGTGCGAAAGCGATCACGGTCGGAGACCTGACCTGCATGGTCACGCCGAGCGTTTCAGCGCTCATCGGGAACTCGATCGCAATTGGCGACAAGGCAAGCATCGCCTGCGTCGGCGGCGTGCTCAACGCGCTCGCCGTCACCAAGACCTCGTAGCCTCCGCGGCGAGAGGTCAGCTCGCGGGTCGGCGACCGGACTTGCCGCGCTGCCCTGACCGTGAGCCCTACGCTCGAGCAGGACCCAGCTGTGGCGAGGCTGAGTTCGGCGGGGATCTTTCACGGGTTCGATTCCCGACGCTTCCATCTGGTCACGACGAGGTACTCTTCGCGCTCCGCAGGCCAACCACATGGACGACGCTCGGTCCTTGTCCCTTCAGCATCCCAATCAGCCACGGTTGAACCGAGCGGCCGCGGGTCGTCGCAGCCGCCTCGCGGCACTTGCCGTGCTTGTCGCCGTTGCCGCCGGCTTCGGCATCGGCATCGGCAAAGCGTCCGCCTCGGGTTCCTCTAAGCCGCCTTCGTTCGCATGGCTGAAGCCCTCGCCCGCGCCTCTCGGTTGGATGATCCTCGTCCCTCCGTCGGGCAACTCGTTGCTTTGGCACCCGCCCTGGATGAAGCCGATCAACAGTGACCCGTACTCCGTTTCGGCGGCCTTGAAAGCTCGGAGCGGCCAGTACATCGCCTATCTGAACGCAGGGCCACGAACGGGGAACGAGAAGATGAGCAACTGGCCGAGTTCCCGGATTGATCGTCACCGTGAAGAAGGGGAAGGCTCGGTGCACGAGGATAGTCAGGCATCCGGCCTTGGCTTTCGCGGCGGGCAGGGATCATGCGTCATTGACGACTATGTCACTCGCGTCGGTGCGCACCATTACCGCGAGATTGCGTGCTTCGTCCAGGGCCGCACCGCTGCGAGCGTGATCGTGGCCGCGGCACTCAAAGACGCGTGGCCGAAGTACGGCCCGATACTCGAGCGCGCCGTCGCGTCCTGGCAAGTGGCATGACTGGCGCCTCGCGGCAATCCTTCGCGGGTTCGATTCCCGCCGCCTCCATTGGTACCTTCGCGGCTCAGCAGGCGACCGCGACCGTGATTGCGCCGCAGATCTCACGCATTCGGTCATCGGTGAGTCGGCCGAGGCGATGTGTAAGCGTGCCGACCGAGACACTCTCGATCGAATCGAGATTTACAGCCGACCTCCGTGGCACCGGGTCCGTATTCGGTTCCAGAACCACTTCGCTCGGCAGGCCGCGGATCGTCGTTGTGCAAGGCCCGACGAGTGTTCTTCGCAATCGTGGAATCGCTGTATCACGCGACAGGACGACGACGGGCCGGCGTCCGACTTCTGGAAGCTCGCACCACCAGATCTCGCCTCTCGCCGGGAATGGGCTCACGATGCGCCCGCAGCGGTCCGGAACGATGCGAGATCTCCCCATTCATCGGGTTCCTCCAAGGGATGGGCATCGTACGCGGCGTACGCAGCGTCGATCTCGGCGGCTCGATGCCGGGCGAGGAGCGCCGCGAGTGCTTCATCGAGCAGCGCAGAATCCGGAAGGCTCGAGCGTAGGCTCCGCGCCTCGTTGAGCAGTCGCTCATCGACGGTCGTGCTCACTCGCACTCGTGCCATGCCACAATCATAGCATGGCGATGCCACGACCACAGAGTGCTCCTCAGGCGTTCCAGGACATCGCGCGCAGTGGCAACTCGCTTCCGGGACCCGCCGGTTCGAAGGCCACAAAGTCTTCGCTGCCCGCGCCCACGGGGACACCTCAACGGGGGCACCGTGGAGCGCGACGACCCGGCCTGACGTGTCGACAGGCGCTTTGGTGAGGCGAATCAGATTGGGTCGATCGGGGGCTCCGACCTCGGCCCGTCGCAGGAGCCAGAGCCGCCGCCGTCCGCCCTCACGCGAGCGGCCTAAGGGCGTCTTCGCCGAACCGGGGTTCGGCGAGGCGCGGAGCTTGGCAGCAGATGCTTGTACCTCCGGCGATGATTTCGCGGCCTGGACGCGGTCTCAACACCGAGAGCTATTCGTCGGAAAAGGAGACAGACGATGTTCCAGCCAGTCATTACGATCCAGCAACCGCTTCGCGTTCGCCCGGCAAGGCTCGTCATCCTCGACGTCCGCCGGCAAGAACGCCGCGGAATCTAACGGCCCCCGCGCCGGTCGACTGGCGCCCGCCGGGGTAGGCTCGTTGGTGCTGCCTCTTCCTGGCTCGACCGTGTCGAGAATCGTCCTTCTCTTGATCGTCGAAGTCGTCGCTGGATTCGTCGCGGCTCCGGCTATGACGGTCGGCGTCAAGTCGCCATCTGTTCGACCATCTTGCCCCGCGGCGCTGCCGGCCACTTCCGCACGTGCGCCGCGAACGCGCGCGGGGGGACTCGTCGTTCCCGGGCCAACGTCACTTCTTCTCTGCTCCTACTACGGGGGCGCCTCTGGCGAGCTGGAACGAAGCCGGCTGCTGCACGCCGAACCGACCCTCACCTGGCTCGTTCACGCCTTCGACGCGCTCCGTTCCTACCCGGCCGGGACGACCCGGACGATCGCATGCGGGGCGGACGATGGCTCTGCAGACCTGGCGGTCTTTGCATATGCAGGCTCACCAGATGACATCGTCACGGTCGGGCTCTCCGGGTGCGCAACCGTTACCAACGGCCACATCTCGCGCACCGCAGCCCTGACCCCAGGCCCTGCCCTACTCGACCGACTCGCCAACCTTGTCGGTTGGCCGTCTTCCGCTCGTCTACGCCTGTCTCCGCTCCACTGATCAGGACGAGCGGCTCAGCCCGAAACATCGCTTGGGCCACGCTCGGGGTGAGGTCGCTTCCGCGCGCGAGTGCGGCTGTTTCGGTGTCGGCCCCGGTCGTTCGTGAGCGGGCGTCGCTCGGATCGCCTGACGGCACCATCCCGCGAAGCCCATTCTGATCGAGCTCCTTGCCGAGTTTCGTGCCGCTTCCATTCGACCCGCCCCACACGGACGACCGACCCGACCCTCGACGTAGAATCGCAGCCTTGGCTGGAAATGCTGGAGGGGGGCCCGGTCTGCCTGCCGAGGACAGCCGGCGAAGGTGGACGCTCGTTGCGGTGTGCGCGACGACGTTCATGTTGCTGCTCGACATCACGATCGTGGTGGTCGCCCTTCCGAGCATTCAGCGCCGATTCGCTGCCGGTCTGAGCGGGCTGCAGTGGACGCTGGATGCCTACGCGCTCACGCTTGCGGTGCTGATCCTCACCTGCGGCGCTCTCGCCGACCGCTACGGGCGTCGCCTGGTCTTCCGGGCCGGTGTCGTTGTGTTCACCGCGGCATCCGCTTTGTGCGGGGTCGCCTGGAGCATCACCGTGCTCGATCTCGCGCGGGCGCTCCAGGGAGTGGGGGGCGCCGCGCTCTTCGCGACGGCCCTGGCCCTGATCGGCCATGAGTACCGCGGTGCCGAGCGCTTCGGGGCGCTCGCGATCTGGGGCGCTACCGTCGGTGCCGCGGTCGCAACCGGGCCCCTGATCGGAGGCATCCTCACTGATACGGCCGGGTGGCGCTGGGTGTTCTACGTGAACGTCCCGATCGGGATCTTCGCGCTGTTCCTGGCTCTCAGACGGATGTCGGAATCGCGTGACGTCGACGCCCGTCGCACCGACGTTGCGGGGCTCGTGAGCCTCTCGGCTGCACTGTTCCTGATCGTCTTCGGAATCCTGCGCGGTAACGCGCACGGCTGGAGCAGCGGCCTGATCCTTGGCTTGTTGATCGGCGGCGGAGCCCTGCTCGTCGCGTTCGTCGTGATCGAAAAGCGGCAGGAGCGGCCGATGCTGGACATCGCTTTGTTCGGCCAGCCAGCCTTCACAGGCGTGTCGATCGCGACCTTCTGTATCGCCGCGGGCATGTTTGCGCTCCTCCCGTACCTCTCGATCTACCTCCAGGACATCCTCGGCTACTCGCCACTCGCCGCGGGTCTCCGCTTCCTCCCGATGACCGCCTTTGTCTTCTTCGTGCCACTGATCGTGCGGCGTTACGCGGCGCAGGTGCCGATGCGGTCGCAGATCGGCAGCGGTCTTGCACTCGTCGCGATCGGGCTTGGCCTGATGTGGGCTCTCCTGTCGCCGACGTCACACTGGACGGCCCTGCTCCCCGGTCTCGTCATCGGCGGTATCGGGATCGGGCTCGCCAATCCGGCGCTCGCGGGTGCGGCGCTCCGTGTCGTCGACCCGGCGCGAACAGGGATGGCATCCGGGATCAGCAACACGTTTCGGATCGGCGGAGTCGCACTCGGCATCGCAGCGCTCGGCGCCCTCCTCGAGAACCGGATCGCGGCCTCCCTGGCCGTGACGATCGGAAGCTCGGATCACGGCCTCGCGAATGCGGTCAGCTCGTCCGGCACGCGTCCTCTGCTTGGCCGGCCCGCCCTCGCTCACGCGGCTAGGGGCGCGTTCGTCGGGGGTCTTGACGACCTTCTGCTGATCGGCTCGATCGTGCTCGTGGCCGGGGCGATCACCGGCTACGCCCTGCTGCGCGAGCCACGCCCGGCCCCTGAACCGGTTACCGAGGGGATCGCCTAGGCCGAGGGTGGGCCAGTCGGCCCGCGACGCGTGGGCTTCGCATCCCGGGAGTCGATGCGAGCTCTCCACTCGCGTGCGCATGACCGAGTCGATCGAGCGGTTGGCGCCCGCGGTGCTGCTGCCGGCGGTCGCCGACTGCGGCGGCTCTCGTGGCCGCCGTCGTCGACGGCCGGCATCTCGGCGGAGCGCCTCGCCGATGAAGGCGACCGGGTCGCGCATCTCGTCACTGAGGAGAGACGACCTCGCCGCCATCCGCGTGCGTCGCGCGGCGATCGACGGCTGTCATGGGGTCGACCACAGGGTCGTGCGGCTTCCCGCGACGGGTGGGTGCGCGGCCAGTGGCTCTCGGGGGAGGCTTTCGCGTCCGCTGCGCCACAGGGCTCGTGCCGTCAACGGAACTGGCGCCGGATCCCGGTAGGATGGCAGCAACGAGAGGAGAGTCATGTCCAAGCTGATTGCTCTGCTCGCTGCCGTACTGGCGGGCGTCCTCGCTGCCGTCCTCTTCTTCTGGCGGAGGAGCGAAGAGTCTTGGAGCTCGATGTGGAGCTCCGCAAAGGACTCGGGTTCCTCGTGGGGTGAGGCGGCTAGCCATGAGTTCGGCCAGGCCGCCGACAGGGTGACGGCGGCGGCTGACCATGCCACCACCGCGGCGCCCGACCTTGCCGGTGAGCTGAAAGGAAATGCGTCACAAGCTGCTCAGGAAGCCGGTACCGCTGACGACAGGGTGGCGGAGACACTCGACGATGCGACAACCGCGGCGGGCAACCTTGCCGACGAGGTCAAGGGGAGAAGCGCGATCTAGTCCATGGGGGAGGGACCATCGAGCGTGAGCCTCGGCCGGCTCGAACACGGCTCGAACACGCGCCGCCTTCTTCCGGCGCAGCGACGAAACGACGCCCCGACCGGGCAGGCCCGTTTCGAGTGCCGAGGGTGCTGACGACATCGGGGCCACGGGCAACGTCGTCGACCACGAGTTCGAGTTCAAGCGGGGCGGCGACGAGATGGCCGAGGTTTCGAAGCGATGGTTCCGCGCTCGTGACACCGACCGTGTCGAGGTCGCTCGTGATCAGGATGACGCCCTCATCCTCGTCTGCACCGTCTGTCTCGACCAGCTGGCTCGCCGCTGAGCGAGAACCGATGCCGGTTTGCGGATGACCACTGAAGCTCGACCTGCGTTGTTCGGCGACGACGAGGAGCGGGAGGCTTCAGCGGGCTCGACTCCCGCCGCCTCAAGAGCCTTGCGTCGCCTGAAGCCGGTGATCGCGTACCGCCTCCGGCGGGCACGAGCCAAGTCGGTGCCCGCCGGAGGTCTCCAGCTCGAGGCGCTTAGTGTCGACGACCCCTCGCGATGCCGTATGCGCCTGCTCCGCGGCCGGCGCGGCCGCCGTCGTCTTGGTACTGGCCCTGCCCGCGACCGTTGCCCTGGCCTTGGTCATGGAACCGCGGCGGCCGAACCCGGAAGCAGATCCACACGGCGTGGTGGTGACGGCCTCTGCCGATGCGGAGCCGGCGGCAGGCGAGGGAACCCCCTTTGCCTCGCTGGGGAACCGGAGCGGTCTGATAGACGGTCAGCGCCTCGCTCGAGCAGTCGCTGCTGGCGGCGGCGTTGGTCTTGTCGGCGCCGTTGAAGGTGGCCTGCCAGTAGTAGGTGCCGGTGCTTGTCGGAGCGAAGGTGTTGGAGGGGGCGGCTGGGCCGTTGCCGGAAACGGTGACCGAGCCCTCGGAGGTTCCGCCGCTGCCGCTGGTGCAGCTGCTCTGGGACGGGTAGACGGTGTAGGTGACCGTGTCGCCCGTAAACGTCGAGCCGGTCAGCCCGGACAGCGTCGCGGTGTCCTGAATCCCCGCCCCGCCGACCGCGACGCTCGAGGACGAGAGCGCTGTCGTCACGGTCGGCACCGTCGGTGCTGCGGCGGTCAGGGCCTCGCTCGAGCAGTCGCTGCTGGCGGCGGCGTTGGTCTTGTCGGCGCCGTTGAAGGTGGCCTGCCAGTAGTAGGTGCCGGTGCTTGTCGGAGCGAAGGTGTTGGAGGGGGCGGCTGGGCCGTTGCCGGAAACGGTGACCGAGCCCTCTGAGGTTCCGCCGCTGCCGCTGGTGCAGCTGCTCTGGGACGGGTAGACGGTGTAGGTGACCGTATCGCCGGTGAACGTCGAGCCGGTCAGCCCGGACAGCGTCGCGGTGTCGTGAGCCCCCGCCCCGCCGACGGTGGCGCTCGACGACGAGAGCGACGTCGTCACTCCGTCGGCCGTCAGCGGCTCGCTGGAGCAGTCGCTGCTGGCGGCGGCGTTGGTCTTGTCGGCGCCGTTGAAGGTGGCCTGCCAGTAGTAGGTGCCGGTGCTTGTCGGAGCGAAGGTGTTGGAGGGGGCGGCTGGGCCGTTGCCGGAAACGGTGACCGAGCCCTCGGAGGTTCCGCCGCTGCCGCTGGTGCAGCTGCTCTGGGACGGGTAGACGGTGTAGGTGACCGTGTCGCCGGTGAACGTCGAGCCGGTCAGCCCGGACAGCGTCGCGGTGTCGTGAGCCCCCGCCCCGCCGACCGCGACGCTCGACGACGAGAGCGCTGTCGTCACCACCGTCCCTGTCAGCGTGTGCGTCGCGTTTGCCAGCGCGCCAAGGCTCGCCGCCGCGAGCACGCCCGCGACCGTAACTGTCGCAGCCACCGCGATCGCGGCCCGTCGTACCGTGTGTGACCTAAGCATGAAGACTCCTCCCCCGTAGGCGGTCAGAACACATCCGTATCCGTTCGTCTGTCCTCGCGACTGCGGCGCGGCATCGACCCAACCCGCAGGGTCGGCGCACCGAGACACATCAGGGTCTCTGCCGTGCTGCCTTGCCTGCAGCGATCGGTTCGCGGCTGCGTTGAGGACACCGACGCTGTCTACCCGAGGCGTGTCACCGTCTCGTCATCCGTCTGTCTTCCGAATGTAAATCGTCGGGCGGCCCGGCGGGGCCGCCGAGCCGAAAAGTGCCCGGCGATTTGGCGGGGATCGACTCGGCTGCCCGAGCGAAGGCGGACGCATCGACACACGGTGGTCGAGCTGGCGCTTGGGCCGGCTCGGTCCGGCCGGGTCGATTGCTGCTGCGGCGCCGCCGGACCATAAGATCGCACCTCAGAGGTGACCGTATATTCGGGCTCGTCGGGGCTCACGCCCGATGAGCCCGCAGCGACCGGAGAGTTTGCGTGGCCGACCCGTCCTCCCGCTCCAACGCGCTCGACCACGTCGTCGTGGTGCTGTTCGAGAACCGTTTCCTTCGACAACGTGCTCGGCCATCTGTACGGCCCCGGAGACGGCAAGACGTTCGATGGCGTGATCGGGAAGGAGTTGAGCAACCCGATCCCGGAGTGGGCCGAGCACGGTGCCGACCGGAAGGTGGTGCCCTACCGGGTCGCGACCGACATGGACTCGCCGAATCCTGATGCGGGCGAGGAGTGGTTCCACACCAACACCCAGCTCTACAACATCCTCGACGAGCACAACCGCTTCAAGCTCAGCGAGGGCGTGTCAGCACCCTGGAACGCACCGCCACCCACGACGACCCCGACGATGGACGGCTTCGTCACGGACGACATCAGCACCTTCACCGCCGAGCTCGACCGTCAGCCGACCTATGAGGAGTACGCCCACATCATGACCGGGTACACCCCGGAGCAGCTGCCTGTTCTGAACGGCATCGCTCAGAGCGACCGTGATTTCGAGACGTTCGCGCAGGCGGTTCGCACGGGCCGGCAGGCGGCCGCAACGGGCATCTGAGCGCGAATCTGACGCTGAGCCGAGGAGAGGCGGCCGTGAGCGCAGCGCCGGGCACGTGCCGCCGCGTCGCTAGGGGCCGGCGCTGTCGGCGAGCAGGCGATCCATCTCCTGCCTGAGCTTCGACGCCAATGAAGGATTCGACTCGACGATCGGACGGAATGCCCATGAGGGCATCCCCCAGCAGGTCAGACCGGTCTCGGCGGTGATCGTCGCCGTACGTTTGCTGTCGGCGATCAGTGCGATTTCACCGAAGCTGTCGCCAGGGCCGAGCGTGCGTAGCTCGCCACCCTCGACGGTCACCTTCGCTGTTCCCTCGGCGATCACGAAGAAGCCGACGCCGTCCTGACCCTCGGTCACGAGCACGTGCCCAGCCTCGTAGCGATGATCCTTCATCGAGCCGGCGATCGCCTTCAGCTCGCGTGAGTTGAGATCCGCGAAGAGGTCAACCTGCGCGAGCAGCTCGATCGGCGCGCCAGCCATCCGGGCAATGCTAGCGCCGGCCCCGCGCGGTGCGAGCGCGGCGGGGTGCGAGCCGAGCTTCCCGCGGCTGCCGAGACTCGCGCTCGACGTGGGTACGCCCCGAGCCGACCGGCGCCTGCGGGCCGGCCCGGTGTGGGCCCCGCCCGTGAAGGTTCTCGGTCGGAGTAGGGTCTCCCGGCGTGGACGAGACCCCGAACCAGCGGCTGCCACACGGACCGGAGGCGAAATCGTCGCACGTGCCCGACTGGTCGCGCCGGGCCTACACCAGGGGAAGTGCCGTCGCCGAACGGGGTCGGCTCTGGATCGAGAATCAGGAGCCCGCCTCGCGCAAGGGCGCCACGATCGGCTGGGTGCGGCGCTACCAGGCCGCCGACGGCCAACTCTACGCGGTGCTCCTGAGTGCGTATTTCTTCGTCACGATGCTGCCGGTCGCGCTCGTCGCCGGGAGTTACATCTACAGCGATCCGACCGCGCTCGCCCGGCGGATCGAGAACCGGCTGAAGCTGCACGGTACGACGGCTGCGCTCTTCTCGACGGTCCTGGTCGGGGCCGGCGAGCACCGGCTCTCCGGCGTGCTGATCGCGATCCTCGACCTGTTCGTCTTCGGGCTCGGCTTCGCACGCGTCCTGCAGCTCGCCCATGCCCGTTCGTGGGGGCTCGACCTGCGCAAGACCGTCGTCGCCGATCAGGCCCGCTACGCGGAGGTGCTGGTAGCGATGGTCGTCGGCGTCTGCCTCTTCGTCGTCCAGAGCAAGGAGCTCGTCGGAGAGCCGAGCTGGATCGGCTGGTTGCTCGACCTCGGCTGGCTCGTTCTGCTCCTCGTCTTCTTCGTCTGGATGCCGCGCCTGCTGCTCCATCATCGTATTCCCGCCCGCGACCTGCTTCCCGGCGCCGTCTTCACCCTGCTCGGGCTGGTCGGGCTCCGCCTCATCTCGGGCTTGCTGCTCACCCACTGGCTGAACTGGTACTCGACGACGTACGGCGCGTTCGGGATCGTGATCGCGCTCTTCTTCTGGATCATCCTGATCGGGACGCTCCTGATCCTCGCAGCCGCGCTCTCGCCGGCGCTCGCGGCCCGCCGGGACGCCCGCGCTGCCCGAGGGTAGAGCCGGCGAGCCGCGCCGCCCGAGCATCGCAGTCCCGCCCTTGACCCGCTCGTGCCCCGCCTCGGCGGGACACCGGCGCACTCTCGGCCAGCGCCCGGCACCGACGCCTCGCGGGCGTCGCTGTCGATGCCCGGCCGGTCAGCGGCGAGGGCGCCAGTACCATCGGGAGATGGGGCGTGAATGAGCGCGGGAATCGCGAGGCGGCCGATGGCGGTGCTCTCGAGCGGGCACTTCGCCGTCGACTTCGCCTCGGGCAGCGTCCCGGCGCTGATCCCGTTCCTGACCGCGCGCTTCAACCTCAACTACGCGCTCGCGGGCGTGCTGCTGCTCGCCGCCACGATCTCGTCGTCCCTCGTCCAGCCGCTCTTCGGTCTCTGGTCGGATCGCCGGGGTGCCCTCTGGCTGATTCCCGGCGGTGCCGCCCTGGCGGCGATCGGGATCGGCGGAGCGGCGGTCTCGCCCGTCTACCCGCTCGTCGTCGTGCTCGTGTTCGTCGGCGGACTCGGCGTCGCCGCGTTCCATCCCGAGGGGGCGAAGTTCGCCGCCTATGCGAGCGGCGACAAGCGGGCGAGCGGCATGTCGTACTTCAACCTCGGCGGCAACGCCGGCTACGCGCTCGGGGCGTTCGCCACGGGCCAGCTCGTGGTCTGGCTCGGGCTCGTCGGCGGGCTGCTCGCGATGGTGCCGGTCCTGGCCGCCTCGGTGGCGCTTGCCCGCGTCGTCCCGCGGCTGTCGCGGCTCACCGTCTCGCAGCGGGCGGAGACGCTCGGGCGCGGCGACGACCGGAGAGGAGCGATGGCGCTCCTCGGCGCCGTGATCGCCCTGCGCAGCGTCGCCTGGTTCACGCTGCTCGCGTTCGTGCCGCTCTGGGTCGTCGCGCACGGCCACTCGAAGGCGGCCGGGAACCGGCTGCTCTTCCTGATGCTGATCGCGGGGACCTTCGGGACGGTCCTGCTCGGCCCGGTCGCCGACCGGATCGGCCTGCGCCGGACCCTCGTCCTGACGCAGGTCGCGATCGCACCGCTGATGCTCGTCTTCATCTACCTCGGCGGCGTCGCCGGCGTCGTCGCCTTGATGCTGATCGGCGTGTGCGTCGTCGGCACCTACGGCGTCACGATGGTGCTGAGCCAGCTCTACCTGCCTCGTCACGTCGGCATGGCCTCGGGCCTCTCGGTCGGTCTCGCGATGGGCATGGGGGGGATCGCCGCGGTCGCGCTCGGCGCCGTCGCCGACGCCGTCAATCTCCAGACCGCCCTGACGATCAGCGCGATCGCACCGGTGATCGGCGTCGTCTGCTGCCTGCGGCTGCCCGCTCCGGCAGGGCGGCCGACAGCCGTTCGCGAGGCTCTGCCACCGCTCGCGCTCACACCGGACTGAACCGGACCGGGGGAGGGCCGGGTCTCCGGCCCGTCTGGCGGCTTGCCCGGGCGTGTGGTACCAAGGTGCCATGCGGACCCCGGGTTTCCTGCGGCCGTTGGTCACGGCGACCGCGGCACTCGCCGGTGTCGCAGGGCTGCTCGTCGCCGTCGCAGCCGGCTCGACCTCGGCGGTGCTGCCGTCGCTCTATGTCACCTACGTCGGCTCGAACTGCACGTTCACGCTGGTCGGCGACTCCGGCAACAGCGTCACGACGATCGCGCCCGGGACCTACCAGCTGGTGCTGTCCGCCGACGACTTCGTCTCGTGCCCGAACGCCCTCCCGAACTTCCAGCTGGCCGGCCCGGGCGTCCTCGTGCAGACGCCGATCGACAACGGCACCGGAGCCGCCGCGAACTACACGGTGACGCTCCAGCCCGGGGCGACCTACGTCGCCCAGGACCTCAACCAGCCCCTCTCGAAGATCAGCTTCACGACGGCGGTCTCGGGTTCCCCCGCGGCGGTGACGGTCCCGGCGACGGTGCCCGCCTCGACGACGACCAGCTCGACGCCGGACGTCGTCGGCTCCCAGGCCGGGTCGAAGTCGAGCAAGCTCGTCTTCCGCGGCACGCTCGCGGGCACGGTCAGCCCGAGCGGGGCGCTGGCGCTGACCTACGACGGCAAGCGCGTGACGGAGATCGACGCCGGCCGCTACACCGTCTCGGTCGTCGACCGCTCGAAGACGAGCGGGTTCGTGATCCAGCAGGTGAACAAGCTGGCGACGACCGTGACGACGAGCGCGTTCGTGGGCAAGCGCAGCCTGCCGGTCACCCTCACCGCCGGGCAATCGCTCTTCTACCCGACCTTCGTCGGCAAGAAGACCTACTTCCTCGTCGTCGCGGCGGGCTGACCGGGCTCGCGGGGGCGGCCGCTCGCATGGCGCGGCGCTCGCATGGCGTGGCGCCGACAACGATGCGGAGCGGGGGACGGCACGCGGGCCGGGGCGCGGCGAACAGCGCCCGCTCGGGTGCCGACGCCGCCACGGGGCCGGCCGTGAGAATGCACCCGTGCGCGTGTTCGTCACCGGCGGCGGCCGCGGGTTCCTCGCCCGTCACGTCGTCGCCTTCCTCGCCGAGGCCGGCCACGAGGTCCGCAGCGTCTGGGTCGACATTCGCGACCGCGGGCAGCTGGCTCAGGCGATCGAGGGTTGCGAGGCCGTCGTCCATGTCGCGGCGCTCTACAGCTACACCGCTGCCGCGGCGGAGCTCGAGGCGGTGAACGTGGCCGGCACCGGCAACGTGATCGCGGCCTGCCGCGCAGCCGGCATCGCCCGGCTCGTGCACACGAGCACCGCCGGCACCTGCGGCCCCGTCCCGGGCCGGGTCGCGACCGAGGAGGACGGGCCACCCGACTGGGAGCTCGCCGTCCCCTACAAGCGCACGAAGCTTGCGGCCGAGCGCCTCGTCCTCGCCGCGGCCGCCGACGGGCTCAACGCCGTCTGCCTCAACCCGACGACGCCGATCGGCGAGGGCGACGAGACGCCGACGCCAACCGGCCGGATGGTGCGTGGGGTCGCCACCGGCCGCTTCCGCGCGACACTGCGAGGCGGCGGCCTGAACCTCGTCGACGTGCACGACGTCGCCAGGGCACACGTGACCGCGCTCGAGCTCGGCCGGGCGGGAGAGCGCTACCTGCTCGGCGGGGTGAACCTGACGCTGCCCGAGGTGTTCGCCCTGATCGCCAGGGCCGCGAACCGGCGGCCGCCGCGCCTCGAGCTTCCCTACGGGGCCGTCCGGATGCTCGCCCGGGTCGGGGTGGCAAACCGCAACGAGGTCGCGCTCGCGCGGCTCCCGGCCTGGTTCTCCTCCGAAAAGGCACGCCGCGAGCTCGGCTACGAGCCGGCGGCGGTCGAGGACGCCGTCGAGCGTGCTGTCCGCTCGTTCCGTCCGGCCGCGAAGCCGGCGCCCGGAGCGGGCGGCCGGGCTCGCAGGTCTGGCCGCTAACCAGGCGGGCGAGGCTGGCGGTGCGCGGCGAGCCGGGCGTGCCCGGTTCGCAGGAGAGTGAGCAGGGTGCGCCAATGGACGAGCGATGGACGCAACGGCGACCGCCGGCGGGCGAGGCACGGCGTCACTGCTGGGGGCGGCTGCGGCGCTCGCGCTCGTCTCGGGCACCGCCGGCCCGGCGGCGGTCGCGAGCCGGGCAGTCCGGCGCCGCCGCAGTCCGCATCGTGCTCGTCTCGCCCGCGAACGGGTCGGTCGTCCCCCGCTACGGGCCCTCACCGCTCTTTCGCTGGCGGATCACCGAGGCCGGAGCCGCGCCGGCGAGCGGGAGCGGCCGCCTCGAGGTCTCGACCGCGCCGAGCTTCGCCCAGAGCGTCATCTACAGCTTCGACTGCGGCGCCGCGGCTGGCGCCTGTCCCGAGAAGCACCGCTGGCCGGCGAGCCAGCCCTACTGGTACGACCTCGCGAACAGCTGTAGCGATGTGCCGCCGGTCGGGAGCTGCGGGGGACTCTCGCGCACCCTCTACTGGCGCGTTCGCTACGAGCCCGCCGGGGCGGCCTCGAGCACGAGCCCGGTTGGCGTGCTCGAGCGGGCGGTCTCCGCCGACCGGACGCGTCCTTTGGTGACGACGGTGCCGGGCAGCTCACGCTTCGGCGGCACCGCCGCCGTCACGTTCTTCGTCTCGGACGGGAGCGGCAGCGTGCGCGACATCGTCGAGCTCGAGGCGGGCGCCCGCGTCGTCTTCGGCGTCCGTACTGCCTGGACAGCGGTGGCCCGGGTGCGACGGAGCTTCCGCTCGATCGTCCTGCCGCTGCCGCCGACGATCGGGGCGGGCCGCTACCGCGTCTGCGTCACCGCGCAGGACCAGGCGGACAACCGGGCGACCAGCTGCGCCGCCTACACGATCACGGCGCCGCCGCCGTGAGTGCGACGGCGCGGGCCGGCTCATAGCGTGAAGCGCCCGTCTGCGTAGATGCGCTTGGTCGAGCCGCCCGGGAGCAGCGCGGTCACCTCGCGGCGGGCGGTCGAGACGATGTCTGTGTGTACCGAGGACTCGTTGAAGCCGAGCCGCCGCCAGTCGCGCCGGGTCTGGGCGGCGATGTCGCCGGTGAAGGCATCCTGGTAGGCGCTGCCGAGCGCGAGGTGGAAGTTCCCCTGCGGGCCGCCGCGGTTCTCGTCGTAGAGCGTCACCGCCATGAAGCGCGTGATCCGGCTGAGCCTGCCGTCGGTGAGCGAGATCTCGCCGACGCGCCGTGACCCGTCGTCGCTGGCGATCATCGCCTGCAGCAGCCCCTCGCCGCGGGCCGCGGTCGCCTCGACGACGGCGCCGCGCTCGAACCGCAGCCGTACCCCGTCGATCCGGCTGCCGTAGCGGACGAGCGGCTCGGTGAAGGCGACGGTCCCCACGGTTCCGCGCCAGTCGGGTGAGGTGAAGATCTCGAAGCTCGGGATGTTGTGTCCGGTGCCGCCGAGCCAGCGCCGGCCCGGCCCGATCGTGAAGCGCAGGTCGATGTCGTCGCCTTCGACGTGCAGCCGCTCGATCTCGAGCCGGTCGAGCCGGCGCTTGATCCGCCCGATCTCCGCAAACGTCTCGCCCCAGCGGGCGATCGGGTCGTTGTCCTCGAGGAAGCACGCGACCGTGATCTCGTGCCAGTAGCGCTCGAACGAGAGGCCGGCTGCCTTCGCCATCGCTGGGGTGCCGTAGAGAGCGAGGGTCCATGAGTAGCGGCCTTCGGCCTCCTTCTTCGCGAGCCAGCGCCGGTAGGGGGCGACCGTCCGCCGCCCGGCCAGGAGCTTCACCGGGTCGACGCCCTCCAGCTCGAACGGATCGTCGGTCGAGACGACGGAGACGTGGTGGTCGATCGTCGCCGCGAGCCCGCGGTAGTAGGCGCGGTGGAAGGTCGAGAGCTGCTCGAGCGAGGCAAGCTCGAGCGTCTCGCGCGCCGCGCCGCTCGGCGCGTAGTTGCCGATCGCCGTGCCGCCGCAGCGGAGGACGGCGTAGCGGAGCGCCACGTACAGCTGCTTCGCCTCCTCGCCGGCCGAGAGGAGGACGACCTCGCCGGGCGCGATGCCCCGCCCGTTGCCGAGAGCGAACCTGACGAGCACATCGGCATAGCGCTCGATCGCCTCGGCGGGAGGGTGGTAGCGCACCGCGGAACCCTAGCGAGGAGCCCGCCCGGCGTCGGCAGGTCGCTCCGCCGCTGCTCGGACCGATCGCCGGGCGCTCGCCGCTGCGCCCGTTCCCGTCGGGATCCTCTCCGTGAGCGCGACGGGAACCGGTTGCCGACGAGCCGGCCCTGGCCGCCCGCGTCGGCGCCGGGCGCGTGGCCCGAGCCGCGGCCGAGCCCGTCCGCCGGCCGCAAACCCTCACACCGTCATCACAGACTTCTCGCTGTTTACTCACGAGGCACGCGCAGAATCCGGCCGAGAAGGCACACTTTGACGGTGACTGAAGAGGAGACCCAGGTGGTCGCGGCTCAGTCAGGTAGGCAGGACGACGTCGCAGGCGATCCACTCGACGACTGGCTCGCCGAGGATCTCGACTGGTCGGAGCCGCACGGCTCCGCTCCGCGCCCGCGCCCCGGCCGGCGGACGGGCTCGTCATCAGGCGATGCCGGCGAGGGCCCGACGGCGATCGCCGACGTCTTCCGGCGCCGGCGGGCGGTCGCGCTGATCGCCGGCGTCGCGCTCGTCGCCGCGCTCGTCCTGATCCCGCTGATCGCGTTCGGCGGCGGCGGCTCGAGCCCGCCGCCGACGACCACGACCCAGACGACTCCCGCGCAGACGACGACGCCGACGACGCCGACGACGTCGGCGAGCACGACGACACCGTCGACCGGTACGGCGACGAAGCTGACCCTGCCGCCGTCGGGGTCGCTGAAATCCGGTGATACGGGCACCGAGGTGAAGACGCTGCAGCAGACGCTGAACTCGGTCGGTTCGGCCTCGCTGACGGTTGACGGCAACTACGGCCCGGCGACCGAGCAGGCCGTCGTCACCTTCCAGCAGGCAAACGGCCTGACCGCCGACGGCATCGTCGGCCCGAAGACCGCCCAGGCGCTCGACGCGGCGCTCGCCCAAAAGCAGCGCTGACCGGCACCGGGGCGGGCGCGGCACCCGCCGATCTGCTGTAGTCCACGGGAGCGATGACGTGGGCTGCGCTGATCGGGAAGAACCTCCTGCGGCGTCCCTCGCGGACGATCTTTACCGCGATCGGAGTCGGGCTCGGCGTCGCGCTGATCGTCGCGCTGCTTTCGATCACAAACGGGGTCCACCGCACGGCCGACGACCTGACCCACATCGGGAGGGCCGACTTCGGCCTCTACCAGCAGGACGTCACCGACTTCACCCGCTCGCTCCTGCCCGAGACGCTCGCCTCACAAGTCGCGGCTGACCCCGGCGTCGCGGCGGTGGCGAAGATCAAGCTGCTGATCGCCGGCAGCACGCTCGTCTTCGGCCTCGACCCTTCCGAGTTCGCCTACAGGCGGCTCGTCGTCGTCGCCGGCGTTCGCGGTCGCGCGATGGCCGGCGACCACTCCGGTCTCCACGCCGGCCAGACGGTCGTGCTCGACCGCCGGCGGTTCAGGATCACGGGCATCTACGCCTCCGGCGATCGCTTCGAGGACGTCGGGGTCGTCCTGCCGCTCGCCACCGTCGAGTCGCTCGCGCAGCGGCCGGGCGAGCTCACCTCGATCGGGGTCATCGTCAAGGTGCGCAGCGACGTCCAGCAGGTCGCGAACCGGCTCGAGCGACGGTTCCCCGGGATCGCCGCGATCACCGAGCCGGGACAGGCGATCAAGGTCGACACCTCGAGCCGCCTGATCATCTCGACCGGCTGGATCGTCTCGCTGCTTGCCCTGATCATCGGCGGGATCGGGGTGACGAACACGATGGCGATGTCGGTGTTCGAGCGCACCCGCGAGATCGGCATCCTGCGGGCGGTCGGCTGGTCGGTCGTCCGGATCGGCGCCCTGATCGTCTCGGAGGCGATCGGACTCTGCCTGATCGCGCTTGCGATCGGCTGCGGGCTGGGGGTTCTCGCGGCGCAGTTCTTCGTCAGCAGGAGCGCGCTCTCGGGCCTGATCAGTCCGACCTACACCGCCGCGACGTTCGCCTGGGGGCTCGCCTTTGCGCTCGGGGTCGGGCTCATCGGTGCTCTCTATCCGACGTGGCGGGCGGTGCGGCTGGCTCCGATCGCTGCGCTCCGTCACGAGTGACCGCCGCGCCGCCGTCGGAGATGACGCCGTCCCGCAGCCGCAGCATCCGGTCGGCGACCGCGGCGACGGCGTCGTCGTTCGTGACGAGCAGGATCGTCATCCCGTGGCGGCGCCGCAGCGTCTGCAGCAGCTCGAGCACCTGCGCCCCGGTCGTCGAGTCGAGCGCCCCGGTCGGCTCGTCGGCGAGGAGCACCCGCGGCTCGTTCGCGAGCGCGCGGGCGATCGCCACCCGCTGACGCTCGCCGCCCGAGAGGACTGACGGGCGCGCCGAGGCCCGGTCGGCGAGGCCGACCTCGGCGAGCAGCATCTCTGCCCGCTCCTGTCGCTCGCGCCGCGGCCGGCGGCCGAACATCGCAACCTGGACGTTCTCGGAGGCCGTCAGGGTCGGCAGGAGGTTGTGGGCCTGGAAGACGAACCCGACCGTGTCGGCGCGGTAGCCGGCCGGGCTCTCGAGCGCGTCGAGCCGCTTGCCGTCGACGACCACCGAGCCCTCGTCCGGGGTGTCGAGGGCCCCGATCAGGTTGAGGAGCGTGCTCTTGCCCGAGCCCGAGGCGCCGGTGAGCGCGACGAGCTCGCCCGGCTCGATCGCGAACGAGACGTCTCGGAGCGCGGGCGCGCGGCCATCCTCGAACGACTTGCGGACGCCGTTGACCGCGATAGCGGCCCCCGGGCTCACTTGTGCGGCGTCACGACGTACCTGATCACCTTCGTCGCCCCGTCGGAGCGGACGGTCAGGCGGAAGGTGAGCGGGAGGCCGACCGCCGAGCTTGCCGGCCAGATGATGAAGTCGCTGAACGTGCCCTTGAACGGCCAGTTGACGATGTTCTTCGTGCTGTTGCCGCGCTCGACCGGATGGACGCCACCGATCGGGTCGACGATCTGGGCGGTGACCGTCGCCGCCGCCGGTGCGCCCGCGCGGGTGACCGAGACCGAGTAGTTCCAGTGGACGCCGATCTTCGGCGTGTGCCCGGGCGCGGTCACGGCCACCTTCACCGCCGGAGCGCCCAGCGCGAGCACGCCGGCGGCGGCGGCGAGCCTGGCGGTCGAGGCAAGCATCATCGGTTCCTCACGTCACGGGTTCCGGGGTGGGCGGACCGACGGTATCACTATCACTCCGGCACGACTCGGCCGCGCTCAGCGGCGACGGTAGGAGAGCGTGCGGCTGAAGCCGGCGAGGTAGCCGGCCCCGGCCTGGTTGACGCTCATCGCGATCCGGAGCTCGGAGGAGCCACGCCGGAGCTTCGTCGTCTTGAAGATCGCCGCGGAGCGGCTGTTCAGCGGCGCGGTCGCGATCGTCTGCCAGCGGTTCCCCGGTACGAGCACCTGGAGCTGGACCCGCTTGCCGGCGAACGAGGCGGCCGCGACCGCCCGGGCCGTCAGGCGGCCGCCGGTGATCACCCGCAGCGTGATCGCGGGCCGCACGCCGACCGCGACCGGGGTGCTCGTGCCGCCCTGGATGCTCGCCTCGTAGGCCGTCTGAACCGCCGGCTTCGCCTGGTAGGTCCAGGAGCCGCCGATGCCGGTCTTCGTGCTGCCGACGGCGGAGAACGTCGTCGCCCCGTAGGGCTCCGCGAGCAGGGTGACGGTGACGCCCGTCTGCCGCGTGAAGACGGCGCCTGAGAGGGTCGCGGTCTGGCCGTAGACGAGCTCGACCGTCTCGGTCGTGAGTGTCACCGCCGGCACGGTCTGGAAGGTGACGTCGCCCCCGTTGACCGTGCCGGCGGAGCTCGTACCGACGAGGCGGTAGTGGTAGGTCGTCCCCGCCGCGAGCTTGCCGATCGTCGCCGAGACGCCGGTGACGGCGCTGCCCGAGCCCGCGCTCCGGCTCGGGGTCTGCTGCCCGTAGGAGGAGGTGGTGCCGTACTGGAAGTACCAGCTCGTCGCGTTCCCGCCGGGGTTGACGGTACCGGTCAGCGTCGCCCCGGTCGTCGAGGCGCCCTCGGCGGAGCCCGTCTGGACGGCGGGCGGCCCGGTGCTCCCGAAGGTGAGGTCGCCGCCCTCGACGGTGCCCGCCGCGCTCGTCGCGACGAGCCGGAAGTGGTAGACGCCGACGGTGAGGCCGCTGAGGGTGGCGGAGACCGCGACCGCCTTCGTGCCCGAGCCGGCGCTCGCGACCGCCGTCTTCGAGCCGTAGCCCGTCGAGGTGCCGTACTCGAAGTAGTAGGTCGTCGCTTGCCCGTTCGGGTCGATGCTCCCGTTCAGCTTCGCCCCCATCGGGCCGACCGAGCTCGCCGGCTTCGTCGTCGCCGTCGGGCCGACCGGGGCGGCGGCCGGCCCGAAGGTCACGTCGGCCCCGTCGGTCGTGCCGGCGCCCGAGGTGGCGACGAGCCGGTAGTGGTAGGTCTGGCCCGCCTTCAGGCCGGCGATCGTCGCCGAAACGGCGATCGGGGTCGTGCCCGAGCCGGCCGAGACCGGGCTCGTCTGCGAGCCGTAACCGGGCGAGGTGCCGTACTGGAAGGAATAGGTCGTCGGGAGCCCGTTCGGGGTTACCGACCCGTTCAGCGTCGCGCCGGTCGCCCCGATCGCGGTCGCCGGGCTGGTCGTCGCCCCCGGCGGCGCCGAGGAGGCGGTGGTGGTGAAGATCCCGTCGGCCCCGTCGGTCACCCCGCCGCTACTCATGGCGACGAGGCGGTAGTGGTAGCTGGTTCCCGGAGCGAGACCGGTGAGGCTCGCCGAGACGCCCGTGTTCACGTTCCCCGTGCCGGCGTCCAGCGCGGTCGTGCTCGAGCCGTAGGTCGTCGTCTTCCCGTACTGGAACTGCCAGCTCGTCGAGACGCCGTTCGGGTTGACGGTGCCGCTCAACGTCGCCGTCTGCGGGCCGGTCGCGGTGACCGGCCCCGTGATCGCGACCGGCGCCGTGGCGGTGGCCCCGGCGAGCGCGGTGGCGGCCAGCGCAAGGCCCGTCAGGCTCGCGGCTGCCGTCGGCGCCAGCAACCTGCGTGCGATCTCACCGGGCTTCCGCATCGCTCCCTAGCAGTATCCAGATCTCGTGATGAGACTGCTAGGAAAGAAACAAGGTTCAGCGAGGCCGGGCGGCGGCGAGCTCGCGGAGCGCGGCGACCGCCTCCTCGACCGACCAGCAGACACGGCCGGCCGAGCGGATCGCCCCGATCACGAACAGGTTCATCCCGTCGCCGACCGCGCCGCGGCGGCGCTCGAGCCGCAGGTCGGTGGCGAGCCCGACGATGCCGCGGTAGCGGTCGTCGCCGCCGGCGACGAGCTCGGCGAAGGCGCCGATCTCGGCGGCGGTGCCGTCGTCGATCACGGGGCCGTCGAGCCAGGCGAGGAGGGCATTCGCGCCGCGCAGGCCGCCGCCGTCGACGCGGTAGACCTCCTCCGGGCTCAGCTCCTCGAGGTCGTCGAAGTGCTCGTGCGGCACGAACGGCTCGAAGCCCTCGGCGCGCAGGTTGGCGGCGAGCCCGGCCAGGAAGTCCCGCTCCGCCCGCGTGAAGAGCGGGCCGGCGACGTAGACGCGCACGCTAGGCCGCGGCGAACACGGTCAGCTGGAGCGAGCCGTGCTCGCAGACCGGGCTCGGCGGGGAGACCGCGACGAGGAGGGAGCCGCCCCCGGCGGGCGAGACGCGCAGCCTGGCCGCCGTCCGCTCGCAGGGGCCCGTGACCGGCTCCCCTGGACCGGGGACGTCGGGTGAGAAGCGCGCCGTCAGCGTCGCGCTGCTGCCGGGCCGGAGCGGGACGGGCACGGCCGCCCGCGCGCCCGCCGGTCCGCTCGCGAGCGCGTGGGTCGGGAGCGGGCGGGCGTGCGCGTCGAGCAGCGCCAGCCCGGGGATGCCGGTGACGCCGCACTCCGCGCCCGAGCTGTTTCGGACCCGGAGGCGGTAGACGATGTTGCCGGCGCCTGCGCTCCCCTGGATCGCCGTGAAGCTGCCCGTCAGCATCGAGCCGCCACAGAGGGGCCCCGCCGGGCGGGCGCTCGCGCCTGCCGCGAGCAGGGCTGCGAGGCAGACGAGGAGGGCAGCGGCAGCGAGCCTCGGCATCGGCTCACGCGAGCCTACCGCCGCCGCCCGCGGCCGCGGTCGGCGAGACTCCGCCGATGCTGGAACAACGCCGTCTGCGGGAGGCGCTGCTCGCCGCGTGTGCCGATGCGGGAATCGCGCCCGGCACCGTGCTCGCCTTCCTCGTCCCGCTCGTGCGCCCGGAGGGGACGACCCCGCTCGCCTACCTCCATCCGGACGGCTCGGTCCGGGCCGACACGGTCGCCGTCTTCCGCGCCGTCGGCGCCGAGCGGGCCTCGGCCCGCCGCGCAAACGCGCACCGGCTCGCGCTCTGGGGCGAGCTCCCCGGCATCCCGGACTGCGCGCTCGGCCCGATGCTCCGGCACGAGCTCGAGCACGCCCGCCGCTACGAGCGCTCGGGGCCGCGCTTCTTCGAGGCGGACGACCTGCTGCGGGGGGCGCTGCGAGCGTCGGGCGGGAACGGCTACGCCGCCCTCCCGAGCGAGCTGGAGGCGAACGCGGTCTCGGCGGCCTACGCGGCACGCACGCTCTCGGCGGCCGAGCTCGACGAGCTGCGGGACTGCGAGGAGTGCGGTGGGCTGCTCGACGCCGGGGCGCCGCCCGCAGACGTCGTCGGCGCCACGCTTGCCGCGCTCGCGGCGCGCAGCGACTGGGCGCCGGGGCTCAGGCCGGAGCGTCGCCGCGACTACCTCGACGCCGTCCGCGCGGCCTGCGCGGCCTGGGATCCGGCCGCCCGCGCACCGGCCGCTGCCGACGGCGTCGAGATCGAGGTGGCCTGAGCGGCGTCGGCGGGCGCTCTTATACTCGGCCTGCGTGCTCGAGCAGGGGATCTACCTCGGCGACAATCTCGAGCTCCTGCCGTCGCTTCCCGACTCGACCTTCACCCTCGTCTACCTCGACCCGCCGTTCAACACCGGCAGACCCAGCGCCGTCTGACGCTCTCGACCGACGCCGACCCGGCCGGCGACCGGACGGGCTTCGCCGGTCGGCGCTACCGCTCGCGGGCGGTAGCGAGCGCGAGCTACCCCGACCGGTACGACGACTACCTCGCCTTCCTCGAGCCGCGACTCCGCGAGGTCCACCGCCTGCTCGCAGCCGACGGGACGCTCTACCTCCATCTCGACCCGCGTGAGTCTCACTACGTCAAGGTGCTCTGCGACGAGCTCTTCGGTCGTGACTGCTTCCTGAACGAGATCGTCTGGGCCTACGACTACGGCGCGCGGACGAGGCGCCGCTGGCCCGCGAAGCACGACACGATCCTCGTCTACGTCAAGGACCCGGAGCGGTATCTTCTTCGACGGCGAGGCCGTCGACCGCGAGCCCTACATGGCGCCAGGCCTGCAGACCGCCGAGCGGGCGGCCCGCGGCAAGCTGCCGACCGACGTCTGGTGGCACACGATCGTCTCGCCGACCGGGCGTGAGAAGACCGGCTATCCGACCCAGAAGCCGCTCGGCGTCCTGCGCCGGATCGTCCAGGCCTCCTCGCGCGAGGGCGACTGGTGCCTCGACTTCTTCGCGGGCAGCGGCACGCTCGGCGCCGCCGCGCTCGAGCTCGGCCGCCGCTGCGTGCTCTGCGATGCGAGCCCCGAGGCGGCCGAGGTGATGCGGGGCCGCCTCGGCCTCCCGGTGCGGACGGCCGCCGGCGGGCCGGTGCCCCGGACCGGGAGACCGGCCGCGCGCGGGACCTAGCCGCTGAGACGGTCGCCGCGGCGGTGCCGCGGTGCGCAGTCGTCCACGGTGCGTCGGCCGCGGGACAGCCGTGCCGCTCGCTCCGAAGCCGGGGTGGCGGGGAAACGATCGCCGGGCGTCACCGGCGGCCGCCGGCGGGCTCGCCGCACCGACCCCAGGTCGGGTCCGAGTGGTTACATTCAGCAGATGGGGCTCAGCGTTCGCGATCTCGTCGAGGCGCGCGGCGGCGAGAGCCTCGAGCTCTGGGGGACGGCGATCAACCCGCAGTTCGCGCGGGTCCTGAAGACGATCGGCTTCGACCGCACCTGGGTCCGCGGCGAGGGCGCCTACCTCTGCGACGACCGGGGCGACCGCTACCTCGATCTGATCGGCGGCTTCGGCATGTTCAACGTCGGCCGCAACAACCCGCGCATCCGGGCGGCGCTCGTCGAGGCGCTCGAGCTCGACCTGCCGGGCTCGGTGCAGCTCGGCGCCTCGCCGCTGCCGCCGCTCCTCGCCGAGGCGCTGCTGGCGCGGACGCCGGCCCGGCTCGAGCGCGTGCTCTTCACGAGCACCGGCACCGAGGCCGTCGAGGCGGCGCTCAAGCTCGGCCGCGCCGCGACCGGCCGTGACCGGGTCGTCTCGCTCGACCACGGCTTCCACGGGCTGACGCTCGGATCGCTCTCGGCGAACGGCAACCCGGAGTTCACGAGCCGGTTTCGCCCGCTCCTGCCCGGCTTCGCCCAGGTGCGCCTCGGCGACCTCGAGGCACTCGAGGCCGAGCTTCGCCGCGAGGACGTCGCCGTCTTTCTCGTCGAGCCGGTCCAGGGCAAGGGTGTGCACCTGCCGCCCGCCGGCTACCTCGAGGCGGCCCAGGAGCTCTGCCGCCGCTACGGGACGCTCTTCTGCCTCGACGAGGTGCAGACCGGCTTCGGCCGCACCGGCCGCCTCTTCGCCTTCGAGCACTGGGGCCTCGAGCCCGACCTCGTCCCCGTCGCGAAGTCGCTCTCGGGCGGCTACGTCCCGGTCGGGGCGCTGCTGCTCTCGCAGGAGGTGCACGAGCGCGTCTTCGACTCGATGGAGAACGCCTTCAGCCACGGCTCGACCTTCGCCCCGAACGAGCTCGCGATGGCGGCCGGGCTCGCGACGCTGCGCGAGCTCGACGAGCAGAACCTCGTCGAGCGCTCCGCCCGGCTCGGTAGCCGGCTGCTCGAGCTGACGGCGCCGCTCGTCGAGCGCCACGACGTCGTCTCGCGAGGTGCGCGGGCTCGGCCTGCTCTGGGCGATCGAGTTCGGCGAGCCGTCGTCGCGGCCGCACGCCTACCGGCTCGTCGAACGGCTGCAGGCGGGCCTGTTCGCCCAGCTCGTCGTCGTGCCGCTCTTCCGCGACCACCACGTGCTGATCCAGGTCGCCGGCCACGGGATCCCGGTGGTCAAGGCGCTGCCGCCGCTCGTCGTCGGCGAGGACGACCTCGACTGGTTCGCCGAGGCCCTCGACGCGGCGATCGGCAAGGCGGCGAGGCTGCCCCGCGCCATGGCCGGGTTCGCGCTGACCGCCGCGGGCATCCGCTGAGCTCCCGCCGCGTCCTCCTGCGCGTCGCGGGGGCCGCGCTCGCCCTCGCGGTCGGCGCCGGCGCGATCGTGATCGCGATCGTCGCGCTCCGGGGCGAGCCGGGCCCGTCGAGCGCAGCGCCGCCGAGCGCCGCCGACCGTGGCGACGCCGCCGGCGCAGCACACCGGACCGGGGGGACGCATCCCGACGCCCCTGTCGCCGGGCTTCCCCTCGCCGCCGCCCGGCGCCGTCGTGCTCGCGCGCGAGGCCGGGTCGCGCGCGCTCGGCCTCGCGGTCGTCCCGGGCGGCGGCTCCTCGCTCGTCCGGGTCTCCGTGCTCGCCCCCGACGGAGGCGGCGAGGCGGGTCTCGCCGTGTCGCTTCGCGCCGGCGGCACCACGACCCCGCTGCCCGCCTGCGGCGCCGGCTGCTACCAGGCCGAGATCGACAGCTCGTCGCTGACCGGCCGGGTCGAGGTCGAGCTCGGGGGCGCGGGCTACGCCTTCGCCCTGCCGGGCTCGCTGGTGCTGCCGGACGGCAGCCCGCTCGTCCGCCGCGCCACCGCGGTCTGGCGGGGGCTGAAGACGCTCGTCTGGCACGAGCGGCTCGCGGCGAGCCCGACCGAGGTGCTCTACACGGTCTACCGCGCCGTCGCCCCCAACCAGCTCTCCTACACGCTCTCGACCGGCTCCTCGGCGATCATCATCGGCACCGAGCGCTGGGACCGCCCGAGCCGGACGGCCCGCTGGGTCCGCTCGCCGCAGGACCCGCCGATCCGCCAGCCGCAGCCGTTCTGGGTCGCCGAGACCGACGCCCGCGTCCTCGGGACGAGCGTCGTCTCCGGGAAGCCCGCCTGGGACGTGTCGTTCTTCGACCCGGTCACCCCGGCCTGGTTCGAGGCCGGATCGAGAAGTCGACCGGCTACACCCTGACGCTCGAGATGATCACCGTCGCGCACTTCATGCACCACGTCTACGGCCCGTTCAATGCTCCATTCCGGCTCCATCCGCCGGCTGCATAGGATGGCGCTCGTGAGCACGATCCTCGAGCCCGGCCGCGAGCGACGGCCGTGAGCGTCCCCGAGCTCGATCCGCAGATCATCGCGGCGCTCCGGCAGCCGGGGAGTCCGGCCTGCCGGCGCCCGAGACGGTGACGCCCGAGGAGGCCCGCGCGAACTACGCGAAGCTCGCAAGAGCGCAGTTCGGCGAGGTCGACGAGGTCTTCGCGGTCGAGGAGCGCGACGCCGACGGCGTCCCGGTCCGCATCTACCGGCCGGTCGAGACGAGCGAGCCGAGCCGGGCGCTCATCTACATCCACGGCGGCGGCTTCGTCGTCGGCAGCGTCGAGACCCACGACGGGGTCACGCGCGCCCTCGCGCGCCGGGCCGGGTGCGTCGTCGTCTCGGTCGACTACCGGCTCGCGCCCGAGCACCGCTACCCGGCGGCGCTCGACGACTGCTGGCAGGCGGCGCGCTGGGTGGCGCGGAACGCCGCCGAGCTCGGGATCGACCAGGAGAAGGTCGGCGTCGGCGGTGACAGCGTCGGCGGTGGCCTCGCCGCGATTCTCGCCCGGAAGGCGCGCGACACCGATGCGCCCTTCGCCGCGCAGCTCCTGATCTACCCGACCATCTCGAGCCGGCAGGACACGCCCGCCTACTCGCTCTACCAGAGCGGCTACGGCCTGACCCGCGACTCGATGGCCTGGTACTGGCGGCAGTACATCGGCGACTACGACGGCAGCACGGACGTCGACGTCTCGCCCGGCGCCCTCCATGGACCTGCGCCGCCTGCCGCGCGCGATCGTCGTCACCGCCGAGGCAGACATCCTCCGCGACGAGGCCGAGGTGTACGCCCAGCGGCTCTTCCTCGCCGGGATCGAGACCGAGGGCTACCGCTACGACGGCATGGTCCACGGCTTCCTGCGGATGGCCGGCATCGTCGAGCGCTCGAACAAGGCCCTCGACGAGATCGCCGAGTCGCTCGTGCTCTTCCTCGAGAAGGGCTGGCGCGCCGACTACCTCGTCGCCGACCCGCTGGCGGCGGTGCAGCCGCGCTCCGAGCCGGAGCACGACCCGGCCGGCGGGGGCGAGCCCCAGGCCTAGCGCTTCTTGCCGCGCTTGCCGCCGGTGTCGGGGCGCGGCCGGCTCGTCTGGCCCTGGCGCTGCTGGGCGCGGCGCATCTGCCGGTTGGCCGGCTCGGGCATGCCGCCCTGCTGCTCGACCGCCTCCTGGTAGGCGCGGCGCTCCTCGGTCGTGAGCGAGTGGTAGGCCTGCTGGAGCCGCTTCGCGTCGGGATTCGGGCCGGCGCGCTGGAGCTTCCGCATCGCGCTCGCGAGCTCGGGGTTCTGGCGCTCGATCGCCGCCTGGCTTGCCTTCTGGAGCTGCTTGCTCAGCCAGGGGATCTTGTTGAGCGCGAGGATGAGCGGCCGCAGGTAGCGCCCGTTCCGGAAGCGGCCGAGGAAGATGACGAGCCCGACCAGCACGAGCAGGCAGGCCAGGATGATCAGCGGGATGAAGAGCCAGGTCACTGCGTCCGATCGTACCGTCGAGTCGTCTGCCGGGTGACCGGTGCTGCGGCGGAACCCGTTGGCCGGCGCCGGTTAGGAGCCGACGACCTTGACGAGCCAGCGGCGGTCGCGCTCACGGTCGAGCTCGATGAAGAGCACCCGCTGCCACTGCCCGAGGCAGAGCTCGCCGTCGGCGACCGGGATCGATTCGCTCGCCGAGCCGAGGATCATCGACATGCAGTGGGCATGGCCGTTACCGATCTCCATGTCCTCCTCGCAGATGTTCTCGGTGCGGCGCTCCCAGTCGTCGTGCGCGTAGTAGGTGTCGTGGGGGATCAGCCGGCGCAGGAGCGCGGCGAAGTCCTCGAACATGCCGCTCTCGAACTCGTTCACGCGCACGCAGCAGGTCGTGTGCGGCGAGTAGACGGCGCAGATCCCGTCGACGATCCCCGACTCCTCGACGATCGATCGCACCTCGTCGGTGATGTCGGTGACGTGGAGGCCGCCTCGTGTCCGGAACTGCCGCTCGCTCTGGAACACCTTCACCGGCGCGAGTCTAGTCGAGCCGCCACCGATCGTAAACCGGCTACGGTCAGGCGCGCCGCCCGCTCGCGCGCTACGGTCAGCGCACGGGCCCGTAGCTCAGCTGGTCAGAGCAGGGGACTCATAATCTCTTGGTCGGTGGTTCGAATCCACCCGGGCCCACTAAATTATGGACAGAGAGGCCTGATGGGTGCGGGAGCGCAGGCGGGTTCTGTTCGCATCTGGGCGTCAAACGCCGGTTTCTGCCTTGATGCGGCCGTCGCTGACGGCCTTGGTGAGTGTCTCGTAGTCGCGCTCGTTTTGGTTTGCGTATGACTCGGCGAAGAGGGCGAGGGCGCGGTCGAACGCGTCGTTCGTGCCGAGGTAGCTCGCGATCGCGATCGCGTCTCCGGAGCGCGCGTGGGCGCGAGCAAGCTCCGAGCCGCAGACGGTTGCGTAGAGGCTCATCAGCGAGGGTTCCATCAGCTCGATCAGGGCGGAGCCCTTCGCGTCCCAGAGCTGGCGGACGTAGAAGTCGCGCGTCACGCCGTCGACGCCTTCGGCCTTGATGAAGCCGAGCATGATGTCGCTCGCCGCCTGGGTGAGGCGCTGGCCTTCGACGACGCGCTGGCCGTGGTTGGCGAACTCACTCTTGCCGAGGAACGGCTCGAGCACCGAGGCTTCCGCTTCCTTGAACTGGAGGAAGAGCGGGTCGTTGTCGTCGCGGCCGAGCAGGAGCATGATGAACGCCCGGGTGCCGACGCTGCCGACGCCGACGACCTTGCGGGCGGCGTGGACGTAGCGGTAGCGCTCGAGCAGGCGGCGGCGGTCACCGGAGAGCGTGCGCCGGTAGGAGCGAATGACTCCGTGCAAGAACGTGTCGAACTCGCGCACGAGTGTGTCCTCGGCCACGATGTCCTCGATTGGCGTCACGACAGGCGGGTCGGCGATGATCCGCGGCTCGCCGTCGACGATCTCGGTGAGCTTCGCGAACGCCTTGAGACTGTCCTTGGTGCGGGTCTTCGCCAGGTTGCTCTCTGCGCGCTTGCGCTCCTTCGCGGTGATCCGATCCTGGATCTCCGCAAACACGGCTTCGACGTCGACGCGCGTGTACCAGAGATCGAGGTTGCGCGTGGCTGCGTAGCCGGTCATCGCTTCCCTGTAGCTCTTGCCGACCGCGAGGTTGACCATTTCTCGCTGCTTGTCATTGAATCCACGGTCGCGGCCTGCGACCGCGAAGCTCGCGACGAGTCGTTTGACATCCCACTCGAACGGGCCCGGGAGCGTCTCGTCGAAGTCGTTGATGCTGAACACCAGCCGCCGGTCGGGCGCCGCGAATGCGCCGAAGTTCGACAGGTGCGCGTCACCGCAAAGTTGCGTGTGCAGACCCGTCCTCGGCATGCCGGCCAAGTCCGACGCCATCAGGTACGCGGCACCGCGGTAAAAGGTGAACGGAGAGACGAGCATCCGCCCGTAGCGAATCGGCACCAGTTCCGGCACCCGCGTCTGGGCCTGTTCTTCGAGCAAGTCGACCGGGCTCGGCCGGTGTGGCGGCGGCTCCCACGCTGCGTGCACAGAACGAGGAACCTCGGCCCGCGCCGCCTTCCCCCTCGCCTGACGTTCGGCGACCGTGAAATGCTCGACCCGCTTCGCTTGACTCGAACCCGGCGTGTCCTTTGTCGCGGTGACGTCGGTGCTCATTGCCTTCCTCCTGGTCTACTCGCGGTCTGCTCTGAATCGTTCCCGGAAGGCCAGGATATGGTCTTTCCCGGCGCGAATCAATCAGGTAATTCCCTGAAGTCGCGTCAGCCCTGGTTGCACGGCTCGCCCGCACCTGGCGCGATCGGAAGAACGATCGCGGGCTCACCTTTCGACGGATCACGACAAGGCCCACAAACCGACGGATCAGGTACCGGCATCTGGCCGCGCCGTATCTCGGAGCGTGGCCTCGGCGCTGCACCATCGCAAGTGGCTGGAGGTCTCCGGCGGGGCAAGACCCGGATCGGGCGCGGCCCGCAGACGCTGGAGCAGCTCGAGGAGCGGCGGGAGGTGGAGTCGCGAGCAAGGAGCGAGGGTGTTGCGACGAGGATCGTCCTGCGGCCCTCGCAGCCGCGCCGCTTCCTGGTCGGCCGTCGCCGCCCATGACACCCGAGACGCAGGCGATGACTGCGGCCAAGTACCTGCGTCAGCGAGGTTCATTCCCCGATGGCGCGCGCTGAGCCCGGGCATACCGTGATCTCCGTCAAGGCGTGACGACTCGAAGTGCGACGTGAGGCGGGACGCAGAAACGGAGAGAAAGCAATGGCGATTGGACCTGTTCAGCTGATTGTGTTGGGTTTCAGCAGTCCGGATTTCCACGGCGAGGTGATCAAGGAGCTCAAGAAGCTCCGTGAGAGCGACATGGTGCGAGTGATCGACTCGCTCGCGGTGTACAAGGACGCCGAGGGTGAGATGGAGGTGATGCACCTGAGCAACCTCTCCAAGGAGGAAGCGATCGAGTTCGGCAGCAAGGTCGCCGCTCTGATCGGCCTCGGTATCGAGGGCGATGAGGGCTTTGAGACAGGAGCGGCCGCGGGGGCCGAGCAGATGGCCGACGGTGTGCACCTCTTCTCCGACGCGGAGGCTTGGGACGTGCTCGAGGAGATCCCGAACGACTCGGCGGCGGCGCTCATCCTGCTCGAGCACCACTGGGCGGTACCGCTCCGCGACGCGATCGCGCGGGCGGGCGGCTTCCGCGTTGGCGACGGGTTTATCAGCCCGCTCGACCTGGTCGAGATCGGGTTGCTGACCGCCGAGGAAGCGAAGGAGCACGCGGCGCTCGAGAAGACCCCTCAGCCCGCATAGGATCGGCACGACACGACACGAAGGAGGCCTCAGATGTTCGGAGCACGCAGAGTCGCACGGCGTACGTCCCGGCGCGTCGCCCGTCGCCGCTAGGCACTTGAACCTGCCTGGCAGACGTCCATCCGCGGGAGTCCCGCCCGGGGCTCCCGCGGGCGACCACGGTGCCAGTTCCTGCGTGCCCTGGGTTCGGGCTCACGCGTCTGGTGCCGCGGCGGGTATCGCCGCCGCGTCGGGTTCCTCGCCGTGACGGGCGATCAGCTTGCCGAGCTCCCAGAGGATCACAAGCAGCACTGCGGGCAGAGCGCCGATCAGCCATTCCCGGCCGGTGAGAGCCTGCGTGTTGAGTAGGGACGTCAGCGTGCCGCCGCGGGCGATCAGGAGCGCGAGGGCAAGCTCGACGACGATGGTGATGTTGACGACCTTGTTGTCGAGCGTCGCCATCCGCAGGATCGATCCCGTCTGGTCGCGGCATTCGAAGGCTGCGACAACGAGCATCAGGGAGAACGCCACGAGGCCCATCGTGCTCCCGATCGCGACGTTGTACTCGTGCTTCCCGTACACGATCAACAGGTTGATCGCGACGGACATGAACAGCCCCGCCAGCCCGACGGTCACGATCACCGGACGGGACATGATCGAGGCCGCGCGCGGTCGCGGCCTTCGCTTCATCAGCCCCGGCGTCTCTTTGTCCAGCCCGAGCGCGATCCCGATCGGAGCCGTGATCAGGAAGTTGATCCAGAGGATCTGGACGGCGGAGAAGGGTTGCCCGCCCGCGATGTTGAACAAGCTCGCGAGCAGGAACGTCACCACGTAGGTGACCAGTGCCACCAGCATGAAGCGGATGTACTTCAGCATGTTGTCGTAGAGCTTCCGACCCTCGGAGACCGCCCGCACGATCGTGGCGAAGTTGTCGTCGGTGAGGATCATCTTGCCGGCGTTCTTGGCGACCTCGGTGCCCGTGCCCATCGCGATGCCGATGTCGGCGGCCTTGATCGCCGGCGCGTCGTTGACGCCGTCTCCGGTCATGGCGACGACGTCGCCCTTCTTCTGCAGGGTGTCCACCATCAGCACCTTGTGCTCGGGTGCCACCCGGCCGACGACCCCGATCTGGTCGATGCGGTCAAGCCGCTCGTCCGCGGAGAGGGCCGCGAAGTCCGCGCCGAGGATCGACTCTCCGGGAATGCCGAGCTGCTTCGCGATCGCGGCGCCGGTGACGACGTCGTCGCCGGTCACCATCCGCACGCGGATGTTGGCGCTCTGGGCGTTCCGGACCGCGTCCTTCGACTCTGCTCGCGGTGGGTCGATCATCCCGACCATCGCCGTCATCTGCAGTCCCGTGATCAGGGAGAGCAGGTCGCCGTCGGGGTCGAAGTCCGCCGGGTCGATGTCCCTCGTGGCCGCGACCATGATCCGCAGGCCCCGGCCGCCAAGGCGATCCATCTCCTTGGCGGCTCGGCTATCCTGCTCGTCGCCCCAGGGGACGTTCTTGCCATTGGCCAAGGCGGACGCGGCCCGCCCGATCACGGCCGGGCCGGCTCCCTTGACGAAGGCCCGGACGACGGGCTTGCCGGACTCGTCGTTGGCGTCCGCGAAGACGGCCATGAGCTTGTAGGTGGGATCGAACGGCAGGGTCGCGAGCCTCGGGTAGGCAGCCTGCGTTCCTTCGACGGCGAGCTTGGCCTTGTGCCCGAGGACGAGCAGCGCGCCCTCGGTGGGGTCGCCGACGACCTTGCCGTCGACGAGCTTGGCGTCGTTGGCGATCAGGAAGGGGAGGATCGCCCGCTCGATCGTGTTGGTGTTGCCGGCGGTATGCATGACCTCGCCGTCGAGGCCGTAACCCATCCCGCGTGATCTCGTAGCGGTCTGTCGGGTCGATCACCTCGACGACCGTGACCTGGTTGAGCGTGAGGGTGCCGGTCTTGTCGGAGTTGATCGCCGAGGTCGACCCCAGGGTCTCGACCGAGGCGAGGTTCTTCACGACGGCGCCGTGCGCGGCGAGGTTTGTCGAGCCGGCCGAGAGGATCACCTGCAGGACGGTGGGCATGGCCATCGGCACGGCAGCCAGGGCGAGTGCGATCGCCGTCGTAAAGATCGTCTGGGTCGACTGGTGACGGTGGATGCCGAGGGCGAACATGATGGCGATGGTCAGGCCCGCGGCACCGGCGATCCATAGCGTCAGGGTGTCCAGCTGCGCGGTCAGCGGGGTCTTCAGCGTCGGCGTCGACTTCAGCATCCCGGAGATGTTTCCCACCTCGGTGTCGGCACCCGTTCCCGTGACGATCATCACACCGCTTCCATGCGTGACGGGGGAGTTCATGAACGCCATGTTCGACTGGTCTCCGACCGCCGGCTGCTGGCCGCTGATCACCTCGGCGTCCTTCGACGCAGGGACGCTCTCGCCGGTCAGGCCGGACTCGTCGATCTGCAGGGAGGCGGCCTGGATGATGCGGCCGTCGGCGCAGACATCGTCACCGGCCGTCAGCAGCACGACGTCGCCGACGACGACCTGGTCGCCGTCGATCTTGACCTCCGCTCCGTCCCGACGAACGCGAGCGGACGCCTTCAGCATCGACTGCAAAGCGTTCATGGCGCTCTCTGCCTTCCCCTGCTGGCGCATCCCTCCGAGCGCGTTCAGCGCGGTGATCACCAGGACGACGACACCCGTCGCGATCTGGCCGATCACCATCGAGGCGACCGCCGCCGCGACGAGGATGATCTGCATGTAGCTCGTGTACTGGGCGAGGAACTGCCGCCAGCCGGGCACCGTCGCCTCGGCGGGAAGCGCATTGGGCCCGTTCTGCGTCAGCAACTCGGCGGCCCTTGTCGCCGAGAGGCCCTGGTCGGGGTCGACGTCGAGCTTCCTCGCTACCTCCGCCGGCGTCAGGGCATACCAGCCCGTCGCCGGCGCAGCAGTCTCGGTCGGGGCCGTCGCGCTCTCGGTCATCGTCAGGTCCCTTCCTTCATCTCGACGGGGGCTGCGAGGGACGTTTCCTCGCCGTGCTCCCAGCGAAGGGCGTCGGGATGTTGGGCTTCGACGAAGCCGGTTCGACGTAGCCGTCGTGGCGCGGCGGCTTGGGCATCTTCGTCTCCGGGGGCGCGAGCGGCTCGTAGGGGACCTGGCTGAGCAGGTGGGAGATGATGTTGAGGCGGCCGCGCTTCTTGTCGTCGTTGTCGACGATGTGCCACGGCGCCCAGCTCGAGTTGGTGGCGGCGAACATGGCGTCGCGGGCCCGGAGGTAGTCGTAGCGTCGGCCGTAGGACTTCAGATCCGTGGGCGAGAGCTTCCAGACCTTGCGTGGGTCGTCGATCCTGCTCTCGAGCCGCCGGGTCTGCTCGTCGCGGCTGACGTTGAGGAAGTACTTGATCAGGATGATCCCGTCGTCGACCATCGCCTTCTCGACCTGCGGAACCATCTCGAGGAACCGTTTGGTCTGCTTCGGGGTGCAGTAGCCCATGACGGGCTCGACGCCGGCGCGGTTGTACCAGCTGCGGTCGAAAATGACGACCTCCCCGGCCGACGGGAAGTGGGCGATATAACGCTGGACGTACATCTGCGACCTGACCCGTGCGTCCGGGGCGGGCAGGGCGATGTGCTTGAACACGCGGGGACTCGTCCGCTCGGTGATCCGCCGGATCGTGCCACCCTTGCCTGCCGAGTCGACACCTTCGAAGATGACGCAGACCCGGGCGCCGGTGGTCTTGACCCACTCCTGCATGGCGACCAGCTCGCCTTGGAGGACCCTCATCTCGCGTTCGTACTCCTTCTGCTTCAACTTGCCGGGAGCACTCGCCTCGACCGCGGCCGCGGCAGGCGTCGCCGACCGATCCGTCGCGGCCTCGCTGTCGTGGTGACCGCCCCTGTCTTTCGGCTTCTTCTTCGTGTTGGACTTGCTCATCTCTCGCACCTCCCGCCGTCTCGGTGACCCGAACAACGCAACGCCTTCGCGACATCCCCGTCAGGGGCCGACCTCCCGTAAGAAAACACCATTTGGTGAACAACGCAGCGGGCAATGCGCGGCCTCATCCGGGTGAACGTGAACGAGCAAATCGAGAGTGGGCACGGCCCGTCGTCCGTCTCGGTCGCGGACGGTGCCGCGCTGCCGTCGCTTCGGGCCGCGGCAGCGGCGATCTCGACCGCCGTTTCGAGCGGCGCGACGAGGCTCGTGAGCAGACGCCGGGCCGGCACGTTCGCCGGCGGGGTCGACGACGGGCACGAGGATCGCGGTGGCGAGCAGGATCGCGAGCCGCCTGTGGCCCGTCGTCGGGCCAACGCGCTGCGGCCGGCTGCTCGCCTCACGGGAGCGCCGACAGCAGGCACCGTTCAGGTCGACCGGCCGCCGAAGCGCTCGACGAGCAGGCCGTGTCGGAGGCCGTGGTCGCTCACGGTGAGGCAGTCGCGCCCGAGCTTGCCGAGCACCGTCCGCACGATGCACGCTCCGGCGAGGATGACGCCGGCTCGTTGCGGTTGCAGGCCGACGATCTCACGGCGCTGGTCGGTCGTACGGGTGCGATAGAGGGCGATCTGGCGGTCGACCTCGGCGAGATCGAGGACGCTCCCCTGGACGACCGCGGGGTCGTACGCGGCGAGCCCGTGCTTGACGGCGGTCAGGTTCGTGATCGCCCCGCCCATGCCAACGACGGTGTCGGGCGCGGGTCGCCCGTCGAGCCGTGCCAGGTCGGCGGCGATCGCAGCCATCGCAGCGGCAAGCTCGGGCTCGGAGACGACCCCGTCGAGGCCGTAGCGCTCGGTGAACCGCGCCGCACCGACGTTGAGGCTGAAACGCTCGTCGACCTGGTCTCCCTGGCCGAAGGTGAACTGGGAACTGCCGCCGCCGGTATCGAACACGACGAGTGAGCCCTGCCCGAGGCCGAGTCCGGAGTTGACGGCGAGATAGGCGAGCCGCCCTTCCTCCTCGCCGGAGATGACCTCGACCTCGACGCCCGCACGCTCACGCACCGCGTCGAGAAGCAGGCCTCGGTTGGGCGCCAGCCGCAGCCCGGCCGTCCCGACCGCCGCGAGCGCCTCGACCCCGTTTCGGCCGGCCTCGTCGGCCATCGCCGCGATCGCCTCGACCGTCCGCTCGACCGCCTGCTCCTGGAGCTGGCCTGTCCCGTCGAGGCCCTCGCCGAGGCGGGTGACCTCGGCGCGGTCGACGAGCGTCTTCCAGTCGCCGTCCGCCTCACGCTCGCCGATGTGGAACTTGACGGAGTTCGTGCCGACGTCGATCACCGCGAACCGCTTCGCTCCGAACCCGACGAGCGCCTTCAGCCCGCGTGGGAGGCACACGTTCCGGCGCGCGGCCAGGCCGAGCTCGGACACCGCCGCACTGACGAGCGCGGCGTCCTCCGATTCCACGGCGATCGTTCGCCGCGCGCCCTGCTCGGTTCGTACCTCGGTCAGCTCCGCCAGGCAGCCGCCGACCGTGTAGTGCTCGCGCCGCTTGTGCACGGCGACCGCAAGCAGATCCGGGTTCGGCTCGACGAGCTCTGCGAGGAGCTCGGCGAGCGCGTACTCGGTGCGCGCGAGCGCGGGAACCTCGGTTGCGAGCGCCGCCATCACCTCGGCGACCTCCGCCGCGGCCAGCGGTTCGGGCGCCTTCAAGACAGGCTTCCACTGCTCGAGCCCGTCCTCGTTCACGGCCTGCAACCGCTTGACGTCCACGAGGTCTTCGCGGACCTTGACGGAGGCGTCGCTCCTGCTCGAAAGCAGATAGAGCTCGTCGCTCTCCTGCACCTGCTGCGGAGCGAGCGAGGCGAGGCGCGCCTCGGCGGCGCCGAAGTTCTCGCCAAAGGCCCGCCACTCCCAGCGAGGGACGACGGGCTTCGCCGGTCTGCCGCTGGCGGAGCTCGCGCCCGCCGTCACGCCACCTCGTGCTTCACGCTCGCGAAGTACTCGAGCGCCCTTCGTGTCTTCGTCTCCTGCTCACCCGAGAGGTCGAGTCCACGGGCGGTGAGGAAGCTGCGGAGCTCGGCCGCGACCTGGAACGCCTCGGTGGTGCCGCAGCGGGTCGAGAGCTCGAGGATGCGCGAGCCGTCCGGGTACAGCCACATCTCCGCGACGAGCCGGCGCTCGAGGTCGCCGGGTGTGAGCCGGAGCTTGAGCACGAAGATCGGCCCCAGAATCGCCAGGTCGTCCAGCCCGATTCCCTCCGGCACGTGCGCTGCGAAGAACCCCCGTTGCTCCTTCGAGAAGAGCTTCCGCAGCGGCAGCTCGCCGGCGACGGCGCTCTTCACGTCGGTCGGGCGGAGCGCCCCTTTCAGGGCGGCCGAGCAGACGTAGCCTCCGGGGAGGGCGTCGACCTCGACGCGGAAGCTCGCCGACCGGCGCAGATCTTCGGGGAGCTCGGCCGGTACGACCGGTCTCAGCTTCACGGCGGAGTCGTCGCCCTTGCCCTGGATCCGGCGGGCACGGACGACGACCCCCTGCCTGTCGAGGGCCAGCTCGGGTGTGTCGAAGAAGAAGACCTGGCGGATTTGCGCCTGCAGCGGATCGAGCTCGAGCGCCGCGATCGCCGAGCGCTGGTCGGTCTCGGGCACGGTGAGCTTCAGCTCGACGCTGTCGGACTCCTTGATCAGCGCGAGCAGAAGCGTCAGCTCGTCGCCCGAGAAGGTCGGTACGGCGATGGCGGATTCGGACATCGGCTTCCCTGGCGCTCTTCGGACGGCCGCGGGTTACGCCGCGAGCGCTTTCGCCTTCAGCTGGTCGAACTCGGCCTGGGTGATCGCCCCGCTGTCAAGGAGCTCCTTGCTCTTGGCGATCTGGGTTGTCGCATCGCTCGAGCTCGCCACCGACCGGACGTAGGTGTCCATCTGGGCCTGCTCGTGCCGGGCCCGCCTTCAGGTTCCGCTCGCCCATGCCTTTCCCCTCGGCGATCAGGTAGATGAAGATCCCGAGGAACGGCAGGATGATGACGAAGAACGTCCAGGCGGCCTTCGCCCAGCCGCTGATGTCATGGCGCCGGAAGAGATCCCCGAAGACGGTGAACAGAAGCCAGAACCAGAGGATCCACACGAAGAAGACGAACATCGTCCACATCGCCTGACCGAACGTGTAACCCAGCAGCACGTTTCCTCCCTTGTGCTCGTCGGAACGGCAGTTGGCCCGGGACCCTACTGCACTCGCAACGGCCAGGCATCGAGCTCGGTCGCGACCTCGCCGGGTGGCGCGCGACGAGCCGTCAGGCGCTCGCTGCCGCCTGGGTGCCGTGCCGGGCGTCTTCGACGAGCTGCGCCTCGATTGCCTCATTCACGCCGCCGTGGATGCGGTTGCCGTCGTGCGCCGCGCCGAACCCGTCGGCCTCGAGGACAGCGGCGACCTGGGGCTTCACCCGGGCGAGCCGAAGGACGACGCCTTCGGCCCGCGTGACCTCGTCGAGTTCGGCGAGCTTGGCGGCGCCCTGGGAATCGACGAAGTCGACGCCTTCGAGGTCGAGCACGACCGCGTGCAGTTGGGGCTCGGTCTCCCGGACAGCCGTCCGGACGCGGTCGTCGAGCGCCTCGGCGGTGGCGAAGAAGAGACCGCCGTCGAGCCGGAGCACGGCGATGCCCGGGAAGGTCTCGTCGCCGGGGTGGTCGTCGAGCTCGCGGAAGGCCTCGGTGCCGGGTTCCCGGCTGAGCACGGGCATCCGCGGCGACGTCGTCACGTAGATCAGCCAGCCCAGCGAGAGGACGACGCCGATGACGACGCCTGCGAGCACGCCGGCGCTGAGCACGCCGAGGATCGCCGCGACGGCGATCCAGAAGTCGAATCGCACGATCCGGTGGAGGCGGGTCAGCTCGGCGACGTCGATCATCCCGAAGACGACGGCGTCGATGATCACCGCCGCCAGCACGGCCTTCGGAAGAGCCGAGAAGATCGGAGCCAGGACGACCAGCGTCAGGAGGACGAGGCCGCCGGTGACGAGCGAGGCGACCGGCGTGCTCGCGCCGGCCGACTCGTTCAGCGAGCTCGCGGAGAGGCTCGTCGACACCGGCATCCCGTGAAACACCCCGGCCCCGACGTTCGCCATCCCCTGCGCGACCGACTCCTGGTTGACGTCGATGCGGTAGCGGTGACGCGTCGCGAACGCCCTCGCGTCGCCGGCGGTCTGGGAGAACCCGATCAAGAGCAGCGCGACGGAGGCGATCCCGATCGTCGCCAGGTGCGTCTTGACGAGCTGCCAGCCTGGCAGCGCCGGGCTCGGCAGGCCGCGGGGTACGTGGCCGACGAGCGCGACGCCGTGCGCACCGAGGTCGAGCAGCCCCGAGGCGATCAGGCCGCCGACGACGAGCACGAGCGCGCCCGGGACGGCCGGCGCCGAGAACCGCAGCCCGAGGATCACGCCCAGCGAAACCAGCCCGACGGCCAGCGTCGTCCAGCTGATGCCCGCGAGACCCTGAATCCACGTCGCCAGCTCCCGCCAGGCGCTGTCGCCACTCGACGAGGTCCCCGTCAGCTTGGGAAGCTCACCGATCGTCACGTCGACCGCCGCTCCGGCGAGAAACCCGGTGATCACCGCCTTCGAGAGGAACTGAGCGATCCACCCCATCCGGAGCAACGCGAGCAGCAGGAACAGCACGCCCGTGACGATCGTGATCGCCGCGACAAGCTGTGCCGCCTCCTGGCCGGCGAGTTTTGTCACGAGCACCGCGCCGCCCGCCACCGCGGCCAGCGACGAGCTCGGCCCCGTCGAGATCTGCCGCGAGGTGCAGAAGAGGGCGTAGATGATCGCCCCCGCAGCCGCCGCGTAGAGCCCGTTCTCCAACGGGACGCCTGCGATCCCCGCATAGCCGAGGTTCTTCGGCACGACGAGCGCCGTCACCGCAATCCCCGCCATCAGATCGCCCCGCAGCCAGCTCCGCTCATACCGCGGTAGCCACCGGACGACCGGCAGCAGGCGCCGGACGCCGTGCGGCGAAGGCTCGGCGCTCACGGGCGGCCGCCCAGCGGGTGCGTCTCCGTCCTCGGTGACGGGGCGATGAACGCCATCTCGTGTAGTCCTTAGCTCCTCTCAGACCGGCGGCAGGGTGGGAAGGTGAACGTCTGGCTGCGAGGCGGGGATCTTCGCACAGGGCCCGCCGAGCTCGGACACGCCCTCCCCTGCTGCCCCTCGGCCGCGCGCGGGCGTGCCTTCGGTGCCGTTGCTCGTCGCGCACATCACTGGCTGCTGCGATCTGGAGGCGAACCTGGGTCAAGGGGACCTACCAGGGCGCGGCTCTGTCTCGGCGTCCTTTCGCGCTCTCAGAAAGGCGTCTGAGGATTGGCCCGCCAACAAAAGGACAAACGACGAGACAAGGGAACGGTTGTCATGACCGAGACCGTGTTCCTGAAGCACCGGATCGCTGTTCTTTTCGCCGCAGTCCCCACCGCCAGCGCCATTGCCGTCTCGACGGCGGCGGCGGCGTCGAGCGATGGCCGCATGCTCGAGGGCACCTTCTGCGGTTTCAGCACACCTGCATGACGATCACGTTCGACGGTACAACCGTCGGCACCCCGACCCGAGCGGATCCGACGCAACTCGATCTCACGCTCCGGCCGGGGACCTACCGGATCACGGTCACCGACAACAGCAACTTCCACAACTTCTCGCTCCGAAGCTGCCCGGCTCGACGTCGCTCTGTCTGTCGGACAATCCGGCCTCGAGCGGGACCGATCAGGACATCACGCCGATCTGCAACGACCCCTTGACCTCGGCGGGGACCTGCCCCAAGACCACCCCCGCGGCCAATGGAATCGTCGAGACGATCAAGGTGAACCTGTCCCACGGCACGTACAGGCTTTTCTGCGATGCACCAGGGCACGAAGCAGCAGGCATGTACGTCGATCTCGCCGTCGGCGGCGTCGGCCAGGTCGGCTAACGAGCTCGTTCGCGAGCAGCGGCGCCCCGAGCTTCAGGCCTCCGAGCCGGCTCGGGCGCGCCGCCCACGGGCGCCGATCACCGGAGCGGCCCGAATGCCGCTCGGAGCTCCGCAGAGAAGAGCTCCGGCTCCTCCCAGGCGGCGAAATGGCCGCCCTTGTCGACCTCGTTGAAGTAGGTGAGGCTGGGGTAGACCTTCTCGACCCAGCTGCGCGGGGCCGGGAAGATCTCGCCCGGGAACGTGGTGAAGCCGACCGGAAGCGAGACCGGCGGAGACGTCTTGCCGGCCGCCTGGGCGGCGGCCCGTCCGCCCTCCCAGTACGACCGGGCCGCCGAGGCCCCGGTGCCCGTCAGCCAGTACAGCGTGATGTTGTCGAGGATGTGGTCACGCGTGAGGTTGCCCGCGGGCTGACCATCGACGAAGGCGCGGGAGATCTTCTCGTAGCTGTCGGTGTCGTGGTCGAGCATCCACGCCGCCAGGGCGACGGGTGAATCGAGCAGGGCGTAGCCGATCGTCTGCGGTCGCGTGGCCTGCTCAAGGAAGTAGCCGAAGCCGCTCGCCCTGAAGGTTGCGACCGCGTCGGCGGCGGCTCGTTCTTGCTCGGTTTCGACTGGCTTGGGAGCGCCGCCGAGCCCCGCCACGAGCAAGTTCATGTGGATACCGAGCAGCCCCTCCGGTGCCTGACGGCCCATCGCGTCGGTGACCGCGGCGCCCTGGTCGCCGCCCTGGGCGACGTAGCGGCTGTAGCCGAGGCGGTGCATGAGCTCGGGCCACGCCTGCGCGTCACGGCCGGCGTACCAGCCGATCTCGGTCGGCTCGGCGGAGAAGCCGTATCCGGCCATGGACGGCAGCACGAGGTCGAACGCGTCCTCGGCGCGGCCGCCGTGCGCGGCGGGGTCGGTCAGGGGGCCGATGGTCTCGAGCAGCTCGATCACCGAGCCGGGCCAACCGTGCGTCATGATCAGCGGCAGCGCGTTCTCGTGGGCCGAGCGGACGTGGATGAAGTGGATGTCAACGCCGTCGATCTCGGTCTTGAACTGCGGCAGCGCGTTCAGCTTCGCCTCGAGCCGCCGCCAGTCGTAGTCCGTCGACCAGTACTGGGCGAGCGCCCGGGTCGTCGCCAGCTGGACTCCCTGCGACCGGTCGGCAACGAGTTCCTTGCTCGGCCAGCGGGTCGAGGCGATGCGGCGGCGGAGGTCGTCAAGCGCCTCTTCCGGAATCTCAACGCGAAAGGGGTGGATCTCGGTGGCGGTGTCAACGGTGGTGCTCATATCTACCTCCCTGTTGGGCGGGGTCGAAGGGCTCTGCTGACCGGACCTCCTCCGGTTCACGCGATCATCTCCGCCCCGGATCGCCCGTGCGCGCGGGAGCGCTTGCGGCGTGTCCCGGCACCGTTGAACGACCCCGCGCCAAGGACGGCGAGAGGGCATCGAGATCGCGGCGCCGAAGCCCGTCTGCGTGAGTCCCGGCGCCGACAGCTGTTGTGGTCACGTCAACCTCGGCTTGCCATTGCCGAGACCAGGATCGCCCGAGGGCCCGCCATTCGCGCCAGTGGGAATCCCTGGCCCGACACCGGTCGCTCGGTGTCTCGGGCGAGCGTCGCCAACCCGATCCGGCTTCCCCCGCGGCGTCATGCCAGATCGGGAACCGTGAGCGTCTTCGCTGCGGCGCACGCAGGCGCATCGACACGCCCCCGTGCGTCGTGACCGGCGTGTTCAGCGGCATGATGTAGCACCGTGTCAGCCTCTAGACTCGTGTCCGGCGGCGGACGGCTGCGATGATCGATGTTGTCACCCCGTACGGGCGGGAGGGGTCCGAGCTCGCGCGTTCGCGTCTTCGAGTGGCTCGATCGGGTCGGGCCGCCGGCGCGCCTGAGCAGCTACCTCTCATACCGGAGCGCGAGCCCGTCGTACCTTGCTCGCCATCCCGTCGACGTGCTCGCAGCGGAGCGACGGCTGCGCGCGATGGCGAGGGAGCCGCAGGGGAGCCTCCTCCTGCACCGGGAGGCCTCGCCGCTGAGCCGTGGCGACCTCGAGCGTCGCCTGCTCTCCCGGCCGCAGCTCACGGTCTACGACTTCGACGACGCCCTGCAGTGGGACACCGGCGCCGGCGGTGTCTACCGGCGCTGGGCGCCAAAATCCGCCAAGGCGCTGATCGCGGCCCGGGGCGCCGATCGCGTCATCGCCGGCAACGTGGTCCTGGCCGAGTGGGCTGCCGAGCACAACGCCGATGTCGTCGTCATCCCGAGCTGCGTGGCGCCTGAGGCCTACCGGCAGAAGGTCGACTACGCCTGCGCCGATCCACCGCGGCTCGGCTGGATCGGGTCGGCCGACAACGAGATCTACCTGCTGCTGATCGCCCGCGCGCTGCTCGAAGTGCACGCGCGGACCGGCGCCCGCCTCACGCTGCTCGGCACGACGCAGGCGAAGACTCGGCGTGCTCGAGACGATGATCGACCGTGTCGCGTGGTCGGAGCAGGCGCAGCACGAGAGCCTCGCGGAGTTCGATATCGGGCTCGGCCCCGTTCCGGACGAGGCCTACACCCGCGGCAAGTGCGGATACAAGCTCCTGCAGTACGCGGCCGCAGGGACGCCGAACATTGCGAGCCCGGTCGGGGTCAACCGGACGATCCTCGCGCAGCTGGGAATGCCGGCGCCCGAGGCCGCGGACGACTGGGCCGATGCGATCCTCGAGCTGCTCGGGCAACCGGCCTCGGCGCGCGAGGCGGCGGGCCGGCAGGCCCGCCGGGTGGCTCGTGAGCACTACTCGTTCGACGCCTGGCTCCCGAGCTGGCGCGAGGCGGTCGGGATTCCGGACGACGGCGGCCCCGCAGGGTGACGCGGAGGCGTTGGGAGCGTCTTCAGAGCTCGGCACCATCCTGCGGGCGAGGCGCCGTGGGCGCGGCGCAGGCTGCGCGGCCGGGCTGCGCGCCCGAGCCGCCGCCCGCGACGGAACGACCCTTTCCTCTCCCGTCAGGATAAACGCGACCAGGGAGAACGAGAGCAGGTCGAGCGTGCCGATCGTCCAGGCTCCCTCCGTCGTCCCGATCATCAGGATGGTGGCGATGATCAGGACGACACCGCTGCGGGCGCGACCCGCCGTCAGGATCGCCGCGGCGACCATGGTGATGAAGAGCGCCGCCCCGACGCCTCCGGAGACGAAGAGGATGTCCGTCCACTGGTTGTGGGTCGTACGCTGTGCAGCGACCGGGATCTCGCTGAACTGGGAGTAGAGGCTTGCCCACTTCTCGGGCCCGTAGCCAAACCACGGCGAGCGGCGAATGTAGTGCCAGGCGACGCCCCAGAGCTCCGGGCGGGTCGTCAGCGCGGTCGGGCTCCAGTGGTGGCGGACGAAGTAGACCGAGCTCGTCACGGCGCCGGCGAGAACGACCCAGGCGATCGCGGCCCGCCCGGGCGCCCGGCGGACGGGGTCGAGCCGCGGGCGGACGATCAGCAGGGCCGCGAGCGAGATGAACGCGGCCCCCGCTGCCGTGCGACTGCCCGTGGCTGCCGCCATCGCGGCGAGGTAGAGGCACAGCCAGACGCGGCCACGGCCACGAAAGCCGAGGTAGGCGAAGGGGATCGCTGCGGTGAGGGCAATTCCGAGCAGGTTCTCGTTCGGGAGCACCCCGGTGAACCCGGGCCGACTGCAGGCTCCCATGCAGGGGACGACGAACGCGACGTCGTAGCGAAAGAGGGAGAGAAGCCCGCCAGCCGCGGCCAGCAGGACCCCGAAGACACCGACGCCGAAGGCCGCGCCGCGCCCACGCGGAAGGATCGTCGCAGCGACCAGGCAAAGGAGCAAGACGACACCTCGCGCGGTGACGAGGCGCCCGCCCTGGAGCCCCGCCGACAGGTTCGCGACCGCCCAAGGGCGATCGCGAGCACGCCCGCGGCATGAACGGTCAGGGTTCCGGAGCTGACCTGCCTCCAGAGCGCGAGGCCGATGACCGCGACGAGCAGGAGGATCGAGGCCTGGTCGACGCGATGAAACCACGAGGGGTCGATCGTCGTCAGATTGCCGAATGCGTCCGGGATCCGTTGGAGCTGCCCCGTGACCGCGACCACTGCCGACGACAGGCTGAAGAACGTCGCGGTGGCGAACGCGAGCACCGCCGAGGTGTCCAGATCGTGCGCCGCGACGGCTTTTCGGCCGACCGGAACCAGCAGTGCGAGAGCCAGTACGGCCGCGGCGGCGAACAGCGCCGCAATCGCGCCGTGCGACACGGCTAGCGCACTCCGCTGGGCAAATCCGACATCGGCTCGCCTCGCTGATCGCAGGTCACGGTGATCCACCTTGCCGTGGGCGCGGCTATTCTACGGCCGATGGCTCCTGGTTCTCCGGCCGCGCTAAGCGGACGTCCCTGAGATGGAGATCCGGCATTTTGTCAGGGTGCTTCGTGGCCATTGGCTGTTCATCGTCGTCAGCTTCGCGGTGTGTGTCGGGCTGGCGGCCGCGCTGGCCTGGACGAGGGCGCCGGTGTACTCGGCGCAGACGCAACTCTTCATCTCGTCGAACGGGGGATCGACCGATCCGGCGGCCACCTACCAGGGTGGGCTGTTCGCAGAGGAGCGCGTCCTCTCGTACGCACAGGTCATTTCGAGCCCGGCCGTCCTCAACCCGGTCATCAAACGGCTCCGCCTCCACGAGACGAGCCAGCGGCTTGCGGCGAAGATCCAGACGGGCGTGCCGACGAATACCGTGCTGCTGAACGTGACGGTGCAGGACCGGTCGGCCCGCCGGGCTCAGGCGATCGCCGCGGCGCTCGCGAGGCAGTTCGTCGGCTACGTCCGCGTGCTCGAGGCGCCGGGCGGCGGAAAATCGCCGGTCAAGGTGACGATCACGAACCCGGCGCAGCTCCCGACCAGCCCGACGTCGCCGCGGAAACTCGAATATCTCGCGATCGGAGTCGTCCTCGGTCTGCTCGTGGGGATCGGTGGCGCGGTCGGGCTCGAGGCGTTCGACCGCCGGGTCAGAGACGATCACGACGCCCTCGAGGCTGCAGGAGCCGGCGTGCTCGTCACGGTCTCGGAGCGGCGAGGCGGCAAGCCGAAGGCTCCGATCGTGCTCACGAAGCCGTTCTCGGCACGGGCGGAGTCGTACCGCCGGCTCGGCGTCAACCTGGCTGCTCTCGTCGACGATCACGGGCTGCGGTCGTTCGTGGTCTCGAGCGTCTCCTCGGATGAGAGCCAGGCTGTCGTTGCGGCGAACCTCGGCATCGTGCTTGCGAAGGCGGGGTATCGCACGGTGCTCGTCGACGCGAACCTCGCCTATCCACGGCTCGCCGCCATCCTCGGCGTTCGGCTCCCACCGGGCTCACGGACATCGTTTTGAGGGGGCGCCGCTCGACTCTGCGCTCGCCACCTGGTCTGCGGGGTGCGGCTCCTCGTCCTCTCGGCCGGGTCCAAGGCCTCGAGCCCGGGCGAGGTGCTCGCCTCCCGGCGTTTTGCTGGCGTGGTCGAGGAGCTGCGCGGGCAGTTCGACGTGGCGATCATTACGGCGGCGCCCCTGCTCGATCGAGCGACGCGGCCGTCGTGGCGCGGGTCACCGCCGGCGCGATCGTCGTCGCGCGCCGGGGCTCGACCCGGTTCGACGACCTGGCCGCCGCTGCCGAGACGCTCAGAGGCGTCAACGCACGATTGCTCGGGGTCGTGCTGAACGGGCGCCGGCCCGAGCATCGCGGCGGCGGTTGGGTCGCAGCCCGCCAGCCGTATGCGGACCCGGGAGGCCTCGCCTCCCGAAGGCGGCTGGGTGCTCAGCTCCTTCGGCCATTCGGCCGATTCGGCCCTCTAGGCGGGAGACGACGTCGCCCGCGACAGCCCGGGCCGGCCGGATCCGGGTGGCGCGGCGGTGCCCCGAGGGAGAGGCACGACGATCGCTTCGTCGAGGCCCGGGGCGCGGCGCCTCGGCCTCGGCCAGGCCGGACCCCGCGCGCGCTAGCCCGACCTGCCGTGGTGTTTGGCGGCGGTGACGGTGAAGGAGGTTTGCTGGCAGCGGTGCCGTTCGGCGTCGTGACGCGGATCGGGCCGCTGGTCGCGCCGGCCGGAACCGTCAGCGTGATCTGGGTCGCCGACCTGAGGTAAGCTCGCTGGGCTGCCGTTCACGGAGACCGAGGTGGCGCCGCTGAATGCCGACCCGGTGACGGTGACCGCCGCGCCGGCCTGACCGCTCGTCGGAGTGAACGAGCTGACCTGGGGCAGCTGAGCCGGCGTGGTGACCGTGTAGCTGCTCGTCGTGGTCGCTGAGCCGGCCGGGGTCGTGACGTGGATCGGGCCGCTGGTGGCGCCGGCGGGGACGGTGAGCGTGATCTGGCTCGCCGAGTTGACCGTGAAGGTGGCGGGGGTGCCGTCGATCGTGACCGAGCTCGCCCCGGTCAGCGCCGAGCCGTTGAGGGTGACCGCCGTGCCCGCTTGGCCGCTGGTCGGGGCGAATGAGGTGAGCTGGGGAAGCGGCGGCGGCGGGGGCGTCGTGACCGTGAAGCTGCCCGTGCTCGCCGCGGTGCCGGCCGGTGTCGTGACCTGGATCGGGCCGCTGGTGGCGCCGGCGGGGACGGTGAGCGTGATCTGGCTCGCCGAGTTGACCGTGAAGGTGGCGGGGGTGCCGTCGATGTGACCGAGCTCGCCCCGGTCAGCGCCGATCCGCTGACGGTGACCGTGGAGCCCAGCTGGCCGCTCGCGGGCGCGAATCCCGTCACCTGTGGGAGCGGCGGCGCCGTGACGCCGACGGTGAAGGGGGTCGAGCTGCTCGCGGTGCCGTTCCGGGTCGCCACCTGGATCGGGCCGCTCGTCGCGCCGCTCGGCACCGTCAGGTGAGCTGGCTCGCCGAGTTGACGGTGAACGGCGCGGCCGTGCCGTTGACCGCTACGGACGTCGCGCCGGTGAAGCCCGACCCGGCGAGCGTGACGGTCGAACCAACCGGGCCGCTCGACGGCGAGGCGGAGCAGACCCAGGGCTCGAACCAGGATTCCGAGTCGCCGCCCGGGAAGCTGTTCCCCGAGATCGTCACGCCGCACGAGCCGGTCACCGCGGCCATCGCCCCCGAGGTCATCGGGACGGTGTTGCCGGTGATGGTCAGGCCGTCGACGTTGTCGATATTGATCGGCGAGGGCGCCTGCGGCGTGTCCGAGCTGTTGCCGCTGATCGTCACCGCTTGCGGCCGGAACCCGGCACCGTTCGGGTCGCCGACGTCGACCTTCAGCCCGCGGCCGACAACCTGGTTGTTCGTGAACGACTGATTGCTGATCGGGCCGCTCTCGACCACGGAGTAGACGTTCATGCCGAAGGTGCCGATCGTGTTGCTGTCGAAGGTCACCCCGTTCGCGCCGAAGTTCTCGCCCGCATTCGGCTCGACGTCGAACACGTCGTAGCCGATCGCGGTCAGCGAAACATGCTGGACAAGGACGTTGTCGCCTGCCACGATCGCGATCCCGTTCCGGCCGGTGCCCGTGCAGGTCGAGTCGTGAACGGTTCCGGAGGAGCGCGTCTCGGCGCTCGTCTGGCCCTGGCCGAAGTAGACGCAGTCGCCGCCGACATTCGTGATCGTGACGCCCCCGATGTCGGCGCTCGTCCCCTGCAGGGAGATCCCGGAGGCGCCCTGAAGGCCAGAGTTGAACGTGCCGCCGTTCGCGTAGTCGCCGTCGATCGCCATGTCGTGCAGGTCGATGTTCGTCGGAGTCGATCACGCGCCAGACCGCCCGCGAGGAGGTTGGCGGCGTCAGCGCGCGGAAGGTTGCGCCGTTCCCCTCGAAATCGAGACCCGTGCGGTCGCTCACCTGCAGCGTGCCGTCGATCTCGTAGCAGGCACCGCTGCCAAACGAGAGCACCGAGTTGTCCGGCACCGACGCGATCCACGTCAGGAGCGGCTGGGTGACATCGACGGAGCAGTCGCTCGCGATCCCGCTCGGAACCTGGTAGATCACCGATCCCTTCGCCACGCCGGCGAACAGGGCGAGCAGGCCGAGAGCGGTGATCGCGAGCAGCCTCGGCAGGCGCCGACGACCGCCCTCGAGGCGTCGAGTCCGCATGGCCGTTCCATCGGGTATGGCGCCGAATGGACGGGATCACCTGTTCGAGGGGACCAGGAAGGCCCGCGCTGCCCCGGCTAGGATGCGGCCGGGAATGGGCCTCGCCAGTCTTGCGAGCATCGAACCGCTCCTGGCCTGCCCGCGCTGCCGGGCACCGCTGGCCCTCGGCGACGACGGCGTTCGCTGCACGAACGAGTCGTGCCCGCTCGCCGCACCCCGGTCGTTCTCGTACCTCGGCCCCCGTCCGGTCCTCGTCGACTTCGCCCGGAGCGTCCTCGAGGCGAAGCACCTGCCGGGGCCGGGAGCGACGCTTGAGTCGCAGGTCGCGCACCGGTGGTCCGTCGACCGCGTCCCAAAACGGCTGAGGTCGTTCCTGAAGCCGGCAAACGTGGTGGCGGTGCGCAACATCGACCTCCTCTTGGCGCTCCTGCCCGCAGGAGCAACCGTGCTCGTCGTCGGCGGGGGAACGATCGGCAACGGGACCGAGCGCCTCTACACCGACAGGCGGGTGGAGGTCGTCGCCTTCGATATCTACGACAGCCCCCTGGCGCAGTTCGTCGCCGACGCGCATCAGATCCCGCTCGCCGACGGAAGCGTCGACGCCGTCGTCGTCCAGGCCGTCCTTGCAGCACGTTCTCGACGCCGGAGGCGTCGTCGCGGAGATCCATGGGTCCTTCGCGACGGCGGCCTGGTCTACGCCGAGATGCCGTTCCTGGAACAGGTCCACGCCGGCCCATACGACTTCGTCCGCTTCACCGCGAGCGGCCACCGCTACCTCTTCCGGCGCTTCGAGGAGATCGCAGCCGGCCCGGTGGCAGGCCCGGGGACACAGCTGCTGTGGAGCGTCGATCACGTGGTCCGCGGGGTCGCGCGCTCGGAGCTGGCGGGCAAGCTCGCGAGAGCGCTCCTCTTCGCGCTCCGCTACCTCGACCGGATCGTCCCCGAGAAGTACGCGGTCGACGATGCCTTCCGCGTTCTACTTCCTCGGTCGGCGGGCCGACGAGGAGCTCAGCCCGCACGAGATCATCGCGTACTACGGCGGCGCCCAGCAGGGCGGAGATCGCGGGCCCGGCCACTAGTATCTGCCGTTCGTGACCGAGGCGCTCCAACAGCGGTGGGCGGGGAGCAAGGTTCTGGTCACCGGAGCGGCGGGCTTCATCGGCAGCCATCTGGTCGAGGCGCTGGTCGAGAACGGCGCCGAGGTCAGAGCGTTCGTTCGGTACAACTCGCGCAACAACTACGGCTGGGTCGAGGACGTCGACTCGACGCTCCTGAAGGAGGTCGAGATCTTCCGCGGTGACCTCGTCAATCCGGAGGCGGTCACCGGCGCGGTCAAGGGCCGGGAGCGGGTTCTCCATCTCGGAGCGCTGATCCCGATCCCCTACTCGTACGTCCATCCTCGTGAGTTCGTCGCGACGAACGTCACCGGGACGCTCAACGTGCTCGAAGCGGCCCGGCGCGCCGAGATCACGCGGCTCGTTCAGACCTCGAGCAGCGAGGTCTACGGCACGCCGCTCGCCCTGCCGATCCCGGAGACGGCGCCGCTGAACGCGCAGTCGCCGTATGCGGCATCGAAGGTCGGGGCCGACCAGCTCGCGCTCAGCTACCAGCTCTCGTTCGGGCTGCCGGTCGTGATCGCGCGGCCGTTCAACACGTTCGGGCCGCGGCAGTCGTCGCGCGCCGTGATCCCGACGATCGTCACCGAGGCGCTGAGCACGGACGAGATCGTGCTCGGCTCGACGGCGCCGACCCGAGATCCTCTTCGTCGAGGACACCGTTCGCGGGCTCCTGCGCTGCGCCGAGGCCGAGGGGATCGAGGGGCAGGTGATCAACCTCGGCACCGGGAAGGAGATCTCGATCGGGGCCCTCGCCGCCCTGATCCTCGGCGAGCTCGGCATCGAGAAGCCGATCAGGTCCACCGACGAGCGGCTGCGGCCGGCCCGGAGCGAGGTCGAGCGGCTGCGGGCCGACATCGGCAAGGCAGCGAGGCTCCTCGGCTGGTCGCCGTCGGTCGCCCTCGTCGACGGCCTCCGGCAGACGATCGAATGGCTCGGCGACTCGCTCGCCGCCTACAAGCCGTCGATCTACAACGTGTAGCCCGGCTAGTCGCCGGAGGAGACGGGACGCCGGAGAGGCGAGAGAGACGCACCCGCCGTCGAGGGCCCGTAGGTCCGGTTGTCCGGGCCTGCCCGGTCGGGCGGATCGAACGCGTCGTCGAGCAGTCCGAGGTCGCCCTCCTCCAACAGGGCGACCGCCCGGTCGTGATCCTCCTGGCGGCCGATGTCGAGCCAGAGGCCGTCGAAGGCGAAGGCGCCGATCCGGATCTCGTCCGCGAGCAGCCTCGCGACGAGATCCGGGAAGTCGAAATAGCGGTCCTCGGGGATGAAGTCGAGGATCTCCGGTTCCAGCACGTAGATGCCCATGCTGACCGTGAAGTCGAGCTTCGGTTTCTCGGTGAAGTCGACGACCTGTGACACCTCGCCCGGCAGGGACTCGGTCGTGAGAACGCCGTAGTCGACCTCGACGGTACGGGACCGGACCGCGATCGTGAGCAGGTTGCCGCTCGCGCGATGAGCCCGGACCATCTCCCGATAGTCGAACGTCGTCACGAGGTCGCCGTTGAGCATCAGGAACGTGCTTGTGAGGCCGGGGACGAGACGAAGCGATCCGGCCGTGCCGAGCGGGACGTCCTCGCGCACGTAGGCGACCTCGACGTCGTGAGCGACCCCGTCGCCGAACACCGCCTCGATCAGATGCGCGAGGTGCCCGACCGACAGCGTGATGTCGACGAAGCCCTGACGCGCCAGCTGCCGGATCAGGATCTCGAGTATCGCGCGGTCGCCGAGCGGCATCAGCGGCTTCGGCAGCACCGACGTGTACGGCTTCAGCCGCGCGCCCTTGCCCCCGGCGAGAATCACCGTCTTGACGGCGGCATCGTCCGCGGCGCCCCACGCCGACGGGAGAAGCTCGACGTCCAGCCGCTGCGCGGGCTCGTTGCTCACGCGGCTCTCCGTTCGGTGGCGCGGCGCGGCTGCTCGTCGGCGGGCCTGCGTACCGAGAGGCTGCAGGTCCGCCGGTCGACCGCGACGTCGATACGGAACAGCACCGTGGCCACCGTCCAGCAGAGGATGCGGGCGTCCAGGCCGTTCGACCAGCGGGAGATGTAGAGCATGTCGGTCTCGAGCTTCGCGGGCATCAGCCGGTCGACGTACCGACCCGCGAACTCCGGGCGCTTGAGGATGCGGTCCTCCCGTGCGAATGCGAGCTGTGAGAGACCGGTGATCCGGGCTTCGCCCGCAGGACGGGCTCGTACTCCTTCGCGTGGAGCGCGACGAACGCCGGATCCTCCGGTTCGCGGCCCGACGAGGCTCATCTCGTCCCGGATCACGTTGAGCAGCTGCGGCAACTCGTCGAGCTTCGAGCGGGTCAGGAAGGAGCCGAGCCGAGTGAGCCGGTCGTCGTTGAGCGAGGTCAGCGGAGGCCCCTCGGTGTCTCGGTGCATCTTGCGGAACTTCAGCATCGCGAACTCGCGGCCGTGCTGGCCCACCCGACGAGAGCGGTAGAGCACCGGGCCGGGACTGTCGAGCTTGATCGCGAGCGCGAGGGCGAGCATGATCGGCCCGAGTAGGGCGAGCATGGCGGCGGAGATCGCGACGTCACACGCCCGCTTCGAGGCCGACCCCGTCGAGGGCGTGCGCCAAGGGCTGGTCGGGAGGCGACCATGAACCCTCCAGCGTACGACCGTGAATGTTTTCCCCGATGCCCAGCCCCGTGCGTAGATCGAACGGCCAACGCGCACCTGCCCTCCCCCCAGAGGCCTGCCGTGCGCGGGTCGCTCGGAGCCGCAAGTCGCCACGAGTAACCACCGCACATGATAATCCCGCTGGCTTCAGTAGTCAATCCCATGTGCGGCCGGCGGGCGCTCCGGGCCGCGGCCGGGCCGAGGCGGCCGCCAGGCCGAGGGTCTGTTCGGTCGGCGGGCCGGACGTCGACGCCCGCCAGGCCCTGATGCGGCGGCTGCAGGGCAGCTTCGAGGTGTGTGCCGTCGGCACCGATCCCGGGCTCGCGCCGTCGTTTGAGCGCGCCGGCCTGCGGTTCCGCTCGTACGGGATGTCGCGTGGGGTGCACCCCCTCCGGACCTCGACGCCGCCCGCCAGCTGACGCGGATCTTCCGCGCCGAGCAGCCCGACGTCGTCCACACGTTCGACACCAAGCCGGGTGTCGGGGTCGGCTGGCCGCCGAGCTCGCCGGTGTCCCCGTGGTGATCGGGACGCTGCCGGGGCTTGGCAGCCTCTACGCCGACCCCCGGCTGGCAGGGACGGCTTGCGCGCCTCGCCTACCAGCCGCTCCAGACCCTCGCCTGCCATCTCTGGACCGGACCGTGTTCCAAAACAGCGAGGACGCGGATGAGTTCGTCCGCCGGCGGGTCACACCGCGCGCGCGGGCGACCGTGATCCCCGGCTCGGGCGTCCTCACCGACCTCTTCGCGCCCTCGCCTCCGGACGACGGCGCCCGCCGGCGCCGCGAGCTCGGGGTTCCCGAGACCGGCGTCCTCGTCGTGATGGTCTCGCGGGTCATTCGGCCCAAGGGCGTGCTCGAGCTCGCCACGGCCGCCCTGACGCCGTCCGGCGCGCCGATCCGACCGTCAGCTTCCTTCTCGTCGGTCCTGCAGACACCGAGAGCATGGACGCGCTGAGCGCAGCAGAGCTCGACGAGCTCCGCGGCGCCCTGACCTGGGTCGGCCCGCGCGAGGATGTGCGGGAGATCCTCCGGCTCGCCGATATCTTCGTCTTTCCCTCCTTCTACCGGGAGGGCATCCCACGCGTGCTGCTCGAGGCGGCGTCGATGGGTCTGCCGCTCGTCGCAGCCGACGTCCCGGGCTCGCATGACGTGGTCGAGGACGGGGTGAACGGCTTCCTTGTGCCGCCGCGGGACGCGGGTGCGATCGCCGCGGCGCTGCTGCGGCTCGCGGGCGCACCCGAGCTGCGCCGTCGGCTCGGCGCGCGCTCGCGCGCTCGCGCCGTCTCGCGCTTCGACCTTGCCGTGGTGGCCGAGAGCACCGAGGCGCTCTACCGGAGCCTTCTGGCCGCCGACCGCGGCGGCTGACCGGCGGCGCCGCCCCGACAGTCTGCTGCGATGCGCCCTCGTCACGTCCGCACAGGCTCGCCTTCCTCCGCCCGAGCGGCTTCGGCGCGCGGGTGGGCTTCAACGGGCTCGCCCAGGTCGCGCCGATCCTCGCGACGCTGCTCGGTGACGCCGGTGCTCGTGAGCCTGCTCGGGCCCGACCGCTTCGGTGTCTGGTCGCTGGCGCTGATCGCTCTCAGCACGCTGACCTCGCTCGACGGCGGCATCTCGGCGTCGCTGGCTCGCTTCTTCACGATCCACGCGACGCGGGACAATCGCGCGGACGCCCACGCCTGCTGCTCGCCGCGCTGCTCGTGTTCGTCGGGCTCGGGATCGTGAGCACCCTGCTCGCACACTGGCTGGCGCCGGTGCTCGTCGGGTTCGTCCACGTCCACGCCGCCGACCGTTCCGAGGCAGTCTGGGTCTTCCGCTGGCTGCCGCTCCTCTGCGTGCTCGCCCTGGCTGCCGACGCGGCGGCCGCGCTCCTGCAGGGGCACGGCCAGTTTCGCGAGTTCGCCGCGGTGACGGTGCTGTCTTCGGGGGTCTTCCTCGTCGCGGTCGTCGTTCTCGTGCAGCCCGGATCGCACCTGGGCGAGCCGATGCGGCGGCGGCGCTCCGGTTCGCCACGATGGGCGCCGGTGGACTCTTCCTCGCCCGGAAGCATCTCTCCCTGCAACGACCGTTGCTCCCGAGCTGGGCGGCCGCCCGCGAGTTCGGAGGCTACTCCTCCCGGATGCAGCTCGCGTCGCTGACCGGCTTCGTCAACGCCGGAGCTCGACGGCTTCGTGATCGCGGCGGTCCCGGGTGTCCGCTACGTCGGTCTCTACAGCATCGGCCTGCAGGCGGCCTCGGCGGCGCGCAGCGTGCCGCTGTATGCATTCTCGCCGCTCCTGACGCGGCTGACGACGACGTTCCGCGCGCGCGGCCGCGACGCGACGGCCGCCGAGTTCGACGAGCTCGAGCGCCGCTGGCTGCCCAGCGTGCTCGGGTTCGGCGTGGTCGCGGTGGCGGCGATCGGCTTCAGCGTCCCGATCTGGCTCGGGCACACGTACGTCCTGAGCGGCATCACGGCCGTCATCTTGCTTTCCTGCTACATCGTCCACGTAGGCTTCACCGGGATGCGGACGTGTACGCGAGCTGTCGGGCGTCCGGGTCTCGAAGCGCGCTACTCAACGGTCTGGACCGTGGCCAACGGACTTCTGACCGTCCCGCTGGCGCTGCTCGCCGGATGCTCGGCGTCGTCTCGGCGACCGCCAGCGACCGGCGCTGCCGCGTCCGTGATACTTCGTCTGGCTCTGCCGGTGTACCGAGCGCCTGCCGCTGCTGCTCCCCAAGCGGAGCTGGTGGCCTACGTCGCCGCGGCAGGCGTCCTGACGCTGCTCGGCGAGCTCGTCGTCCTGCACACGGCGCTTCACGGGTTCGTGGGCCTCGTCGTCTCGGGAGTACCGCCGCCCTCGCCCTGGGGCTGCTGGCCGCGATCGAACGCCGTCACTCGCGGCCCGCCGATACACGCGTCGAGCAAGTGGCGACGTGATCGGCCTCGCCGACGGTGAGCCGAGCCCGGCGGCCTCCGGGAATCCGACCGCCGCCACCACCGGTCTGCCGACCCTCGACATCGTCACCGTCAACTGGAAGACCGGCCGGCACCTGCGCGAGTCTCTCCGCTCCGTCGCCGAGGCCCGCCACGACCGGTTCGAGCTCGGCGAGGTGGTGGTCGTCGACAACGCGTCGAGCGACGGCTCGCTCCAGGGGCTCGGCGACCTCCCGTTGCCGTTACGCGTGGTGCGCAACGAGCGCAACCGCGGCTTCGCCTTCGCCTGCAACCAGGGGGCGCGTGATGGACGAGGCGACCTCATCCTCTTCCTGAACCCGGACACGCGGGTGTTCCCGGAGACGCTCGACCGGAGCGTGGCGTTCATGGTCGACCAGCGCAACGCGGGCATCGGCATCTGCGGCGGCCGGGTGGTCAACGAGGACGGCGACGAGGAGTTCTCCTGCTGCCGCTTCCCGACCCTCTGGATGTGGACCGCGAAGATGCTCGGGCTCTCGCAGGCGTTTCCGCGCTGGATCCCGACGCAGCGGCTTGAGTCGGCCGAGCTCGAGGTCAGCGGGATCGTCGACCAGGTGATCGGCGCCTACCTGATGATTCATCGGCCGCTCTACGAGGCCCTCGGCGGCTTCGACGAGCGCTTCTTCGTCTACCTCGAGGACGTCGATCTGGCGTACCGCGCGACGCAGGCGGGCCGCCCCTGTTACTTCCTGGACGACGTTCCCGTCCTGCACGCGGGGCGGGTGAGTTCGGAGCAGGTGCGCGGGAAGCGGCTCTTCTACCTCCTGCGAGGCCTGGACCCAGTTCGCCCGCAAGCACTGGCCGCCCTGGCAGGCCGCCCTGCTCGGCTCGATGACCCTTGCCGTCGAGCTTCCCGTCCGCTGGCTGATCGCGGTCGGAGCCGGACAGCGGGAAGAGATCGACGGCATTCGCGAGGCGACGGCCGCCTATGCACGCTACTTCCTCGGCGGCGGCAAGCACGGTCAGCGGCAAGGTTTGTGATTCGGCCTCGACCCGGTAGGGTGAGCGGATCGAATTGGCGCTTCCATCGGAGGGCACGGGCGTGGGACCGATCGAGCCGTACCGCCTGCCAGGCGCGTCGCTGATGGCACTCGCCGAGGAGAGCCGGGAGCGCTTTCTCGCCGCCGAGCCGTTCCCCCACGTCGTCTTCGACGACTTCCTGCCCGAATGGGTGCTCGACAAGGTGATCGAGGAGTTCCCGAACCCCGGCGATGTGCCCTGGAAGGAGTTCAAGCAGGCGTCGGCCAAGAAGCTGGCCTCAGAGGGCGACGAGCTCTTCGGCGATTTCACGCGGCACCTGACCTCGGAGTTCAACTCGGCGACGTTCCTCCAGTTTCTGCAGATGCTCACCGGTGTCGACGCGCTGATCTCCGACCCGTACTTCTTCGGTGGCGGCCTCCACCAGATCGAGCCGGGCGGGTTCCTCAAGGTCCACGTCGATTTCAGCCGGCACGAGACGCTCCGCATCGATCGCAGGCTGAACGCGATCGTCTACCTCAACCGGGACTGGGAGCCGGCGTGGGGTGGCGCGCTTGAGTTCTGGGACGCCGACATGACCCACATGGTCGAGCACGTCCTGCCTGTCTTCAACCGCTGCGTCATCTTCGCGACGCCGGACGCCAATCACGGTCACCCGGACCCGCTTGCCTGCCCGCCGGGCCGAACGCGCCGGTCGCTGGCGTTCTTCTACTACCGCAACGACCTCGCCGCCGACGAGGCCGCGGAGGACCACGAGTCGCGCTATCGCGAGCGACCGGGCGAGCGGATCCGGAGCACGCGGACCGTCGTCAAACGGATCACGCCGCCCATCCTCATCGACGTCGCGCGCAACCTGAAGCGCCGCTCCGGGACCTAGACCGGCCGCCGGCGCTGCTCGCCTCCCGTCGAGCCCACTCGAAGACGTCAGGAGATCTCAGCCGTGTGGAAGGTTCCGTTGTCCGACCTCCTCGTCGACGAGGAGCTCCTCGCTGCCGCGAGCGACGCCGTCGCCTCGGGCTGGTGGAGCATGGGGCCAAGGGTCGAGGAGTTCGAGCTCGCCTTTGCCTCGTTTGCCGGAGGCGGCCACGCGATCGCCGTCTTGAGCGGCACCGCCGCACTCCACCTCGCGCTCCTCGCCACCGGGTGCGGCCCGGGCGACGAGGTCGTGCTCCCGTCGCTGAACTTCGTCGCCGCCGCCAACGTCGTCGCTCACACGGGTGCCCGGCCGGTGTTCTGCGACATCGGCAGCGGCGATGACCTGAACCTCGATCCCGGCGATGTCGAGGCTGCGCTCGGGCCGGCGACGAAGGCGATCCTCGTGCTCCACTACGGCGGCAACTGCTGCGACATCGGCGCGATCCTCGAGCTCGCCCACCGGCACGAGCTCGTCGTGATCGAGGATGCCGCACACGCGCCCGGCGCCTCCTGGCGTGGCCGCCGCTGTGGCACGTTCGGCGCCGTCGGCTGCTTCAGCTTCTTCTCGAACAAGAACCTGCCGGTCGGGGAAGGCGGCATGCTGGTCACCGACGACGACGAGCTGGCTGCCCGCCTGCGGCTCCTTCGCTCACACGGGATGACAACGCTCACGTGGGCGAGGCACCAGGGCCACGCTGCGAGCTACGACGTCGTCGAGCGCGGCTTCAACTATCGGTTCGACGAGGTGCGTGCGGCGATCGGCCTCGTCCAGCTGCGCCGGCTCGAGCGCGGCAACGAGGAGCGCGCCCGCATCGCGCGCCGCTACCGCGAGGAGCTCGACGGCGTCGACGGGATCACTGTCCCGTTCCGGTCGCGATCCGGCGACGAGGTCTCCGCACATCATCTCGCCGTCCTCGTGCTTCCTGATCCGGAGTTGCGCGACCCCCTGCGCGCGTTCCTCAAGGGCCGCGGTATCCAGACCAGTGTCCACTATCCGCCGATCCACCGGTTCTCGGCGTACTCGCACTCCGCGGCGCGGCCGCTGCCCGTGACCGACGCGGTGGGCGAGCGGCTCCTCACCCTGCCGCTCTACCCGCACCTGCGCGACGACCAGGTCGAGCTCGTGATTCGCGGGGTGCGGGAGCACCTGGCGGGAGCTCACGCGATTGCCGTCGGGGCCCGATAAGGCTTCTCATGGACAGAGATCCGTTTGCCCGTCGCAGCGTCGTGTCGCCGGCACTCGCCGCGGTCCTCGGCCTGACGATGGTCCTCTGTGTGCTCGGCCCTGCCCGTGGCGCGGCGGCCCGCAGCTACCGCGTCCGGCGGCGATCGCCGGCGATTGCTCGACGGATGTGACCCATCGTCTCCTCCGATGGGTCGCGTCGGTGCCGAACAACTCGGTGCTCTCGTTCGCAAGCGGGGCGTGCTACCGCATCGACGGGACGCTGCAGTTGAAGGACCGCAGCGGCCTCGACTTCGAGGGGAACGGCTCGACGTTCCGGGCCTTCACGCCGCCAGCGGGTCAGCGGCCGATCTGGCGTGTGATCGATTCGACGAGGATCGGTCTGCACGGCATGACGCTCGACGGTGGCTACGCCAGGGGCGGTACCTTCGACGCGGCCGTCCAGGGGGCCGCCGGAATCGCGCTGCTCGGCTCGAGCGCGGACATCGGCAACGTGACGATCACGAATGTCGGTGGCGACTGCGTCTACTTCGGTCAGGGCGAGACGAGCGCCAGGACGCGATCTTCGGGGACGGTCGCCGACTCGAGCTGCTCGCGGACGGGTCGCAACGGGATCGCGATCGTCGCCGGAAACAACATCCTCGTCAGACACGTCCGGCTGACCGCGATCGGCTACGACGTCTTCGACGTCGAGCCGAACCCCGGCCTCGATTACGGCTCGAACGGGGTCACCTTCGAAGGCAACACGGTCGGGACGTTCGCGCTGAACGTCTACTCCGTGGTCGAGAGCGGTCCGATCAGCAACCAGTCGTTCATCGACAACCACGTCGTCGGCCGCGGGCTGAAGATCGCGGTCGCCGATCCGACCGGCGCCGGCTTCCGGGCGAGGAACATCACGATCGCCGGCAACAGCTCCAACACCCGGCAGGCGCCGTCGCCGATCAACGTCGACAACGTCGACGGGCTGCGGATCACCGGCAACACCGTCCCGATGACCACGGGGGCGATGGCCGCGGTGACCGGCTCGTGCGACGTGACGATCTCCGACAACAGGTTCCCGGGCGGCGACTCGCAGTTGTGGCTCGGGCCGGCTGCCTGCTCCTGAACGTCGTTCAGGGTAGACCCGCGCGGGGCCGGACGCGGTCGGCTCTGCCCTCGAACAGGACGAATGCGGCCGTCCAGATCACCGCGATGCACCAGCCGGAGACAATGTCGGAGGGATAGTGGTTGCGGGTCGAGACGAGCGCCGCGCCGTAGATCGCGACCGTGGCGATGCTCAGCACGAGAGCGGGCCACCGCCAGCGGGTCGCCCAGAAGACGCGCACGACGGCAAGGCAGATCACCATCGCCCCGGCGGCATGCGTGCTCGGAAAGTAGCCCTGCCGCTGCCCGAGCAGCGGGGTCTGACAAAGAACGCTTTCAGGACGGCCACCGTTGCGAGCGTCGCGAACAGGGTCAGCGCGAAGACGAGTGCCGCCCTGGCGCGGTGGACGGCGAGCAGCGCGGCGATCAGGAGGGCCGTGGACCACAGGCCCCGGTAATCGCCGACGAGGTCGACGATGAAATTGAACGCCGAGCCGACCGCGTGCCCGCGCTCCTGCGGCGAGAGGAAGCGAAGAACCTGCCCGTCCCAGGCGGGCGGACGATCGTCGCGAATCCGGAGGGCCAGCACCGTCAAGACCAGCAACGCGCCCCCGAGCGAGGCGAGTGCGGCCGACGTCCGTCTGCGGAACCGGACGCTGCCCGGGCTCACGAACCCGGTCGTCGCCGGGCCGGCGGCCGCTCGGGCAGCTCCCGCAGCATCGCCTCCAGGGGACTCAGCGTCTGCGCCCAGGTCAGCCGCTGCGCCTGGGCGTAGGCCTCGTCGCTCGCACGCGTCCAGGCCGCCTCGGTGCTGTGCGCCTCGACCAGCGAGGAGAACGTCTCCTCCTCGTAGGGGATCGAGCCGCGGAGGAGATCGAGGTGGCGCCGCCAGGCGGGGACGAGCACGGGCAGCCCGTAGGCGATGTAGTCCAGGTGCTTGGCCGAGAACCCGTCGCGGCGGAGCTCGTCCTTGCTCGTGGTGATGAGCCCGAATTGGTACTCCTGCAGGATCGTCGGCGCCGCCCAGCCGAGGAAGTTCAGGCCGAGGGCCGGGTCGGGCGGCGGCCCCCCGTAGACGTCGATGTGCGGATAGAGCCTGCTCAGCCGCGAGAGCAGCGGCAGATTGATGTACTGGGACGAAGCCGAGCCCAGGTAGATCACCCGTGGTGGGCTGCTGAACCGCGCACGATCGGCCGCCGGCTCGCAGCCCCAGTTGAGCTGCCTCAGGTTGCGCCCGCTGATCCCGTAGTGCTCGAGCGCGTAGCGGGCATACGACAATACCCACGAGAAGGAGAGGCCGTCGACGCTCTCGAAGAGGTCGAACTCCGCGGCGCGGAGCTTCCGGTGCTGCGCCTCGGTCAGCTTCCCCTCGTCGTAGAGCTCGTCGGCGTAGGGGTCCGGGCAGTCGTAGAACGTCGTCGCTGACGTCTCGGCCGTCAGCATGCCGGCGTCCTGCGGGTGCTCGCAGATGACGAGGTCGAAGTCGTCGAGCGGCAGCTCCGAGCTGAGAATGCTCCGCCGCAGGCGGTAGTCGGCCACGAGGAGGTAGTAGGAGAGGCGCCGGCGACCGAACCCGGAGCGGCGCGTGAGGATCGACGCGGCCTCGGTGAGGTACACGCCGAGCTTCCTGAGGCTCGGAGACGGCAGCTTGTTCCGCAGCGACCCCCGCTTGCCGGAGGCCCGGCTCAGGTAGTAACTGTTGACCACCTTCACGTCATGACCGTGGTCGCGTAGGAATCCCTCGACCGCGGCCGGCTTGACGCCGTTCGCGTAGCCGTCCAGCTGCGCCACGAGCAGGACGCGCCTCGGCTCGGCGCGCTCCGTCCGGGGTTCGCCGTCGATCACCTGCTCGGGCACCGGGGTCAGATGCTAGCCGGAGGGGTGGCGAGGGCCGGTCGGCCGTCGGCGGCGACCCGGCTGGTGGCGGGAGCCGTCCGGTCCCGCGTCTCGGTCGCAGCGGTCGAACGCTTGCGCTTCTCGTACGCGGCAGCTCACGCGTCCGCGAGTGAGCCAAAGACGGTCGCGAGCCGTCCGATCGGCTCGGCGATCCACGGCAGGGCGGCGGGATCGTCGCTGGCGAGCGCCTGCCAGCGCTCCTCGGCGGTGCGGCCGTAGAGCAGGCTCGTCGCGAGCCGGAAGCGGAGCGCGCCGGGGGCGTCACCGAACGCGGTGCCGGTAAGGACGGCGACGTCGTGTCGCTCGAGCAGGAACTCGGCGAGGTCGTCTGCGCCCGCGACCCCGTGGCTCACGAGTCGCGGCCGGAGCGGCTCCAGGTCGGGGTAGAGGTAGAAGGCGCCGCCCGGGGGCCGGCACTCGATGCCGCCCGCGACGAGCAGCCCGTGCACCGCGAGGACGACGCTGCGGTGGAGCCGCCTGCTCGCTTCGATGTGCGCGCGCACCTCGGGCGGCTCGGCGAGCACGGAGGCGGCGACGTGCTGCATCGGCGCCGCGAGGCTCGACCAGACCTCGCTCGCGAGCCCGGCGACGGCGGCGCCGACCCGGCTCCCGAGCTTCCCGACGGGCAGACGGAGGAAGCCGATCCGCCAGCCGCCGAGCGCCATGCTCTTGCTGAGCCCGCTCGTGACGAACGTCCGCTCGGGCAGGAACTCGGCCGGGCTGCCGAATCCCGGCTCGAAGGCGAGGTCACGGTAGATCTCGTCCGAGACGACGGCGAGATCGTTCGCGCCGGCGAGCTCGGCGATCTCGCGCACGAGTTCGGGCGGGGCGAGCGTCCCCGTCGGGTTGTCGGGCAGTGTCAGGACGAGGATCCCCGGCCGGCCCCCGTCGGCCCGGGCCGTCGCGATCGTCTCGGCAAGGGCGGACGGGCTCGGCACGCCGCCTGCCTCACCGATCGGGACGTGCCAGACGCGCCGGCCGGCGAGCTCGGCCTGGGCCGCGTAGCTCACCCACGAGGGGCAGGGGAGGAGCACGTCTCCGGGCAGCACGTTCAGCAGCGCGAAGAGGAGGGCCTTGCTGCCCGGCGCGAAGATGACCTGTTCGGGCTGGGTCGGCAGGCCCCGACGAGCGAAGTAGCCGGCGGCCGCGACCCGGGCGGCGACCGCTCCCTCGACCGGGCCGTAGCCGTTCTCGGCGGCGCCGCGGGCGAGCAGCTCGGCGAGGCCCGGGAGGACGGGGAGGCCCGCCTCGCCGAAGGCCAGATGGATAACGGGGGCCCCGGCGGCGATCCGCCCGCGTACGCGCGCGTCGGCGGCGAGCGTCGGCGAGGGGCGCACCGGGTGCACCGCGAAGGCGTCGCTGCTCACCTGCGCCATCGCGCCGTACCGTAGAGAAACGCGCGAGCCGGGGCGGGGCGCCCGGCGTTCCGGCCGCGGTCAGAGGGCGCGCTCGCGGTCGGAGCTCGGCCCGCTGGGGCGCCGGTTAGGATTCCAGCGATGGGCCGCGGGCGTGCCTGCTGATGGGGAGGCGTGGAGAGGCAAGCTCGGCTTCGCCGCTCGGCGCGCGGTTTGCCGATGCGCTCGCCGACACGATGTTCGCGCTCTCGACGCCGAGCCGGATCCAGATCCTCTACTCGCTGCTCGACCGGCCGCACGACGTCTCCGAGCTCGTCGAGGTGCTCGGGATGGAGCAGTCGGCCGTCTCCCACCAGCTGCGCGTCCTGCGCGACCACTCGCTCGTCACGGCGCAGCGGGAAGGGAGCCGGCGGGTCTACGCGATCTCCGACGAGCATGTCGCGGCGCTCCTGCGCCAGGCCGAGCACCACGTCCGGCTCCGCAGCGAGGAGCAGGGCCTGCTCGCGCGCGTCCGCGGCTCCTCCCGGCGCTCGGGCTGACTGCCGCCGCTCGGGCCGGGCGCCGGTGCCCCGCTGCGGCCGGTGCGGGTGCCCGAGGGGCGACGGAGCGCCTGAGGCGCCTGAGCGATTCGGCAGATGGAGGTGGTTCACTGCCGGCGCGGGCCGCACCTCCACGGCTCGGAGCGGAGGTACCCTCGGCGGCGAGCCGTGCCATGTGCGCAGCGAGTGAGCCCGACGTGCGGGCGGCCCTTCGCGCCGGTTCGCGAATCCCGGAGCGGTGCCGGAAGCAGTGTTAACGCCGTGTTGGCGTCGAGCAGCTTGAACGAACGTTCATATTTTCGCGGTACGGTGCACCGGTGGGTGCGACCTGGAGGCGAGCCCGGGGGAAGCGTGGCTTCGCGGCGAGCTCCGAGGACGGCTACCCGACCGCCGCGAGCCGCGCTTCGAATCGGAGCCCTCGTGGAACGAGCGGGTGCTCTTCGGGCTCAGTCTGGTCGGTCTCGTCGCGGTCACGGCCGTCCTCCTCGTGTGGGCGGCGCACTAGACGCTGCCGGGCGGCCGATGTCCGTGCCCGGCCATGGCATTGCTGCGCGCACCCTTGACGCCGGACGGCGCCATGCGCTGGACTGCGCCATGCGCGCGAATCGGTCGCGGCACGGGCTCGGCGCGGTCGCGGCCGGCGGAGGCGCCCGCTCCGCCGATGAGCGATCGCACGAGGCGGCCCTGATGGCGGGGAGGGGCCTGCCCGAGCAGGGCGGCGGCGGGGTCGCGGTCGGCCCGTTTCTGCGGCCGCTCGAGCGTCGCTCGGCGATCGACCGCGCCCACCGCGGCGACATCGAAGGCGGTCTCGGGACGGTTGCGAGCCACGACGCCGCGCCGAGGCGGGGCCGAATCCGCCGGGTTGCGACCCTGCTCGCGATCATGGGTCCCGGCGTCGTCGTCATGGTCGGCGACAACGAGGCCGGCAGCATCTCCGTCTACGGTCAGGCAGGTCAGAACTACGGCGCCTCACTCGTCTGGCTGCTGCTGCCGCTCGCGGCGATGCTCTTCGTCAACCAGGAGATGGTCGCGCGCCTCGGGGCGGTCACCGGCGCGGGCCACGCCCGCCTGATCTACGAGCGGTTCGGACGTCGCTGGGGCGGCTTCGCCCTGCTCGACCTGCTCGTGCTCTGCCTGCTGACGATCATCACGGAGTTCATCGGCGTCGACCTCGCGGCGGGGTTCCTCGGCATCAACCGCTACGTGGTCGTCCCGCTTGTCGCGGTCGCGCTGCTCGCGACGACGGCGACGGGCCGCTTCCGCCGCTTCGAGCGGATCATGTTCGCGCTCGTGCTGGTCAACGTGCTCGTGATCCCGCTCGCCGCCACGAGCCGGCCGCAGCCGCTGACACTCGCCCGTGGCTTCGTCCCCGGGCTGAACGGGGGCCTGACCACCTCCAGCGTGCTCTTCATCATCGCCATCGCCGGCGCGACCGTCACCCCGTGGCAGCTCTTCTTCCACCAGTCGAACGTCGTCGACAAGCGGATCACCGGCCGCTGGCTTGCCTACGAGCGGGCCGACACGCTCGTCGGCACCGCCATCTTCGCGATCGTCGCGATCGCGATCGTCGCCACGTGTGCCTTCGCCTTCGACGGAACCGCCCTGCACGGAGGCTTCGTCGACGCCGGCGCGGTCGCCCGCGGCCTCGCGAGCCGGCTCGGGCACTCGGCCGGGGTGCTCTTCGCGCTGATCCTGCTCGACGGCTCGGTCCTCGGCGCGCTCGTCGTCACGCTCGGGGCGTCCTACGCGGTCGGGGACGTCTTCGGCGTCAGGCACTCGCTCCACCGCCGCTGGCGCGATGCGCCGACGTTCTACGGGGTGTTCGCCCTGCTGGTCGCTCTCGCCTCGGCGGTCGTGCTCGTCCCGGATGCGCCGCTCGGGATCGTCACGACCGCCGTCCAGGCCCTCGCCGGCGTACTCCTCCCGAGCGCGCTCGTCTTCCTGGTCCTCCTCTGCAACGACCGCGAGGTCCTCGGGCCGTGGACGAATCCGCCGTGGCTGAACGCGATCGCGGTGCTGAGCATCGGCGTCCTGCTCGTCCTCTCGGCGCTCCTCACCTCGACGACCCTCGTGCCGAGCATCGGCGTGGCGCCGCTCCTCGTCGTCCTCGTCGGGGCGCTCGTGGCCGTCCTCGCCGTGCTCGCCTGGACGACCCACTGGCGTCGCGACCGCCGCGTCGAGCACCCGAGCTACGCCGCGCGCGAACGCTGGAGCATGGCTCCGCTCGAGAGCCTCGCCCCCTGCGAGCACTCGCTCGGGCGGCGGCTCGGCCTGATGCTCCTGCGCCTCTACCTGACGGTCGCCTCGGTGCTCCTCGTCGTCTCCACCGTCCGCTCACTCACGGGCAGGTGAGCTTCGCGGTCGCGTCCGCCGGCAGCAGCGGCCTGGCGGCGGGAGCGGTCGGGGCCGGAGCGCCCGTCGCGCCTGCCGTGACCGAGAGGGCGTAGGCCGCCGGGAAGCGCGTCTTCGCCCCGTCGAGGATCTCGAGGTAGTAGCGGCCGGCCGCGACCGCTCGCGCATGCAGGAGCAGCTCCCCGTGAGCGAATGCCGAGGTCGAGACGAGATAGTTCGAGCGCGCATCGGTGAGCGCCGCTCCCGGTGTGCCAGGTGCCCAGAGCCTGATCGTCAGCCCGGCCGCGGCGGTGCTTGTCAGCCGCGCGACGAGCGGCGCGCCCCGCGTCAGCGAGAGCGCGTAGACGGCGGTCGGGTCGTCCCAGTAGTCGAGCGATGACGCGAGCGTCCGCGGCAGCGCGCCGAGCGGGTAGGCGTCATCGATCGAGTCGTTTGGCTCGTAGGCAACCGGGGCCGGGAGGGGGAGCTGCTGCAGAGGTAGTCGACGGCCCGCTTGACGTCGACGAGCCCCCAGCCGCTCAGGGCGTCGCGGCCGGCGGCGCATTGGGCGCACCCGGTCGCAGCGTCGACGTCGCTCGCGGTCCGCTCGAGCAGCCAGTCGACCTGGTCCGGGCCCAGCTTCGGGTCGACGCCAAGGAGGAGGGCGGCCGCGGCCGTGACCTGCGGGGCCGCGAACGAGGTCCCCTCGGCGGTCGTGAGCCACGCGGGTCCACAGTTCGAGTACGGCTCGCCGTTGCAGCCTGGGTCGCTCGGGACGACGAGGTTGCGCGGGATCGTCGAGAAGATGCCGACGCCGGGCGCGGCGACGTCGACGAAGACCGGGTCGCGGTCCGAGAAGGCGGGGACCGAGCCGTTCTCGTTCAGCGCGCTGACGCCGAGGACGTGGGGGAGGGCTGCCGGCCAGTCGGCGTAGTCCCAGGGTTGCTTCGGGGCGTTCGTGCCGTTGCCGACGGCGGCGACCACGACCACGCCGCGCGCCACGGCGTACTCGACCGCGTCGTGCTCGATCTGCGAGTACCCGTCGAACTCGAGGTCCTGCGGGTCACGGAGCGCCCCGAGGCTCAGGTTGATCACCCGGGCACCCTGGTCGACCGCCCAGAGGATCGCGCGGGCCTCCGCGGTCGCCGAGACCTCGCCGTTTGCCTGCACGACCTTCGCGACGAGCAGCTTCGCGTTGAAGGCCATGCCCGAGATGCCGGCGCCTCCCGCGGGGCTCGCGGCGATCAGTCCGGCGACGAAGGTGCCGTGCCCGTTCGTGTCGGTACGCCAGGACGAGCCGGGAACGAAGGAACGCCCGGCTGCGATCCGGCCGGCGAAGGCCGGATTGCCGGCGTCGATGCCCGAGTCGATCACGGCCACCTTGACCTTGGCGAGCCGCGGCTCGCTCGGCCAGGCGCTCCAGGCGTTGTCGGTCGCCAGGTACCACTGCTGTGCGGCAGCGGGGGCCGTGTTCGGAAACCCCGCCGCCGAGGCGGCGAGCGCGGCGGCGCACACGACCACGGCGACTCCGGCGGCGACGCGTGCGCGTCTACCGGCGCCAGGTACGACCGACGAACGCCCGAGAGGTGAGCGCGGGCGAGCACGGAGCGCAGCCGGAGGATGAGCCACTAGGGGAGATGGTGCCCGCGGGCGGGTCAGTACCGCTGGCTGACGATGTGCACGAGCGTCCCCAGGCAGAGCAGGACGACGATCAGGAGAATGGCGAGGCCGAGCGCGAGCGCCGCCTGCTCGCCGAGGAACCGGGACGTCGTCGTCGCCTCCTCGGCGCTTCCGGTTTCCTCGACGGCACGCTCCGGCATCGCTCGCAAGCATGCCCAAACGCCCGAGGTCCCGCCGGCACGGCTCCGCCGCGGCCGGTCCGGGCCGTCGAGATCCGAGAGCGCCGACCCGTCGAAGGCGGGCCCGCTGCCGGCGTGGCGAGGTCGACGCCGCGTGCTGAGCCGCGCTCGGCGGGCCGCCGCCGCGGCACGCAGTGCGGCGTCGCGGCTTTTTCACCGCTCCGTGCGGACGTTGCGGAGAGCAGGCGGGGGGTGGCTCGGTCGTGATCAACAAAAGTCACTAGACTCGCCGCCTGAATGGCAGGCCCGGGACGGTGCCCTTGCGGGATTCGGCGACCGAGCTGCGCTCGTCAGGGCCCTCGAGCGGGCACTCGAGCCCGATCGCGCGGTGTCAGTCCTCGCCGTGATCGACCTCGCCGGGGCGGAGGAGCATCGACGCCGTGCGGGCGAGGTCGAGAACGAGCGGCTGCTCGAGGCGCTGGCCGTCACGCTCCACGCATCGCTGCCGCGCGGGACCGGTTGCTACCGCTCACGGCGAGACGAGTTCTGCGTCCTGCTCGAGGGCGCGCTCGGGCCTGCCGAAGCGACGCTCGCGCCGGCGGTGGGTGCCCTGGAGGCAGACGGGAGCCGCTGCCTCGATCGTCGTCGCCTACGGCGTCGCCGTCCTGCCCGACGAGGCCGAGGAACCCCTCGAGGCGCTGATGGTCGCGGACCGCCAGCTCGAGCTCGCCCGGCGGGCACGCGAGCGACGGCAGGCCGCGTCGCGCTAGCGGTTTCCGCCGCGTGGCTGACGACGGCGCGGCCGACCTCGCGTGAAGCAGCCCGCGGGCCGGGGCGTCGTCCGGGGCTGACGGCACGACCCGACCCGCGAGAGGGCGCCTCGCTCGCCTGCGGTCGGAGCGGCCCGTCGGGAGGCGCCAACTGCGGGACGAGGTCAGCCGTGGCGGCGACCGTGCGGGCGTCAGCCCGGTTCGACGGCGGCCTCGGACACGGCCGGCGCGGCCGTGATCTGGAGCTTCATCACGAGCCCGGAACCGATCGCGAAGCACTGCCCCGGATGGAGGCGGCGGACGGCATCGGGATCGAGACGGCTCTCGAGCGCGACCCGGGTCGAGCCGAGCCCGGTGAGGCCGTCACCCTCGAGCTGCCGGGTTGTCGCGTGGACGCGGCGGCTGCCCGCGGCGGTCACGAAGGGCTCCGGCGTCGCCATCTGGTGCAAGAGGATCGTCTGGGCCGAGCCGATGATGCGGGCTGCCGCCTCGCTGCCGCCCATCCCCTCGGCGAGCTGCGGGCAGAGGATCGCGGCGACGCCGAACCCTCGCGTCCGCTCGACGACGTCGACGAGCCCCGCCCCGGCGCGGGCGATCGCCGAGAACTCGTCGACGACGAGCAGGACTCGCCGGACGCGTGGCTTGCGCCCGACGGCCCACTGGGTGAACTCCTCGACGAGGAACCGGGCGAGGTAGCCGGATTCCCATTTGAGGCGGAGGCCGTCGAGGAGCAGGTAGGCCGTGTCGAGCTCCTCGAGGGCGATCTCCCCGTCGAGGGAGCCGCCGACCGTCGCGAAGAACGCCGCGTAGCGGGCGCGGATGCCGTCGAACTGGACCGCCGGCACCGACGCGAGCTCGGCGTGGGTCGGCGAGCCTTTCGGATAGAGGGCGAAGAGCTGCGGGCGGCGAAGGCGGGCGAGCAGGTCGGCCGAGCTGCGCGGCGGCCCCGACGGCGCGTTGCAGGCGAGGCGGATGACGTGGACGGCGAGGTCGCGGTAGTAGGCGCCGCCTCCCTCGCTGGCGAAGTCGATCAGCTGCAGGAGCCGGTCTGCGATCTCGGAGCCGCTGCCGCGCCAGCCGTCGTAGGGACGGTCGGGGAAGCACCAGACCTCCCGGCCCGCCGCCGTCATCAGCGCCCGGAAGCGCGCCATCGTCTCGCGATCGCCCTTACCGTCGACGAACACGATCGCCCAGTCGCTTCGCCGCGCGAGCGAGTCGGCGATCCGGAGCACGGTCTCGGTCTTCCCGGACCCGGTCGACCCGGCGACGAGGAGGTGGCGGGCAAGGCGTGAGAGCGGCAGGTGGACGCGGCCGCGCCGCATCGGGAGGAGCGGATCGCCGCCGATCCCATAGCCGAGGAAGAGCCCGTCGCCGTCGGGTGGCACCGGCGGCGGGTTCGCGGCGCGGGCGGCGGCTCGCCGCTCGGCCAGCGGCAGGCCGGGGCCGCGCGGCTCGCCCGTGTCGACCGGAAACCGCGGGCTGGCGGGCCTGAGCGAGAGGACGAGCGCGATCAGCGGCGCGAAGACGGCGGCAGCGAGCCACGCCGGCCAGAGCTCGTGCAGGGCGGCGAGGAGGGCGGCGTGCGGGTGCCGCCGCAGCTGCCCGTGCAGGATGCGCAGCGCCGCATGGAGGTGGCGGTGGACGAACGACCAGAGCAGGAGACCGGCGCCGGCGCTCGGGATGGCGCCGAGGACGAGCACCCGCCGCCGGAGGAGGCGGAGCGCGAAGCCGAGCCCGACCGCAAGTGGCCCGAGAATGATCGCCGCGCCGGCGAGCAGCGCCAGCTCGAGCTCGCGCGAGGTGGCGCCTGCCTGCCGTGCCTGGGCGCTCATGCGAGCAGATCGGCGGCGGCGACCGGGTACGGGTGGACGGTGACGTTCTCCCAGGGGCTCGTCCGCAGCACCTCGCGTAACGAGCGGGCGGCCGGCTCGGGCGCGAAGTACCAGACCCGGTCGTGTCCGATCGCGAGCTCCTCGACGATCGCGGCGAGCCGTGCCGGGCCCTTCGCGGTCAGCTCGACCTCGATCGCGACCTGGTCGCGACCCGTGTCGAGCAGCCCGTCGGGCAGGTGGAACTGCCCTCCGTAGCGGGGGCCGGCCGCCTGGGCGAGCCCGCGCTCGCACCGCCACTCCCCGAGCCTGAGCTCGTGCTCGAGCAGCAGCCGGACGTTCGTGATCGCCTCGAGGTGCTCGGCGCGCGCAGCCTTCGGCTCCCAGAGCCGATAGGGGGAGTTCGCGATCGCCGCCCCCGTCGGCGGTGAGCCAAAGCAGCGAGGGAAGCGTGTAGGTCAGCCGGCCGCCGTCGACCCAGCCGGCCCGCCTCCAGCGATGTCGGAGGTACGGCCGCGCCGGTCGTCAGCCGTGCGAGCTGCTCGATGCTGAGCGCGTACTGCTCGCCGATCAACCGCAGCAACCGCAGGTCGCGCTCGGTCAGGAGCAGGCGCGGCGCTTTCCGCAGTGGGATCGTGATGACATCGTCGGTGAGGCCACGGGGGTTCGTCATGTGCGTACTCCTTTCGCGTCGTCGCCCGTTCGCTTAGGCCGCGGGCCGGGTGGCGCCGAGGTAGTCGGGCCAGTCGAAGGGCTCGACGCGGACGTCGGCGCCCGTGAACGGCGCGTCGACCATCTCCGTCTCGCTGATCACGATCCCGACGTGCTCGACGTCGCTTGGATCGGTGCCGAAGAAGACGAGGTCGCCGGGCTCGAGCGGCTGGCCCGCCGCGACCGCGGGACCCGCGTCGTACTGATCCTGCGCGACGCGAGGGAGGGAGATCCCGGCTGCCTGGTAGGCGGCCTGGACGAGCCCCGAGCAGTCGAAGCCGCCGGGTCCGTCGCCGCCCCAGAGGTACGGGGTGCCGACCTGGGCGAGCGCGTAGCGGACGGCGCTCAGTGCGGCGGGCGCGGCGTTGGCCGCGGCGGCGCCGCCGACACCGACGGCGGCGGCGTCGGTGTAGGCCTCGGCCCACGCGAGGACCGCGCTCACGTACCAGTCGGCGTGGTTGTAGGCGTAGAGCGCCTGCGCGGTGTCGTCGGGAGCGCCGTTCGCGGCGAGCATCGCCGCCGCGGCGAAGATCGCGTCGCGCGGGTCGAGGATGCTCGGGCTCGGGTCACCTGAGGCCCAGCTGTACACGGCGAAGGTGGCGGGCTCGAACTGCATCGGCCCGACCGCACCGGCGCTGTTCGGCACGTCGGTCGCCGGGTTGCGGCCGTGGTCGGACTCGACCTTGCCGATGCCGGCGAGGAGCTCCCAGGGAAGCCCGAACGCGGGCCCTGCCTGCTGGTAGAGCGCGAGGTAGGCGGGCGGGATGTCGGCGAGCGCCGCCTGGCTCGGCGCCGACGGCTGGCCGCCGAGCGCGGCTGCGATCACGAGCACCGGCAACAGCAGCGAGAGCGCCGGCCGCGGAGACGAGCGCGGTCACCCGGCCGTCTCGGCAAGCTCGGCGGGATCGCTCGTCGCCCAGGCGTGCTCGGCCGGGCTCGCGAGGATCCTGAGCGGGAAGCGTTCGTCTCCGGCCACGAAGAGACCGTGGCCTCGCGGTGCCGTGAGCAGGTAGCGGGCCTCGCCCTCGGTCAGGCGGAAGGCGTCGGCGACGCGGTCGATCGCCTGTGGCGCCTGCCGGAGCAGGACCTGGCAGGCGGCGTTCGCGACAATCGCGTGCCCGAGCTCGGTCGCGAGCAGGTCGCCGGCGTCCTGGGTGATCGTCGTCAGGCCGCACCAGCGCTTGCGGGCGCTCTTGGCGAGCCGGTGGAGGAAGCGTGCGCCGGCCGGCTCGCGCATGACGAGCCACGCCTCGTCGACGAGGACGCAGCGCCGGCGGGACGACTCCTCGAGCCGAAGCCAGATCGTCTCGAGGCAGAGGAGGAGTGCCGCCGGCTTCAGCCGCTCCGGGAGCCCGCGCAGGGAGAAGCAGACGATCTCACCGGTCGGCCGGACGCTCGTCGCCGCCGAGAAGAGGCCGGAGAGCGACCCGGTCGTGAACGGGCTCAACCGCTCGGCGAGCGCCCGAGCCTCCTCGCCCCGGCTCGCCAGCTCGCGGGCGAGATCGCGCAGGAGCGGCGTCCCGCCTCCCCCGGCCCCGCGGTAGGCGGCCCCGGCCGCCCGGTCGAGCGCGGCGTGCTCGCCGCCCGTCAGGCCGCCGGCGAGCAGCTCGACCAGCTCGGCGAGGAAGGTCGCGCGCCCGGCGGCCTCGTCGGCTGAGTCCCCGGCTGCGTGATCGAGCGGATTGAGCGTCACCGCGCGCGGGCCGGCGAGCGGCAGGTAGGCGCCGCCGACCGCTTCGCAGAGGCGCCGGTACTCGTCGTCGGGGTCGATGATGAAGACCTGGACGCCGCGGTAGGCGAGCCGGAGCGCCTCCAGCTTCGCCAGGTAGCTCTTGCCGGCGCCCGAGCGGGCGAGGACGACGCTGTTGTAGTTGTCGCCGGCGAAGCGGTCGAAGACGACGGGCGCGCCCGCCGGTGTGAGCCCGTAGAAGCAGCCGGTCTCGGCGAGCGGCGGCTCGGCGATCGCGAAGGGGAACGCCGCCGCCAGGGAGTCGCTGTCGAACGTGCGGCGGAGCCGCAGGCGGTCGAGCCCGAGCGGCAACGACGAGAGCCAGCCCTCGTAGGCGCGGAAGGTGGCGGGAACGCACGAGAGGAGCTGCGAGGCGCACACGGTCGCAAGCCGTGCGCTCGCCTCGGCCAGCTCCTCCTCGCTTTCGGCGCTGACGGTGAGGTAGATGCCGGCCCGAAAGAGGCGGCTCTCGCCGCGGGCGAGCCGGTCGGCGAGCTGGTGGGCGTCCTCGGCGGCCGCAGCAACGCCGAGGTCGCTGAGGCTGCCGCGCTCACGTTCGAGCCGGCGGGTCGACTCGAAACGCGCTCGTTGCCGCTGCAGCCGGCGCGCCGCGAGCTCGGCGGGGAACGGCTCGATATGCAGCGCCAGGTCGAGGTCTCCGCCGGAGCGGAGCAGCGGCGCGAGCCAGCCGTAGCCGACCTCACGTGGGTAGCCGGTCACGGCGAACGTGCGCCGGAACCGTGCTCCCGCGCGAACGCGGTCGCGGTGCAGCTCGAGCAGGGCGGGCCCGAGCAGACCCGTTCCGGTGCGGCCCTCAGGCGGCTGCACGGATCGTCCCGGTCAGCTGGACGCCGGCGCCAGGGCCGGGCGGGTCGAGGGAGCACGCGAGGAGCGCCGCCGCCTCCTCAGCCGCGAGCGTGGTCAGCTCGACGGCCGCCGCCGCGAGCAGTTCGCTTGCCTGATCGGCGGCGCGGGCGAGGGCGGCCTCCGCGGTCGCCCGCTGCCCGCCCGCGCGGAGAACGAGGACGATCCGGCGCCCGCGGAGCGGCTCCGTCTCGCCGCCGAGCGAGCGCAGGTAGGCGGCGTGGCTCCGGGCGGCCGCGCGGATCGGCGCGGATCGCATCGCCGCCTCCTGCTCGAGCCGCCCTGCCAGGCCCGCGAGCGAGATCCGCTCGCTCTGGACGACGATCTGCAGCGGCTCGGAGAGGCCGTTGAGGAAGCGCGCGAAGGCCGCGACCAGGGCCGCCTGCTCGGCGGCGGCCCGGAGCTCGAAGCCGCTGCCGCGGGCCGTGAGGAGCAGGCAGTGGCTGCCGTCGGCGAGCGCGACGACGCCCGAGGGGAGGATCGCCCGCAGCGGCAGCTCGAGGGGAGCGACGCGGGCGGTCCTCGGGGTGCCCGGGAGCGGGGTGGGCAGCCCCTCGGGAGCGAGCACCCGTCGGCGTGGGGCGGCCGCGAACCGGGCCGCGGCGAGGGCGAGCCGGTCGCCGGCGAGGCCGGCGTGGCGGAGGAATGCGAGCGAGAGGCCGGCGAGGACGACGAGGCCGCCGGCTGCGAGCGGAAACGGCTCGGGCAGGACGGCGCCGAGTGCGTCCGCGAGACCGTAGCCCGCGACCGCCGCGCCGGCGAGGATCGCGAGCTGCCGTGCGGTCAGCCCGAAGGCAAGCCGGTCTTCGCGCTCGACGTCGGCGGGGACCTTGACGCCCGGCATCGCTCAGAGCACCGCCGAGACGGCGCGGCCGACGACGTAGGCCTTGGCCAGGCGGATCGTGCTCGTGCCGCCGCGGCCTCCGAAGGCGAGCTGCTTGGCCCAGAACGGGATGCGCACGAGCACGTAGAGGAGGCAGAGGCAGAGCAGGAGGTCGATCACGTTGCCGGCGGCGGGGAGGCCGAGGCCCGGAGCGCCGCCGGTGAAGAAGATGCGGATGCAGGCGGCGAGCACGATCGCCTGGCTGACCTGCACCGCGAAGACCGCCCCGAGCAGGCGCCACCAGAGGTGGGCGAACCCCTCGGTCTGGGGGAAGAGGTGCGCGAGCAGGACGAGCGGCGCGGCACAGACGAGCAGGACGAGGATCGCCGCGCGCAGAAGGTAGAGCACGAGCAGCGCGACCGCGACGACGGCGCAGGCGAGCCCGAGCAGCACGAGGAAGATCCCGCCGCCGGTCAGGGCGCCGACGATGAACCCTTGCAGCGAGGCGGCGGCGCCGGCGGCACTCGCACCGTCGCCGAGGAACGCCGAGGCGAGGGCGTTCGAGACCGCGGCGAGCTGGTCGGCAAGGCTGAGGCTCGCGTTGATCACGATGCCGGCGAAGGCGAGACGGGCGACGAGATCCTTCGAGCGCGTACTGCGACTGCAGGGTCTCGTGGCTCATCGCCACCCCGGCCCCGACCAGCACGAAGAGGACGAGCAGGCTGTCCGCCGCGATCAGGCTGATCTGCCAGAGGTTGCTCACCTGCGCGTTCGAGGCGAGCTCGGGAGACGAGAGGACCGTCTGACCGACGAGGGCGAGCGTCGGGGTGAGCGCGTCGGTGACGAGACCCTTGAACCAGCCGTCGATTGCCGCCTGCACTCGCCCCGGCAGATCCCAGAAGGCAGGCTGGGTTTCCTGGTCGCCGGGGACGGTCGTCGTCTGCCCGCCGCCGGTGCTGCTCGCAGGCGGCGGTCCGACCTGGACGCCCGGCGTCGTCGTGGCCGGAGGCGTCTGGGTCGGCTGCGCGCCCGCCGGGGCGCCCGTGGCGGCGAGCGCGGCGCCTGCCCCGAGCAGCGCCAGGGCAAGGAGCGCGACGAGGATGGCGAGCCGCCGGCGCGTCATCCGCCGACGATCTGCTGGATGATCGTGATCGCGACGGGGGCGAAGATCGCGAAGCCGTAGCCGAGGGCCGCGCTCGTGATCGAGCTCTTCGCCTTCTCGAGCCGGACCGGGTCGCCGCCGGCGGCGACGTAGCGAACGGCGCCGATGATCAGGAAGACGGTCGCGATCGAGGCGAGCAGGCCCGTCAGCCAGACCGTCAGGTTGCCGATGACGGCGTTCAGGTCGGTCGCGGCGAGCGCGGGCGGGCTCGCCGTGAGCAGCGTCACCGTCGTGTAGGCGAGGGCGGCACAAAGGCGCGGGCGTCCAAGCAGCATCGGTCTCGGTCTCCTCTCGGCGTCGATGTCGGCCACCGGCTCAGGCCGCCTCAGGCGGGGCCGGTGGGGTAGGCAGGCGGATGGCTGCCGGCAGCCCGGTGCCGGCGGCGGGCTCGTGCGGTGCGGGCTCCCCGGCAGCCGGCGGCGGCTCGTCCGGGGCGAGCGCCGTCAGCGTCCGGCAGAGGATCTCGCCGATGAGCTGCGGGTAGACACGCCGCTGCGGCGAGGCAAAACCGGAGCAGATCACCTCCCAGGCGTGGAAGCAGAGGAGCTCCCAGACCTCGGCGAAGCCCTCGCGTCCCGCGCTGACATGCGCCCGGTGGCAGGCGATCCACCCCGCCTGCTGCCTGAGTGTCGGCAAGATCGTCGCCAGGACGAGCCGGGCCGCCAGCGGCTCCTCGGGTGCGAGCGCGAGCAGCGAGCGAAGGGGCCCGTCGCCGTCGCGCAGCGAGTCCGCAAGCAGCCGCCCGAGCAGCTGCTCAGGGCTGCGAAACCGCTCCAGCTCCCGCTCGCGTCGCTGCCAGCGTGGCAGCGCCGAGCCGAGCTCGCGGCGTGCGAGCCGGCCCCAGTCGCGTTCGGGCTCGATCCGGTGCTTCTGGGAGTCGGCGTGCATGACGGGGGAGATCATCCGGAGCCGGTTCATCCGGACCTGACCGCCCGCCTTACCCGCGCGTGTGCACGCGGCCGCGGAGTGGGCTCGCGGGTTGCGCGGCAGGAGGGAGACCTCTAGACTCGACCACTGTTGACAATAGACATGGCAGCAGAGGCAGATCGCGGGCGAGGCAAGGTCGGCGAGACCCTGGTGAGGCGAGGCGCGATGCCGGTCGGGCGCATGCTGCGGCTCTACGGGCCGCTCGCGATCGAGGGCAGCGACGGGGCCGGGCTCGGGCAGCGACCGACGCGCGGTCTGATCGCCTACCTCGCGCTGAAGCGGGGCGCCGCGTCGGCCGACGAACTGCTCGAGGCCCTCTGGCCCAAGCAGCCTCCCTCGGCGACCCGCCGCCGGCTCTGGAAGGCCCGGTTCCAGGCTCAGGCAGTCATCGGCGACGCCCTCGTCCGTGACCCGCACGGATACCGTCTCGCGGAAGGCGAGATCACGATCGACAGCGACGAGGTCGAGCGCACACTCCAGGGGGAACCCGATCTCGGCCGGCTCGAGCGAGCGCTGGCGCTCAGCGGCGGCGAGCCACTCGCGAACATCGACTACCCGTGGGCAGACAACGAGCGCCGCCGCCTCCAGGCGCTCAGGACCGACACGGTCGCGCGGGTCGGAGCTGCCCGGCTCGCGAGCGGCGACCCGCACGGCGCGCTGCGCGCCGCCGAGCGGATGATCGCCCTCGAGCCCCTGAACGAGCGCGGCTGGCGGCTCGCGATGCGGGCCGACGCGGCGCTCGGTCGTCGCCAGGCGGTGCTCGACCGCTTCGAGGAGCTTTGCCGCGAGCTCGACCGCGGCCTCGGCCTGCGGCCCGACGCAGAGACGAGAGCCACCTACCGCGACCTGCTCGGGCAGGGCTGAAACCCGGTCAGCGGCGCTTCCCGCGCTCACGGACCGCCGGCTCGACGGCAGCGTTCGTAGCCGGCCGCGACACGTCGCGCGGCGAACTGCTCTCCGGGGCCGAGCCTGGGCGCTCAGCCCCGGAGAGATCGCCCGGGCTGCCGGGGGTGACAGTCAACCCGGACGCTCAAGCTGAGACGGCGGCGGCGCCCGTCTGTTGGTGGGCGTGTGCGCCGCCGCGCCTCGTGGCCGCGGCGCCGGTTCGCGGGAACGCGCCTTCGGCGAGCCGGCCGGGCTGGCGCTCGCGCGAGGCGCCGCTCCTGCCGGGTACTGTCAATGCGTGCAGCGGCTGCTCGTCGGGATCGCGGTGGCGGCGTCTGCGTTTCTCCTGACGGGCAGCGGCGGCGCCACGGGTGCGGCGTTCACCCCGTGCGTCGCGCGGTCGCGGGTGCTCTGCGCGACCGTCGAGGCGGCCCTCGATCCGTCCGCGCCCGCCGAGGGGAAGGTGGCGCTGCACGTCGAGGAGCTGCCGGCGCCCGGGCCGTGGGCCGGCAGACCCGGGGAAGGTGATCTTCCTCGTCGCGGGTGGCCCCGGGCAGGCATCGGCGGGCACGTTCAACCTCCGCGCGTACGGAACGAGCTGGCAGGGGCTCTTCCCCGGCTACACGCTCGTCGCCTACGACGACCGCGGGACGGGAGACTCGGGACCGCTCCGCTGCCCGGGGCTCGCGGCGATCGTGACGGCGAGCCCGGCCGTGACCGAACGGATCGTCGGGGCGTGCGGCCGGCTCCTCGGGGCCAGGAGCGCGCTCTACTCATCCCGTGCGAACGCCGAGGACATGGACGGCGATCCGCCGGGCGCTCGGCGTCGAGCGGATCGCCGTCTTCGGCGTCTCCTACGGGACGAAGCAGGCGCTCGCCTACGCGCTCAGCTTCCCCTCGCACGTCGCGCGCCTCGTCCTCGACTCCGTCGTCCCCCCGCGGGCATCCGACCCGTTCTACACCGATTCGCTCCAGATGCTGCCCAAGGCCCTCGACGAGATCTGTCACGACGCCTGCGCGGGCGTGACGCGCAATGCGGGCCTCGACTTCGTCACCCTCGCAAACCGCCTTGCCGCCCGGCCGAGAATCGGTCTCGTGCCGGTGCCGGGGAAGCGGCCGACGAGGGTGCGGCTCGACGGGTTCGCGCTCCTCCAGCTCGGGCTCGACACCGACCTCGACCCCGGGATCGCCGCCGAGCTCGCGGTCGGCGTCAAGGACGGTCTCGCCGGCGATCCGGCGCCGCTCGAGCGCCTCGCCGCGCTCGACTTCGCGACCGCGAGCGGCGGCGCCCTCGGGATCGACCTCGCCGCCAACGTCGCGACCGACTGCAGCGACGGTCGATTCTTCTGGACGACCGGGTCGCCGGTCGCGAGCCGAGCCGCCGAGCTGGCGAGGACGCTCGCGCACCTCCCGCGGGGTGCGACGGGCCTCTTTGGCGCCTGGGCGGCGCGCGGCGGGCCAGCCGTGGAGTGCCTCGAATGGCCGCCGGCGCCCGCTGCCGCCTCCGCGCTCCCGGCGGGTCCGCTGCCGAACGTGCCGGTGCTCGTCCTTTCGGGCAGCCGCGACATCCGGACACCGACGGTAGGCGGCCGGCGGGTCGCCGCGGCCTTCCGCCAGGGGCACCTGCTCGTCGTCCAGGGGTCGGGGCACGGGGTTACCTCGCAGTCGGCCTGCGCCGATGCCTACGTCGCCGCCTGGATCCAGGGTGAGGCGCACGGAGGCTGCCCGCCCGTCGTACAAGTGCTCGCGCCGCTCCGGAGCCTGCCGACCTCGCCGGTTCCCGGCAGCGCGCGGCTCAGTGCCGCGCAGACCCTCGGTGTCGCCGAGGCGACCCTGCGCGAGGCGGAGGCGAGCTGGCTCGTCGCCGAGGGGCTCTCGATGCGGATCGGCGGCCTCGCCGGCGGCGTCCTCAGCGCAACGCCCGCCGAGAGCTTCGGCCTCGAGCGCTATGCGGACGTCGCCGGCGTCGCGATCTCCGGCGGTGTCCGCCTGAATCCGGCCGGTCAGGGAAGCTGGCGCGCGACGGTGACGGTCAGCGGCGACCGCGCCGTTGCCGGAACGCTCCGCCTCTCGGCGGCCGGTCTGCGCGGCGAGCTCGGCGGGCAGCCGGTCTCCGGCCCCGCCGCCGGCTGACGGCCGTAGCGGGGCCGGCGGATGCGAGCGTCGCCGAGGACACCGCCGGGGTCGCGCGCGTCGCAGGGGTCGCGTCCAGACGGTGCGGTCGTCGCCACCCTAGCCGCCGAAGTAGGAGGCGAGCACGGTCGCGATCATGATGACGACCACGACGGCCGCGCCGATGAGCTGTGGACTCACTCGAGTTTCCCCCCTTCAGGGCTTTGTGCCGATCCGCATAAAGATAAAGAAATACCGCGAAACCCTTAGAGATCAGGTTATCGGTGCTGGCGGACGAACGTCAACCTCCGCTTCGGCACGCTGAACCAAGCGCTAACACCCGGTTCGCGGCGAGCCCGTAGCGTGAGCCACCGTGCGGAGCGTGTTTGCTGGGATCCCGAAGGGGTGGCTGCGATCCGCCTGTTCGGCCGCGTTCGCGCTTGCCGTCCTCGCCGGCGTCTGCTTCGGCGCCCAGGCGGTCGCGCTCGGACGGCCCGGGCCTGCCGAGCTCGAGCTCGTCCGCACGCTCGACGTCCTGCACGCCCACGCGACGGCCCGCCGGGTGATCGCCCCGACCGGTGCGACCGAGCTCGTCATCTGCGGCGTCGGCGAGCGCAGACGCGTCGAGTGTCCCGCGGGTGATCGTCCACTGGTTCGCCCGTGAGCTCGCCCGCGGAGCGCGGGTCATCCGGCAGCCGATCGAGATCGGCGGTCGCCGCGACTACGCGCTGCGGGTTCCCTCCGCTCGCCCGACGCTCGAGCTGCTCGTCAAGAGCTCGGGATTGCCGATCGGGCTCGCGGTCCTGCCGCGAGAGAGGCTGGCGGTGGCGCGCTGACCGCGCTCGCCCTCGAGTGGCCGGCCGTCCGGGCTCTCGCTCGCTGGCGCCCGGTGCTCGGTTGGTGGGCGCTCTCGCGCATCGTGACGCTGCTCGCCTTCCTGACGAGCTACGAGCTGGGCCCGCAGGGGCGCCTCGGGGCGTCCTTCTTCCGCAGCCCGCTCGCCCTGGTCGGCGCCTGGGACGGGATCTGGTACCGGCGCGTCGCCGCCCACGGATACGTCCTCGTCCCCGGCCTGCAGAGCGACCCGGCCTTCTTCCCCGTCTATCCGATCCTCGTCTCGGGGCTGCACGCGCTCGGTCTCTCCTACACCGTCGCCGGCATCGTCATCTCGAACGCGGCGCTCCTCGTCGGCGCGGTTGCCTTCTACGAGCTCGGCACGCGCGTCGTCGGGCCGGACCTCGCCCGTCGAGCCGCCTGCTTCCTCGTGATCGTGCCGATGTCCTTCGTCTTCTCGATGGACTATCCCGAGAGCCTCGCCCTCGCGCTGATCGTGCTCGCTCTGCTCGCCGCTCTCGGCGATCGCTGGCTCGTGGCGGCGGCGTTGATCGCGGTCGCGGCGCTCGTCCGGCCGGAGGCGATCGTCTTCTCGCTGCCGCTCGCCGCGATCGCCTGGTCGCACCGCAGCCGGCTCGGACCGGCCGGCCGCGGTCACGCGCTCGCGGCGTGCCTGGCCGGGCCCGTCGGGGTTGCCACCTATCCGCTCTACCTCGGCTGGGCGCTCGGCGACCCGGGTGCCTGGACCGATGCGCAGGAGCGCTGGGGCCGCGCCTTCCGGCTCACGGGCCCGCTGCACGCGTTCGCCCACCTCCCGCGCGCGCTCGACCACACGCCCTGGCTCGCCCGCGACCTCGTCCTGCTCTGCCTCTACGCGCTCCTGCTCTTCGCGGCCGCCCGGGCAGGGGTCGGGCGCGCCTGGATCGCCGCAGGAGCGCTGGTGCTCGTGCTGCCGCTCTTCTCCGGCTCGGTGATGTCGGAAGGCCGGTTCGGGTTGCTCGCGCTGCCGGTCTACTGGGGGCTCGCCTGGCTGGCGCGCCGCCGGGGCGTCGAGCTCGCGCTCCAGGCGGCCTGCCTGGCCCTGCTCGTCGCAGGCGTGCTCGTGCTGCCGTACTTCTGGCCGTGACAACCGGTGCGGGACGGCCGGCGCGATGCGGCCGGGCCGTCCCGTCGTGCAGCCTCCGGGTTACGCCGTGACGGTGAGGATGCCCTTCATGCCGCCTGCGGCATGACCGGGAACCGTGCACAGGTACTCGTACTTGCCGGCCTTCTTGAACGTGACGGTCAGCGTCTTCGTCGTGCCCGGGTCGATCAGCGGCGTCACCTTGCCGGTGCACGCGTTCGCCGTGTCGCTCGTGGTCGTCGCCGAGCAGACCTTCAGGTCGTGCGGGAGCACGCCGCTGTTTGTGAACTTGAACGTGACCGTGCCGGCCTTGACCGTCTTGGTCGAGAGCTTGAAGAGGAAGTCGTTCGCGGGGGTGACGGACACATTGACCGTGGTCGTCTTCGTCGCCGCGCCGGCGAGGGCCGGCAGGGCCACGAGCGAGAGCAGGCAGCCCGCGAGAACGCCGAGCGCGAGCAGCCGTCTAGGGGCGAGTTTCATGAATCCTCCGGGGTTTGTGGTACAGCCATCGTTCCCCGGACGCGTGAGGCGATCGTTTGCGGCCTGGCAAGAGTCCGTAAAGGCCGGCCAGACGCAGGTAAAACCGCTCGCGTCTAGCCGACCGCCGCGGTCAGCAGGGCGTAGACCGCGCCGCCGAGGAAGACGATCCCGATCAGCGTCAACGCGTCGCGGACGGCCCGGGCGAAGGCCCGCTCGCGCTTGTTCATCGGTCCCCGTCGGCCCCAGACCCGGTTCAGGAGCCTCTGGCCGAGCCGCTGGTTCGCCTGCCGCCAGTTCGTCGTGAGCAGCGCGGCCTCGGCGAGCAGGATCACCCCGAGGACGACGAGCACGATCGTCTTCGCGCTCGAGGAGAGCGCGTCCTCTGCGTGGACGAGGACGAGCCCCAGGCAGACGAGCGAGGCGAGGAAGCCGACGAAGATCGTCCTGCCGCCGAGGTCGGCGGTGGCGAACGGCGCCGGGGGCGGGGCGGGTGGGGCGGGCGCGGGCTTCGGGGCTGCTGCGGCGGCCGCCGCGGCGGCGCTCCGGCGGTCGGCCTCGCGCCCGAGCACGATTCCCGCCGCACGAACGTAGCGGCCTGCCTTGGCGGCAGGATGCTCCTTGTCGGGCACGAGCGACAGGGTATCGCCACTCCCGGTAGCCTCGCGGTTCCGTCTAGGATCGGAGCGTGGCAGACCGGCGCTACATGGTCGGGGAGCGCGTGCTCGTCTCCCGGGCCGAGGACGGCGAAAACCATGAGGAGGCGACCGTGGTCGACTACTACGAACTCCTGATCAACGAGGACTCGATCCCGAGCGTCGTCGTCGACTTCGACGACGGCGAGCGCAAGTACCTGACCGCCAGGGAGCCGAACGTGCTCGAGCTCCCGGACGAGGACGAGGACGCAGACCTCGACTGGGAGACGAGGACGATGACGAGCCCGCGGAGGCAGACGACGAGGAGGGCTTCGGCGGCGGACCGGGCGAAGAGACCCTCGACGAGGACTAGCATGGGGTCGATGGAGGACCAGGTGCCCGAGACCGGGACGATGCGGGTGAAGAGCGGCCTCGCCGAGATGCTGAAGGGCGGGGTGATCATGGACGTCGTCACCGCCGACCAGGCGAAGATCGCCGAGGAGGCCGGTGCCGTCGCCGTGATGGCGCTCGAGCGCGTCCCGGCCGACATCCGCGCCCAGGGCGGCGTCGCCCGCATGTCGGACCCCGGGATGATCCGCGAGATCCAGGAGACGGTGACGATCCCGGTGATGGCGAAGTGCCGGATCGGCCACTTCGCCGAGGCGCAGATCCTGCAGGCGCTCGAGATCGACTACATCGACGAGTCCGAGGTGCTGACGCCGGCCGATCTCGCCAACCACGTCGACAAGTGGGGCTTCACCGTCCCGTTCGTCTGCGGGGCGACCAACCTCGGCGAGGCGCTGCGCCGCATCGCCGAGGGCGCGGCGATGATCCGCACCAAGGGCGAGGCCGGCACCGGCGACATCGTCAACGCGGTCACGCACATGCGCTCGGTGTTCGGCGCGATCCGGCGGCTCGGCTCGCTGCGCGACGAGGAGCTCTTCGCCGAGGCGAAGGAGCTGCGCGCGCCGCTCGACCTCGTCCAGTGGGTGGCGGCGAACGGTCGCCTGCCGGTCGTCACCTTCACCGCGGGCGGGATCGCGACCCCGGCCGATGCCGCGCTCTGCATGCAGCTCGGCGCCGACGGCGTCTTCGTCGGCTCGGGCATCTTCAAGTCGGGCGATCCCGAGAAGCGCGCCCGCGCGATCGTCGAGGCGACGACGCACTACATGGACGCCGACGTGCTCGCCCGGGTCTCCGAGGGGCTCGGCGAGGCGATGGTCGGCATCTCGACCGCCTCGCTCGATCCCGGCGAGCTGCTCGAGACGCGCGGCTGGTAGAGCCGCGCCGAGAGCCCGGGTCGTCGCCGGAACGCGGCGCGGACGGCCCGCATCGCCGAGCGCACGCCGCGCGAGAGCGTCTTGGCGCGCACGATTCGAGAGCGAGCCGGCGCGACGCGACGCGAGCTGGCGGCGTCCGGCATCGACCGGCCGAGCGCTGTCGACCGGGGCTGTCGAGACGGCCCGCGCGGTCGCGCGAGAGCAGGAGCGGCTCGAAGCGCATGGATCGGCGGCGGCTCGCCGACGTGCAGCGCGTCGGGCCCTGGCGTCGGTCGAGGCGGCGCGAGTGCTGCCGGCCTCGACGCGGCGTGCCGGTAGGCGCCGACGACCGGCGATGCGTCGTCGTGCGGCTCCGGACTCGAGGCGAGCCGTGGCAGCGCGCCTGCGGCCCGCGGCGACGGAGCGCGCAGACCGGGCAGCTGGCGCGCCGCCGGCGCGCCGGCACCTCTACCAGACGCTCTCGAACGAGCCGAGCCGCAGCTCGTGCTCGTGGTAGAAGGCGGACTCGTCGACCCGTCGCATGTACTCCTCGCGGTGTGCGGCGACGAAGTCGTTGTAGACCTCACGCGACTCCCAGCGGTCGACGACGAGGTAGCGCCCCGGCACCTCGAGGTCACGCAGGAGCTCCGTGCCGACGTAGCCGCGCCCGCCGCGGAAGAACGCCGCCCACTCGCCCTCGGGGCCGTAGGCCCGCTCGAACTCGCCCGGGTCGGCGGCGTCGTAGCTGAAGACGAGCGAGATCAGCGCAGGCCGCCCCGCTGGTGATGGGCGCTGAAGAAGTTCTCGCTGCCGGCGGTCGCCATCGAGGCCGAGGCGCTGATCTCCAGGCAGAGCGCCGCCGCGGCGACGATCTGGGCGAAGCGGTACACCTTGCCGGCGCCGGCGCAGCCGATCGCCGCCAGCCAGTCGCGGGCCGACGGCAGCGTCGTTCCGCCGCCGATCGTGCCGACCTCGAGCCCCGGGAAGCGGATCGAGGCCTGGAGCCCGCCCTCGACCCGCCGCGCCGTCCCGTGCGCCATCGAGGAGGTGCCGACCATGCCGAGGTCCTGCCCGGTCGCGGCGAAGACGGCGGCGATCGCGGTCGCGGGCGTGAAGGCCACCGACTGCATGCCCGAGGCGACCGCCCCGTGCGTGCCCGCCCAGGAGAGCGCCTCGAGGTCGGCGGCGGTCGTGTGGAGCACCCGCTCGATCCGCTCGTCCGGGACGAACGCCTCGGCGATCACCGTCTTGCCGTGGCCGGAGGGGAAGTACTCGTGCGACGGCTTCTTGTCGCCGCCCATGTTCGCCTCCAGGTACGCGCGCTCGGGCGTCGCCGGGGCCCGCGCCATCACGTAGCCCATGTTGAGCGCGTAGGCGTTTCGGGTCATCATGTTCGGCCCGACGGCATCACCGGTCGTGAAGGCCCAGAGCGCGTGGCACATCGGTCCGACGACGTGCGTCCGGACCCCGCGCAGGCGGGCATGACGGGAGAGCGTCGGGTCGTCGGAGTGCTCGAGCCAGTCGACCATCGCCGGCAGCTCGCCCTCGATCCAGGCGGCAAGCGTGACGGCGGCGGCGGCGTCGGCGCAGACGAAGCACGAGGCGCGCGTGATCCGGTCGGCGAGGACGTATGTCGACACGGTCCCCGCCGCGGTCGCGCCCCGCGTCATCGAGAGGGTGAGGCTGCCTTCGGTGTGGGCGAGCGGCACGTGGACCGTCTCCTCGGCCCGGGAGCGCTCGACGACGGCGCCCGTCTCGTCGAGCTCGTAGTCGCCGAGCTCGATCGTGATCGGGCAGGCGGAGACGGGGATGATCGCGACGCCGGTCAGCGCCTCGGCGGCAGCCGCGAACGGCTCGAGCTCGACCGAGGTGACGAGCCCGAGACGCCGAGGATCTCCTGGCGCGCCCTGATCGAGGCCGGGTCGTTTTTCCGGGGCCAGCGCATGTCGATCCCTATTCAACCTGCGCCGGCGGCGGGGAGGAGGCGGGTCCGAAAACGGCGGTTTGCACGCGCTTCTAGCGTTGGTATCGTGTTGCCGCTTCGTCGCGTCGGTGGGGTCGGAAGACGGAGCATCTCAAAGAGAACCAAAAGGCGAAGGAGTACGACAGTTGGCTGAAGGGACCGTCAAGTGGTTTTCGAACGAAAAGGGCTATGGATTCATCGAACGTGAAGGCGGAGACGACGTGTTCGTGCATTTCTCCGCGATCACCATGGATGGCTACAAGTCACTGACCGAGGGTCAGCGTGTGTCGTTCGAGGTCGTGCAGGGCGACAAGGGCCTGCAGGCGGCGAACGTCCAGGCTGCCTAGGCTTCTTTCGGAACCCGCACGTGCGAAGGGCTCCGGAAGGAGCCCTTCGTGATGGAGGGAGCAGTTCGGATGGCAATTTCACGCGAGGAAGTTCTCCACGTTGCCGGGCTCGCCCGGCTCGAGCTTGCCGAGGAGGAGATCGAGCGCTTCCGCGAGCAGCTCTCGGCGATCATCGAGGCCGTCTCGAAGGTCTCGGAGCTCGACCTCGCCGACGTTCCGCCGACCTCGCACCCGCTGGCGATCGCGAACGCCTTCGCCGAGGACGAGCCGCTGCCCGCGCTCAGCCTCACCGAGGTCTTCGCGAACGCGCCCGACCGCGACGAGGACTACTTCCGGACACCACCGGCATGAACGGGCCTGCGTGCGAACGGCCGGGTGCCCGCTGCCCGGAGCGGCGGTCCCGGGGGGACGGCGTGAGCGCGGTCGTCGACACCCTGCGGCTCTCGGCCGAGGAGGCGCGGTCGCTCCTCGACCGCGGCGAGATCTCCCCGCGCGAGCTCTGGGACGCCTATCGGGCCGCGATCGAGGAGCACGACGGCGAGCTGCACGCGTTCCTGACGCTCGTCGAGGAGCCGGCCGGCGACGGGCGTCCCGATCGCGCTGAAGGACGTGATCTCGACGAAGGGCGTCCGCACCACTGCCGGCTCGAAGATCCTCGGCAACTACGTCCCCGTCTTCGACTCGACCGTCGCCGCACGCTGCAAGGCGGCCGGCCTGCCGCTGCTCGGCAAGACGAACACCGACGAGTTCGCGATGGGCTCCTCGACCGAGAACTCCGCCTACGGACCGACGCGGAACCCGTGGGACCTGACACGCGTCCCGGGTGGCTCGGGCGGCGGCTCGGCCGCCGCCGTCACCGCCGGGCTCGCGCCCTGGGCACTCGGCTCCGACACCGGCGGCTCGGTCAAGCTCCCCTCCGCCTTCTGCGGCAACGTCGGGCTCCGGCCGACCTACGGCACCGTCTCCCGCTACGGCATCGTCGCCTTCGCCTCGAGCCTCGACCAGGTCGGGCCGGTGACGCGCACCGTCAGGGACAACGCGATCCTCTACGGGATCATCAGCGGCCGCGACGCCGAGAACGACTCGACCACGGTCGAGGTGCCGGCGGTCGCCGTCCCGGAGCCCGGCGACCTGAAGGGGGTGCGGATCGGCCTGCCGCGGCAGCTGAACGACGTCGAGGGGATCGAGCCGGGCGTACGCGCCGCCGTCGAGACGGCGGTCGCGAAGGCCGCAGGCCTCGGCGCCGAGATCGAGCAGTGCGAGCTGCCGCTCTCGGTCGACTACGGCCTGCCCTGCTACTACCTGATCGCCCCGGCCGAGGCCTCGGCGAACCTCGCCCGCTACGACGGCGTCCGCTACGGCCTGCGCGCCGACGGCGACGACTTCCGCGAGATGGTCATGCATACCCGGCAGGAGGGCTTCGGCGACGAGCCGAAGCGGCGGATCATGCTCGGCACCTACGCGCTCTCCGCCGGCTACTACGACGCCTACTACGGCACCGCCCAGAAGGTGCGGACGGTGATCAAGCGCGAGCACGACGAGCTCTTCACCCGCTTCGACCTGCTCGTGTCGCCGACCTGCGCGACGACGGCGTTCCCGCTCGGCGCCCGCACGGCCGACCCGCTCGCGATGTACCTGACGGACGTCCTGACGATCCCGTCGAACATGGCCGGCCTGCCGAGCCTCTCGCTGCCCTGCGGGCTCTCGGACGGCCTGCCGGTCGGGCTCCAGCTGATCGGCCCGCAGTTCGCCGAGCCGACGATCTACCGGGTCGCCGCCGCCCTCGAGGCCGCGATCGGCTTCGACCCCGTCCCGGAGCGGCTGCGGTGAGCTGGGAGCCCGTGATCGGCCTCGAGATCCACGTCCAGCTGAAGACGCGGACGAAGATGTTCTGCCGCTGCCCGAACGGCTTCGGCGCCGGGCCGAACACGCAGACCTGCCCGGTCTGCCTCGCCTTCCCCGGGGCGCTGCCGGTGCCGAACCGCGTCGCGGTCGAGGAGACGATCCGGCTCGGGCTCGCCCTCGGCTGCGAGATCGCCGGCCGGGCCGTCTTCCACCGCAAGAACTACTTCTATCCCGACCTGCCGAAGGGCTACCAGATCTCGCAGTACGACGAGCCGCTCTGCGCCGACGGGCGATTCGCCGTGCCGACCGCGGCCGGCGAGCTCGAGGTCGGGATCGTCCGCGCGCACCTCGAGGAGGACGCCGCGAAGAACGTCCACGTCGCCGCCTCGGGCCGCATCCACGGCGCGACCGCGACCCTCGTCGACTTCAACCGGGGCGGCGCGCCGCTGCTCGAGATCGTCACCGAGCCGGACCTGCATTCGTCCGAGGACGCGAAGCGCTTCCTGCAGCTGCTGCGCCAGACGGTGGTCGAGCTCGGGCTCTCCGACGCCGAGCTCGAGCACGGCTCGATGCGCTTCGACGTCAACGTCTCGGTCCGGCCGGCCGGGTCGGACGAGCTCCGCACCCGCTGCGAGCTGAAGAACATGAACTCCTTCAACTTCGCCGCCAAGGGGATCGAGCGGGAGATCGCCCGCCAGATCCGCATCTACGAGTCGGGCGGCACCGTCGAGCAGGAGACGCTCCATTTCGACCCGACGAACGAGGACTCGCCGCCGCTGCGCAGCAAGGAGGAGGCGCAGGACTACCGCTACTTCCCGGAGCCCGACCTCGTCCCGATCGAGCCGCCGGCCGAGCTCGTCGAGCGGCTCCGCGGCGAGATCGGCGAGCTGCCGGGCGACCGGATCAGGCGCATCGCCGCGACCCTCTCCTTCTACGACGCCGACGTGCTCGTCACCGGCGGGCTCGACCGGCTCTGGTCGGCGGTCGTCGCGGCCGGCGCCGATCCGAAGGAGACGGCGAACGTGCTCGCGAACCCGTTCGTCGCGGCCGGGGTCGAGCCGGACCAGCGTCCGGCCCGCCGAGCTCGCCAAGCTCGTCGCCGCCCGCGCCGAGATCCCGCGGGCCGTCTTCGACGAGGCGCTTGCCCGCAGCGGCGAGGCGGGCTTCAGCGCCGACCCCTACCTGGCCCAGCGGGCCGTCGGCGACCTCGGCGAGCTCGACCCCGTCATCGACGCGGTCATCGCCGCCAACCCCGGCCAGGCCGAGCGCCTACCGCGGCGGCAAGGAGGGCCTCCTCGGCTTCTTCGTCGGGCAGGTGATGAAGGAGACCGGCGGCCGGGCCGATCCCCGCGTGGTCAGCGAGCGCCTGCGTGAGAAGCTCGGCTAGCCTGGGATCGTGAGAAGCGCTACCTGTTCACGCCCGGGCCGACCCCGGTGCCGCCCGAGGTCCTCGCCGCGACCGCCGAGCCGATCGTCCACCATCGCGGCGTCGACTTCCGCGCCATCTACGAGCGCTCGCTCGAGCGGCTCGCGGAGGTGTACCGGACCGAGTCGCCCGTGCTCCTCTTCAGCGCCTCGGGCACCGGCGCGATGGAGTCGGCCGTCGCCAACCTGACCGCGGCCGGCGACCGCGTCTGCGTCGTCGTCGCCGGCGCCTTCGGCGAACGCTGGGCGAAGATGTGCACGACCTACGGTCTCGACGTCCAGCGGATCGACTACGCCTGGGGCGAGATCCCCGACCCCGCGGAGATCGGAGCGGCCGTCGCCGAGAGCGGCGCCGAGCTGCTCTTCTGCACCCAGTCGGAGACCTCGACCGGCGTCGTCGCCGACGTGCAGGCGATCAAGGCCGCGGCGCCCGAGGCGATCGTCTGCGTCGACGCCGTCTCCTCGCTCGGCGCCGTTCCGCTCGACACGGACGCCTGGGGCATCGACGTCGCCGTCTCGGGCTCGCAGAAGGCGCTGATGTGCCCGCCCGGGCTCGCGATGGCCTCGGTCGCCGAGCCCGCTCTTCGAACGGCTGCCGCCGCCGCGCACCTTCTACTTCGACTGGCGGGCGACCAGGAGGGCGCAGGAGGTCTTCGACGCGGCGTTCACGCCGGCCGTCTCGCTGATCCGCGGCCTCGACGTCGCGCTCGGGATGATCCTTGCGAGCGGACTCGACGCGGCGTTCGAGCGCCACGTCCGGCTCGGCCGCGCGACCCGGGCCGGAGTCAAGGCGATGGGCCTCGAGCTCTTCTCGCCCGACGACGACTCCTCGGCGGTCGTCACCGCCGTCCGCGTCCCCGAGGGGATCGAGGCGCCCGCCCTGCTGCGCCACCTGCGCGAGCGCCACGGGGTCACGCTCGCCCCGGGGCAGGGCGCGCTCGCCCCGACGATCTTCCGGATCGGCCACATCGGCTGGTTCGACATCTTCGACATCGCCGCCGCGCTCGCCGCCCTCGAGCTCTCGCTGAGCGAGCTCGGCGCCGAGATCGAGCGCGGCGCCGCCGTCAGCCGCGCCTTCGAGGCCTTCGAGCAGCGCGTCGCCGCCTAGAGCGGGGCGCCGTGTGGCCCGAGCCGGTCGAGCGGGTCGCACGCGAGCTCCGCGCCGCCGCCGTCGACGCGACGATCCAGGAGTTCCCGGAGGGCGCGGCGACCGCCGAGGCGGCTGCGAAGGCCGTCGGCTGCCCGCTCGAGCAGATCGTCAAGTCGGTCGTCTTCGTCTGCGACGGCACCCCGGTGCTGGCGCTCCTGCCTGGCGGCCGACGGGCCGACGTGAGCCTCGTCGCCGCGGCGGTCGGGGCCGCCGAGTCGCGTGTCGCCGACGCGGCCGAGGTGCTCGCGGCGACCGGGTTCGAGGCGGGCTCCGTCGCGCCCTTCCCGCTACGGGCGATCGACGAGGTCGTGCTCGAGCATACGATCCTCCAGCACGCGATCGTCTGGATCGGCGCCGGCTCGCCGACACACCTCGCCGCCCTCGCCCCGGCCGAGCTGCAGCGGCTCGCCGGCGCACGCCCCGCGGATCTGCTGGGCCAGCGCTACAGTTCGGCGACCGACCGCTAAAGGAGATCGCATGCAAGCGACCGAGAAGATCTGGATGAACGGCGAGCTCGTCGACTGGGACGACGCGCGCATCCACGTGGGCGTGCACGGGCTCCACTACGGCACCGGCGTCTTCGAGGGGATCCGCTGCTACGACACGCCGAAGGGGCCGGCCGTGTTCCGGCTGACCGACCACATGCAGCGGCTGCGCGACTCGGCGCGCCTGATCGGCATGGAGCTTCCCTATTCGGTCGACGAGCTCCGCGGCGCCTGCAACGAGCTGCTCGGCGCGAACGGGCTCGCCGAGTGCTACATCCGGCCGATCGCGTTCTACGGCTACGGCCAGCTCGGCGTCTCGGCGCGCGACAACCCGGTCGAGACGGTGATCATGTCCTGGCCGTGGGGCACCTACCTCGGCGAGGAGGCGCTGACCGCCGGGATCCGGGCGAAGATCTCGACCTGGCAGCGCATTCCGGCGAACGTCGTCCCGCACGCCTCGAAGGCGACCGGCGTCTACCTCAACTCGATGCTCGCGGTCAACGAGGCGCGGCGAGCCGGCTACGACGAGGCGATCCTGCTCACCCCTGACGGGCAGCGTCGCCGACGGCCCCGGCGAGACGATCTTCGTCGTCGCCCGCGGCAAGATCTACACCCCCGACCTCTCGACCGGGATCCTGCACGGGATCACGCGCGACTCGATCATCCAGATCGCGCACGACCTCGGCTACGAGGTGGTCGAGAAGAACCTGATCCGCTCCGACCTCTACCTCGCCGACGAGGTGTTCATGTGCGGCACCGCCGCCGAGGTGACGCCGCTGCGCTCGATCGACGACAACGAGATCGGCGTCGGGCCCGTGACACGCGAGCTGCAGCAGGCCTACCTCGACACGGTCCGCGGCGCGAGCGACCGCTGGGCGCAGTGGCGCGAGCTCGTGCCGAGCATGACCCGCGCGTGAGCATCGACGCGGCGCGGCAAATCGCGCTTTCCGGCGCCCTGGATCGACGAGCGCGACGAGGAGCTCGTGCTCGAGGTGCTGCGCTCGGGGCGCCTCTCGCTCGGCCCGGCCGGTCCCCGCTTCGAGGCGCTGCTCGCCGAGGCGGTCTCGGCGCCCGTACTGCGCCGCCGTCTCCTCGGGCACGGCCGGCCTGCACCTTGCATGCGGCTTGCCGGCGTCGGGCCCGGCGACGAGGTGATCACCTCGCCCTACTCGTTCGTCGCCTCGGCGAACTGCGCGATCTACGAGGGCGCCCTGCCGGTCTTCGCCGACATCGACCAGTCGACGCTCAACCTGTCGCCCGAGGCCGTCGAGGCGGCGATCACGCCGCGGACGAAGGCGGTCGTCGCGGTCGACATCTTCGGCTACCCCTGCGAGCTCGACGAGCTCCGCGCCGTCTGCGACCGGCACGGGCTCGCGCTCGTCGAGGACGCCTGCGAGGCGCTCGGGGCGCGCTACAAGGGGGAGCCGATCGGCTCGCACGGCCACCCGGCCGTCTGGGCCTTCTATCCGAACAAGCAGATCACGACCGGCGAGGGCGGCGCGGTCACGACCGGCTCGGAGGGCGAGCACGAGCTGCTCGTCTCGCTCCGCAACCAGGGCCGCCTCGAGACCTCGAGCTGGCTCCAGCACGGCCGGCTCGGCTTCAACTACCGCCTCGACGACATCTCCGCCGCGCTCGGGATCGGCCAGCTCGAGCGGCTCGACCGCATCCTCGCCGCGCGTCGCGAGGTCGCCGAGCGCTACGGCGAGCTGCTCGCCGGGATCGAGGTCGAGATGCCGCTCCCCGACGACGCCGACCACGTCCGCTCGTGGTTCGTCTACGTCGTCAAGCTGCCGCGCGGCGTCGACCGCGACCAGGTGATGGCCCGGCTCGCGGCTGAGGGGATCGCCACGGCGCCGTACCTGCCGTCGATCCACCTCCAGTCCTACATGCGCGAGCGCTACGGCTTCGCCGAGGGGCTCTGCCCGGTCAGCGAGGATGCGAGCGCGCGCACGATGGCGATCCCGTTTCACGCGCGCCTCCCGCGCGACGACCAGGAGCGCGTCGCCGCGGCGCTCGCCGCCGCCCTCGGCGCTGCACCGCTCAGCTGACGAGCAGTGAAACCGCGGCCCGGCCGCCGGGGCTACGGGCAAACGTCCAGCGGCCGGCGCTCAGGTCGACCGAGAGCGACCGCTCGCCGCGGAAGGCGGCGCCGCTGAGGCTCTCGGCGGGGTGCCCCTCCTTCGCGAGCGTGAGCCCGCTCCGCTCGCTGGCGTCGGTGACCGCGATCCGGTAGCGCCCGGCCGCGAGGCTCGCTGCTCGCTTGCCAACGAGCCTGACGGTGAGCGTGCCGCCGGCCGTCAGCGCGGCGCTGATCGTCCCGCGCACCGGGACGATCGCCGAGCCGACGACGTCGGTTCCCTCCGCCGGCGGGCCGCTCTCGGGCGAGACCGGCGGCGCCGGGGGCGCCCCGACGGATTGCGAGGAGGTCGTGAACGTCCAGACGACGCCGGGCAGCGAGTCGTCCGTCCAGGTGTAGGACGAGCTCGGGAGGAAGGTGGCGCTCTCGTTGTCGCTCGCGAGGCCGCCCTCGTTCAGGTTCGAGAGCAGGTTGACCCCCGGGCCGCTCAGATGGAAGTACGGCAGACCGGCGGGCAGCCCCATCGGCCCGCTCAGGGAGATCGCGTAGTACCCGGCCGGAATCACCGTCGGCGCGCCGGTTGTCGTGCCGACCGGCGTCCCGTCGGGGAGCGTGACGGTGATCGCGCCGCTCGCCGAGAACGTCACGTCGAGCAGTAACGACCCGGCTCCGCGTGCCGGAGCGGCCACGGCGCAGACGGTGACGGCCACCAGGGCGCCGAGCGCGGCGCCGAGACCGCGCAGGTGCGCTCGCACACCGCCGACCCGCAGACGCGACCGGTCTGCCGCCATGCCAGGCAGGGTATCGTCCCGCGCGCGGCGCTCGACGCCACCGGGGGAGGCGGCGCTCGGTCGGGCTTCCCGCCATAATCCGCGCATGGCCGACGGTCCTGCCCGGATGATCTTCCTCGGTTTCGGCAAGTACGCCCGGGCCGACAAGATCTACGCGCTCGAGCCGCTCGCCGAGGGCGAGCGCGGCCACGGTGCGCGCACCCGCGTCTGGGTCGAGGGGATCGCCGATCCGATCATCGCCTCGCGCACGGAGCGGGCGATCGTCTCGGCGATGGGCGCGAACCCCTCGCTCGAGACGACGCAGATCCTCGACGGCGCGCTCGACCTCGCCCAGCGCGTGGCCGACGCGGCCGAGCAGGGGCGCTTCGACGTCGTCGACCTGGGCCGGCGCGCGCGCCGGCTGCTCGCCACGACGACCGCCGCAGAGCCCGAAAGCCTCTTCTGACGGGAGGGTCGGCGCCGGCCGGGACCGGCAGAGCCACTGCCGCAGTCCTTCTTCGCAGGCGACGTGCACGAGGTCGCGCGAGCGCTGATCGGCGCCGAGCTTCTCGTCGACGGCGTCGGCGGGCGGATCGTCGAGGTCGAGGCCTACGAGCCGGACGATCCGGCCTCGCACGCCTTCCGGGGGCGGACCGCGCGAAACGCCGCGATGTTCGGGCCGGCCGGGCACGCCTACGTCTACCGCTCCTACGGCATGCACTGGTGCCTCAACCTCGTCTGCGGGCCCGAGGGGTTCGCGAGCGCGTTGCTCGTCCGGGCGCTCGAGCCGACGCGCGGGCTCGAGGCGATGCGCGTCCGCCGCGGGCTGGAGGATGTCCGGCTGCTCTGCGCCGGGCCCGGCCGCCTCTGCCAGGCGCTCGGGGTCACGCGGAGCCACGACGGTCTTGCGCTCGACCAGCCGCCGTTCTTGCTCAGCGCGCCCACCCAGCGGCAGCCCGATCGTCGTCGGGCCACGGATCGGGCTGACGAAGGCCGTCGAGCTTCCCTGGCGCTACGGGCTCGCCGGCTCGCGCTTCCTCAGCCGCCCGTTCAGGTCGGCTTGACGGTGAGCACGACGCGCATGCCGGGGGCCGGCGGCCACACCCGAGGCAGGCTCCTGGGCGACCACGCGTCCCTGTCCGCCGCCGGTCAGCTTCACCTGGAGCTGCAGCGCCGCGAGGGCGGCGCGGGCGCGGGCGAGCGGCATCCCGACGAGCCTCGGCACGACGCCGTAGATCGCCCGCGAGACGCACGAGCTTCACCTTGTCGTAGGCCGAGAGCGTGCCGTCGAGCGGCGTCTGGGAGACGACGACACCGGCCGTCTTTCCCGGCAGAGCCGGCGTGTAGCTGATCGTCTCGAGCAGCGGCTGGCCGATCAGCCTTGTCTTCGCGGCATCGAGCGTCTCGCCGCGCACGTCGGGCACCTCGACCTCGTTCGGCTTGCAGGGCGCGACCGCGGTCGGCGCCATGCCCGAGAAGAACTGCATCGTGTCGGCGCCGTTGCAGTTGCCGTTGTCGAGCTCGAGCTCGGTTGTTCCGGAAGATGACCGTCGCCGGGGTGGCGTAGGGGATGGACGGCGGTCGGCAACGACGCCGTCGAGTAGGTGCTGTAGGGCTTCTGCCGGCCATGTAGGGGAGCGCCTTCTCCATGAACGCCTTCCAGATCAGCGCCGGGTAGGTGCCCCCCTCGACCGGCTGGCCGTGGAACTCGGTCAGCATCGGGACGAGCTTGTTCGGGTAGCCGACCCAGACCGCCGTGACGACGTCAGGGGTGAAGCCGACGAACCAGGCGTCGCCGAAGTTCTCGGTCGTCCCCGTCTTGCCGGCGACCTCCACGCCGGGCAGCGCCGCCGAGACCCCGGTGCCGTACTGGACGACGCCCTGCAGCATCTGGTCCTCGATCGCCGCGTTCCCGTTCGTCAGCCACGGGATCGCCTTCGGCTCCGTATAGTCGATCGTCGGCTTCTTCGCCGGAAAGGTGACGCTCTTCACGGCGAGCGGCTGGTCGCCGAAGATCGAGCTGTCGAGCCGGTAGCCGCCGTCGGCGAGCGTCGCGTAGGCGCGCGCCATCTCGAGCGGGGTCGCGGGCTCGGCGCCGAGCCCGATCGAGAAGTACGGCTGGAGCGGGGTCGTGATCCCCATCGCCTGCGCGGCCCGGACGACGTTCCCTGGGCCGACGAGGTTCGTCAGCTGCGCGAACACGGTGTTGTCCGAGTACGCGATCGCCGTCGAGAGGTCGATCGGCCCGAGGCTCGCGTGCTCGAAGTTCGTGACGCTCCAGGCCGGCCGCCCGCGTCGATCACGACCGGGTGGGAGTCGATGGTCGATTCGGGCGCGATCCCGTCTCGGAGCGCCGCCGCGAGCACGAACGGCTTGAACGCGGAGCCCGGCTGCCGC
>CAVXWI010000001.1:112500-236573 GCA_963765345.1 uncultured Actinomycetota bacterium
ACAAGCTGTCGGAGCCGGCTAGTCCGGTGACGGCGTGCCTTTTGCATAATGAGCCAGCGAGTTACTCGTCCACGGCAAGGTTAAGGAAACGGAGCCGTAGCGAAAGCGAGTCTGAATAGGGCGTTCAGTCGTGGGCGGTAGACCTGAAACTGAGTGATCTATCCATGGGCAGGTTGAAGCGGGGGTAAGACCCCGTGGAGGACCGAACCGACCTAGGTTGAAAACTGGGCGGATGACCTGTGGATCGGAGTGAAAGGCTAATCAAACTCAGAGATATCTGGTTCTCCCCGAAATATATTTAGGTATAGCCTCAGACGTTCAATAGCGGTTGTAGAGCACTGTTTGGCCTAGGGGGCCTACCAGCTTACCGAAGTCAGGCAAACTCCGAATGCCGTTATTCCAGAGTCTGGGAGTCAGAGTGCGGGGGATAAGCTTCGTGCTCGAAAGGGAAACAGCCCAGACCGTCGGCTAAGGCCCCTAATTCCATGCTAAGTGGGAAACGATGTCCGATTGCACAGACAACCAGGATGTTGGCTTAGAAGCAGCCACCATTCAAAGAGTGCGTAACAGCTCACTGGTCAAGTGGTCGGGCGCGGACAATGTAACGGGGCTCAAGCATGGAGCCGAAGCCACGGGCTTCATCTTCGGATGGAGCGGTAGGGGAGCGTTCCCAGTGCGGCGAAGCGGCGGCGTAAGCCAGCCGTGGAGCGCTGGGAAGTGAGAATGCTGGCATGAGTAACGAGAGACGAGTGAGAAACTCGTCCGCCGAATGCCCAAGGGTTCCTGAGTCAAGCTAATCTGCTCAGGGTTAGTCGGGACCTAAGCCGAGGCCGACAGGCGTAGGCGATGGACAACAGGTTGATATTCCTGTACCACGTCCCAACCGCTATCACCGATGGCGGGACGGGGTAGGCTAGGGGAACCCAGGCGATGGTCGACCTGGGGTAACTGCGTAGGGCGGGGGATAGGGAAATCCGTCCCCCACAAAGCCCGAGACAGGACGCCGAGGCCGTTAAGGCCGAAGTCCTTGAAGCCATGCCTCCTAGAAAAGCGTCTAGGGAGGTTGGACGTGCCCGTACCAAAACCGACACAGGTGGGCAGGTAGAGAATACCAAGGCGATCGGAAGAACCCTCGAAAAGGAACTCGGCAAAATGGCCCCGTAACTTCGGGAGAAGGGGCGCCATGTTAGGGTGATAACCCCTCGCGGGTTAGAGCCCGAGATGGCCGCAGTGAAACGGCCCAAGCGACTGTTTACCAAAAACACAGGTCTCTGCGAAGTCGTAAGACGACGTATAGGGGCTGACGCCTGCCCGGTGCCGGAAGGTCACGAGGAGAGGTTAGCCTTCGGGCGAAGCTTTGAATCCAAGCCCCGGTAAACGGCGGCGGTAACTATAACCGTAGGACTGAGGTTGTTCTCAGAAGGGCGGTTACAAAATCCGACTATATGCTGGGACATCCGAGAATCCCGCGCTACTCATCGTGTCGTCCGATCGGACGTTTACGATAGTGACAATGTGACGGGTGCGGAAAATCAGCAGGAAAGACTCGGAAGTACTGAAGTTGCGAGACTGGTTCCTTGCGGCTTCATACGAAGGACGAAGGATCACTTTGCGATCAGCGTCAAGCGGCACCACGCCGTGCGGGTCGAACGGCTACTACGATCGGATCCAGGATTCCTACTTCGTGTGACGCAGCACGCGAGTGCGTCCGAGCCATCTTGGAGCTCGCGAGTCGATCTTCGGCAGTGGGCGGATGTACGTCCAAGTCGCGGCATGTCCACAGTGAAAACCTGACGCTACGAGATCTCGTCGACGCAGGACCTTCTGGAGCGAATCATCCCGTTCTTCGAGCGGTACGTCGTTCCGATCAGTTGCAAGCGGGAGACGTTCGATGCGCTTTCGTGCGATTCTGAGCTGATGGAGCGGAAGGAGCACCTTAGGCGACGAGGGTCTCGCTGAGATCGTTCGGAAGATGTATACGATGAATCCAGGTAGCAAGGGTCGAGCTCGGCTTGGCCGCTGACAGATGCTGATGCGAGAATCCTCAGAGGCCATACGTCGAGACGTCTTCAGAGTCCCTCGAGATAGAGAGATATGGTCCCAGTCGCTCACGGCGACATGCAGGGAGAACTGCCTAAGGTAGCGAAATTCCTTGTCGGGTAATACGAATCTGCCCGAGCCGGAAGTGATTCCGGTCAACAAACCGGCTAATAACGGAAGAAGCCCTCCTCGTAGTCGCGGCGCTTCAAGGACGCTCGTGGCAGCGAAAGGGTAATCCCGTGGGCAAGTCTGCTCGATCGCACAGAGCTCTGAGTTGACCGTAACCGACTGAATCGTCACACTTGATCGGAACATGAGATCGCATATCGCTCGCGGCCCTCGACACAGGAATCTATGAATGTGATCAGACGCCGGCCCTTGGCAGGAATGCTGCAGCCAAGGTGAAGGGATAGTCTGCGCCTCCGGAAACGGAGGATGAACGCGAAGTTCCGACCTGCACGAATGGCGTAACGACTTGGGCGCTGTCTCTTCGAGGGATCCGGTGAAATTGTAGTCTCGGTGAAGATGCCGAGTACCCGTGGTTGGACGGAAAGACCCCGTGAACCTTTACTACAGCTAGATATTGGAGTTTGGGATTCGCTGTCCAGGATAGGTGGGAGGCTGTGAAGCGGGGGCGTCAGCTCTCGTGGAGCCAACCTTGGGATACCACCCTTCGTGTTCTGGGCTTCTAACCCGCTGCCGTGATCCGGGGCGGGAACAGTATCTGGTGGGTAGTTTGACTGGGGCGGTCGCCTCCCAAAATGTAACGGAGGCGCGCAAAGGTTCCCTCAGCACGGTTGGAAATCGTGCGTAGAGCGCAAAGGCATAAGGGAGCTTGACTGCGAGACAGACATGTCGAGCAGGGACGAAAGTCGGCCTTAGTGATCCGGCGGTAACTAGTGGACGTGCCGTCGCTCAACGGATAAAAGGTACTCCGGGGATAACAGGCTTATACTTCCCAAGAGTCCACATCGACGGAAGTGTTTGGCACCTCAAATCTGGGGTGGGTCGTCAGAGATGGCGATCTCGCATCGGCTAATAACGGTGGAACCCAATGCCTGGGTGTCGATAGACGCCAAAACGTGGGCAATACCGTGGGAAGTCCGTCGGAAGCGAAGCAGCACTCGTGCTGCGGCCAGGGTTCGACGCTTTCGCAAGTGACCCCGTAACGACTGAGGCCCGCAAGGGCCGAGGTAGCGTCTCCGCCTTTCGAGGCAATCTATGAGCGCTACAACACGCCGACCCCTCGCCTCTGGCCAGGCAGGGTGAAGATATAGTCTGCGCCCGCCGGTAACGGCGGTGAGCGTGCGATGTCGGCTCGTCGCATCCTGGGGCTGGAGTAGGTCCCAAGGGTTGGGCTGTTCGCCCATTAAAGCGGTACGCGAGCTGGGTTCAGAACGTCGCGAGACAGTTCGGTCCCTATCCACCATGGGCGTTGGAGGCTTGAGAGGAGTCGTCTCTAGTACGAGAGGACCGAGACGAACGGACCTCTGGTGTATCAGTCGTCGTGCCAACGGCGTTGCTGATTAGCCACGTCTGGATGGGATAACCGCTGAAAGCATCTAAGCGGGAAGCCCACCTCGAGATGAGGCCTCCCATCTCCTAGAGAGAGTAAGAGCCGTGGGAGACCACCACGTTGATAGGCGGGACGTGCAAGCACAGCAATGTGTTCAGCGGACCCGTACTAATTGCTCGAGGTCTTGATTTAGAACTCGCGAAAGGCTGCTATGGAGTTTTGAGGGTGAGCGCCGGAACGGCTGCTCAGCGACCTCACAAATGGGGCGGTCATAGCGGCGGGGAAACACCTCTTCCCATTCCGAACAGAGAAGTTAAGCCCGCTAGCGCCGATGGTACTCGGAGAGCAATCTCCCGGGAGAGTAGGACGCCGCCCTTTTCTTCAGGGCCCCGCAAGGGGCCCTTTTTGCTTAGGCCGCGCGGAGCTTCTCGCGCCAGGAGGGATCGAGCGCACGCAGCCGCTGGACGCGCTCGCCGAGCGGCGGATGCGTCCGGAAGAGCGCGGCGATCCCCTCCTCGGCGAACGGATCAGTCGCATAGAGCGGCTCGGTCGCCGGGCTCGCCTGGAACGAGACGAGCCCCATCGACTGCTCGAGCCGGAGGAGTCCATCGGCGAGCCCGTGCGGCGAGTCGCAGAGCTCGGCGGCATAGCGATCGGCCTCGTACTCACGGTTCGGCGAGAGGACGAGATGGACGAACGACGCCGCAATGGGCGCGAGCACGAAGAGGAAGCCGCGCTGGAAGTAGCCGCCGATCCGCGAAGAGTCGATGATCGCCGCGGCGACGACCGCGGCGACGGTCTGGGTGAGGACGTCACGGTTGCGCAGGTGGGCGATCTCGTGGGCGACGAGCCCTGCGAGCTCCGCGGGCGTCGCGACGCCGAGCAGGCCCGAGGAAACCGCCAACGCCGCGCCCCCTCGTGCGCCACGGCCGGCCGAGAGCATCCGCGGGTAGCCGTCGGGAATGAGGTAGAGCCGCGGCCGGATCACGCCGGCCCGTCCCGAGAGTGAGTTGACGGCGGCCGCGAGCGCCGGCGCCTCCGCCGGCAGGAACTCACGCGCGCCGACCATGCCCATGACGATCCGCTCGGCATACCAGTAGAGCACCGCCCAGAGCAGGAAGATCGAGCCGCCGAAGAGCAACGCCAGGCGGTAGTCGCCGATGCGCCAGCCGATCGCCCCCAGCGCGACCGCCGGGAATCGCGAAGACGAGCCACGTTTTCAGGAGGTTGCGCGCGACGGTGACGCGGTGACTCAACGTGGCCTCAGGCGTCGTCGTCGCGCTCGTCCGGCTCGTCTTCGGCGAGGCCCTGCGGCGGCCAGTCGGGCTCGGGCGCGTCACAGCGGCTCGAGCAGTGGAGCGACGCGATGTTCTGCAAGGGGATGAGGATGTGGCCGTTGAGCTCGATGTGGGCGACATCGTCGACGTAGCAGTACGCCGTGAGCACGCCGTCCTGGTACTCGCCGCCGAAGAGCGCCACCTCGACCTGCTCACCCTTGTACTTGTTCGTGTAGTCCTCCACAAGTTGAGTCTAGCCACCGCATACGACCCCCCCGGACGGCGAGCGCATCGACCTCGCAGTTCGCGATCCGGTGCGAGTCCTCACGCGTGCATCCTGCGGTCGCGCGAACCGTTCGGACGGGCCCCCCGTGCGTGACGACGAGCACGGTGGCGCCGGCATGGCCGGCGGCGATCTCGCGGAGCACCTCCTCGACGCGCGCGCCCATTGCCTCATAGGTTTCCCCGTGCTCCCAACCGAGACCGCCAGCCCGCCGACGCTCGGCCCCGGCCGGAAACCGCGCTTCGGCCTCGGCGGTCGTCAGCCCGGACCACTCGCCGACGTCGACCTCCCGCAGGCGAGCGTCGAGCTGGACCGGGAGCCCGAACGAACGAGCGACGAGCTCGGCCGTTTGACGAGCGCGTGCTAGGTCGGAGCTGTACACCGCCTCGATCTTGCGTTCGGCGAGGCAGCAGACCGAGCGCCTGTGCTTGCGCCCGCCCAGTCTCGTTGAGCGGCGGGTCGGCGTGGCCCTGCCAGCGCCGCTCGAGGTTCCAGTCGGTCTCGCCATGACGGGCAAGCAGGAGCGTCGTGGCCATGGAAGCTAACGTAGCCGCGCATGGAGCTCGGGCTGACGGACAAGGTGTGCGTCGTCACCGGCTCGACCGAGGGGATCGGGCTCGAGACCGTCGTCCTGCTCCGGGCCGAAGGGGCGCGGGTCGTGAGCGCGAGCCGGGGCGAGGAAGGGCCGGGCGACCTCCACATCGCCGCCGACCTCTCACGCCCCGGCGAGCCCGAGCGGGTCGTCGACACGGCCCTCGAGGCGTTCGGTCGCGTCGACTGCCTCGTCAACAACGTCGGTTGGGCGGAGATCCACCGCTTCGAGGAGCTGACCGAGGAGATCTGGGAGCGCTCCTGGCAGATCAACCTGATGAGCGCGGTGCGTGCGACGAAGGCCGCTCTGCCGCCGATGCGCGAGCACGGCGGCGGCGCGATCGTCAACGTCTCCTCGACCTCCGCCAAGCGGCCCTCGGTCGGCATGCCCGAGTACTCGGTCACGAAGGCGGCGATGCTCTCGTACTCGCGGCTCGTCGCCGACCTCTACGCGAAGGACGGCATCCGCTGCAACGCCGTCACGCCTGGCCCCACCGCGACGCGCGCCTGGCTCGGCGAGGGTGGGCTCGCAGACCAGCAGGGCGAGCGCGACGAGGTGTTTGCGAAGGTGGGCGCGGGTCGGCCGCTCGGACGCCTCGCGGCCCCGGCGGAGATCGCCGCCGTGATCGTCTTCCTCTGCTCCGACCGGGCGAGCTACGTCACCGGTGCGGCCTGGAGTGTCGACGGCGGCACCGTGCCGATCATCATCTGAGGCTCGCGGTGGCCAAAATGGACGTCTGGCGGCCGCCGCCTGCGCGGATACGCTGACCGCATGTTCCCGCCCGGAGGCCTTCTTGCGGACTCGTTCGCCGAGCGGATGCGCAAGATCGAGGAGGAGAGCCTCTCGCCGCTCGCCGTCCGGTCGTACGAGACGCGCGGACGGCTGCGGGCAGAAGCCGAATCCGACGTGCGCACGCCGTTCCAGCGGGACCGCGACCGGATCGTGCATTCGAAGCCGTTCCGGCGCCTGAAAGGAAAGACGCAGGTCTTCATCGACCCCGCCGGCGATCACTACCGCACGCGGATGACGCACACCCTCGAGACGACCGGAATCGCACGGGTCGTCGCCCGCGCGCTGCGGCTGAACGAGGATCTCGTCGAGGCGATCGGGCTCGGGCATGACACCGGGCACACGCCGTTCGGCCACGCCGGCGAGGAGGCGCTCGACGCCGCGCTTGCGGAACGGTTTGGCGGCCGTTTCCACCACAACGAGCAGTCGCTGAAGATCGCCGAACGGCTGAACCTGACCTACGAGGTGCGCGACGGCATCCTCACCCACACCGGCGACCGCGAGCCCGAGACGCTCGAGGGGCGGATCATCCGGATCGTTGACCGGGTCGCTTACATCAACCACGACATCGACGACGCGATCCGCTACGGGATCCTCTCGGAGGGAGATCTGCCGCGCGAAGAGATCGAGATCCTCGGTCCGACCGGCTCGAAGCGGATCGACCGGCTCGTCCACGACCTGGTCGAGACGTCCTCGGCGGAGGGCGAAATCGCCCAGAGCGCTGAGATTGGCGGCGCAATGCTCTCGCTGCGAGCGTTCATGTTCGAGCGGGTCTACCTCGGCCCGGAGACCGAGGTCGAGCACCAGCGGGCGTACGCCACGATCCGGGCGATCTTCGAGACGCTGGCCGAGCGTGGGGAGGGGCCGGAGGTGATTACCGAGTTCATCTCGGGCATGACCGACCGCTACGCGCTGACGTACGCTGCTGCTCTCTGATGGCGCGAATCAAGGACTCGACCGTCGAGGCGGTGCGCCAGAGCGCCGACTTCGTCGCCATCGTCGAGGAGCGGACACCGCTGCGGAAGTCGGGCGGCGCGCCTCGTCGGGCTCTGCCCCTTCCACGACGAGCGCACGCCGAGCTTCTCGATCAATCCCCTCGACAAGCTCTACTACTGCCACGGCTGCCACAAGGGTGGCGACATGATCGGCTTCGTCCGCGACACCCAGGGGCTCGACTTCGTCGAGGCGATCGAGTGGATCGCCGGCCGCTCGGGAATCACGGCCGAGTACGAGGAGGGCTCGCCGGCGGAGGACGCAAGGCGCCGTCGCCGCGAGCGGCTGCTCGCGGTCCTCGACGACGCCGCGTCCTTCTACGAGCGCTACCTCTGGGAGAGCCAGGCCGGCTCGTTCGCGCGCGACTACCTCGCCGGGCGCGGCCTGCACGAGCCGGTCTGCCGCGAGTTCCGCCTCGGTCTTGCCCTCGGCGGCACGACGCTGACCCGCAAGGCCCTCGACCGCGGTTTCAGCGCTGAGGAGCTGCGGGCGGCCGGCCTGACGCGCGCGCGGGGCGGCGACTACTTCGAGCGGCGCCTCGTCTTCCCGCTCACCGACGCACGCGGCCACGTCCTCGGCTTCCAGGCGCGCCGGCTGCACGACGACGATCCGCTGCAAGCGAAGTACGTGAACACGGCCGAATCCGAGCTCTTCACGAAGGGGGCGATCGTCTACGGCCTCGACAAGGCCCGCCTGGCGATCTCACGCGAGGACCGGGCGTGCATCGTCGAGGGCAACACCGACGTGATCGCGCTCCGCCAGGTGGGGTTCGAGCCCGTCGTCGCGTGTATGGGGACGGCGCTCACCGAGCAGCAGCTCCGCGAGCTCGCCCGGCTGACGAGGCGGCTCTGGCTCGCGTTCGACGGCGACGCGGCAGGAGAGTCGGCGGCGCTGAGGGGAATGGAGCTGGCAGTCGCGCACGGGTTCGACGTGAAGGTCGTCGCCCTGCCCGCCGGGATCGACCCCGCCGACGATCCGGCCGGGTTCGAGGCGAGGCTCGGCGCCGCCAAGCCCTACGTCCTCTACCGCGCCCAGGTCGAGGCGAAGCGCGCGGACGACCGCGAAGCGGGACGGCGAGCGGTCGAGGCGTTTCTCGCGGGAGTTCCCGACTCGCTCGACCGCAGGGCCGCCCAGCGCTGGGCGAACGACTTCTTCGGGATGCCGATCCAGCTTCGCGGCGGCGGGACGGCGACCGCGGCCACGGCGCCCTCACCGCGCGTCGTCGCGGCCGGCGACCGGGTCGAGCGGGGCGCGCTGGCCGGCGTCGTCGCACATCGGAGCCTCGTACCGGTCCTCGCCGAGATCACGCCGGAGCACTTCCGGGACGAGAGGAATCGGGCGCTACGCGAATACCTCGTCGACGGCGCCGCCGCCGAGCCCGATGTCTTGGCGCTCCTCGCCGAGCTCGACGCGTGGGCGCCTCGGGAGGGGATCGACAAGGCGACCGCGGAGGAGTACCTGCTCAGGCTCCGCGAACGCGAGCTCTGGGCGGAGCTGCGCACCGCCGGGATCGAACGGACGAAGGAGCTCCGCGAGGCCCTCGCACGGATCGAGGGCGCGATCGCCGGGCTCGGCGCGCAAACGACGACGCCGGGGTGAGCCGGCGTCGTCGCGCACGTGGAGCGATGTGGTGGAACCCCCTAGGAAACGCTGGTGGTGCTGGTGCCGCCGCCGCGCAGCCCCTGCACGGCGTTCTTGGCCTGTTGGGCAGCGTCGCGAATATCGGTGATCTCGGCCTTGTCGGCGGCGAGTGCCGCCTTGACCGCGGCGCCCAAGCCCGTGAGATGAGCGCCCCGCGCAGCCTTCAGGTCCGACACCAGCTGGCTTCGGTCGGTCCTGATCGCCGGCAGCAGGTTGGCCGCGTCGGATTTGGCCTGCTTGATGTCGGTCATGACCCCGGCTTTGTCGCCCTTCTGGGCGGCGGCGGTGATCGCGTCGAAATCGGGGATCAGCGTGGAGTGGGCCGCCGAGATGTCGCCGGCGAGCTGGGTGAGGTCGGCCTGGACCGTGGAGCCGGCGTCCGCCGAGGCGAGTGCCGCCCCGAGCGTGAACGCGAGGGCGACGAGCGTCAGGGCGAGAATCGTTTTTGTCTTCATGGGCAAGCACCTCAGGACCGGTCCTGGACGCTGCCAGCATCCGGCGCCCGCGTCAGCTGGAGATACGGTGGCTGTAAGCGCCGTGTAAAAAGCGACAAGCCGCGGTCGCTCGGCGCCCGATCCAGGCGATCTGAGAGCCTGGTCCCGCGCGGCAGCTGGCCACCATGCTCGCACCGGCGCTGCGCCACTCGGGCTCGCCGGATCGGCAGCCGCGGCGCCGACCCCGCTTCCCGCTGTGTTCGCGACGACAGTGAACGGGAGTACCCCGACCACCGCGCTTCACCTGAAGATCATCCGAACGGGCGATTGTCCCGGCACCGGCGCTCCGCGTAGCGTCGACCGTGTACCTCCCGAGCCCACCCGGGTTTCCCATCCTCGCCACAAGGACGGGGCCGGGTGGGCTCAGTCGTGCGGGGCGGGGAGTACTCGGGACTGACCGAGGAACTTCCGGTCACCGAGTTCGCTAGGAGGGTGCATCCGTACCACCACCTCAGCGCCCCCCTGTCGAGCACCAGACGAGTCAGCCCAAGGCGACGCAGGGCCTGACGCCCGTTCGGGGTCGGACTCGCGGCATACCCGGACTGGCCCGCGATGGAAAATCGCGCGTACGACAGCCGGCTCGCGGTTGTCGATGGACATTGGTGCCCGGATTTGGGAGACTCGTCTGCGGACCGATCGGTCGCGAGCTAGACGCGAGGCGGAGGGAGACAAGAGCGGTGGATGAGACAGAGCCCCCCGGGGCTATCAATGCGCTGACCGGGCTGGTTGATCGAGATCTCGTCGAGCCGCTGCAGAACTTCCAGGATCCGAGTCAGGAGTGGCGGCGCCTCTTCTCGGAGCTTCTCGGGACATTTTTCCTCGTGCTGGTCGCCGCGGGTGGCGGGATGATGGGTCAGGCGTTCCCCGACACGATTACTCGCACAGCCGCGGTCGTCGCGCCTGGATTGATGGTGATGGCGATCATCTTGTTCATGGGCAAGGTGTCGGGCGCCCATCTGAATCCGGCAGTGAGCGTTGCCTTTTCGCTCCGCGGCGATTTTCCATGGCGGCGGGTGCCGGCATATGTGGTCGTGCAGTTGGTCGGGGCGACGCTCGCGGCGCTCTTTCTTCGCGGCGTGGTGAACGTCTCCGCGAAGTACGGGTCCAACTATCCGGCGGCAGGCTGGGCGGACTGGAGGGCGTTCCTGATGGAGGCGGTGCTGACGCTCGGGCTCGTCAGCGTCATTCTCGGGACCGCGTCCGGGGCGCAGAACATCGGCATCTTCGGCGCCATCGGAGTCGGCGCCTACATCGCCCTGGCGGGGCTGTGGGGTAGCCCGATCTCCGGCGCGTCGATGAATCCTGCGCGCACATTCGGGCCCGATCTCGTCGGCGGTGATTTCGGCAGTTACTGGGTCTACGTCGCGGGGCCGCTGGTCGGGGCGGTGTTCGCGGTCGGGGCGGCGTGGGTTCTGCGCGGCGCGGGTGGAGGCCGCTCCGGCTCTGGCGCAGCACAGGGCGACCTCTTCACCGAGGTCGCACACCCGGACAAGCAGTGAGTGGAGTCCAGCCAAGGCTGTTGCCGGAGAATCGCGCCTAGGGGATACCTAGGGTCATGGCGCCGAGGCGCGAGAGCCTGGCCAGCCGTGTGAGCGGTCGCCGTTGGCCGAATTGGGCTGCGGGCCCGGAGGGCCTGCGCTCACTGCTCGGCAAGATCCAAGGATTCTCAAGCATGCCGGATGCCCTCGACTTCACGGTGCCCGCGGCAATATCCCGCCGCGGTTCCGTACGAGAAGAGGTGACGCTGGTTGTGAAGCCCGCATAACGGGCATGGTGCAGTGGGGGCCGCAGGGGGAAGTCCGCAAACCCCCACCGCAGCAAAGGGGTTCACCCTCCGGTTAGATGTCCCTCCCCGCGGTTGCAGGCCGGGGTCACGGGATGCACGGCGGCCGCTCGGCCGTGGCATCCATTACCCGACCCGGGGTCAGACCGGTAGACGGCGTTGAATCCAGCGATCTGAGCGTCAGACCTGGCGCACGAGATACGCCGACACGATCTGGACAGCGATCTCGCGTCCCGCGCCCTTCAGCCCGTCGATCAAACCGCGAAGCCGTGCCTTCTCCGCCGGTTCCTCGGCGACAGCCTCGGCGGTCTCGAGCGCCGTGACGAGTTGGTCGAGGAGCACCTCGGCCGAGGGCCACGACCAAAGCCAACCCGAGAGCTGCGCGAGAAGCGACCGCGCCCGACCGCCCGCTATCTGCACCGCGAACTGGCTCGACACGGGCGAGAGGTAACCGAGAGGCTGGAACAACCTGGCGAACTCCGCTTCGACCGGAGTCCCTGCGACGAGCGAAGTGCAAGCACCGAGAATGCGGTTGTACGTCTCCATGAGAGAGGGCGTCGCGCTGAAGGAGTCCACCGGCGCTACCGCAACAGGGGGTCGAGCCGCCTTCGACCGGATCACCGTGTCGAGCCATTTGGGTTGGCGCAGAGCGTAGGCGATCCTGATCGACGTCAGTCGCTGGTCTTCTGCGAACGCTTCGAGCGCAGGACCTCGATACGGATCGTGTATCCATTCTCGTCGGACTCGAGGATCGTGCGGCGTCTCCTTCGGGCGACCCAGAGGCTGTACGCGACGCATACCGCGACCGTGAAGCCGTACGCAGTGAACGCCGACACCTTGTCCGAGTGCCTCATGTGGGCTGTGGCAATGAGGTAGGGAAACCAGAAGAACATACTCGTCGCGAAAAGAACCATCGCGTACCCGAGCCAGGGCGGGAGGAGAAGCATCCGCCACCACGGAGGCCTGGAAGCAGCTCTCCGGGGTGAAATTCCCTGCGCAGATTCGCGCGTGAGGGGAGACGTTTCGGCCTCAATGACTGGGGGTGCGACTTGCCGGGCCGGGTGCGCCGGCCAGGGTCGCCGGCGAGTTGGCGACGGCGTCCGGTTGGCGCTCACCGATACGGACTCGACATGGGCTGGCGGCCGAACGGCCGCTGAAGGGCTATCCGAAGGCGCCGCGATCGGCCGCCCGCACGCGGAGCAGAATTCTGCGTCCGCGGAGACCCGGATGCCGCAGTTGGAACAAAAGGACGCCAATCTGCGCCCAGTCTCGTCCAGTTCGGCTCGCGATTCAAGCCCGACAGACGCCGTGCGCCTTCTGAATCACCAGCGGTCCCGTAACCCACTGCCTTGGCTGAAGACTCACTCGAAGTGAGGAAAACCGCTTGCCGATGACCAAACACGATATGACCAACGCCACCCTCATCGGCCCGCGACTGAACGCGATGCTTCGAAGGCTGTCGCTCGCGATCCTGCGTGAGGAGGGACAGACTCTTGCGGAGTACGCGATCATCGTCTCCCTGGTCGCCGTCGTCGTCGTCGGTGTGGTCGCCCTTGTTGGTGCCCCGATCAGCAGTATGTTCTCTAACGCCGCGCACAAGATCTGAGCTCACTGAGCAAGTTTTGCGCGACGGTGAGAACAGGGGGGCGCGGGCCTTGAGGGTTCTGCTTGGCATGTCGCGGTTGCATCCCCGGTGTTCGAGGCCGGCGTACGCGGCTCGGGTCGCCGTCGACGTGGCCTAGATCCCACGGCTCGCGGCTGAGGGTGAGACGTCCGCAGCGGGCGCAGTTGACGGTGCCGGCCGCGACCTGCGGGGCAAGGGTCTCCCGGAGACGCTTGTGGTTGGACGTCTAAGGAGCTCACGGTTGATCGCCTGACGCGCTCGGTTTCGACAGGCGATCGAGCAGAACCGATGGATCCGGTTCACAGGCACAGACGGTGTCGAGCACAGGTCGCATGGACGCGACCCCGCGACGAAGCGCGGCACGACGCGGCCCGGCGGATACGCCGGGCGGCCCGGGCACGTCGTCCTGCAGAACCGCCGCGAACCGGTCTTCGGGTAATAGACGCGGCTGCAGCCCTCAGAGTCCTTCTGCACGGGCTCTGCGCCGGCGGATCGGTCCGGCGACCCGGTTACGCCGGTCCCGGCCGTGCTCCTCTCCGCAGATGAGTTGCCTGCGAAGCCGCCCGGCTCGAGCCCGCAGACGACCGACGGGCAGTACAGCAGCGGCGTCTTCCGGTCGCACGTTCGGCGCGCTAGCAACGGGTCGGCCCTCCGTTTGGCGCTCGTGCATGTATAGAGAGGCTCCCCGGGTTGGACTCGAACCAACAACCCTTCGGTTAACAGCCGAATGCTCTGCCAATTGAGCTACCGGGGAAGGCGCGGCGGGCCATTGTAGCCCCTGGCGGCAGCCGCCTGATCGCCGCGGGTGCTGCGAGCGAGGTTCCCCGGTAAAGCCGATAGACCGAATCGGCCGACGGCGGGTATCCTTCGGGCATGAGCCCGATAGCGATCGTGTTATTGGTCGCTGCGGTGGTGCTCGTCGTCGCCGCGGAATGGCCGCGGGTCGCCTCAGCGATCGGCGTTGACGCGCGCCGCGAGCGCACCCGGAGGAAGCAGAAGGCGAAGCTTCGGGTCGTCCCGTCGGAGTCGGAAGAGTTTGCTCGCTCGGTCGAGCGGGATCTGGCTGCCTTGCCGACGATCGACGAGCAGGACGCGAAGCGCCGCTAGCGGCTGACGACGACCGTCTCCCGCAGCGTGGCGGTGTTCGGTTTGATCGCCGCAACGTCCTCCATGTTCTTCAGCTCCTGGTAGTCGGAGGCGGTCACGATCAAGAGGTGGTGCCCCGGGGGCGTCTTGAGGACGAGGTGCCCGTCGTGGTAGCGCAGAACGATGCTGCGACCATCGAGGGAGGCGCTGATCGACTCGGGGTCGACACCGGCGCCCGCGTCCGTGATCGAGACCGAGACCTTCGCGCCTCGCGTGGAGACGACGCGGATGGTTGGCGGCGTCGTGTCGTTCAGCCAGAAGCGGAATCTGAACGGGCCCGCCACGGCGGCCGAGCGGGTGTCGAAGACGACGTCGTAGTTTCCCGGTGACGGGAGGACGACACCCGAGACCGGGCGGGGGGTGCCGAAGCTCTCGAGGTAGGGGTTGATGTCCTGCGGGAGGGCAGCGAAACCGGCGAGGTGGTTCTCGTCACCCGCGAAGACGATGTGGGGAATCGCACTCCCGGAGAGGACGGCGACGCCGAAGTTCGCGATTGGCTTGCTGATGTGCACGCGGTAGACGACCTCGGGCCCCGGGTAGAAGCCGTCTCCTATCGTCGGGTATTGGTAGTGGTCGATCTTGCTCTCGCCACCAGCCGTCGTCGCCGTGTAGATCCCGGGGGTGGTCAGAGGCCTCGACGGCTCGGTCGGCAGCACCGGATGGTCGACCTCGACCCAGTAGGGGATCCGGCGCGTGTCGGAACCGTGCGTGAGCAGGACGAAACCGGTTGCGTTGCCATTCGGCGCGTTCGACGCCACGGTGGCGGAGACTGAAATCTGGTTCGGGACGGAGACACTGTCGGGGACGTTGATCGTCACGCCCGGGTAGGGCTCTTGGAGTGGCGCTGAGACCGACCAGTTGCCGGAGCCGCCGCCGGCGTCGCTGATGTTGACGGGCACGGTGCCTCCGTTGACCGGGAAGCTGATCGACGTCGGATCCGCGAAGATCAGCGGGTTGTCGGCCTTGACGAGGTCGATCAGGCCGCCGCCCTCGCGGAGCACCGACACCTCACCTCCCTGCGCGCCGTGCACCGGGTCGCCGGTCTGGACGAGCGCCGACTTGATCTCCTCCACAGTCCAGGTCGGATGGCGCTCCATCAGGAGAGCGACCGCCCCGGAGACCTGAGGCGCCGCCATGCTCGTGCCGGACATGGCGCCGAACGGGCCGGACTGGTTGACCGGTAGCGACGAGGTGATCGCGACGCCTGGGGCGCTGACGTCGGGCTTCAGCTCGAGCGAGATCGGCGTCGGCCCGCCCGAGGAGAAGTCGGCGATCGTGTCGGAGAGCGTCGTTGCGGCGACCGTGATCGCATCAGGGGAGTTGGCCGGCGAGCTGATCGATCCGTACCCGTACTGGTCGAACTGGTTATCGCCCGCGATCACCGGGACGACGCCCGCCTGCGCGGCAGCGTCGATCGCGTGGACGACGATGTCGCGTGAGGGCGAGACCTCGGGCTCGCCGAGCGACAGGTTGATCACGTTCATGCCGTCCGCGACCGCGGCCTCGATTGCCGCCGTGATCTGGGCCGAGTTGCCGTCCAGGCCGAACCCGGGTGTCGGGATGGTCAGTGCCTTGTAGTTACCGAGGTAGGCGTCGGGAGCGATGCCGGAGAGGAAGAGCGCCCCGTCCTGCGTGTTGTAGTCGCCCGCGGCAATACCGGCGACGTGCGTGGCGTGAAACGAGCCGTTCTCCGAGGGGTCGAACGGCGCGGTTGCGTAGCGGTAGGATGGCTCGCCGGGCGCGAAGGCCCGCTCGACGATCACCTTGGCGGTGGCGTCCTTCGTGATCCCTTTGGGAAATCCCGCCGGATATGTGAAGCTCGCAGGGTCGAAGTAGACGTGCTGCGTGTCGATCCCGTCGTCGATGATGCCGATCTTGATCCCCTCCCCAGCCGTCGAGAGGTTGGCGCCCCAGAGCTTGTCGGCGCCGATCACCTGAGGGCCCTGGTTCATTGCCTGAGCCCGCGTCACCGTCGTGCGCGTGACCGAAAGGGAGTGGTAGACGAGGTTCGGCCAGACCTTCGCGATCCCGCGAATCGAGGTCAGCTTTGCGACGTCGGCGGTCGGTACGACGATCGCAAACCCGTCGGCGACGATCCGGTAGCGATAGAGGATCTGAGCGCTCGGGATCGAGGAGAGGAGGTTCGAGCGCGCCTGCGCCTGCGCCCGGGCAAGTCGTTTGCCGTAGGAGACGGTGCCGGCCGAGGTCAACGACCGGCCCTCGGCGAGCAGCGAGGGCGCGTTCAGCGTGACCACGACCTCGGTCGTCGGCACCGCTTGTGCCGCGAGACCGCTGCCCGAAAGGCAGGCGACGGACGCGGCCGTCGCGACGAGGAGGGCTAGACGCTTCAGAGTGCGGATGAGAGGACTTGAACCTCCACGTCCAAAAGGACACACGGACCTGAACCGTGCGCGTCTACCAATTCCGCCACATCCGCGTGACGCTCCAGTCTAGCTCCGGCGTGCTTTCCGCCGGACATGCTGCAAAGTCGCCGACCGCTCCGCGCGCGGCCCCCGCGCCGCTACCATCAGCGGCGGTGAGTGCGGAGAGGCTTCAGACGCTGCTGGAGGGTGCGTTTCCGGACGCGTCCGAAGTGCGGGTGATCGACCGAGGCGGGGGCGACCACTTCGAGGTTCGCGTCACCGCGCCGGCCTTCAACGGCCTGACACGAATCCAGCAGCACAAGATGGTGTACGAAGCGCTCGACGAGCCTTGGCAGGATGGATCAATTCACGAGCTGCGGATCAACACGAAAGGGACTCCCTAGTGACCGAGAAGACAGCCACCTACACCGAGAAGATTCAGGACGTCATCGACGGCGCGGACGTCGCATTGTTTATGAAGGGCACCCCGGAGGCGATCATGTGCGGCAATAGCGAGCGGGCTCTCGGCGCGCTTCGCCGCGCAGGCGCGCCAATCACCGCGGTCGACGTGCTTCTCGACATGCAGATCCGCGAGGACCTCTCGGCAATCTCGGGTTGGCCGACGATCCCGCAGGTGTTCGTGAAGGGCGAGCTCGTAGGCGGCGCCGACATCGTCGAGGATATGGAGCGGTCGGGTGAGCTCGAGCAAGTTCTCGTCGCAAAGCTCGGCGATAACTACTGGGACAGCCGGGGCGAGAATGTCGTCGCCATAGTCGAACGCTGACCGAGTCGAACGTTCGGTTCTGACCGACGATCCTCGGTCGCGCTTAGATGCTCGGCGCGACCGGATGTGGGTGGGTCAGCAACCTCGCTCAGCTGACAGGCTTTACCCTCGGCGTCCAGGCGCGACGTTTAGAGATGCTTCAGACGCTTCTGTTCTACTGAGCGGATGGACCGTCGACGCCTTGCCCTGCGCGGTGCTGTGTTCGCGGCGGGGCTTGCGAGTTTCGTGCTGGTTGCATCCGGCTGCGGCGGGGGCTCGAAGTCGCCGTCGATCGCGAGCCTCGGAACGACAACCTCGAACGATGTTGGCAGCGGCGCGACCAACTCGGGTGCGTTCTCGTTGCCACCGGGATCAGGGATCGGAGCGAGCATCTCCACGAGCCTGGGCACGGGCGCGGCTGGCGTCAGGTTCACAGCTTGCATGCGCTCCCACGGGGTCGCCAACTTTCCCGACGCGGACTCGCAGGGGACGATCACGATCACCGTGTCGGCGTCGCTGAATCCGAGCTCGCCCGCGTTCCAGCGAGCAGTAGCAGCCTGTCACGATCTCATTCCGTCCGGGATCGGAGGCTGGACACACGCTCTCCCAGGCGCAGCAGCAGCAGATGAAAGCCCGCCTGCTGGCGTTCGCCGCGTGCATGCGTTCGCACGGGGTGCCGAGCTACCCCGACCCGAAGTTCTCGAACGGAGGAGTCAGCCAAGGGTATGGCCCGAAAGACGGGGTCGACCCGAACTCACCGATCTTCCAGGCAGCCCAGAAGACCTGCCAGAGCAATGAAGCACCTTCATCGAACGAGACATCAGGCTGAACGGACCGCCGGTCAGGCGTCTCGTGACTCGGGCAGGCGCCACACCTTTCTTCCGATCGCCCTTCTAGCCTGCTTCCCGGGTGGTCGTGGACGCTTGTGGGAGTGTGTCTCCTCTCGCGCTTGCTGGCCCACCGGAGGGTGGAGGGCGACGCAGTCGGGGCAGAACTGTATGTCCGCGCCCTCAGAGAGCCAACCCTCGAGCGGGCTCTTAGCAAGGTCTGGCTCGAGAGCCGACTCGCCACAGTTGTCGCACGTGTGAAGCGCGATGCCGTAAGGCACCGATCCGTACGAGACACCGAAGCGAACGCTCATCGACCGCGACCATCGCACGGACCAATGGCCGTGTCAACGGACGACGGGATTCCGATCTAGCCAGACGAGCTGCCATTGCGGACCAACCTCGATTCTGCGACCCGACGGTCTCGGGGCGTGCTCTCGAACGCCGAGCCAGGCGACTGTGATCTCGCTCGCGCGTCCCGGGTGACTCCCCCGGACTGCGGCGTACCCAATCGGAGATCGCCGTCCGCCGAGTGGGCCGAACCTGGCGCAAGTAAGCTTTCGGAATGAAAGGTCTTCGCGCCTTCCTCGACGGCCTCCCTGGTGGGCACCGACCGCCGACCGGCCCGTTGACTACTTCGGAGACAGCCGAAGCCGAAGAACTCCGACAGGAGGCTCTGGCTAAAGACGAAGAGCGGATCGAGCACGAAGCCGGAGCCACCCCGAAACCAGACTCCAGTTCCTCGTAATCGCGAGGGGCATGGCAGCCGGTATCAAGCCTTCTCGGCTCGTCTATTCAGGGCGGCCCAGCAATGTGGATCGGGCGACAGTTCGGACACTGCCTCCCATCGCGCTGGTTTCAGGATCCGCACCAACCGGCTCCGAGTGCGCCGCCGCCTGGAACACGGGCGCCTCGGTGCCGGAAGGAAGCTGTTTTAGCCGTACCGACCAACTCCCAGCGCCCTTGCCTTCACATCCGCTCGCCGCAGCGCCGCCGCACGCAGGCATGTTTTTGAAACGAAAGGCCCGTGGCAGTCAGTCTCGTCACATCGGACGCTGCAAGGACTGCCGGAGGGCACGCTCTGTGAACTCCGCTCACGGACCGCTGGAACTGCTGTATGGCAGACCCGCCGGCATCAGCTTGTCGCAGATCGCAAGTGCGTTCTTGAATTGGGAAGAGTTTGTGTCGATCGCCGACGAGCCGCGGAACGTGACGGTGTTGTTGGGGGCACGCCCGGAAACTGAAGAGCCGGCAGATCGGCCCACACAGCGACTTGCTTCCCGGGTTCCCTTATCTCGGGCCGGCAAGAACGGACGGCTATCTGGGCCGGCACACCAGAACCGGACGACGACGACCTAGAGAGGCCGCTGCACCGCATGACGTCGACCCTTCAGGGGGTCGTCATCATCTCGCATGCCTTCCGATCGCTGAAGTGCACGACGTCTGCTCGATGAACGCGAGGTCGCTCCGGGGGTCAACCAGGCACCCTGGCGCAGACGAGTCGCCCGAGGCCGGGACTAGCGACTCGCAGTCCTTCCGCTCCGAAAGATCCAGTAGCCACCAGCGGCGGTAGCAAGACCAAGATCGCCGCAGCGACAGCAAAGCTCCGCAAGGGCTGCCGATCGAGACTGCCGCGACAATCGGCACTCCCGGCGGACATGCAGGCCGACTAGTAGCCCAAGGGAAACCAGACGCCGCGAACATGAGGTGGCCCCATGTTCGGCAGAACGTGCCCGTGGTCGAGCAACGAAACGTCCACGTCCTTGCGAATCTCCTTGACGGGCGGAAGCGATCCGTCGCTGAACACTCGATGAGCAATAAGTTGAAGTGCATCGCGTTGGTCGATCGCGGTCACGCCGAAACCGATACGCGTACCCACCGGAGGCTCTGCCTCGGCGGCGTAGTCGAACTCGACCCAGAAGCGAGTCAGCCCCTCGAGCATGCTTCGAGCATATGCATGCTCGGGTGCCCGGGTGGCTTGGTCCCGAAGGTCTCAAGACTCCCAATGCGCCGCCACGGCTGAGCTTCGTCGCGATCTCGTCTCCGCTCCGTCACTGGGTACGCGCGAGCAGAGGTCGGAGTTCGCCCATCCTACGATCTCGTAATCCGACCGAGGTACGAGCAGCTGGCGTAGGTACTGGGAGCCCTTGGGTAAAGGATGCCTCGCAAGTCAGGACGAGGCCAGAACGTTTACAGCACCCGCGAATGGATGTTCACCTACGAGGGAACAGGCCGCCGGCCGCAGAGCTCACACACAATCCCGTACCGCTTGACACCTGCCGCAGTGACTGCGATCTGTCGCCGGACAAGGCTATGCGTACACGCACTGACGGGCCCCAGAAGTCTGTGGAGCGGCGTCACCTCGGGAACAAGTCGCACCGCGCCGCCCACAGCCGGGCAGGCAGGCACGTGCTCCGCCCACACCAGGTTCGGCCCCTGGCCCGTTACGGCCATCCAGCCGCATGCATCACATACGACCTCGATCAGAGGAGCACCGATAAGAACGAGTCGCGCACCTTCAGTCAGAATACCCGCCTCCTCTCGCCCGGCATGTCCTTGGGATCTCTGGAAGGTGTCTCGTTCGAGACTCTCAGATCCGCGTGTGGTCGATGACGATCGCGCGTAGCTGCTCAGGGCGGAGGCTGCGGGTGTCGGGTTTATCTTGCGACGCGTTCGCCTCGGAGGAGCGGTAGTCGAGATGGGGCGGGCTTCAAGTCTCCCGGCGCCTGGCACCGCCCGACTGCGGTTCATCACTTCGAACACATGGCCATCCGGCTGATGGATCACGTCGGCATCGTGGTTGACCACCTCGCGGCCGCGATTGAGTTCTTCGTCGAGCTCGGAGTCGTGCTGCAGGGCGAGGGGCCCGTCGAAGGTCGCTGGGTGGACCGTCGTTGGGCTCGAGGGCGTACGGGCGGATATTGCGATCATGCAAACACCGGACGGTACCCGGCGACTCGAGCAGACGAAGTTCCACTCGCCGTCGAACCAGGGCGACAATCGACGCGCGCCGGCGAATACGCGCGAATCCGCCACGTCGCATTCGCCGTCCAGAACATCAACACCGTCGTTGCCGGCCTCGGAACCCGCGGCGTTGAACGTGTCGGCGAGCTCGAGCGCTGCGAGGACAGGTACCGGCTTAGCTATGTCTGCGGCCCGGAGGGGAGCAACATCGAGCTGGCGGAGCAGATCAGCTAACGGTCGAATCGATTGCCGCCCTGTCACGGGGGGCGCCGTCGCGGGGATCGGAGCCCCCTGGATGATCACGTCGCCGCCATCGGCCGGTCGCTTCCGCACCCATGACCGACGCCGACATGAGAGTTCCCGAAGAGTCGCGACGGATACGTCGTCATCGCCGCGAGAACAGGCTAGGTTAAAGGAATGGCGCCGTACCCCTTCCGGATAGCTGCGTGCGCCTCTGCGACGGCTGCGGTTGCGGTCGGCGTCGCCGGGTGCGGCGGCTCCACGACTACGAAATCGGCTTCGAACAAAGCATCCGGGCTGACGGTGGTTGTCGCCGGCGATCAGGTCACCCTCAAGCGGTCTGCAACGAGCACGGCTGGCACAGCCGGTGTCTCCGGCCAAATCGCCTGCACCGATGATTACCGCAAGCTCCTGACGGCCAAAGCGGAGCCGGCGCCGACACAGGCATGGTATGCGGTGACGCTCATCACCTGGCCGGGAGCACATAAGCAAAGTACGGCGACACTTTCGCACTCGCTGAAGGATCCCGAGCTCTGTGTCGTACAGACCGCGGACTCGAGCACCCAGGTGGTCGTCTACTTCCGACCGGGCGTGAAGACCGACACCGAGAAGCTACAGCAGGCCTTGCAGGCAACGGCCGCGTTGAAGGCTGCAGCGCATGTCGCCGCCAGCACGGTCAAGACGGGCTCCTTCCCGACCGTGAGTTCGCTCGTCAAGACACTGGCCGCGCAAGGCCTCTACGTCAAGCAGGCGGCCACGCTCGGCGACGTGACGGACGTCGGCACGATCTACCTCATCACGCCGCAGACGACGAAGAACATGTTCGTCGCCGCGGTAAAGGGTGAAACTGGCGACGTCGACACGGTCACGCAAGGCGTCAAGGGCTCACCGAAAATCACAACGGCAAAGTCGTGACCTCGAGCGCAACTCGCATCCTCTGCGGGTTGCGGCGAAGGACGGGGACGGACGTGCTCCCCGTCGCGGTTGCCAGTTCACGCCGCGATGTTGCAGATCTTCCCGGTCTCCTTGACGTCCTAAGCCCTTGCATGCTCCCGCGTCAGCCACGGTGGCACGCCGAGAACGCCGCAGCGGGGGAGCAAGCAGCCCATCTGATGCCTCAGGCGTTGTCCGGAGCACGAGATCTGCGAGCAAGTATCATGGCGGTGACGCGAGGCGATCGTGGTCGCTCATTTAGCAAGCGAGCGCGCCACCGTTCGAGCCGGTCGCGGCGTTGCCAGCCAGGTCGGCGCCGAGCAGTACCATCTCAACGCCAGCCGCCTCCCCAGCAAAGGAGCTGACGTCGCGGTGAACCCGGCGGGGTCAACAGAACCGGAGGCATATTGACCGCCGACGACAAGCGGCGCCGCTCGCCGGCATGAGCGACTACGACCGGAGCTTCTGGGAAGAGCGCTGGTCGCAAGCCTTGCGCGAGCACGGGGATCGCGCCGCGCAGCGGCCCCCGAACACCCATCTGGTCGCCGAGATTGGCGACCTGCGTTCCGGACGTGCTCTCGACGCGGGCTGCGGCCACGGCTCCGACACGCTCTGGCTCGCTGCGCGCGGATGGCTGGTCACCGCGGTCGACTTCGCCGCGACGGCCCTGGCATCTGCGCGGTCGACGGCCGAGGCCATCGGTCCGGGCATCGCCGAGCGCATCGACTGGGTCGAGGCCGATCTTGCGACCTGGACGCCTCAGCGGGGCGGATACGACCTCGTCGTCTGTCTGTATGTCCACGTGGCCGGGTCGGTCGAGGCGATGGTTCAGCGGCTGGCGACCGGGGTCGCTCACGGCGGGACCCTGTTTCTGGTCGGCCATCGGCCGATCGACCCGGGCACCGGAGCGGCGACGGCCGCGGCCGGGCAGTCGCAGATCTCCGTCGAGGCTGCCCTCGCCGCCCTGGATCCGGATCGGTGGGAAGCGATCGTCGCCTCTGACCGGTCCGCGGCCGGTCGCGGGGACCGGTGTCGATGCCGTGATCCGAGCGCGACGCCACTGCTGACGAGGGAGGAGGCTGAGCGGCAAGCCGCCACGTCATAGGAGACGCATGAGACAGCGCTCATGCCGTGGAGGCACTCGTGATCCGCCGTCCGACCTTCATTCGCTGTATCGCCGGGCACGCCGGTTTTCGATCCCTAAACTGCCTTCGTTTCTCGGGCCCCGACGCGTCGGCGGTCTGCCTCCGCGCTGGTTGGGGATCGGGCGTGACCGAGGTGCGTACGCAAGGTGGGGGCAGCGCTCGTCCTGGTGTAGGCGTCGCTTCAGCCCGGTGTCGGGCCGTTTCCAGGTTCAACGCAGAGAGGGTTGCGGTTGGGATTGGCGGGCGCGGGGCTAGAGCCGTTCGGCGACGTAGAGCATCGCCAGATACGTCTTCCGCACCGTGCGTTCCGGACGCGCTTCGATCCGCTTGTGGATGCGTTCGAGAAGGAGCTCGCGGGCCTCGTCGTCGAGCGCCCGATGGTGTGAGTAGGTGCTGAGGACGGCGATGTAGTCGTCGGCGGTGTAGATCACGTCCCAGAGGTAGCGCCTCGCGCCGACGTTGTGAAACCGGCGGCTCGCCTCGATCTCGTTGGTCACGACTTCATCGCTGTGATCCCCGAGCGCATCCGGATGCGGCAACCGCCAGGGACGCGAGTAGAAGGTGCCGTCGGCGCCAGCCTTCCTCGTCGGATCATCCGGTATGACGGCTTCGTAGTCCGCCTGGACTTCAGTGAAGAACGGATCGCCACCGGATGGAAGCACGTGTGCCGTCGAGACGAAGGCAAGCTTCCCGCGCACGCGGAGAAGATCGGCCGTCTTCGTGTAGCGCAGATCGGGCGCGAGCCAGTGAAATGCACTGAAAGCAACGACCGCATCGAATCCCAGACGCTCGGCCTGCCAGGTCTCGAAGTTCGCGTTGATCACCGAGACGCTCGGAAAGGCCGCCAGCTTGCTCTGCGCGGTGGCCGCGAGTCGCTCCCCGAGTTCGACACACGTGATCGCATAGCCGCGCTCGGCAAGCGGCAGCGTCGCCTGGCCGGTGCCGCAGCCGATCTCGACGAGACGCGCCTGCGCCGGAAGCTGCGCGAGCGTAGCGAGGTCGTCGAAGATTTGCGGCGGGTAGTTCGGCCGGGCGCGGTCGTAAAGCTCCGGCACCTGCTCGAACGTCGTCCTCAGAAGCTCCCGTGGCGTGTCCGACACGGCTCGATGATGCCCAAGGCGGCGCGTTCGCTGCCGGCCGCTTCGGTGGCATCGGGCGCACCCCGGCCGGCGGCGACCGGCCCGAACGAATGTCCGAACGTGCGCGTCGTGGCGGCCTCGCCGTCTACGAGGGGATTCTCCGCCCAGCGGAGCACCCCATCGAGAAGCTCTCGACTCGCTGCGGGGAGGCTGAAGACGCGGGCGTCATGCGCGCGATCACCGTCCGGTTCATCTGAGCGCGCGTGACCAAGCCCTCCCTCGTCGCGGAACGAGACTCGGGAGGCATGCGCTTGCCGTCCGAGGCTATCGGGCGATCTCCCAGATGTGCCCCCCAGGGTCCATGAAACTCGCGGTTCGGACTCCCCACGGGCGGTCCATCGGCCCGTTGAGCAGCCTCGCCCCACGCGCGATCAGCTCTGCACACATCGCGTCAACATCATCCACCTCGACAGTGAGCTGAAAGCGCGCTCCAGCCTCGCGGTCCCCGACGGACGCAGGCTCGACAAGAGGCACCGCCGCTTCCGTCTTCAGCAGGTTGACAAGCGTGCTCCCGAACTCGAAGACGGCGGAGTTCGCGTCCTCGAAGATGACGGGTAGCCCGAAGACCTCCTGGTAGAACCGCTTCGCCACCTGGAGGTCCTCGACGAACAACGTGATCGCTCTGATGCTTCTCGGCCAGGCAGCTGCTTCCGTACTCTCTTCGTCGGTCATCCGGCGAATGATGCACGACACGGTGGTGGAGCTTGTTAGCGCAGCCGACGACCTTCATACCGGGTGCTTCGACCCGGTCGCCCGGGTCACGGCTAGGAGAGCTGGGCGAGGCCGTCGGTGATCCAGGCCCGGAGCTCCTCCGAGCGGACGAACGGCGCGTCGTCCGCATCCGCGCGGGCGAGCACGTCCTCGGCCGATGCGCCGGCGCGGAGTCCGGCGTAGAGATAGATCAACGCGGCGGAGCGCGGCCCGGTCCGACACGTCACCAAGGTGGGCCGGGGCAGACCGTCGAGCGCTTCGATCTGCCGACGGGCGAGGTCGAGGTCGAGCGGGGTTGGCGGGTCGGAGACGACGTTTGCGGACAGGGGAACTGCCCGCTCGACGTCCGCATACGACATGCCGCCTTCCACCGAGGCGAACTCCTCGCCGCACAGGAAGAGCCACGACGCCGCGGCGTGTTCCCGGGCGAACGCTTCCGGGTCGGCTATCAGCCCCCGGTTGTGCATCAGATCTGTCGGCTTCTCGAAGTCGGCCACGACACGATCCTACTCTCGCCCAGCCGCAGCCTTGACGTTCAGCGCTGCCCGTGGCCTCGTCTTCTGGTTCACGAGGCCGCGTGTCATCGCCGCTCCGGGCGCCGCTGGCGCCACGTGCGCTACGACCTGAATCGCTACAGGCGCTGAGTGCGTAGGGAACGCGGCGAGGAGGTGGAGGTTTACGACCCCGGTGTCACCTGCCGTTCGCCGACACTCTTTCACATGAGCCCTCGGGTCTGGCATTCGACGGCGTCGTGGAGTGCGGTAGCGGGCAAACGAAAGCTTGCCATTCTGTTGGCCCGATATCGCCTGTCGCGACGCCGACAGCGTCAGTCGAGACGAGGTGTTAGGGTCGCGCCCGACACCCCGCGGCGCCGGGCGACCCGGCCCGGAGATCAAAGGAGGAGAGCTAGAGATGGATGCGTGCGGCCTTTCGACGATCCCGCTCCGCACGAGGCTGCTCGCGACGCTCGCGGCGACGGCCCTGGCGGGCCTCGCCTTCGCGGCTGCTTCCTCGGCACGGGGCGTCTCGCTTCCGAACCCGTGCACGATCCTCGCCTCGGCGCACGCCCAGAGCTTGAGCGCCACGTCCGCCGCCACGGCCTCTCCGGGCAAGCTGAAGACGTATGGCTCGGGGAAGTTCGAGCAGCTGACCTGCGACGAGTCGGTCGGGACGATCTCGGTCTACCTCTCCTACTACCTGAACCAGGGCGGCTCCGGCGGCGTCCGGATCACCAGCCAGTCGCACCCGACGGGCTTCGGCGGTACCGCCACCCTCACCGTCGGGACGGGTGCTGGGAATAACGCCCCCGTCGACTACATCGAGTTCCGCAAGGGGACGCTCTACGCGGATCTCTCCGCGAACGGGGCCGAGCCCGCGAAGCTCACGACCCTCGGGCAGGAGGTCTACAAGCTCACGCCCTGAGCTGGCCGGCGGCCGCGGCTCGCGCACGCCGGCGCCCTGTCGATTTCGCCGCGCCGAGCATTCTCGGACAGCTCGGCCAGGTACCGAACGAACGTCGGCTCGTGTCGGAACCGACCTCGCGTCTGCGGCGGGATGCGAGGTCGGCGCTCAGGAGATCTGGACGCCAGCGCTCGTCGCTCTTCACGCAGCCCTCACGTCGGACGAACCGGGAGCGGTGCCCCAGACCCGTCCGGGCCGCCTTGACTGTCTGGGATCCGTCACAGATCACTCCCGAACAACCACGAACAAGCCAGCGCAGCCCTTAAGCAAACTCTCAGCAACCTCTCAGAAAGATCCGCGCCCCGTTCAGGGTGTCGTGGTGAGCTTCCATACTGTGAACCGAAAGGAACCGAGCAGCAGGCGTCGCGGACGCCCAGTCATGCTCGCCTCGGTCGTCGTGGCCGTGGCCGCGTTCTCGCTACTCGCGGCCGGCTGTGGCGGCGGCGGCGGCTCTTCGGGGGTTGCAAGCGTCGCCTCCACCACGACCGCTACCACGACGTCGACGACACAGAATGGACTGCTCGCCTTCTCCGAGTGCATGCGCTCCAACGGCGTACCGAACTTCCCTGACCCGCAGCGCTTCGTCGGAGGGAACGTCAAGCTGACCCTCCACCAACTCGCACCATCCCAGGCAGCCTTGAACGCCTGCAGTCACCTGCTCCCGACGAATGGCGGCAGCGGCTCACAGCAGACGGCCCAGCAGCAGCGCACCCAGGTCGCGGACGGGCTGTCGTTTGCCAGATGCATGCGCAGCCACGGTGTGTCCCACTTCCCCGATCCGACCGCGCAGGGTCAGCTGACGGTCGAGATGGTGCAGGCCCAGGGCATCGATGTGCACTCACCTGCGGTTCTGCAGGCCGTGCAGGCGTGCCTGCCGGCCTCGCACGGCCTGCTCACGCCGGCGAAGGTCAGAGCGGCGCTCAACAACGCCGGCGGCTGACGCGGCCGCCCGCGACGGCCGTTTCGGCCGCGGGTCGACGCGGCGCGTCGTCATCGCGCCAAGCGATGCCGCGGAGCCTTCGCGGAAGGCGTGGGCGGATTCCGCGCCGACGAAGACGACCGCGCCTTCCCCGCTGCTCGGCCTCCTGTGGGCGATATGCCGATGAGCCTCACGTTGTCGGCGCAGCGGATGCAGATCGGTGTCGGCGGATTGAGCGGTCGGGACGGGAAGCTACCGTTGGTCGGTGTCTGCGCTTTCGACTCCTCGGCTCACTCTCAGGCAATGGCGTGATGGTGATCGGCGCTCGCGCAGGGTGATGGAACGACTCGGCATGTCCCACGATCCGGCAGACGACTTCGATCATCCGTCTCTGAGCCCAGGCCCGCTCCGTCTGCACGTGCTCTATCGCCTCCGTCGCGGCGACCCGGAACGGCCACCTCACTCTCTGGCGCCAGTGCAGAAGTCGCACCCGACCGAGTGGACCGGAGGCGATCGTGCGAGGTGCCGAGGCGGCCTTCCGGTCAGCAAGCCGGCGACTCGGACGGAGGAGGCGAGTCGCGCGTCCGAGGTGGCTGGATCGGGTGGCAGCGTGCGGCCGTGAGCCGGACGGTTGCCGCCGTTCGGCGGCAAGCGTAACGTTCGGGGTTCAACGGGGGCGGTCAGAGGCGAATTCTGGGGGCTCCTGACTGCGAATCGGGCCCTTCGAGAGAGTCGAGGCGGGGGACGAGACGCCAGTCCGTCGGGGCGGTTGGACGACCTTTCTCGGGATGGGAGTGGCAGGAAGAAGACCGTTCGTCATGCTGCTCAGCTGGGGCGTCAACTGGCAGCACGATCACGCCTGTCAGACACGGTCCCTTTCGGCTGCTTGCCCCGAGGCGAGCCTGCGCCTATGCTCGCGTACACGCCTGTACACCGGTCGCGAAAGGAGTCTCGATGAAGCGGAATCCCTCGCTGTTAGTGCCAGTGCTTCTGGCTGTTGTGGGCGCGGTTCTCGGCGCGACGTCGGTCGCGAAGGCGGCCCCGGTCGCATATCAGACGCATGCTCCGAAGCACAAAACGACGACGCTTGCAGGCACCTGGTCTGGAAAGTACAGCGGCGCTTTCACCGGTACGTTCACGCTGCACTGGACGCAGACGGGGTCGGCGCTCAGTGGATCGATCACGCTGTCGAGCCCGAGTGGAAAGTACAATGTCAGCGGCAGTGTGCACGGCACCGCTATCAGCTTCGGGGCCGTTGGTGCTGGCGCAACCTATACGGGGTCGGTCTCGGGGACGTCGATGTCAGGCACCTACAAGAGCCCTGTCGGAGGGGGGAGCTGGAGCGCTCAAAAGACCTGACGGATCGCCGCTCTCGTGGGGGCACCTCAGCTGGCGCGACGGGCATCTTCGACGGCCTCGTAGCCGTCGTGGTGTCCCCACTCGCTCGCCCGTGCAACCGACGTCGCGTCGCTGCCCGGGCTGAGTTGGCTGCTCGACAGTCGGGTGGCACGACGGCCTGTGCGTGCGGGCGACCGAATCCCCGTCGACGTCCTCAGCGGGCGGGGGCCATCCTGGCGACGTGGCTCATGGCACGGAGTGGCTCTGCCGTTCCCCACGTGTGAGCTCTCCTGGGAACGTTCCTGGCTGCTAGCGAGTACGACCGTGCTTGATCCGATGCAGGCCGTTTCGCTCGTCGCCTGATCGGGTCAGCGAACCGCTCGCTCTGGAAGCGCGGAGCAGGCGCCTGTACCGTTGCCTCGTCATGGGTCGGTTCTCGCGCTGGGCTTCGTCGACGCACGCTCTCTGGGTTCTGGCCGCGGTATTCGCCATCGGCGCCGTGGTCGATGCAGCGCTCGGGCACCGCACATCCGCGATCCTCTCTGCCGTGCTGGCGTTCGCCGTCTACCTGCGCGCCCGGCCCCGCCGCCCGCGTTAGTGCACTGGCCCGCGGCGGGGCTGACGAGGTTCGTGCCGGCGCGGGCCTCGGCTCGTTCCTCTGATCGACAGCTCCGGCCGACGTTCGATCCGGGCCCGGAGCATCCAGACGGGGCTCACCCGCCGGTCAATCCTGGGCCGACTCGTCGCAACCAAAATCCTCGAACCGCGGGGCATACGGCCCACGTCGTCGCACGTCGGAACGCCATCTCAGCCACCGGTAGGGATGTCGAAGCCAGCGGAGGTCGATCGGCTCGGTTGTCCTGAACCAGCTGAGCGGAAGGCCGAGGGCGCGCGGCTCGGTTGCTTCCATTCGTAGCCGCCTGCGGCCGTCCTCCAGAGGCAGGCCCGCCACGCGGCGATCGGGCTGATCCCGTTCCTCGGTCATGAGCTCTGCGCTAAAGGATAGGCCCGACACCGCGGCCCGAGCGTCTCGTTTCGTGTCTCGGTCCCGATCCGGCGCGCTTCGGTGTTCCGGCCACGATCGCTCGACTGCCCGGTTCCACTCCGGCTCGGTCTCGGCCAGTAACCGGCCGGAATGGGATCTGGGTTGTGATCGTTCCCATAGGCAGATAGCGATAAATCGCAGGCGGCGGCATGCTTTTTTGGTGAACTGACCCCCCGACGCGGGGAGTGTTGGAGCCGCACGCCACAGCAAGGAGGCTTTGCGTATGAGAGACACGACGACGAGTGAACGGCCCGAGCATTACAGGCTGATGCTGCTGATCGAGCAGCTTCGGCGGCAGGGTAAGACCGAGGCTGAAATCGCCGACGCTGTCCGTGAGGCGAGCGCGAGGTAAGCCGCCCGGAGGGTGAACGCATCGGCGACGGGCGACGTGGGGAGTTGCAGGCGGTCGGCTTTGCTCAGCGGGCCGGCGGTGACCAGATGTAGGGCGTCGTTGTCGTCACCGGCACGAAGCCGAGCCGTTCCAGGATCGGGCGGCTCTCGACGGAGGCGTCGACCTGGAGGTAGCGGAACCCGCGTCTCGCGGCCAGGCTCGCCCGGTAGGCGACCATGGCGCGGTAGATCCCGCGGCGGCGCCAGAGAGGCAGCGTCGAGCCGCCCCAGAGGGACGCGAAGTCCGTGCCGATCACGAACCGCACCCAGCCCGCACAGACGATCTCCGCGCCGGACTCGACGACGGCGATCGCGAGCGAGTCGGGGGCGGCGGCCAGTTGGCCCGCGAGCCTGTCGGCAAGCCCGTCGCGGTCGGTGCCCCAGATCTCCCCTTCGAAGCGCGCGATCCGGTCGAGGTCTGCGCGCGCGCTGACCCGGCGAAGGGCAACCCCGGCAGGGAGCTCCGGGTCTCCTGCAATCGAGGCCGCCAACGCGATCTCCACGGTCTCCCGCTCCTCGGCGACGAAGCCCGCAGCCTCGAGCCGGTCTGCGAGGTCAGCCGGCCGGTCGTGCCCGTAGAGCTTCCACTCGAACCGCTCGCGGCGCTTCGCGTACCGGGCGATACACCGCTCGATCAGCGCGTCGAGCTCGGCGCCCTCGACGCCGGCGAGGTCGCGGTAGCCGACAAAGCCGCCGCGCAGGGCCCCGGAGACGCAAATCAGCGGTCCGATCCGCTCGACCTGCTCGCCCTCGATCAGCAGGTCGGCGAACGAATCGCGCAGCTGCTCGTCGAAAACCGCGAGATCAACCACACCCGGGAGGCTATCGCCGGACCACCGCCACGGCCGATGCCTCCCACGGCCGAGGCACCCGACTGTCGAGGATTCCTGATGCTCGCGGCTCAGGGTCATACTGAGGACATGGACGACGAGCGCCCGCCGATCTGCCCCGTCTGCGGCGTCACGATGGTTCCGGCCGCACTCAGCGCGGAGAAGGCACCTGCTGGTGACTGGACCTGCCTGGAGTGCGAGGCGACCGCCGAGCCCGACGGCAGCTGAACACGCGGGACTCGCACTGATGCGCGCGGGACTCTTCGACTAGGTGCGGTTCTGCGGGTAGATCGTCTCGCCGCGGGTGAGCATCTCGACGAATTCGCGGATGCGTCGCGCTCGCGTCTCTGCCCGCTTGGCGGTGCCGATCCGATAGAGGATGGCGTAGCGGTTCTGGCCGACTCAGCTGCTCGAACATCGTCTGCGCCTTCGGCTCGGCGGCCAGAGCGACACCGAGGTCGGGAGGCAGCTCGATGCTGGCAGAGCCGGCGTACGCAGCTTTGGCGCGGCCGTCCGCCCTCGCACGCTCCAGCTCGGCGATCCCGGCCGGATGCATGCGACCCTCGACGAGCAACCGCTCGGCGGTCTCGAGGTTCCGTTTCGACCAGGCGCTACGCGGCCGGCGCCGACCAAAACGCTGGGCGTAGGTGCGCGGGTCGCGGCGGCGGAGCTGACCGTCGATCCAGCCGTGGCAGAGCGCCTCTTCGAGGGCTTGATCGTGCGTGAGCCGGGTCGGCTCGACCGTGTCCTTCTTGGCGAGAACGAGCCAGACCCAGGCCGATGCGTCGTGATTCTTCGCCAGCCAAGCGCGCCAGCGTGCGGCATCGCGCACGATCAGCTCGGCCGGATCCGCCACGATCCCAGTCTGGCAGGACGATGCAGATCGCCCGGCTGGGCCGGGCAGGCTCCCGCCGTCCGAGCCGTCTTAGCGTCGTGTCAGCCCGGTTGGGCCGATCAGGAACCCATGGCGCGGGCTCGAGACGACGCAGCGCACTCCGACCGGCGAAAGACGTGCAACGGGACGGTCCCACTGCGACGGGACTCGCCGTGGGCAAGGATCGTCGCGCCTCCGGAGGGTTGCTCAGGCAGCTGCGACCACGGCAGATCTTGCGGCTCCCCGATGCCGACACCTGCACGCTCGGCGCATGGTGGGGACCGATCACCCAATACGCGAACGTTCCGAGCCCGGGACGGCCGAGCAAAACCCACAGCTCATGGCGTTCGCTCCCGGCTAAGAAGGAAGCGGCGGGTTCGCGGCGACGTGCCGGCAGTCCGTGCAGAGCGTGCCGCCGACAGCCAGCAGCGCCAGTCGCGGGAGGAGCCTCACTCGAGCGCCACCGTCGCATTCCCATCCGCGCGTTGCCCCGGCGTCAGGCCGGCACACCCGCGACGGCTGAGGTTCTCGGTGCCCTTGACGCGCCGGACAACGTGGCGGAGGATGGGCCGGTGGTCGAGTACGCAAGCCTCACGGCGGCGCTTGCCGGTCTCTTCGCATCGCTCAGCGTCGCGATCGGCCCGGGACGGCTCCCCGCCAATGACCTCAGCGCGGCGGCCCTCGTTTCGGCAGCGGCGCGTTCGAGCCACGTCTCCAGCTCCCAGGCACGCGGCGCCTTCGAGGCCGGGCCGTACCACACGCCGGCACTTCGGTACCTCTATTCCGTCGGCTGGGTCTGGGCCGACTCGAATGCCACTACCTGCAAGGCCGCTCTGCTCTTCGGGGCGCAGCCCTCCGACGCCGCCGCCCAGGCCTTCCAGCAGGCCCCGAAGCTTGTCGAGCGACTCCGGACGGATCGAATCAGCCTGACGCGGGCGGCAGCGGCCGTCGGGCAAGGCATCAGCGCCGGTTGCCCGTAGCGGCCTTCGCGGCTCCGGGCCGCTCGCGGACCGTCCGCCGAGGACGGTTCGGCGCGTCGAAGCTGATGGTTGCCGAGCGCCGGGTGGCGACATCGGCTCGGGCGAGGGAGAGGTCGGCGCGAAGCTGGGTGGGGGGCACGCGTGCACGCGCTCGCCAGACGTCGTCCGGTGGGCGGCCCCGTCGAGGCCTCGACGGCCGAGGGCTGCGCGTCAGGCGGCCGCCCGCGAGAGAGTGGCAGCGGCCGTCAGGGTGCTTCGTTGATCGCCGGCGGCTCGCTGACGCTCTGCGGTCGGCGGGGGCCTCGCCGGCGGGGCGCGGCGTGGTCGGAGCCGGCGGGGGAGCTTGGCGCCGTCTGCAGGCTCGCGACCTCACCGTCGGCGACGTTCTCGTTCGCCGCAATCGACGGCTTCAGGGTTTCGTAGATCGAGAGTCCCTGGCCGACGAGACCCGAGATCAGCTGGGAGACGCCATCGGCGCCGTTCAGGATCGTCAAGTTCGAGCCGGACAAGCCCTTCGACGCGGCCTCGACGAGCCCGGGCAGCAGGTCGACGAGCTTGTTCGCTGCGATCAGGCCCTGGTTTTCGCCCTGCAGCGCCTCGGCGCGGACGTTGATCGCCTCGGCCTCGGCGCTCGCCACCGTCCTCTGCGTGTAGGCGGCGCCGTCGGCCTGCGACTTCGCTGCCTCCGACTGCCCGACCGCTTGTGCCCTGGCGGCCTCCGCGTCGGCCTCGGCGAGCGCGCGACGTCGGCTCGCCTCGGCCTCGGTGTTGAGCGCGGTCGTGTCCCGGGCCGCCTCGGCAAGTGTCCGCTGCTTGAACGCCTCGGCCTCCGTCTCGAACTTCGTCTTGTCGCGCTCCCCCTCGGCGATCGTTCGCGTCTTGTAGGCCTCGGCGTCGGCCGGCCTGCGCACCTCCGACTCGAGCTTCTTCTCGGTCAGCTGCGCCTCCTTCTCGGCGAGAAGCGTGCGCTGCCCGATCACCTCCTGCGAGGCGTGGGCCTCCGCGAGGGGGCCAGACTGTGCCGATACCGCCTTCGCCTGCTCGATCTCGGCCATGAACCCGGCCTGCTTGATCTCGGTATCGCGGACGTACTGGGCCTTCAAGGCTGCCGCCTCCTGCTCCTTCTCTGCAGCCACCTGGTCGGCCTGCGCCTTGGCGATCCGCGCGTCGCGCTCGATGGCGGCGACGTGAGGGGCAGCGATGTTGTCGATGTACCCGGAGGGATCCGTGATCTCCTGGATCTGGAACGCATCGAGGTCGAGCCCCATCTTCTGCATCTCGTCCGACGCCGAGCTCTTGATCTGCTGCGCGAGGGCGTCCCTGCTGGAGATGATCTCCTCGACGGTCATGTTGCCGATCGTCGAGCGGAGGTGCCCGGCAAGGACGCGGCCGATCGTCGTCGCGACCTGATCCTGCTGATCGAGGAAGCGGGTGGCGGCGTTGATGATCGACTCGCTGTCGTTTCCGACCTTGAACACCGCTACCGCCTGGACGCCGAGCGTGATGCCCTGCTTGGTCACGCACGGCTCGTTCAGCTGCGCCTGGCGCAGGTCGAGCGAGACGCTTCGGGCGCGCGAGCGCCAGGGCCAGACAAACACGCCCTTCCCCGTCGCGACGCGTAGGGGAGCCCCGTCGATCCCCTTGGCGCCGGCGATGACGAGAGCCTCATTCGGCGCGGGAACCTTGTAGAAGAGCATCGGCGTGGCCGTCCCCCGCTTAGACCGCCGTCACCAGAACCGTACGGGCTCCCGTCTTCTCGACGACCGCCGCCCGTGCGTTGCGAGGGAGTGCCTCATCGCCGAGGGTGTAGGCGGTGAATGCCTCGCTCCCGCCGCGGACGCTGATGATGATCTCGCCGGATCCCCCGATGGGGACAGGAACGGAGATACGACCGATCATTCCGATGAGGTCAGCCTCCAGATCGCCATGCATCTCCCACCTCGCCTCTTGACGAACCCATGATCGCACAACCCGGCGGTGCCACAGCGTCGAGCGCCTCGCGCCGCCGGCCTCCCTCGAGCGTGCCGGGCGCCACCCGTTGCCGGCGCCGTCCCGTATGCTCGCCGCTCTCAGGAGACAGACGGCGAAGGGAGCTTGGCATGTGGGCGCGAGTGGCGAGGTTTGACGGTGATCCGGCCGACATCGACGCGAGGATCGAGCGCCTCCGGGCGATGCGTGACTCCGGGGGATTTCCGCCCGAGCTTGGCGATGCGAAGCTGCTCCTGCTCGTCGATCGCGAAGGGGGCGGCATGCTCGGGGTGACGCTCTTCGACAGCGAGGAGGCCATGCGCAGGGGAGACGAGGTGATGAACGCGGGTCCCGGGAACGCCGGCAGCCGCTCCGCCGTCGAGTTCTACGAGGTGCCGATCCACACGCTCGTAGAGCGAGGCCGGGCAGTCGAGCCGCGTTGGTGGCCAAACCGTCCGAGGCGCCCGTTTGCTCGCCTCGTCGCGTGATCGTCCCGCGAGCGATACGCTGGGTCGATGCGCCTCCTCGTTTCCGAGCCTGCGGCCCGGCTGATCGGGTCGCGCGGCGGTCGTCTCTATGTCTGGCCGAAGAAAGCCCGCTGCTGCGGAGGTCTGACGACGCTCGCGACCTCGACCGAGCCGGGGCCGGGCAGGGAGTTTCGGAGCGCCGCCTCCCTCGATGGCGTCGAGCTCTTCGTGCCGGCGACGCTCGCCCCGCTTCCCGACGAGCTCCACGTCGAGCTCCACCGGTTCCCGCGCCGTGTCGAGGCGTACTGGAACGGCTGCGCCTGGGTGAACTAGGCGCCGATCGGGCCCATCGTCGGCAGCTCGGAGCGTCCGCTGCGTCAGGGACCCTTCGTCTGTCCTGCGCCCGCATCGGCGACTACCCGCGGCTCTGCGGAGACGCGTGCGCCCGGTCGCGGGCGTCTGGTGAGCCGGGCAGCTCCGGCTCGGCCGCCGTGTCAACGCCCGTGGCCGGCGGTCAATCCCGGCGGGGCAGCAACGAGCAGCCGACCGCCCCTCGCCATCCTGCCGCTCAGCGCTGTGCGGTGCGGCGGAGCGCCCAGAAGTCGAGGCCGCTGACGGGCTCGACGCCGTCGACGAGCACCTCGAAGCCGTGGGCGAGGTAGAAGCGGACGGCCCGGCCCGAAAATGTCTCGAGGGTGACGGGCCGGCCGCTCGCGTCGGCTCGCCGGAGCCCGTATCCGAGCAGGGCGGCGCCCAGACCGCTGCCCTGGGCGTCAGGGTCGACTGCGAGCAGACGGAGGTGCCAGTGCGGCCCGGGGGCGGCGCGGGCGACAGCGGCGCCGATCGCCTCGAGGACGGATTCGAGCCGAACGAGCGGCACGGCACGGGGGAGGTCGGCGAAGCCGGCCCGAGCGAGGCGCTCGGGCGTCTCGCCGGGTCCGTCCGGGAGCTGCCAGGCGGCAACGGCGCGGAAGTCCCCGAGCCGGTCGACGTGGCCGAAGAGCCGGTCGTAGCGGAGAAATGCGCTGAAGAGCAAGGGCGCCAACCGGCCGCGGTCGCCCTGATTCGGGAAGAGGTGGGCGGCGAGCGGGTCCTGGTCGAAGGCGCGGGCGATCAACCCCCCCGCCCGATCGCTCTCGTCGGGTCCGAGTGGAACGACGGCAGCCGAACCCGGCAACGTCACGAGCCCCGGCAGGTCACGAGGTCGCGATCCTCACCCGTGCGGCGATCCGACGATCCGCCGGGAGCTGGCAGCGACCGGGCTCTCGCGGGGACGTGGGCCGTCCGCCGTGCGCTCAGCCTGCAGCGAGCGTCTCGTCGGCCGGAATGCGGCGGACGAGCGCCTGGATGACCGTCCACTGAATCTTCGGTGCGTCGCGGAGGAGCTTGTTGAAGCTCCCGCGCGTGACGACGAGGACGCGGGCCGCCGCCGTCGTCGTCACGGTCGCGGTTGCCTCCCGATTGGCGAGGAGGGCGATCTCGCCGAAGAAGTCGCCCGGCCCGAGCGTGTTCACCTTGCGTCCGCGCCGGCGGACCTCGGCCTCGCCGTCGAGCAGGACGAAGAACTGGCTGCCGGGCGCGCCCTCGCGGATCAGCTCCTTGCCGGCCGGCAGGTCGAGCTCGTCGGCGATCCGGCCGACTGCGGTCAGGTCGCGCTTACTCATGTCCGCGAAGAGGGGCACCGCCTTCAGCGCGGCGAGCTTGCTGTCCTTGCGGCCGACCATCGGCCAATCCTAACGCTGCCCGGACACGCGCTCCTCCTCGACCTCGGTCCGGCCCCGAGCTCGCGCCGGGTCCGGCGCGGAGCGATCAGCCGCCGCTGCCGGCGCCGAGGGTCGCGAGGACTGCGAGCACGTCGTCGGCGTGCGTTGCGGGCTTCACGTTGCGCATCGCCTTGACAACCGTGCCGTCCCCGTCGATCACGAAGGTCGAGCGAACGATCCCCAGGTAGGTACGGCCGTAGCGAGACTTCTCCTGCCAGACGCCATAGGCCTCCGAGACGGCGTGGTCCGGGTCGGCCAGCAGGGTGAACGGGAGGTCGAAATCGTGCTTGAACCGCACGTGCGACTCGACGCCGTCGGGCGAGACGCCGAGCACGACCGCGCCCGTCTGCTCGAACTCGGTCCAGGCGTCGCGGATCCCGCACGCTTGGGTCGTGCAGCCGGACGTGTTGTCCTTCGGATAGAAGTAGAGGACGACCGGGCGGCCGCGCAGGTCGGAGAGGCGCACCGTCTCGCCGGCGTCGCCTGCGAGCGCAAAGTCGGGAGCGGAGTCACCGTCGGCAACCGGCATTCCAGCCACGAGGCTACCGGGCGAGACACGGGTTCGACGGCGATGCTCGCTAGGGTGGAGACGGATGCTGACGATCCACCACGTCAATGCCTTCCTCGTCATCGGTGTCTGTCTCGCCGCGAGCGTCGCGGCGTTCATCGCACGCCGTCGCGGCGCCGGCCGCGGGGTCGCGCACCTGCTCGCGCTCGCCCAAACCGTCGTCGTCGCCCAGGTCCTGCTCGGGCTCTTCCTGCTCGCCGACCATAAGCGCGCCGCCGAGAAGCTGCACTACGCGTACGGAACGTTCGCGCTCCTCGCCGTCTTCGCGCCGTGGCTCTACGCGCCCGCCGACCCCCGCGCGCGCCTGCTCTGGTTCGGGATCGCGACGCTGCTCGCCGCCGCGCTCGGCGTCCGCGCGTACATGACCGCGACATGAGGCGCATCTCGGGCTTCTGGCGCGGCATGGCGGCGATCGCGCTCGTCGCGGTGCTGATCGTCGTCTTCGATCAGCAGCGCTCGCTCGTCACCGCCGGGACGCTCCTCAGCGTCGCGTTCTACCTCGCGATCGCGGTCGTCTGCTACCTGCTCTGGCGCGACCTCGGCCGGCGTGAGATCGCGACGTGGCCGCGCCGCCAGCAGTGGGTCATCTACGGCGCGCTCGCCCTGTTCCTCGCCGACCTCGGCTGGTGGCTCTCGGTCTCGCTCAGCGGACGCGACCTGCTCGCGTTCATCCTCGTCGCCGCGGCGTGCGTCTTCGTCGGCGTGCGCACCTGGCGCGAGCAGCACCGCTACAGCTGAGCCGCTACGCGGTGACGCGGGCGCCGACGCCGTCGAGCCGGTCGAGCGCCGCGCGGATCTCCATCAGCTGGCCGACGAAGATCGGTGTGTCGCGCTCGGTGTAGCGGGACGCTTCCGACTCGCGCAGGGTCAGCATCAGGTGCATGAAGTCGGCCGGCTCGTCGCATTCGAAGACGGTCATGAACTCCTGGTCGTCGATCCCGAACGAGTAGGTCGTGTGGTTGTGGATCGTCGTCCACTCGTGCCCGATCCGCATGTGCTCGTCCATCGCCCGCTGGCGGTCATCCTCGGGGAGCGCGTACCACGGCCGCAGCTTCACGAACGGGTAGACGACGAGGTACGGGGAGCCCTTGGGGGTGATCCGCCGCGGCCGACGCGCGTTCGTGTAGGAGGAGGCCTTCGTCGTCGCGAGGTAGTTGTAGGTGACGTCGAGCCAGCCCGCGAGCGGGGTCGCGTTCAGCGCGGCACCGAACTCGCCGAGGTCCTCGTAGCTCGGGGTGATCTTCCAGAAGAAGAAGTCGCAATCGGGCCGCACGCCGGTGGTCGAGTAGGCGTTCAGCGTCTCGAAGCGGGAGGCGAACTCCTCGACCGTCTCGGCGAAGGCGTCCTTGGCCGCGGCCCGCTCCTCCACCGGCAGCCGCCGCCATTCCGGGCGCGCTTTGAAGAACGTGTAGGTGACGTACTGGCCGACCGGCTGCTCGCCCATCAGCTGCATCGTACCTGGCCCGTTTCGGCCGCCTCGGCCGAGGCGGCGACCCGGCCGAGGCTCGCTTTTGGCTTGTCATCCGGGTAGAAGAGCCCCGTCTGCAGGCCGGTCAGCTGCGACTCGTCGGTGACGTGGAAGAAGATCAACATCCGAACGAGCGGCTGGCAGGCGGCAAGGGCGATCGCCGCGACGTAGTCGTCGGCCTGGCGGAGTTCGCTGACCGGCCTGATCGAGGCGGGCCGCACGCCGGAGTAGAGCGAGAGCTCGGCGCGCGGGATCTGGGTCTGGATGCCGTACTCGCCATAGACGATCGGCGGGGCGGTACGAAACGCCGCCGTCAGCAGCCGCACGAGCCTCGGGTAGTCGGCGATCCCGATCGCGGTCGAGTGGGGGTGGGGCACGGTCGGGGGGATCGAGGAGTTCGCCGGGTAGGGGTGGATCGAGAACAGATCGAGCGGCGGCTTCGCGAGACCGCTCGCCCGGAAGGCCTTGCCGAGGTCGGCGATGAACCGGCTCGGTGAGTGCCCGGGGCGGCCGCGCCGCGGGCTATCGCTGCCGCGCGCGGCGAGCGAGCCGCCGATCACCGTGACGCGCGGGTCGGCCCGCTTGACTGCCCGGTAGCCGAGCTCGAGCAGCTTGAAGTAGGCGGCGGCGGCGGCGTCCGAGCCGTCCGGCCCGAACTGGGGCATCCAGAACAGGTCGGAGTTCGGCTCGTTGCCGAGGCTGATGTAGCGCAGCTCGGGGATCTCCCTGGCGATCGCGGCGGCGTAAGAGGCGAACTGCGCCCGGTCGCGTGCGCTGAGCGGCGTCTCGCTGCTGAAGGAGTAGACGGCGACGATCGGGCGGATGCCGTCGGCGTCGGCGGCGTCGATCGCGCCGCGCAGGCTGTCGAGCTCGACCGCGCCGGGCGCCCAGAGCGGCCGCCGCCAGATCGAGCTGAGCACGATCACCCGGAACCCGGCGCGCCGGGCGAGCGCCATGTTCCCGTTCGGGTCGCCCCACTTCGCCGCGTCCTCGACGCCGCCGACGATCAGGACGTGCCGCGGCGCCGGGCCGAGCTCGCTCTCGAGCAGCCAGGCCGTGAGGGCCGCGACGAGGAGAAGCGCGCCGACGATCGCGAGGCGCCGCATTCGGCGGATTCCATCAGAATCGGCCTGGCCAGGTCCGACAGTACCCTGGCCTGGTGCCGACCCCCGAGGTCACCGCTGCGCTGAAACGGCTCCCGGCCGGGCCGGGCGTCTACCTCTTCCGCGACGAGCGGGACGAGGTGCTCTACGTCGGCAAGGCGAAGTCGCTGCGTCCCCGCGTGCGTCAGTACTTCCAGGCCGGGCGGAGCGACAACCGCCTCGGGATCGACCAGCTCGTCGACCGGGTCGCGCGGATTGAGACGATCGTCACCGGCACAGAGGTCGAGGCGCTGCACCTCGAGCAGAACCTCGTCAAGCGGCACCGGCCGCCGTTCAATGTCCGGCTGCGCGACGACAAGTCGTTCCCGTACATCGCGGTCACGCTCGAGGACGACTACCCGCGCGTCATGTTCACGCGCAAGCGCCATCGCCGCGGTGTCCTCTACTTCGGGCCGTACGCGAACGCGAAGAAGGTGCGGGAGACGCTCGACGTCCTCAATCGCGTCTTCCGCTACCGCCCCTGCGAGGGGCCGAGCCCCGGCCGCCGCAGCGGCGTGCCATGCCTCGACTACCACATCGAGCGGTGCCTCGCGCCGTGCGTCGGCTTCGTCTCGCAGGAGGACTACCGGCAGGTGATCGACGGCGTCGTCGAGTTCCTCTCGGGCAACGACCGGCCGATCAGGGCCGAGCTCGAGCGGCAGATGCGGGCGGCCGCGGCCGAGGAGCGCTTCGAGGATGCGGCCCGCTACCGCAACCGGCTGCATGCGGTCGAGCGGCTCGCCGAGCGCCAGGCGGTCGAGCGGGCCTCGATCGGGACGATCGACGTGATCGGCCTCGCGGTCGGAGGCCGAGCGTGCCGCCGTGCAGGTGTTCCCGCTCCGCGAGGGCCGCATGGTCGACCGCTACTCGTTCCACCTCGAAAACGCGGCGGGCGACGACCCGCTCGAGGTGCTGGAGGGCTTCTGCCTCGAGTACTACGGCCAGGCGCCCTCGGTGCCGCCGCAGATCCTCGTCCCGCGGGATCTCGGCGAGCTCGGCTCGCTCGCGGGGTTCCTCTCCGAGCTGCGCGGCTCACGGGTCGAGGTGCGGGCACCGGAGCGGGGGGAGAAGCGGCGGCTCCAGGAGCTCGCCCAGCAGAACGCCGAGCTCGCGCTCTCCTCCGAGTCGTTCGTCGCCGAGACGAAGCGGCTGCGCCGCGTCGAGGCGCTCGAGGAGCTGCGCGAGGTGCTGAACCTGGAGGCGCTGCCGCTGCGGATCGAGTGCTTCGACATCTCCAACATCCAGGGCCAGGAGATCGTCGGATCGATGGTGGTGTTCGAGGACGGGGTCGCGCGGAAGTCCCACTACCGGAAGTTCGCCGTCCGCGGCCAGGCCGGCCAGGATGACTTCGCCGCGATCGCCGAGGTCGTCTCGCGCCGGTTCGCCCGGCTCGCCGCCGGTCTCGGCGCCGCCGACTACGACGAGTCGTTCGCCTCGACGCCGAACCTCGTCGTGATCGACGGCGGCAAGGGCCAGCTCGCGGCAGCGCTCGCGGCGATGAGCGCCTACGACCTGCCGCGCGTCGCGGCGGTCTCGCTCGCCAAGCGGGTCGAGGAGGTCTTCCTGCCCGAGCGGGCCGCGCCCGTGCTCCTGCCCGACCACTCGCCGGGCCTCCAGCTCCTGCAGCGGCTCCGGGACGAGGCGCACCGCTTCGCGATCACCTTCCATCGCTCGCGCCGCGACCTCGCCGCGCGCGAGTCGATGTTCGACCAGCTCGACGGGGTCGGGCCGGTGCGGCGGCGGGCGCTCCTCCGCCACTTCGGCTCGGCCGAGAAGCTGCTGACGGCCTCGGCCGAGGAGCTCGAAGGCGTTCCGGGAGTGCCGGCGAAGACCGCCCGTTCGATCTACGCCCAGCTCCACCGGGCCGGCAGGGCGTAGCGAGAATGCCATCGATGGCGAGACCGAGCCCAGCGGGAGGCCGGCCGGGGCGCCGCCGCCGCCTCGGGCTCCTGCTCGCGGTGGCGGTGCTTGCCGGCTGCGGCGGCGGCTCGAGCGAGCGGCCGCAGACCTCGACGCAGACGGAGCCGGTCCAGAGCCCCGCCGCTGCGATGCGGCTGCTGATCGCGGCGGAGCCGCAGCTCGCGGGCACGGTGCGGACGCTGTATGTGAGCAGCTCGTGGGCGGTCGTGCAGTCGACCGCCGCCGGGCAGGCGCACGCGGTCGCCTTCCACCTCGTCGGCGGCCGCTGGCGTCCCGATCGCTCGGGCCGCGTCAAGATCGAGATCCTCGGGCCCCGGCCCGGCGCGACCGCCCCGAGGCTGCCGCAGGTCGCGATCCAGTTCGCGGGCACGACGCCGTTTGTCGAGTCGTCGATCTGGGTCGACGGCAGCGGCCTGAACGTGCAGGGGGGAGGATCGCCGACGCGCGGCACGATCTACGGCGCCCCGGCGGCGAAGCTGAAGCCGGGCGACCACGTCGCGGTCGGCTACGCGCGGACGAGGACGACGGGTACCGCCATCGCCTGGGTCTTCAAGACGCCGTAGGCGACGCCGAGCCTCGGCGGCGCTCGCAGGTGACCTGGTGGATCGCGTCGGTCAGGAGGTCAATCTTGGCGGTCAGCTCGGTGTTCACGTCGAGCGGCTTCCTCAGCTCCGCCGAGCGCTCGACCTGGTCCCTGGCGATGTCCCGCGATGACGGGCGTCGGCCTCGGCGACGAGCGTGTCGCGGCCGGCCTGCCGCGTCTCGAGCGGCGCCTCGGGGTGGGCGGCGCTCGTCGTGCGCGGCGGCCTCTCCATCGCCCGGGCGCTCAGTCGCCGAGGAACGGGTAGCGGTAGTCGCCCGGCGGCACGAACAGATCCTTGATCGTGCGCGGGGTGACCCAACGGATCAGGTTCCAGATCGAACCGGCCTTGTCGTTCGTGCCCGAGGCCCGGGAGCCGCCGAACGGCTGCTGGCCGACGACCGCGCCGGTCGGCTTGTCGTTGACGTAGAAGTTGCCGGCGGCGTAGCGCAGTCGCTCGGAGGCCTGCTGGACGGCGGCGCGGTCGTCGGCGAAGACGGCGCCGGTGAGCCCGTAGGGCGCCGTCTCGTCGATCAGGTCGAGCGTCTCGCCGAAACGGTGCTCGTCGTAGACGTAGGTGGTGACGACGGGCCCGAAGAGCTCGTCGCGCAGGAGCCGGAACCCGGGGTCGCGCGTCTCGATCACGGTCGGCTCGACGAAGAAGCCGGTCGAGTCGTCGGTGCCCCCGCCGACGACGACCTCGGTGCCCTCGTGGGCGCGCGCCTCGGCGATCGCGTCCCGCTGGGTCTGGAACGAGCCCGCGTCGATGACGGCTCCCATGAAGTTCGAGAAGTCGGTCACATCGCCCATCCGGATCGTCGCCACCTCCTCGGCGAGCCGCTCGCGCAAGGCCGGCCAGAGGTTCGAGGGCGCGTAGACGCGCGAGGCGGCCGAGCATTTCTGGCCCTGGTACTCGAACGAGCCGCGCACGATCGCGGCCGCCACCGCGTCGAGGTCGGCGGAGGGGTGCGCGACGATGAAGTCCTTCCCGCCCGTCTCGCCGACGATCCGCGGGTAGTTGCGGTAGCGCTCCATGTTCTCGGCCACCGACCGCCACATCCCGTTGAAGACACCGGTCGAGCCGGTGAAGTGGATGCCGGCGAGGGAGGGGCTCGCGAGCGCCGCATCGCCGATCTCTGCGCCCGGGCCGTAGACGAGGTTGATCACGCCGTCGGGGAGACCCGCCGCCTGCCAGAGCCGCATCAGGTAGTGGGCCGAGAGCATCGCAGTCGAGGCCGGCTTCCAGAGGACGACGTTGCCCATCAGCGCCGCCGAGGTGGGCAGGTTGCCGGCGATCGCGGTGAAGTTGAACGGCGAGACCGCGAAGACGAACCCCTCGAGCGGCCGGTACTCGATCCGGTTCCAGACGCCGGGCCCCGAGAGCGGCTGCTCGGCGTAGATACGCGTCATGAACTCGACGTTGAAGCGGAGGAAGTCGACGAGCTCGCAGGCGGCGTCGATCTCCGCCTGGTGGGCGGTCTTCGACTGCCCGAGCATCGTCGCGGCGTCGAGCGTGTCGCGCCAGGGACCGGCGAGGAGCTCGGCGGCGCGCAGGAAGACGGCGGCACGCTCCTCCCACGGCCAGCGCGACCAGTCCTGCCAGGCGGCGGCCGCGGCCTCGATCGCGGCGGCGACCTCCTTGGCGCCGCCCTGCTGGACGTCGGCGAGCACGTGCTCGCGCGCGTGCGGCATCACCGCCGGGCGCGTCCGCCCGGTCGCGACGTCCTTGCCGCCGATCACGAGCGGCGCCTCGATCCGCTCGCCCGCCATCTGCGCCAGGCGCGCCTCCAGGGAGCCGCGCTCGGGGCTCCCCGGCGCGAACTCGCGGACCGGCTCGTTGCGGGCAGGCGGCACGCGGAAGATCGCGTGCGTGCCGGCGCTCAACTCCGCACCAGGTAGGTGGAGGTGATCAGGACCCAGATCATGAAGCCGAGCGAGGAGGCCCAGAAGGTCGAACCGACGAACGTCCAGTCGGCCGCCGCCTCGCAGACGCCGAGGAGGAGCACCGCGATCCCGCCGGCGATCCCGAGGCGGCCGAACCAGCGCGGCACCTTGCGCGCGCTCAGCGCCGCGAGCGAGGAGCCGATGATCACCGTGGCGGCGCAGGCGGCGCCCGGCGCAGCAACGAGGGCATTCTTCGACGCGAGCGCAGCCGCCTGCAGCGCGAGCAGCGCCGCGCCGCCGAGCACGACGATGCTCGCGAAGAACCCGTCCGGGTCGTAGCGGATGATCCGCGCGTGCAGGCTGCCGAGGAACCAGAGGAGCGCGAACGCCGCCCCGACGAAGATGGCGCTCGCGGCCTGCGGATGCTTACTCCCGAGGGCGAGCGCGACCACCCCGAGCGGCACGTAAACGAACCCGAGAAGCGGGGCGTAGGTCCGCACCAGGCTGCGGCGGGGCATACGCGACGACGCTACAACATCGGGCTCTAGGCGCGGCATGACACCCCGTCATGCCGCCGCCAAGACCGAGGCATGAAGCGGGTCAGCCGCTCCACGTGAAGCCCAAGTGCCGCCACCTCCGATCGTTTACGACCGGTCCCTTCGCAGCCCGTCAGCACCCGGGCGAGCGCGACGGAACAGGCGCCTGGCTTCCGACCGTCGGTCTGTCGGTAGCGTCTCGACGGTGCGTTTCCATTTCACGCTCGAGTCGCGGGAAGTCGTCGAACTGGCGGTCGGCGAGAATCGTGGCGAGGTCGAAGCGGCGCTTTCTCAGCTCGGCGCCGAAGGCATCGTGCTCGGTCACCTTCCCGCCCGCGACCTGATCGCTGTCGAGTTCGACCTCGAGAGCGGGAACGAGGTAGAGGCTCGCACGCGGGTCGAAGACGCGATCGACGCCGGAACCCGTCTCGCCTCGCTCGGCGGGGGTGGGTGGACGATCCTCAGCGCTGGTCCTTGCTGAATCGTCTCGATCCCTTTCGATGATGCGGAGGCCGGTCGGCCCGGCCCGGCTTGCGATCACCCCGAGACGATCGCTGCGCACCGCGAGCGCCAGCTGCGCGCGGGTGCCGCCACCGGCGACGCCGACCTCGACCACGACCCGATCGTCGCCGACGAGCTCGGCGGTCGCATCTGTCTGGCCCGGCTCACCGACTTCTCGGCGCGAGCGTCGACGCGCACGTGTTGCCGAGGGCCGGGGCCGCCGTGATCGCGGAAGGTGGTCGGTTCGCGATCCGTTTGCAGATGCGTGCGCGACGAGGCGTCGAAGGGCGGGTTCGCTACAACATCGGGTGGTGAGACCGATGCTCGTCCGGTACCCCGCACCCGGCTTCGGCGTCGGGGAGCTCTGGCTCGACGAGGAGCGCGTGCTCGTCTCCGAGCTGCCGCGGCCGCTCCCCTGGAGCGGCGCTCCACCGGCGGACGGCCTCGGCGCGAGGCTGGCCGCGTTCTTCGCCGGCGCTCCCGACGACTTCGCCGACGTCGAGCTCGACCTCGACCTCGACTCGGGCTTCGCGGGGGCGTGCGCGCGCGCCCTCCGCGCCGTACCTCGCGGCGAGGTCGTCACCTACGGCGAGCTCGCCGCGCTCGCCGGCCACCCCGGCGCGGCCCGCGCCGCCGGCACCTTCTGCGCCCGCAACCGGCTCGGGCCGTTCGTGCCCTGCCATCGGGTCGTCGCCGCGAACGGGATCGGCTCCTACGGCTCCCTCGGCGTCGACTACAAGCGCCGGCTGCTCGCGCTCGAGCATGTCGCTCTCTGACGAGCTGCGCGACGAGCTCGCCGCGATCGCGCCCGCGCGCGCCTGCTGCCGGCTCGCCGAGCTCTCGGCGCTCTACCACGCTGCCGGCACGTGGCACCTGCACGGCCACGGCGAGCTCTCTGTTCACCTCGACCTCGGCAGCGCCGCCGCCGCCCGGCGCGCGTTCAGCCTCCTGCGCGACCTCGGCATCCGCTCCGAGATCCGCACCCACCCCCGGCGGGCCTTCGACCGCGCGACCCGCTTCGAGCTCCTCGTCGAGGTCGACGCCGCCGCAGCGGCGCTCCTCCACGAGGCGGGTGTCCTCTCGCCGCGCGGGGCGCCGCTGCAGCGGCCGCCGAAGCGCGTCGTCGGGCGCTCCTGCTGCCGCGGCGCCTACCTGCGCGGTGCGCTGCTCGGTGCCGGCTCGCTCTCGGGGCCGCGCTCGCCCCAGCTCGAGCTGCGCGCGAGCGACGCCGAGGGCGCCCGCACGCTCGTCGCCGTCGCGGCGCGCGAGGGAGTCAGGCTCGCCATGGTCGAGCGGCGCGGCCACGCCGCCGCCTACGCAAGGTCGGGCGAGGCGATCGCCGACCTGCTCGCGCTCGCCGGCGCCAGCCGGGCGGCGCTCCGGCTCGACGAGCACGCCGTCGTCGCCGCGACGCGCTCGCAGGCAAACCGCCTCGCAAACGCCGACGAGGCGAACGTCAAACGCTCGGTGCGGGCGGCGCAGCGCCAGCTCGAGGCGATCCGGCAGCTCGACCTCGACGCGCTGCCGCGCAAGCTCGGCGAGATCGCGCTCCTGCGCCTCAGGCACCCGTCGCTCTCGCTCGCAGAGCTCGCGGCCAAGTGCCGGCCGCCGATCACGAAGGCCGCCGCCCACCACCGGCTGGCGGCGGTCGTCCAGCTCGCCGACGCGGAGGAGGGGGAGCTCCGAGGACGAACTCCCCCTCTGTCAACGCACGCTCTTTCTCGCTGACGCCGAACGGGGTCTGAATTCGGCGTCAGGGGAACGTGGTCCCTCCGCGGGGTGAGTATCTCGCACGGTCAGGCGGCAATTCCAGGCGACTTGCAACCGATATTTCCGCAGCGACCGCGGCAGAGGGGACTGCGGGCGTGGCAGGTGCGCTACGGTGCGGCGCGGTGACCACCCCGTTCGAAGAGCTGCGCCAGCGACTGGCCGAGATCAGCGACGTCTCGCGCGCCGCCGCGCTGCTCAGCTGGGACCAGAACGTGATGATGCCGCCGCGCGGGGCGCCCGCGCGGGCCGAGCAGCTCGCGACGCTCGGCCGGATCGTCCACGACAAGTTCGTCTCGCCCGAAATCGGCCGCCTGCTCGACGAGCTCGCCCCCTTCGCGGCCGAGCACGACCCCGACTCGTTCGAGGCGCGCCTGATCACGGTGACGCGCGAGGACTTCGAGAAGGCGAGCAAGGTGCCGACCGAGCTGCGGGCCGAGATGTCGCGGTCGGCCTCGCTCGCGCTCCCCGTCTGGGTCGAGGCACGCAAGAACAACGACTTCGCGAGCTTCCTCCCGGCGCTGCGTGAGAACCTCGAGCTGCGCCGCCGCTACGTCGCCTGCTTCGAGGGCGACTACGCCGAGCCCTACGACGCCCTCCTCGACGACTTCGAGCGCGGCCTGACGACGGCCGAGGTGCGAACGATCTTCGACTACCTGAAACAGGAGCAGGCGCCCCTCGTCAAGCAACTGGCGGCCGCCGAGGACGAGGCGCCACCGGCCGGCCAGGTCTTCCCGATCGAGCGGCAGAAGGAGTTCGAGCTCGAGGTCGTGCGCCGCTTCGGCTTCGACGAGACGGCGTGGCGGCTCGACCCAACCGTGCACCCCTTCGCGACGGCGATCGGCGGCGAGGACATCCGCGTCACCACACGCTACTTCGACGACCGCCTCGACGGGCTCTTCGCGACGATGCACGAGACCGGCCACGGCCTCTACGAGCACCAGATCGACCGCAAGCTCGACCGGACGCCGCTCGGCGGCGGCGTCTCGCTCGGGATGCACGAGTCGCAGAGCCGGATGTGGGAGAACCTCGTCGGCCGCTCGCTGCCGATGTGGCGTTTCTTCTTCCCGCGTCTGCTCAAGACGTTCCCCGAGGCCCTTGCCGGCTACGACGTCGAGCGGTTCTACCGCGAGATCAACGCCGTCCGGCGCTCGCTGATCCGGGTCGAGGCCGACGAGGCCACCTACAACCTCCACATCATCCTCCGCTTCGAGCTCGAGCAGCAGCTCCTCGACGAGTCGTTCCCGCTCGAACAGCTGCCCGAGGAGTGGAACCGGCGGATGTGGGAGTACCTCGGGATCGAGGTGCCCGACAACCGGCGCGGCGTCCTCCAGGACACGCACTGGGCGATCGGCGCGATCGGCTACTTCTCGACCTACGCGCTCGGCAACCTGATCTCGGCGCAGCTCTGGGAGCGGATCACCGCCGAGCTGCCCGACCTCGAGCAGGGATTCGAGCGCGGCGAGTTCGACCCGCTGCGGGAGTGGCTGCGCGAGCACCTCCACCGCTACGGGCGCACGTTCTCGCCGGCCGAGACGCTCGAGCGGGCGACCGGGAGCCGCGGGATCGACCCCGAGCCGTACGTGCGCTACCTGCGTCGGAAGCTCGGCGCGGTCTACGGGCTGCCCGCGGCAGCGGGCTGAGGGCAGCGACGCCTGGCGGCGGTTCTCCGGGCGCGTTTTCGCCGCTCTGACTAAAGTGCCCGCCCCATGGCAAATCTCCGGGTGGGCATCAACGGCTTCGGCCGGATCGGCCGAAATTTCTTCCGGGCCTCGCTGACGCGCGAGGCGAACTTCGACATCGTCGCCGCGAACGACCTCGGCGACGCGCAGACGATGGCGCACCTGCTCCGGTTCGACTCGACCCTCGGGCCGTTCCCGGGTGAGGTCAAGGTCGAGGACGGCGTCCTCTACGCCGCCGGGCACGAGATCAAGCTGCTCGTCGAGCGCGATCCGGCGGCGATGCCCTGGCGCGACCTCGGCGTCGACGTCGTGCTCGAGTCGACCGGGTTCTTCACCGATCGCGAGGGCGCCCAGAAGCACCTCGACGCGGGCGCGCGCAAGGTCGTCATCTCGGCGCCGGCGACCGACCCGGACATCACGATCGCCCTCGGCGTCAACGACGAGGCCTACGACCCCGAGGCGCACAACATCATCTCGAACGCCTCCTGCACGACGAACTGCCTCGGCCCGCTCGCCAAGGTGCTGCATGACGCGTTCACGATCGAGAGCGGCTTCATGACGACGATCCACGCGTACACGGCCGACCAGCGGCTGCAGGACATGCCGCACTCGGACCTGCGCCGGGCCCGAGCGGCCGCGATCAACCTGATTCCGACCTCGACCGGCGCCGCCAAGGCGATCGGGCTCGTGCTGCCCGAGCTCGCCGGCAAGCTCGACGGGGTCGCCGTGCGCGCCCCCGTGCCGACCGGTTCGCTCACCGATCTCGTCGCGATCCTCGGCCGCGAGGTGACGACGGCGGAGGTCAACGCCGCCTTCGAGCAGGCGGCGGCAAGCCCGCCGCTGCAGGGGTACCTGCAGTACTCGGCCGACCCGCTCGTCTCGAGCGACATCAACCAGTCGCCCTACTCGTGCATCTTCGACAGCAAGCTGACGATGGCCCGGGGCAACCTCGCCAAGGTCTTCGGCTGGTACGACAACGAGTGGGGCTACTCGTGCCGGCTCGTCGACCTCGTGAACACGCTCGCGGGGTAGGGCCGTTGCGTCTGCCGCGCTCGGTAGCCGAGGCCGACGTCGACGGGAAGGTCGTGCTCGTTCGGGCCGACCTGAACGTCCCGCTCGACGAGGGCCGGGTCGCCGACGACGCGCGCATCCGCGCCTCGCTGCCGACCGTGCGGCTGCTGCTCGACCGCGGCGCCCGCGCCGTACGCATCTGCTCGCACCTCGGCCGCCCCAAGGGCGAGGAGGACCGGGCCAGGTACGCGATCGCCCCGGTCGCCGCCCGGGTCGGCGAGCTCGTCGCCGACGGCCGGGTGACCGTGCTCGAGAACACGCGCTTCGACCCCGGCGAGACCGCCAACGACCCCGGCTACGCGCGGGTGCTCGCCGCCGGTTGCGATCTCTACGTCAACGACGCCTTCGGCTCGGCCCACCGGGCGCACGCCTCGACCGAGGCCGTCGCCCACCTCCTGCCCGCCTACGCCGGCCTGCTCCTCCTGGCTGAGCTGGAGCACCTCGGCCGCCTGCTCGGCGAGGTCGACCGTCCGTTCGTGATCGTCGCCGGCGGCGCCAAGGTCGACGACAAGGTCGGCGTCCTGAAGAACCTCGGCGCCCGCGCCGACCGGGTCCTGATCGGCGGCAAGATGGCCGAGGACGTGCGGGCCGAGAACCCGTTCTCCTTCCCGGTGCTGCTTCCGAGCGACGTCGTCGCCGCCGAGTCGTTCGCCGCCGACGCGGAGGCGCGGCTCGCCCCCTACGACGACCCGCCCGCCGGCTGGCTCGGGCTCGACATCGGCCCCGTCGCCCGCGAGGAGTTCGCCGCTGCGATCGCGGACGCCGGGACCGTCTTCTGGAACGGCCCGATGGGCGTCTTCGAATGGCCCCGGTTCGCCGAAGGGACGCTCGCGGTCGCCCGCGCGGTCGCCGCCTGCCCCGGCTTCACCGTCGTCGGCGGCGGCGACTCGGTCCGTGCCGTCCACGAGGCCGGGCTCGCCGACAGCATCTCGTGGGTCTCGACCGGCGGCGGCGCGTCACTCGAGCTGCTCGAGGGCAAGGAACTGCCGGGCGTCGCGGCGATCCCGGAGCACTAGCGTGCTGATCGCCGGGAACTGGAAGATGTTCAAGGGCCCGGACGAGACCGGTGCCTTCTGTCGCGCCCTCCGCGAGGCCGACCTCGGCAGCGTCGAGGTGGTCGTCTGCCCGCCCTACGTCTCGCTCGGCGAGGCGGTGCAGGCGCTCGCCGGCACCGAGATCGGCGTTGCCGCCCAGAACGTCCACTGGGCGCCCGCAGGGGCGTTCACCGGCGAGGTCTCGGCGCCGATGCTGCGCGAACTCGGCGTCTACGGCACGATCGTCGGCCACTCCGAGCGGCGGCAGTACTTCGGCGAGACCGACGAGACCGTCGTCCGCCGGCTCGTCGCGGCGCGCGAGCACGGCCTGCACGCGATCGCGTGCGTCGGCGAGACCGAGTCGGAGCGCGAGGCGGGGGAGACCGAGGCCGTCCTCGCGCGGCAGGTGTCGGCGATCGCGGAGGGAGTCGCGGAGCTGGACGAGCTCGTCCTCGCCTACGAGCCCGTCTGGGCGATCGGCACCGGCCGGACGGCGACCCCGGAGCTCGCCCAGGAGGCGCACGCGTTCGTGAAGACGATCCTCGACGTGCCGGTGCTCTACGGCGGCTCGGTCAAGCCGGAGAACGCCGCCGAGCTCGCCGCCCAGCCCGACGTCGACGGCGCGCTCGTCGGCGGCGCCTCGCTCGACCTGGCATCGTTCGCGGCGATTTGCCGGGCAGCGTCCCCCTAGTCGCGCTCGTGATCGCCGACGGCTGGGGGTGCGCCCCTCCCGGCCCCGGCAACGCGGTCGCGCTCGCGGCGACGCCGGTCTTCGACTCGCTGCTCGCCCGCTACCCGCACACGACCCTCGCGGCCTCGGGCGAGGCGGCCGGGCTGCCGCCGGGACAGATGGGGAACTCGGAGGTCGGGCATCTGACGATCGGCGCCGGGCGGCGGCTCTACCAGGACCTGATGCGCGTGAACCGCGCCGTCGCCGACGGCTCCCTGGCCGCGAACCCGGCCCTGCAGGCGGCGTTCGCCCGCGCCGGCCGCGTCCACCTGCTCGGGCTCGTCTCCAGGGGCGGTGTGCACTCGCATCTCGACCACCTGCGGGCGCTCCTCGACCTGGCGCCGGAGGACACATGGATCCACGCCTTCACCGACGGCCGCGACGTCTCCCCGCACGCGGCGCTCGCCGACCTGGCGACGCTGCCCGGCGAGCGCATCGCGACGGTCGCCGGGCGCTACTACGCGATGGACCGTGACAACCGACCCGAGCGGACAGAGCAGGCGCTCGACGCGCTCATGCGCGGCCGCGGCGCCGAGGCGCCGAACGCCCTCGCGGCGGTGCAGGCGAGCTACGACGCCGGCATCAGCGACGAGTTCATCAAGCCGACGGTGATCGAGGGGACACCGCGGCTCGCGCCCGGCGATACCGCGGTCTTCTTCAACTTTCGCCCCGACCGGGCCCGCCAGCTCGCGCGGGCGCTCGTCGTCGCCGGCGTCGAGCTGACGACGATGACCCGCTACGGGGCCGACCTCGACACCCCCGTCGTCTTCGCGGAGCAGACTGTGCCGGCGACCCTCGCCGAGGTGCTCGCGGACGCCGGCGTCCGCCAGCTCCACGTCGCCGAGACGGAGAAGTACGCGCACGTGACCTACTTCTTCAACGGCGGGATCGAGGAGCCGAGGCCGGGGGAGACGCGGATCCTTGTCCCGAGCCCGCGCGATGTCCGCAGCTACGACCTGCGGCCCGAGATGGCGGCGGAGGAGGTCACGGATCGCTTCTGCGCCGAGGTCGGCGACGGCTACGGCTTCGCGCTCGTCAACTTCGCGAACCCGGACATGGTCGGACACACGGGCGTCCTCCCGGCCGTCGTCGCGGCGGTCGAGACGACCGACCGCTGCCTCGGCCGGGTCGTCGAGCAGGTCGGCCGCCTCGGCGGCGTCTGCCTGGTCACCGCCGATCACGGCAACGCCGAGCAGACGCTCGAGGCGGACGGCGTCTCGCCGCACACGGCGCACACGACGAATCGCGTGCCCCTGATCGTCAGCGGCGAGGCGGCTTTGCGGGAAGGCGGCGAGCTCGCCGACCTCGCCCCGACCGTGCTCGCGCTGCTCGGACTCGCCCCGCCGCCGGAGATGACCGGTAAAGATTTGTTGAAGCACCCTTAGGTTTCCCTAAAGAGTTCAATTGCCAGGCGTACAGTGGTTTGCGGTGTCACTCCCCCAGCCGGACCCGGACGTCCTCCGCAAAGCACAGCAGGGTGATCGCGAGGCGTTCGCGTCGATCGTCCGAGCCTACGAGACGCCGATCCACAACTACATCCTCCGGCTGACCGGCGACCGCACGCTCGCCGAGGACCTGACGCAGGAGGTTTTCCTCCGCGTCTACAACGGCTTGCCCCGCTTCTCGCTGCGCTGCAAGTTCACGACCTGGCTCTTCCAGGTGACGAAGAACCGCGTGCTCGACGAGCTGCGCTCCCGCGAGCGCCGCCCCTCCGGGATCAGCTTCGACGAGATCCCGCCGCTCGAGAGCTACGACCAGCCCGCCGAGCGCGGCGAGACGATCGACGCGATCTGGCGGGCCGTCCACGAGCTCAACCCGGATCTGAAGATGGCGCTCCTCCTGCGCGACATCGTCGGGCTGCCCTACACCGAGATCGGCGACGTGCTCGAGATCACGCTCTCGACCGTCAAGTGGCGCATCTTCAAGGCGCGCGAGGAAGTCCAGCTCTCGCTGGCCCGCGAGGGCTACACGTTCGAGAAGTCCGTGCGGACGCCCGGCGAGATCCTCGTCTAGCCCGTCGGCGACTCTCAGAGCCCGTGGGCCAGGCGGCCCGCGAGCGTCTCGGGCAGGCCGGCCGCCCTGATCTCCGCCTGCGTCCGCTCGAGCGGATAGGCGGTTCGGCGGAAGCTGGCACGGCCGGCGGCGAGGTCGAGCAGCAGCCACGCCGCCCGCGGGTCGCCGCCGCGCGGCTGGCCGACCGACCCCGGGTTGACGAGCCAGCGCGAGGCGGCGAGGTCGATCTCGTCGCCGGCGTTCGCGAGCCCGCCCGAGAGGGCGCCGCCGTCGAAGCCGATCTTGAGGGCGACGTGGCTGTGGCCGACGAGAACGAGGGGGGCGGTGGGTGACCTCGAGGCTCGGCCGCGCGGCTGCCTCGCTGAGGACGTAGTCCCAGACCGGGTCGAGCGGGCTGCCGTGGAAGAGCTCGGCGCCGGGGCGCGCCGCCTGCGGGGCAAGCCCGCCGAGGAAGCGCCGAGCCTCCTCCGAGAGCGCCCCCTGCGTCCAGCGGACGGCGACGGCGGCGTCGCCGTTGAAGTCGTCGACCGGCAGGGCGCCGATGACCGCCAGGTCGTGGTTGCCGGCGAGGCAGAGCGCCGCATCCTGCTCGACCCGCTCGCAGCAGCGGTTCGGCTCGGGCCCGTAGCCGACGACGTCGCCGAGGCACCAGAGCTCGTCGGGGGCCTCCGCCGCCACCTCGGCCAGAACGGCCGAGAGCGCGTGGTGGTTCCCGTGGATGTCAGAGACGACGGCGACTCTCATCGGCTGCCCGAGCGGGCGCTAACCCTAGCGCCGCCGCAGGCCGGCGGCGCCGGCAATTGCGAGGGGAGTCCGCCCGTCCGCGCGTCTGCGCCCGACCGCCCCGCGGGAGGCCGCGGAGGCGACCGTCCTGCCTGCACCGGGCCGCATGGCAAGCTTCGGCGACGCGGCCACCCGGGCCGACGGCGCGGGTACCGCGCGCGCAAACGGGCGAGGCGAGGACGGAGAGGAGGGCCGAGGCATGATCGAGAGACCCGGCGGCGGGGACGTTGGCGCCTAGCGCCCTCGGCCGCCTCGAGGCGGCGCTCGGCGGACTCGCCGGCAGCGAGGTGTCGCTCGAGCGGCCGCGCGACGCCGCCAACGGCGACTACTCGACGAACGTCGCGATGCAGCGCGCCCGCGAGCTCGGGCGCTCGCCGCGTGACATCGCCGAGGAGCTGGCGAAGCGCGCGGTCGAGGTGCTGCCCGAGGTCGAGCGGGCGCAGGTCGCGGGGCCGGGCTTCCTCAACCTCTGGGTCACCGACCCGTTCATCGGCGAGGTGCTCGCCGAGATCGACTCGGGCTACGGCGGCGGCTCCGCCGAGGAAGCCGAGCGGATCCAGGTCGAGCTCGTCTCGGCCAACCCGACGGGGCCGCTGACGGTCGCCTCGGGCAGGAACGCCGCCTACGGCGACACGGTCGCCCGCCTGCTCGCCTTCGCCGGACACGAGGTCGAGCGCGAGTACTACTACAACGACGCCGGCGCCCAGATGGACCGGTTTCGCGCCTCCGTCGAGGCGGTCCGCGCCGGCAAGGAGCCACCCGAGGACGGCTACCACGGCGCCTACATCGCCCAGATCGCCGCCGAGCCGGGCGACCCGGTGCCGCGGATGCTCCACGAGATCGAGAGGACGCTGAAGCGGTTCCGGATCCACTTCGACTCGTGGGCGCGCCAGAGCGAGCTCGAGCGAGACCTGGAGTCGATTCTCGACGGGGCTCCAGACCTACGAGCGGGACGGGGCGCTCTTCGTGCGCTCGACCGACTTCGGCGACGACAAGGACCGCGTGCTGGTCCGCTCGGCGCGGATGGGCGGGCTGCCCACCTACGAGGCGGCCGACGTCGCGTACCTGCGCGACAAGCTCGAGCGGGGGTACGACCGCGCCATCTACGTGCTCGGGGCCGACCACCACGGCGTCGCGGGCTGGTACGGGGTTGTCGCGCGGATGCTCGGGTACGCGCCCGAGCGGGTCGAGGTCCTCCTCTACCAGCTCGTCCACCTGACGCGGGGCGGCGAGCAGGCGAAGATGTCCAAGCGGCGCGGCGATGTCGTCTTCCTCGACGAGTTCCTCGACGAGGTCGGGGTCGACTTCGCCCGCTGGTTCCTGATCGACCGGGGCCACGACCAGACGATCGAGATCGACATCGACCTCGCCGTCGAGCGGTCGCGCAAGAACCCGGTCTACTACGTCCAGTACGTGCATGCGCGGATCAGCGGCATCTTCCGCGAGGCCCCCGACGGCGCCGCGCTCGATCCGGCGCCGCGGCTGCCGCTCGCCTCCGAGGAGCGTGAGCTCGTCAAGCGCCTTGCCGAGTTTCCGGGGATCGTCCGCGAGGCGACCGAGCGGCGCGGCCCGCATGCGATCGCCGTCTACGCGATCCGGCTCGCCGACGACTTCCATCGCTTCTACCACGCTCATGTCGTCCTCGCGGCGAAGGGCGGCGACCACGAGTCGTTCCGGCTCGCGCTGGTCGGCGCCACGCGTGACGTGGTCGCCCGCTGCCTCGACCTCCTCGGCATCGACGCGCCGGAGCGGATGTAGTGCCCGAACGGCTCGCCGACCCGGCGGTCGTCCCGGCCGCCGGCACACCCGCGAAGCGGATCGAGGAATACGTTGGCCGCGTCAGCACGGGCGAGAGTGCCGTCAGCATCGCGCGCATGCGCAGCCCGCAAGGTTGGTCCGAGCCGGCACAGGCGCCCGCGTTCGACGAGTACACGCTCGTCCTCGCGGGCTTGCTGGTTGTCGAGCACGAGGGCGGCCGGCTTGAGATCCGCGCCGGCGAGGCTGTCCACACGAGACCGGGGGAGTGGGTGAGGTACAGCTCACCCGACCCGGGCGGCGCCGAGTACATCGCGGTCTGCGTGCCGGCGTTCTCGCCGGCGATCGCTCACCGAGAGCGCTGAGCGGCCTTCCAGGCGCGTGCTCGGTGCGTCGTAGTCGGCGGAAGGGGATGCCGGCTCGACGAGGGCCGAAGCTCACGCCGCGCGACACACGCGACGCGTTTGCGTCGCAGGCTGGGGATCAGGACTTGATCTCAGCCGACCTGGTGCCGATCCTTGGTCACAGCAGTGCTGGCATCACGGCGGCGATCCCTTTGCACACCTTCAATCGTGAGGCGCGCGAGCGGCGGCGTGGGTGACGCCATGACGATCGCGGCTGGAGGCGCCTGATGTTCTGGAGGAAGCGGATACGTCGAGCTCCGCGAGGAGCTACAGCGCAGACAGACAGAGGCGGAAGAACGGCCGGTCTGGCACGGATCCATCAGCCCGCCTCCTGCGCACGAGATGAGCCCGGAGGAGGCGGCGAAATACGAGGCTCGAACGGGCGATCTGCAGTCCGACGAGTGGGACGGCTGACATGCCTGATCTCCAGTTCTGGCGCCAAGCATATGCGCGGGAGCTTCGCGAAATCAGCGCCATCATCGACCGGCTCGCGAGCGAACTTGAAGACGGGGTCGGGGTAGGTGGCGGCCTCGTCGACCGTCTCCGCATCCTGGAGATGAAGGTTGGCGAACTGAAGATCAGCGTCGAGGAGGACTGGCGGCACGCGCGATGACGATCGCGGCGGGGCCCGACGAGGGCCCGCGAAGTCGAAGACCGCCTGAAAGGTGCGCAGCGCGACTGACGCTGCCAGCCCGATGCCCGAGAGGACGAGAGTTCGAGGCCCGGCGCTCGGCTGTCAAAGAGCCTGGCCGAAAAGCGTCGGTCGACCAGACGGGCCTCAGGATTTGGCTACGCTAGATGCTCTTGCGGGTGTAGCTCAGTTGGTAGAGCATCAGCTTCCCAAGCTGAGGGTCGCGAGTTCGAGTCTCGTCGCCCGCTTCGATCTTGGCCCCTCGCGGGGCCTTTTTTCGCTCAACGGTTCCGTTCCTAGCACCGACCGGGCTTACGGGCTCTGGTGGGTCTTCAGGCCGATTGCTCGCCGCGAGTCGATTGCGGGGGTGTCGACGGCGCCTACTGTGCGGCCGCCGAACGCGGGCAGGTGCTTGTCGAGCGCGGAGCGATGTAGACCGACGCGCGAGGCAGTTCATCCGTCGCGGCGCGCGACCCTGCCGGTGCCGAGGCACTTGATCGAGAAAACGCACTCGTCCGCCGTGCCGTGCGCACTACTCGCAGTTTTTCTGGAGCACGCAGACAGGGTTCTGCCGGTCGCTGCGCCTGTCTTGCAAACCCCTCGAACGCAGTGCTAGGCAAACCAGACAACGCGTGTCAGGCTCCCGGGGTCTGCGGCCCATCCAAGGCGAGACGAAGGAGGCACCGTGGCAAGACTTCGGTTGTTTGTCCAGCTGGGCGTCGCACTGCTCATGTCTGTCTTGGCGCTCGGCGGGCCGTTAGGGGCGCAGGCAAACCCGGGCACCGTAACGATCACGAAGCACGCCGATCTCGGCTTCACTACGAGCGTCCCCGTCGACGTGGACACCGGGGTGGCGAGCCCACCGTGTCTGTTGAGCTTTGTCGGCTGCCTCTTTCACGGTGCGGTTGCCTTCCACGGCACGCTCAAAGTCGATGTGACTCTGGGGACCGACGTCGCGCTGACGATACGACCCTGGTGGACCTGAACACGCCGAACGGGCCTCTACCGGTGTCGGTCACGTATGCGCCGACGCCTGGTGGATCGACGGTCAACTACGTGCTCAGCGGCAACATGATCTTTAACTTCGACTGGGTGTTCCGGGTGCCCGACAACGTTGCCGTTCACTGCGACGTCGGCGTCCAATACGTTCACGGCGCCGATGGACGCTGATGCACCGGTCACCATTCCGGGCTCCAGCTCGGGCATCACCCTCAACGTCGGCTCGCTCGATGTGATTACCGCATCGCTCGGGAGCGGCCTGACGCTGGCGCCGGCTCCTCCCGGCCTCGTTCCCGGGCTGGGCGGAGCCGCGGCCCTGGTTCAGGTCTCGGGAGCGAGTGGCGCGCCAGTCCTTCCGATCGAGTGGGACTCTTCCGGTTCGTCGCAGAGTTTCACGCTGACGACGCCGGCGAATCCGACGCCGCTTGGGATCTCGCTCGGACCGCTCGTCAACTGGGTCGATACATCCGGAAATGCGCAGATCAATCTCCACTGGACCAGCGACTTTCAGAACACGGTGGCCGTTGTCGCAGACATCGCCAGCGCCGGCGTCTGCCTCGTCGTCGACTGCTCGATCAGTGACCCCAATCCAATCAGCCTGTTTTCCGGAGGGCTGGGGCCGGCGTATACGGCAGCAGGCCTCGACACGACTCTCGGGAATGCAATCGGCGGCACAGCGGATCGCTCGTCGCGAGCAGGGTCGCGGCCGGATTCGTTCCCGTACCGCTGACCTCGCCACCGCACGACTCGATTCCGCCGCTGACAACGGGCGCAGTCGACTTCGCCGTGCCGTCTGTGGCGATCACGGGCGTGCCGGCCGGGGTCGTGCTCAAAGGCGACGCGGTCAGCCTCGCGGCTGCCCGCGAACGGAGGGACCGGTCTGTACACCTACGCCTGGACGAAGAACGGTGCCCCGTTTGCGACGACGCAGAGCATCACCGACACACCAGCACTCGGAGACACGACTTACGCGGTGACCGTGACCGACTCGCAGGGGGCAGTCTCCAACACTGCGACCACGCTGGTGCACGTCTACGACTTCACGGTCGCAGGCAGTCCGACGAGCCTCACGACCCTCACAACGGGAACGAACACCTACGGGGTGACGGACAGCTTGTTGGCCGGTTCGCCGACGTCTGGGCTACCCACGATTGGGCTGTCGTTGTCCGGCCTGCCCTCCGGAGCATCGGTGGGCTTCAGTCCCCCGAGCGGGAGTGCGGGAGGTTTTTCCTCGACGGCGACGATCACCACCGCCAGCGCGCCGCCTGGGACGTACGCTCTCACACTTACTGGCACCGACGCCAGAGCACTGATCGGCGGGTCACGGTCGGCCACCTTGAGTCTGACCATTCTCACCCCAGCCCAGGCAATCCCGAACGTGATCGTGACCGTGCAAGGACTTCGGACCTCCGGCGTGCTCAACGGAGGCCAGGCGAACTCGCTCAGTGTGAAGTTGAGTCACGCCATCGGCAGCCTCACCTCGAAACCCGATCAACCGACCGGCTGCAACCAACTGCAGTCGTTCGTCAACGAAGTCAACGACTACGTGTCGACGGGAGTCCTGACGCCCGCGCAGGCAACCACCTTGCTGGGCGGCCCGCTCGGGATCCTCGCGATCATGGCAGCGGTGCCATGCTAAGAGCCGCGATCTGAACCGACCAAAGCAGAGAGAAGGCCCGCACCAGCGGGCCTTCTCTCAACCCTCTGACTCTCGATCCACCGTTAGGCCCGCCGTTGCCATTACACACCCGAGGTCGTGGAGGGGTGGGCCGGGCCGCAACCGCGGAAGCGTTTCGAGCTGCCAGCGGGCCGGCGGGGCGGTTTCGAGAACACGGGGCCCGCCGAAGGCGTGCCGGGTGTCCTCTACACTCCAAGACGCCGTGCCAGATCAACACCACCTCGAGTGGTCTGCTGCCGCGGTCCGATCCACGGGAGGGACTCTCGAGCTCCGCGTCAGCATCGACGGCCAACCTGACGAGTTGTGGCTCAGGGCGTTCTGGGACTGCTGGGGCGAAGTCAAGACGTTCGATGCCAGGTGGGGAACGCTAGAGCTCTTGGGTCAGACCGTCGAGGTACGGGGCATCCTGGAGGATGCGGACACCGAAGCGCTCAGGACAGAGCTTGACGCAATTGTTGAGCGCGCGAACGCGCTGGCGGAGGAGATGCGGAGCGAAGACACAGCTGCGGCCGCTCGGTGGCAAGCGCAGCGCGAGGAGAGCGCGCGCCGGGCGGGCGAGATGACCGATGCATTCCGCGAAGACTCGGACGGGTAGGCGAGTGGGGCTCGGGCAAGCCACCGCACCGCCGCGGCGTCGTCCCTCGTCGGCTCGGCCGAGATGAGCCGCGAGCTCTCCGACGAAACGGGTCTCGCCGCGCGCTCGTTCGGCGGCGACGTCGACCCGATCCTCTCTGTTGCGAGCTTGACGGTGTCGCTGTCGTCGGCCCGAACGACGCGGTCGCGACGGTCAGGTTCTATGGACGCTGCCGGCTGCGTGAATTTGCAAAGCCGGGAAGGCCGACGATTTGCCGGTTGACACAAAACATGGAGGCAACGAGATGAGCATCGATTACGACAAGGATCTTGAGCTCACTGTTGGGGACGCGGAGGGCGTGGCCGGCGGACGCAGCACAAAGCGCACCGCGGCGAAGTCCTCGGCCCACGCATCATCGGCCTCGGTCATGCCGAGCCTCGGCGGAACACCCGCTCCTTCGACCAGCGGTCCCGAAGACAATCAGCCTTACCCGGACGAAGACATCGAGTGCTAGACGGGTAGGGCGACTGGCCCGACCTGAGAACCTCGGGTCGGGCCAGTCCGGGCAGAACCGAACGGCACGCTCCGGGCTCTCTCTGCTCGCCGTCCGCGAATGTTCCGGCCTCGTGGGGGGTTACCCTGCACGCCTGGACCGGATCGCCCGGGGCTAACCGGCAGGAGAGTACTCACCGCTCCCGTCGGGCCCAGCGTCATCACGGCCGTCTAACGGAGAGGATCCACACTGGCTTCAGGAGCCGTGATGCCGAGGGTCGCCGGTGCGAGCGCACGGCCCGTTTGACCCTCGTCGCTCGTCGTTGGGCGGCAGGGACATCGAGGGCTCGGGCGTGTGAGACGGACTGCAAACGATCTCGCGTCGTTTTGGTGAATACGGTCCCGGCCCGAATCGACAATCGGTAGATCCACTCCCAGCGTGCTGGGGCCCGGTCGAGCACCGCGGGCTCGTCGTCGATCGGGACCCGCTTGCTCGAAGCACGGTGACGAGGTCGTCGTACCCGCCACACCTGAAACCAGGGCACATCTCGGCTCCCGGAGGGTGTCAGCACCTTCCGACACGAGTGAGTGGATGGTCGTCACAGCGCTCGCCCGAGCACGAGGCCGACATACGCGAGCGTGATCCCAGCACCGAGTGTGCCGAGCGCATACACCGCGGCGATCATGGTCGAGTCTCGCTGACCGAGCTGAATCGTCTGGGCCGCCAGCGCCGAGAATGTCGTGTACGAGCTCAGAAACCCGACAAGGAGCAGGTTGCGGAGTTGGGGGTGCTCGGAAAAGCGGGGTGTGAGCGCGCCGGTCAGGATTCCGATGGCCAGCGCCCCGCTGAGGTTCACCGTCAGGGTTCCGATGTAGTGCGTGCCGTCTTGGCCGTTCGGCAACACCTTCTCGACGGCGTAACGCGAGAGTGCTCCAAGGGCCGCAGCTGCGGCGATCACAAGGGCAGTCATGGCGTGGACTCCTTTGACATCTCGACTAGGAGCCATCAGCCGTGACGGCGGTTCTAGGCGAGCCCCATCGCCAGTACACAGCGTACCGGCGTGCGGCCCCGAATGCACGCGGTTGGGATGATGGCGACGTAGGAGTGCACGCCAGGCCCGGTTTTCGCCGGGTCACGCCACGAAACCATTTCCCGACCGCGGCCGCGCTTGAGCTGCCCCTCCCCTCCGGTCGAGCTCGATGCCGCCGTTTTCGTCGCCGCGGCGCCGCGGGATTCACGAGATCTTGCAACAATCATGGCTGAGCATGTGGACGCGAGGAGTTCGCGGGGCGCTCTTGTGTGTCACCGGCGCTGTGTGGATCGCCCAGGGCACGAACGTCTTGCACGGGTCGGGGATGAGCGGTGAGGGAAGGTGGGCCGTGATCGGCGTCGTCACCCTCGTGATCGGCGTGGCCCTCCTCGCCTGGGCGTGGCAGATCCATCAGAGTCACGCGGGGAGCATGGGCGCCTCGTAGGCCGAGAGGATCAACGCCTCGGTGGCACCGACCTGCGCTGCCGCGGCGCTGGACTCGGTCTCGGCATGGGGAGGCCCGCGGGTCGGCGCTGGCGAACCGGCCGAGCAAAGGGATCGACTGCGGCGAGGGGCCCCGGAGGCTCAGTTGTAGTGCCGGAGCTTCGGCCAGAGCGTCGCCCACGGTGCGCTGACGCGACAGAGCAACACCGGCAGGCCCTGCTCGTCGTTATTGAGGCCGACGCCGTCGTCGACTGTCGCGAGCGTCCGACACCGGTCGAAGTACGGCGCGGCATCGGCGTTGTCGTCGAAGCCGACCACGAGTGCGTAGTCGTCACTCTCGGGCGGCATGCCCCATTCGCTGAAGCCGTTGTGCCCGCTGAAGGCGCGGGGAAGCCCACGTCTGCGACCGAGGAGGTCGATCGCCCCGGCTTCGCCGTAGTTCGCGGTGAAGATCGCCGTGTGGCGCCGCTCGCCGGCCGGAACACGTCGCCACGCCCTCGACACCGTCTCGGCGAAGCGCGGCCACCCGACCGTCTCGCCCTGGTCCGGGTTGACGGCCATGACGACGCTTCCCTGCAGGTCGGTCTCGGGCAGGAGCGGCAGGGCGAGCACGCCGCTGACGGCCGCGCTCAGGACGACCACGGCAACGAAGAGGACGGTCCGCCGCCGAGCACGCGCGAGCCAGTCGGCGGTCGGGAGAGCGCCGACGCCGAGCAGCAGCGGGTACAGGCTCGCCAGGTAGTACGCCTTGCCGTTCCCGACGAGGTAAGCGACCGCGAGGAGCCCATAGGTCAGCGGCAGGAATCGCAGCTGCCGCAGCGCGGGTCGGCGGAAGGGCGCGAGGAGCCCCGCGGCCCAGACCGGCACGAGCAGCGGGCTCACCATCACGAACTGGAAGGGGATGAAGCCTGCACGTCCGCCCTCGGCAGAGCCGGCAATGTTGCGGGCGACGGTCAGCTGCGGCCAGCCGTGCTGCTGCTGCCAGACGACGTAGGGTGCGGCCAGGGCGGCGGCGACGACGACGCCGGCGGCCGTCCACCAGCTCCGCAGCGGCCAGCGGGGCCCGACGAGGGCGAGGGCGAGGAGGATGACCGCGGCGACCAGCCCCACCTGGGGTTTTGCCTCGACGCCGACGCCGGTGACCACCCCGGCGAGGAGGATCAGCGCGGGGCTGCGGCGGACGACCGCGCGGATCATCAGCCAGCCGAGGAGGGAGGTGCTGAGCAGGTCGAACGTCGTCGTCGTGACGAAGTGCCCGACTGCGAGCGCGAAGCCCGAGGTGGCGGTGCAGGCCGCGGCGATCACCTGTGCCCGCCGGGAGCCGCCGACCTCGCGGGCGACGAGGGCCGCGACCACCGTTGTCGCCGCGGCGACGAGCGCGGAGGGAAGCCGCAGCACGAACAGCGATCCCGGCGCCAGCTCGTTCATCGCCCAGGAGAGGAGCGGCACGAGCGGCGGCTGGTCCGGATACCCGAGCGCTGGATGCGAGCCGGCGACGATGAAGTACAGCTCGTCGCGGTGATAGCCGTAGCGCGTGCTCGTCGCGAGGAGCACCGCGAGCTGGATCGCAGCGACCGCGCCGACCCAGCCCGAAAAGGGCGCGCGACTCGGTGCCTCGCCCTGCGGGTCTCCGCTCACCGCGGCCAAGCTTGACACCCTCCGGCGGGCGGCGATCGAGGAGCGTGCAAGAGCGGAGCGCGGGAGTACGCCACCTGGCGGGCGCCAGGCCGTCGCAACGGGTCGCGTACGCGAACGCTTAACCGACGGGCAATGGTTGCGACGAGGCATCTGGTGCGAGCCTCACCCATGTGCGAGGGTCTGGTATGCGCGTCTCCGCGGTAGCTCGGACGACGACACGCCGTGGGGCGAGGCTGGCCCGGAATGCGTGGCTCGACCTGCGATACGGAAGCTTCCTCGGCGGGACGGTCACGACCCGGTTTGCGCACCTCGGCGCATTCGATACGGCGAACTCCGACTACGACGACCTAGCCGGACTCTTCGCCGCGGCATGCCTGAGCCCCGACGACGTCATCGTCGACGTCGGGTGCGGCAGGGGCCGGGTGATCAACTGGCTGCTCGCCCATCACCCCGAGAACGCCGTCTACGGGATCGAGCTCGACCCCGAGATCGCGGCCGCGACCGCCAGGCGCCTCCGCCGCTACCCGTCCGTCCGGATCAGCTGCGGTGACGCGACGGAGCTGCTGCCGGTCGAGGCGACCGTCTTCTACCTCTTCAACCCGTTCGAGGAGCACGTCATGCGTCGGTTCGCGGCATCGGTGCTCCAGCTCGACGACGACGGGCTGACGCGGGAGCGGAGGATCGTCTACTACCGCAGCAAGTTCCTCGCGCCGTTCCGCGACTCGGACCGCTTCCGCGTTGAGCGGATCGAACTCCCCTCACGCTCGCACGATGCCGCGCTGATCACGGTCGGCGCGGCCGGAGCGGCGGCAGACCGAGGCGTCGGCGGACCGTCGGCCCGCTCCGTCGCCCCTCGCGTCTCTTAGGAAACCCCAAGCGATGCCTCACCAGTTCCTCATGCGCCTCAGCGACGGTATTCACCAGCGATGGATGCTCCGGACGGGCAGCGACATGCGATCGAGGCACGTGATGCCGCACAGCGGCGAGTTCGCCGGCTGACGCTTGCGGCGGCTGCGGTCGCCGCGGCGGCGCACCGGCCTGCTCGCCTCGGTCAGCGCCGGCACGGCAACGGTGGCCCGCAAGGTCGTCGGTCAGCTGACCACACAGACGCCGGAGAGTTCACCGGCGGCCCGGACGGTGCCAGCAGTGGCGGAGCCGGCCGCGACCGTCCCCGTCGAGTCCGCGCCCTCGGCGCCCGCCCCGTCTGCGTCACCCCCGGCAAGTGTCGTGAGCTCCGGCTCTGCGACCCCGGTTGTCGTCTCGGGCGGCTCGTGACGTGGTCGGCACCGTCTCGATTCGCGCGCTCGGCACGACCGCGACCGCGGTTCTCACCGATCCGGCGGGTCTCGTGCTTGCCCGTTCGCGCCTCGTCCGCGGGCTTCGCGCCCTCGACCTCGCCTGCAGCCGCTTCCGGACCGACTCCGAGCTCGCCCGCCTGAACCGAAGCGCGGGCCGCCCGACCCCCGTCGGCGAGCTCCTGCTCACGGCGCTCGAGGCCGCCCTCGCCGTCGCACGGATGACGGGCGGGCTCGTCGACCCGACCGTCGGCCGCGCGATGCGCGGAAACGGGTATGACCGCACGTTCTCGCGGCTTCCCAACGGCACGCTCGTGCCGCTGCTCTCACCGGCCGGTCGCTACGAGGAGATCGAGCTCGATCACGACGCGGGCACGGTGCTCGTCCCGGCGGGAATCGAGCTCGATCTCGGCGCCTCCGCCAAGGCTCTCGCCGCCGATAGGCTCGCGGCCGAGATCGCCGCCGACAGCGGCGCCGGAGTCCTCGTCTCGCTCGGCGGCGACCTCGCAATCGGCGGCCCGCCACCGTCTGCCGGCTGGGTCGTCGGCGTCGACGACGACCACGCCACTCCGGCCGCAGCCGCGACGGCGCGGGTCGCGATCCGCGACGGCGGGCTCGCGAGCTCCGGCATCCGGGTGCGCCGCTGGCGCACGGCAGCGGGCGACTACCACCACATCGTCGTCCCGCGCACGGGGCGCCCGGCACGCGGCCCCTGGTCGACCGTCACCGTCGCGGGCGCCTCCTGCCTGGAGGCGAATGCCGCGAGCACCGCCTCGATCGTGCTCGGGAGCGCCGCGCCGGACTGGCTCGCGGCCCGCCGGCTGCCGGCCCGGCTCGCGCGGCTCGACGGCGGCGTCGTCCACGTTGCCGGCTGGCCGGCCGACGAGGTAGCGGCATGACGATGGCCCTCCTCGCCGCCGGTGGCTCGAAGACGATGTGGTATCTGACCCGCGGCTCGGGCGCGGTCACGCTCGTGCTCCTCACCCTCTCGATGTGTCTCGGCATCGTCGGCACCCGGCGTTGGCGAAGCGAGCGCGTCCCGCGCTTCTCCGTCGCGGCACTCCACCGGAACCTGACCCTGCTGACGCTCGTCTTCCTCGCGCTCCACGTGCTGACCTCGGTCGCCGACACCTACGCGCCGATCGGCCTGAAGGACGTGGTCGTCCCGTTCACTTCGGCCTACCGGCCGTTCTGGCTCGGGCTCGGGGCTCTCGCCTGCGACCTGCTGCTCGCACTCGTTTTGACGAGCCTCCTGCGGGTGAGAATCGGCCTCCGGGCGTGGCGGCTCGTGCACTGGCTCGCCTACGCCTGCTGGCCGCTCGCCCTGCTCCACGCACTCGGTACCGGCAGCGATCCGCGCACGGGCTGGTTGCAGGCGCTCGCGGCGGGATCGCTGGCAGTCGTCCTCGCCGCGGTCGCGCTGCGCCTCGCCCGCAGCGGCGCACAGCCGACGCTCCGCCTCGCCGGTGGTGGCGCGGTGGTCGTCGCGACGCTCGCCGCCGGCATCTGGTACGCGGGCGGGCCCGACGCGCGCCGGCTGGGCGGGACGGGCCGGCACGCCGGCCTCGCTCCTGCATCACACGACGATCCTGGCCAGCGCGACCGAGGCCGTGGCGCCGATTCCCGCGAGCTTCGACGCCCGCCTGAGCGGACACGTGACCGAGCAGCGCAACGCGGCCGGCCTCGTCGAGATCCACCTCGTCGGCGGCCTCGCAGGTGGTCTGCGCGGCATGCTCCGGGTCGATCTCGAGGGGGTGCCGGTCGACGACGGCGGCGTCAGCATGACCGCGAGCGGTGTCGCCTTCGCCGCGGCCGGCTCGCCTGTCTACGAGGGGCAGATCGTTGCGCTCGACGGTACCCGGATGACCGTCCGCGTGGCCGACAGCACGGGACAGGCGGTCCTCCTCTCGCTCGTCCTGCAGCTCTCGGCGGGCTCGAGCGCTCTCAGCGGCACGGTGCACGGGAGCGCGGTGTGAGCGCGGCCCCGCTCGCTCCCCCGCGTGCCGCCGAGCTCCCGCGGCTGCTCGCCGGGCTGAAGCCCGGGCGGCCGATGCCGCTCGACGAGCACCTGGCGCGCTACGGTCGGATCGACCTGCCTCGCGGGCTGCTGCTTCGCGAGCTGGAGGCGAGCGGCCTCGCAGGCCGGGGCGGTGCCGGATTCCCGGTCGCCCGCAAGCTGCGCGCTGTCGCCGAGCGTCGTCGACGACCCGTCGTCGTCGTGAACGCCGCCGAGGGCGAACCGCTGAGCGACAAGGACAAGGCACTCGCTCGGCACCTGCCGCAGCTTGTCCTCGACGGGGCAGTCGCTCTCGCCGGCGAGCTCGGTGCGCGCCGGGTCGTCGTCGTGCACGCCGCCGCTGCCCGCTCCGAGCGGGCGGCCCTGACTGCGGCACTCGCCGAGCGGGTGCAGAGGCGGCTCGACCGCGGCTGCGAGATCGAGGTCGTCGCGGTGCCCGACGGTCTCGTCAGCGGGCAGGAGACGGCGATCGTCCGCTACCTGAACGGTGGCCCCGCGTTGCCCCTCTTCGCGCCGCCGCGCCCCTTCGAGTCGGGCGTCGGCGGGCGGCCGACCCTGGTCCAGAACGCCGAGACCGCCGCCCACGTCGCGCTGCTCGCGCGCTTCGGTGCCGACTGGTTTCGCGAGATCGGGACGGGCACCGAACCCGGAAGCGCCCTCTTCACCGTGACCGGCGCCGTCGCGCGGCCGGGGGTCTACGAGGCCGCGCTCGGGACCGGGCTCCGCGAGCTCGTTGCCCGTGCGGGAGGTCCCGCCGGCCAACCGCGTGCCGTCCTCATCGGTGGCTACGCCGGCGCCTGGTTCGACGCCCGAGACGCCGCGCGCCTCACACTGGACGGGGCGACGCTCGGCGCAGCCGGGGGCATCCTCGGCGTCGGAGCCATCGCTGTCTTGCCGCAAGGAGCCTGCGGCCTCTGCGAGACCGCCGGTGTCGCCCGCTATCTCGCCGGGCAGAGCGCCGGCCAGTGCGGGCCGTGCGTCCACGGGCTGGCGGCGATCGCCTCGGCGGTGGCGGCGCCGACGCCTCGACCGGCTGCCGAGCACGGGTGCCCCGATCGGCCGCTGGCTCGGGCAGGTCTCCGGCCGGGGCGCCTGTCATCACCCGGACGGGACGGCGCGATTCGTCGCCTCGGCCCTGCGGGTGTTCGCGGCCGAGGCGCGCGACCACGATCCCCGGCGGTGCGCAGGGCGGACGAGGCGTTTCTTGCCCGTGCCGGCCGGGAGCTGACGGTGAGCGCGTCGCTTCGCGTCAACCCGATCGCCTGCGAGGGGCATGGCCTCTGTGCCGAGCTCTTCCCGGAGCGGATCTCGCTCGACGACTGGGGCTTCCCGCTCGTCGACCCGAGCCCGCTTCCGCCCGCGCTTGCAGGCCACGCCCGCAGGGCCGTCGCGGCCTGCCCGACGCTCGCCCTCCGGCTCGTCGGCGCAGGGCCGAAACCGGCCGGATCCGACGACGAGCGGTGGCGATTCCGGCGGGCTCGCCCGAGGCGCTCGAGGGCGCAACAAACCGCCTGGGTAAGCCAAGCGTGACTATTGCCTCCGACTTCCGGCCTCGGGTACCGTGTAGGCGTCCCGCAGGCCCACCGACAGACACGGGGGGAAGACCTGCAGCAGCGGTGATGGGCACCTCGACGGTGCGACATTGCCGCACCGTTTTCAAGTCGGGAGGCACGAATGGCGAATGGCATCAAGATCAAGGTGAACGGCCTGACCCACGGGGTGCAGGCGAGCCTTGATACTCCGCTTCTTTACGTTCTGCATAACGAGCTGCATCTGCATGGCCCGCGGTTTGGTTGTGGGCTTGCGCAGTGTGGTGCCTGCTCGGTGCTGTTGAACGGCAAGGAGATCCGGTCGTGTGTGACGCCGGTTGCCGCGGTGGCCGGTCAGACGATCACGACGCTGGAGGGGCTGCCGGCTCTCTGGGCGGCGCAGTCGGGGTCGACGACGTGCTGCGGCGCCGGCGTTGCATCCGTTGCAGCAGGCGTGGATCGATGTGCAGGTGCCGCATTGCGGCTACTGCCAGAACGGGATGATGATCCAGGCCGCCGATCTGCTCGCGACGACGAAGAACCCGTCCGAGGATCAGATCCGGACGGCGATGAACGGGCATCTCTGCCGTTGTGGGACCTATCCGCGGATCCTGACCGCGATCCAGAAGGCCGCAGTCGTGATGGCAAAGGCAGGTGCGTGATGACCGGGCTTCTGCACGAGAAGGAGTTCTCGCGCAAGTCGTTCGTCAAGGGTGGCGGGGCGTTGGTCGTCGGGTTTTCGCTTGCGGGTGCCGGGTTCGCGGGTCGGGCCGCTGCGGCGCCGTCGCCGGCGGGGTTCAACCCGGATCTGAATCAGGTCGATTCGTGGATCACGGTCGGCGCGGACAACACGATCACGCTGAAGACGAGTCAGATCGAGGTCGGGAACGGGATCACGACCGGGTTCTTGCAGGTGCTGGCCGAGGAGATGAGCGCCGACATGTCGCAGATGCGTTACGGCATGTTCAACCCCAACAGCATCGATGTCGTCGATACCTGGGTCGCCGGCAGTACGGGTGGTGAGGGTGGTTCGAACGCGATGTCGGGGACGGGGCCGAAGATCCGTAATGTCGGCGCGCTTGCCTACAACGCGCTGCTCGGGCTGGCGTCGCAGAGCCTCGGCGTGCCGGTGGCGAGCCTGACCGTCAAGGCCGGCGTCGTCTCGGGCGGTGGCCGGTCGGTCAGCTACGGCCAGTTGGTCGGCGGCAAGCTGCTGAACATCACGGGGGCGAACGTGGCGCTGCAGCCGGGCGTGGCGCCGGCGAAGCCGATGTCGGCCTACACGATGGTGACGATCCCGAACACGGTTCCCCGGATCGACATCCCGGAGAAGGTGACCGGGAGCTACACCTACGTGCAGAACGTGCGGGTGCCGGGGATGCTGCACGGCCGGATCGTGCGGCCGCGCGGTCAGGGCGCCTATCCGTACAACTCGAATGTGCCGGTCAGCTTCGATCCGAGCTCGATCGCCCACATCCCGGGTGCGCAGGTCGTGCACGTGAACAACTTCCTCGGTGTGGTCGCGCCGAAGGAGTACGACGCGATCCAGGCGGCGGCGCAGCTGAAGGTCGTCTGGAACACGAACCCGATCCTGCCGGGGACGGGCAACCTCTGGGGTCACTACCGGGCGCTCGACGCGGCCGGGTCGATTCCGGCGGCGATCGCGGCCGGCCAGGTCGGCAACGTCGACACCGCGTTCGCCTCGGCCGCGCACGTCGTCTCGGGAACCTTCAAGTACCACTACCAGGGCCACATGCCGATCGGGCCGAGCTGCTGCATCGCCGACGTCACGCCGACCCAGGCGACCGTCTGGAGCAACACCCAGAACATCTACAGCCTCAACACCGATCTCGCCAACGTCCTCGCCCCGCTCTCGAACCAGCAGATCCGGGTGCTCTTCTACGAGGGCGCCGGCTCGTTCGGGAACGGCTGTGTCGCCTTCGACACGGCCGAGTCGGCCTGCATCATGTCCTCCGCGGTCGGCAAGCCGGTGCGGCTCCAGTTCATGCGCTGGGACGAGCACGGCTGGACGCACTACGGCCCCGCGATGATGTACGACATGCAGGCCGCCGTCGATGCGAACGGCAACATGATCGCCTACGAGGCGACCGGCTTCAGCCAGGGCGGCACCTCGATCTACACCGGCCGCGAGCTCGACGGGCCGGTCAACGCGCCCACCCCGACCGCCAACGCGATCCCGACCAAGGTCGCGGGCGGCGGCACCGTCTCGGAGAACCTCTCGCCCTGGATGCAGGTGACGACCAAGAACTACCGGCTCATCAACAAGCCGATCGACTCGACGATGGGCATCTTCCAGAGCGGACCGCTTCGCGCGCCGGGGGCACCGCAGACGGTGTTCGCCGACGCGCAAACGATGGACATGCTCGCGGTCGCGGCCGGCATGGACTCGCTCGCCTTCCGCCTCCAGAACATGCTGACCGACCCGCAGAACCAGCGCTGGTCGACGGTGCTCCAGGCGGCGGCAACCGCGGCGGGCTGGAAGCCCTGGGTCTCCGGCTCCGCCGTCGACACCAAGAGCAACATCGTCAGCGGCCGCGGCATCGCCAACGGCCACCACGGCGGCGCCTACGCCGCCGTCGTCGCCGACATCCAGGTCAACAAGCAAACGGGCAAGATCAGCGTCAAGCACCTCTACGGCGCCCAGGACTCAGGCTTCGCCGTCAACCCCAACCTGATCTACAACCAGATGGTCGGCAACCTGACCCAGGCGACGAGCCGCACCCTCTGGGAAGAGGTGACCTTCAACAAGAACCAGGTCACGAGCGTCGACTGGGTCACCTACCCGATCCTCCGCTTCGTCGACGCGCCGGCCCTGACGACGGTGCTCGTCCAGCGGACCGATCAGCCCTCGCTCGGCTCGGGCGAGCCGGTCACCTGCCCCGTCGTCGGCGCCGTCGCCAACGCCTTCTACGACGCGACCGGCACCCGCATGCACGAGGCCCCGTTCACCCCGGGCCGCGTCCGCGCGACCCTGAAGGCAGCGGGCATCACCTAGGACTGCCCGACGCGATTGCCGTCAGGGGCCCGGAGATCCGGGCCCCTGACGGTTCAGGGTCTGGACCGGATCGCTTGCGCCGGCCCGCCGCGGGATTCACGCGTGCGCGTCTGCGTCGAACTCGTCGAACATCGCGGCGATCCGTTCGAAGACGGTCGCGGAGAGCTCGAGCTGGTCGGTCGGAATGTCGGCGAGCGCCTCCTGCCAGCTCTGCTCGACCATCGCCCGCCGCCCCGCGATCAGGCTGCGCCCCTCGCCGGTCAGCGAGCAGGTGATGATCCGCCGGTCGCGGCTCGTGCGGCTCCGCTCGACGAAACCATGCTCGACGAGCGCGTCGAGCATCTGGGTGACGGAGGCGGGGGAGAGCTCGGCGGCAGCGGCGAGCTCGCCGGTCGAGAGCCCGTCCCCGTCGGCGAGCGCGAAGAGCAGCTGGTACTGCGCGAAGCTCGGCGTGCCCGGACGCTGTGTGTCACGTCCGCGCAGGCGCCGGACGGCGACCATCACCCGCTTGAACGAGGCCCCGAGCCCGCTGATCGCCTCGGCACGCGCCGCCTCGGCGAGCGGGGCTTTCGTCGTTGCGCTCACGCGGCCGTCTCGGCGAGCTCGACCCGGGGCAGCGCCGCGGCACGGGCGCCGTGGCGCGTCGCCCGCTCGGCCCGTACGAGGACGAGGCAGGGGATGATGGCGGCGGCCGTCAGTCCGAGCGACCACCAGAACGCGTCTCCGTATGCCGCGGCGGCTGCGGCCGGCGTCGTTGCCCCGATCAGGGCACGCTGGAGGACGACGGCGAGGACAGCGGTGCCGATCGAGCCGCCGACCCGCTGGACGATGTTCAGCTGGGGGGTGGCGTCCGAGAGCTGGGAGCGCTCCAGCGAGGCGAACGCCGCCGTCATTGCCGGCATGAACGCGAAGCCGATGCCCATCCCGCGAATCAGCATCGCGCCGCAGAGGGCGACGATCGGCGTATTGGCGGCGATCAGCCCGAAGGGGATCGTCGCGAGCGCCGTCACGACGATGCCGATCAAGGCGAGCGGCCCGCCGCCGTAGCGGTCGGTGAGCCTGCCCGCCAGCGGCATCACGAGTGCCATCCCGAGCCCGAGCGGCGCGATCAGGAGTCCGGTGTCGAGGGCGCTCTCGAGGCGGATCTGCTGCCAGTAGAGCGGGAGCAAGACCATGCCGCCGAAGAGGGCCGCGCCCAGGAAGAACATCGTGATCGAGGCCGAGGCAAACGTGGTGCTGCGATAGAGCCGGAGGTCGAGCAGCGGCCGGCGGACGCGGAGCGCATGGAACGCGAAGGCTGCGATCAGGATGACCCCGGCGAGCAGCGGCACGATCACGCGCGGCGTCTCGAACTTGCCGGTCGCGCCGATCTCGGCGAGGCCGTAGGTGAGCAGCGGGATGCCCGAGGCCATCAGGAGGAACCCGGTCAGGTCGAGCCGCTCGGCCTCGCCGCGCACGCTCCGCGGCAGGAAGCGCAGGGCTGCCCCGATCGCGACGATCCCGATCGGGACGTTGACGTAGAAGATCCAGCGCCAGCTCGTGTTGTCGACGATCAGCCCGCCGAGCGTCGGGCCGAAGATCGGCGCCAGCATCGCCGGGACGGCGACGATGCTCATCACACGCCCCATCCGCTGCGGCCCGGCCGCGGTCGCGAGCATCAGCTGGCCGATCGGCAGGAGCATGCCGCCGCCGAAGCCCTGCAGGACACGGAAGCCGATCAGCTCGGTCGACGAGGTGGCGAGGCCGCAGAGCATCGAGCCGGCCGTGAAGAGGACGAGCGAGACGATGTAGACGTTCTTGGCGCCGAAGCGGCGCGCGGCCCAGCCGGTCACGGGGATCACGGCGGCGAGTGCGAGCATGTAGCCAGTCAGCACCCACTGGATCTGCGCCAGCGTCGAGTCCAGGTCCGTCTTCAGCGTGTCGAGCGCGACGTTGACGATCGTCGTGTCGAGAATCGACATGATCGAGCCGAGGACGACCACGAACGCGATCTCCCAGACGTGCGCCTCGATCCTGGACGGGGCTGCTGCTTCGCTCATTCAACGACTCCTTCGGTGCCTTGAGGTTAGGTACCTAAAGGTTAGCGAACGAACGAGTTTGGGTCAACCCCGGCGGCTCAGGACTCGAGCGCGAGCACGATGCCGTTTCCGGAGGGGTCGCGTACGAGCGGGCCCGCGTCGTCATCGGCCACCTCACTGCCGGCCTGCTCGAGCCGGGCGAGGATCCGGTCGCGTTCGGCGGCGTCGGGGAGGACGATCGTCCCGTGGCGGAGGGCGGCGAGGCCGGGCGGGGGCGGCGGCGCACCAGCGCTCTGCCACGTGTTCGCGCCGAGGTGGTGGTGGTAGCCGCCGGCGCTGAGGAAGGCCGCCTGGTCGCCGAGTTGCGCCATCAGGCCGAACCCGACGACGTCGCGGTAGAAGCTGACCGTGTCCGCGATCGAGGCGACCCGCAGGTGCAGGTGGCCGACAACGGTGCCCGGCGGCAGGCCGTCGAACGGCGCTCCCGCCGGGTCTGCGAGCTCACCGAGCAGGTCGTCGACGTCGAGCGGGATCGTCGTCATCAGGCGGCCGACCCGGCCCTCCCAGCTGGCCCGCGGGCGGTCGGCGTAGATCTCGATCCCGTGGCCGTCCGGGTCGGAGAGGTAGATCGCCTCGCTGACGGCGTGGTCGGAGAGGCCGTCGAGGCGCACGTGGTCGCGGGCGGCGTGGGCGAGCCAGCGCGCGAGGTCGGGCCGGGCCGGCACGAGCAGGGCGAAGTGGAAGAGGCCGGTGTAGCCGTGGGCCGTCCGCGCGCCGGGCTCCTCGACGAGCCTCAGGAGCTCGCGCCCACCGGCCCCGAGCGAGGCGCGCCCGGCGCCGGAGTCGAGCAGCTCGAGCCCGATCGTCGTCCGGTAGTAGGCGAGGGACCGGCTCGAGCTGCGAGACGGTCACGTGCACCGGGCCGGCGTGGGCGAGCGGCGAGATCTCGGCCGGCGGGGTTCCGGCCGCCTCCAGCTCCTCCGGGTCGTTCGGTGCCTGCCGGCCGACCTCGAATGCCCGCTCGCCGTCCACCGGGCGCTCAGCTCAGCCGGGCGGTGCCGTGCCCGCCGTCGTCGCGGAGGGCGGCGGGCGCCGGGGCCTGGTCGTGGGGCTGCAGGGGCACAGCGGGATTGTCGCGGGTTTCGGCGGCCGGCGTCGCGGAACCCGAGCCGGCCGCCCGCCGCCGACCGCGCCCGGGCGCCGAGAGCGGGCACGAGGTGGGCCACCCCTTGGGAGTGGCTCGCCTCGCGCCCGCGATCAGCGCCTGACGGGCCTGCTAGCGGCCGTGCCTACCGCTGGAGCGATGGTGGTGATGCCCGTGACCACCGTTCTCGACGGTGAAGCCGTGGTTGGTGCCGCCGGTCGTGGTGGTCGTGGTCGTCGTGCCGCTCGTGCTCGTCGGCGTTGTCGTGGTCGTCGGCGTCGTTGTCGTCGACTGCGTCGAGGTGCCGCCACTGCCGCTCGGAGCCGTCCCAGGAGCCGCCGCCCTGGTCACCGGAGCCAGCCGAGCCCGGACAGGCGCTCGCGCCGCGGTCGAGCGTCCTGTTCTGCTGGCCGGACTGGCCATTACCGGACTGACCGCCGCCGAGCGGGCTGCCGTGGTGATGGCGATGGTGGAGAAGCCAGAGCAGGAAGGCGCGCAGGAAGCCGAAACCACCCTGGCCGCCGAAGAGTCCGCAGCTCTCGCCGCCGGCAACCGGCGAGGAGCCCGAGCCGCCGCTGGTGGTCGTGCCGGATGTGGTGACCGTCGTCGTCAGGGTCGTCGTCACGGTTGTCGTCGGCACCGTCGTCGTCGTGCTCGACGTCGTCGTCGTCGTGCCCGTGGTGCCCGTCGTGCTTGCGGTCGTGCTCGTCGTGGTCGTATCGGTCCTCGAGGCGCTACCGGGAATCGCGGAGGCCGAGAACACCCCGAGCCCAACCAGAGCGATGAGCGAAAACGTCGTCAGCGTGCGCTTCACCTGAGTCTCCCTCTCGGTTTCGTGTCCGCAAAGAACTCTCGCTGGCGAGATCGGCAGCGCCAGGACGCGACGACGTACCTCGATCGGGTAGGAAGCGCCGGCCGCGATCTCCGGCGGCGAGAACGGACGGCGCCGGCGCTCGGGGCGGACCTCCGGCTCGGCTGCCTTAGCTCGAGGCGCCGCGGACGAGCGGCGAGCGGACGAAGCGGCCCGCCTCGGGGACGATCGAGGCGGCGTCGAACTTCAGCCACTGCTCGAGCAGCGAGGTGTAGATGCCGCGAAAGTCCGCCGTCGGCCGCAGGTTGCCGTCGACGTCGAGTCCGTGGGCGAGCCCCGGGAACTCGCCGACCATCTTCCCGGTCGCGCGCGTCCCGATCAGGAAGGCGGTACCGGCGGCACCGTGGTCGGTGCCGGCCGAGCCGTTCTGCTGCGCGCGACGGCCGAACTCCGTCCAGACGAGCGTCAGCACCCGGTCGGCGACGCCGCGCGCCTCGAGGTCGCGCTGGAAGGCGAGGAGCGAGGCGGCCGTCTCCGTGAGCGACGTCGAGAGCGCCGAGGCCTGGTCGGCATGGGTGTCGTACTCGCCGCTTGCCTCGAGCGCGACGCAGCGCAGCGGCAGGCCGGCGCCGATCATCGCCGCGAGGCCGGCAAGCTGCTGCGGGAAGGAATCGGTGGCCTGCGGGTAGGTGACCGGCGAGGTGATCTTGGCCTTGGCGAAGGGGAGCAGCTGCTCGCGCAGGCGGTTCGACTCGACGGCGACGTCGACCGCGGCGCGGGTTGCCTGATCGGCCGTCGTGAGCCGCCCGAACTCGCCGAGCGTCTCGACCATCCGGTCGCCGACGGGGCCCCAGACGTCCGGCGCCCAGAAGCTGTACTGGTTGGGGGCGCTGATCGCGGCGACCGGCACGGTCGCGGTCGCGAGCGTCGGCTCGAGCTGGCCGGTGAGCGAGAGGCCCTGGAGCGGGTTGTCGGCGGTTCCGACCGCGTCGAGGTAGCGGCCCATCCAGCCGGTCTGCAGGTCCTCGTCGGTGGCGCCGACCTCCCAGTAGTGCCGGGAGGTGAAGTGCGACTGGTTCGGGTGGCTGTAGCCGATCGCCGGCATCACGGTCACCTTGCCCTCGCCGTGGAGCTGGGCGATCGGGGCGAGCGCGGGATCCCAGGAGAGCCGGTCGTCCTCGCTGAAGACCTCGCCGCCGCTCAGCGCGAGACCGGGGCGAAGCTTCGTGTAGAGGGGGTCGCCGGCCGGATAGAGCATCGACATGCCGTCGGCGCCACCCGGGAGGAACACGGAGACGATGATCGGGCCGCCGGCGCCGCGGGCCGCCTCGGCGATTCCCCAGTCGAAGGCGCCGAGACTGCCGGCGCCGTAGACGGTCAGCGCGAGCCCGAGCGAGCGGGCGAGGAAGCTCCGCCGCGTCAGCCCGGTGCCGGCCGGCTCCGGCATGCCGGGCTCGATCGGCCGGATGCCCGCCCCCGCGACGGCCCGGCGTGAGAACTCCCGGCAGCAGCGGTCCGTCATGCCGTCTGCAGGTCGGGCGAGACCGCGATCAGCTGCCGGAGCGCGTTCTCGACGAGGGTCGGGTAGACCTGCTTCTCCCAGTCGGCGTTCGCGTCGCCGAGGGCGCGGCGCGCGAAGTCGAGCAGGAGCGAGGAGGTCGCGGGCGAGAGCGGCGGGTTCCGCCAGAAGGCGGTCGCGTTCGCGACGAGCGTCGCCGGGTCGGACGGCACGCCCGTGGGCGGGTGGTTCGGGTTCTGCTGGCGCCCCTGCAGCACCTGGCCCGCCGCAGTCCAGCGGCCGAGGAACGAGGCCGTGTTGAGCCAGCGCGTGTAGTCCCAGCCGGCGACATTCGGCGGGTAGAAGAGCTGTTGCCCCGACAGCTGGCCGATCCAGGCCCAGTTCGTCGTCGTGATCCCGGCGCCGATCCGGCGCAGGAGCCCGGCCGTGTAGACGACGGGTGGCTTCACCATCTGCTGCCCGAGGTAGAGGTCGGGATGGAGGAGGATGGCCTGAACGACCGGCTTCACCTCGTGGCCCTCGACGTACAGCGCCGTGAGTCCGCTGAGGGTGGCGGGATCGGGCGGGGTCGGGACGAAGTACGACCAGAGCTTGTTGACGAAGAACGAGGGGTGGAGGGGATGGGCGACGCAGAGCTCGCAGGAGTTCTGCCAGTCGAAGTCGCCGCGCTGCTTGAACACGGTCTTGATGCCGTCGTCGTGCTCGGCCGCGTCGAAGCGGAAGTCGACGGGGCCGCTGCTCTTGCTCCAGCGGTTGACCCAGCCGGTCAGCGAGCGGGCCTGCTCGCGCACGTCGATCTCGGTGTAGGCGCCGCGGTCGGCGCCGAGCGTGAAGCACTCCATCAGCTCGCGGCCATAGTTCTCGTTTGGTGCCTCCTTCAGGCTCTCGGCGCCGTTCAGCCAGAGCAGCATCGCCGGGTCGTGGGTGACGTCCTGGAGGAGGCCGGCGAACGATCCGAGCGCGTTCTGCCGGAAGAGCCTGTTCTGCTTCAGCATCAGCCGCTGCGAGCCGACCCCCTCGTTCGAGGTGGCAAACCACGAGTGCCAGATGAGCGTCATGCGCTCGACGAGCGGCTGCGAGGTCCGCACCATCCGGTCGAGCCACCAGCAGTGGTCGTCCCCCCAGACGTTGTCGGGATCGAGCGGCTGCCCCTTGTCGCCGTGCGGCGGCGGCCCGACGAGCTCTTCCGGGCCGGGGTTGACGAGTGAGTCGACCGCGCCCTGCAGGCCGCGCGCCGCGAGCTCGTCGACCTCCCCCGGCCGCGGGCCGAATCCCGCCCGCCAGAGCAGCCGCTCAGCCTGTCCAGGTCCGAACTTGCCCTCGTAAACGTCCACCCACGCCCTTTCGACGATCGCTCGCGCCTCACCTTCCTCATCGAAGCGTGAGCCGGAGCAGCCGATCCCTGAGATCGGGGAACCGGGCCGGGCGGAGCGCGGCGTGGCCAGGTGCGCCGAGAGCTGTCACACTTCCGGGCATCGAGCATGTCTCCTCACCGCTCGCCAGGCACGCCGCCGGCCGGGAACCGCGCGACGGCGGGCTGACGCCGGGGCGTGAGCGGTGAGCCTCGTTGCCCCCGAGAACGCCGAGGCACGCGAGGCGTGGAACGGCGTCCTCTTCGACCGGTTCGTCGCCTACCGGCACCTGATCGTCGCGGGCATCGCGCCGCACGGCGACGTGGCGGTCGGGATCGAGCCGCCTGCGCCCGGCGACCGCGTCCTCGACGTCGGCTGCGGCTTCGGCGACTCGACGCGGCAGCTCGCGACCCTCGTCGGGCCGGCGGGGAGCGCGCACGGCGTCGATGTCGCGGAGCGCTTCATCGAGAGCGCGATCGCCGAGGCCGTCGTCGAGAGGACCGCGAACGTCCGCTTCGAGACGGCGGACGTCGAGGTGACCCGCTTCGCGGGGCCCTACGACTATGCCTTCAGCCGCTTCGGGACGATGTTCTTCGCGAACCCGGTCGCCGCGCTCAGGAACGTCCGGCAGGCGCTCCTGCCGGGCGGCCGCTTCGTCTGCGTCGTCTGGCGGCGCAAGCTCGACAACCCGTGGCTGCACGCCGCCGAGGAGGTGGTGACGCCGCTCGTCGAGGAGCCCGAGGAGACCGACGAGCCCCGCTGCGGGCCCGGGCCGTTCTCGCAGGCAAACGCCGACACGCTGACCGGCCAGCTGCTCTCGGCCGGGTTCGCCGGGATCACGTTGCGGCGGAGCGACCTGCCGATCATGATCGGCCGCGACCTCGACGAGGCGGTCGAGTTCAACCTCGCGATCGGGCCGGCGGCCGAGGCCGTTCGCCTCGCAGGCACGGAGGCCGCCGAGATCAGGCCGAGGCTCGAGGAGCTCCTCCGGGCCGCGCTCGCGCGTTTCGAGACCGCGGCCGGCCTCGTCGCGAGCTCCTCGACCTGGATCGCAAGCGCGCTTGCCCCGCCCGCCTGAGCGGGGCCCCCGGCGAGTCTCCGCGCCCGGCCCGTGCTCTCGCACGGAGACCCGCCGGCGGCCCGGCGGCGTCGGTTGGCTCGCCGCAGCGGCCCGCGGGACGGCGCCGGCGGGCGCGCCTTCGAGGTCGCGCTCGCCGCCGACAATCGCCATACTGCTGCCGATTGTTCATTGACTGCGGTGCTCAACGAAGCTGGGGGAAAGGGGTTTGCGGATGATTGGTCTGAGGTTGGGTTGGGGTTGGAGAGGCCGCGGCCGCGTCGCCGCGATCGTGGCGGTCGCGGTGGCGACCGTCGCCGCGCTCGTCGGTGTCGCGCAGGGTCGAGGCCGGCGGCTCGGCCACCCTCTCGATCGCGCTCGCGCCGGGTTCGGTGACGGCCGGGCAGAACGCCCTCGCGATCGCGACGTTCACGAACAACGGGCCGAGCACGCTCACGCATGTCGCTCGTGACGCTGACCTTCTCGAGCTCGGTCTCGATCGTCTCGGCGCCCGGCTGCACGCCCGGGTCCGGCTCGACGACGACCGTCGTCCTGCGCGCTCGGGAACATGAAGAACGGCACGGTGCAGCAGATCGTCATCACCTACTTCGGCGAGCGTGGCGGGGTCGCTGACGGTCAACGGCAGCGGAACACGGCCGCCGGCACGCAGTCGAACGGCCATGGCGGCAGCGGCAACACCGTCAGCGCGACGTCGACGCCGGCGATCGTCTTCGCGGCGGACAACCCGTCGAACGCGAGCAACTGCCTCTCGTCGCCGACGACGCTGACGGCGACCGGAAACCTGGACACCAGCGAGGGCTCGGAGCAGCAGACGACGTCGCTGCCGTCGCCGCCGAAGGTCGCCGGGTCGCTCGGGCTGCCGTGCACGCCACTCGTCGGTCGGCGTCGGGGCCAATCCCGGCGGTGGCCACGACACGGACATCGCGATCGTCGACGTGCCGCAGCTGAGCTCGCCGGCGACCGTCGTCCTCAGCTTCCCGGACGAGGCGCTGCCGAACGAGGGGGTGCCAGGTACCGCCGCAGACGGCGCGGCGACGACCGCGTGCGGTGCCAATCTGCCCGTGATCGGCAACCTGGACGGCAACGACGGCGAGCAACGACAACCCGAACTACCTGGAGGAGTTCGACGCAGGCGATTCGGGCACGACCCACATCGTCTGTGGCTGCAACACCGGCCCGACGCGATCCCCGCGGGTCAGGACTCGTGCATCACGAACGTGACGGCCTCCGACGAACGATGGCGACTTCGACGCCGGCACGATCACCCTGCTCGTCCAGGGGACCGGGCTCGGCGACCCGGCCTACGTCGGCTAGCACGATTGCGGGCGCGCGCCGTTCGGGCGCGCGCCCGCAATCAACCCACGGGCGTACCGGCCGCGAGCTCGGCCTCGACGCGGGCGAGGCCGAGCAGGTGCTGTTTTTGCTCGTAGAGCGCCCGCGCCTCCTCGAGCAGCGCGGCCCGCTCGTCGGTTGACCCGGCGAGGGCTTCCGCGGCGTCCATCCGGACGTCGGCGCGGAGAACGGGCGCATCGGTCTGGGCGACGAGCTCGACGGCCGCGAGCGCCAGCGCGCGCGCCTCGTCCGTGGCGCCGTCGGCGGCGAGGAGCCGCGCCCGCACCGCACGCGCGACGGCGAGCGCCTCGACGTCGTCGGGGCTCGCGATCTCTTCGGTCAGCGCGGCAAGGTCGGCCGCCTCCTCGAGCCGGTTCAGCTCGTAGAGGCTCTTCGCGAGCAGTGAGGCGATGATCGGCCGGAAGTAGCGCTCGTCCATCGCCGTCAGGGCGTCGTAGTCGGAGCGCAGCCTCGACTCGGCCGCGGCCGGCTCGCCCGCCATCAGCTCGACCCGGGCCGAGACGTAGGAGGTGCGCGCGGCGAGGACGGTCGCGCCGAGGTCACGGAGGAGCTCGCCGGCGCGCGTGCCGAGCTCCCGTCCGCGGGTGATGTCGCCCGACATCGCGTAGAGCGGGGCGAGCGCGAGGACGGCGACCGCCTCGGCCTGGCGGTCGACGAGCCCGAGCGCGAGCACCTCCTCGGCGCGGGCGATCGCCTCGGGCGCGGGCGTCGGGCCCTCGCCGAGCGCCATCACGTACGAGGCGGAGAGGCGCGCGAGCTGGCGCGGGTCACCGGCCGCGCGCGCGTTGCGGAGGGCGTGCTCGAGCGCGTCGCCCGTCTCTTGCCAGCGGCAGGCGGTGCCGTGGATGAACGCGACCATCCGCCAGGCCTTCGCGAGCACGCCGGCGGCGCCGACCTCCTCGAGCTGGGGAATCAGCCGGTCGGCCTCGCGCTGCACCTCGCCCCGCCAGGCGTCGAGGTCGGTGACCGTGTGGTGGGCGACGAGGAGCCGCGTCAGGATCGCGTCGGCCTCCAGCGCCGTGTCGCCGGAGGCCGCGGCCGCGGCGACAGCCTCGTCGAGCCGCTCCTGCGCCTGGGCGAACTCGCCGATCTCCATCAGCGCCTCGCCGAGGTCGGGCAGGAACTCGAGGCGCTGTGGCTCCCCGGGAGGCAGGAGGTCGGCCGTGCGGCGCAGCAGGTTGGCAGCCGCCCACATGTCGCCGCGGGCGAAGGCCCGCCGGCCGGCAGGCCCGAGGTGGCCGGCGGCCCGGCGGCCGAGGTAGCGTCCCTCCTCGTCGAGCGGCGCCAGCTCCGCCAGATAGCGCTGGGCCTGCTCGAGGTGGTAGCCGACGATCTCCTGGAACTCGAGCTCGCGGTCGCGCTCGCGGTTGACCCGCTCGGCCCAGCCGGCGAAGCGGGCATGGAGCCGCGAGCGGGCGCGCTTGGGCAGCCGGTTGTAGGCGGAGTCGCGGATCATGATGTGGTGGAACCGGAACGTCTCGGCTGCCTCGGCGGCCGGCCGGACGAGACCCTTGGCCTCGAGCCGCTCGAGCTGCTCGGTGACGGCGCCGAGCGAGGCCGGGACGAGCTCGTCGACCGGCTCGCGGGGAAACTCGAGCCCGATCACCGAGGCAGACTCGGTCACGGTCAGCTCGTCGGGCGGCAGCAGGTCGAGGCGCGCGGCGAGGAGCGCGTCGATCGAGGCCGGCACCGCGACGCGCTCGGCGAAGTCCGGCACCGCCACCCAGTGGTCGCCCTCGGCGCGCAGCGCGCCCTCGTCGACGAACATCGAGACGAGCTGCTCGACGAAGAGCGGGTTGCCCTCGGCCGCCTGCGCGATCCGGGTGCGCGCCTCCGCCGCGAGCGCGCCGCCGAGCAGGTGCTCGACCATGCGGTCGACATCCTCGACGGCGAGCGGGCCGAGCCGGAGCTTCGTCACCCCCTCGACCTCGGGCCACTCCGGGTGTCGCTCCTCCAGCCCCGGCCGCAGCGAGCAGACGAGCAGGATCGGCGCGCCCGTCGCGGTCGAGGCGACGTGCGAGACGAGCTCGAGCAGCGCCGTCTCGGCCCAGTGGACGTCCTCGAGGATGGCGACGAGCGGGCCGCTGCGCGCGAGCGCCTCGAAGAGCTTGCGCGCGCCCCAGTAGAGCTCATCGAGAGGGAAGCGCGTCTCCGAGAGCCCGACCGCCGCGGCGACGCGGTCGGCGACCGCGCCGTCGCCGACGAGGGCCAGGATCTTGGCGCGGGCCGCCTCGGGGTGGTCGTCCCCGGCGATCTCCGCCGCGTCCCGGACCATCTCGACGAGCGGCCAGAAGGTGATGCCGCGCCCGTAGGGCAGGCAGCGGCCGCTGACGGCGCGGCCGCCGTGCTCGCCCACCCGGGCGACCAGCTCCTCGATCAGCCGTGTCTTGCCGGTGCCGGCCTCGGCGAGGATCGTCACGAGCCCGCAGGCCGGCCCGGCGATCGCGGCCTCGAGTGCCCCGCCGAGCAGGGCGAGCTCGGTCTCGCGGCCGACGAGCGGCAGGTCGTGCCGGCCCGGCGGCTTCCCGACCTCGGCGACGGCGAGCAGCCGGTAGGCGGGGACGCGCTCCGACTTCCCCTTCAGCTCGAGCGGCTCGACCGCCTCGACCTCGACGGCGTCGCGGACGAGCCGGTAGGTCGGCTCGCCGATCAGGACCTCGCAGGCGGCCGCGGCCTGCTCGAGGCGGGCGGCGACGTTGACCGTATCGCCGGTGACGAGGCGCTGCCGCGAGCTGGCGTCGCCCGAGGCGATCACGGGCCCGGTGTTGACGCCCGTCCGGTTCTCGAGCCTGACGCCCCAGACCCGCTCGAGCTCCTCGTTCAGCACGGCGAGCCGGTCGCTCATCTCGAGCGCCGCCCGCACGGCACGGAGGGCGTCGTCCTCGTGCGCGTGCGGCATCCCGAACACCGCCATGATCGCGTCGCCGATGAACTTCTCGACCGTGCCGCCGTGGTGTTCGAGGGCGAGGCTCATCTCCGAGAAGTACCGGGTCATCACCTCGCGCAGCGCCTCGGAGTCGAGGCGCTCGCCGAGGCTCGTCGAGCCCTTCAGGTCGGAGAAGACGACCGTGACCGAGCGGCGCGACTCGTGCGCGTGGCTCGGCCCGGCCGGCGTCGGCGCCTGCAGCGGCGTCCCGCAGTAGCCGCAGAAGCTGAACTCGGGTGGGCAATCGCGACCGCACGCGGCGCACGAAATCACGCACGAAGTCTAGGGAGCAAAGACGCCCGCGTGGCAAGGCGGTGAACACGACGCTGCGAACTGGCGGCCGGAGACGGTCGCGGCCGGTTTGCCGGTGTGCCGCGACGGCGGCGCCGTCTCATCCTTCGCGACGTCGGCAGGCGTTGTCCGGGCGCGCCGGCGGGTTTTGCCTTCGTGGCAAACCCTGCCACACTTCGAGCGATGGCCGCCGATCCCGAGTTCGACCAGCTCGTCCCCGAGGAGCGGCGGCGGCTGATCCTCGAGCTGCTGCGCGAGCGCCGGAGCATCAGCGTCGGCGCGGTCGAGCAGCAGTTCGGCGTCTCGCCGATGACGGCGCGGCGCGATCTCGCCCTGCTCGTCCGCGAGGGGCACGCCCGGCGCACCCACGGCGGCGCCGTGCTTCCCGACCTGGCCGCCCACGAGGACTCCTTCCGCCACCGGCTCGACCTCGAGGTCGGCGACAAGGAGCGGCTCGCCCGGGCGGTCGTCGCCACGCTCGAGCCGAGCGAGACGCTCTTTGTCGACTCCTCGACGACCGGGTTCTACGTCGCGCAGGCGATCGTCAATGCGGGCGTCAACGTGACGGTACTGACGAGCTCGCTGCCCGTGATGAACCTGATCGGGACCGCCGATGCCCCGAACGTCGATCTGATCGCGCTCGGCGGCACGTTCCGCAAGCTGACCCACTCCTACGTCGGCCCCGACACCGTGCGTGCCCTCCGCGGCTACCTCGTCGACCGGGTCGTCTTCTCGGTCAAGGGGGTGACGCGCGAAGGCCTGCTCACCGACGCCGACCCGCTCGAGGCCGAGGTCAAGCGGGCGATGATCGCGCACGCGCAGACCTCGGCGCTCCTCGCCACCTCGCAGAAGTTCGACGACCGCGGCCTGGCGGTGGTCGCGCCGCTGCGCGACGTCGATCTCGCCTACGTGACCGACCCGAGCCCGGATGCCGTCCGCCTGCTCGACGAGCACGGCGTCTCCGTCCACCGCGCCTGAGCCTCAGAAGCGCTGCAGGCCCGCGAGCCTGCTGCGGGCGACCCGTCGCTTGGCGAGCTCACGCGCGCGCCGGGCGTTCGGCGCGAGCACGCTGACGAGGACGGCGACGAGGAGCAGGACGCCCGGGACGATCCCGAGCGCCTGATCGGGGAAGTTGCTCAGGAAGAGGGCGTTCTGGAGCCCGGCGAAGACGAAGACGGCGAGGACGACGCCGACGATCGAGCCGGTGCCGCCGAAGATCGAGACGCCGCCGAGCAGGACGATCGCGACGACGCTCAGCTCGAGGCCGAGCCCGTTGCCCTGGACGGCGGTCGAGAGACGGAAGGTGTAGAGGATCCCGGCGGCGGAGCAGACGACCCCGGAGACGATGAAGAGGAGCATCTTGATCCGCTTGACGCGGATCCCCGAGAAGAGCGCCGCCTCCTTGTTCGAGCCGATCGCGTAGAGGGAGCGGCCGAACGGGGTCAGGTGCAGGACGACGCCGAAGATCAGCGCCAGGACGAGGAAGACGACCGCCGACCAGGAGAGGAAGGTGCTGCCGACGGGGTTGATCCCGATCGTCGTGTAGCGGTAGGGGAAGTTCGAGATCGTGTTCGGTCCGAGCAGGACGATCGCGATGCCGCGGTAGAGGGTCAGCGTCCCGATCGTGACGGCGAGCGAGGGGAGGCCGAGGCGCGTGATCAGGAGGCCGTTGAACCCGCCCGTGACGACGCCGAGCGCGAGCACGGTCGGGATGATCAGCGGCATCGGCCAGCCGTGGCTCCAGAGGTCGCCGACGACCGCGCTCGCGAGCCCGAGCGTCGAGGCGACCGAGAGATCGATCTCGCCGGTGATGATGATCAGGGTGAGCGGCAGCGTCATGATCGCGACTTCGCCGTTGCCGACCGTCGAGGTAGAAGAGGTTCCCGTTCGAGAGGAACGAGGAGGAGACCGAGAGGCCGAGCAGGACGACCGCGACCGCCGCGGCGGTGATCCCCGTCTCCCAGCGCAGGAGCGGCTGCAGGCGCTGCCCGAACGAGGGGCGCTCAGGCGCCAAGGCGCGACCTCCGCCGCAGCGCCGCGGTCAGCTGGAGGTTGATCGCCCGGTCGAGCGCGATCGCGCCGAGGAGGAGCATGCCCGCGATCGCCTGGTCCCAGAACGACGAGATGCCGAGCACGTAGAGCGCCGAGTTGATCGTCTCGAGCAGCACGGCGCCGAGCACGGCGCCGACGACGCTGCCGCTGCCGCCGAAGATCGCGACGCCGCCGACGACGACGGCGGCGATGGTCTGCAGCTCGTAGGAGGTGCCGGCCGTCGAGTCGATCGTGCCGTACTGCGCGGCCCAGAGGACGCCGGCGAGCCCGGCCAGGCCGCCGCTGATCACGAAGGTCGTGAAGACCCGCCGCCCGATCGGCAGCCCGGCGAGCCGGGCCGCCTCGGGGTTCGAGCCGATCGCGTAGAGGTCCCGGCCCGGCCGGAACGAGCGAAGGGCGTAGGCGACCACGGCGACCCCGACGGCGATCACGATCGCGAGGATCGGGACGCCGCCGACCGTTGCCTGCTGGATGTTCAGGAACGCGTTCGGCAGCGAGCTCGCGACGACCTGGCCGCCGCCGACGATCAGGGTGTCGATGCCGCGGATGATGTAGAGCATCGCGAGGGTGACGACGAGGCTCGGGATGTGGCCGATCGTGACGAGGAGGCCGTTGGCGATCCCGCAGGCGACGCCGATGCCGAGGCCGGCGAGGAAGACGACGACGATCGGGATCCCCGGATGGTGGCCGAAGAGGTTGGCCGATAGGTAGGCCGAGAGGCCGAGCACCGAGCCGACCGAGAGGTCGACGTTCCGCGTCAGCACGACCATCGTCTCGCCGACCGCGAGCAGCGCGAAGACCGCCGTGTTCTGGAGCACGAACGTCAGCTCCTGCTGGCTGGCGAACCGCGGCTGGAAGACGATCGTGATCACGACGAGCAGGAGGAGGGCGGCGAGGATCCCGGACTCGCGGATCCGGACGGCGAGGTCGACGAGGTTGCGCGCGCCGATCCGCTCGCGCGCCGCAGCCTGCTCCGGCGTACCGGCGGCGGTGCTCACGCGGCGGCGCTCTCGATCTGACCGGTCGCCGCCGCGACGATCGTCTCCTCGGAGGCATCGACGTGGTCGAACTCCGCGACGAGGCGACCCTCGCGCATGACGAGGATCCGGTCGGCGACCCGGAGCACCTCCGAGAGCTCCGAGGAGATCATCAGGATCGCGACCCCGTCTGCGGCGAGCTCGTCGAGCAGGCGATGCACCTCCGCCTTCGTCCCGACGTCGATGCCGCGCGTCGGCTCGTCGACGATCAGGAGCGACGGCCGGCGCGCGAGCCACTTCGCGAGGACGACCTTCTGCTGGTTCCCGCCCGAGAGCGAGTTGACCGGGTTCGAGAGCCGGCCGTACTTGATCTGCAGCCGTAGCGCCCAGTCGGCGGCGAACCGCCGTTCGAGCGAGCTCGTGATGAAGCCGAAGCGCTGCAGGCGCCCGAGCGAGGCGAGGGCGATGTTCCGCATGATCGACGAGCTCATCACGAGCCCCTGCAGGCGGCGGTCCTCGGGCACGAAGCCGATCGAGGCGGCCATCGCCGCCGAGGGCGAGCCGCGCCGAAGCCGCCGCCCGGCGACGGTGACCGCGCCGGCGTCGTAGGAGTCGATGCCGAAGATCGCCCGCGCCACCTCGCTCCTGCCGGCCCCGACGAGGCCGGCCAGCGCGACGATCTCGCCGGCCCTGACGGCGAAGGAGATGTCGACGAAGACCCCCTCGCGCGTCAGCCTCGCGACGTCGAGCACGGTGTCGCCGAGGTTCTGCTCGGTCGGCTCGCGCACCGGCAGATCGCGGCCGACCATGGCGCGGACGAGGTCGTCGCCGCTCAGGCCCGCGAGCTCGCGCGTGAGGACGAGCCGGCCGTCGCGGAGCACGGTCACCCGCTGGCAGAGCGCGAAGACCTCCTCGAGCCGGTGGGAGATGAAGAGCACCGCGACCCCGGACTCGCGCAGCGTCGTCGCGACCCGGAAGAGCCGCTCGACCTCGACGGCCGAGAGGGCGGCGGTCGGCTCGTCCATCACGATCACCCGCGCATCGAGCGAGAGCGCCTTGCCGATCTCGGCGAGCTGTTGCTCGGCGATCGAGAGTCCACGGGCGATCCGGTCGAGGTCGAGGTGGACGCCGAGCCGCTCGAAGATCGCCTCGGCCTGGGCGTGCATCGCGCGGCGGTCGATGCGCCGCCAGCCGCGGAGGGGCTGGCGGCCGACGAAGATGTTCTCGACGACGGTCAGGTCGGGGAAGAGGGTCGGCTCCTGGTAGATGACGGCGATGCCGGCGTCGCGGGCGGCGGCGGGGCCGCTCGAGCAGGACCTCCTCGCCGTTGATCAGGAGGCGGCCCGTGTCCGGGGTGTGGACGCCCGCGAAGATCTTGACGAGCGTCGACTTGCCGGCGCCGTTCTCGCCGACGAGCGCGTGCGCCTCCCCGGCGTAGAGGTCGATCGAGGCGCCGTCGAGCGCCCGGATCGCCCCGAACGACTTCGTCGCGTCCCGCAGCGAGAGCACCGGCGGCGGCGCGCCGGACTCGCCGATCAGGTCAGATGCCAACGAGGGTCACCACGTTTCCGGGAAGCGACAGCCTAGAGAGAACGCCCGCCGGTCCGGGACCGGCGGGCGTTCGGGGGCTCCGTCGCCCGGGACGCGTTCTCGCTGACGCCGCCCCGGGCTCCGGAAACGGCCTAGAAGTTGAAGTTGTCGATGTTCGACTTGTTGAACACGTAGGGGGGACCGAGCAGGATCGTGTGGCCCGCCCCGACCGTGAACTTGCCGAGCTTCCCGGCGGTGAACGACTGCCCCGGGGAGTTGGTGATCGCCTTCGAGGCGAGCTCGACGCCTGCGTAGGCCGCGAGGTAGCCGAGGTTGGCGGGGTTCCAGAGCTCGAAGGCCTGGACGGTGCCGTCCTTGACGTACTTCTTCATCGAGTCCGGCGTCCCGAGACCCGTCAGCTGGATCTTGCCGCGGTACTTCGGGTTGTCGAGCACGGCGGCCGCGGCGGCGATCCCGACCGTCGTCGGCGAGATGATCCCCTTCAGGTTCGGGTACGACTGCAGCAGGCCCTGGGTCACCTGCGTCGCCGTCGTCGGGTCGTCGTTGCCGTAGACGATCTTGACGAGCTGCATCTTCGGGTACTTCTTCAGCTCCTGCTTCATGAAGCCGATCCAGGCGTTCTGGTTCGGCGCCGAGGCGGCCGCCGAGACGATCGCGATCTGGCCGGCGCTGCCGATCTCCTTCGCGAGGAGGTCGACCTCGCTAGCGCCGATCCCCTGCGTCGAGGCCTGGTTGATGAACAGGTCGCGGCAGGCGGGGGCATCCGAGTCGTAGGTGACGACCGTGATCCCCTTCGACATCGCGGAGTTGAGCGTCGGGCAGAGAGCCGCGGCGTCGGTCGCCGAGACCAGGAGCACGTTCGCGCCCTTGGTGATCGCCGCCTGGATCGCCGGGATCTGCGAGGCGGGCGTCGCCGCGGTACCGCTCGTCTCGGTGCCGCTCTCCTTGAGCGCGTTCAGCGCCGCGATCGCGCCGCCCGACTTGGCGCTGTCGGAGGTCGTGAAGTACGAGTTGCCGAGGTTCTTCGGGATCACGAAGACCTTCAGGCCGGTCTTGAGCGAGCCGGCCGCACCCGCCACCGTGATCGGCACGGCAGCGGCCAGACAGAGCAGCGCAAGCGCCGCCCCGGACCGAAGCGCTCGCTTCTTGAGAGAACCAGTCATTGCGCGAGTCCTTTCCACGAAGCTCGAGGGGTCATTGAAACGGAGGTGACACACGAAACGCACTCCCGGCCAGCACGCCCGACCCGACCGTCCGCCGCTCTGGCCGCCCGCATAATCCGTTGCGGCAGTGGGTCGGACCGGAGTTGCTGAGCGGTTTGTATGATCGTGTGGTTGGTTGTGGTGGAGTTGATCAGCTGGAGGCGAGGAGCGATCATAAGCGATCATCGGACGGGATGCTAGTGGCTACTGACACCAACGACCGGTGACCGCTCCCGGCCACCTCCAGGTCGCCTTCGACCTCGGCGCCGAGAGCGGCCGCGCGATCGCGGGGCGCTTCGACGGCGAGACGGTCACCGTCACTGAGACGCGCCGATTCGCAAATCGGTCGGTCCGGCTGCCGGGCGGGCTCTACTGGGACGCGCTCGGGCTCTTCGCCGAGCTCTGCATCTCGCTGGCCGAGCTCGCGCCCGGCACGCGGGTGCGCAGCATCGGCATCGACTCGTGGGGCTGCGACTTCGGGCTCGTCGACCGCGACGGCGCGCTCGTCTCGAACCCGCTGCACCACCGGGACGGCCGCGGCGGCGACGCGATGGCGAAGGCGTTCACACGCGTCTCGCCGGAGGAGCTCTACGAGACGACCGGCATCCAGCTGCTGCCGTTCAACACGCTCTTCCAGCTGCTCGCGCTCGAGGAGACGCGGGCGCTCGCTGCCGCGGAGACGCTGCTCCTGATCCCCGACCTGCTCGTCTACTGGCTCTCGGGCGAGCGCCACGCCGAGGCCACCAACGCGAGCACGACCCAGCTCCTCGACGTCCGCACCGGCACCTGGGCGCAGGAGCTGCTCGCGCGGCTCGGCCTGCCCGCGGCACTCTTCCCCGGCGTGATCGAGCCGGCCACCGTGCTCGGGGGTCTGCTGCCGCGCGTCGCCGAGGAGACCCGGCTGCCGGCGCCGACGCCCGTCGTCGCGGTCGCCTCGCACGACACCGCCTCGGCGGTGATCGCCGTGCCGTTCCGGCCGGAGGGACGGGCTGCCTACATCTCGAGCGGCACCTGGTCGCTCGTCGGCGTCGAGCTCGAGGCGCCGATCGTCTCCGAGCAGGCCCGGGCGGCGAACCTGACCAACGAGCGCGGGTTCGGCGGCAGCGTCCGTCTGCTGAAGAACGTCATGGGGCTCTGGCTCGTCCAGGAGTGCCGGCGGAGCCTCGCGGGCGCGTCACGGGCCCCGAGCTACGCCGACATGGTCGAGCTCGCCCGGAGCGCGCCCGCGGGCGGCCCGCTCTTCGACCCCGACGAGCCCGAGCTGCTCACCCCCGGCGACATGCCGGCCCGGATCCGCGAGCTCTGCGCACGGTGCGGGCAGGAGGCGCCCGCCGCCGACGCGGCCCTGCTCCGTGCCGTCTTCGAGAGCCTCGCCTGCAAGTACCGGCTCGTGCTCGAGGAGATCGAGGGGGTGACCGGGCAGCCGATCGAGCTCGTCCACGTGATCGGCGGCGGCGCCCAGAACGGCTTCCTCTGCCAGCTGACCGCCGACGTGGCACGGCGGCCCGTCCTGGCCGGCCCGGTCGAGGCGGCCGCGCTCGGCAACGTCCTCGTGCAGCTGCACGCCTTCGGCGAGGTAGCCTCGCTGCCCGAGATGCGCGAGCTCGTCCGCAGCTCCACCGAGATTCGCGCCTATGAGCCCGATCCGAACGCCGGGGCCTGGGACGCGCTCTACGAGCGCTTCCTCGGGGTCGGCGCGCCGCCCGCTCGCCGGGCAGGGGAGCCTCGCGTGACCGACACCGCGGCGGTCGAGCGCGATCCTCGCGGCTCTCCGGGTCGAGCAGCCCTCCTGGGCGTTCAGCAACTCCGGCACGCGGTTTGCGACCTTCCCGCAGGCCGGCGTTCCGCGGACGCCACTCGAGAAGCTCGAGGACGCGGCCGAGGTGCACCGGCACACCGGCACCGCCCCTTCGGTCGCGCTCCACATCCCCTGGGATCTCGTCGACGACTTCGAGGAGCTGTGCGAGCAGGCGGCCGAGCTCGGCGTCCGGCTCGGGACGATCAACCCGAACCTCTTCCAGGAGCCCGCCTACAGGCTCGGCAGCGTCTGTAACCCCGACCCGCAGGTCCGGCGGCTCGCGGTCGACCACATCCTCGACTGCGTCGCGATCGCGGCGCGCACCGGCTCGAGCGCCGTCTCGCTCTGGTTCGCCGACGGAACGAACTACCCGGGCCAGGACTCGCTCACCGGCCGGCGGGAACGGCTCGTCGCCTCGCTCCGCGACGTCTACACCGCCCTGCCCGAGACGATCGAGCTGCTCGTCGAGTACAAGCTCTACGAGCCGGCCTTCTACTCGACCGACCTCGCCGACTGGGGCTCGGCGCTCGTCCTCTGCGAGGAGCTCGGCCCTCGCGCTCGGGTGCTCGTCGACCTCGGCCACCACGCCCAGGGCGTCAACATCGAGCAGATCGTCGCGATCCTGCAGCGGCAGGGCAGGCTCGGCGGCTTCCACTTCAACGACCGCAAGTACGGCGACGACGACCTGATCGTCGGCTCGATCGACCCGTTCCAGCTCTTCCGCGTCTTCTGCGAGCTCGTCGCCGCAGGTGCGCTCGGCGACGGCGTCGGGCTGACGATCGACCAGTGTCACAACATCGAGCCGAAGATCGAGGGGATGATCGCAGAGCGTGCAGAACCTCCAGGAGGCCTACGCGAAGGCGCTCCTCGTCGACCGGCAGGCGCTCGAGCAGGCCCAGCTCGCAGGCGACGTGCTCGCTGCCCACCGGCTCCTGGCCGAGGCGTTCTCGACCGATGTGCGGCCGCTCTGTGCCCGCGTACGCGCGAGCCTCGGCGCCTCCGCGGATCCGGTCGCCGCGTTCCGGGCAAGCGGCTACGCGGAGGCGGCCGCCGAGCGGCGCGCCGGCGGGCGTCAGGCCGGGGTGACGCCCACTCGAGGTGTCCCTGACCGTGCCGGCGCAGCGTCGAGAACCGCTGGGATCCCCCCGAGGAGCTCGGCGACGGCCTGCCCGGGCTCGTCTACCGCTCGAACCTGCTCGCCCGCGACCGGGCCGTCGTCAACTTCGGCGGCGGCAACACCTCGGTCAAGGTTCGGCGTCCCGACCACACGGGGCGCGAGACGACGGTGCTCTGGGTCAAGGGCTCGGGCAGCGACCTCGCGACGATCGAGGAGCGCGGCTTCACCGGGCTGCGCCTGGACGAGATCCTGCCGCTCGGCGAGCGCGAGGCGATGACCGACGAGGAGATGGTCGCCTACCTCGCCTGCTGCCAGCTCGAGCCGGGGATGCCGCGGCCGTCGATCGAGACGCTCCTGCACGCCTTCGTCCCGCACCCGCACGTCGACCACACCCACCCGGACGCGATCGGGGCGATCGTCGGTGCGGCCGACGGCGAGCGCCTCGCCCGCGAGTGCTTCGGCGCCGACGCGGTCTGGGTGCCCTACATGCGGCCGGGCTTCGCCCTCTCGAAGCTGGTCGCGAGCCGCCGTCTCGACGAACCCGGACGCGAAGCTCGTCCTGCTCGCCAAGCACGGTCTCGTCACCTGGGGGGCGACGGCTGCCGAGTCCTACGCCTCGACGCTCGAGGCGATCAACCGCGCCGCGGCCTTCGTCGAGGAGCAGCGTCGGGGCGAGCCGTTCGGCGGCGCGCTGCGCGCGCCGCTCGCGACGGAGGAGCGCGAGTGCCTGCTCGCCGCGGTGCTGCCCCCGCTGCGGGGCGCGCTCGCCGTCGACGGGCCACGGATCCTCCAGGTCGACGCCTCGCCCGCGGTGCTCGAGTTCGTCGGCGGCCGCGACTCGGCCGGGCTCTCGCAGGTCGGCGCCGCCTGTCCCGATCACCTCGTCCACACCAAGCGCCGGCCCGGTCTGGGTCGCGTTCGACCCGGAGCGACGACGACGCGGCGGCCCTGCGGGAGCGGCTCGTCGCGGCCGTGCACGACTTCCAGCAGCACGAGCGCGCGTACTTCGAGCGCTACCGCGCCGACGGCGACAGCCTGCGCGACCCGAGCCCGCGCGTGGTGCTGATCGAGGGGGTCGGGCTCGTCAGCGTCGGGCGCACGCTGAAGGCGGCGCGGCTCTCCCGCGATCTCTACCATCGCGCGATCGCGGTGATGCGGGGGGCGGCCGGCGCTCGGCGGCTTCGTCTCGCTCGACGACGAGGAGTCCTACGGGATCGAGTACTGGCCGCTCGAGCTCTACAAGCTCTCGCTCGCGCCGCCGCCAGGCGAGTTCGAGGGGGCGGTCGTGCTGATCACCGGCGGCGCCGGCGGCATCGGCGGCGCCGCCGCGCAGGCCTTCGCCGCGGCCGGGGCGTGCGTCGTCGTCACCGACATCGACCTGGCGGGCGCCGAGGCGGTCGCGGCCGCGATCGGCGAGGCCGCGCTCGGGGTCACGCGCCGACGTCACCGACGAGGCGTCGGTGATCGCTGCCTTCCGCGAGCCGGGGCGCTCGCCTTCGGCGGTGTCGACATCGTCGTCTCGAACGCGGGCATCGCCTCGAGCGCGCCGATCACCGAGACCTCGGTCGAGCTCTGGGACCGCAACAGCGACATCCTCTCGCGCGGCTACTTCCTCGTCTCGCGGGAGGCGGCGCGCCTGCTGTCGCCCAGGGCACCGGCGGCAGCATCGTCTTCGTCGGCTCGAAGAACGCGCTCGCGCCCGGGAAGGGCGCCGCCGCGTACTCCGCCGCCAAGGCGGCCGAGCTCCACCTCGCCCGCTGCCTCGCCGAGGAGCTCGGCGGCCACGGGATCCGCGTCAACACCGTCAATCCCGACGCGGTGCTCGAGGGGTCGCGCATCTGGGACTCGTCCTGGCGCGAGGAGCGCGCGCGCGCCTACGGGATCGAGCCCGACGAGCTCGAGAGCTTCTACCGCGAGCGGACGACCCTGAAGGTGAACGTGCTCCCGGCGGACATCGCCGCCGCGATCGTCTTCTTCGCCTCCCCGCGTGCGGGCAAGAGCACCGGGAACATCCTGAACGTCGACGGCGGCGTCGCCCTCTCCTACCCCCGCTAGGTGCGGCGAGGCAGCTGTGCGCGTCGCGCTCTTCATCACCTGCATCGGCGACACGATCCTGCCGGAGATCGGCCGGGCGACGGTCGAGATGCTCGAGCGGCTCGGCCACGAGGTCGTCTTCCCCGAGGAGCAGACCTGCTGCGGGCAGCTGCACGCGAACAGCGGCTATGCCGGCGAGGCGACGGCGCTCGCCCGGCGCTTCGTCCGCGTCTTCGCCGGCTACGAGGCGGTCGTGGCGCCGTCGTCCTCCTGCGTCGGGATGGTGCGGACGGTCTATCCCGAGCTCGCCCGCGCGGCCGGCGACGACGAGCTGCAGCGACGCGTCGACGAGCTCGCCCCGCGGGTCTTCGAGCTCTCGGAGCTGCTCGTGGACCGCCTCGGCGTGACGAGGTCGGGGCGCGCTTCCCGGGCCGGGTCACCTACCACCCGACCTGCCACTCCCTCCGCGTCGCCCGCGTCGGCGACGCGCCGGCCCGCCTGCTCGCGGAGGTCGACGGCCTCGAGCTGGTCGAGCTGCCGGCCGCCGAGGAATGCTGCGGCTTCGGCGGCACCTTCGCGATCAAGAACGCCGAGACCTCGACCGCGATGCTGGACGACAAGTGCCGGGCGATCGTCTCGACCGGGGCCGGCGTCTGCACGGCGCTCGACGCCTCCTGCCTGCTCCAGATCGGCGGCCGGCTCGAGCGCGAGCGCACCGGTGTGCGCGCCCTCCACCTGGCCGAGATCCTCGCGGCGCCGATGAGCGCGATCCCGCCGTTCCCGGCGGCCGCCGCCGAGGCGCTCGCAGACCCGCAGGCTGCGCGCGAACCTGCGCGCCGCCACCGCCACGATCCGCGAGAAGCGCGCGCGGGTCGTCGGCGAGCTCCCCGACTGGGAGGGGCTGCGCGAGGCGGGACGGGCGATCAAGGCGGACGTCCTCGCCCACCTCGACGAGTACCTGCTCCAGTTCGAGCAGGCGGCGAGCGCGGCCGGGGCGACCGTGCACTGGGCCCGGGACGGGGCGGAGGCGAACGGGATCGTGCTCGAGATCGCCCGCCGCCACGGCGTCAGCGAGCTCGTCAAGGTCAAGTCGCTGACGACCGACGAGATCGGTCTCAACGCCGCCCTCGCCGCCGGCGGGGTGACGGCGATCGAGACCGACTTCGCCGAGCTGATCCTCCAGCTCGACGGCGACTGGTCGTCGCACATCCTCGTGCCGGCGATCCACCGCAACCGCCGCGAGATCCGCGACCTCTTCCGGCGCACGATCGCCGGCCCCGAGCTCTCCGACGACCCGCGCGAGCTCGCCGAGGCGGCCCGCCTCTACCTGCGCGAGAAGTTCCTGCACGCCCGGATGGCGGTGAGCGGCGCCAACTTCGCCGTCGCCGAGACGGGGAGCCTCTGCGTCGTCGAGTCGGAGGGGAACGGGCGCATGTGCACGACGCTGCCGCCCGTGCTCGTGACGATCGTCGGGATCGAGAAGCTCGTGCCGAGCTTCGCCGACCTCGAGGTCTTCCTGCAGCTCCTGCCGCGCTCGTCGACCGGCGAGCGGATGAACCCGTACACCTCGCTCTGGACCGGCGTCACGGGCGGCGACGGGCCGCAGGAGCTCCACGTCGTCCTGCTCGACGCCGGGCGAACGCGCGTCCTCGCCGACGAGGTCGGCAGGCAGGCGCTCGCCTGCATCCGCTGCAGCGCCTGCCTCAACGTCTGCCCCGTCTACTCGCGCACCGGCGGCCACGCCTACGGCTCGGTCTACCCGGGCCCGATCGGGGCGATCCTCACCCCGCAGCTCCTCGGGATCGAGCAGGCGCGCTCGCTGCCGTTCGCCTCGAGCCTCTGCGGCGCCTGCTACGAGGTCTGCCCGGTCAAGATCGACATCCCGGCGGTGCTGCTCCATCTGCGCGCCAAGGCCGTCGCCGCGGGCGGCGACCGCGGCGAGCGCGTCGCCGATGGCGTGCTCGGCTGGGTCTTCGCCCGCCGGCGCCGCTTCGAGCTCGCCCAGCGGCTCGGCCGGGTCGTCCAGCGGCCGCTCGTCCGCGCGGCGTCGATCGGCCGGCTGCCGGGGCCGCTCGCCGGCTGGACGCGCAGCCGCGACCTGCAGCCGCTCGCCGGCGAGAGCTTCCGCGACTGGTGGCGGTCGCGCCCGTGAGCTCCGCGCGGGAGGCCGTCCTCGCCCGCGTCCGCAGCGCGACCGCGGGCGCCTCGGCGCCGGTCCCGGCGGCGGGGTCCTACCGCCGCACGGGGACGCTCGACCGTGCGGCGCGCACCGAGCTCCTCTGCGAGCGGCTCGCCGACTACCGGGCCGAGGTCAGCCGGGTGAGCGCGGCCGAGCTTCCCGCAGCGATCGGCGAGGCGCTTCGCGGCGCGGGGAGCCAGCCGGATCGGGATCCCGGCGGGTCTGCCCGCGGCGTGGCGGCCGGCCGGGCTCGAGCTCGTCGTCGACCAGGGTCTGAGCGCGGTCGAGCTCGCAGCCCTCGACGGCGTCCTCACGGGCTGCACCCTCGCCATCGCCGAGACCGGGACGCTCGTCCTCGCCGGCGGCCCGAGCGAGGGCCGGCGTGCGCTCACCCTCGTCCCCGACCTCCACGTCTGCGTCGTCTGGCGAGGAGCAGATCGTCGAGCTCCTCCCGGAGGCGACCGAGACACTGAGCGCCCTCGCACGCGAGCGGCGGCCGCTGACCTTCGTCTCGGGGCCCTCCGCCACCTCGGACATCGAGCTCAGCCGGGTCGAAGGGCGTCCACGGCCCGCGCACCCTCGTCGTCCTCGTCACCGTCAAGGAGCCCACATGACCGCCACGCCGCAGCGGAGCGGCTTCGTCCTCCGCGTCAAGCCCGATCGGATCGACGACTACGTCGCCGCTCACCGCGCACGTCTGGCCGGCGATGCTCGCCGCGCTCCGCGAGGCGGGCATCGGCAACTACACGATCTTTCGCGCCGGCACGACCGTCTTCGGCTACTTCGAGTCCGACGACCTCGAGGCCGCCGCCGCCTACCTCGCCGCCCAGGAGGTGAGCGCACGCTGGCAGGACGCGATGGCCGAGCTGCTCGAGGAGCGCGTCCCCGACGGCGGACCGCCACCCCTCGAGCAGATCTTCCGGCTCGACTGACCCGCGGCGACCGAGACGCTCCCCGCGGACCGTGTTTGCCGGCGGCAACAACGGGGTAGTTACGAGGTGGAGCACCAATGCGGGGCTCGGGAGCGATCAGCGAGGTCGAGTGTCTCGCTTGCGGCAGACGCCGTCAGGTTGACGGTTTCTGCCACGCGGAGACTGCCGCGTGCCCCGAGTGCGGCTACCAGGGCTGGGCGGTGCCGACCACCCTGCGCGCGGGTGAGCGCGAGCGACTCCATGCCGCTCTGCGCCAGCCCTCAAGGCGGCACGCCGCGAACATCCCGGGCCGCCTCTGAATCCGATGGCCGCGGCCTTGCGCCGCGGTCCCGGCCGGTAGGGCCGGCCCGGACCGGCCTCAGCCGACGAGGTTGATCGTGCCGCGGATGATCAGGGCAACCCCGATGAGGGTGGCGCCGATGACGGCGGCCCGGGCGCCGTTCCGTCCCAGCCACGCCTTCAGGCGCTCGACCGCTGCGGGCGTCCAGACCGGCGCGAGCCAGTAGCCGATCAGCGGCAGCTCGAGCAGCGCCAGCATGATCACGTTCACCGCCAGCACCGTGGCGAGGACGCCTGTTGGGCTCGAGGTTCTGCTTGTGGATCTGGTCGAGCGCGGCCAGATAGGACGCGCCGGGGAAGCTCAGCACGACGCCGACGACGAACGTCGAGCGGGCGGTGCCCTTGCTCAGACTCTTCTGCCAGCGCGGCGTCTTCTTGGGCTTGCCGGTCGCCTTGCGCTCGCGCCGGGCGGCCAGCCGGCCAGTCCCGATCACGAACGCGACGAGGAGCGCGAGCAGGCCGAGCGCGATGTCGATGAGCGGGCTGATCGTGCGCTTGGTCGTGCTGATCGTCCCCGACCCGTTCAGCCAGTGGACGATGACGAGGCCGATCGTGATGCTCGTCGTGTAGGCGCCGAGCAGGTATCCGAGCAGCAGGCGCTTCGGCTTCGGCAGGAGCAGCATCACCGTCGTCGCCGCGAGCAGGGTCGGATTGAGCGCCGCCGTCAGCGCGAACAGGAAGATCTTGCTCACCGACGGGGCTCTTCTCCGCGCGCCGGCGCGAGGACACGGCGGCGCGGCGCGCGCTCAGCGCATGGAGCGGCGAGGCCGTCCACCTCAATGCTCCCTGGCTGGGGGCGAGGCGGCGGAGTGCCCTGGGCTGAGCAGGACCGAGGTGGCCTTGGCGCGTCGTTGCCGGTAGGCGTCGCTCGTGAGCCAGACGCTCTCGAAGCAGCCTTTCGCGGAGCACTCGCAGAAGTAGGCGACCGGCTCCGAGGGAGGGAGGGCGTGCAGACCCGCATGGATCAGATCGTTGGCGTACCGCTTGTGGCTCGTCGGGTCAAGCTCGCGTGGCGGCAGGCGCGCCGTTCCCGTGTCGGGAACCGCGGTCACGGGCGGGTCACAACCTCCACTCGCGTCACTCACGGCCTCTGCCTCCTGCGCGGGGAGGTGCCGCTGCTCTGCTCGCGAATGGACGCTGCCGCGGCGCCCGCGTCGATCGTGTGTTCTCGGTCGCGCTCATCTCCACCTCGGTCGTACCTCGAACACCCCACGGCCCCGACGCGAGGATGTTGCCGTCTGTCGGGGCGCCTGAACATCCTCCAAACGGGATGAACCTGCAGGGAACGTGCCCGGCGGAGGTGCCACGCCCGCTCGGCGAACGGGCTGGCGCCGACCCGGTTGGCGCGCCCCGCCGCAAACGGCGCGTGCCGAGCCGCCGTGCTCACCGCCCCTGCGGACGGCGAGCACGGCGGCCGCGTCGGTCTGACGCCAGCCGGTTAGCAGCCGAGGGTGCTGAACGTCGACTGGGCGGTCGTCACGAGCGCCTTCCCCTGGGTCGAGACGTCCTGCAGGGACGTGCTGACCGAGGCGCTGCCGGGGACGCTCTGGACGGCCGAGATGAAGCTGTTCCAGGCCGAGTCGAGGCTGCTCATGGAGGTGCTGGCAACGGTCTTCGCGTCGGTCACGACCTGGCTCCAGTCGCTCTTGACGCTCGTGACGCCCGACTGGTACTGGCTCTTCGTCGCCGTCGAGGGGTCCAGGCTCGTCAGGGCCAGGGCCGAGGTCTCGAGGGCGGTCAGGCTCGTGCAGAGGCTCGTGTTGGCACTTGCGACCGAGGTGGTCGTCGTCGTGCCGCCCTTGCCCCGGGCGCCGAGCAGGCCGACGACGACGGCGAGAGCGACGCCGATGACGACGAGGACGATGATCCAGGCGCGCTTGTCCATTTCGCCTCAGGCCTCGGACGTGCGCTTGGTCGAGGAGAGGCCGTGGATGACCAGGACGGCAAGCAGGATCATCAGGGCCGCGTACCACGGCGCCTGGCCGATGATCAGAAAGCTCTGCACGATCACCAGGATCGCCCAGATGTAGGCGATCAGGCGCCCGAAGCCGCCGCCGGCGAGGAGCGATCCGCCCGCGAGCAGCGCGAAGGCCGCGATGCAGAGGTCCCATACCCCGTAGGCCCACAGGTGGCCGTGGAAGGAACCGTTGGTGAGGTTGTTGACCCGGACGCTGTTGGCGAAGTAGCTGATCGCCGAGATGATGCGGAAGAAGCCAACCGCGAACATCAGCACTGCCGCGAACGTGACCCAACCGGAACTGCGCTCGTCTTCTACCGCGTAAGCCGACATCGTCCCTCCCGCTTGTCGCTCCCGGAGGCAGACGCGAGACAGCGCCGGCCGCCGATTCCAGCGCGCGATCATCCGCCCGGCGCGTGCTCCGGTCATCACCCGAAGAGGATGAAAATCCCGCTCCTGTGACGACGCATCACCCTGCCTGACTGGGTTTCATCCCATGAAGGTGATGCTCGGCCGCCGGGCGTCTGCTCGGATTGCGGGGTCAGCTGAGGTCGGTCGGCTTCGGTTCTCTCGAAGCGGTCGTCGCAAACGGGCGAGCAGGGGAGGGCAATGGCTACCAGGACGACGGCGGAAGGTCACGAGGTCGACGAACAGTCGAGCGAGGCAAAGCGGGTCAAGCATCTGAGCACGGCGGAACGAGTCGCGCGCGGCAAGTCGGCGCGTGCCGAGGTTCCGCGCTCCGCCCACGCGGCCTGGGAGCCGCCGCCGCGACCGGGCAAGCCCGGTCGAACTGCTCGAGGAGCAGGCGAAGACGCGGGTGCCCGAGCTTGGTGCCGATCCGCTACGGACGGATGCTCGTGTCGCCGTTTACCTTCTACCGCGGCGCGGCGTACCTGATGGCGTCCGACCTTGCGGGCCTGCCGAGAACCGGCCTGGACACGCAGCTGTGCGGTGATGCCCACCTCTCCAACTTCGGCGCGTTCGCGGCACCCGATCGACGGCTGGTGTTCAGCATCAACGACTTCGACGAGACGCTGCCGGGCCCGTTCGAGTGGGACGTGAAGCGACTCGTCGCGAGCTTCGCAGTCGCAGGCCGCGACCGAGGGTTCGACGACAAGCAGCGCGAAGTGGTCAATCTCGCGGTCGGACAGGAGCTACAGGGAGGCGATGACCGGCTACGCGGCGATGCACAACCTCGACCTCTGGTACACGCGAGTCGACGTCGATGACCTGGTCGCCGAGTTTCAGCACGAGGTGACGGCGAAGGAGCGCAAGCGGGCAGAGCAAAACCTCGCGAAGACGCGGACGAAGGACAGCCTGAAGGCGTTCGCGAAGCTGACCGAGATCGTCAACGGCGAGCGGCGCATCATCAGCGACCCGCCTGTCGTGACGCCGATCGAGGACATCTTGGCGGGGCGACACGCTCGTGCGCGAGTTCGACACGTTCTTGCACGGAGTCATCCGCTCCTACCGGCGAACGCTCTCCGGTGACCGCCGCCGGCTGCTCGAGCGCTACCGCTACGTTCACGCGGCCCGCAAGGTCGTCGGCGTCGGCAGCGTCGGCACCCGGGCGTTCATCATGCTCCTGCTCGGCCGCGACGACGACGACCCGCTCTTCCTGCAGTTCAAGGAAGCGGAAGCCTCGGTGCTCGAGCCGTTCCTCGGCAAGAGCGAGTTCGCCAACCACGGCCAGCGCGTCGTCGAAGGGCAGCGCCTCACCCAGGCCGCGAGCGACATCATGCTCGGCTTCATCAAGGCCGAAGGCGTCGACGGGGTCGACGCGCGACTTCTACGTCCGCCAACTCTGGGACGCGAAGGGCTCCGCCCTCGTCGAACTGATGGAGCCCTCGCTGATGAGCCTCTACGCCAAGATCTGCGGCACCGAACTGGCGCGCTCCCACGCCCGCGCCGGAGACCGCGATCGCGATCGCGAGCTACCTCGGCACAAACGACACCTTCGACCGCGCCCTCGCCCTGTTCGCGGAGTCGTACGCCAACCAGAACGAGCGCGACTACGCGACCCTGAAAAAGGCCGTCGACGACGGGGCGATCAAGGTCGAGACCGGCGTCTAACGCTACGTGAACGGAGTGTATTTACCCCGATGACCGACACCGGCTAGTACGACCCCAAACACGGTGGGACCGACTCGTACTTGGAATACCGGACCGGGCCCTTCGCGCATCTATCCCTGGATGGGCTTCCGCGTGGGAGTGATCGGAGATCTCAAATGATTCTGGCCGCCCGGGTGAATTCGCGAACCGCCTGGCCCCCAGCTTCGACGAGGCGCCGCCACCACAGGACGCATGAGCTCGTGAGCGATCAGCGCCAAGCCGCTCGAAGCCCTACGGGCCTGGTCCGATCATCGGCGGTGGGTGGGACTCCTTGATCCGACCGGAACCTGATCACTCGCTGCCTGTGAACGGGGTGGACACAGCGTGACGCTGCTCGCGTCGACCGTCGTTGATCTGGCGCGGGCGCAGTTCGCGACGACGTCGATCTATCACTTCCTCTTCATCCCGCTGACGCTCGGCCTGGGGCCGATCGTTGTTGCGTTTCAGACGCTCTGGTATCGAACCGGGAACGAGAACTGGCTGCGGCTGACCCACTTCTTCGGGACGTTGTTCCTGATCAACTTCGCGATCGGGGTCGCGACCGGGTTGGTGCAGGAGTTCCAGTTCGGGATGAACTGGTCGGTGTACTCGAGGTTCGTCGGCAACGTGTTCGGCGCGCCGCTTGCGATCGAAGGGCTAGCGGCGTTCTTCCTCGAGTCGACATTTCTCGGCCTCTGGATCTTCGGCTGGGACCGGCTGCCGAAAAGGATCCACCTGGCGACGCTGTGGATCGCGGTGCTCGGCACCTGGGGGTCGGCGTATTTCATCCTGGTCGCGAACTCGTTCATGCAGGATCCGGTCGGCTACAAGATCGAGAATGGCCAGGCGGTACTGACGAACATTTGGGCGCTGGCCTCGAGCCACTGGGCCTACTACGCCTTCATCCATACGATGCTGGCAGGGCTGACCTGTGGCGCCGCGGTGGTGTTCGGCGTCTGCTGCTGGCACTTCGCGCGCGGCCGCAACCAGGAGGTGTTCAGGCCAGCCGCCAAGGTGGCGCTGTTCGTGCTCGTACCCGTGTCCTGCATGAATCTGTGGTTCGGCAGCCACTTCGGCATCCTCGTCACGAGTCTCCAGCCGATGAAGATCTCCGCGGCCGAGGCCCAGTGGGAGGACTGCACGAAGTGCTCGTTCTCGCTCTTCCAGATCGGCGGATTCACCTCGAGCGATCCCACCCCGAGCTTCTCGATCGCGATCCCGGGACTCCTCTCCTACCTCTCGACCGGCTCGTTCACCGGCGAGGTGCAGGGCCTGGACGAGCTGAACAAGCAGTACGTGGCGATGTACGGGCCCGGGAACTACGAACCGCCGATCGAGGCGATCTACTGGAGCATGCGCGGGATGGCCTACGCCGGCAGCTTCGTCGCTCTCGTGGCCATTATCGGCGCGTTGCTGATGTGGAAGCGCCGGCTCGAGCGGCTGAGATGGTTCCTCTGGGTCTGCGTGGTGACGGCGTTCTTCCCGTTCATCGCGTGTGCCTTCGGCTGGTGCCTGACCGAGATCGGCCGACAGCCGTGGATCGTGCAGGGGCTCTTGAAGACCGGGGCGGCGAACTCGCCCAACGTGACGACGACCTGGCTCGCGATCAGCCTCGGCGTCTTCGTCACCCTCTACGTCGCGCTGCTCGTCCTCGACTTCTGGCTGATGCGTCGCGATGCCGGCCACGACCCCTCGGCCGACCTCGAGGGCGGCGAGCCAACAGGTGCCGCCGTGCCGGCGATCGGGTACTAGCGGGATGAACCTCGCGATCCTCTGGTTCGTTCTCGTCGGCTGCCTCTGGGGCGGGTACTTCCTGCTCGAAGGGTTCGACTTCGGCGTCGGGATGCTGCTGCCCTTCCTGCCGCGCGACGAGGAGGAGAGGCAGCTGATGTTCAGGTCGATCGGGCCGGTCTGGGACGGAAACGAGGTCTGGCTCGTCTGCGCGGGTGCGGCAACGTTCGCGGCCTTCCCGAGCTGGTACGCGACGATGTTCTCGGGCTTCTACCTCGCGCTGCTGCTGTCCTCTTCTTCCTGATCATCCGGGTGATCTCGTTCGAGTGGCGCTCGAAGAGCGACCAGCCCCCGCTGGCGGACAGTCTGGATGTGGGCCAACACCGTCGGCAGCCTCGGCGCCGCGCTGATCTGGGGCATCGCCTTCGCGAACCTCGTCCAGGGCATCCCGATCGACTCGAGCGGCACCTACACGGGCACGTTCTGGGACCTCTTCAGCTGGTACACGCTCTTGGCCGGCCTCGCCGTCGTTCTCGTCTTCGCCTTCCACGGCGCGACCTTCCTCACGCTGCGCATGACCGGCGAGCTCTGCGAGCGCGCAGCCCGGTCCGCACGCCGGCTCTCGATCGCCGCCGCAGCCCTCGGCGCCGGATCCATCGTCTGGACGGTGAAGGTCGCGGTCGACAACAACGACAAGAGCGTCTTCCCGCCCGTCCTGCCGGCGGCAATCGCAATCGGAGCACTCCTGCTCGCGCTCGTGTTCGTCCATCTCCACCGCAGCGGCTGGGCGTTCGTGATGACCGCGGTCGGCGTGCTCGCGCTGGTCGCGACCATCTTCACGAGCCTCTACCCGAGGGTGATGGTCTCGAGCACCGACTTCGCCTACAGCCTCACCGTCTCGAACGCCTCCTCACAGCACTACACCCTCGCCGTCATGAGCATCGTGGCGCTGATCACCCTCCCGCTCATCCTCCTCTACCAAGGCTGGACCTACCACGTCTTCCGGCAGCGGCTCGCACGGCGCCCAGCAAGTCCGGCGAGCGGCCCCGAACGAGGCCGCGCAATCCCCGGCGCCGAGCAACCGGCGTGTAGCCGAACCGGGGCCTGTGCCCTTACCGGGTGCCACCGTCGTTCGCAGAGGGAGCAGGCGACGCGGTGAAAACGGCGTCCCGAGCACGGGGCCGACGATCCGCTTCCCGTCTCGACGCACATCCGAGCGAACGTTCAGCCGGGAGAGCCTGTCGGAATGCGTCCCAATGAATTCGTGCTACCCACCGTCGTTCTCGGAATCGCCGGTCTCGTGCAGCCGCGGCGTCGCCCCGGCCACGCGCGGAATCGGCATACCCAGCGGTGCTCGAGCGGAGATCGGGAGAGATCCGCCAGACCTGTTCGCGACCGCGACGGTTCGAGATCGTCCTGCTGTTGGCGGAACGGACGACGCGGGCGGTGCGAGGTTGGGCCGATGGGCTACCCTCTCGCCCAGGGGGGCCCGGCCTGTGGCGGGAGGGGTGATGGCAACAACCGCAGCGAGGATCGATCTCGCACATGAGTCACGGGCAGATAGCGCCCGCCTGCTGGGCACCCTTGCCCTGGGCGCGGTCGCGACGGTTCTGACGATCTGGGCCGTTGCCGGCAGCCCGGTGCTCGAGTCGCCGACCTTCACGGCGATCTCGCGTGGGCTCTACGTCGCGACGACGATCGCCGCGGGTGTGTACGTCTGGGGGCGGCAGCCCCACAGCCGCCTCGGCCCGCTCCTGCTCGCGGTCGGCTTCGTCTTCGCGCTCGCCTCGTTGAATGCCTCGGCGGATCCGGTGTGGTTCACGATCGGGATGACGTTCTGGGCGCTGTTCGTCGTGACGATCCTCTACGTCTACGTGTGCTTTCCGCGCGGGCGTCCTGGATCTCGGCTCGAGCGGTGGTTTGTCCGCGCCTACATCGCTGCGGTCGCCGTCCTCTGGGCGCTGATCCTCGCGATGTCGGAGACGCTCCCCGCCGGCGGTCCGTTCATCCGCTGCGGGTCGAACTGCCCGGCGAACGGGCTGCGCTTCATCGACGCCGCCGCGCCCGTGGGACGTGGCCTCGTCGTCGCGTTCAACGTGGTCATCGCGCTTGCGGTGCTCGGCGTCGCGGTCATCATCTTCGGCAAGGCGCGGTCGCCGTCGCGACTGCGGCGCCGTGCGATCGTCCCGCTCTCGATCGTCTTCATCGCGATGATCGCCGACTTCGTCCTCTACCTCTTGCTCGAGCCGGCCGTTTCCGGGCACGGGCGAGACGCTTCGGCTGATCGATCTGGCGACGAGTCTCGGGGTGCCGATCGCGATCGTGGTCGGCCAGCACCAGGCGAGCTCGTATGCCGAGAGGAGCGCGGGCCGGCTCGCGGCGGGATCGCAGGGAGACCCCGTCGCCCCGACCGGCATCGAGGAGCTCTTGCGCGACTCGCTCGGAGATCCGACGCTGTCGCTCGCGCTCTGGTCGAGCGAGCATGCCGGCTATGTCGACGTCGGCGGAGCGCCGCTGGAGCTCCCCGAGACCGGGTCGGGCCGGGCGGTGACGCCGGTGACGAGGAGGGGCCTCCCGGTCGCCGCGATCATCCACGATCCCGGACTCGACGAGCGCCGCGAGGTGATCGACGGGCTGAGCGCGACGTCGCTGATGCTGCTCGAGAACACCCGCCTCGTCGAGGAGCTGCAGGCGTCGCGAGCGAGGATCGTCGCTGCGGGCGACCAGGAACGCCTCCGGCTCGAGCGCGACCTGCACGACGGTGCCCAGCAGCGGCTGATGGCGATCCAGATCAAGCTCGCGCTCGTCCACGATCTCGCGAACGGCGACAGTGGCGAGCTGGGGGCACGCCTTGACGAGATCGGAGCGGACGCGGCCAAGGCCGTCGAGGAGCTCCGCGCGCTCGCACACGGCATCTACCCAACGGTCCTGCGCGAGCGGGGTCTCGCCGACGGGCTGGTCTCGTTCGCGCGAACGGCCCCGATCGCGGTCGAGGTCGTCGACCGGGGCATCGGCCGCCAGCCGCCCGAGCTCGAAGCAGCGATCTACTTCTGCGCCACCGAGGCGATCCAGAACGCGGGCAAGCATGCCGGGCGAGCGGCCGAGGTGACGGTCATCCTCGAGTCTGCCGGCGACGGCGTCTCGTTCACGATCAGGGACAACGGCAGCGGTTTCGCGCCGGGCGGCAAGGGCGACGGCGTCGGTCTGATGAGCATGCGCGACCGGATCGGTGCCGTCGGCGGCGAGCTCGAGATCGACTCTGCGCCAGGGCGCGGCACCGCGATCCGGGGGACAGTGCCCGGCTGATGCCGATTCGCGTTCTGCTCGGAGAGGACAGCTTCATCGCGCGCGAGGGCATCGCTCGCGTGCTCGAGACGATCGAGGACGTCGAGCTCGTCGACGCGTGCTCGGACCTAGAGTCCTTGCGGCGGGCCGTCGAGACCGAGCGGCCCGATGTCGTCCTCACCGACATCCGCATGCCGCCGAGCCATACCGACGAAGGCATCCGCTTCGCGAGCGAGCTCCGCGTCTCGCATCCGGAGGTCGGCGTCGTCATCCTCAGCCAGCACGTCGAGCCGCTCTACGCGACCGCCCTCTTCGAGCAGGGCTCCGACGGTCGGGCGTATCTGCTGAAGGAGCGGCTCGCCGACCGCGACGAGCTCGTCCGCGCCCTCCGCGAAGTCGCTGGTGGGCGCTCGGTCGTCGACTCCCTGGTCGTCGAGGAGCTGCTCGGAGCGCGGCGCCGTCGCGACGCCTCCCGGCTCGACACGCTGACCCCGCGCGAGTTCGAGATCCTGGCCCTGATCGCCGAGGGGAAGAGCAACAGCGCGATCGCCGATGAGCTCGTGATCACGAAGCGGGCCGTCGAGCGCCACATCAACGCGATCTTCTGGAAGCTCGACCTCGGCGAGTCCGACGACGTCAGCCGTCGCGTCAAGGCCGTGCTGCTGTACCTCGGGCACTAGCGCTCCGGCGAGTCGCGCACCCCGGGCCTGCAGCTCGACGGCGTCCGGCCGGTCGCCGCGGCCCGGGGTGCGCCGCGGCGGCAGTCTCCAAATTCGCCCCATCCGGATGACGGACCGGAACAGCGGAAGCGGTAGCGTGGGCGTCTTCGGTTCCGGCGTACGGTCGACTGGGAGGAATTCACGATGAGCAAGCCGTTCAAGGGCACGGTCAACGTCGATATCAGGGACTCGGAACCGGACTGGGAGCCGTTCGAGCCGCCCAAGGCGCCGGATGGCGCCCCGAGCGTCGTCTACGTCGTCCTCGACGACGTCGGCTTCTCGGCGATGAGCTGTTACGGCGGGCCGATCCCGACGCCCAACATCGACAAGATCGCCGCCGACGGGGTGCGCTACACCCAGTGGCACACGACCGCGCTCTGCTCGCCGACGCGCTCGTGCCTTCTGACCGGACGCAACCACACCCGCAACAGCATGGCCTGCATCACCGAGGCCGCGATCGGGTTCCCGAACGCGAGCGGCACGATCCCGCCGGAGAACGGCATGCTGCCGGAGATCCTCGGCGAGCTCGGCTGGAACACCTACATGGTCGGCAAGTGGCACCTCTGCCCCGACGACGAGATGAATCTCGCCGCGACGCGGCGGAACTGGCCGAGCGGTCGCGGCTTCCAGCGCTCCTACGGCTTCCTCGGCGCCGAGACGAGCCAGTGGTTCCCCGATCTGATCTACGACAACCACCTCGTCGACCAGCCGAAGACGCCCGAGGAGGGCTACCACCTGACCGTCGACCTGACCGACAAGGCGATCGAGTTCATCATGGACGCGAAGGCGGTGGCGCCGGACAAGCCGTTCCTCCTCTACTACGCGCCGGGCGCCTGCCACGCTCCCCACCATGCCCCGAGGGAGTGGATCGACAAGTTCAAGGGCCAGTTCGACATGGGGTACGAGGCGATTCGCGAGGAGACGCTCGCGCGGCAGAAGAAGCTCGGCATCGTCCCTGCCGACACCGAGCTGCCCGAGATCAACCCGATCGGCGCGGCGGAGCGCACCGGGCCGGACGGCAAGCCCTTCCCGGCGCTCGACATCACGCGGCCCTGGGACTCGCTCTCCGATGACGAGAAGAAGCTCTTCTGCCGCATGGCCGAGGTCTACGCCGGGTTCCTCGCCCACGCCGACGACCAGATCGGACGCCTGCTCGGCTTCCTGGAAGAGTTCGGCTGGCGCGAGAACACGCTCGTCGTCCTCGTCTCCGACAACGGCGCCTCGGGCGAGGGCGGGCCGAACGGCTCCGTGAACGAGATGAAGTTCGCAAACGGCGTCCCCGACACGATCGAGGCGAACATGCCGCTGCTCGACGACCTCGGCAGCACGAAGACCTACAACCACTATCCGAACGGCTGGGCGATGGCGTTCAACACCCCGTTCAAGATGTGGAAGCGCTACGAGTTCAATGGCGGCACGAGCGACCCGTGCATCGTCTCGTGGCCGGCCGGGATGAAGGCGCGCGGCGAGATCCGCGAGCAATACCACCACGCGATCGATCTCGTCCCGACGATCCTCGACGCCCTCGGGGTCGAGAGCCCGGCGCGGCTCAAGGGCCACGTCCAGAGCTCCTTCGACGGCATCAGCATGCGCGCGAGCCTCGACGACGCGAAGGCGCCAGCGCGGACGACCCAGTTCTATTCGATGCTCGGCTCCCGCGCGATCTACCACGACGGCTGGAAGGCCGTCACGAACCATCCGACGATCGCCGGCTGGGGGAACTTCAACGACGACGAGTGGGAGCTCTACTACGTCGAGGCCGACCGTTCGGAGCTGCACAACGTCGCCGCGGAAAACCCGGACAAGCTGCGCGAGCTCGTCAACCTCTGGTACGCCGAGGCCGGCGTCAACATCGCCTTCCCGCTCGACGACCGCTCGGCACTCGAGATCATGCTCACGCCGCGACCGTCGCTTTCGGCGCCCCGCGATCGCTACATCTACTTCCCCGACACGGCCGAGGTCCCCGAGTCGCAGGCGGTGAACGTGCGCAACCGCTCGTTCGCGATCGGCGCCCTCGTCGACCTGCCGGCAGCGGGAGCCGAAGGGCGTGCTCTTCGCGCACGGCTCGCGCTTCGGCGGCCACGCGCTGTACGTCAAGGAGAACCGGCTGCACTACAACTACAACTTCCTCGGGCTGTCCGATCAGAAGGTCGTCGCGACCGAGGAGCTCCCGACCGGCGAGGGGCTGATCCTCTCGGCCTCCTTCGACAAATCGGGCGAGGATCCGCCGGGCGTTGCCGTCGGGACGCTCTCGCTCTGGCACGGCGACAAGAAGGTGGGCGAGGGCCAGATCAAGACCCAGCCCGGCAAGTTCATGATCGCCGGCGAGGGCCTCTGCATCGGCCGCGACGGCGGTGCGGGCGTCACCGACGACTACCCCGGCAGCGAGCCCTACCGCTTCACCGGCGGCACCATCCGTCGGGTCGCAGTCGACGTCAGCGGCGAGCCCTACCTCAACCTGGAGCGCGAGGCCGAAGCGATGATGATGCGCGAGTGACGGGGCGCTCGCCGGGATCACCTTGACGCGTTAGACGCGAGCCCGCGCGTCGTTGGGTCGGCGGGCCTCCACCCGGCGAGCCGGTGCTAGGGCCGGTGGAAGAACTGGGCGAGCGGCCCGCTCGTGAAGTCGTTGGGGGCGATCGCGACGCTGCCCGAGAACGGGTAGCTGAGGTCGACGAGCACGACGAGCGAGACCGCGATCACGACGGCGATCGCGGCGGCGCCGAGCGCATGAAACCAGTAGTTCGGCGAGCCGACCAGGACCGCGTAGCCGACGATCACGAGGGCGCTGAAGAGGAGTAGGGCTCCGATCGCGCCCGGGATGCCGCCGCTCACGCGCGCAGGCGGTCGCGGCGGGCGGTCAGGTCGCATTGAGCTGCCGGACGGCGTCGTTGTAGAACGCGACCGAGGCCGCCGAGCGAGGCTCGGCCGTCCGGAAGGCGGCGAAGATGCCGTCCAGGGCGTTCGAGGCGCGGGCGCTCTCGTTGCCGTCGCGCATCTCCGGCCATTCATCCTGACGACCGCCCGCACGTAGGCGCCCACGGCCCGGTGCACGTTCGCGCGCCCCGGCTCCGGGAACGCGTCGCTGTCTCGCACGATCGAGGCGAGCGCATCCGCCTCCTGGCTCACGTTCGCCTGCGCGCCGAGGAAGTTCTGGTAGGCGATCACGATCACGAACGCGAGCAGGAGGCCGAAGACCGCCGCGACGACGTTCAGCATCGGCGCGGAGACCTCGGCGTGGTAGCCCTCGCGCGTCCCGGGGACGAAGTGACGGACCAGCCGGACGCAGAGCAGGACGACGCCGAGACTGAGCACGACCGCTGCCACGAGCAGCCAGGCGGTCGGCACGGCGTTCAGCACCTCCCGCGACACGCCCGGAGCCTACGAGATCGAGCGGCCGGGGGAGGGTCCGCGCCGGCGGCCGAGGCCAGAACAGTGCGTGCTGGAGGCGATCAGGCGCCTGCGAGGAATCGGCGCTACGGCCCCGCGCTCCGGAGGAGAGCGCCGGCAGGATCCGGTCCGGAGGAAAGCGGCGGCAGCTTGACGGAGGCGAGATCGACGAGCCCGAGCCGAACCGCGGCGGCGATCGCATCGCTGCGGCTCGAGACACCGAGCTTCCGATAGGCGGACATTGCCTGCGTCTTGACCGTGTGGCGCGAGACGTAGAGCCGGTCACCGATCTCACGGAAGGAGAGGTGGGTCGCAAGGAGGGGAACGAGCCTGAGCTCGGCGCCCGTCAGCCTCGGGCGGTTGCCCTGCTCGGCGCTGTCCATCGCCGTCACCTCGGCGTCGAGCTCGGCGGCCTGCTCGCCGAGGACGCCGAGCCGCGGGCGACGGCTGAGGATCTGCGCGGCCTCGGCGAGGAGCCCGCGTGCGGCCGACACGTCCCGGAGCGTCACATGCGCCCGTGCCAGCTCGATCCGCGCCTCGAGGGCGAGCCAGGGGATCGCGCTTGTCAGCAGCGGCTCGAGGCGCTGAACGGCGGCCAGCTCGGCCCTCGCCTCGTCGAAGCGGCTGCGGCGGAGGAGTGCACGCGCCGCCGTCGCTCGTTCAAGCGCCTCGGTCACCCCAGGGCTATCCGCCGCGGCGAGCGCGCGCGCCTCGAAGGCGAGCGCCTCGGCCGCGGGACGGTCGTCGCGAGCCCCGGCCAGCAGCGCCCGCTGGATGATCGCGGCGGCTCGAACCTCGATCGCGGCAAACCCTGCGGCCCGCTCGGCGGCCTCGGCGAGCATCGCGTCGGCTTGCGCGTCGTCTCCCCGGAGCAGGAACGCGACGCCGTGCAGCAACACCGCCGTCGGCAACCAGGGGCTCGCCGGCGGAGTCCGGCGCGGGCAGCCTCGACGTCGGCGAGCATGCGGTCGACCCCGTTTCGGCAGAGCAGCGCCCGCATGAGCGCCGTCAGCGGCCGGGCGCTGCTCGGGCCCCCGGGCGCCGCCACGGCGGCGTTGCCGCGCTCGGCGATCGCCAGGCAGCGTTCGGCCCGCTCTGCGTGGCCGAGCGAGGCGAAGGCCCACGCCCCGATCGCCGCGATCTCGGGATACCCGTCGAGCTCGCCCTCATCGAAGAGCTCGAGCCAGCGCGCGACCGTCGCCACGGGGGCGCGTGGCGCCAGCGCGCCGACGAGCCGCGCGAGCCGCGCGCTGTCGCCGCTGGCGGCCGCGTACTCGATCGCCCGCTCGGGCAGGCCGCGCGCCTCGAACCAGTCGGCCGCCCGGCTGCGGAGCTCGGGCATCAGCGCCGGCTCGTGCTCCTCGAGCTCGAGCCGGAGGAGATCGCGGAAGAGCGGGTGGTACCGGTAGCGCACGCGCCGCCGGTCGAGCGGCACGAGAAACATGTTCTCGCTCTCGAGCGCCCGCAGCTCGGCCGCCGATTTGTCCCGTCCGAGCACGGCGTCGCAGAGCGGGCCGGACATCTCGTCGAGAATCGAGGCTCGCCGCAGGAACGCCAGCCTGGCCGGGTCGAGGGCTTCGTGGCAGGCAGAGTGGAAGTAGTCGGCGAGGTACCGGTCGTCGCCGCCGAAGCGGGTGCCGCCGCCGGCGCCGAGCGCGAGCGCGCCGAGGTAGAGGCCGGCAGGCCAGCCCTCGGCGCGCACGAGCAGGTCGGCAAGCTGGTCATCGGCGAGCTCGACATCCGTGGCGCGGACGAGGAGCTCCGCCTCCCGCTTGCTCAGCGCGAGCAGATCGATGCCGACCTCGAAGAGGTTGCCGGCGGCACGAAGAGCCGCGAGCGGCGCCCGCGGCTCGGCGCGGCCGGCGAGCACCATCGTCGAGCTCGGCGGGATGCTGGCGGCGAGGGCCGCCAAGACCTCTGCCGATTCGTCCGAGCGCAGGAGCGAGGCGTCGTCGAGGACGATGACCGACTGCGGGCGCGCCTCGAGCACAGCGGTCAGACGCGGCAGGGCCGCGGTCCAGACCGTGCCGTCCGCTTCGCGGAGTGCCTCGAGCACGGGGGCGGCGAGCGGCTCGCTCGCGTCGAGCGCCGCGGCGAGGTGGCGGAGGAGCTCGACCGGATCGTTGTCTCGTTCGTCGATCGAGAGCCACGCGAACTGTCGGTCACCTCGCGCCGCCCACTGGGCGAGGACGGTTGTCTTCCCGTAGCCGGCGGGCGCCACGACCGTGACGATCCGGCTGGAGCGCGACGCCCGGAGACGGTTGATGAGAGCCGTCCGGGTGATGCTGCCGGGCCGCGGCGCCGGCACCCGGATCTTCGCGCCGACCACGTCGAGGACGGCCGTGGCCACCGGCCGCACGCGCTTCGTGAAGGTCCCGCTGTGTCTTCGCTGTCATCGTCCCAGAGCCTCGCCGCGAGTATCCCGGCGCGTCACGGGACCCACAAGCGTGAGGGCATGCCACTCGCGGTGGTGTCCGCTCACCTGGCCCGAGTTCGGCCTCCACCCGGTGCATTCACATGCGAGCATCATGGCGTCGGGCGTAGGGTGGCGCGGATCATGGCGGCAGGTTCCAACGTGGCCCTCGACGAACCCATCGCCCACACCGACGACAGACCCCGCGTTCTGATCGTCGACGACGATTCCGGGTTTCGCGCGCTCGTCGTTCAGCTCGTCGAGGCTGCGAACGCGTTCGAGTCCGTCGGCGCGGTTGGCTCGGGAGAGGCTGCGATCGCCGCGGTGGCCGAGCTTCGCCCCGACCTCGTGCTGATGGACGTCGTCATGCCCGGGCTGGGGGGGATCGGGGCGGCGAGGCGGATCAAGGAGTCCAGCCCTTCGACGCTGGTCGTTCTCGTCTCGACGACGCACCCCGACGACCTCCCACGCGAGGCGCGGCAGTGCCTCGCCGACGAGATCGTCTGGAAGTCTGACCTGCGGCCGGCGCTCCTGCAGGAAATCTGGCAGCGGCACTGTCTCTGAAGTCGTACCGCGTCTGAAGCGGAGCTCGGCGGCCGGTGAGCCTATGGGAGCGCGAGAGCCGCGAGGCGCTCGGTCAACGCGCGATTCCTGGGCCTGGCGACGAAGCCGTTCCCGCCGGTCGTCGTGCGGCGCTCCCATCTCCGAGAGGCCCACTCTGCTACACCGGGTGGATACCGGGCAGACGAAGAAGCGGCCGACCGTGGAAGCCCCGGGCGGCCGGCCCGCCGCGAGATCTCACACCTGCGAGGGTATTCCGGCTGGAGCGCGCCCAAGCGCCGCTTCCGGATCACGAGGGCCGGCTGCCGGCGGCGAGGGCGCTCTCTCCAGACGGATCTTGTTAGCGGCGGCGGGCGACGCGCCGGCTGGTACGTCTTGCGACTCTGCGTGCTCCGAACATCGTCATTCCTCCTTCGCTGGTGCCGACAACCGCGGTTAGACCGCGGTCGGCTCGGGCAGGGTGTGCGCCTCGGCCTCGGCGCGGGTCATCAAGCCGATCGCGACGAGATCCACCGGGCTGATGAAACCGTCGCCGATCCGGAAGCCGCCCGCGCGGGCGATCGCGTCTCGGAGCGGCACTGCCCAGTGATGCTCGATCAGGATCAGGGCGGCGGCGGAGTCGTTCGGGATGTCCGCGAGGACGTCCCAGGCCTCCGGGTCCTCGGAGAAGAAGTCGACGCCTCCCTCCTCGGCTGCTTCGCGCGCCGGCCTCGGCACCGGCCTTCATTCCCTCCTCGCCATCGATGCCGAGACCGAGGAGGGCACCGACCTTCGTCCCGAGCTCGATCGCCTCTTCCTTGGTCAGGTTGCTGAGGTGAGCGACCTCGATCTCGCCGTCTGCGTCCTTGTGCACGGCAAGCGCGTCGATCACACGCACCGTGTCGCTCTCACGCAGCCGCTCGAGCTCCGCGATGACCTCACCGTGAAAATCGGGATGGTTGAACCCAAGAACGATGAGCTGAACAGGTCCAATTGCCATAGCGTTCCTTTCGTCTCGACCGCCAATCGGGCGGTACCTGAAAACTAACCGACCGCGGACCGGTTCGCATCCACGCCGCCTCCAGCGTCGTCGCAGGAGTCCCGCACCGCATCATCCCGACGGGGTGATATCGGCCCACGCTCGACACCGCAGCCGTAACATCCGCCGATCACGGCAATCGTCGCGACGGATACGGGGACACGTGGCTGAGCTTGACCGATCGAAACGGGCGAACCACGACCCGAACCGGGACGCGCACCGGGCAGGCGACGCCGCCCCGGGTTGCGCGGGACGATTCTCTCAGCTCGGCGGAGCGGCTGTGACCTGGGGCCTCACCTTCCGGCTGCGCGAGTACCTGCGGGGAAGCCTCTGGGTCGTTCCACTGCTCGGCGCGATCACGGGGGTGATCCTCGGCGGACTCTCCGTGGTGATCGACCAGCACGTCAGTGTCCCGGCCTACTGGCAGTACTCGCCCTCGACCGCGAGCACGGTCCTGTCGGCGATCGTCGGCTCGACGGCCGCCCTGATCGGGTTCGTCGTCACGGTCACCGTGCTCGTCGTCCAGATGGCGACCGGAACCTTCTCGGCCCGTTACATGCGGCTCTGGTACCGCGACCGGATGCTGAAGGCGACGCTGTCGCTGCTGATCGGCACGCTCGCCTACTCCTTCCAGCTCCTGCGCCGCGTCACGAGCAGCTTCGTCCCGGACCTCGGCGTCACGGTCGCCGGAACCCTCCTCCTGGCCAGCCTCCTGATCTTCATGCTCTACCTCGACCGGGTCCTCCACCGCATGCGACCCGTTGCCGTCGCCTCCCTCGTCGCCGAGGCGGGCCGCACGGCGTTCGAGGCGGTTGTGCAGGCGGCGGCCTCGCCCGACGCGCCCGACCTGGTGCACGGTCGCTACGACCCCGGCGAAGAACCGGCCGCCCGCGTCGTGATTCGCTCCGCCGGCTCGGTCCAGGCGATCGACGAGGCAGGCCTCGTTCGCTGGGCGCGCAAGCACCGACTGCCTGCTCGTCCTGCCCCACATCGTCGGCGACTTCCTGCCCGCCGGGGCGACGGTGATCGAGGTCTACGGCAACGCTCCGGAACGGTCGGAGCGCATGCTCAGCGGGATGCTCGCGCTCGGCACGGAACGGACGATCGAGCAGGACCCGGCGTTCGCGATCCGGATCATGGTCGACATCGCCAACCTGGCGCTCTCGCCGGCGGTCAACGACCCGACCACCGCGGTGCAGGTGATCGACCATCTCGGCGAGACCCTTCGCCTGATCGGCACGACCGACCTGACGGGCCAGTCGAAGCCTCAACGCACCCCGTCCGCCGGGAGCGTGGTCATGCACACGCGAGGCTGGGAGGACTTCCTCGAGCTCGGCGTGACCGAGATCCGCAACTACGGCGCCTCGGGGATCCAGGTGAACAGGCGCCTGCGCGCGATGCTCGAGGAGCTCCGCGAGACGGTCCGGCCCGAGTGCCGTCCGGCCGTCGAGGACGAGCTGGCGCGGCTCGCTGCGAGCGTCGCTTCGAGATGGGCGCGACTCCGCCGGATCTCGACCGCGCGCTGGCCGCCGACCGCCAGGGAATCGGCGGGCCGGCCGAGCGCGGCGGCGGTGGCTAGCCCGGGGCGGGGGAGGGGCGCCGGCCGGGCCGGGGATGTGCGGATTCGTCCCGTTGGGGTGATACGGCGCCGGCAGCGGCGATCTAGCCTCGACGCCGATGACGAGGTCGTCTCGCACGCAGTACATCGCGCTGCCGCTGGTTGTCGTCCTGATCGGCGGCCTCTTTGTTCTCTTCGCGGCGGCGATGAAGGGTATCTGGGCCTGGATTCTCGTCGGGATCCTCTTCCTCGTCGTGCTTGGCGTCGCGGCCGCCGTCGCAGCCAGGCGCTGGCGGCACCCACCGGCCGCGGATGTTCCTCGCCCCACCGCCGATCGGCATCAGCCCGGCGTCTGGAGCGTGCTCGTCGCCTGCGACGACGCGTGTGACCCGAACGCGATCGCCGACCTCGTCGCCGCGCACGCCGCCGGGCGCACCGCCCACGCCCTGGTCGTCGCGCCGGCACTCGGTTCGCGGCTCGACCGGCTCACGGGCGACGAGGCCGGCTACAGCCGGGCGCGCGAGCATCTCGAAGCGACCGTGCGAGCGCTCAAGACGGTCAGCGAGGACCCGAGCGGGACGGTCGGCTCGCACGACCCGATTCAGGCGATCGACGAGGCCTTGCGCGCGTTTCCCGCCGACGAGATCGTGCTTGCCGTCCAGTCGGAGGGCTCGCAGCAGAACTGGCTGGCAGAAGACATCGTCAGCGTTGCCGGTGCCCGCTACGACGTTCCGGTCACGCCGCTCGTCGCCGCTCCCGCCGACTGAGGGTCGGGGTCGGGCTCGCGGCCGAGCTCCGGATGCGCCGGACGGAGAGGACGCGCGCGGCGGTCACGGCCGGGATCGTCTCGCGGCGGGGCTCGAGCTGCCGGATGTCGCGCGCGGCTTTCGGTCCGCCGCGGCCCCGGATCCCGTGCCCGCCGGATAGGAGGGTGGCAGGTCGGTTTGCCCGGTCGCCCAGCCCGACGGGGCCGAGCCGAGCGTGAAATCGAGCCGCCCGCCGTTGGCGATTCGCGCAAGCGGGAGCCAGCTTGCGGCGTAGCGATCGCCGTTCAGGTCGAGCGAGCGGACGTAGAGGTCGCTGGTGGTCGCTCTCGGGGCGTCGATCTGCAGCCTGGAGCCGTTCGGGAGCGTGATCGTCGCCGACGGGAAGAGCGGGCTGACGAGCGCGAGTCCCGGGACGGCCGGGATCGCGGGGTAGAGCCCGAGGGCGCTCCAGACATACCAGGCCGAGATCGAGCCGAGGTCGTCGTTGCCAGGGAGGCCGCCCGGCTGCGGGGTGAAGAGGTTCGTCAGCGCGCGGTGAACGACGGCGGCGCTCCGGGCCGGGGCGCCGAGCCAGAGATACGCGTAGGGAGCCAAGAAGCTCGGTTCGTTTCCGAGCCAAGCGTACGGCGCCGCGGGGCCGGCGTTGAGGCGGGTGAAGAAGCTGTCCAGCCGCTCGCTGGCGGCGTTGCGAGAGCCGAGCGCGCCGAGGAGACCGCGCATGTCCTGGGGCACCATGAAGGTGTACTGCCAGCCGTTCCCCTCGACGAAGCCGAGCGTCGAGGCCGGTCTGACCCCGCGCGGGAAGGAACCGTTGCCGAGGCGAGGCTCGACAAAGCCGGTCCGCGGGTCGAAGGTCTCCCGCCAGTTGCCCGAGCGGGCGAGCAACCGCTGCTCGACCGCCTTGTCGCCGAGTGCGCCGGCGAGTTGCGAGACGGCGAAGTCGGCGATCGAGTACTCGAGCGTCGTCGAGGGCGCAACCGGGATGTAGCCACGACTGAGGTAGGTGCCGAGCGCGGGCCGTTCCTCGTAGCTCCGGGCGGCGGTGGCGCTCGTCCGCGTTCGTCGGGTCGACGGGATGCCGGCGCCGGCGAGCATCTCACGCAGCGCGAGCGTCGCGTTGAAGCGGCGGGCGCCGAATGCGAACGCGTCGCCGATGATCGCGTCGGCCGGATCGCCTACCATCAGGCCGGTCTCGGCGTTGGCGACCAGCCAGCGGGGAAGCTGTCCCGTCTGGCGGCCGTCGGCGACGAGCGAGCGGATGATGTCGCTCGCCTGCCGGGGCGCGAGCAGCGCCAGGAGCTGCATCTCGCCGCGGTAGATGTCCCACTCGGAGAAGTTCGAGTACTGCGTGTAGCCCGCCGCGGTGTGGACGCGTCCGTCCTCGCCGAGGTATTCGCCGTTCGCGTCACTGAAGACGTTCGGGAAGAGCAGGGCGTGGTAGAGCGCGGTGTAGAAGACCTCCTCCTGGGCCTGCGAGCCTCCCGAGACACGGATCCGCCCGAGCAGCTCGGCCCAGCGTGCCTGCGCCCGCTGCTTGACCGCGCCGAGGCTCCAGCTCGGGTGGTCGGCGGCAAGATTGCCGAGCGCATTGGCCACGCTGACGTACGAGATGCCGACCCTGACGGGTACGGCTCGACCGTTTTGGGTGTCGAAGCTGACATAGGCACCCGCGTGCGCTCCGGTCTGCTGCCGCCGGCCGGGGGCGATGCCGCTCCCGGACCAGACGCCGAAGTGCGTGAACGGCTGCGCGAACGCGACGGCGAAGTACACCGTGTAGCGGCCCGGCGGATGACCGCAGCCTCCGCCGAAGGCGGCGCTCGTCGCCGAGCCGACGACGTGGGTGCTCCCGAGCACGTGAATCGTCGCGCTCTCGTGATTGGCCGACCCGGACGGGTCGATCAGCAACGTCCCATCGCTCACCGAGGCCGGGTAGGTGAACACGCCGAGGCCGGTCCGCGTCGTCGCGGTCAGCGCGACCGAGATCCCGGAGCTGAGCCCGACCTGGTAGTAGCCCGGGTGTGCCACCTCGCCGGTGTGCGAGAAGCCGGAGGTGAATGCCCACGGATCGCGGGCGGGGGAGCTGCGTGGCGGCCCAGCCGTCGGCATCAGCGGCACGTCGCCGTAGTTCGTGCAGCCGGCGCCGCTCAGGCGCGTCAGGCTGAACCCGCGCAGCCGCGAGTCGTCGAACTCGTAGCCGCCCGGGCCGCCACCGACCGAGACCGGGCTGAACTGCACCATCCCGAAGGGAACGTCCGCTCCGGGGAAGGTGTGGCCGTTGCCTTCGGTGCCGATGAACGGATCGACGAGCGAGACCGGATCTGCGCTCGACAGCGACGTCGTCGCAGTCTGCGAGCCGACAAGCGCACAGACGACGAGGCCGAGCAGGACTGGCCAGATCCTGGCGCCACGGGCTCGCAGAGGTGCCGTCGCGCACGGGTTGGCGGGGCCGCGGTTCCGCACGTCGCGCAGTATGAAGGCAGCAGACAGGGCGCGAGACGCAGTGCGCCCCGGAATCTGGCCGTCGAGCCGCTCAGCCCTTCGAGAGCGTGACGCAGGCCGGTTGGGTCTTCAGCGCCTGCCGGAGCTCGCCCGTCGGCAGGTCCTTCAGCTGCTGGTAGGTGGCGGTGATCTGGTTCTGCGCGCTGGCCAGCGTCGTGCTGCCGACCGAGACCGCCGACAGGAGGCCGGCGGCGCCGGAGAGGCCCGCGACCGCGTTCTTGATCGTGGTCAGGTCGTCGTTGAGCTTGGTCGCGAGACTCAAGACGTCATCCTGGGCCTGCTGGCCCGAGCTCGTGTTGGGCCTGCCGAGGCCCTTGACGGTGCTGATGAACGTCGTCGTGGCCGTCTCGGCCTGGGTTGCGGCGCTCTTGATGCCGGTCGCCGAGGGGCTCGCGGTCACACTCGTGACGACATTCCCGAGCGAGGTCTTGTAGGTCGTGATCGCGAGGCAGAGGCTGTTGGCCCAGGTCTCGGTCGCGGTCGCGCTGGTGGTGCTCGTGCTGCCGGAGGAGGACTTCGAGCCGCCGCAGCCGGCCGCGAGGAGCGCGACTGACACGATCGTCACGAACGCTACGACCAGGGGCGTGCGGGTCGGCATCCCGGCCAGCGTCTCACACCCCGGAGACCGCCGCCTCACCCGGAGGGGATGAGATTCGTGTTTGAACGTTCGGGCGCGTGGTGCCGTCGGGTCGAAATGTGATTCGCGGTGAGGTCGTCCGCCTCCGCGTCCCTCGCGGCAGGGTGCTGCAGTGGAGCGGGGGCGCCGCTATGCCGTCGTCGTCCAGGCGGACTGCTCCTCGCGCTCTCGAGCGTGCTGGTCTCACCGACGTCGACTACGGCTCCGCCACGGTCGTCTCGACCGACGATCGATCTCGTGGGCTCGGTAACGCGCGTGCTCGTCGAGCAGACGACCGCGGGTAGCCCAGCGAGGCTCGGCGAGCTCCGTCGGCCGGCTCAGCGCGGGCGAACTGCGCGACCTCGACGCAGCCCTCGCGCTCGTACTGGGACTCTGGGCCGGAGCGATGCAGGGCGAGCCTCGACCCCTGAAGTCCAGCGATCGCCTTCGCGCCCCGCCTTAGCGTTCGATCAGGCCCCGCATCATCGTCTCGAGACGATCGAGCCGCTCCGTCACGCCGGCGAGGCTCGACTCGATACCCGCGTCCCGTTTCGCCTCCTCGTCGGCCTCCGCGGCGTCTTGGAGATGGGTGGCGCGAGCAACGAACGTCGAGGTCACCGCAGCGGTGACGATCGCGACAAATGCGATTCCTTCGAGCATGACGGCGGCCGCGACGAGTCGTCCGGCGACCGCCTTCGGCGTGACGTCGCCGTAACCGACGGTTGTCACCGTCTGGATCGCCCACCACATCCCGATGAAGATGTTCGGGTACTCACGATGATCGACCACCCTCATCAGGAAGCCGCTTGCGACGACGATCACCGCGGTCGTACCGACGATCACACTGGCCGCACTCCGCACGCTCACCGGGTTTCGGAGGAACCGTGCCATCTGCCGTTCGAAGAGGACGATCCGGGCCACCGGCGACCCGCTCCTATGCTCGGGCCGCGCGCAGGTCGCGGCGATGAGCGAGCGCGGGGGAGAGGGCAGCGGCGAGAACCATGACGGTCCCGATGAGGATGATCCAGAAGAAGATCGCGATCACGATCCCGAATGCCCCGTAGGTCGTCGAATACCAGTTCAACCAGTGGGTGAAGAGCAGGACGGAGATCAGCCGCAAGACGACGAGGCCAGCCACGGTGAAGAGGGCACCGGGAAGCAGGTCGCGAAGCGGCGACGCGACGGTGAAGCAACAGGCGCGGGGCCCAGACGAAGAAGGTGAGCAAGAGCGCGAGCCACGCGAGGTCGAGGACCCAGCCGATCCAGGCCGGCTCTCCTCGGAGTTCCTTGACCTGGAACACAAAGAGGATCGCACCGAGGACCATCGCCGCCAGCACCTCCGCGTACCGGGCCTGATCAACGATGACGGCCTTGCCGAGGTCGAGCCCCCACGAGCGCGCTTGGACGAGCTGGAACACGCGGGCGAAACCCAGCCCGAAAAAGAACAGATCGATGATCGCGATCAACACCGCGGAGAGTTTGTGCTCGCCGGCGCCGCGCATCACCGACGAGAACAAGGTCGCCGTGGTGCCGTGCAGCTTGAGCCGGTGCTCGATCCGGTCGGAAAGCGCGGTCGGATCCTTGTAGGCGTAGCTCGCGGTGACGAGAAACACCGGCAGCATGGTCAGGAAGAAGTACGCACTCAGGAGGACCGCGTACAGCTGGCCATCGGCAGCCTGGTACCGGCGCACCCACCCGATCGTGGCGCCCTTGCGTGAAGAGGGCTCCTGGTTCTCGATCCACAGCCGGCCGCGCTCGGCGACCGCGGCGCCTCGTGTCGCCGCTCGGCGCGCGCGATCCGGGACGCGAGACGGCCGCGGCGCGCTCTCGCCCGGGACGGGCTCGGTCTTCGCATCGCTCACGCCGGCACGCCCAGAGCGGGCCCTACCGTGATCGAACTCACGCCAACGCGGGGACAGTCCGGTCTCTGACCATGTAGGCCACGATGAGGGCCGCAGGGAAGAAGACCAGGCTGAAAAGGAAGTAGAGGAAAAAGCTGTGTCCCTTACGGCCGGCAACCCTCGCCGGCCAAAACGCGATCAGAACCCAGATGATGAAGAACAAGATCCCGCCGAACATCACGCCGTCTGAAGCAACGAGCATCGAAACCTCCATCGATTTGAGGGTCGCACGCGAGCGGCGACCTCGTACCGAGATGCTGCGCTGCTTACCGCAGGCGGGCATCATCCTGAAAGGATGAAATCCAGACCGCCTAGTCGTCCGGCGTTGGAAACGCCACTGCAGTCGCTCTCGACCAGCGGACACGACGATGCGATCACGCGGTCCGGGCCAAACTGACGGTCGGAGTATCGAGT
>CAVXWI010000002.1:0-78153 GCA_963765345.1 uncultured Actinomycetota bacterium
CCGCAGTCTCTCCTCAGCGCCTTTTGCTCACGCGCCCGCGAGCAATGAGGCCAGAGTAGCTTTCGAAGGAAGCGTTGGCGAGGCGCCGACCTGCGGCCGGAGGACGAGCCAGACCCGCTCGTTGTCAGCGGCGTACGCGAACTTGGCCGCCTGGTTCGAGTTGATCCGCAGGATCGCGTTGTCGGAGCCGTTGCCGGGCGCGACGAGCACGTAGACGTTCGGGGCAAGCAGGGTGACGACGGTGCCGCCGCCGATCGAGCCACCGGTGACGCCGACGTAGACGTCGACGAAGTTCCCTGCGGCGACCTGGCCGATCAGGCCGTGCGCGGAGTCGACCGGGATCGCGATCGCGCGCTCGGTGCCGCTGATCACGTACGGGATCGAGGTCGGGGCCTCGGTCGAGAAGTCGGTCTGCGTCAGCTGCTGGCCCGGAAAGATGTCATTGACCGCGATGCGATCGTTGAGGGCCGAGGGATCGGTGATCGCGTTGAGCTTCAGCTGGTTCCGCTGGACGGTCGTCACCTGGTACATCCCCTGCTTCGCGATCAGCGTCCCCGAGGTGCCGTTCGCGATCAGCCTCGTTGCGACGAGGACGCGCTCGGGCTGCGTGCCGGAGTTGACGCTCGACCGGTACGAGTGCAGGTAGATGACGAGCAGGATCACGGCGACGAGCGCGGCGATCGCGCCCGCGATCACGGCACCGCTGCGATTTCTGAACAAACGACTTAGTGAATCCTGCACGTCTGACGCCCCCTTTCGTTGTCTCGTTGGGGTTGGCGGATCATCTTACGAATCCTTCTATCGGCAGTGCGAGGCTTTCGATGAGCTTTTTCTTCGCCGGCGTTCTCGCCAAAAAGCGCAAAGGTGGTTGCCCGAGGAGCAAACCTGCGGACAACCACCTCGTGAGCCAACTGCTGGTGGTGTTTGCGCTCTCGTCGTCTTAGATCGAATGCGCGACGTTCGAGAAGAGCGAGCTGATCGTGGTGCCGAGCAGGGCAACCACCGTGACGACAACCACGGCGATGAGGCCGAGGATCATCGCGTACTCTGCGAGGGTCTGGCCCTCTTCGCGCTCCAGCTTGGCAGGCGAGAAGCTGTCGAGCATCGCCGCAATCCGGAGGACAATCATGCTGTTGAGCTTGGTCATGTCTGGGTTCCTTTTGGGGGTTGTCCCCTGTTGTTTGAGTTGAAGACGTTGGAGCACGTGAGATCGATCGGTCGTCCCGCCGAAAAACCTTGAGGGTTAGATGCCCTGCTGCACCTCGCGAGAAGAGCGAGCTGATCGTGGTGCCGAGGAGCGTGACCACCGCGACGACGACCACGGCGATCAGGCCGAGGATCATCGCGTACTCGGCCAAGGTCTGGCCCTCGTCGTCCTCGATCGCGCCCTCGATCAGAGCCGAACTTCGCGAGCCACAGCACAAGCGTGGTCTGCAACTGGGTAAACATCGAGTCTCCTGAGCTGGTTGACGTGGTGAGATACTTCGGCGAATCGAGGGCGACGGACGTTTCGGCACTGGCACCGACGCTCCTCGCGATCACCTACCGCGAAGACCCCCCCCGACGCCCTAAGAAGGAGAATGGCGGCCGGGGACGGAGTTAGCATCGGCCCAAGGGCTAGTCGAGGGCTAGTCCTTTGGTAGGGCATAAAATTGCCTGCTCCAGACACCTTTTCCGGATGACAGTCGCTGACACCGAGCCGTCCAACCCCACCCGTCGTGACGAGCGGATGGCGGTAGCCACCCGCTCGCGAGAGGCAAACGCGGACCGCGAGCGACCGCCGGCAACAGGGCGCCAGGCCCGCGGCGCCCTGCTCGACCGGAACGTCTTCGTCGTCTGCGTTCTCGCGGCCTGCTGCGCCGTCCAGGCCGAGTTCGTCCGGAGCACGGTCGCCTCGGATTCCTGGTACTCGCTGCTCGGCGGACGGATCGTCGCCGACTCGGGGCTGCCGCACGCCGACACGTTGACGGTGATGACCCTCGGCCTGACGCTGGGTCGACCAGCAGTGGCTCGCCCACCTCGGCCTCTACGCGCTCTGGTCGGCGGGAGGCTGGCGGCTCACCGGCGTCGTCGGCGTCCTCCTCTACCTGGCTGCCTTCACCGTCACGGCCGCGGCGGCACGCCGGCGGGGCGCCTCCGACCGGAGCGTTGCGATCATTCTCGCCTTCGGGTACGTGACCGGCCTCGCGAACACCGTCATCCGGGCACAGATCTGGACGTACCTCGTGTTCGCCGTCCTGCTCGCCCTGCTCCTCGCCGACGTCCGCCGGCCCTCACGCCGCGTGTTCCTCGTCTTCCCGCTGCTCATCCTCTGGGCGAACCTGCACGGCTCGGTCGTGGTCGGCGCGGCGCTCGTCAGCCTGAGCGGCCTGACGCTCGCGGTGAGCGGTATCCGTAGCCGCAGCCGCGGTGGGCTCTGGTGGCGGGCAGCCGCCCTCGTCGTGCTGCCGTGGCCCTGCATCCTCGTCTCGCCCTACGGCCTCGCCCTCCCCGGCTACTACCGCAGCGTCCTCGACAACCCGACGCTCTCCCAGTCGGTCTCGGAGTGGGCAGGCTCGACGCTGCGCGGGCAGCCTGTCTTCTTCGTCGTCCTCCTCGCCGGTCTCTGGCTCGCGACCCGGTCGCGCTCGGCGCTGACGCTGTTCGAACAGCTCGCCTTCTGGCTCTGCGCCCTGCTCGGGCTGCTCGCGGTGCGCAACATCGTCTGGTTCGCGCTCGTGGCGGCTGCGGTCCTGCCGGCCGCACTCGACGCGGCCTGGTCACCGTCGAGCGCACCGCGGCAGAAGCGAATCAACCTCGCGCTCGTCGGCACCGCCGTCGCCGCCGCCCTGATCTCGCTGGCGGGACTTGCCAGCCACGCCGACAGCTGGTGGGAGCGCGGCTATCCGCGAGGCGCGCTCGCCGCCGTGGCGAAGGCGGCAAAGCAGGACCCCTCCCTCCGCGTCTTCGCCAACGAGCGCTACGCCGACTGGCTCCTCTTCGAGGACCCGGCCCTGCGGGGCCGCGTCGCCTACGACATCCGCTTCGAGCTCCTGCCGAAACGGACGTTCAAGTCGATCGTCACCTTCCGGAGCGAGCATGGCTACGACTGGCAGGCGGTCACGCGTGGCTACGGGCTGCTCGTGCTCGACCCGGCCGGAGACAGCGGCGCCGTCACGCTCTTCGAGAAGCTGCACGGGACACGGGTGCTCTACCACGACCGGAACGTCGTCGTCCTCCGGCGCGCAGGACCGTAGCTCGGGCGCATCGCCAGCCTCGGCCGCAGCGAGCCTCGCGGCGCTGCGTCTGCGTCGCTCGCCGTCGCGGCGCGAACGACGCCCCGATCGCTCAGGCAGCCGGCTTCGCCTGCGGGCAGCCCCAGGTCTGGCGGCCGCGCGCGGAGACCCTCAGCACCCCTCCCGGCGGCTCGAGCAGGACGAGCCGGCCCGGCCGGTCCGTCGCCAGCACGCGGCCCTGCAGGCCCGCGTCGCTGGAGGCGACGACGTACTTCGCCCGCAGGAGCCCGCCGCCGGAATCGAGGCGTCCGAGCCGGTCGAGGCGCACCGGCAACTCGTCGAAGTCGGTCGTGAGGAGCGGGCGTGCAGGTGTAGTAGAGGCGCGAGACCGCGTCGTTGTAGAACGCGGTCTCCTCGACCGCGAGCTCCCGCCGGAGCGACAGTCGCGACGGGGTCGACGAGGACGACGCCGCTGCCGACGCCCGCCGCGTCGACCCAGTCGGCCCTCGCCGGGAGGGTGCTCGCCGTCGCCGAGCGGGCCGCGGTGACGAGGAAGCTCTGCGCCACGAGCGAGATCCCGACGAAGACGGCGGCGACGATGAGCGGCGAGGAGGGCGATGTTCGGCCGGGCGAGCACGTAGACGAACGACAGGCAGAGGGCGAAACCGGCGGCGAGCAGCGCGGCGTGCGGTTGCGCCTGGATGCCGCCGCCCTTGCGCCGCGGCCGCGAACGGCGAGAACCCGAACGTGTCGACGGCGATCGTGTCGTTCATCACCGACCGCCAGGGGATGATCAACGGCAGGAGCCCCGTCAGGAGCGCCGCCACGGCCCCGGCCCGCAGGAGCCTCGTGCTCCGCGGCAGTCGCGTCGTCGCGAGCATCGCGACGAGGAAGAGCGGCAGGACGTAGAACATGTACCGCTCGTGGATGCGGGGGAGGTCTGCCGGCGCCGGGGTGCACGTAGGACTGCCCGTACGAGGCACCGGCGGTGATCAGGACGATGAAGGCGGTCACCGAGAGCGAGACGGCGGCGAACGCCGTCACCTCGGGCCGCGAGCGCCGCCCGCGCAGCCAGAGCCACGCGGCGAGGAGCGTGCCGGCGAACGGGATGACGGCGACGGTGAAGACGAGCCCGGCGAGGTGCCAGGCGACGAGCTTGACGATGATCCACGGCGACGGGATCGGGAGGGTGTCCTGGTTCGCGTAGCGCCCGGCGAGCGAGAGGGCGGCGGTGCCGGCGATCGCGGCGAGCGCGAGCAGGACGAGGCCGGCGGTCGCGGCGCTGAGCAGCCCGTGGGCTCGCAGCCCGGCCAGCGCCCGGCGCGGCGCCGAGCCCGGGCGGTCGCGAGCGAGGGCGGCGTCGGCGGCGACGGCCACGAGCGCCGCGGGGAGCAGCACGATGAACTGGAGCCGGGTCAGCGGTGCAGAGGATGCAGAGGCCGAGCACGACCGCATCTCGGCGCCAGCCCGGCGAGCGGATCGCCGCGAGCATCGCCCAGATCGCGAACAGGCAGAGCGGGTAGGCGAGGCTCTCGCTCATCTCGAGCGACGAGAAGAGCATCAGCGGCGCGAAGGCGGCGAGCGCGGCGGCGACGAGCGCTCGCTGCCGGGTGAGGACGGAGCGGCTGATCTTGTAGATCGGGAGGAGGGCGAGCGCGAGCAGGCAGCAGTTGACGATCTTCGCCCAGAAGTAGCCGCTCTCGGCGGAGGCATGGAGCGCGTAGATCGGCGCCAGGACGAGGGGGTAGAGCGGCGAGTAGGAGAGCCCGCGCTTGCCGAAGAGGGCGAGCTCGCCCGAATGGCCGAGGCTCTCGGCGAGCCGCTGGTAGCCGAGCTCGTCGTCGAAGACCCAGGGCCCGTGGTAGCCGCCGACGATGACGACGTGGACCGAGCACCGCCGCGAGGCCGATCAGGCCGAGGCAGGCGGCGGCTCCGCGCCGCGACGAGGCGACGCTCGCGAGTCGCGCCCGCTGCTCGACCGAGCCTCCCGAGCGGAGCCCGGTCAGGAGGACTGGCTGCTCGTCGCCTACCGCTACGGCCCGTCCGCGGAGGCGGCCGCGAGCGCGACCGCGTCTCGTACGACCGCCGCCGGGTCGACGCCGTCGACGATCAGCCGGTGCGGCAGCGCGAACGGCGCCATGTCGGTGACGTCCTCACGGGTGACCGTCGGCCGGTTCGCCAGGCGGGCGTGCGCCTTGGCCGCCGCGAGCAGGTGGATCGCCGCGCGCGGGCTCGCGCCGAGGAGGACGCCCTGCGCCGTTCGCGTCCGGCGGACGACGTCGATGATGAAGGCGAGCGTGTCGTCCGGGACGACCGTCGCGTCGAGGTCCTCCTGCGCCCGCTGCAGCCGGGCGACGTCGAGCAGCGGCACGATGTCGCCGAGCACGTCGGGCGCGAGGCCGCGGTGCGGCAGCCTCAGGACGGCGTGCTCGCTCTCGGCCGACTCGTAGTCGAGGTGGATCTTGAACAGGAAGCGGTCGAGCTGCGACTCGGGCAGGGGGAAGATGCCGACCTGCTCGTAGGGGTTCTGGGTCGCGATCACCATGAACGGGCTCGGCAGCCAGTGCGTTCGACCCTCGACCGTCACGTGCCGCTCCTGCATCGCCTCGAGCAGCGACGCCTGCGTGCGCGCCGGTGTCCGGTTGATCTCGTCGGCGAGCAGGAGGTTCGTGAACGCGGCGCCCGGCAGGAAGATCGCCTCGCCGCGCACGCATGATGTTGCGGCCGCTGATCTCCTCCGGCGTCGTGTCCGGCGTGAACTGCACCCGCCGGAAGCTGACGCCGAGCACGCGCGCCATCGCCCCGGCCATCAGCGTCTTCGCGATCCCGGGCGGTCCCTCGAGCAGGACGTGGCCGCCGGCGACCGCCGCGACGAGCAGCAGGTCGAGCGGCTCCTCGTAGCCGACGACGACGCCGTCGAGCTCGCGGCGCGTCTGCTCGCGCAGGTCGAGCAGCGGGTTTGCCGAGGCGAGCACGGGTCGCTGCCCGCACCGGCGGAACCGTGCGTGCCGTCGCCCGGGCCGCCGGCCACGGTCACTGGCGCGGCCCGTGGCCGCAACGGGAGCGAGCGCGGCAGCGCGAGGATGGCCCGCTCATGACCCGGAATGATGCCAGGCGAGTCGGCTCCCAACCTCGATCCCGGCCCGTGCCGCCGCGCCGGCCGGCAGCTCGAGGACGCTCCGCGCGCCGCGGGCCCAGGCGATCTTCCAGGGGCCGAGGTCGGCGACGACCTTGCGGACGCGGAGCTCCCGGTCGAGGAAGACGGCGTCGATCGGGAAGCGCATGAAGAACATGTGGATCGACGACGTCTTCGGGATCAGCAGGCCCTGGTCGGGCTCGAGGCCCGCCCGGCCGAGCAGCCCCCGCATCCTGGCGGCCATCGACCTCGCGACCTCGCAGCGGGCGCAGGCGACGCGCCCCTGCTCGTCGACGAGCGTGTCGGGGCGCTCCTCAGACAAGGGGCGGCGGATTCGCGAACAGGATCGCCAGCGCGCCGCCGAGCGCCAGGAACGGGCCGTAGGCGATCGAGGAGCGGAGCGTCACCCGGCGCGCCGCGATCAGCGCGACCGCCCAGACGCCGCCGAAGAGGATCCCGGCCGCGAGCGCCGGGACGACCTTCGCCCCGAGCAGGCAGCCGAGCATCGCCGCCAGCTTGACGTCGCCCATGCCGATCCCGCCGCGGAGCACGATCGCGAGCACGTAGAAGACCGCGAACGCGGCGGCGCCGGCGATCGCGACCTCGGCGAGGTCGGAGCGCTCGAAGAGCGCGCGGAGGACGAGCGCCGCGACGGCCGTCGGGAGGGTGATCACGTTCGGGAGCCGGCGGGTCGCGACGTCGATCGCGGTCAGCGCGACCAGGACGACCTGCACGCAGCGCCCAGGCGGCGGCGTTGGCGTCCGCCCGAGGTGGACGAACGTGACGGCCGCGAGCGCGCCCGCGAGCGGCACCGGCCACCACCGGCTCGCCGTCTCACGCCCCGTCCGAATGGCGGGCCCGGCCTCCATCTCCCGGAACTGTCGCAGGCGGCGCGGACTACTCGGTGGGGGCGCGCCAGATCTCAAGCTGCGCGGTGATCCTCGTCGGGCCGCCCGGGCGGCTCTCGACGCTGAAGTTGCCGCCGAGGAGCTCGACGCGCTCGCGCATGCCGGCGAGCCCGAACCGGCCGCGCTTCGGCGGCTGGTCCGCGCGGAAGCCGCGACCGTCGTCCTCGATCACGAGGGTGAGCCCGTCGTTGCCGCCCTCGAGGCGGATCGTGACCGTGTTCGCCACCGCGTGCTTGGCGACGTTGGCGAGCGCGGCGCGCGTGACCGACTGGAGCGCGATCCGCTGCGAGTCGGTCTCGGTGCGCACGTCGCCGTCGCAGGTGAACGTCACCTTGGCGATCGAGCGCTTCTCGAACTCGCGGATCTCCATCTCGATCGCCTCGACGATCGGGACGGTCTTGATGCCGCCGTGCTCGAGCGCGCCGATCAGGGCGCGAAGCTCGTTCTCGACCTGAAGGAGCTCCTCGCTGATCGTCTCCATCCCGGCACCGAGCTTGACCTTGTGCTCGGCCGGGACGACCGCCTCGATCCGCCGGCGAAGATCGCCCAGGCTGAAGCCGATCACCGCGAGGTTCTGCATCGGCCCGTCGTGCACGTCGAGCGCCAGCCGGAGGAGCCGGCGCCGCAGCGTCGTCTCGGCCCGGGTCTCGACCTGCGGCGGGCGGTATCTGCCGCCTTGGGCTTCGCTTTGGCGCTGGCGTCTAGCGGCGTCGGGAGCGACCGGAGGCGCAGCCGTATCCCAGCGCTGCCCGGATTTTCTCCTGGCGGTCGCGCTCACGGCCGCAGTGTCCGTTCCCAGCTCGTTGTTACCCACACACTCCCCCGGACGGAACCGTCCGTCCACTCGCAGCCCAGGCCGGATTTCACCCGTGCGAAAGGCTACGCCCCAGGCGGGCCGAACGCAACCGTGCGGCGTCAATCTTTTTACCATCTACACATCTTCGACAAACCGCCCTCACGTCGTCTCACTCGATCGAGGGATTGAGGAAAGCGGGCCCGGGGCAGGGGCAGCATCTGCGCTAGCGGCCGGCCACGCCGGACTCGCGAGCGAGGCGGCGCTCGCGAGACTCGCGGCTCCGCTGGCGCTCGGTCAGACGCTCACCGGCGAGCCCGAGTGCCGCGGCGGGTTCGGCGGCTTCCTCCGGCAGGCGACAGGTCCCGAAGGTGACAATGTGGCCGTTGGCGGGCTCCTCGACCATCGCGACGGCCAGCTCGAGCTGTGTGATCGCCTCGGCCGCGGGGCAGGCGATCAGGGCGGCGAACTCGGGCTCGCGCAACCGGTAGCAGGTCGCGACCGGTCCGAGCGCGCGGGCGAGCGTCGTACACCGTTCGACGAGCTCGACCCGCGATCGGGCGTCGCCGCGCCGGCGGGTCTTGCCGCCGAAACCCTCGAAGTACACGATCGCAAGCAGCGAAGGGCGGTTCCGCGGCCCGACCGCGCGGACGAGGTCCGCGAGCAGCTTCGCCCGCCCGCCGAGGCCGGTCAGCGGGTCAGTGAGCGACTCGTCTTCCGCGAGACGGAGGGAGGTTTGGACAACCCAACTGTTCACCGACACACCCTGCGCGGGCGGCCCCGGGCGAGCATCACCCTTCAGGGGGATCTCGGCCCAGCCGGCGCCTGCCGATCTCGATTGGCCGCGGGGCTCGTGATCTATCAACCCGGGTAGGAGATGAGGAACCGGGGTCATACTGAGGGAGGGATGAGGGGCATGGAAGAGAGGAACCCGGCTGCGCGCGGCTCGCGCGCAGCGACCGTCGGCCGCAACTCGACCCGGTGCACGCTCGCCGCCTGGCTCGGGGTGGACATCCCGTATCTTCTCGATCAGGATGAGTTGGGAGCAGACGTCTCCCACCGCCCGGGTTCGGGGGGCCTGGGTGGGAATACCTCGACAGCGACCCCGACACGGTCGATCCCAGCCCGACGCACCGCTTGCGCTTCCACGACGCCAACGACTCGATGAAATCCGCAACCTGCACGACCGCCCGCCCGGGCCGCGAGGTCCAGCATGGCTGACAAGGACGTCGTCGTCATCGGCGCCGGCCCCTACGGGCTCGGCGCCGCCGCACACCTCCGTCGAGCCGGCGTCGACGTCGCCTCCTTCGGCGAGGTGATGTCGTTCTGGGAGCGGAACATGCCGGTCGGGATGTTCCTCCGCTCCTCGGCGATCGACGGCTGCGAGATCGGCGAGGGGACCGGGCCGCTCACGCTCGCCGGGTTCTCCCAGGCGACGGGGACGCGGGTGCCGAACCCGCTGCCGGTCGAGACCTTCGTCGAGTACGGCCGCTGGTATCAGGCGACTGCCGTGCCCGAGGTCGACCCGCGGCTGGTCTCAGAGCTCGCACGGGTGAACGGCGGCTTCTCCCTCACACTCGCCGATGGCGAAACGGTCACGGCCCGGCGCGTCGTCGTCGCGGCGGGGATCGACCGGTTCGGCGCACTTCCCCCCGTGCTCGCGCAGCTGCCCAGGGAGCTCGCCTCGCACTCCTGCGACTACGGCCCGCTCGACGTCTTTGCCGGCAGAGAGGTCGCCGTCGTCGGTGCCGGCCAGAGCGCGCTCGAGTTCGCCGCCCTCCTGCACGAGGCGGGCGCCTCGGTCGAGCTGATCGTTCGCGGACACCAGACCCGTTTCCTCCGCGGCAAGCGGCTGCGCGAGTTCTTCGGCCCGCTCAGCTGGATCGTCTATCCGCCGGAGGATGTCGGCCCCCCCGGCATCAACCTCCTGACCGCGCGGCCGAACCTCCTCCGCCGCCTCCCGCGCAGCACCCAGATCGCGATCGGGCGCCGGGCGATCAAGCCGGCAGGGGCCGTCTGGGTCCAGCCGCGCGTTACCGGCATCCCGGTGACGCTCAATGTCGAGATCACCTCGGCGGAGGAGGTCGATGGCCGCGTCCGCCTCCGCCTCTCCGACGGGAGCGAGCGGACGGTCGACCATGTGCTCGCCGCGACCGGCTTCCAGGTCGACCTCGCCAAGTACCCGTTCATCTCGGAGCCGCTCTTGCGCCAGGTCACCGTCGTCAACGGCGGCTATCCGGTGCTCGGGAACGGCTTCGAGACCTCCGTGCCCGGGCTCCACGTCGTCGGCGCCCCGGCCGCCTGGAGCTACGGGCCGCTGATGCGATTCGTCTCCGGCACCTGGTTCGCCTCGCGGACCCTGGCGCAGCGCATCGCCGGCCGCTGAGCGGCTGCGACCGTTGTCTTGACAAGCGCGCGGATCCCGGTATGACTTAGTGCAGCGCTGCGGACTGACAAGACCGAGGTTCGCGGATGGGGAATGGGTTGTGGGCACAGACGGGGTACGTGCTCCGCGCCACCGGGGTGATGGCGCGGGATCCGTCGGCTGCTGCCGAACGGGTACGAGGCCGGCTCGACCGGCGAGGTGACGGGCGCATCCTCCGTCGAACCGGCCTGACCACGGACGAGCTCTACCCGATCGATCCGAATTGGCTGCACGCCCTCCACGACGCGCTCGGGCAGCACTGGCCCTGCAGCTGCGAGGCGGAGGCCGAGGCGATCTACGAGGAGATCATGGCGGTGTTCGACGAGCGCGGCCTGACGGAACGGTACGGGCGCTGGTGCGACGGGAGCCGCGCCTTCACGAAGGCGGCCTGGGCGCTCACCGTCCACGGGCGGCCGCGGACCATCGTCGAGACGGGCGTCGCCCGGGGCGTCACCTCCCGTTACGTCCTCGAAGCGCTCGTGCGGGCCGGCGAGGGCCGCCTCGCGAGTGTCGACCTGCCGAGCGTCGACTCGCGGTTCCACGACCAGATCGGTGCCGCCGTCCCGGAGCAGCTCCGGGAGCGCTGGACGCTCGTCAGCGGCACCTCGCGCCAGCGGCTACCTGAGGTCCTCGCCGAGCTCGGCGAGATCGACCTCTTCATCCACGACAGCCTGCACACGGGGCGCAACGTCCGCTTCGAGCTTGACAACGCCTGCGCGGTGCTCCGGCCGGGCGGCGCGATTCTCGTCGACGACGTCTACTCGAACCTCGCCTTCCGCGAGCTCGTCGCCGCGACCGCACCGCGCTTCACCTGCATCGGCGCGAACCCTGATGGCAGTTACCGCTTCGGCATGCTGATCCTGGACGACGCCGACCGCTCCTCCTCGCGCGACAGCGTGGGAACGGCGGCGAGGATGCAGCACGCGTGACCCGGCACCGATCCACTCGCTGGCTCTCAACTTGGCGGGGTCGCCGACCGATGGATAGGTAGACTCGGACCCGGAGTTCGGTACCTGCGCCGGGGTTTGGCTGCTCGAAAGATGGGAACGCGAAACACTCAGCCTCGGAGAGGTCAGGACACAAGCGAGCGGTGCCCTGCCTGCCACGCCGAGATCCCGGGCGGCGCGAGTTTCTGCCCGGAGTGCGGCGCCTCGCAGACCGAGGAGCTCTGGGAGGAGTGCGAGATCACGTGGTGGCGCGGCTACGTCTCCGGTGAGTTCGTCGCCGTCAGCATCGACACCGACCCGGCAGAGGAGCTTGCGCGCTCGAAGTCGTTCCGCTGGCTGCGCGGGAGCAACGCGCCGCCCGAGAAGAGGCGCGTCGCCTCGCGGCTCGCACGCCTGTGCCAGCAGCTCGAGGGCGCGGGCTGGGAGCAGCACGAACGGGACGCAGCGTGGTACGCCTACCGCTTCCGGCGACCGCTGAAGCCGCCCAGGCGCGTCCCCGCGGCGGGCACGCCGGCCGAGCCGGTCCGCACGCCTCACTGAGACCTCGCCACCGAGCCGAGAGGCCCGCGCGTCGGATCGTCCCCTAGCGGTGCTGCGTCGTCCCGTCACGGACCGGCGCGGGCTGCGGCCCGAGCAGGGCGAGCGGGTCGAGCTCGTCGACGGCGACCCTGGCGCCGCCGAGGGCGGTCGAGCGGTCGACCGCCTCGATCATGCGCACGACCTCGAGGCCGACGGTCGCCGACGACCGGGGCGTCGCGCCGGTCACGATCGCCTCGCAGAAGTCACGCAGCTCGAGCGAGAGCGGCTCGGCCGCGTCGATCCGCGGCGAGACGATGTCGCCGGTTCGGTAGGTGAGCCGGTACTCGCCGAAGGTCTCGGGCTCGGGCAGGACGACGCCCGAGTCGAACACGCGCACGGGCTCGGTGCTCGTGTCGTCGTACACGACCATCTTGTGTGAGCCGACGATCGTCGTCCGGCGCAGCTTGCTCGGCGCGAGCCACGAGAGCTCGACGTGCGCGATCGTGCCGCTCGCGAACTCAAGCCCGATGAACGCAACGTCAGGGATCGTCGGGATCACGTAGCCGCGGGTGAAGGCGCTGACCGAGGTGGGCGTGGCTTCGAGCCAGTAGCGGAGGATCGAGAAGTCGTGCGGGCCGAGGTCCCAGGCGACGCTGACATCCGCCTGGTGGAGGCCGAGGTTGACTCTGCTCGTCGAGATGAAGAAGAGGTCGCCGAGCTCGCCCGACTCGATCAGGTGTCGGATCGTCACGACCGGCGGGCTATAGAGGAAGGTGTGCCCCGGCATCAGGACGAGGCCGCCGGCGTCGGCGAGCTTGATCAGGTCGAGGCACTCGGCCGACGAGGCGGCGAGCGGCTTCTCGATGAAGACGTGCTTGCCCGCCTCGAGCGCGGCCCGGCCGAGCGAGAAGTGCGTCGAGACGGGGGTTGCGAGCGCGACCGCGTCGATCTCGTCGTCGGCGAGCAGCTGGTCCAAGCTCGAGTAGGTGCGGACGCCGGCGAAGCGGCGCCGGATCACCTCGAGCCGTTCGAGATCGGAGTCGCAGACCGCCACGAGCTCGCTGCACTCGAGCTCGTAGAGGTTGCGGGCGAGGTTCGGCCCCCAGTAGCCGAGCCCGACGACGCCGACGCCGACCGGGCTCACGCGGTCGCCTTCCGCTGGCGGATGAGCGAGAACGGCGTCCGGAAGATCAGCCTGAGATCGAGGCCGAGCGACCAGCCGCGCACGTAGGCGACATCCATCTCGAGGGCCTCGCCGAACGTCGAGTTCGCCCGAGCCGTGACCTGCCAGAGGCCGGTGATCCCCTGCGGGACGAGGAACCGGTCGAAGTGGTGGGGCTGGAAGAACTCCGTCTCGTACGGGATGCACGGGCGCGGGCCGACGAGCGACATCTCGCCGCGCAGGACGTTGATGACCTGGGGGAGTTCGTCGAGGCTCGTCTTGCGCAGCAGGCGACCGAACGGCGTGATGTCTGCCTCGCGGGAGAGCTTGTAGGTCCCGTTGGCAGTCGGGCTCGCGTTCGCGGTCATCGTCGTCTGGATGTAGGCACGGTGCTCAGACTGGTCGACATCGACACGCATCGTGCGGAACTTGAGCACCGTGAACGGCTTCTGGTTCGTGCCGAGCCGCGTCTGCCGGAAGAAGATCGGGCCGCTGGACTCGCGCTTGATCCGGAGTGCGGCGATCGCAAAGATCGGCGCGCTGACGATCAGGATGCAGGTCGCGCCGATCGTGTCGATCACCCGCTTGGTCACAAATGACGGGCGCGAGAGCCGGGCCGGCGGAGCCGTCAGGAGCGGCAGTCCCTCGATCAGGTGGATGTCGGCGCGCGGACCGACGAGCTCGTAGAGCCGCGGCACGATGTCGACGATCACCTCCTGGTCGCGAAAGTCTCGGACGAGCGCCATCGTCCGCTCGTCGGGCTCCTCGGAGAACGCGACGATGACGCGCTCGATGTGACGCTCGGCGACGATGCGCGGCGAGGTCGTCGAGGCCCCCGAGCATCGGCAGGTCGGCGATCTCCGGGCGACGGTCGCGCGGGTGCTCGTCGACGAAGCCGAGGAGCCGGATGCCGTACTCGGGGTGATGCTGGATCTTCCTCGCGACAAGCTGGCCGACATTGCCAGCCCCGATAACGATGCCGTATTGCGTGTAGATGTTCATCTTGCGCACGATCGAGCGTGCGAACACCCGCCCGACCGGGACGAGGATCAGCGCGAGGAACCAGAAGGTGACGAGACGGTCGACCTGCGGATGGATGAGCTTCGTCACCCAGCCGGCGACGAAGACGAACCAGGTGCCGAGCGTGACGAGCGAGAGCACGCCGAGCGTCTCGTCGGCGGTCGAGTGGTCGGCGCGCGCGTCGTCGAACTGGTACAGGCCGAGGCTCTGCGCGAGCAGGATCCAGACGGGCAGCGTGACGAGGAAGAGCAGGAACTGGAAGCCCAGCGGCACATGCTCGCCGACGGTCGTGCTGGCGAAGAGGGCGGTCGCGACGATGAAGGCGATCGAGAGGCCGCCGAGGTCGGCGAGGGTGAGCGCTCGGCGAACGTACCAGCCCCGGCGGCGCGTACCCCTCCGCGCCGTCGTTTTCTCGGCTGACAACGCAACCCTTTCAGCGGGCTGAAGCCGCGAGGCCTCCTCCGGATTGATGGTCGCGTTAATCCCGTTCCCCCTAAACAAGCAATCACTTCTGGTCGATCCTCTGCCCACCCTACTGGCAGCTCATTCGCGGGCGGCTGGACGAAAGGCTCAGACTCCTGGACCTTCCGACTGGACCGCCCGGCCGCTGCGGCCACCCTAGCGACGCCCGCTGCCCGCCGTGTAAACGGGTCGTTACCGGGCGGGAACACCGCGGACGGTCGCCCCGGCGGCGACGTCGCGCGTCACCACGGCTCCGGCGCCGACGAGCGCGCCGGCCCCGACCCGGATCCCGGCGAGGACGATCGCGCCCGAGCCGATCGCAGCGCCGCGCTCGACGACCGTGTCGAGTCGCGTCCAGTCCGCCTCCGTCTGCAGCTCGCCGGCCGCGTTCGTCGCCTGCGGGTACTTGTCGTTGACGAACATGACGCCGTGGCCGACGAAGACCTCGTCCTCGATCGTGACCCCGTCGCAGATGAAGGAGTGGCTCTGGATCTTGCAGCGCGCCCCGACGACGGCCCCACGCTGGATCTCGACGAACGGCCCGATCCGGCTGCCGTCGCCGATCCGGCATCCGTAGAGGTTGGTGAACGCCTGGACGACCACGCCTTCGCCGAAGTCAACGTCGGTGAAGAGCCGGTGGGGGGCGTCGTTGACCGGGCGGTCAGCCACGGTCGAACCACGAGCAGACGCCTTCGACGACCTGCTCGACCTCGCCCTCGGTGATCCCCGGGAAGATCGGCAGCGAGAGCACCTCGCCGGCCACCTGCTCGGCGACCGGAAACGCGCCCGCGCGCAGGTCGAGCTGCGCGTAGGCGGGCGAGAGGTGCGGCGGCACCGGATAGTGGCGGCCGCTGCCGACGCCCAGCTCGGCGAGGTGGGCGGCGAGCCCGGCCGGGTCAGCGGTGCGGACGACGTAGAGGTGCCAGACGTGGCCGGGGTCGCCGCTCGGGGAGGACGAGGTCGCCGACGCCGGTGAGCCCCTCGCTGTAGAGGTCGGCGGCGGCGCGGCGCTGCTCGTTCCAGCCGTCGAGGAGGGGCAGCTTGCGCAGGAGGAAGGCCGCCTGGACCGTGTCCAGCCGTGCCGTCCAGCCGATCGTGTCGTGCTCGTACTTGCGCGACTGGCCGTGCTCGCGCAACGACCGCACGGAGCGGTCGAGCCCGGCGTCGTCGACGACGAGCGCGCCGGCATCACCCATCGCCCCAAGGTTCTTGCCGGGGTAGAAGCTGAACGCGGCCGGGCCGGCGCTGCCGGGGCGGAGGCCGTCCCGCGAGGCACCGTGCGCCTGGCACGCGTCCTCGACGACCGCAAGCCCGTGCTGGCGTGCGAGCGCCCCGAGCGCGGCCATATCGGCGAGACGACCGTAGAGGTGGACCGGCAGGAGCGCGCGTGTCCGCGGGCCGACCGCCGCAGCCGCCGCGGTCGGATCGAGTCCGTAGTCGGCGGCGGAAATCTCGACCGGGACGGGTATGCCGCCGGCCTGCGTGACCGCCTCGAAGGTCGCGATGAAGGTGAGCGCCGGCACGAGCACCTCGTCGCCGGGCTCGAGCGCGAGCGCGATCAGCGCGAAGCGGAGCGCGTCGAGCCCGCTCGCGACGCCGACGCAGTGGGCCGCGCCGCAGTACGCCGCGAACGCCGCCTCGAACGCGGCGACCGGCGGCCCGTTCGTGAACGCGCCCGTCTCGAGCAGCTCGGCGACGTCGCCGAGCACCTCGTCGGCGATCGGCGCGTGAACGCGCGCGAGGTCGAGGAACGGGACGGTGGAACGGGTCCGGGCAGTTGGCATCTGCCTCATGGTAGTGGCGCCCCTTCGGAGTCAGGCCCCCCGACCGGGGGGCTCGCGTGAGACCGCGGGCCGGACTGGCCGCCCCGGGGCGGGCGCCGGGAGCCCTCTAGGCGGCTCGCATGACGATCGCCGCGAGCTCGTCGACGAGCTCGGGGTTCGTCCGCAGCGGCTTCAGCTCCGACGTCTTCGCAATCGTGATCCGGGCGAGCTCGTCCTCGCCGCCGAGCAGGATCGCCCGGCCGATCGAGGCGAGGTAGCGGTCGACGTCGCCGAGCTCGCTGCCGAAGATGCTGTAGGCCGGGATGCCGAGGTACGCTGCCTCGCGGAGCATCGTTCCGCCCGAGCAGAGGACGAGATCGACCGCCTTCAGGAGCTCGACGAAGGCGACGGGCCGCTCGAGCCGGATCGGCGGATTCGCGAACGGCAGGCCGTCGAGATCAGCGAGCTGCCTCGGGTAGCGCGGGGCGAGCACGACCACGGTGCGCTCGTCGTCGGCGAGGAAGCGGAGTGCCTTCAGGTAGAGCTGGCGCGAGCGCTGCGAGTAGTAGTGGCTTTCCTCGGCCGGCGGACGAACGAGAACGAGCACCGCGTCCTCGTCGGCGACGCCTGACTGCCAGGCCGGCACGGCGGCGAGGTCGACGCCGGCGAAGGTGACGTCCTCCTTCAGGCCGCGGAAGGAGATCAGCTTCCCGGGGGCAAAGCCTGCCTTGCGGTAGGCCTCGGGATCGACCACGTCCGGGTAGAGGATCGTCGAACCGGCCCAGCGGAAGGAGGTCAGATTCGCGTGCTCGTAGTCGGAGATGACGTAGGAGGGAATCCGCAGGCGCCGGGCGGCGAGCACGGCCGCGCGGGAGGCACAGACGAGGCTGTCCGGGTCGTCCCCCTGCAGCGAGCGGGAGAGGGCCAGGCTGCGGCGGGCGAGGCCCACCACCTTGGCGAGCTTCGAGGCGCCATAGGCGGCGCCGACGGGGCGGTAGTCGACCCCGCGGCTCTCGAGCTGCATGAAGGTCGAGCCGTAGTCGCGTGCGGTGACGATCGTCTCGGCGCCGCGCCGGCGGCACGCCGCCGCGATCGGCGGCAGGTACTGGACTTGCGGCTCGTTCTCGATGTCTGCCCAGACCAGCACGGCCGCAGCATGCCATCCGCACCTGAGGGCGGCGTGAGCCGGCCGCCCGGGCAGCACCGCCCCCCACTTGCGTTCGCGAGGCGGGCAAGTACGCTCAGAGAGATGGTCTTCCCCGCGAGCAGCTCTGCTTCAAGCCTGGTGCGGAGGCACGTCCGAGCCGGAGGCTCGTCGTGACGGGCACCGACGCGGTCGCCTACCTCGTCGGCGCCAGACCCAACTACGTGAAGATGGCGCCGCTCGTCGCGCGGATGCGCGCGGCGGCGCCGGAGCTCCGCCACCTCGTCGTCAATACGGGCCAGCACTACGACCACGAGATGTCGACGATCTTCATCGACGAGCTCGATCTCGGCGCGCCCGACTTCGAGCTCGATGTCGGCTCCGGCAGCCACGGCGCGCAGACCGGCCGCGCGCTCGAGCGGATCGAGGCCGTCCTCGCCGAGCTCCGCCCGCTCGCGCTCGTCGTCCCGGGCGACGTCAACTCGACCCTCGCAGGCGCGCTCGCGGCCGCCAAGCTCGATATCCCGGTCGCGCACCTCGAGGCGGGGCTGCGGAGCTTCGACCGCTCGATGCCCGAAGAGATTAACCGGATCGTCGCCGATCAGATCGCGCGCTGGTGCCTGACCCACAGCCCCGAGGCGGCAGTGAACCTCGCCCGGGAGGGCGTCGACCCCGAGCGCGTCTTCTTCGTCGGCAACACGATGATCGACACGCTCGTGCGGATGCGGCCGCTCCTCGAGCGAACGACGATCCTCGAGCGGCTCGGACTCTCACCCGGCTCCTACGTGCTCGTCACCCTGCACCGCCCGGCGCTCGTCGATGGGGCCGGCTTCACCGACGTCCTCGCAGCGCTCGAGCGTCTCGCGCGGTGGGCGCCAGTCGTCTTTCCCGTCCACCCGCGGACGATGGCCCGGATCGAGGCGGTCGAGCCGCGCGGCGACCTCAGGCTGATCGAGCCGGTCGGTTACATCGACTTCCTCGCACTGCAGGCGAGCGCCAGAACGGTCGTCACCGATTCGGGCGGCGTCCAGGAGGAGACCTCGTTCCTCGGCATCCCGTGCTTCACGATGCGCAAGAACACCGAGCGGCCGGTCACGGTCGAGCAGGGCACGAACCGGCTGCTCGGCACCGATCCGGCTGCCCTCGCAGCGATCCCCGACCTGCTCGCCGACTGGGCGGCGCCGTCGGAGCCGATCCCCGGCTGGGACGGGCACGCCGCCGAGCGCGCGGCGCAGGTGCTCCTCACCGGGCTCGGTGGGGGCGAGCCCGACGACACGGCAGCCGACCGGCTCGAGCCGGCCAGCGCCCGATGAGCGGGCGCCCGCTCGACGTCGCCCGCTTCGACCTCCCGGACCTGCTCGCGGGCTGCGTCGAGAACCTGCTAGCGACCTTCAACGAGCGGAGCGGCCTGTTCCCCTATTCGACCCGGCTCGTTGACGGCGCGTTCGCGAACGACTACGACCACCCGCAGGCGGTGCGCTACACGATCAACTCGCTCCTCGGCCTCTGCGAGGCCGGGCGAGTCGGGGCGGCTGGTGTGACGGCGCAGCAGGCGGGCGAGTTCGTCGAGACCTTCCTCGAGCGCGGGCTCGGGCGGGTCGAGACACCGGCCGACCGCGGCCTGCTTTGCCTGCTCCTCGTCGACTACGTCCCCGAGCGGGCGACGCTCGCCGGCGAGCAGCTCGAGCGCCTGGTCGCGACCCTCGAGCGCGGGGAAACGGCGAGCCTGAACATGCAGGACCTCGGCTGGATCACCTGGGGCGCGAGCGCCGCCTCACGGCACGGGCTCGAGCCGGGCGGCGAGGTGGCGAAGCGCGCCTTCCGGCTCGTCTGCTCGGAGTTCGTCGAGCCGGCGACGGGGCTCCCGCGGCACAGCACCCACCGCTACCGCCGCGGGGTCGTCTCCTTCGGCAGCCTCGTCTACTTCCTGCGCGCCTGTCACGCCTATGCGACCGCGTTCGCAGACGACGAGGCCGCCGGTCGCTTCCGTCGCGGCGTCCAGCGCGCGATCGACCTGCAGGGCCCGCTCGGCGAATGGCCGTGGATGATCGACGTCCGCTCGGGCGGCGCCTTCGACGCCTACCCGGTCTTCTCGGTGCACCAGGACAGCATGTCGATGCTGTTCCTGCTCCCCGCCTACGACCTCGGCGAGCCGCGGACGGCCGAAGCAATCGAGCAGAGCCTCGCCTGGGGCTTCGGCGCGAACGAGCTCGGGATCGACTTCTACCCACGCAACCCGTTCCTCGCCCATCGCTCGGTCGAGCGCAGCGAGCGAGCACCGCGGCCGCGACGCTACGCGCGCAGCCTCGCCCACCGGGTGCGCCCGCGCCCGGCACGTTTCGCTCAGGCGGGCGTCCGCCTGAACCCGGAGTCGCGCTCCTACCACCTCGGCTGGATCCTCTACGCCTGGGCCGGCAGGCCCGAGGCGCGCGCAGCCGCCCGCGCCGAGGATGCGGTCGGACAGACCGGCGCGGGCCGGTAGCCCGACCTCGTCCCAGCGCCGGCGCGCTCTCGGCGCCGGCAAGCCGCGGCCCGTGGCGGGTTGCCCACGCTCGCTCTCGTCTGACCGCTAGCCGCGCGGACGAGGCCGCAGGGTGCGGACGGAGGAGGTACCCGACTGGGCGGCCCGCTCGTCCTGCGTGATCCCGAGCATGGCCGCAGAGATGCCGAGAACGATCCAGAACAGGAAGAAGACCTGGGTGAAGCCGAACGCGTCAAAGGTCATCATCCCGATCCCGAAACTCAGAATCGAGGCGGCGAGGCAGGCAAAAAGCCAGTCGTCACCGTCCGCCCCGCCCTCGGCGCGCGACTCTCGGATCAGGCGCCGGACGCTCCGAACGAAAACCCAGACCCAGAGAGCGAAGCCGATGTAGCCGATATCGAGCAGGTTGTTCAGCCACTGATCATCGAGGATCGGGGCGTTCCGCAGACTGACCGGGACGTTGAAGCCCGAGATCCGGGTGCCCAGACCCGAGCCGAAGAGAGCGTGGTGCGTCGCCGCCTTGATCTCCGGCCTGAGCTCGCGGAGGCGTCCGCCCGCGAGCTGGGCGTTCTCGTTCTTGGTGAGCACCGTCTGCTCCGCGATGATGCCCCCCTTGGGGAAGAAGGCCGCGCGGAATCCGCCGATCGCCCCTGGCAGAAACGCGTGCACGATGACGACGCTCGGGATCAGGAGCGGCCAGAGTCGCCTCGTCTCGGCGGGCTTCAGGATCAGAAAAAGCACGATCTCGGCCAGCAGCATCGTGATTGCGGTGCGCGAGCCGCTCGCCAGCGCCCCGAGCACGATCATCAGCGCGACAAACCACCAGCGTCGCGACGAGACCCGCGCGAAGTACACGGCGATCGGCAGGAGCATGATCAGTGCCGCACCGAGAGCGATCGGGTGCTCGGCCGGGCCGAACACGCGCAGGTTGCCGCCGCGCAGGATCGCCTCGGAAATCGGCTCGAAGCTGAGGAACGGCATGACCGCGTGCAGGTGGTCGAAGACGTTGAAGCCCGTGCGCTCCTCCCACACGGCAAAGAACCCGACCACGCCGCCTCCGATCGCGAGCATCCGCAGGAGGAAGAGCGCCGACGCGCGGCGTCTGACTGCGGTGGCCGTCAGGTAGTAGACGAGCCAGAAGCTCAGGTAAAACGTCAGGGTCTTGACGACATACGTCCCGTACTGGCCGACTCGGCCGGGGTTGGCGAGCTCCGACGCGAGGATGCACGCCGCAAGCAGGAGGAGCGGCCAGTCGAACGGCGTCGAACGCAGACGCGTGCCGGGGTCGATCAAAAGCGCCGAGATCCAGATCAAGACGACCAGGGCGACGACGACGCGATAGAGCTCGAGATGGAACGGCAGGTTTCCGGGAAGCGAGTAGCGGCCGATCGGCACGAAGAGGATGACGAGAACGATCAGGCCGATCAGGCTGTGCCAGCGGAAGATCGACCGGGAGAAAGCCGCCACCACGGCGACGAGGACGACGATCGGCGCCAGCTGCTTCGCTCCGTGACCGGACACCGCCGCGGCAGCCAGGACCGCGATCGCGCCGAGGATGACCGCCGGCGCCAGCCTCCCGCCGGGCGCGCGACCGGAAAGAACAGTCATCGCCTAGGAGGCGGCTCGAGTGGCGGCGGGCTGCAAGGGACTGCCGCCCTTCCTGACGTCGGTGGCAGCCGAAGCCACCATCCCGCGAGGCCGCAAGTTCTCGAGTACAAGAGCGAGGCCGAACGTCGCGCTGAGCACGGCGAGGATGACCACGATCATCAATGTCTTCTTGCGCGGCACGATCACGATCGGGTTCGTCGGCTGCTGGAGGACCTCCAGCGTGGCGGCACCCGGCTGGCGTGACACGACGTCGAGGAACGCCCTGGTGCCGATTTGCGTCGCCTTCACCGCGTCAGCTGCCGAGTCGGCCACGCCGGTCAGCTGGATGACGGGCAGGATGGCCTCGGGGTTCGAGGCCGGCGAGACGGGCACCGCCGTCACCTTCCACGACTTGTTGGCGCCGTCGCGGAGCATCGTCGCTCGCACCTGATCGCTGTTGGCGAGCGCCGAGTACAAGTCGGTCAGCCCCGAGAACTTGGTCGGGTCGGCGAACGTCTTCCCTCCCTGCGTCAGCAGCATCGTCGCCGTGCTCTGATAGGTCTCCGTGTCGCGATAGGTGATCCCCTTCGACGAGACCTTTGCGAAGGAAAGGAAGCCGAGGACGAGCGCGAGGATGACGCCGCCGGCGACGAGCCAGCGGAAGCGCGAGACGACACGGCCGTAGTAGCGAAGGTCCATCGTCTTACACCATCGGCCTGAGATCGCGGAACCTTGAGGGCGCCTCGGACGTGCGAGCGGCAACGACGTGAGCGATCATGACCCGGAGGATAGCGGGACCCGGCGAGAAATTACCCCGCGGTCGAGGAAGTTGAGCACCTTGGTCTAGGTAAGTCTGGATCTCTGGCCGGGGTCGGCCCGAGTTTGCGCTCACGCCACCGCCGGCCCGCGGGCGAAGCGCCTCGATAGCACCCGCGGGGGTCTCGGCAGCTCTGCGCCGGCCTCCCCGCGCCTAGCGCAGCGGCCGGCCACGCACTGCCCTGCAACCGGATCGACGTGTGTGCCGGCGGCACGGACGGATTCTCATAAATGCCGATCGGATGGGGCTTGGTGGGGCGGGCGCGCCGGGGCGGTCATCCAGCCACGAGCGCGAGCTCGGCCGTAACTGCGCTTCCGCAAGCGGCCGGCGGGCTGGCGCGAAACGGCGCTCGATGCGGGCGCTGAGGCGCGGGCCGGCGCGGAGAGACGTCCAATTTATTCACAAGAAAGCAACCATTTCTTTTCCTCCAAAAAACGAGGGGTCAAGTGATCGCGTTTTCACGCCGATGCCACGGCAATGAAGACGACGAACACTTCCCCCAAGGCCTTCGCGCTCTCGGCGGTCGTTGCGCTGATCGTTCTCGTACCGGCCGGCTCGGCCACCAGCCAGTTCGTGCCGACGCACCTCTTCAATACTCACCAGATCTCCCCGCCGCCGCCGACGCCGGCGCACCTGACGGTCGCTGCAGCCTCGCCGACCTCGATCACGCTCTCCTGGGGTCAGTCTCAGGGCGATGCGGAACCGGCTGGTTATGACATCTACGTGAACGGTGCGTTGCGCGGGACGACTGGCCCGCTCGGCTTGGGATCCTTCAACGCGACCCTGCGGTTGACGGGCAAGAAGATACCGGCGCCGACCGTCTCCTACACGGTGGGAAGTCTCTCCTGCGGCACCGTCTACACGATCGCGGTCACTTCCTACGATCACCAGGGCAACCGCTCGAAGCAGAACTCGCTCGAATCGACGACGAAGCCCTGCCCTTCGGGCTCGCCCTCCCCGACCGGCACCTCCTCCTCCGGTAGCACCAGCGGTTCAGCGCCCGCGGTCTCCTCCGGCAGCGGCTCGACGGGAACCACCACCACCACCCCGGGCGGCTCCTCCTCGGGCAGCTCGGGTTCCTCGGGAGGCGGCGGTTCGACAGGAACCACGACGACGACCCCGCGCGGCGCCTCGTCGATCGGCTCCGCCGGCAGCGGTACCACCGGCACCACCACGACGACCCCGAGCGGCACCGGCTCCTCCGGTGGCGGCAGCCCCGGCGGTAGCACCACCACCAAGACCACCACTACCCCGACCACCACCACGACGACCACCACCACCACCCCGACCACCACGGCCACGCCGACCACCACGACGACCCCGACGACCACCACCACTCCGACCACGACGACGACTCCCAGCGGCTCCCTCTCGGGCGGGATCGGTTTCCAGGGCGCCGGGTCAAGCCCTTCGGGCGGCGGCGGCGGCTCCTCGGGGAGTGCGTATCCGTCGCTGCTGTCCGAGACGTCGACGGCGAACGTCTGGCTCTCGCCGAGCGGCAGCGACAGCGGTTCCAACTGCACCTTCTCGGCGTCGCCCGTCGCGGCTCCGAGTGCTTCGACCGCCTGCCTGTCGTTTGACGAGGCGGACTCGCTCGCCCAGGGCGGGGGCGCAAACACAACTGTCGGGGTCATGCCCGGCACCTACACCGGCAACTCAACGGTCACGTTGCCAGGGTCGGACTTCGGGATCGCCTACCACGGCACGAACCCAGTCACGTTCGAGTGCCAGAACGGTGCGGGTGCCGACAGCGTCACCTTCAGCAACCCGACCTTCCTGTTCTACGGAACGCAAAACATCACGTTCACCGGTTCGTGCTTCCACTTCCATGTGCCGGTGCTCGGGCTGCGCGGTTATCCGGCCAGCAGCACGTGCGGCGACACGAGCAGCGTCCCCTCGACCGGCCCGGTCACGTTGAACGGCGTCCACGTGGACTCGTTTGACATCACGGGTACATGCGGTGTCACTGTCGAGAACAGCCAGATCGGTCCCATCGACGCGTGCTTCGGCATCGGCCAGGCCGCCAGCTACGGCGCGCCCGCGTCAGCCGAGTGCAGCCCGTCAAATCCGACGGAGGCCTACTGGGCGACCCAGCCGGACGGAACGATCGACGGCAACCAGGATGAGCCCTTCGTCCACAGCAACGGGCCGGACGACAACACGAACACCAACCTGCAAAACGACACCTTCGTGGGCATGCAGACGAAGTGGCCCGACTACTTCCATCAGGGCGGCCTGCTCGTCTGGGGCACCACGGGGCTGACGATCGAGAACTCGACCTTCGAGAACAACACGATCTACAACGTCGAGTTCGGCTCGGGCGACAACACCAACACCGACTTGATCAACAACACCTTCGGCGCCGCCGTCTACACCCTCGCCGACAGCGACCCTGGCGCGGCCTTGCCACCGCAGCAGTGCCAGGACGGCCTCGACGCGGCCGGCGGCAACTTCACCAACGACCTCGTCCAGGGAAACACGTGGGTGCAGTGCATGGGAATCGGCGTCGGCAACTACAGCGGCACGGTCGTCACCGACAACACGATCGGCCCGTACGCGAACTGCCCCGCCACCCCGGGCGTGACCTACACCGGCAACACCTCCGATGGAGAATCCGCCTGCGGCTAGTTCGGCACCACCGCACCCTGGCCGCCGCCCGCGTCTTGCTCGCGGGCGGCGGCCCACCTCTTTCGCGGTCGGTTGAACACACCGCTGCGGTCTGAACCCAGCCGCCCCGCCCAGGACGTTCGAGCGTGGTGAGCTGCTCGGCACCAGGAGCCGGACCGATCGGGCCGACCCTACTCGGCAGCCCCGCGTCTCCCCCGAGGGCACGGTCGGGCTGGGGTCTGCGGAGGTCTACGGATCTCGGCGAACGCCCGCAAAGGCGAACACCCCGGACTGGAGCCTCGTATCCCGCGCCGGGATCAGCCGTCTGTAGCGCTCGTTGAGGGAGGCCAGGTGCGCCTCGATGTCGGCGAGCCCGATTCGGTGCGGATGGCCTTCCTCGAACCATTCGTAGTTCGGCACGTCCGCCGTCTCCGCCTTGGCCAGATCCTGGCCGAAGACGAACCATCCGCCCGGCCGGAGGAGGGCCAGTGCATTCTCGAAGCAGAGGTCGACGTCGCGCACGTGGTCGAGCACGTTGATGAGGACGACGGTGTCGAAGGAGTTCGGCGGGAACGTCGTCTCCTCGATTGGATGGTCATCGACCTCGACGAGGCCCTTGCGCTGGGCTCGACTCAGCCAGCGATCGCGGAACTTTAGGTACTCACCCGCGAGCGGGTCACTGCATACGACGCGTGCGGCCCGCCTCCCATGCAAGATCAGGCGGGTGTTCGTATAGGGGCCGCAGCCCAGCTCGATGTAATCCCCGAGCTCGTCAGGGAGGAAGGAGTAGCCGTCGAAGCCGTCCCGCCACCAGCCGTTCCAGTCGTCACCGACGACCTTCCCGCTCCCGACGGCCCCGAGAACGGGTCGAACGATCGGGTAGGCGATCCGTTTCCAGCCGTGGCGCGTTTCGGCTCGACGCCAGAAGGCAAGCTCCCATTCCTGCGCGCGCTCCCAGCGCGTTTTCGTGACTGCGCGGGACGCCATCAGCGGACGCGAGTTGACTCATTCATCGACTTCCTCCTCCTGTGATGAAGACGCTAGACGGCTGCGCCAGAACCGCTTCAGCGAGTCGGTCTTACCGGTCGCGGCAACGACGCGCCGGGCGCCGCGATCAGTTGCCGCGATCGACGCGCGCGTCAGCTTGATCCCGATGCTCTTGACCGTCGGCCCGAAGACATAGAGATCGGTCTCGACGGACGACTCGCTTCCGAATTGACGCTTGTAGGGAGCCTCGCCGTGTCCGAAGTCGATCGTCTCGATGCGCTCGTCGCCGCAGAGCTCGTCGATGACCTTGACGAGCAGGTAGACGCCGACCGAAAAGCTCGCGTAGTCGGGGTCGTACGCGGTCGTATGGATGAAGATCGTGCCGCGGTAGTCCCAAGCCGTCCAGAAGGCAACGGGGCGTCCGGAGATGTTAAGGAGGTAGGTGCGGTAGAGGCCACGCACGAGCGCCGACTCGATCAGCGCCCTCTGCTCGGCGGAGTTGACGAAGCCGACGCCGAGCCCGCGCTGGTAAGTGTTCGTCGCGACCTGATCGAGGGCGTCGAACATCCGCTCGGCCTCCGACACATCCCGGACCACCTCGATCGACAGTTCCTGCCCGAAGGCGTCCTCGACCTGCTTCAACGTCTGCCGTATTCCCTTCCGTGTCTTCCGGCTTCTCGTCGCGAGGAAGGCCTCGAAGCTCTCTGGCAGCGCCAGGCGATAGTGCACGTTGGGCGGAAGCTGCTGGCTCCTGAGCGCGCCGGCCTCGCCGCTGATGGCCTTGACGAAGGGCGAGTCGATCGGCATCCGCGGGAGCCAGATGACGTCCGCCTCATGCTGGGCGAGCGAGCCGAGGAGCGAGGCGACGAGGAGATCTTGGGCCGCCGCATCGTCATCGCCGAGTGCGAGTCCTCCCAGGGCCAGGGTCAGCGAACGGACCCGGGGGGCGAACACCGTCCAGTAGCCCAGTCTGGTCGCGAGCCGGATGTCCTCGACGCGCCCCGCGACGGCGGCTCGAGGGCGTCCGTCCATCTCGACGACGATCGCGTGGGGCCGGACGACCTCATCCCTCGTGCGTGCGACCTCGAGGTAGAAGTCGAGCTCGGTGTCGACCTGCCGCCAGGGCAGGCTCTCCCAGACATCGCGAAGCTCCTCCGCCTCGGCGAAACTGCGGGCCACGTGGAGTGCGTTCGGGCTCGGCACTAGGAGACCGGAACGCCGCAGGCCTGCCGGTAGGCGGCGAGGAGCGCGACCCCGGCCGCCTCCCAGGTCGCCCGGGGAGCCGTCGCCAGCGCCCCGGCCCGGAGCCGCGCCTCGAGCTCCTTGTCGCGGTCCATCATCGTGATGTGTTCCGTGAGCGTCTCGACGTCTCGGGGTCGATGCACCAGGGAGTTCCGTTCATGTTCACAGAACGCGCTCGCCGCCTCAGACACTAGCGGCACGCACCCGCAGGCGAGGGCCTCCGAGCAGACGAGCGCCGAGCCTTCCTCGAGGCTTGGCAGGACGAGCGCGTCGCTCGCCCGCATCAGATCGGCGACATCGGTTCGGTAGCCGAGCAGCTCGACGCTCTGATGGTCGAGCATCGCCGCGACCCTCTCGCGGTAGTCGGCGCGAAGCGGGTCGCCCGCGATCAGGAACCTCCCGGCGGCCGAGGCGGGCGAGGCGAGCCAGGCCTCGAGCCCGAGATGGAGACCCTTGCGGACCGGCGCCTCGCCCACGAACAGAACGGTCATGCCCGGGCGGCGGTCTCGCTCGCGATCGTCCTGCGTCCCCGCGTAGAAGACCCGCGGGTCGTAGCCGTAGAAATGCCGCAGGAGCTTCGACTGCGGGACACCGGCGTCCCGAAACGAGCGGACGACGAAGTCGGACGGGCAGAGGAGGTAGTCGGCTCGGGCGTATTCCTCCTCCTCTTGCGCGAGGACTTCCTCGCGGTAGGCGTGCTCGTTGGTGCGCGGCAGCGAGACTCCGAGTCGCTCACACTCCTCGCGCACGACCGTGTACGCGTAACGCGTATGCGCGTTCGGGCGCTCGAGCACGGTCGGGATCCCGAGGCGAGCCGCCACGTCCATCGTGCGCAGGCCCGCCAGGGGCCAGACGTGGACGACGTCGACCTCTCCCGCCATTTTCTCGAGCCGCGACGCGACGATGCGGTCGTGGAGCGCCAGGGCGCGCAACCTGCCGAGCGCCTTGTACGAGATCCGCACGCGCCCTCTCGCCAGGGTGGGCCAGACCCGAATCCCGGCCGGCAACGGCTTGTGGACGACGCCCGGGAAGACGATCATCTCTGCGCCCGCGGCCGCTGTCTGCGCCACCTGGTTCCAGGCGGTGTGACTGATGCGCCCGGCGCCGATCTTGTGCGGGAAGCTGTAGAGGACGCGAACCGGACGACTCGCGTCTACCACGCCCGGAGCCCCCAGGTACGCGGGCTCGCGCCGTCCGCGACCACCGTGGTCCGGAGGTCGCGCGGATCGACAGTCATGACGGCAGATGGCTTCATCGGGGGAGTGGAGTAGAGAACACAAGGTTGTCCGAATTGGCGAGGCTGGTCTGCGTCCGCCGCGCTCTGATCGGACCCGCCTGTGGAGAGAATGCCTTCCACCCGAGACGGCCCGACGGCGCCCCGAGCCGACCTCGCCGACGACGCCCCCGCGCGCACGCGCATGGTAGCCAGCGGTGGGCCGAGCGAGTGGGCCGCGCTCGCTCGGCCCCTCGGATCCCGTTCAGAGTCGTCGAACCGGTCCACGCCAGCGCGGGATCGACCAGGACGAGCGTCGGTCCACTGCGCTCGACCGGCGTCCGGTCGGGAGGCAGACCGGAACCGAACCGGGCCGTCGAAACCATCGCTGAAGCATCGGCTCCGGACGGCGGCGGCTTGACTCGTCGCGTCTGCTTGCTCGTCGCCCGAGCCGACGGGCCAGGGGAATCGACCAGGTGGCCGCTATACTTCGGTCCCCGTGGGGACGTCGGGCAGGGCGGCGACGTGAGCAAGGGACGCGTCGCACACCGAGGAAAGAGATCGAGGGGCTTTTCCCGCGTCGGGCTGCTCCTGGCGGCGGGAGGCGCGCTCCTCGTCGCGATTGTTACGGTCCAGATGATCCTCGCTCCGGACGGCTCGGGCCGTCGAAGCGCGATCCCGGTGCCCGAGATCGTCTACATGTCCCCTTCGGGCAACCCGACAACGTGTCATCGGGGTGAGCCAACCCGGCCGTGCTCGAACTTCGACCAGGCCGACGCGGTCGCACATCCCGGTGACACGGTTCAGGTGGCGGCGGGCACCTACACGGGCTCGATCCAGAAGTACGACTACACCGAGGGGATCTTCCATTCGACGCCCGTGGAGTACGAATGCGCTCCTGGTACGGCTCCAGGCTCCGTCACGTTCGACTCGCCGGGATTCCTGATCGGCCCTGGTGGCGGGAACGTGCTCTTCGACGGCACGTGTTTTCACTTCCATGAACTCACGATCGGGCTCCGCGGATACTCGGGCCCCGGGAACCGGGTCTCGAACGTCACCGTGAACGGCGCGCATCTCGACTCGACGGACATCGTCGGCGTCGATGGCCTCCTGCTCGAGAACAGCCAGATCGGCCCGATCGACGCCTGCTTCGGCGACCCGACGACGGCCGCCGCCAACGGCGCGCCTCCCTCCGCGGTCTGCGATCCGAGGAATCCCGTCGAGGCGTACTGGTCGACGGTCGGCGGCACCCTCGGCATTCAGGACGAGCCGTTCGTCCACAACAACGGCCCCGACCTCGCGACCAACGTCACGTTCGACAACGACCTCTTCGACGGGATGCAGACGAGGTGGCCGACGTACTTCCACCAGGGCGGCCTGCTCGTCTGGGGAACCACCCACCTGACGGTCGAGCACTCGACGTTCGAGAACAACGCGATCTACAACATCGAGTTCGGCGATGGCGCGAACTACGCGACGGTCTTGCTCGACAACACCTTCGGCCCGGCCTTCTACACGATCGCCGACGGCTCTCCCGTTTCCCGGCTCCCCGCGCGCCAGTGCCAGGACGGACTGGATGCGGCGGGAGGCTACTTCGACAGCGATCTCGTCGAGGGCAACCAGTGGGCCCAGTGCATGAACATCGGCCTCGGCGGCAGCTACAGCAACACGAGGGTGATCGGTAATACGATCGGCCCCTACGCGAACTGTCCAACGATCCCTGGCGTCACCTACTCGAACAACACGACCGAGGGACGGCCCGTCTGCCACTAGACGACTCTGGGTGCAACCAGCCGGCGTCGCCGGGCCACGCGACGGCGTTCGTCCAGGCCCCAGAGCGATCGCCTGGGCCCTTCTGCCGGCCACGACGCTGAAGACCGTGGCGCGCATGTCTGCGCTGGGCGCGCCCGACAGGCTCGCGCGAGATCAAGACCCTCTACCCGCTTGCCGATTATCACCGTGATGGAATTTCTCCGGCTGATCGGGCACGCACGCACGAAGGGAGTTCGTCGCAGCGCCGGTCTTGGGGTCGCGATTCTGCGAACCCAGGCCGACCTTCGTCGAGCCCGCGGCAGTCGCCGGTACCTCTTCCTCTCGCATGGCATCACCAACTCCGGCGCTCCGCTCGTCCTCCTGCAGATCGTGGCGGAGTTCGCTCAGCACCACCGGCCCTCCCACCTTCACGTCGTCGCCCCCGAGATCGCACCCGATCAGCTCGCGAGGCTCGAAGTCGATGGGCGTGCAGATCGACAAGACGGCGGCCCACGGAAATCGGCTCGTCGGGCTCCAGCTCGGGATCAGACGAGACGACTTCGTCCTCATGAACACGACCGCGGTGCGCGAGTACTACCAGCGACACATCCTCGAGGCGCTCCGCGACGGGGCTCTCCGTCACGCCTTCTGGTACGTCCATGAAGAGCCGAGCCAGCTCACGGTGACCGCTCCCGACCTGCTCGAGCCCGAGAGGCTCGGGCTCGTGAAGCAGCTCGTCGAGGCCGGCGCCTTGACCGTGATCGTTCCCTCGCTCCGCACCAAGATCGACTACGACCGTCTCCTCGACACCGACAAGGTGAGGACCGTCTCACCGCGGCTCGAGGTCGACGAGGGCTACCTGACTCCGCGTCGTGCCGAGGAGTACGACGAGCTCCACTTCCTGATGGTCGGCGGCGGAGCAGGCGGTCGAAAGGGACAGTTGATCGCTCTCGCCGCCATGCAGGAGTTCCTCCTGACGCAGTACGCGGCGGATCCGTCCCGCTATCGCCAGTTCACGCTCACGATGGTCGGGCTCGATGACAGCCACATCTCACGTCAGATCCGCTCGGTCGGCTCGAGCGTCCTCGGCGAGAGACTCGTGATCTTTCCTCAGGTGACGCCCGGCGAGGTGCTGGAGATCGCGCGGGGCTGCAACGCTGTCCTCTGCTCATCGCTGATCGAGTCGTTCGCGCTCTATGTCGCCGAGGGCATGGCGATGGGGCATGTCGTCCTCAGGTCCGACACGGCCGGCACCGAGGAGCAGCTCAGGGACGGCGTCAATGGCTTCCAGGTCGACATCGCCGACACGAAGCAGTTCGCGGGGGTGATCGCTTGTGTTCTCGATCGGGAGAGCACTCCCAACGAGCGCCTCCAGGCGATGGGGCAGGCCTCCCAGGAGATGATCGAGCCTTTCCGGCACGGCTCCTACCGGGAGCGGCTGGAGAGCCTCGAGCGCCCCACCGGCGTGACGGACGGCGGCCCGACGGCCGACCTGGAGAGCTCACTCGCTCCGTCCGCCCCCGGGTGTGCCTGAGACGAGGCGGACCTCGCCGTTCGGGCGGGTCGATTCTCCTCGAATCCTGGTATCTCTCGTTAGATGAACGACCTGGCCGTCATCCTCGTCTCCCATCACGGCGAGCCCTGGTTGCGCGAGTGCCTCGCGAGCGTCTTCGCTCACGCGGGCGGCTGCGCACTCGAGGTCGTCGTGGTGAACAACGCCGAGGACGGAACCGCGGAGGTCGTCCAGGAGTTCCCCGAGGTCCGCTTCGTCCGCTGCGCGAACCACGGCTACGCCCATGCGAACAACGTCGGCGTCGCGACCTGCGAGGCGCGCTACTACCTCTTTCTCAACGTCGACACGGAGATCCGCTCGGGATCCTTCGACCAGCTCGTCGCGGCGCTCGACCTCCGGCCTTCGGTCGGCATGGCAGGCGTACGTCAGCTGACGCCCGACGGGGCGGTGGCCCCGACGATGCGCTACTTCCCGACCGCCTACCGATCGTTCGCGGAGGCGATCGGCGCCGAACGTCTCCCGTTCCACGCCTCGTGGCTCGGCGAGCGCGAGCTGCGGCTGGAACGCTACGACCACGAGCAGAGCTGCGACTGGAGCTCTGGCTCGTTCCTCGTCGTTCGCCGCGAGGTGCTGCTCGCGGTCGGTCTGATGGACGAGCGCTTCTTCCTCTACAGCGAAGAGCCCGATCTCTGCCTTCGCGGCAAACAGGCCGGCTTCGAGATGCGCCATCTGCCGGTGCTCACGGTCCTCCACCACGGTGGCGCCGGCCGACCGACCGCCCGGCTCGCCGCACAGGACGCCTTCTCACGCGTCCAGTTCGCCCGCAAGCATTTCTCGGCGCCGCACCGCCTGGCCTACACGACCGCTCTCGCGCTTGGGCTGGCGCTCCGCGCCGTCGGGCCACGTCGGTCCGGGGCGAACACGGCGGGACGCGAGCCGGCCAGACGCGCGCTCCGCACCCTCCTCGGTGCAGCCGAGCCGCCGTTCGGCCAACCGCCGCAGCGAGCGGTCGGGGAGCTCGAGGTCCTCGACGAGGTGCGGTCGTGAGCGTCGATGTCTCGATCCTGATCGTCAACTGGAACACCCGCCAGCACGTGCTCGACTGCCTCGACGCGCTTCCGCAAGGGATCGACGACGAGCTCACGGTCGAGGTGATCGTCGTCGACAACGGCTCGCTCGACGGGTCGGCCGAGGCGCTCGCGGAGCGGACCGACATCATCCTGATCCAGAACGCCGAGAACCGCGGCTTCGCCGAGGCGGTCAACCAGGGCTATCGGCGGGCAGGGGGCGAGTTCATCCTCCTCCTCAACTCCGACGTCGAGCTGGTCGAGGGCTCGCTCAGCACGCTCGTCCGGTTCCTGCGCGAGCACCCCGCGATTGCCGGCGCGGCACCGCTCTACGTCAACCCCGACGGCACCCCGCAGCCCTTCCACTTCCAGCTGCCGACCTTCACCGCGCTGATGGTGAACGGAAGCTCGGTCGCCTACCGTTTCTACCCGGGGAGCGAACGCGTCCTCCGCGAGTACCGGATGATGGACGAGGATTTTTCGCGGCCTCGGCCCGTCCCGCAGCCCTCCGCGAGTTGCCTGCTGCTGCGAGCTTCCGCTCTCGTCGGCAGCGGGCTGCTCGACGAGCGCTATCCGATCTTCTTCAACGACGTCAAGCTCGCGCTCGCGCTCGCCGCCCGGGGCGAGGAGCTCTGGGTCGTCCCGGACGCCGTCGTCCGGCACGAGGGCCACGCGTCCGCGAAGATGCTCGGCATGGGCCCGGGGAGACGTCTCTACCTCGGGTCGCTTGTCCGGTACCTGGCAGAGACCGAGCCACGCCACAAGCTCTGGCTCTACCGTGCCGTCATCTTCTCGCAGAACACGGTGCTGTGGTCGCTCGGGCGGCCGGCACTCCACGGCTCCGACCTCCGCAAGGCGCTCGCCGGGGACCTCGGCCCGCTCCCACTCCACCCGAGTCGCTGAGGCAACAACACGCGGACCCTCCGAAATGGCGAACAGTCTTCTCCGCAAGGAGCGCGAGCAGGTCCCCGCGCAGCAGGCAAGCATCGACGATCGCCTTCGCTCGCCGGCAGCCGGCAGACGCAGGCTGGGGAGGCAATTCGTCTTCCTCTCACCCGAACTGGACCAAACGGGCTCCGGGCAGGTCTTGGCGGACGTGATCCGGGAGGTCGCCGCCGAGAACGATCCGCGCCGGATCCGTCTGATCGCCCCCCACGTCGAGCCAGCGCAGCTCGAGGATCTCGCGGGAGGTATCCGGGTCGAGGAGGCTGCCGAGAGGATCGGGCGACGCGCGATTAAGCAGCAACTCGGACTGAGGCGCGACGACTTCCTGCTGATCACCTCGACGGCGGTCGCGGAGACATACCAGCGCTACGTCCTCCGCGCGCTGCGGCATCGACGGCTGCAGCGCGCCTCATGGCTCGTCCACGAAGACGTCGAGGAGCTCGGCCACGTCGCTCCCCACTTCCTCTCAGACGCCTTCCGCCGCCAGGTTCGCGGGCTGATCGAACACGGCCGGCTCGCGATCTTCGTGCCGTCGGCCAAGACGAAGCGAGACTACGACGAGCTCCTCGGGGGAAACCTCGTCAACCTGCTCGATCCGCGCATCGAGCTCCCCGACGCGTACTGGGCGCCGAGACCGGTTGCCGACTACGCCCGTGTCGACTTCCTGCTCTCGGGACCTCCGATCGACGGGCGCAATGGACAGCTGATCGCGCTCCTCGCCTTCCATCGGTTCCTGCGCTCCGTCTACGAACGGGCGCCCAAGCGGTATCGCGACTTCAGCCTCACCCTCGTCGGGCTCGGAGACGACTACATCTCGCTGCAGAGCGGCTACATCGGCAACTCCGCCCTCGGCGAGAGGTTTCGCGCCTACCCCAGGCTTCCCCACGCCGAGGCGCTCGCGCTCGCGCGCGACTGTAACGCCGTGATCTGCTGCTCGTTCAACGAGGCCTTCCCCGTCTATGTCGCCGAGGGCATGGCGATGGGACACGTTCTCCTCCGAAACGGGGTAGGCGGCGTCGACGAGCAACTCGTGGACGGCGTCAACGGGTTCCTCGTCGCCAGCACCGACGTCGACGGCTTCAGCTCGGCGATCGAGCGGACGCTCGATCGAGCGACCAGCTCGGATGCGGCGCTCCAGACGATGGGGCGGGCCTCGCAAGACATGGTTGCCCGCTACCGGAACGTCTCCTATCTGAGCGCGCTCGATCGCTGACGTCCTGCGGGTCGAGACCGCGGAGATCCCAAGCCCTCGCTCAATGCCACGCCACGACCGCGGAGCCTCCTCGAGACGTGCCTCGTCAGCGAAACGTCTCTGCACAGGAGCGTTCACGAGCACCTCGATGGAGTCGTCCGCCTGGTCGCGGCGGTCAACGTCGGCGCCGTGGCGGTGCCCGCCAGCTGGAGGATCCAACGGGGAGACCTCGGCGGTCGACGCCACGACGCCACGAGGCCACGAGGCCACGAGGCCACGAGGCCACGAGGCAGATTCGAACAGGAGGAGCGATGGCTGCGTCATCGAGTCGACGAACATAGACCGCCGAGCTGCCGGCGACGGCGCGGGACCGACGACAGGCCTCGCGATGGACGCACGCGAGGAGACTGTCCTAGACTCAGAGTGTGGTCAAACTCATCCCCGAGCACGAGGTCGCCTACTACACGGTCACCAATGCGGCGCACTACCCCGGTGCCGTCGCGCTCCTCGACTCGCTCCGCCTGCTCGGCGAGAAGGCGCCGTTCTTCGTCGTCGACTGTGGCCTCACAGACGCGCAGCGTGCGGCGATCTCAGGCCATGCCGGGCTCGTTCAGCAGGTGAAAGGCGTCCATCCGGCGCTGCAGAAGGCGACCGGCCCGCTCGCTCATCCGGCCGAGATCATGGTCGTGCTTGATGCCGACGTGATCGTGAATCGCACGCTTGCTGCCGCTCTTCGCCGACGCGGCCGCAGGTCGGATCGTCGCCTTCGAGGAACGGATCGAGACACGGTTTTTTCCCGAGTGGTCGGCCCTCGGCATCGGTGAGCCGGTGCGGCGTCCCTACGTCAGTAGCGGCCATTTCGTCCTCTCGGCCGAAACCGGATCCGCGTTCTTCCCTCTCTTCGTCGAGCTTCAGAAGACGCTCGAGATCGCGCACACCTTCTTCGGCACACCGATTCCGGCAGACCCCGACGCGAATCCGTACTTCTATGCCGATCAGGACATCTTCAACGCGATGCTCTGCACCATGTTTGCCGACGACGTCGTGCGCCTGGAGAAGCGGCTCTGGTCGTACCCACCGTTCACGGGTCTCCGTCTGCGCGGATTCGACGGCCCTCGCTGCACCTACGCCGACGGCTCGTCGCCGTTGCTTCTCCATCACTTCTTCAAGAAACCGTGGCTCACCCCCCTCAGGCCGTCGATCTACTCGGAGCTCTTCACGAGCCTCACCAGCGCTCCCGACGCACCGATCAGGCTGGGACGAGAGGACGTCCCCCTGCGGCTTCGCGACAGCCCGTTCGCACCCGTCGATCGTTGGCGGGCATCGCTCCAGGAGTCTGGACATCGCAGATTGCGCGGGAAGCTCGGGATTCGGCGCAGGCTCGAGCGTCGGTCGCGGAAGCAGCTGGCTCTCAAGCCCGAGGTCAAGAAGTAGCCGCGCTCAGCGGTCGCGTTCGGGATGGGCTCGAGCGGGCTTCTCCGCCTCGGGCGTTAGGTGCCGATGCCGACTCCGGCCCGTCCTGACACGCCGGACGACGCGTCGCACCTGTCGGCCGCCTGCTTGAGCCGCGACGAGTCGCAACGTTTCCCGCTCGAGGAGGAGGGAGGGCGCCTGACGCGTGAGGCGGAGCAATCCTCTGGTCGTCGCGAGCCACGGCTCGCCGACACCTGCGCGCTCAACCAGGAGCTCGCGCGTGGCAAGTGATCGATAGCGGCTCTCCCTCGCGGAGGGAAGATGACCCTGAGCGAGGAACCCCATCCGCCGGTCGAACATGATCTCGGCGAACAGGCGAACCCGCGCGTCCGCGTCCGGTTCACGACCTGCTTCGGAGCCGAGCCGCATCGTGACCGTGTCCTTGTGGATCCTGAAGGCCACGAGCGATTGCGCGACAAAGGCGAAGTCCCAACCCGTCGCAATCCGCATCCACATCGGAAGGTCGGCAAACGGCTCTTCGTCGGCCCGCAACCCTCCGGCCTGCCGGATCGCCTCGGTTCGGTAGAGAGCGGATGAAAAGCACATCGTCCATCTCGAGCGCATGCTCCGCTCGAGGTATCGCTGACCGGGTTCGACCGTCACCCGGCCGGCCGGTTGGAACAGCATCGTGCCTGCAACTTGTACCTGCGAGTCGGCGTCGATCTCGTCGAAGGCCGTGTGGACGACGCCAACCGTCGGGTGGTGCTCGAAGACGTCGACGGCCTCCTGCAGATAGTGCGGGTAGAGCAGGTCGTCGTCGGGGAGGATCATGAGAAACTCCGTTTCCGCGAGATCGATCAGGCGGTTGAAGTTCCCGATCATGCCGATGTTGGACGCGGAGCGATCGTAGGTGATTCGCGGATCGTCGAACTCCTTCACGACGGCGAAGGTTCGGTCCTCGGAGGCGTTGTCGGAGACGAGCACGCGGAACCCGCCATACGTCTGCGCGAGCACGCTCGCGATCGTCTCGCGCAGCGATTCGGCTCGGTTGTACGTCGGTATGCCGATGGTCACCTTGGCGTTTCCGGTCATCTGCGCCTTTCCCTCGCTCGGGTGGGTCAGTACAGCCACCTGCAAGTCTCATCATGCTAGGCCAGCGGCGAAATGGATCATCCTGTTGCAGCCGTCCCGTACGGGGGGCAGGCGTCGATTTCGCTGCACGATCGCCGGCGACCAGGCTGAATGGTGGCGCGTGAACTACTCCGGCGCCTACGTCCGGCTCCTCCCCCGCGGGTCGAGCTGTGGATGGATCTGGCCGTGCTCGGGCAATACCGTCCCGAGCCTCGTCGACCTCGCTGGTCCATAGGTTCAGCGGGTCCTGGCCCTTCGCTGCAGTAGATCGGTCCTCGGCCGCGGCGTCCAGGGGCGCGCAATCCGCCTGCGGGCGGTCCACACCGCTCGCGGAAGTCGGGCCAGACCGACCCATCGAGTATGGTGAGTCGCGCTCGATGGTGCGGGAAGAGGGCCCCGAGTCTGGACGACGTCGACGACCGCAGACCTTGTGAGCGAGCCCGAAGAAAACATCCGGCAGCTGACCCTGAGCGGAATGAGCTGGACGGGGGGCACTCGCGTCGTTCAGCTAGCGCTGCAATTCGGATTCGCCGTCGCCCTCGCGCGGCTGCTGCCGCCACGGGACTTCGGGCTGATCGCCGCACTGACGGTCTTCACCGGCTTCGGCATCCTCTTCACCGACCTCGGCATCTCGCCGGCGATCGTCCAGCGCCGCGTCATCGAGGAACGCCACCTCAACTCGGCGTTTTGGCTGAACGTGCTGATGGGAACCCTCCTGATGCTGATCACGATGGCGCTCGCGCCGGCGCTTGCCGATTTCTACAGCGAGCCGCAACTCGAAGCGCTGACGCTCGTCTCCGCCCCGGCCTTCCTCCTGAGCGCGCTCGCGGCGGTCCAGAACGCCATCCTCGACCGCCAGATGAAGTTCCGCAAGCTCTCGCTGATCGAGACCGCGGCGCTGATCGCCGGGAACAGCTTCGCGGTCGCGATGGCGCTCACCGGGTTCGGCGTCTGGAGCCTGATCGGTCTCTCGTTGGCGCTGGCCGGGTTCCGCCTCATCTTCCTCTGGTTCTCGGTCTCCTGGCGACCGCGAACGGGGCCCGAACGGCAGGCTCTGCGCGAGCTCTGGGCCTTCGGTAAGGGCTTCACGGGGTTCACCGCGCTGACCTACTGGGCTCGCAACGCCGACAACCTCCTCGTCGGACGATTCATCGGCGTCGACCCGCTCGCCTTCTACAACCGCGCCTACAACCTGATGGCCCTCCCGAACACGACAATTGGCGCGGTAACGACACGAGTGATGATTCCGGCGCTCTCACGCCTGCAAGAAGACAAGGAGCGCGTGAAGAAGATCTACGTCCAGTCGATCGGGCTGATCACGCTGCTGATGTTCCCGGTCGTGATCGGGATGCTCACGCTCAGCGGCCCCTTCATCCTCACGCTCTACGGGCAGCGCTGGGCGCCGGTGGCGCCCCTGCTCCAGATCCTCTCGGCGGTCTCGCTCATCCAGGTCGTGACCGGGACCGCGAGCTGGATCTTCCTGACCCAGGGCCGAACCAACATGCTCTTCCGCTGGGGAGTCTTCTCGTCGGTCACCGCGATCCTGTCTTTCGTCATCGGCCTCCCGTGGGGCGTCAAGGGCGTCTGCGTCGCATACCTCTGCTGGAATGTCCTCATCACCTACCCGCTGCTGGCGTACGCCGGCCGGTTGGTCGCACTCAAGCCGTCCGAAGTTGCCCGAGCTGTCGCGGGGGTCGTCGCCGCCGCGCTGATCATGGCCGGCGCGATCGAGGCCGCGGAGGCGGCGGTTCCCGCCGGATGGAGCTCAGCGGTGCAACTTCTGATCGGGATGGCCGTCGGCAGCGTCGCCTACCTCCTCGCCTGCCTGATCCTCAAGCCCGTGCCCTTCCTCGAGCTCCGGCGGCTCATCAGTGAGTATCGGTCGTATCGCGCACGCCCACCGCGACCCGAGGTCGGGGCGACAGCTGCGACACACGATCCCGTCGACGAGGACGCGGAGCGAGAGGCTGCGCGTCGGGCCGAGCTGGAAGGTGCCGAGGCCGGAAGCTAGGGGCTCGGCGCTGTGCCCGCGGAGAGGCCCGGCGCGCGCTCACGCCGAGGTCGGGTCGAGCGCCTCCGGTTCGCCTGCCGGCGGAGCGATGCCGCCCCGAAGCGGTGGGAGCGCAGGCGCGCCGAGGCGGACGACCCCCTCCCCGGCGGCAGGGCCTTCCACGCGCCAGCCGTCACCGTCGCGCACGAGGGTCGACTGTGCGCGGCGCCGCCACCACGCAGCGACCTCTCGCGGCAGCGCCCACCAGGCGGTCGAATCGGTCGCGGTAGCCGAGAGGAAGCCTTCGTAGGCATCGAGCCGGTCGGCGTCGACCAGGTAGTCGGGGTGCGTCACGAGCAGCGCCATCCCGCCCACCTCACGCAGGAACGCCGACTTGGTGATCCACGGCTCCGGACTCGAAGAGCCGTTGCAGCTCGAAGAGCGTGTGATCCATCGCCAGGGTGATCGGCAGCTCGACGACGTCCCCGATGAAGAAGGGAAGCCACGAGCACGTTCCACCCGGCTGCGGCTCGTAGCGGGCGACGTCCGACCAGGATGAGTCGTGCTCGACCCCGAGGCGCTGGAGGGCCACCGGATCGCGATGGGTCGAGGGGCCGCGGAAGCCGTGTGCGTCCCAGCGCTCGAGATAGGAACGCATCGCCGGCAGCCGCTCCTCGAACGGCCCCGGGGCGAGGTCGCGACCATCGTGGTGCAGCCCGTGCAGGCAGATCTCGCAGCCGCGGTCGCGCAGCTGCTGGAGCACCGACTCCTCGACCGTGTAGTCGCGCTCCGGAACGAAGTACCATGCGGAGCGAACGCCGAACTTCTCCTCAAGCCGGAGCACGGCGTCGAGGTTTCTGTAGCCGCCAACCCGCTCGACGTCGTGCGTCGAGAGGACCGCCCAGCCGATGCCTGCCGGCCAGGGGGAGATCCAGGGAATCGGCTCGCCGATCGCTTCCTCGACCAGGGAGAGGACGATGGTCTCCAGCCGGTGCAGCGAGGTCTCGATCGGCCAGGCCGGGAAGGAAGCTCGGGTCCTGCAGCCGCTGGAAGCGGCGGCGGAGGCCGAGCTGCACCCGATAGGGGAGGACGGGTCGAGCGCGGTAGTAGCTCCGGCGGGCGAGCTCCCGGATGGCGCTCGTGGCTCCCGAGAGGTAGTGCTCGAAGAGCAGGTTGTCGAATGGCTCGTCGATGTCGAACGGGAGCACGATCGTGCCGTCCGCCATGCGCGCGACTCCCGCTCGGACGCTGCCGTCGAAGCCGCCGATCTCCCAGAGCTCCTGCTTCGCACCGTGGGAGGAGGCGAGCCGCGAGGAGACGACCGCTGGGTCGGCGAGCGACGCCTGCAAGACGGCGTCGCAAAGCCTGGAGGCCTTGGTGACCGACCCGGTACCCGGAAAGGAGAGGACCTCGGCCCCGCCGCCGTCGGCGCGGATGATCCGGATGTAGTCCACGGCCATGTTCTCGTCGACCGTGTAAGGGACCCGGTAACGATCGAACAACCCGATCTGGCGTGAGGCGACAAGCATGCGTGTGGCGGATACATGGACCCGATTCGCCGTGCGACACCGGGTTCGACCGAATCACAATCGTCACAACGAGCGTAACCTAGATTTCGCGGAGGCGTCACGACTCCTCCGCTGTGCGTCGAGATCGCCAAGGCGGTCCGACAGGGTTCCCGGCTAGGGTCCTGCGTGCCTCCCGAGACTGAGCTGGCCCTCGAACGACGAGGAGCGGAGCATCGGTGCGACTCGCTGCCGTGGCTGCGGAGCCCCGCTTGAGCTCAGCGTGGTCGACCTCGGCAAGTCGCCGCTCTGCGAGAGCTTCCTGACGCGCCGACAGCTCGAGGCGATGGAGCGCTTCTACCCGCTCCACGTCCGCGTCTGCACCGGCTGCTGGCTCGCCCAGCTGCCGGCGTTCGTGCCGCCCGGCGAGATCTTCGCCGAGTACGCCTACTTCTCCGCCTACTCGGACTCGTGGGTCGAGCACGCCCGCGTCTACGTCGAGACGATCACGCGCGCGGCTCGCGCTCGGCGCGCGAGAGCCTCGTCGTCGAGCTCGCCTCGAACGACGGCTACCTCCTCCAGCACTTCCTGCCGCTCGGGATTCCGGTGCTCGGGATCGACCCGGCCGCGAACGTCGCCGTCGGCGGCCGAGGAGCGCGGCGTGCCGACGCTCGTCGAGTTCTTCGGCGTCGAGCTGGCCGAGCAGCTCGTCGGCGAGGGCGACGAAGGCCGACCTCGTCATCGGCAACAACGTGCTCGCGCAGGTACCCGACCTGAACGACTTCGTCGCGCGGCGTCGCGATCCTGCTCGCCCCGGGCGGGACCGCGACGTTCGAGTTCCCCCACCTCGCCCGGCTGCTCGAGGGCCTCCAGTACGACACGATCTACCACGAGCACTTCTCGTACTTCTCGCTCGTACAGCGATCTCGAAGCTCTTCGCGGCGCACGGGCTCGCGGTCGTCGACGTCGAGGAGCTGCCCGAGCCACGGCGGCTCGCTCCGCGTCTACGCGGCCCACGCGGCGCGAGGGCCGCGCGCCGACCGACGGCCGTCGCCGCGCTCCTCGCGCGCGAGGAGGCCGACGGGCTTGCGCGAGCCCGAGCGCTACCGCGCTTCGCCGAGGACGTCGAAGGAGTCGAAGCGGGCGCTGCTCGAGCTGCTGATCGGGCTGCGGCGGGCCGGGAAGCAGGTCGTCGGCTACGGCGCCCCGGGCAAGGGGAACACGCTCCTCAACTACTGCGGCATCCGCACCGACTTCCTCGACTACACGGTCGACCGCAACCCGTACAAGCACGGCAGGTTCACGCCGGGCACGCACATCCCGATCTATCCGCCGGAGCGGATCGCCGAGACGCGGCCCGACGTGATCGTCGATCCTGCCCTGGAACCTGATCGACGAGATCTCGCGACCAGCTCGCCTACACCGCCGCCTGGGGTGCGAAGCTCGTCGTCCCGATCCCGACCGCGCGCTGATCGAGCCCGGCTTGCGGCGAGCTTGACGCCTGACGCGCTGCCCCGTGCTGGTCGTGGAGATCGCCGCGTGCGAGGAGGCCGGCTCCGACGGTCGGGACGCGATGAAGGTCGTGATCTTCTGCGGCGGGCCTCGGCGTCCGGATGGGCGAGGAGACGCGGCAGCATCCCGAAGCCGATGATCGAGATCGGCGGCAAGCCGATCCTCTGGCACATCATGCGCTACTACGCCGAGCTGGGGCCACAACGAGTTCATCCTCTGCCTCGGCTACAAGGGCGAGGTGATCAAGGAGTACTTCCTCTCCCACAACGAGGCGCTCTTCAACGACTTCGTCCTCGAGCAGAACGGCATCGGGCGCCGAGCTCGACGTGCTCTCCGGGCGACCTGGACGACTGGCGGATCACGTTCGTCGACACCGGCATCAACGCCGACGATCGCCGAGCGGCTGAAGGCGGTCGAGCAGCACCTCGGCGACGAGGAGGAGTTCCTCGCGACCTACGGCGACGGGCTCACCGACGCGCCGCTCGCCGGACGTGATCGAGGCCTTCCGTGCGAGCGGGAAGATCGCGATGTTCCTCTCCGTGCGACCCGCAGTTCAACGCGCACATCGTCGAGACCGACGAGCGACGGGCACGGTGCTCGCGGTCGACGGACATGAGCACGCTCGACGGTCCGGATCAACGGCGGCTTCTTCGTCTTCCGGCGCGAGATCCTCGACTGGATCGAGCCCGGCGACGAGCTCGTCGAGGAGACGTTCGCGCGCCTGATCGCGCGGCGCGAGGTCGTCGCCTACCCGCTACGAGGGCTTCTTCGGCCCGATGGACACGATCAAGGACCGCCAGCGGCTCGAGGCGCTGCACGAGTCGGGCGCGGCGCCGTGGCGCGTCGCCGGGCTGCCGCAGGCGGCGCCGACGCCCGGCGCGCTGATGCCGATGCTGCAGCCTGTCCTCGGCTGAGCCGCTGCGACGCGTCCTCGCGATCGGCTGCCACGCAGACGACATCGAGATCGGCTGCGGCGGAACGCTGCTGACGCTCGACCGCAGGCGATCCCGGAGCTCGAGGTCGACTGGGTCGTGCTCGCCGCCTCGGGCGAGCGGGCCGACGAGGCGCGCGCAAGCGCCGAGGCGTTCCTCGGCGGCGCCGGCGACAGCGCGGATCGAGGTGCACGGGTTCCGGGACGGCTTCCTGCCCTACGCCGGCGGCGAGGTGAAGGAGCTCTTCGAGGAGCTCAAGGGCCGGATCGACCCGCAGCTCGTCCTCACCCACACCCGCGACGACCTCCACCAGGACCACCGGCTTCGCCTGCGAGCTGACCTGGAACACGTTCCGCAACCACCTGATCCTCGAGTACGAGATCCCGAAGGTCGACGGCGACCTCGGCACCCCGAACCTCTTCGTGCCGCTCGACCGCGGCGGTCGCCGAGGAGAAGGTCGACGCTGCTCGAGCGGCACTTCCCGAGCCAGGCCGGCAAGCACTGGTTCGATCGCGACCTCTTCCTGGGGCTGATGCGGCTGCGCGGGATGGAGGCCGGTCGCGCCCGAGCGCTACGCCGAGGCGTTCACCTGCCGGAAGGCCGTGCTCGCCGCCGTGAGCGCGCGGACGATGCGACCACTGACCGCGCGCACCGGGCGCGATGAGGTTCGCCCGTGCCGGCTCGACGGCGCCTTCGTCGTCGAGCTCGAGCCGAACAGGACGAGCGCGGCTTCTTCGCCCGGACCTGGTGTCGCGAGGAGTTCGCCGAGCCAGGGCCTCGACCCCGAGCTCGCGCAGTGCAGCATCTCGCGCAACGCTCGCGCCGGGACGCTGCGGGGGATGCACTTCCAGCGCGCCCCGCACGAGGAGGCGAAGCTCGTCCGCTGCACGCGCGGGGCGATCTTCGACGTGATCGTCGACCTCCGCCCGGCTCGGCGACCGTGCGCGAGCTGGTTCGGCGTCGAGCTCGACGAGCGAGCAGGGCGCGGCGCTGTACGTGCCGAAGGGCTTCGCCCACGGCTTCCAGACGCTCAGCGACGACGGCGAGGTCCTCTACCTGATCTCGCACCCGTACGTGCCCGAGGCCTCGGCGGTGTCCGCTGGGACGATCCGGCTTTCGCGATCGGCTGGCCCGAGCGCCCCGAGCCGGACGATCAGCGAGCGCGACCGTGGCTGGCCCGACCTCCGCCTCGACCTCGAGCGCTCGCGAAGCGCGCTGCCGCTCAGGGCTCCTTGACCGAGCGGATCCGGGCTCGGTCACCTCGTCGGCCCGCGGCAGGGCGAGCGCCTCGACGACGAGGCGGGCGATGCCGGCAGGCTGCAGGAGACGCTCGTACACGAGGACGCGTCCCTCCTCGCCGAAGATCCGCCTCGGCATCGGCGTTTCTGTCCGGCCCGTGTCATCGAGAGGACACGCACCACGTCCGGCTTCAGCTCGGCGCGGAAGCTGTCGGCGAGAGCACGGAGGGCGTGCCGGCTCGCCGCAGAGGCGCCGATGCCCGCGCGCGCTCGAGACCGGCGCTCGAACCGACGACGACGATCTGGCCGTGAGCCGCCCGCAGCGTGGCGAGCAGCCGCTTCGTGACAGGCAGCGGCCGAGCACGTTCGTCGTCAGGAGCCGCACGCGGTCAACGAGCCGAGACTGCTCCAGCGGCGCAGCGAGGTGAATCCCGCTGGCATCGACGAGGAGGTCGAGCCGCCCGGCGTGGCGCTGGCAGGAACGCAGTGCCGCGACCAGCGCTCGTTCGGTGGTCGGGTCAGCTTGCGGGACGATCGTCCAGTCGGCTCCGGGCTGACGGGAGACCCGCGCGAGCGGCGCGCGCCGCCGGCCGGGAAGCCCGACCTGGGCTCCGCGCTCGGCGAGCGCCTCTGCCAGCGCCGAGCCGATCCCGCCGCCGGCGCCGGTGACGAGTGCCCACCATCCGCAAAACGGTTCGGTTGGGTTGTCCACCGGCGCGCCGCGGAGACTGCTCGATCGACCTCCAGGCGCCACCCCGAGCGCAGCCGGCCTGGTGCGTCGAGCGGCGGACGCCGCTCGGAGGCGGCCGCCGTGGTCGGCCGGGGCCGGGTGGCACCGCCGCAGGGACCGGCCGGAGTGACCGTCTCGCCGAACCCGGCCGACCGCCACCGCCAGTCGCTCAGGCTGTTCGCCGGCGCGCTCCTGGCGTTCGCTGCGCTGTGCGTGCTCGGGGTGCTCGTCGACCAGGGTGCGCTGGCAGGAATCGACGGCTATGCCGTCAGGCACCTGATGCCGTTCGAATCGGGGCCCGGCACCGGGGCGACGAACCTGTCGAGCAGTCCTTCGCCGTCGAGAGCGGCCACCTCCGCTTCGGCGAGGTCATCCGCATCCCGGCAAGCGCCGCGGGCTCGTGCCTTGTCGTCGTCGCCCTCGCTGCGATCCTCTGGTGGCGGAGACGGCGAGCCGCGGCCCTCCTCTGGCTGCTCGGGTTCGCGGCCGCCGTGCTGGTCGAGGGCTTCTGCAAGCGGGCGATCAGCAAGCCGCCCCTGTACGCGTTCGAACACGGAGCGCTCCGCCCCCAGGGCTTCCTTCACTCGTTTCCGAGCGGCCACGCGACTCGTGCCGCCATCATCACCGCGATCGCGGTGACGCTCTGGCCTCGACTCTGGCCGATCTTCGCCGCGTGGCTCCTCGCGGTGATCGTCTCGGCGGAGCTCGACGGGGTGCATACCCCCTCCGACATCTCCGGCGGATTGCTGCTGGCAAGCGCCGTCATCCTCGCGGTGCTCGGGCTCGCCGACCGCTTCGGGACGCCGCTCGAGGCACGCCTGCGCGCACCCGGCCGACATGCCGGGCCCGCCGCTTCCGCCTGAGCGTCTCCCTGCGCTCAGGCGACCCGGTCGAGCAGCCCGTGCCGCTCGAGCGCCGCGGCAGCCTCCGCGACCTGCTCGAAGCGGAGGCCGGAGCGTTCGGCGATCGCGAGCAGGTCGTGGTCGCCGTCGGAGAGGTTGAGCGTCCAGAGCAGCGCGGCCTCCGGGTTCGTCCCGTCGGGCACGGCCTGGTAGAGGCCGCGGCGGCCGAGCTGCGGCTCGCCGAAGGGCGAGCGGTTCTCGTAGACGGCGTTCGTCTCGACCACGTCGATCAGCTCGAGCGCGGCGCGAAGCGACGCCGCCGAGCGCGGCCGGCGCTGACGAAGCTCGAGGTTGTCGGCGGAGGAGTGGTACTCGGGAAAGCGGCCGTGCGGCGTGCGGGAGAGCACGCCGACCGGCAGGTTGAACCCCGGCGAGCAGAACTGGCGCTCGTCGCCGCCGAGCGGCTCCCAGTCGCTGACGATCCCGCCGGGCTCGCGCGCCGACGACGTGGGCGCCGGCGCGATCGACCTCGGCGTTCTCCGCGCCGGCTGCGCTTGTAGCGGAGCGGGCCCGGGTCGCCGACGCAGGAGACGCGCGAGGCCGTGGCGTGACGCCGGTCGAGCGTGTCGGCGTTGCGGGCGAGCCAGCAGAGCGGCCCGAGCGTGCCCGGGCTCCAGAGGAGGCGGTAGGTGTAGCGCGAGCTCCTGGGCGGCGAGCGTCCGCGCGAGCGCCCAGAGCAGCGACGACGCCCGAGAGGTTGTCGTTCGCGAGCGCCGGATGGCAGACGTAGGTGCTGAGCAGGAACTCCTCGTCGCTGCGCGCCCGCGAGGCGGAGCTCGCCGGAGGTGAGCGAGCCGTCGGCGAGCGTCGAGTCGATCACGACGCGGTAGCGCCCGGGCGGCGAGGGAGTCGAGCTGCCGGCGGCTCATGCAGAAGCCCCACTGCTCCTCCCAGTACGAGGTCCGGTAGGGGACGAGCTCGGGGTCGTCGGGGTGCGTGAAGACGTGCTCGCGCAGCTCGGCGAGCTCGAGCGGTCGCGTCGACCGGCGTGCTGTAGCCGAGCACGTGCAGGGTCGAGTCGGCGAGGTCGAGCGACGCGCGGCCGTCGGGCCCCTCGATGAAGGCGCCGCGGATCGTCCACTCGCGCGGCACCGTCCAGTCGAAGACCGGCGTCCCGGACGGCGTCTCGATCGAGCTCGAGCGGGACCTCGCGCGCGAGCAGCGAGAGCGTCTCGCGGACGCCGGCCCCGGTCAGGCTGCGCGGCAGCGGGAAGAGCTCGCGCATCAGCTCCAGCATCTCCGCCCCGCTCGCGGCGTCGTCGGGCGACGGTATCCCAGTTGATCGGCATCGGCGGCGGCGGGCGACTGACGATAGTGCCGCGAACCGGCGGCCGAAATTCCGCGGGAGTCCACTACTGTGTGTCGAGAGCTCGGATGCGGGTCCTCGTCACCGGCAGCCACGGCTACATCGGGTCGGTCCTCGCCCCGCTCCTCGCCGAGGCGGGCCACGACGTCGTCGGCCTCGACACGCGCTTCTACCGCGGCTGCGACTTCGGCGCCGGAGCGCGGCGCGCTCGAGACGATCGAGCGCGACGTCCGCGACGTCGCGCCGGCCGAGCTCGAGAGGCTTCGACGCGATCGTCCACCTCGCGGCGCTCTCGAACGACCCGGTCGGCGACCTCGACCCGGGCTCTGACGGAGGCGATCAACTACGAGGCGACCGTCCGCCTGGCCGAGTCGGCGACGCGAGGCCGGCGTCGCGCCGGTTCGTCTTTGCCTCCTCCTGCTCGATGTACGGCGCCTCCGGGAGCGACGACGCCCTCACCGAGGAGGCGCCGCTCCGGCCGATCACCGCCTACGCCGAGTCGAAGGTTCGCTCGGAGGAGGGGCTCGCCGCGCCTCGCCGGGCCCGGACTTCGCGCCGGTCTCGATGCGGAACGCGACCGTCTACGGCGTCTCGCCCCGCCTCCGCCTCGACATCGTCCTCAACAACCTCGCCGCCTGGAGCCACACGACCGGGCGGATCCGGCTGCTCAGCGACGGGACCGCGTGGCGGCCGCTGATCCACGTCCGCGACGTCGCCAAGGCGGCGCTGGCGCTCCTCGCGGCCCCGACGGAGGCCGTCCGCGGGGCAGGCCTTCAACGTCGGCTCCGATGCCCAGAACTACCTTGTCCGCGACCTGGCCGAGCTGCTCTCCGAGCTGACCGGCTGCGAGGTCGAGTTCGCCGAGGGCTCGAGCGCCGACTCGCGCTCCTACCGGGTCGACTTCTCGCAAGCTCGGTCGGACCTTCCCGGAGCTCAGCGCTCGACTGGGATGCCCGCGGGGCGGCGCCGCCGAGCTCGTCGGCGCCTATCGCGGCGAACGGGCTGACCCAGGAGGAGTTCGAGGGCGATCGCTACGTCCGGCTGCGGCGGCTACGCAGCCCTGATCGACGCGCGGCGAGCTCGACGAGACGCTGCACTGGCGCGCTCGCGTCGTCGCCTGACGGCTGCCTGAACCTTGGCTCCGGCCGGCGACCGCTGCCACCACCGCGGCGGTGGACGGGTAGACTAGGCACCTCGTATCACCCGAACGAGGCATCGAGCCCGCCATATCCGACCGCCTAGACCCCCCTCTGGGCTAGGTCAGAACCAACCCGTCGTCCCCCTTCGGGGTGATTTGAGGTCACTACGGTGAGCTCGTGCGCTACGGCGTGGCGCGAACCATTTTCCAGGAGGTCGGATAACTGTGAAGTCAACGAAAAGAATCGGTGCTCTGCTCGTGTTCGTCTGCGCACTCGTGCTGTGCGTCGCCCCGATCGCGTCCGCACACGAGGCGATGCCTCGTCGCGACGCTGGACTGCAACGGGACCGTCGTCCTGGACGTTCAGCACGAACAACTGGGATGCGACGTTCACGCTGAACGACTCGAACTCGGGCGGCGAGGGGACGATTCGCTCACCGGCGGCACCAACAATGGCGGCGCCGGCTTCATCTCGACGTCGGGCACCTTCACGGTGGCGAGCGGCGTGACGAGCGGGAACCTGACCGCCTCCCCGATCACTCTGGATCGACGGGTACACCGGCGACCAGACCGAGACCGCGAGCTACTCGAGTCCGACCAACTGTCAGGCGACATCCGAGCATCTCGACGCAGGCCTCTGGCCCGGCCACGGTCGGCTCGCAGATCCACGACGTCGCGACGCTGAGCGGGGCGTCAAGGCGACGGCGCCGTCAGCTTCCAGGTCTTCGGCCCGGGCGACACGAACTGCCGACCCGCTCGCGACGCTCTGCCGCCTCGGCCAAGAATGTCGATGCCAACGGCAACGGCACCTACACCTCGCAGGGCTACACGACGACCTCACCGGGCACCTACCGTGGGTCGCGAGCTTTGCCGGCGACGCGAACAACGTCGCGGTCAGCGGCGCGTGCGAGACGACGGCGAGAGCTCGACCGTGACCCAGGTGACCCCGGCGGATCGCGACGGATGCCTCGGGCCCGGTCGCCGTCGGCGGCACGATCAACGACGTCGCCACCCTGAGCGGGGCGGTCGGCGCCACCGGTGCGGTCACCTTCCAGGTGTTCGCCCCCGGTGACACGACCTGCGCGACGCCGCTTGCGCACGCTCGCCGACCCGAGCAAGACGGTCGACGGCAACGGCAACGGCACCTACACCTCGGCCGAGCTTCACGACGACGACGCGCCGGCACCTACCGCTGGCGGGCGTTCTTCGCCGGCGACGCCAACAACGCCGCCGTCAGCGGCGCCTGCAACGCAAGGGCGAGAGCTCGACCACAGCCAGGTGCTCCCGGCGATCACGACGCAGGCCTCGGGCCCGGTCGCCGTCGGCGGCGACGATCAACGACGTCGCCACCCTGAGCGGGGCGGTCGGCGCCACCGGCGCGGTCACCTTCCAGGTGTTCGCCCCCGGCGACACGACCTGCGCGACCCCGCTCGCGACGCTCGCGACCTCGAGCAAGAACGTCAACAGCAACGGCAACGGCACCTACACCTCGGCCGGCTTCACGACGACGGCGGCCGGCACCTACCAGTGGCGGGCGTTCTTCGCCGGCGACGGCAACAACGCCGCCGTCAGCGGCGCCTGCAACGCGCCAACGAGGGCTCGACGGTGACGACCACCTCGTCGCCGCCGCCGTCAACGCCGAGCAGCCCGGCGATCTCGATCACGAAGAACCCGAAGTCGCAGTCGATCGCCAGCGGCGCGACGGCGAACTTCACGATCACGGTGACGAACACCGGCAACGTGACGCTCACGAACGTGACCGTGGCTGACGCGCTCTCGCCGAACTGCAACGCGTCGAGCTCGACGCATCGCGGCGCTCGCCTCGATGGCCCCGGGCGCGAGCGTGACCTACAACTGCTCACTGGCGAACGTGACGGCCGTCTTCACGAACAGTGCGACGGCGACCGGGACGCCGCCGTCGGGCTGCGAACGTCAGCGCGACCGACACCGCGCCCGGTCATGGTCGTGACGCCGCCGCCGGCCACGCCGGCGCCGAAGCCGACACCCACGCCGAGCCGACGCGGCCGACGCCGGTTCCGACGCATCCGTCGATCGCGATCGTCAAGGATCCGTCCTCGCAGACGGTGGCGGTCGGCGGCACCGCGACGTTCAAGATCACCGTCACGAACACCGGTGACGTCACCCTGAGCGACGTGACGGTCGGCGACCCGCTCTCGACCGACTGCAGCAAGAGCCTCGGGACGCTGGCCGTCGGCCAGTCGAAGAGCTACACCTGCACGAAGGACGAACGTGACGGCCGGCTTCGTGAACGTCGCGACGCGACCGGCAAGCCGCCGACAGGCTCCGACGTCAAGGCGACCGACCACGCGAGCGTCACCGCGACGCCGTTCGTGCCGCCGTCACGGCCCGCGATCGCGATCGTCAAGAGCCCGAAGCAGCAGACGCTGACGACCAAGGTGACCGTCGAGCACGACGACACGGGGCGACCAAGACGGTCGTGCACTACGGCACCGCCCACTTCACGATCAAGGTGACGAACACGGCAACGTCGCGCTGCACGCCGTCAAGGTCGAGCGACCCGCTCTCGCCCGGCTGTAACCATGCACTTGGGAGCCTCGCAGCGGGCGCGTCAAAGAGCTACAGCTGCAGCCGGTCTGCGGTCGCGAGCAGCTTCACGAACGTCGCGACCGCGGTCGGCACCTCGCCCAGCGGCGAGAAGGTCAAGGCCAGCGACCACGCACACGTGAAGGTCAAGGTCAAGACCACCTCGACGAGCGGGGCGAAGTTCACCGGCTGACCAGGCCGGAGCACACATAGGCAGGACGGAAACGGGGCGGCCGCAGGGCCGCCCCGTTTCGCTCTCAGGTGGGCGGACGTTCAGGCGGCCCACGGCGCGGCCGGGTCAGCCCGGCCGCTCGGCGCCTTCACGAAATCGGCTCGGTCGCAGCGCCCAAGCGGGCGAGCGAGCGGGTGCTCTGGCCTGGGGCACTTCGACGGCTGCTCGACGGACGTTTAGCCTTTGCTACCGCGGGGTCGTGCTCCTGCTCGACAGGAGAACCCAAACGCGGGCCGTCTGGCCGGCTGCATTGGTCGGGTTCATTTGGTTGCCTCCGCCACGTGCTCCTGTCCGGCCAGGGCGCGTAGGGACCATCTCGTGAATCACGTTTCTTCGGATCACCGCTTGCTGAAGCTGAAGAGGTTCCTACGTCGCGGAGTTCAGCGCGGCGCGATCGATCGGCATGCCGTGCGCTCGTTACCGTTCGCGGCGAGGAGGTCGGCGCGCGGGGCGCGAACTCAAAGCGGAAGCCCGGAGATCACCGACACCGCGTGAGCACCTCGTAGGTGCCGAAGGTGGCCCGGCGGCAGAACTCGCGCTTGACGATCTCGTTTGGGACGTTCGAGCCGTAGCGCGCCGTTCTGCTGCCCCGGGGGCGGGGTGTTGTATTGCGAGGCAAGGATCAGGACGTTCGCGTGGGCCACCGCGGAGGCGAGCCCGGAGCCGGGCTGCGATACGGGCGGGTCCATCTCGATGTAGAAGGACGCGGGTCGAAGCCACGGCAGCATGTAGTACACGAACGGGTCGTTGCCGTCGGTGCGGCGGAGGTCGCTCGGTCCGACGAAGAGCGAGCCGCCTCGGGGCTCGAGACGGCCGACCGTTTCAATCGCACTTGCGAGCTCATGCGCGAGCTGCGGGGTGGAGAGCCGAAAATCACGGCCCCGATACGAGATCAGGTACGAGCGCTCCCGCCCTCGCGCGAGGGCCTCGTCGACTCTGACGTTGTAGCGGACGAATGACGATCCGGCGAGGAACAGAAGCATGACGCCGGCCGCGGCGGGAGCCACGAGCGCGAGGCGGCCGGCAATCGCTCTCGGGACCACCGTTGTCGGTAACCGTTCGGCGAGCACGAGCGTGGCCGCGGGAACAGCCGCGAAGGCCATGATCGCCGCGTAGGAGACGTGCCCGGCATCGAAGAGCCAGAGAGCGAAGGGCACCTGAAGCGCAGCCAGGATCCAGATCGAAAGCAGGAGCCTTGAATCCGGCGCGCGCGCGCGCAGGCTCACAACCACAGCGGCTGCGATCACCGCGAGCGCGGCGATCATGAGAATGAACAGGTAGCCGGACGCGCCGCCGATCGTGATCGGCAGCCGCCGAGCGGCTCCTGTCGCGCTGAGGTCGTGCTCGACCTTTTCCACCTTGTCGAGGCTCGCCGCGAGTGCGAGTGGAAGGTAGGGGCTCAGAGCGACGACGAAACCGGCAAGCAAGGCGACGATCCGTCGGCGGGACGCTCCGACGGCGAGCGGCACGAGTGCAACGAGGGTCTCGAACCCCGCTTCGACCCGGAAGAGTCCTGCGAGCCCGGCCAGGAACCCCGCGGCCGCGAACCCGCCCCAGCCGCGTCGCACCGTCCGGGACGCCAACGCGAGCGCCAGGACGGTAAACGCGAGCGCCACGGGGTAGTTGCCGAAGCTCGCCGATTGAGCCACGATCACCAGGGCGATCAATCCGCCGCCGAGGGCGGCTCGGCGGCCCCAGCGGAGAAGCAGCCAGTAGATCGCCGCGATCAGAAGCAGACGGAAGAAGAAACCGACGGCGCGCTCGGTGCCGAGCGAAGCCCCGAACACGTCGAAGGCGCCTGCGAGCAGGTACGGCCCGCCGGGCCCGTAAAAGGTCTCGAAATCCCGGTATGGAAGGCTGCCCTGATTTACTCGTGACGGGAACGTCAGGAGGATCCCCTCGTCGAAGACGTTCCCGGCCGCGACGAACTCGGGCGCGATGACGACGGCGGAGATCAGGACGAGAAGTGCCCCCCAGACAAGATCGCGACGCCCTTCACGCGTGACGGTCATGTCACGGAGTATGGTCTGCGCGGGTGACAGCCTCACCGGCACCCCGGCCCGTTGCAACCGCCGGCCGCCTTGACCGGAGCTCCTTCTTCATGGGTGACAGCGCCGAACGAGGGCTCTTGGTCACCCAGGAATGCAGTCAGTCGCGACGATGGGAGGAAGCCATGGCCAGCGGATCTGACGATGTCAGAGTCGACTGTCTGCCGGGCCCCGCAGTCGCGAGTGAGCGAGTACGGGTTGTCGGGCCACCGTTCGGGATCGCTGCCGGCGTGTACCGGTGGACCGCGAGGCGAGCATGGGGCGTCGTCGGTCCGCGACACGCCGAAGGTAGCGGCCGGGGCTGAGCGTTCGTGACCCGGCAGAGGCCGAGGAATCTCGCCTGCGCGAGTGTTCGCCTCTGACGGCCGAGGCTATGAACGGGCTTGTCTAGAGTTCTGGCGGCGCTGTATCCACAATGAGCGTCTCGAGGCCCGGAGATCGATCCGCTGATCCGATCCGGGTTGTCGCCGCGGCTTGTGCGCCCAGTCGGCGGTTACTTGCGCTGGAACTCGGCAGCGATGGCACCCGATGCGGTCCGCAGTTCCAGCCTGCTTCCCTCGATTCGGGAGGTCACCGCTGTGGACAGCGCCGTGAGGTACTGGCTCTCCTGAGCCATCACGCCGTTCGGCGTGGCGCATTCCTTCCTCGTCGAGGACACCTTCGCGATCGAGATCTTCGGCGGGGCACCCGTGTACGTTGCGGCGTAGTCGTTGCAGCCGGCGAATCCAGACAGGTTGCCATCCTTGGCGAACGCGGCGGTGAGCTTCGTCGCGGCGATCACGCTCTCAACTGCCTGCTTCCCGTTGTTGTAGGCGAGGACATTCCAAGACGTCCCGGCCAATAGCTGGGACTGCACCCCAAACGTCACGAGAGTTCGGCCGCCAGAGGCCTTGAGCGTCAACTTCCCGCCGCTGACGCTGTAGCTGCGGGCCGATGCGAGAGCCTTGAGGAAGATGCTCTCCTGCGCCATGATCTTTGGCGCGCATGCCATCTGCGTCGATGCGATCGACGAGATCTGGATCGCGCTAACCGATGACGTGAACGTGCCGCTGTAGCGATTGCAGCCACCCGACCCCGACACGTTCCCGGCGGAGGTGAACTCAGACGTGAGGTCGGTTCCCGGTACGGGCGCTCTGCCGAGGAGCGCCGTGCCCAGCCAGACCTTGCCGGTCAGCGCGTTCGACTGAGCTGAGGCACTCCCGGCGAGGGCGGCGAACAGGACCGCGGTCATCGCGGGCACCATCCGAATCTTGCGCATTCACCCCAAGGTAGCTGGGCGCCTCGATCTCGTCGGACAGCCAGTCCCCAAACCCGGCCGCGCTCGTCGGCGCGAGGGTTCACGAGTGCCTAGCTGAGGTTGGTCGGGACTTCGCCTGCCGCGAGGCGGTATCGGAGAGCGGGCGCTCGCTTCGCGAGGTCTGCGCTGCGGACCGCCTCGACGCGATCAACGCGCGGTGTACTCGTGCTGCGCGTGCGCCGCGGGCATCTGTCCGTACTGGCCGCTCGTGACCACATACGCGCACAGGTACTGAGGGCTTGTGGGTTGGAGGCCCTCGGTCTCATACACGCTGGCTCCCACGCCCACCTTCACGCTGAAGCGCCCCGACTCAGACGTGGTACCGAGCCCCGCTGAGCCCCGCTGTTTGCTTTCGGCGGAAACGGTTGTCGCGCACGGCTTGTCACTCCACCAGACCGACACTGCGTTCGCGGGTGCCGCGACGCTTCCCGTGACGGTGATCCGGAACGTGGTCTGCGGTGTGACCGAAGTCGGCGCGTTGATGGCGACGGTGCTCGCCCCCGAAGCGAGCGCTGTTGCAGTGACTGAGACCCCGAGCAACAGGGCACCGAGACACAGCGGGAACGAGGACTTCAATGACACAGGGGTGACAGCGAGACCTGCCCCAGCGTTCGTCGCAGACGCCTGAGCAGCTATTCATCTCGGTCGCTTGCCGATTGGAGGCCACGGCGGGATAGTTCGCGTCTATGGAAGGCGTTGCGCAGCCGTCGGGCACGGTGACGTTGGTGTTCACGGACATCGAGGGGTCGACGCGTCTGCTGGCGGAGTTGGGTGAGGCCCGGTATCTGGATGCGCTCTCCGCGCATCGTGAGCTGGTGCGGAAGGCGTTTGGCCGCTGTGGCGGTTATGAGGTCGATACGCAGGGGGACTCGTTCTTCTACGCGTTCCCCGCGGCGGCCGGCGCGGTGAGGGCGGTCGGGGAGGCGATGGCGGCGCTCGAGGGTGGTCCGATCGCCGTGCGGGTGGGGGTGCATACGGGCGAGCCGGGTCTCGACGGGCGCAACTACGTCGGGATTGACGTGCATACGGGGGCGCGGATCATGGCGGCGGCGCATGGCGGGCAGGCGGTAGTGAGCCAGAGCACGCGCGACCTGCTGGACGACTCGTTCGCGTTGCTGGATCTCGGTGAGCACCGGTTGAAGGATCTGTCGGGGCCGCGGCGGTTGTACCAGCTCGGGACGGGCGGGTTTCCGCCGTTGCGGACGCTTCACCGGACGAATCTGCCGGTGCCGGCGTCGTCGTTTGTCGGCCGCGAGCGCGAGCTCGAGGAGCTCGGTGCGCTCCTCGCTGGCGGGGTGCGTCTGGTGACCTTGACGGGGCCGGGTGGGAGCGGCAAGACGCGCCTCGCGCTGCAGGCGGTGGCCGGGGCTGCGGACGCCTTCCCCGCCGGCATCTGGTGGGTGCCGCTCGCCTCGGTACGGGACCCGGGGCTGGTCCTCTCGTCGGTCGCGCTCGCGCTCGGCGTGTCCGAGCAGCCAGGTCGCGGGCTGGAGGAGATTCTGAGCGACGCGCTCTCGACCGGGCGGACACTGCTCCTGCTCGACAACCTCGAGCACCTCCTGCCGGCCGCTGCAACGGCGGTAGCAACCCTGCGGGACGCCAGCGGGGCGACGGTGATCGTGACGAGCAGAGAGCGGCTTCGGCTCTCGGGCGAGCACGTGTACCCGCTCGCGCCGCTGGCGGGGCCCGAGGCGGCCGAGCTCTTCTTCGCCCGTACTGCCGCCCTCGGGGTCGATGCTGGTGACGATGCCGTGGTCGCCGAGTTGTGCGCGCGGCTGGACAACCTGCCGTTGGCGGTCGAGCTCGCGGCGTCACGGGTGGGCCTGCTCGCACCGGCGGAGATGCTGGCGCGTCTAGGCGGGCGCCTCGACCGGCTGCACGGCGGCCGCGACGCCGATCCACGCCAGCAGACGCTGCGCGCCACAATCGCCTGGTCGCATGACCTGCTCGACCCCGCCGAGCGCGAACTCTTCCCACGCCTTGCCATCTTCCCGGGCGGCGCGACACTGGACGCGGTCGAGGCGGTCTGCGACGCCGACCTCGATGTCCTCACGGCGCTGCTCGACAAGAGCCTCGTCCGGCACAGCGGCGATCGCGTCTGGATGCTCGAGACAATTCGCGAGTACGCCGCCGAGCTTCTGGAGGCAGGCGGCGAGGCCGAGCTGATGCGCGAGCGGCATGCCGATTACTTCTCCGCGATCAGCGAGCAGGGCTATCTGGAGCGGTTTGGCCGCGGCCTGACGTGGGCCCGGCTGCTCGAAGCCGAGCAGGACAACCTGCGAGCCGCGCTCGACCACTTGGAAGGACTCGACCCTCTTCGGTACCTCCGGCTGGCCGGCGCGCTCGGCTGGTTCTGGAACAAGAGATCGCACCTGGCCGAGGGCTCGCGCAGGCTCGAGCAGGCTCTAGCTGTCCAGGAAGGCGCCGGACCGCCTCTGGCGCGTGCGCTCATCGCAGCCGGCATAAACGACTATGCGCGTGGATTGCCCGCCGCCGGCTTGGCGCGGATCGAGCAGGCGTACGCCCTCGCGCGCTCGCTCGGCGACGAGACGCAATCGGTGGAAGCCGAGAACGAGGTGGCCTGGGCTGTGTATCTGGGAGGCGAGGAAGCCCGGGCTCTGCAGCTGTTCGAGGAGAACCTTGAACATGCTCGCCGTCTCGGCCATCAGGGGCTCGTGAACCGCGCCATCTCGGGGCTCTGCCTGGCACACGTGGCAGCAGGCGACGTCGGTCGCGCCGAGCCGCTCGCGCTCGAGCTTCAGGGCCTCACCGACGGCACGGAGGATATCGACGTGATGGGCTCGGCAGACCACTACCTCTCCGACTGCGCCATGTATCGAAAGGACTACTGCAGCGCAGAGCGGCACCGGCTGTCCGCGCTTGAGAGCGCGCTGATAAGTGGCGACGTGGTCCAGCAGGCCATCGAGGTCCTCGGCCTCGCCATGACCGCCTCCGGCCTCGGTCGGTACGAGGACGCGCTACGGCTCGAGGGAGCGTTCGACGCCAAGGCGAAGGAGGTCGGCTTTTCTCAGACCTTCGAGTTCTTCGACGCATGGCGCGCCTACGAACTCGGCAGGGCGCGCGCGTCGCTCGGCGAGTCGCGAGCGGATGCCGCGTCCAACGAAGGTCGGGCGATGACGTGGGAACAGGTTGTCGAGCTGGCGCGAGGACGAAGCGACAGGGCCTCGATCGGTCCGTCCCCAGTTGAGAGATCGTTGTCGGGCTTGAGTGCGATCCCCTGAGGCTCATGGCGACAGCTCCGTGGGCTGCGCGAGCATTCACGAACACCTGAGTGAAGGGCACACGGACACGAGTCTGAGGTCCCCGAAGTCCGCCACCCAGCGAGGCTTCGAATGTCCTGGGGCCCCGGGGGCCGGATTCGAACCAGCATGGCTCTCATGGCAGTGAGCCCTCTACCGGTCGCCGCGGCCAAGACCGACACTCATGCGGCCGAGGCGGGCTGGCGCAATACGAGCGAGTGTACGAGACTGATCCGGAGCACAGGCCGCTGCCTTGCGCGAGCGTTAGCGAACGCCACCCGAGGTGACGGTCGCGGGGGCGAGCCAGGGCGTGCCGCCGAGGTAAGATGCGGTCGGACAGTTGGCCCGTTGAGTTACCCGAAGGCCCGCCTTGCGGCGGGCCTTCGGCGTCCTGGACCCCGGAGGCTGGATTCGAACCAGCATCTCTCCAATGGACAGTTGGCCGCTCTGCCAGTTGAGCTACCTCGGGGTCGTGCTACCGAGTGTCCCGCGGAATGTGATGCGCTGCAAGACGCTCTTACCGACAAGTCGGGTTCAGACCACTCGGGGACGGCCAGCTTGGCCTGCGCGAGCGTTCCGGAAGACACTTACAGTATGTGGAGGGGGCCGTCGAGTCAGGGCGGCGGTGCGCGCTCGGTGACGTCGGTGGGTCGTGAGTGGGTGCGATTGTGGCGGCCCGTACCTATGTTGGCGCTCGTGGTGACGGCGCTGGATGCCTGGTACGGGCTCTCGCGGAGGCTCAATCCCCGACGGGCATGACGGTCGTCTGACCAAGTGTCTTGGGAGCACTTCGCAAGCCTGTCTCCGCCCGTGTGGGCCGAATCGTTCGCACCGTGAGAGTCGGACAGCGGTTGTGGCAGGGTCGAGGGTCGCGGCCTCGACTTCGACGAAGAGGTGATAGGAACGGCGAGCGATCTTCCGCGTTTTGCTTGCGAGGCGCGACCCTGACGACGACGAGCTGCGAGACGTTCAACACGCTGGGACGGCTGAGGAAGTAACCGAGTGGTTTGACGCCCTCGGTCCCGAAGCGTCGATCCTCGTCGGACCCCAGCCGTTTCGACACTACGGGGCCTATCCATTCGGCCACCCAGAAGGGCGAAGCGACGCACTCGTCGGCTACGGCCCAAACGAGGAAGGCAAGCTCGTCCCAGGTGCCTGCTGACGTGATGTTGGTCGATTGCGCGAGTGTTTCTAAATGACCCCCCTCCGGCGGAAGATCAAGCCTGGCAAGCCGCAGCAGAACGCCGATGACGTGCTGGAGGTCATGCCATCGGCAGGCCTCGCCGTCAGTCCGACTGAGGAACTCGCGGATCCTCTCCACGTCGTCGCTCAACTGACCGGGTTGACCTGAGGTTCGTGTTCGAGATTGAACGCGTCTGCGAGTTCAAGAGCCAATAGTCCGCGAAATCGACGGTGGGCCCGAACGTGTGAGACGCAGCGTCGAGCGGGAAAGCGCCTCGCGCAACTCCGCGAGATGAATGCAGACCCGGTCTCCGGCCATCCCGCGAGCATAGGGAGCACACTCAGGCTGAAGGGGTCTCGTCTTTCCCAGTGGTGCGGAATGACCGTGACGGTTGGGAGAGGATTTCGCGGTACGTGGACGGACTCAAACATGCAAGGTGGGCCTGTAAGTGAGCTCTTGGATGTTGCCGTCGAGCGTTCGACTCTCGATCAGATCGAGGTCGAAGTCGGCCGCACCCTGGAAGATCGCATCGATCCGTTCTGGCCGGTGATCACAGGGAAGAGGGTCACCTGGACGCGGTCGACCAGGCCGGCGGCCATCAGCGCCCGATTCATCGACAGGCTCCCGTGCGAGCGCAACGGCACGTCGGACTCGTCCTTGAGCCGGGCGACGACATCGACCGCGTCACCGCTCTCCACGGTCGCGTCCACCCAGTCAAGGGGTCCTTCCAGCGTGGTCGACACGATGATCGCCGGCAGGGTCACCATCCGGGTGACCCACGGGTCCCTCACCTCGGAGTCCTCGGTACTCGTGGCCAGCATCTGTGCGAACAGCCGATAGGTGTTGGCCCCGAAGACCATGCGCTGCTCATCGCTGTACAAGGCGAGGCGGCGGTCGAGCAGCTCAGGGCCCTGCTTGCCCCAGTAGCCGCCCCAGTCGCCGCCGCTGACGGAGCCGAAGCCATCCAGGCTGGAAAAGACGTCGAAGGTGTAGATAGCGGTCATGATGCCCTCCTCGAACGCGTTGATCGGTCGTGGATGCAGACCGGAGACAAGGGCAAGACTCATCGACGTTCGACGCTGTGAACCCAGCCGCCAAGGCTGGTTGAAACGTCTACGCGACCGTCTCCGCGCCGGAGTTTCCGCCGCGAGGCGTCGTGGTCGCAAGCCAAGAGGGCTGGTGCGGGAATTAAACCGACTAGTTCTCGATTGGCGCGATACCCCAGGCGGAATAGCGGCTGGCTGGGTCAGTGTCCGCGAATACACTCTGAACCGGTTCGGCGCAGACCATCGGGAGCTAACATCTTCGGCGGACAGTTCGTTGCGAATTGAGCTACACGAAGGCCCGCCTCTCGGCGGGCCTTCGGCGTCCTGGACCCCCGAGGCGGGATTCGAACCCGCATCCTCCGAAATGGACAGTTCGTTGCTCTGCCAGTTGAGCTACTCGGGGGTCATGCATGGAGTGTCCCGCGGGTCGCTTCGAGGCACAAGACGCTCTTGCCGACACGCCCTTCGAGAACATGCCGTCAGGCGTAAACCCGTTGCCTTGCGCCAACGAGCGGCTATGACGCCAGAGGTCGCGGTATGCTCGGCGTGGACAGTCGGTGACTTGTTGAGGTAGTTGAAGGCCCGCCGCGAGGCGGGCCTTGGTGTGTCCTGGGCCCCCGGAGGCCGGATTCGAACCGGCACATCCCCGATGGACAGTCGGTTCCCTCTACCAGTTGAGGTACTCCGGGCCGTGGGTCGAGTGTCCCGCGAAATGTTGCGCTAGACAAGACGCTCTTGGCGACAAGTCCGGAAGCGACAGAGCCACTCGTGCGTTAGGGCGTTGAGCTGCGCCAGCGTCACAGGAGACACCCTGGGCGGCTATCGGTTGTCGTCCACGACAGCCAGTGCGGAGCTCATGACCGCTGGGCCGACGGCCGAGCGTGGATGGTGTCGTGAAGGAGCATGGATCGAATCGACCAGAACCCGGGTCGCGGCTCGGGTAGCTCCTGTCGAGCCCGCAAGAAACCGGTCACCATCACGGCCGCCGCCCCGAGCCAGAAGATCACCCCGCAAGCCAGGACCCATGGCGTTGATCCCGACAACGTCAGGATGAGCCCTGCGGCGACGACCACCAACGCCAGGTACCCCACGCGAAGGGCCCAGACGGCCATTCTCCAATATCCGTTGCGCTGAAGTTCCGCGGGCTCGTCGATGTCGGGGATTCTAGAGGTCACCGTTGCGCGCTCGCGGACTCGTGAGGTTCGCGAGTTGCCACTTCGGGCGTCGTAGCTGCGGCCTTGACCAGCGTGCGCTACGTACGCCTGATGCGAGGACAGCCGGGGAGCGGTACCATTCGACGCGGACAGTTGAGCAAGCTCTGAGCTACTCGAAGGCCCGCCTCACGGCGGGCCTTCGGCGTCCTGGGCCCCGGAGGCTGGATTCGAACCAGCACCTCCTCAATGGACAGTTGAGCGCTCTACCAATTGAGGTACTCCGGGGTCGTCTCTCGAGTCTCGCGCGAAGCGCCGCCTCGAGCAAGATGGCTCTTGCTGGGTGTAGAAAGATACCGTCATCTGAGACCAGAGCGCTGCCCCGCGCCAGCGTGTCTCACTGACGGCTGACGGGGCTGCGGCCTAGGCTTGGTTCGGAGCCTACGCCTGTGGTCGGAGGGATTGTCCAAGCATGAACCGATAGCCGTCTGGGCTCCGCAGCCCCATTTCGCGCTGGCCCCATGGCTCGTCGGTTGGCGGCTTGAGCACTTCTGCGTCCTCCGCGAGTGCTCGTGCATAGAAGTCGTCCACGTCATCGACTCTCAAGTACGCGACATAGGTGTGGTCGCCGAGCGACGACGCGGGCAGCGCCTCCGGGCAACGGCCGAGCATGAACGTCACAGCTCCGGCGGCGCAGAAGGCCCAGTTGCCCGGATCCGGGTCACTCCTCTCACACCCGAGCACGCGACAGAACCAAGCAGCGGACTGATCAAGGTCATGCACCGCCAGAACCGGGTCAAAGGCTCGGAGCCGCACACGGTCAGAGCGCTTCGATGTACTCCTTCGAAGACTGTCAACCTTCGCGGCAGCGTACGACGCGCAACCGTAGCCGTGCCCATCCCAGTCGAACGCTCGCGCCCAGCTCATGGTGCGATCCTGGGCCGTCGGGGTTCCGGACTCGACGCGCTCGCGGAAGCCTCTAACCCAGATGGGTAACGCTCGGCTTCTTCCGCGGGCCAAGTTCCACCGAGTTCGGTGTACGCGCCGGGGTGCCGCAGGAGCCCGATGACGTCGTCTATGGATGAGAGAAGTTCGTCGCGAAGCCGGGCTGGCTGCGTCGACTCCGCGGGCGGATTTCTCACTCTTCAACCGTAACCTGGATCCTTCGGGGAAGAGCGCCCTGGGCTGCCCGAGAGTTCCGGAATGACGCCCGACCGCGGCGGCAGGCGTGGCGCGTTCGGGCATCGGCGGAGAGATGGGCGTAGGTGCGTGCAGACACCGGCGCCAGTCCCGCGCGAGAGGGAGTCGCTAGGAGATGGTTCCTGTGCCGCTCGACGGCGATGGTCCGCCGGAGGGGCCGGGCCCGATGCCGTGGAAGCGGCCGAAGCCGAAGCCGGGACCCGCGAAGTTCGGGCGGGTGCCGTTGACGAAGTTCGTCAGCAGCTTCTGGGCCATGGAGAGGATGTTCGTCTCCTGGTCGGCGGTCAGCTTGCCGTCGCTGACGGCCTGGTCAAGGTTCGTCTTCTCCGCGGCTACGAGTGCCGAGACCAGCCCGTCTGCCGTTTTCCCTTGGGCGGTCGCGATTTGGGCGAGTGTCTGGCCGTTTTGGAGATCCGTCTGGATCTGGTCGGTGGAGAGGCCGAGGTAGGTCGTGGCTGCGGGGAGGTTGCCGCCGAGCCCGACCCCGAAGCCCGGCCTCGCGAAGCCGCCGCCGAAGCCGCCCCGGTCGCGGCCGAACCCCGCGTTCATCCCGTTGACCTCGTTCGTGATCTGGGTCTGGAGCGCCGAGAGGATGTTCGCCTCTTGGTCGGAGGTGAGCTTGCCGTCGCCGACGGCTGTATCGAGCTTCGACTTCGCCCCAGCGACGAGCGCCGAGACCAGCCCGTCTGCTGTCTTGCCCTGGGCGGTCGCGATCTGGGCGAGCGTCTGGCCGTTCTGGAGATCCGTCTGGATTTGGTCGGTCGAGATGCCGAGGTAGGACGATGCCACGCTCAGGTCGGCGAACGGGCCGACCCGGACGACGTGCATCCCCATCCCGCCGCCGAGGCCGGGCGTGCCGACGAGCGGGAGCGCCCCGGACTCGATCGCCGACTTCAGCTGATCGCCCTGGGCCTGCGTCAGCTCGCCCGAACTCACCTCAGAGTCGATCTGGTCCTCCTCGGCCTTCATGAGCGCGTTCGAGAGCGCCGTCGGCGTGACGCCGAGCTGATTGGCCGCGTCGGTCACGATCGCCGCGCTCCGGGCGCTCGGCGAGTCGAGCTGCGTCGCGGCGATCGCGCCGCCCGCGCCGCCGACCACCAGCAACGCTACCGCACCACCCACGAGCTTCTGTGTCCGCGTCATCGCCAGCTAACGCTCCCAGACGTCGCTAAGAAACTCCTTAATGACGCACCGTGCGACTCCGTACCGATATGGGGGCACGCGGCTTTGCGACCCAGCCGCCCGGCGTATCAGCCTTCGCCTGGGTCAGCGTGCGGGAAACACTCCGACGCCGCGCGGTACCATGAGCAACACTGGACCGGCGGAAGGCTCTGAGCTACCCGAAGGCCCGCCTCGCGGCGGGCCTTCGAATGTCCTGGGCCCTGAGGGCCGGATTCGAACCGGCATCCCTCCGCTGGACAGGCGGGTGCTCTACCAGTTGAGCCACCCCGGGGCCGTGTCATCGAGTGTTCCGCCGAACGGAGCGAACTGCAAGATGGCTCTTGCGGACAAGCTCGGCAGAACAACGCCGTCGAGGGTGACCGCTCTGGCCTGCGCCAGCGTGCGGCAAGACACGCCGAGGGCAACCACGCTGAGGCAGGGATGGAGGTGGCTAAGGGTGGAACGGCAACCTGGCGATCTCCAACGAAGGCGTGACGATCGCTCGGGCGCTGAAGGGTTAATAACGAGAAGGCGCATCGGCCCGGGCTGACGATGTCGCTTGCCCTCGCCGCGGGCAGGGGCTCGTGGCGGAGAGTCGCTTCCTCGCGAACGTTCCTGACCTTCTCGAGATCGCTCCCGCGAGGGTCGAGACCCGGACGAACGCGGTCTGGTCTCAGGCCTTCGTGACGTGGACGACGGCGGTGGCCGTCGCCTTCGCTGTGCCGGCCGACGCCGCGACCGAAATGTGCGTCGTTCCGACCCGGCCCATCTTGTAGGTGACCTTGAAGGTCGCGTTGCCGCTGCCTCCGGCCCAGTCGTCAGACCGGCATTGCGTCAGGTTGACGACCCCGGGCGTGGGCGGCAGCGTCGTGCAGACCTTGAAGAGCCGGATCGGGCCGGTGGCGCTCTCCAGGACGATCTTCAGGGTGACGTCTTTACCGAGCGTCGCCGAGAGCGGCGCGAGCGGCATGATCTTGACGGCCGGGGACTCGAGCTTGCCGGTCGTGGACGAGCCGGATCGCGTCGAGCCGGTGGTGCTCCTGGGCGTCGTGGTCGTCGTCGCGGGAGTCGTGGCGGTGGTCGTGGTCGGAGTCACGGCCGGCTTGTTGATCGAGAAGTCGGCCCAGCTCGTCGCGCTCGGGATCCAGTCGCTCGCGGCACTGGCGGGAAGGGCGGTGTTGATGTCGCCGGTCCAGGCCCCGACGGCGATCTGGATCGTGCCGGCCACCGGGACCGCTCCGTCGCCTTGCAGCTCGGACAGCGATTCCCGCACGGTGAACCCACCCGGGCTCTGCGCGAGCTCGGGGAGCTGGCGGACGTTCGTCCACGCCGTTCCGGTCCAGCGCGAGAGGTAGCTGGGCTGGAAGCTCGGCCAGATCGAAAAGTTGAGGTCGGCCGTCCCGTCGTCGTTCAGGTCGACGAAGATCTGGACGGTGTCGTTCGGCGTCAGGTAGGTGCGGTTCGCGAACGAGACCTGGAACGAGATGGTTCCGTCGTTGTAGCTCGTGACGGTGAGGCCGGAGAGATCGAGCCCGCCGCCGACCGCGTCGCCCGTCGGGTCCGTGAAGACCGTCTGGTTGAGGATGCTCGCATCGGTCGTCGTCGCCGATCCCGCCGCGGCCGCGAAGAGCACGGCGAACGCGACCAACCCCAGCGCGGCCAGACGCAAAAGCGTCTTTCTTGCTGCACCCATCGCCGCCACCATTGTCCCACGTGGGACGGCGCCTGCGCGATCCGGTTAGTCCTCGTGCGACTGATCGGCAACGGCGTGCCGATCGGCAGCAGCGTACGTCGAGGGTGTGGAGGCGCTTACGAACGGGGCAGCCGTCACGGACGCTGTTGACGGATAGGCGGGCGTGACGGTCGTGGCCTGCGCCAGCGTGCGTTCCAGACACTTCGAGCGACGCGAACTACTCGCCGCTGAAGCATCTGCTCCGGAGCAGGTCGACCTCCACAACGGCGCGCCACGCGCGACCGTAGCCTGCCCCTCCCAGTCGAACGCTCGCGCCCAGCTCATGGTGCGATCCTGGGCCGTCGGAGCTCCGGACTCGATGCGCTCGCGGAAGGCCTCTAACCCAGATGCGTAACGCTCGGCTTCTTCCGCGGGCCAACTTCCACCGAGTTCGGTCTGCGCGCTGGGGTGCCGCAGGAGGCCGATGACGTCGTCTATGGACGAGAGAAGTTCGTCGCGAAGCCGGGCTGGCTGCGTCGACTCCGCGGGCGGATCGCTCACACCTTGAACCGTAACGTGGATCTCTCGGGGAGAAGCGCCCTGGACTGCGCCAACTCGGCGGTGGGTGCATCCGCGGCTCCGGTTGGTTTGGTGTCGTGCGGTTTTGGCGGCCCTTACCTATATTGGCGCTCGTTGGGACGGCGCTGGATGTCTGGTTGGGGCTCTCGCGGCGGCTCATTCCCTGACGGGGCATGACGGTCGTCTGACCAGGTGCATTGGGAGCGCGGCGCAAGCTTGTCTCCGATCGTGTGGGCCTAATCTTTCGCACGCGATTTTGCGATTTCAGGTGGTCGGTGCTTCGAGGTTGGCAGCTTCGACCGCTGCAACCAGGTGGTAGGCGCGGCGGGCGATCTTCCGCGCGACGGTGAGTCTGGCGCGGCCGCGGCCGCAGCGCTCGGCGGTGCTCATGGAGAGGTCATGGTCGGGGCTGCTGGCCCGGCTGCTGTGGCCGGCTGCTTCGACGAGTGCCCAGCGGAGATGCGGCGATCCCTGCTTGGCAAGACGGCCGCGGCGCTTGTTGTCGGCCGATTCGATCACGGCCGGGTCGAGACCACTGGCGCGGATGACCTGTCGCGAGCGCTTGAACCGGGACGCGTCGCCGATCTCGGCGAGCAGGTGGCAGGCGTAGATCGGGCCGACGCCGAAGATCGTCTGCAGCGCCTGGCAGCGGGCATCGGCTCGCGCGAAGCGCCGCAGGTCTCCTTCGACCCGGCCGACCTGCTCGTCGAGGGCCCCGATGATCGTGAGCATCACGTCGACCTGGGCGCGGACGGCCGGGTCGAGCTCAAGCGCCGTCACCCAACGACGACCCTCACGGGTGAGGAGACGGCCGCGGCTGCAGGGCCACCCCTCATGCGTCAGCAGCGCGTGGAGCCGCTGCGCCCAACCGGTGCGGCTGTTCACCAGCGACTTGCGCAGCCGCGTCTGGTCGCGAAGCAGCTGGATCCCGGCCGGCGGCATCCACGCCTCGCACTCCGACAACAACTCGCGCGCAAGCACCAAGGCGAGCCAGCGCGCGTCGAGCTTGTCGGTCTTCGGGCTACGCCGGCGGCCACGCAACGCACTCGCCCGGCCCGGATCAACCAGACGAACCTCGAAGCCACGCTGCTGCAACTCGCGCGCGACCCAGCGCCACCCAGTCGTCGACTCGATCGCGACCGCGGCCAGCTTCCCCTGCCACTGATCCGCCCACTCGCCAAGCCGCTCACGCGACGGCTCAAACCGGCACTCATCGAGCTCGCCCGTATCGGGCTCGAGCACAACTGCCTGGAACACGCTCTTGTGGATATCGATCCCTGCATACAACATGTCGATCGGGCCTCCCTTCGTCACGGAAGATGGGCCGCGAACCTATCGCGGCCCAGGAGGCCCTCTCCACTACATCCCTGGCCGTGAGGCCGAAAGAGCTAACTCTGTTCAGGAAGCGGGATTGAATGCCATAGCGCCAACTTCCACTCCCCGCTCTCGCGGCGGAAGACGAGCGTCGTCGGGGCTGAGACCTGCTCATCGTTGCCGTCCTTCGTGTAGGTCTGTTTCATCCAGCAAGTCAGAAGGCCGGTGTCTCCCCAAACCCGCTCCTCGGCTCCCTCGATCTCGGTGCGGACGGCACTAACGGCTGCCACCAGGCCAGCGAGGTAACCACGAAGCTCGTCGTTGCCTCGTAGCCACCGGCGCGAGACCTCGTCGATGCTTTGAACGTCTTGCGCAACCGACCGCATCATCCGCTCCAGGTCCAACGAGTCGAGCGCGTCGATGGCGGCGTTCGCCGCTCGTTCCAGGTCTCCAGACACGTCACTCCCTCCGGTCGAATGCGTAATCCGCGATTCTCTGGACGGCAAGCGCGATTGTCAATCGAGGAGGGACGACCATCGCTTGCGCCAGCGTTGTGACGCCTGGGCGGCGTGTGACTATCGGCGAGTGGGGGACGCGACTCTGGCGCGGGCGCTTTCAGCCGCAGTCGCTCAAGGGACGGTGCGCCAACTCCTCCGCGTGGGTACTTCGGGATCCAGCGCTCGCTCAGCCCGCCGTCGTTACAGGCCGTCACCTGACCCGCGTGCGACGTCCGCTGACCGGGCTCTTCTTCGCGGCAAGAGCGTCGCGGCGGTCGAGCGAACCAAATGGGTTGACGCTCGACCGCCGCGGCTTCGGAGCCAGGATCAGGGAGAGCGCCTAACCAACCTGCCCCACTCCTCCAACTGAGAAGTCGACATGCATCCCCATAGCTTCGTGATCCATGGCGGGCATGCTTCCCATGGGTGCGTTGCAAAAGAGCCTGTAGGTGCCGTGCTGCAGGTTGATCTTCAGCGTCTCGACCACGGGGGCGACCGTCGAGCCCTCGCTGATGGTCGTGAGCGGCAACTCGTCTCCGTTCGAGCTCTGGTCGCAAGGCGACGTAGACCCCGGGCAGCTCCTGAGTACGAAATCGTGGCGGCTCGAAGTGTCGGTAACGGTGAGCCAGTAAGTCCCCGGCCTGAGACTCAGACCCTCCGGACTCTGGGCCATTTGTCCGTCGGACGTTGTGACGCTAATACAGAGGCCTGCACAGAAAGTTCCATCGATCGTGCGTCCATCAGCCAGCGCCGTCCGATCGGTGGAAGCGGCCATAGCGGCCACAGCCCCGACCGCGCCGACAGCGCTGGCGATGACGAGCGCCACGGCTAGAACAGCCGTCCGGTGCGTCCGGAACACGGAACTGATCATTGAGCCTCCCCTCTTTTGTTGAGCCCGCAATTTGCGAACCACCCGACTCTGTCACGGGCGCTCTAACGAAGTCAAGGCGGCCCGGCCGATCTTCCAACCCTTCACCAAAACTAAGCGGCCCATCTTCCAACCCTTTACCAAACAAAACGACAGGGCGGCTGCTTGGGCGATCGTGCTTACTCCGAAGGGGTATGGCGCTCACCGGGGCAGTCCTCCCGGTGGTGAAAAATGACCGCCATGGGGATTCGACGGCTTGTGATCCTTGCTGAGGATTCGTGGTCGTATTCGGCGGCGCATGCGGTCGTCGTGCAGGCACCGAGAGGTTTCCATTGAGATCGCCGAACGGTCATTTTCGACATCCGTGATGATGACCTATTCTGCGCCGCGTGCCGTGCCGGCTTCGGTCCGCCGGCTCTCCTCCGGGGCCGTCCGGATATCTCTTGGTGACCACGCCGTGGACATCGCTGGTGTTCTTCGATCGATCTCCGAGAACCAACCGAGTGGCTAGCCGCGCCGCGTGATTCCAAGAACACTTGCTGTCTGGCGGCACTTAAAGAGCTCCGAGTTGGAACTGAACGTCCCTCGGCCTCGGCGGCGAAAGCAACTGGCATTCGTCGTCGAGCTGGGGAGGTGGCCGTTGCGTGGTGCGTTGTGTCGGGCGAGTTGTGGAGCGCGTCGAGCCGCGGCCGGCAGCGGCCGCGGTGGTTGTCGCGGCACTCATGACGCCTTGAAGAGAAGGTCGTACTGCTCGTCCAGAGACTTGCGGGATTCTTCGACTCGCTGCGAGATTGCGCGTTTCACATCATCGCCGTTCTTCTCCAAATCCAGAAATTGCTTGATGAGCTCGTCCGGGTCCATCTGGTTGATGTCGTGACAATACTCGGACAGTCCCATTTCGTTCATCAACGAGGAACACTTGTGATGGAACGAAATCGCGATGACGGGTTTGTTTAGCAACAGCGCGAGAAGCACGTTGTGAAACCGAGTCGCCACGACGACGTCGGTTGCGGCAAGTTGGGAAAGTATCTGTTCAACAGAGTCGATTGGCTGATACAGAACTCGTCCCTCGTCATAGTCCCCCAGCCGCTCCCGTAACAGCGACTTGAACTCCTCGATCACTTCGGTGTCAGCGTCACCGAGCAGGAGCCTGACGTCGTAGTCGTGGTCGAATAACCATCGTACGAAGACGCCGAGAGACTCCAGATACGCCCTGTAGGTTTCGTCGCTCGGGTTGGCGACGCTGTACTTGCCTGCGTACAACATCAACCCGAGGCCGACGACACGCCTGCGCTGCGCGGCATGCTCCCGCGGCATCGCCAGAGCCGCCGGCAAGCTGAAGGCCAGGTCCGGATAGACGCGGTCACCGGTCGCCCGGAAGCCGATCTTCCTCAAAGTCGCCGGCGCTTGCCTCATCTCGGTACGATCGGTACTCGGCGAGTGACAGGGCGGATTTTACGAGGGCGCGCCCGAGTACGGTGTCGATGGGACCTGCTCCGACGCTCAGGAACAGGATTCTGCAGCCGCGTACCTTCGCGAGTAATGACCATTTCAACAGGTTGTAGGGGCCCCAGTTGGCGAGGCCGTACGCGTCCGTCAGCAACCCCGTGCCCGGAACGATCAACATATCGGCTCCGTTGAGTGTCCTGAAGGCGCGCACGTAATCCTGCAGTTCTGCGGACATTCCGAACGCGAAGATCAGAAGACGTTTGGTCAGTCGAGACCTGCGGTCCCAGATCCGTGAGGTTCTGCCGGTAATCGGGACAGCTTCGATTCCGACTGTTCGGGCGAGGGCTTCGGGGTAGCTGCAGATGCAGCAGAACTCGGCTTCCGGAATGAACTGGCGAAGACGGTAAAGGACGGCGAGAAGCGTGCTTTCGTTCCCGGAGTTCAACGTTCCGAAGTGGCCGTAGAAGCAAATCCTCACGCGTTCCCCCACGAGATTGGCCGACGTGCGATCTTCGACCTACGATCTCGCGCTCCGAGAGCCTCGACCGTCGTCCACGCAGAGATCACTCGGCGCTTCCGGCTGACATTGGAATGGCGCACACATCTTCGACGACCACTTCTCGCGGTTGACGCCAATGCGTTCGCACCGAGTCTGTCTGATCTCCGATCCGGAACTCCTCTTGCCTGCCCCGGCGGCGAACGGCGAGAGCCCGCCTCCTGGCCGTCCCTCCGTGATCTCCCGCAGTCGGCAGGTCGATACGTCTCGCCATGTGCCGCACCCGCCACCTCTCCCCGTTCCTCGCTCATCTTCGGACGACCTGGCTGCCTTCGCAAGTTAATCGTTGCTGAGAAGGGGCGTCCCGAGGGGGCGAGCCGGACCGACGGCGTTTCTGGCCTTGCATCCGGATCGCGATCGAGGTTCCGGCCCGCCGAACGCGCAGGCGGGGTCGCTCAGCGACCGCGTCCGGGGACCGGGTTTCTGCGAGACTCTTACGCCGACGTCCGTTGCGCGGTGAGCACGAGAACCCAGTCGGGGTCGCCACCGGCGTTCGTCGCGGGTGCCGTGAACCTTCTTGTGCCCGAGTTCGGCAGCGGCGTAGCGGAGACGGCGGTGTACCTCCCGTTGGTGGGGTCGTACCACTGAGCTTCGGCCGGCCCGGCGAGCCGGCGCATGTTCACGGTGATCGTGCCTCCGTCTGGCAGGTAGGAGATTGCCAGCGTTCCATCCGGAGTCGAGGCGGTGGTGACGTAGTTGTTTGAGTCGACATCACCGGAGGACGAGAACGTCCCGTATCCGGCAGTGACGATCCGGTGCGCCTGATCCGGAACGAGCTGGAACCACTCTCGATCGGCGAAAAGCTTCGCGAGGTATCCGATCTGCTTGCTTCCCGGAGTGTCGAGATGCGCCTGCCAGCCGTCGTCGAATGACCAGGTGTAATGGTTGCCGTAGAACTGTCCTGTGGCTCCCGCAAGGATGCTCCAGTACTCCTGCCGGCGCAACGTCTCAGGATCTCCGTACGAAATCTGCGGGGTGTCCTGCTCGAACTCATAACCGGCTTCGATGAGGAAGACCGGAACGAAGTTCGCTCGATCGTACTCCTTGAGAACCTCGGCGTAGGTCGGAGAATACGTGTAGGCGGCGTCGATCTTGACGATTGGCGACCACCGGGGATCGTCGAGTGACGCGCTCGTGAGGTAGTTGAGCTCGATCGTCTGGATGTTCGCGGGGTCGACCGACTGGATCCCTCTTGCGACCGCTAGCACGACGGCGTCGTCGGCTGGATTGCCCCAGGTCTGGAAGTCGTTGCCGTTCGACCAGACGATATTCGGGAATCGCCCGAACGTTCTCCCGAGAAACTGCCCGAAGGCGAAGTCTTTCTGTGCACCGTTCTGTTGCAGCACACCGAGCCAGCCGCCGGTTTCGATCGGATCGAGAAAGACTACGATTCCGGCGTTGGCCGCGAGCTTGATCATCGCGCTCGCCCGTGCAAAGTAGGCGGGATTCGGTGTCGAGAGATCCCCGGGCGTCTCGAACGGCTCGATGCCGTCGTAGGTCGTGCCGTCGCTGTTGCAGCCCGTGTACTTCACGCAGAGCAGGTCGACAAGCAGCGCGTTGAACCCTGCTTTTTGGCGATCGGCGATGAACGCAGCGGCATCCCCGATGCTCAGGTTCCCGATCATCGATTGCGGCGAATCGCCGATGATCATGAACGGGCGACCGCGCTGATCGACCAGGTAGCGACGGTTCTTCGAGACCTTCAGCGGGTAGACGAACGAGGTAGCGGCGACGTTCGGGCGGGCACCGATCTCGGCAGCTTCGCTCCGCCTCGCATTGTGAGCGCTCGTCGCCGAAAGAGCCGACGGCACGCTGACGACCAGCAGGGCTCCCGTCAAAAACGCAGTCAGGTACCGCAGCACCATCGAATTCCTGAGCGGCTTAGGCCCATGGCGCCCCGGGGTAGTCGCTGCTCTCGGAGCGGAGGAGGGAGAGGGGAGGAGGAGGGAGAATAGCGATCGCCTCAAGCAGGTCGCCCTGAACGCGAGCAACGAACGCCTGGGTCTCGGGCTCAGCGAATCGGACGTTGGACTGAGCACTCGGAGGACCGTCCTCGATGATGATCAGGCCGGCGCACAACTCCGGCTCGTTCCAGTATCGCAGGAGATGCGCGAACGGTCCTTGACCCTTGGCGCGGTTCGAACCGACCTTCGGCGAGTCGTCGCCGCGGTTCGGCAGCCGCACCAAACGAGGCCTACGAAGCGGCGGCTCGACGCGCGTACCAGGCCACGGTTGCGTCCAGCCCTTCTGCCAGAGTCGTCTGAGGGGCCCAACCGAGGTGTGCGCGCGCCCGATCGAGCTCTGCCGCCACCACTGCTTCGTGTTCGCGGTCCTGCAAAGCTCCGAACTGGAGCTCCGCGCGTCCGTCGACTCGCTGGGCGATCTGTCGGACGAAGTCACGAATCGAGACAAGGCTGCCAGAGCCGATGTCGATCGGAGTTCCGTCGTCTCCGGTGGTGGCCGACGCGGCGGCGACGAGGGCCTCGACTACGTCGCTGACGTAGACCCAGTCCACGGGTCGAGATCCGCTCGATAACTGCGGGGAGACATCCCCAAGGAGAGAGGTGACGACATACGGGACGAGCTTTGCCGCGTCGATCTGTCCAGGCCCATAGACCATGAAGAGACGAAGATTGACGACGGAAAGGGCGTAGACCGCGTGGAACATCTGGGCGTACAGCGTCGCGGCAGCTTTCGCTGCGGCATACGGGGAGCCGGTGACGTGCCCTGCTCCCCCGAGCTCTTCCATCGAGCCGGCCAGGACGACCCGCCGGCAGCCGAACTCCGTCCCAGCCAGAAGCACATTCACCGTTCCGATGAGGTTCGGCCGAAGCGTCGCCACGACCTCGGCGCTGTCACGAGATCCGGTCACACGGCTCGCCAGGTGATAGACGACATCCGGCCTGACCTTCTCGATGAGGCTTCGGACGGCTTCAGGGTCGACGAGGTCGACGCAATGCCAGTGCGACTCTGCGTCCGCCCGCTCAAAACGCGACACCGCGTGAACGCTCAAGCCCTGCTGGAGCAGCGCTCGGTGGAGGTGCTCGCCAACGAAGCCGGACGCCCCTGTGAGCAGAACGCGGTCGGACGAGCCTAGAGCCGACACGTGGTCACGCACCGCCCAAACATCGTTCCGCGCCCGAGTCGCATTGAGACGGCTCGTTGCTCCGTCAAGCGAACGACAACGACGTCAACGAGCGCCTCCGCTGCGGTCGATCAGCTCGATCCGCAAAATATAGCTGGCGACTGAGGAAGGAGCCCCACGACGTCGACGCCTGTCACGGCAGGTACAGGTGATGCCCGTCGGCCGCCGGGGCGGGACGAGGAGAGCCTTGACCGAAGCCGGGATCCGCTGCCTCCGGCGCTTGACCGTCGAGGGCGGCGCCCGTGCCGCGCCGGACAGAACACTCTCTCCAGGGATACGGATCCTGCGCCGATAGCGTGACTGTGAGCGCCACTTCACTCGCGCCGGCGGATCTGACCGAGCTCGTCTCGCCGGAGCTCGCGCTCGTCGACCCGGTCCTGCGTCGACGGCTGCAGGCCCTCGCGCCGCCACCATCACCGCTCCACCGGGCACCGCCCCGCGTGGCGCGTGCTGCCGGGCCTGCCGGAGGCGACACGCCGATGGAGGCGCTCGGAACGGCGGAGGAGCCAAGGGCGACCCACGTCTCATTGGGTCGGGTCAGGCTCGGTGGTGTCGCTCTCGCAAGCTGCGTCGCCTTCGTGCTCGGGGCGAAGCTCGCGGGCCCGGCCGATCTCACCGCGACCCGGCGACGCCGCCGGCGTCGGCCGCGCAGCTCTTCCCGCCGAGCGACCTCCCCGGGGCGGTCGACCGGAGCGTGCAGCGGCTCGCGTGGGCGCCGGTCGCGGGCGCGACCGGCTACGAGGTCGCGTTCTACAAGGGTGGCGACCGCGTCTTTCATTCGCAGACCCCTCGACCGTGGGTCGACCTCTCCGGGGCCGTGCGTCAGGCGCTCCGCCCGGGTCGCTCACCTGGTATGTCTGGCCCACCCGCTCCGGGTTTCGCGACGCGACGCCGGTAGTGCGCTCGCAGCTCTCGCTCAGCCCGTAACCGGCGAGCCTGGTCGACGCCAGCCTCTTGTGTTCCCCGGTTCCCGGGCCGGAGCCGAAGCGGTCGCGGTCAGCCGTCCCGGTGGCTCACTGCCGCGCGGGCTCGGAGGCCTGGCTCGGCGTGCGGCCGAGCGCCTCGCGGACCCGGCGCGGCAGGCCCGAACGCGCTGCTGGTCGCGCAGGTGGTTGCGCACGGCGGCCTCTGGGTAGTGGGCGCTCCCGTGGGCGGCCGCGGCGACGTAGCCCCAGACCATGCCGGCGGCGGCGGGCTCGCGGAGCGCGCGGTACGCCGTGCGCGCGAGGAGGTAGCTGAACCGGTAGCCCATGTAGTGGGCCATGTCTCCCTGTCTCACCCACTTCGACCAGGACTGCTCACGGGCGCCGAGGGCGCGATGGTGGCGGAACGGCACGTCGTCCAGAGCGCGCGTGTGCCAGCCGGCGACCTGAGCCTTCAGCTCGTCGATCCCGTCCCAGCCCATCCGCCGCTCGAGCGGGAGGACCGTTCGAGGCAGCCTGCCCGGTAGGCGCGGGTGGCGCCGCGGGCGTGGCCGCGAGTCGAGTACTGGGGCTGCCAGGTGCCTGTCTCGTCCTGCTCGTAGCAGGTGCCGCTCGTGAGGCCGAGCTTGGGGTCGTCCTCGAAGGCGCGCACGAGCTCGTCGAAGAAGTCGTCGTGAAACGAGACGTCGGCGTCGAGCTTGACGACGATGTCCGCAGGCGTCAGGGTCTCGACGCCTGCCTCGAACGCGGCGACGATCGGGCCGCCCGGATCTCGTCGGCCGGGTTGCTCGGCGTCGTTACGACTGCGCGAACGCCAGGCGGGTGGCGATCTCCGCCAGGTCTCGGCGGTGTCGTCGGTCGAGCCGTTGTCGACGATCACCCACTGGCTCGGCGGCAGGATCTGGGCGGCCATGCTCTCGGCCAGGCGGCGGAGGTTGGCCGACTCGTTGCGGGCCGGCGTGACGGCGGCGTAGGTGAGACGGTCGCTCATACCGGCGCCGCGGCCCGCACTCCCTGGCTCGGCAGCGCCCGCGGCAGGAAGCTCAAGAGCCAGACCTCGAGCATCAGGACGGCGTAGAGCGCGTGGCTCGAGCCAGACTGCCCGGCGCGGCACTCGGCGACGAGCCGGCGCACGGCGTCGATATCGACGAGCGAGCTCGTTGCCGGCGTCCCCCTCAAGCAGGTAGTCGGCGGTCGGCCCGTCGAGCTGCTGGGATAGCCAGGCGCCGACGGCGTGGTTGAAGAACCCCTTCTTCGGCTTGTCGATGATCTCGTCCGGGACGAGCCCGCGCGCGACCTGCTTGACGAGGTATTTCGTCGTGCCACGGTGCACCTTCAGCCGCGCGGGGACGCGGGCGGCGAGCTCGACCACGTTCGGGTCGAGGAACGGGACGCGCACCTCGAGCGAGTGCGCCATCGAGACGCGGTCCGAGTAGTGGAGCATGTCGTCGACGAGCACGAGCTGCGCGTCGAGGAAGAGCGCCGCGTCGATCGAGCTGCAGGCAAGCGGATCGCTGTAGCCCGCGACGATCCGGCGCGCCCGCTCGTTGTCTGGGCGGAGGGGCGGGCGGACGATATCGCCGCGAAGCCGCTCGTCGAGGAACGGCGCGCGCAGGGTCAGGTACTGGTCGGCGAGATTCCGGTCGTCGAGGCTCGCCGCCCAGCGTGCATAGCGGCCGCCTGCGGCCCTGAGCGACGCCGAGGCGGCGCGGCTGACGAAGCCCGGCAGAGTGCGGGCGCGGTCGACGAGCGCCGCGCGCCGATAGCGCCCGTAACCGGCGAAGAGCTCGTCGGCGCCCTGGCCGGCGATCGCCACCGTCACGTGCTGGGTCGCGAGCTCGCTCAGCGCGAGGAACCCGAGCGCCGAGAGGTCGGCGAGCGGCTCGTCGAGCGCCCAGACGAGGTCCTCGATCGTGATCGGCGCCTCCGCGAGCGAGAGCTCGAGCTCGTGGTGGCGCGTGCCGAGCGCCGAGGCGACGAGGCGGGCGTCGGCGAGCTCGGAGCCGCTGTCGCCGGCAAACCCGACCGAGAAGGTGTCGACCGGCTCGCTCATGTTGCGCGCCATCAACGCGACGAGGAGGCTGGAGTCGAGCCCGCCGGAGAGCATCGCTCCGAGCGGGACGTCGCTCATCAGCCGGACCGCACGGCGTCCTCGAGCGTCGCGAGGAGCGCCTCAGAGGCCTCGCCCTCGCTCATCGCCGGGTCGGGGTTCGGCTCGGGGAAGGCCCAGTAGCGCTCGACCCTGACACCGTCCTCGACGATCAACTGGTGGCCATGCGGGAGCTTCCGCACCGCGAGGAGCGGCGTCGTCGGCGCGGCGAAGTAGCCGAAGGTCAGGTAGGCGTCGATCGCCTCGAGGTCGAGGTCGGCCGTGACGAGGCCGCTCGCGAGCACCGACTTCAGCTCTGAGGCGAACACGAGGAGGTCGCCGCAGACGGCGTAGTAGAGAGGCTTGACGCCGAGGCGGTCGCGCGCGATCAACGCCTTTCGGCGCGTAGCGTCCCAGACGCAGAGCGCGAACTTGCCGCGCAGCCGTGCGGGCAGGCTCTCGCCGGCGTCCTCGAAGAGATGCGGGAGGATCTCGGTGTCGCAGCGAGTGCGGAAGCTGTGGCCCTTGCCCTGCAGCTCGGCGCGGATCGCCTCGTGGTTGTAGAGCTCGCCGTTCTGGACGCCCCAGAACGTCTCGTCCTCGTTCGCGAAGGGCTGGTGGCCGGCGACGACGTCGACGATGCTGAGCCGGCGCGCTCCGAGCGCGATCCCGGGTGCGGCGTAGAGCCCACGGTCGTCAGGGCCCCGGTGGGTCATCACGTCGGTCATCCGCTCGAGCACCTCGAGACTGACAACCTCCCTGGGCCTACCCCGGATCTGGACGACTCCACAGATGCCACACATCGCTTGACTCAGGCTAGCTGGAGAAATTCCAAAGAGGACATCGTCGCATTCGCCTGCCCTGGTCGAGCCGCGAGCATCCCGGCAGGAACCGCCTCCGGCCCGGAGAACACGGCTCGAGCAGGTGGCGGGCAAACGCTCACGGATCCTCGGCAGCGGCGCGGCGGCGCTCGCCCTGGCGGGCTGCCTGCTTGCCGCGCCGGCGCTCGCGGCCGGGGCGGCGCCGGCGACCACCTGCACGCTCGTGCCGGCCGGCGTCATCGCCAGTGCCTTCGGCGTCAAGAAGGCACCGGCCTCGACTGTCTCGTCGGTCACGAACGCATCGACCTGCTCCTACAAGGGTGGCCTCTTGACCGTGTCGGTCGGCTCGACCGCGCTCACCAACACCGCCACCCCCTGAAGGAGAGCAAGGTGCCCGGCCTT
>CAVXWI010000003.1:0-252615 GCA_963765345.1 uncultured Actinomycetota bacterium
GGCGGCGCCGTAGGGCTGCGCCGGGTCGGCGGCGGCGAGCACCGAGGACTCGGGCTCCTCCCCCGCCTCGCGCAGCTCGCGGAGGCGCTCGACCGCGCCCCCGAGCGCGAACTGGGCGCCGCCGAGCCCTTCGACGAAGTAGCCGCGGCGGCAGAGGCCGAGCGTCTCGAGGACGCGCAGCTCCGCATAGACAGCGCCGTAGCCGCCGGGAATCCCCTCGGCACGGACGCCGTCGCGGGTGACGATGCCCTGCCGCTCGAGCAGGAGCTCCGCGAGCGCCCGCCGCTCCGGCGGCTCGGCGAAGAGACGCGCGGTCAGCGACCAGCGTCCCTGCGTCGCCGTCGCCGCCGTCCCGCGCGAGCGGGAGAAGCGCCGCGGGCGCCGCTCGGGTTTGGGGACGCCGTGGCGGCGGCCGGCGCGGAGCGGCGCCCAGGCGTCGTTCGTGACCTCGCCTGCCCAGACGAGGTCCCAGAGAGCGAGCAGCGCCTCGCTGGCCTCGCTGCCGCTGTCGGCGAGCAGCTCGTGCCAGAAGAGGGCGCCGCGCTCGAGCACGCCGCGCAGCGTCTCGTGCACCTCGAGGGCAGGCGGCGGGCCGGCCGGAACCGCGCCGAGCGCCGCCGCGTCCTCGCGGAAGTAGACCGCGACGCGGTCGGCTCCGGCACCGACCCAGACGACCTCGCCGCTCGCGCAGAGCGCGTCGAGCTGCTCCGGCCGGTAGCCGGGCACGCGGCGGGGCAGGAGCTCGTCCTCCCAGAGGGCGACGGGCAGGGCGATCGCCTGCAGCGGCACGAGCGCCTCGCGCAGGCTCGCCCGCCGGCCGATCCCGTGCCAGGCGGGAAGGAAGCGGGCGAGGGCGGCCGGCTCGACGGGCTCGACCTCCCGCCGCAGCGCGGCCAGCGAGGCGCGCCGCAGGCGCCGGAGCACGTCGGGATCGCACCACTCGCGCTCGCTGCCGCCGGGCCGGAGCTCGCCGCGGACGAGCAGCTCCTCGCGCTCGAGCCCCGCGAGCAGGGACGCGAGGTCGCGGCCGAAGCGCTCGCCGGCCTCGGCGGTGGTGAACGGCCCGCGCCCCTTCGCGTAGCGGAGCACGAGCTGGCGGAGCGAGTCGGCGCCGCCGTCGAGGAACGCCTCCGGGAGCCCCCCGGGCGGCATCACGCCGAGCGCGTCGCGGTAGCGGCCCGCGTCCTCGGCCGCGATCAGCCGCTCCTCGCCCGCGATCCGGACGAGGACGGCTCGGCGCTCGGCGAGGAGCGGCGCCGCGAGCGCCGGGTCGAACTCGCCGGCCCGCCGGTCGCCGCGCAGGCGCAGCTGGTCGTGCAGCTCGTCGGCCGTGCGCGGCGCGCCGCGAAGCTGCCGCTCGACGTCGGCGACGGCGTCGGCGTCGAGCAGGTCGCGGAGCTCCTCGCTGCCGAGGAGCTCGCGGAGCAGGTCGCGGTCGAGCGAGAGGGCCTGCGCCCGCCGCTCTGCCGGCGGGGTGTCGTCCTCGTACATGTAGGTCGCGACGTAGTCGAAGAGGAGCGAGGAGCTCATCGGCGAGGCGCTCCCGGTCTCGACCTCGACGAGATCGAGGCGGCGCGTCTGCAGTCCGGCGAGGAGGTTCCGGAGTGCCGGCAGGTCGAAGACGTCCTGCAGGCACTCGCGGTAGGTCTCGAGCACGACCGGGAACGACCCGTAGCGGCGGGCCACCTGGAGGAGCGACTGCGCCTTCAGCCGCTGCTGCCAGAGGGGCGTCCGCTGACCGGGGCGCCGCCGCGGGATCAGGAGGGAGCGGGCGGCGTTCTCGCGGAAGCGGGAGCCGAAGAGCGCCGTCTCGCCGAGCTCGGCGACGACGAGATCCTCGATCTCGGCCGGGTCGATCAGGAGCTCCTGCAGCGACGGCGGCGTGTCGGCGTCGGGGAGGTGGAGCGCGATCCCGTCGTCCGACCAGATCGACTGCGCCTCGAGCCCGAGCCCCTCGCGCAGCCGTGCCGTCAGCGCCATCGCCCAGGGCGCGTGCACGCGCCCGCCGAAGGGCGTCAGCACGCAGACGCGCCAGTCGCCGATCTCGTCGCGGAAGCGCTCGACGACGATCGTGCGGTCGGAGGGGACGGCGCCGGTGGCGGCCGCCTGGTCGCGGATGAACGCGAGCAGGTTGCGGGCGGCCCGCTCGTCGAGCAGGTAGTCGCTGCGGAGCCGCGCGAGCGCGGCGGCGTCGGCGAGCCCGTCGAGCTCGCGCGAGGCGGCACCGACCCGCTCGCCGAGCTCGTAGGGGCGCCCCACTCCCTCTCCCTTCCAGAACGGCACCGCTCCGGGCAGGCCAGGCGCCGGCGAGACGAGCACGCGGTCGCGGGTGATCTCCTCGATCCGCCAGGTCGAGGCGCCGAGCAGGAACGTCTGGCCCGCCCGGGCCTCGTAGACCATCTCCTCGTCGAGCTCGCCGACCCGGCCGCCGCCGTCGACGAGGAAGACGCCGAAGAGGCCGCGGTCGGGAATCGTGCCGGCGTTGGTGACCGCGAGCCGACGGGCGCCATCGCGCGCGCGGATCGTGCCGCCGGTGCGGTCCCAGACGATCCTCGGGCGAAGCTCGGCGAACTCGTCGGAGGGATAGCGGCCGGCGAGCATGTCGAGGACGTTCTCGAGCTGCGGGCGCGAGAGCTCCGCGAACGGGTAGGCGCGGCGGACGAGGTCGTGCAGCTCGGAGACCGCGATCTCGCCGTCGCAGGCGATCGCGACGACCTGCTGGGCGAGCACGTCGAGCGGGTTGCGCGGGATGCGGGTCTCCTCGATCTCGCCGTTCCGCATCGCGCGCGCGACGACGGCCGCCTCGAGCAGGTCGGCCCGGAACTTCGGGAAGATCCGTCCCTTCGAGACGGCGTTCAGCTCGTGGCCGGCGCGGCCGACCCGTTGGAGCCCGCGCGCCACCGACTTCGGCGACTCGACCTGGATGACGAGGTCGACGGCGCCCATGTCGATCCCGAGCTCGAGCGACGAGGTGGCGACGAGGCACGGGATCCTGCCCGCCTTCAGCTCCTCCTCGACGAGGATCCGCTGCTCCCGGGCGAGACTGCCGTGGTGGGCGCGCGCGATCTCGCGCTCCGCGAGCTCGTTCAGACGCAGCGCGAGCCGCTCGGCCAGGCGGCGGTTGTTGACGAAGACGATCGTCGAGCGGTGCGCCTCGACGAGCGCGAGCAGCTCCGGGTACATCGAAGGCCAGATCGAGGGGACGGCGTGCTCGCTGCTGCCGTCGCTGACCTCGCCGCCCGCGAGCACCGGATGGGAGAGCGCCGAGGACGAGCCGAGCTCGCGCAGGTCCTCGACCGGCACGACGACCTGGAGGTCGAGCTCCTTGCGGGTGCCCGCGTCGACGAGTTCGATCGGCCGGCCACCGGAGACGAACCGGCCGATCTCCGCGAGCGGCCGCTGGGTCGCCGAGAGCCCGATCCGCTGCAGCGGCCCGTCGACGAGTCGGGCGAGCCGCTCGACCGAGAGCGCGAGGTGGGCGCCGCGCTTGCTGCCCGCGACCGCGTGCACCTCGTCGAGGATGAGCGTCTCGACCGTTTGCAGCGACTCGCGTGCGGACGAGGTGAGCATCAGGTAGAGCGACTCGGGCGTCGTGATCAGGATGTCCGGCGGCTCCTTGATCAGCGCGCGGCGCTCGCGGGCCGGCGTATCGCCGGTGCGGACGCCGACCCGGATGCTCGAGCCGAGCCCGGCGAGCGGGCCGCGCAGGTTGCGCTCGATGTCGTAGTTGAGCGCCTTCAGCGGCGACACGTAGAGGACGCGCAGGCCGCTGCCCGGGCGGGCGCCGAGCCGGTCGAGCGCATAGAGGAAGGCAGTCAGCGTCTTCCCCGATCCCGTCGGGGCCTGGATCAGGACGTCGCCGCCGGTCGCGATCGCCGGCCAGCCGAGCTGCTGGGCCGGCGTCGGGCCGGCGAAGGCACTCTCGAACCAGGCCCTGGTGGCGGGCGAGAAGGCCGCGAGCGGATCCACGCTGCCAGCCTACCCCCGCGTCGCGAGACGAACAAGTGTTCGTCGGATAGCATTTTGGCCATGCCCGAGGCGCTCTACTTCACCGACGATCCGGCCGCCTGCAAGCTGATCGCGCGCGAGCCGTTCGCGCTCCTGATGGGCTTCGCGATCGACCAGCAGGTACCGGTGCAGAAGGCCTTCGCCGGGCCGCTCGTCCTGAAGCAGCGCGTCGGCACGCTCGACCCGCGCAAGCTCGCGAAGCTCGATCTCGACGGGCCGTTCCGCGAGAAGCCGGCGATCCACCGCTTCCCCGGCGCGATGGCGAGCCGCGTCCAGGAGCTCGCGGCGGTCGTCGCCGAGGACTACGGCGGCGACGCGTCGCGGATCTGGACCGAGGCGGCCGACACGGCCGACCTGAAGAAGCGCCTCGGCGACCTGCCGGGCTTCGGCCCGATGAAGGTGACGGCGCTCGGCTCCGTGCTCGCGCTCCAGTTCGGCGTCGGGGCGGCCGCACCGCTCGTCCCGGCCTCGCCGTGCCTCGGCGCGATCCGCTCGCCGGAGGCGCTCGCCGAGTACCAGACGGCCAAGCGCGCGCACAAGGCCGCGCTCAGGGCCGGCGCCACCGCTGGCTGACCCGTTCGGGGGCGGAGCCTCGCCGGCTTCGACCGAGCGGGTTCCGGTTCGAGGTCAGGCCGACGCAGCGTCGAGGATCGTCCGGAGGATCCGTTCCTCCTCGCTGAGCCAGCCGAGGTGGCCCGCCCCGGGGATCACTTCGAAGCCGGCGACGGCGAGCCGTGCCGCCAGCCGCCGGGCGGCCGCCAGCGGCACGTTGCGGTCGAGCTCGCAGTACCACAGGTAGACCGGCAGGGTCACCTGCTCGAGCTCGAACCCCCACGGCTGGGAGAGCGCCCAGGAATCGTCGAACCAGCCCTGCGGGCCGTTCGCGAAGGCCTCGCGCAGCGACTCGGCAACGAGCGCCTGCAGGTCGCTGCGCCGCTCGAACAGCTCCCGGTCGGCGGCCGGGGCGTCGGCCATCACGGCGGTGATCGCGCCGATCGGGTCGCCGGCGATCTGGGCCGCCGGCCCGGCGAGATACGCCTCCAGGCTCGCCCGGCCCTCCAGGGCCCGGGCGCGGTGACTCACGATTGGCTGCGATCAGGTCGTCGGGCTCGATCAGGTCGGCCGGCGTCGCCCCGACGGGCCAGGCCGACCGCGCCGAGGCGCTCGGGCGCGTGGACGCAGAGCGCGAGCGCGTGGGGCCCGCCGCCGCTGACGCCGAGAACGGCGAAGCGGTCCCAGCCGAGCTCGTCGACGACCGCGATCGCGTCGGCGGCGACCGAGAGCAACGTGCGCTCCCGCTGCGCGCTCGAGCTGCGCGTAGCCCGGCCGGTTGAAGGTGACGACCTGGGCATCGATGCGGTCATAGAGGCCGGGATCGGGGCTGCGGTCAAGCCGCGAGCCGGGCGTCCCGTGCAGGCGCAGCAGCGGCCTGCCGGTCGCGGGCCCGAAGCGGGCGCAGCTGACGGCGCGGCCGTCCGCTCGCTCGATCGTCGCCTCCGTCACCAGAAGTCAAATCCTGCCAGCAGCGGCCACAAGCCGGACCGGAACCAAACGGGTGCCCTCGAAGGGGTCACTCGTTCGAGGGATTGAAAACAAAAGGCGAAGGGACGTCATACCTGGATATGGGGGGATTCGGCGGCTGGCCGGTGGTGCTACCCGAGAACACAACCGCCGAGGCGTTCAACCGGACGCGCCTGCTCATCGACCTCGACGAGGCAACCGACTCCGAGAGCTCCCCGGCGCTGCTCCTGATCGTCGGCGTTCCCCGCGACACGGGCGGCGCCGCTTCCGATCCGGCGGTGACGCTCTTCATGGCGCGGCTCGAGGAGACGATGGGGAGCCTCGTCGGCGGCGCCGGTTCGATCTACCGCACCCGCTCGACCGAGGTCTGCGCGCTCGTCGAGGGCACGGTCTCCGAGCTGCGGGACGTTCTCGGCGGGCTCCAGACCGAGCTCGCCCGCGAGCAGCGGCCGTTCTGCGAGGCCGTCGTCGGGATCGTCTCGCTGCCCGAGGAGTCAGACGATGCGCTCAGCGCGCTCGCGCTCGCCGACGAGCGGATGACGCGGAGCACCGGCTTCGACGCCGCGACGTTCGACCCCGAGGGCGCCGCCCGGCGCGCAGCGCTCTTCGGTGGGACGACGGCTTTGCGCGCACAGACGCTGCGCTCCTGAGCCCGCGCGGCCGGTCACCGCAGCGGGCGGCCGCCCGCTCCCGCCGGGCTCGCCCCGCCCCGTGCGCCGATCCGTTCCCTCACCGCTTCTCAGCGAGTCGGCCGCAGGGCGTAGATCTTGCCGACCCCGATCAGGAAGACGCGGTCTGCGTCGGCGACGATCGGGGCGTACTCCCCGGCCGGAAAGCTCCAGACGAGCGCGCCCGTCCGCGCGTTCAGGGCGTAGGTCCTGCGGCTCAGGGTCGCGAAGTAGACGAGGCCGTCGAGCACGGTTGCCGAGCCGGAGATCGGCCCGTTCGCGTGGAAGCTCCAGAGCTCCGCGCCGGTGGCGGCGTTGAAGGAGTAGAAGTCGTGGTCGTAGGAGCCGACGTAGACCCGCTCGGCATAGACCGCGGGCGAGCCGTAGACGTAACCGCCGGTCGTGTGCGACCAGCGGCGCAGGCCGGTTTGCGCACCGAAGGAGTACACCTTGTCGTCGGTCGAGCCGATGAAGACGCGGTCGTAGGCGACCGCGGGCGTCGAGTAGAAGGTGGCGGTGCCGTAGAGCCGCGGGTCGGCCGAGGCGCGCCAGATCAACGCGCCCGTCCGGGCGTTGAGCGCGTAGACGTGGCCGTCGTAGGAGCCGACGTAGAGGCGGCCGCCGCTGATCGTCACCGCCCCCTTGACCGCGCCGCCGGTGTGGAACGTCCACTCCGTCCGCCCCGTGCGGGCGTTCAGCGCGTAGACGTTCCCGAGCCAGTCGCCGACGTAGAGGCGCCCGCCGACGACGAGGGGCGAGCTCTCGCTCGGGCCGATCGTCCGGCGCCAGCGGACGCGGCCGCTGCCGGCGGCGAGCGCGATCACCTCACCGTTTGTCACCTGCGTGGCGTTGCACGGCGGCCGGTTCAGGAACGTCTGGTAGACGGTGCCGCCGCCGTAGCCGGCCACCGCCGGGGAGGCGGCGACGCAGCGGCCGGTCTTGAACGTCCAGGCGCGCTTGCCCGTGCTCGCGCTGAGTGCGAGCACCTGCCCGAGCCCGTTGGCGATGTAGAGGCGTCCGAAGGCGATCACCGGCGGGAACTCGAGCAGCGAGCCGCCGCCTGCCGTCCAGCTGACCCGGAAGGGCGGGCGCAGCTTCATCGGGGCCGCCCGGAGGCGCTCGTTGTCGTAGCCGTAGGTCGGCCAGATGATCGGCGAGCCGGCCGGGGCGACCACCGGTTTCGGGGTCGCCGTCGGCACGAACTCGACGGTCGAGGAGCCCTTGACGTCCTGGCCCTTGTAGACGACGAAGAGCGCGTAGCCGAGAACGCAGAGCGCGATCAGCCCGAGCCCCGCGGCGGCGATCAGCGCGGGCCTCCGCATCCAGCGATAATGCCCGGTCCCTGCTGCCCCCGCCCGTGCAACCGGCCGGCGGCGGGCAGCGCGCCGCCGTCACCGTCACGGTCGCCGCCGGGCCGTCGCGCCCTGCGGCTACGGCGCGGCGCCGCCCTCGCGCTCGTCGCTCGCCGCCTGCAGCGTGCGGAGCGCCGGGGCGAGCGACTGGCCGCCGCCGAGCACGGGCGCGAAGAGATCGCCGAGCCGCGCGACCCGCTCGAGCGCGACCGCCATCGTGAAGGTGCGCGGCGAGAGCTGCTCGGTCAGCTCGTCCCAGGCAAGCGGCGTCGAGACCGGTGCGCCCGGCTTCGGGCGGACCGAGTAGACCGAGGCGATCGTCTTGCCCCAGCCGTTCTGGCGGTGGTCGACGAGCACGCCGGAGCGCTTCTTCTTCAGCCACTCGGTCGTGACGAGGCCGGGATGCTCGGCCTCGAGGGCGCGGGCGAGCAGCTCGGCGAACGCGTAGGTCTCGTCGTAGCCGGCGCGACGGGTGATCGGGACGAGCACGTGGATGCCGTCGGCGCCGCTCGTCTTGACGTAGGAGCGGAGGTCGAGCTCCGTCAGCGCCGCCCGGATCAGGTGGGCGACCCGGACGGCAGCGGCGAAGCCGTCCGCCGCCTCGGGCGGGTCGAGGTCGAAGAGGACGAAGTCGGGCCGGTCGGGGCGGTCGACGCGCGAGTACCAGGCGTTCATGTCGATGCAGTGCATCTGCACCATCCAGAGCAGCGCATCGGCCGAGTTGACGAGCGGGAAGTCGACGAGCCGCGAGCCGCCCTCGCGCGGCCAGGTGCGGAACTCGCGCGTCGGGATCCACGCCGGGATCCCCTTCGGCGCCTGCTTCTGGAAGAAGCTTCCGCCCGGGAGACCCTCGCGCCAGCGCTTCATCGTGAACGGCCGGTCGCGCAGGTGCGGCACGATCGCGGGCGCGACCGCCGCGTAGTAGTCGAAGAGGTCGCCCTTCGTGATCCCGTCGTCCGGGAAGAGGACGCGGTCCCTGCTCGAGAGAACGACCTTGCTCATGCGCCGGCGAGCGGGAATGGCCGCTGCTCGCGAAGCATCTCGCGGGCGATCACGAGCCGCTGGATCTGGTTCGTCCCCTCGTAGATCTGGGTCACCTTCGCGTCCCGCATCATCCGTTCGAGCGGGTACTCCTGCATGTAGCCGTAGCCGCCGAGGACCTGGACGGCGTCGGTCGTCACCGCCATCGCCGTGTCGGTGCAGAAGAGCTTCGTCATCGCCGAGAGCTTCGTCAGCTCGGGCCCTTCGACGCCGTCGTCGATCAGCTGCCCGCAGCGGTAGAGCAGGCCGCGCGCCGCCTCGCAGCGGGTCTCCATCTCGGCCAGCATCCCGGCGACGAGCTGGTGGCGGGCGATCGGCTCGCCCATCGTCTCGCGCGTGCGCGCGTACTCGAGCGCGTAGTCGGTCGCGCCCTGGGCGAGGCCGAGCGCCTGCGGCCGCGATCCCCGGCCGCGAGCGGTCGAGGATCCGCATCGCCAGCCGGAAGCCGTCGCCCTCCTCACCGAGCCGCTGGCCCGCGGGCACCCGGCAGCCGTCGAAGAAGACCTCACCGGTCGTCGAGCCCTTGATCCCCATCTTCGGCTCGATCCTCCCGATCGCGAGGCCGGGCGTGTCCGCCTCGACGACGAAGGCGCTGATACCCGCGTGGCCGGCGTTGGGGTCGGTCTTCGCGAAGCAGACGTAGAGCGCCGCCACGCCGGCGTTGGTGATGAACCGCTTCGAGCCGTCGAGCACGTAGTCGTCGCCGTCGCGGCGGGCCTCGCTGCGCATCGCCGCGGCGTCGGAGCCCGAGCCGGGCTCGGTGAGCGCGTAGGCCGCGAGCGCCTCGCCGGAGGCGAGCCTGGGCAGGAAGCGGCGCTTCTGCTCCTCGCTGCCGACGAGCTTGAGCGCGAGCGCGCCGAGCTCCTGGACCGCCAGGATGAGACCGCTCGTCGCGCAGACCTTCGAGATCTCCTCGATCGAGACGAGCGTCATCAGCGCGCTCGCCCCGACGCCGCCGTACGCCTCGTCGGCGAGGGTTGCGAAGATGCCGTTTGCGCGGTAGAGCTCGACGACGTCCCAGGGGAACTCGGCCGACCGGTCGATCTCGGCCGCGCGCGGCGCGATCCGCTCCCGGGCGAGCGTGCGCACGAGCTCACGGATCTCGCGCTGCTCGGCCGTCAGCGGATCGTGCGGCACGGGTTGAGTCTAGATTCCCGGGGTGATCCTCGAGAACGGGCTCGTGCGAACGATGGACGCGCAGATCCCGACCCAGCGCGCGCTCGCGATCGCCGGCGACCGGATCGCCGGCGGCGTCGGCGTCCACGAGACGGCGCTCGCCTCACCGGAGGTGGTCGACCTCGGCGGCCGGGTCGTCGTGCCCGGGCTCAGCGACGCCCACGTCCACTTCCCGACCTGGGCGCTCGCCCAGACCGAGGTGGCGCTCGACGGCTGCGGCTCGCTGGACGAGGCGCTCGAGCGCACCCGGGCGGCCGGCCCCGGGCCGGGCGGCGTCATCCGGGGCTACGGCTGGCGGAGCGGCGACTGGCCCGCCGGCGAGGAGCCGACGGCCGCCCGCCTCGACGCGGTCACGGGCGGAACGCCTGCGGCGCTGATCGCGAAGGACTACCACTCGCTCTGGCTGAACACGGCGGCACTCGCGCTCGCCAACGGCGAGCTCGAGGTCGAGGGCGGCGTCGTCGTCCGCGACGCGCGCGGCGAGCCCACGGGCGTGCTGCGCGAGGAGGCGGCGTGGCGGTTCAAGGAGCGCCACCTGGTCGTCCCCGACGACGTTTACGTCGAGGCGATGCGGGCCGGGCTGAAGCTGGCGGCGGCGCGCGGGGTGACCGCGGTGCACGACAAGGACGGGTGGCTCGGGGCGCTCCGGCTCTGGCAGCGGCTCGAGCAGGCCGGCCTGCTCAGTCTGCGCGTCTGGCAGTCGGTTCCGGCGGCGCAGGTGGATGCGCTCGCGGCGATCGGGATCTCCTCCGGCCTCGGCGGTCCGCTGCTGCGGCTCGGCTACCTGAAGGTGTTCATGGACGGCACGCTCGGGTCGGAGACGGCGCTGCTGCTCGACGGCTCGGGCGTCCGGATCACCGGCCGCGAGGAGCTCGCCGCGATCGTGCTCGCCGGAGCGCGCGCCGGCTTCCCGGTCGCCGTGCACGCGATCGGCGACGGCGCCAACCGCGAGGCGCTCGACGCGTTCGACGAGACGCGCGAGGCCTGGGCGCCGCTCGGGCTCCGCCACCGCGTCGAGCACGCGCAGCTGCTCGCGCCCGACGACCTGCCGCCGCTTCGCCGAGCTCGGCGTCGCCTGCTCGGTCCAGTTCTCGCACGCGCCCTCCGACCGCGACCTCGCCGACCGCCTCTGGGCGGGGAAGACGGCGGGCGCCTACGCCTACCGCTCGCTGGTCGAGTCGGGCGCCGTCGTCGCGAACGGCTCGGACGCGCCGATCGAGGAGCTCGACCCGCTCCTCGGGATCCGGGCCGGCGTGCGCCGGACGCTCGACGAGCGCCCGCCCTGGCGGCCCGAGCAGGCCCTGACGGTGGAGCAGGCGTTCGCGGCGACGACGACGGCGCCGGCCTGGCTCTGCGGCGACGAGCGCTGGCGAGGGAGGCTGCTGCCGGGATACGCCGCCGACCTCGTCGTCCTCGACCGCGACCCCTGGCAGGACCTCGACGCGGAGGTCGTCGCGACGATGGTCGCCGGCCGCTGGGTGCACAACCCGCCACCCTGGGACTGAGAGGCCCTCTGCTCAGAGCGCGCCGAGCGCGAGGAAGAGCTCGCGGGCCGCGGCGGTGCCGAGCGGCAGGTACTCGGCGAGGAGCCGCTCGTTCGGCGAATGGATGTTCGAGTCGGGCAGGCCGAAGCCGGTGATGATCGTCGGGATCCCCTTGCCCGCGAGCGCCGGCACGATCGGCAGCGTCCCGCCGGTGCGGATCAGCGCCGGGCGAACGCCGAGCGCCCGCTCGAAGGCGTCGAGCCCGAGCTGGATCGCCTTCGCGTCCGGCGCCACGAGCCCGGGCGGCGCCGAGGACAGCCGCTCGATCTCGACACTCGCCCCGGCCGGTGCGACCTCGTGCAGGAGCCGCTCCAGCTCGGCCGCGATCACCTCGACCTGCTGGCCCGGCGCGAGCCGGATCGAGAGGTTCGCGACCGCCTCGACCGGCAGCACCGTCTTCTGCAGGTGCGGCGAGCCGCTCTCGAAGCCGTTGACGTCGAGCGCCGGCTCGGCGAACGTGCGCAGGTAGAACTCCTCGGCGGCGCGCGGGTCGGCCGGCCGCGCCCCCTGCTCGGCGAGCTCGTCGGCCCCGGCGGGCAGCTCGCGCCAGCCGGCGAGCTCCTCGGCGGTCGGGGGGGCGATCCCCTGCCGGAGCGGCTCGGCGAGGCGGCCGTCGCGGGCGACGAGCGACGAGATCATCGTCGCCAGGGCGTGGGCGGCGTTGAGCGCGGCGCCGCCGTACATCCCGGAGTGCAGGTCGCGCTCGCCGGTGCGGACGGTGAGGTGGAAGTAGCTGAGTCCGCGCGTCGCGACGTTGAAGGCCGGCAGCCCGCGGCGGATCATGCCGCTGTCGAAGATGATCGCCGCGTCGGCGCCGCGCTCGTCGTCCTGCAGGTACTCGACGATCGAGTGGCCGCCGGTCTCCTCCTCGCCGTCGCAGCAGAAGCGGACGTTCACGGGCAGCTCGCCGCCGAGCGCAAGGTCACGAGCAGCCGCGAGCAGCATGTAGAGCTGCCCCTTGTCGTCGACCGTCCCGCGCCCGTAGAGGTAGCCGCCGCGGATCTCGGCCTCGAACGGGTCGCTCTCCCAGAGCTCGAGCGGCGCCGGCGGCTGGACGTCGAAGTGGCCGTAGCAGAGGACGGTCGGCGCCTCGTCGGCGTCGCGCGAGGCGCGCACCTCGCCGATCGCGAGCGGCTGGCCGTGCCAGTCGAGAACGTCTGCCTCCCCGCCTGCGTCGCGGACGATCTCGCAGACCCACTCGGCTGCGCGGACGACGTCGGGCAGGTGCGCCGGGTCGGCGCTGACCGACGGGATGCGCAGGAGCTCGGCGAGCTCCTCGAACGTAGCGGACATCGGGCGCCAGTCTAGGCGACGTCGCGAAGCGAGCTGGCCTCGGAGTAGAGGCCGAGCTTCTTCAGCGCGTGGTTCTCGATCTGGCGGATCCGCTCGCGCGTCACCTCGAAGGCCCGCCCGACCTCGTCGAGCGTGCACGGCGCCTCGCCGTTCAACCCGAAGCGGAGCTCGAGCACCTGCCGCTCACGCTCGTTCAGCAGCGAGAGCGCCCGGGCGAGGGCCTCGTTGCGGAGGGACAGGCTGGCCACCTCGTCGGGCAGCGGATCCGACTCGTCCTCGAGGAAGTGCCCGAACTCGGACTCGTCGTCGTCGCCGACCGGCTTCTCGAGCGAGACCGGCGTCTGCGAGGTGCGCCGGATCTGCTCGACCTCCTCGACCGACATCTCGACCGCGCGGGCGATCTCGGCCGAGCTCGGCTCGCGGCCCCACTCGGCGCGCAGCTGCCGCTCGGCCCGCACGATCCGGTTCAGCTTCTCGACGACGTGCACGGGCATGCGGATCGTCCGGCCCTTGTCGGCGAGCGCCCGCGCGACGGCCTGGCGGATCCACCAGGTCGCGTAGGTCGAGAACTTGAACCCCTTGCGGTGGTCGAACTTCTCGGCCGCCCGGACGAGGCCGATCGTCCCCTCCTGGATCAGGTCGAGGAACGGCAGCCCCTGGTTGCGGTAGCGCTTGGCGATCGAGACGACGAGGCGGAGGTTCGCCTCGACCATCGCCTGCTTGGCGCTGTGGTCGCCGCGCTCGATCCGCTTGGCGAGCTCGACCTCCTGGGCGGCGGTGAGCAGGCTGACCTTGCCGATGTCCTTCAGGAAGAGCTGCAGCGAGTCGGTCGTGATCTCGGCCCTGGCCGCCTCGCGGCTCTCAGCCTCGTCGAACTCGGCGTGCAGGTCGGGCGCGAGCTCTGACTGCTGCAGGTTCGCGACATCGACCTCGTCCTCGAAGAAGACAGCTCTCGACTCCTCCTCGCCCACTCACGCTCCCTCGTCGTGCCGCTCCCTTCGGCGACGCGGAACTCTTAACAGCAGCGCCGGACGGCGGTGACGGCGGGAAGCTAGCTGGTGGGCGTCGAGGCGCGCGCCGCGCTCGCGATCCCCTCGAGGAAGTGCGTCGCCGCCTTGCCGAACTGCGTCTTCGGGCCAAGCTCGACCGTCTTCTCGAACTGCGTGATCGCCGCCTGCCGCTGCGCCGTCCAGGCGAGCAGGTAGCCGAGGTAGTAGTGGACGATCTGGCTGCGCGGGAACCGCTGCGTCAGCGGGCCGAGCCGCGAGAAGGTCGGCGTCAGGTTGTCCTCGTCGAAGAGCCCGACCGCCTCGGCGACGAGCGCCTGCACGTTCCCGGGCTGCTTCAACGCGGCGCGCTGGTAGAGGCGCTCGGCCGAGATCTGGTGCCCCTCGACCTGCAGCATCGAGCCCTGCTCCAGCAGCGGGTTGTGCCCCGTCGGGATGAAGACCGGATAGCTCGGGCCCGAGGTCGGCTGGTAGTACTCGGGATGGAGGAGGTTGTCGGCCCGCCCCTGGATGACCGTGTTGCGGCCGAGCCGCTTGGCCGACTCGAGCGCCGTCTCGGCGTCGCTCGGGTAGCCGGCCCAGAGCAGCGCGACGCCGCGGTAGAACTGGACGATCGCGCTTCCCTCGTACTCGAGCCCGAGCCGCTGGAGGGCGTTGATGCTCCCGTGCGGCCACTCGCGGAAGGCCGTCTCGATCTGCCGACCCACCGACCCCGTCAGCCCGGTCGGCACCGGCGGCTTGCCCGGATTCGCGCGCGGCTGCACGGGCGTCGTCCGGGTGTCGAGCGTCAACCCGATGACGATGCCGGCTGCTGCGACCGCCGCGATCGCGACGTTCAGATACAGATGGGCGCGAGACGGCACGTTGCTCGAGAAAGGGTAGCGGGAATGCCTGGGACGGCTACTATCGTTTTTGAAGGAATGGCGACCTACAGGGAACTTCTTAAGCAGGTCAAAGACCGCATCGTCGAGGTCGACGCGCGCGAGGCGCAGGAGCTCGCGGGTGCGGCCTGGATCGACGTGCGCGAGCAGGACGAGTGGGACGAGGGGCACATCCCCGGCGCGGTGCACATCCCGCGCGGGAACCTCGAGTCGCGGATCGAGGGCGTCGTCCCCGACCGCTCGACGCCGGTCGTCATCTACTGCGCCTCCGGCGCCCGCTCGGCCTTCGCCGCCGACAGCCTGGCCGCGCTCGGCTACGAGCGGCCCGTCTCGCTCGCGGGCGGCTTCACCGACTGGAAGCGCAACGGCTACGAGATCGCGCTCCCGAAGACGCTCTCGCCCGAGCGGCGCGCGCGCTACTCCCGCCACCTCCTGATCCCCGAGATCGGCGAGGAGGGCCAGCTGCGGCTGCTCGACACGCGGATCCTCCTGATCGGCGCGGGCGGGCTCGGCTCGCCGGCCTCGCTCTACCTGGCCGCGGCCGGGGTCGGCCACCTCGGCATCATCGACGCCGACATCGTCGACGAGTCGAACCTGCAGCGCCAGATCGCGCACTCGCTGAACACGCTCGGCACGCCGAAGGTCGACAGCGCCCGACGGGCGATCGAGGCGCTCAACCCGGACGTCGAGGTGACGACCTACCGCGAGCGGCTCACCTCGGAGAACATCGACCGGATCCTCGACGACGGCTGGGACATGATCGTCGACGGCGCCGACAACTTCCCGACGCGCTACCTCGTCAACGACGCCTCGGTCTGGCGCGGCATCCCGGTCGTCCACGGCTCGATCTACCGCTTCGAGGGCCAGGTGACGGTGTTCAAGCCCTGCGACGGGCCCTGCTACCGCTGCCTCTACCCCTCGCCGCCGCCGCCCGAGCTCGCGCCCTCGTGCGCCGAGGGCGGCGTGCTCGGCGTCCTCCCCGGGATCGTCGGCACGCTGCAGACGAACGAGGCGCTGAAGCTGGCCGCCGGGATCGGCGAGCCGCTGGTCGGCCGGCTGCTCCTCTTCGACGCGCTCGCGACCGACTTCACCGAGGTGCACATCAGGCGGAACCCCGACTGCCCGGTCTGCGGCGACCAGCCGACGATCACCGAGTACATCGACTACGTCGAGTTCTGCACGCGATGAGCGTGGTGCGCGTTCCCCCGGTGCTCCGGGGCGAAGCCGGCGGTGCGCGCGAGGTCGAGGCGTCGGGCGCGACGGTGCGGGAGCTGCTCGAGGACCTGCTCGGTCCGCGTGCCGGCGCTCGGCGAGAAGGTCTACGACGGCGACGAGATCAAGCCCTACGTGAACGTCTACGTGGACGGCGAGGACGTCCGGACGAGAGGCGGCCTCGACACCCCGGTGCGCGAGAACGCGACGGTCGTCCTCCTGCCCGCGATGGCAGGCGGATGATCGCCGGCTCACTGCTCGACCTGATCGGCAACACGCCGCTCGTCGCGCTCGAGCACCTGTCGCCGGCGGGCGTCACGATCTACGCGAAGCTCGAGGCGCAGAACCCGACCGGCTCGATCAAGGACCGGGTCGCGCTCGCGATGGTCGACGCGGCCGGTCTCGAGCCGGGGACCGAGCTGCTCGAGCCGACGAGCGGCAACACCGGCATCTCGCTCGCGCTCGTCGCGAAGCTGCGCGGCCACAGGCTGACCTGCGTGATGCCGGCGAACGCGACGCCCGAGCGGCGGCTCGTGCTCGAGCTCTACGGGGCGACGATCGTCGACTCGCCGGCGGCCGAGGGCTCGAACGGCGCGGTGCGGCTCGCCCAGGAGCTGGCGGCGGCCGACCCGCGCTACACGATGCTCTTCCAGTACGCGAACGAGTGCGAACCCGCGCGCCCACTACGAGGGCACCGGCGCGGAGATCGTCCGCGACCTCCCGAGGGTCGACGCGCTCGTCGCCGGGCTCGGCACCGGCGGCACGCTGATGGGCACGGGCGCGCGGCTGCGCGAGGCATTCCCGGACGTGGTCGTCGCCGCCGCCGAGCCGCTGCCGGGCGACCCGGTGATGGGCCTGCGCTCGCTCGAGGACGGCTACGTGCCGCCGATCCTCGACGTCTCGCAGCTCGACCGGAAGATCCTCGTCTCGAACGCCGAGTCGGTCGCGGCGGTGCGCGCCCTGCTCGAGCGGGAGGGCATCTTCGCCGGCGTCTCCGCCGGCGCGGTCGTCCACGTCGCGCGGCGGATCGCCGAGGAGCTCCCGGCGGGGCTCGGTCGTCGTCGCCGTCCTCGCCGACGGCGGCTGGAAGTACCTGTCGGGCGACTTCTGGACGGCCGCGGACGTCGAACAGTCGATGGAGAGCACGCTCTGGTGGTAGTCCCCGAGCCGATCCGCGCCGAGCTGCACGCCCACGCCGCCGAGGAGGCGCCGAACGAGTGCTGCGGCGTCATCGTCTTCCGCGACGGGGTCGCCGAGCGCTACCTGCGCGGCCGCAACCGGCTCGCCTCGCCCGTACCGCTACGAGCTCGAGATCGACCCGGAGGTCTGGTTCCTCGAGGACGAGGGCTACGAGCTCGCCGTCTTCCACTCGCACCCGGAGACCGAGCCGCGGCCCGTCGCGCACCGACCGCGAGCGCTCCGGCCTCTGGGCGGGCAAGCCGTTCCTGATCTACGGGCTGCGGCTGGGGGAGCTGCGCGCCTGGCGGATCACGCTCGAGACCGCCGACGAGATCCCGCTCTCCTGACACCGTGAGCGCCAGCCGATGGACAGGAGGGCAGAGATGCCCGAAGCTTTCAGCTCGATGAGCTGGCGCGCTGCCCTGACCGTGTTGGCCTGCCTCCTCGCCGGGTGCGCTGCCGGCTGCGGCTCCTCCGGAGCGGGCTCGACCGTGACCTCGCAGGGGGCAGCCCCGAGCACGTCGCTGCGGCTGTGCCTGCGGCACCATGGCTACTCGATCTCACCGGAGTCGCTCGCCGACCTCGGCACGGCGCCGCGACGGTTCGACTTCGTCGCCATCTGGCAGGTCCTGAATCCGTCACGCGTGGCATTGGCGCTGACGTTCTCGCGAGACACGGCCGGGGCGAAACGCGCAGCCGCCTGGACGCGCCGCGAGAATGCGAGGCTCGGCCGCGGCGTCGTGCTTGCGCCCGTGGTCCGGATCGGCAAGGTCGACGTGCTCTGGACGGCGACACCGGGCGTTCAGAACATCAACGCCGTGTACGGCTGCGTGCGACGGAACGCCTGATCGATGCCCCGGCCGCTCGGAGCGGCGGAGTCGGACGGCACCTGACTCGAGCCGCGAGCCGGAGGCCGCGCGGGCCGCAGGTTCGCCGGAAAGATCGGCCGATAGGCCAACGGCCACTGCGCGCGAGTCGGCGGGTATGCTCGGCTCCGGCATGCCCCGCCTGACGATTCCAACCGAGCCGATCGGGAGCATCCCGCGCCCGGCAGCACTGCTCGCGGGGATGCAGGCGGCCGCCGAGCAGCGAATCGGCGCGGAGGAGCTTGACGCTCTCTATGCGGAGGCGGTGCAGGAGACGATCGCGAGCTTCGAGGCGACCGGCTCGCCGGTCATCAGTGACGGGGAGCAGCGGAAGCCGAGCTTCGCGACCTACCCGATCGCCGGGCTCGACGGGCTCGCGCCGGACGGGGTCGTGATCCCGTTCGACGACGGTCACAGCCGCCAGCTACCGCGGCTGACCCGTGGGCCGTTCCGCTACCGAACCTACGCCAACTCCTACCTGCTCGAGGCGCGACGCACCGCGACGCGGCCGGTCAAGCAGGCGGTGATCTCGGCCTCGGCGCTCAGCCTTCTCTACCCGCAGGAGGGGATCGACGGCTACTCGCAGGACGAGTTCCTCGCCGATCTCTCCGACGAGGCGGAGGCCGACATCAGACTCTCGCTCGAGGGCGGCGCCCACTGCGTCCAGATCGACTTCACCGAGGCGAGGCTCTCGTTGAAGCTCGACCCGTCGGGTGGACTGCTCCGCAGCTTCGTCGAGCTCAACAACGGCGTGTTGCGCCGCTTCTCGGCGGACGACCGCGCGCGAATCGGTGTCCACTCCTGTCCGGGCGGCGACCAGGACTCGACCCACAGCGCCGATGTCGAGTACGGCAGCCTCCTGCCCACGCTGCTCGAGCTCGAGGCCGGAAGCTTCTACGTCCAGCTGGCAAGCGAGGCGGAGCCGCGCCAGGCCCTGCGTGTGCTCGGCGAGAACCTTCGCCCGGGGCAGCGGATCTTCGTCGGCGTCATCGACCCGATCGATCCCCGCGTCGAGACGCCGGAAGAGGTTCGCGATCGCGTGCTCCTGGCGGCGGAGTTCATCCCGCGAGACCAGCTCGGCACCACGGACGACTGCGGCTTTTCCCCGTTCGGCGACGACACCTCGACCTCGCGGGAGATCGCGTTCGCGAAGATACGCGCCCGGGTCGAGGGCACCGAGCTCGCCGCGGACGAGCTCGCCGGCTAACGGGCGGGGACGGCTTCCACACCTGCCGCGGTGGTGTGCAGCGGTCACGACCCGAGCGCACGCGCCACCGGCAGTGAGCTCACCCGTTCAGTGCCGTTGCAGGGTGCGGAGCGTCGGGTAGAGGGCGCGGTAGGACTCGTACCCGGCGTCGTAGGCGAGCGCCCAGTCGGGGTCGGGATCGATCGCCGCCTTCACGCGCACGCAGCGCGCGACGGCCTCCTCAAGGTCGGCGAACTCGCCCGCGCGGACGCCCGCGAGGAGGGCGGCGCCGAAGGCCGAGCCCTCCTCGGTCTCGGTCAGCTCGACCCGGAGCCCGAGCACGGAGGCGACGATCTTCTGCCAGAGCTCGCTGCGACCGCCGCCGCCCGAGAGCCGGGCACCCTGCGCGTCGACTCCGAGCTCGCGCAGGAGCTCGAGCGAGTCGCGGAGACCGTAGGCGACGCCCTCCAGCGTGGCGCGGACAAGGGCGCCGCGGTCGTGGCGCAGCGACAGGCCGGTGAAGGCGCCGCGCGCGTCGGGATCCGCGTACGGGGTGCGCTCGCCGGCGAGATACGGGGCGAACTGCAGGCCCTCGCTGCCCGCGGGCCAGCGCGCCGCCTCGGTCGTGAGGGTCGCGAGATCCGCGCTGAGGATCTGCTGGAGCCAGCCGAGCGATCCGGCGGCGCTGAGCATGACGCCCATCGCGTGCCAGCTCCCCGGAACGGCGTGGCAGAACACGTGGACGCGGGCTTCCCGGTCCGCCCGGTAGGCCGGGAGCGGCGCGAACACCACCCCCGAGGTGCCGAGGACGACGGAGACGTCGCCCGGTGAGATGATCCCGAGGCCGACCGCGGCCGCGGCCTGATCGCCGGCGGCGCCGATCTCCGTCGACTCGGAGACGGGCGGCAGCCACTCCAGGGGGATCTCGAGCTCGGCGCACACCTCCTCCGACCAGCGACGGTCGGCAACGTCGAAGAGCAGCGTCCCGGACGCATCCGCGGCATCGGTCGCGAGCCTCCCGTCGAGCCGGTAGCGCACGTAGTCCTTCGGCAGCAGGACATGCCGAATCCGGCCGTAGGCCGCCGGCTCGTGCTCGCGCAGCCAGAGGAGCTTCGGGGCGGTGAAACCGGTGAGCGCCCGGTTGCCGGTGAGCGCGATCAGTCGCTCGAGCCCAAGCCGCGACTCGATCTCGGCGCACTGCTCGGCCGTCCGCTGATCGTTCCAGAGCATCGCCGGGCGGATGACGCTCGCCGTCGCCGTCAAGCACGACGAGCCCGTGCATCTGCCCCGAGAGGCCCACCTCGCCGGGCGGCAGCTGCGCGAGGCAGCTCCGGGCGGCTCGTGCCCAGTCGTCGGGGTCCTGCTCGGCCCAGCCCGGCCGCGGGGTCGAGAGCTCGTAGCTCTCGCTCGCAGCCGCGAGCACCTCGCCCTCGGGCGAGATCGCGATCCCTTTCAGCCCTGAGGTTCCGACATCGAGGCCGACAAGCGTCACGCGCCGAGGGCCCCGTAGACGAGCTCGTAGGCTGCGACCGCGTCCTTCCGCTGCTGCGCCTCCCGGAGTGCCGCGCCGTCGATCTTCGCCGCCAGCGCGTCGATGAAGCGCCAGTGGAGGACCGAGCGCTTCACGGCTCCAACCGCATCCTCGGTGTAGGGGTAGAGATCGAAGCCGAGCCGCTCGCCGGAGTCGCCGTAACCGGCCCGACGCAGCTCGATCGCGAGCTCGATCGTCTCCATGAAGGCGGTTGCGCCGACCATGTTGTCGTCATCGAAGGTGCCCCAGCCCGAGTTGGCGTGCTGGTGACCCAGGAGGCCCTCCGCCGCCAGCAGGGCGGCGTACTCGGCAAGGTTCTCCCCGTTCATGATCAGGTGCTGCCAGTCCATGTTGACCTTGATGTTGTCGATCCCCTGGCCGCGAAGCTTGTTGATCACGTACAGCGTCATCCCGATGTTGCGCATCAGGATCTTCATCGCCGGCTCGGAGTTCTTGTGCTCGAGGAAGATCGTCACGCCCTGCTCCCGCGCGTAGCTCGCCGCCTGACCGACGCCATCGACGAAGCGCGACCACGACTCCGCATAGGGCGTCTGGAAGGGGTAGTTGTACCCCTCGATCCCGGGCCAGATGATCATGTGGGCCCCGATCGAGCCGGCCAGGTCGATCGCCGCCCGGGTCAGCCGCAGCGCCTCCTCGCGGGTCGCGTCGTCGGGTGAACAGAGGGCGCCCTTGCCGAAGCGCGCGTCCAGGTGCAGCCCGCTCGCGATGCAGTAGATGCCGTGTCCGTCGAGCGCGTCGCGCACGTCGTCGAGGTTCTCGGGCGAGAGCTCCTGCGGGTAGTGGAACTCGTAGTCGTCGATCAGCTCCCCCAGGCCGGCGACCGCCGTCCGGACCTTCTCGGCGGTCGAAACGCCGGAAAGCTCGGGCTTGTAGCCACCGGCGTTGAACCGCGTCGCCATGTTCCCGAACGCCCAGATGCCCAGACTCGTCTTCATCGCTCCCTCTCTCCGTGGTTGGACCGCACCGAGCCTCCGCGGGATGAGTGCGTTTGCCCGCGCTGCGTGATCGGGACTTATCCTACAACCGTAATACTTTCGTCCACTGCCGCCGACGCGGGAAGACGGCGCCGGGCTCGCCGGCGCCGGTGTCGGGCTCGCGCTCAGGCGGCCTGACCGCTCGAGCCGTAGAGACGCATCAGCTCGCGCACTCTCTCGACGAGCGGCGCCTTCGCCGCTTCGAGCACGTCCGCGGGCCGATGCGAGCCGAGGAGATCGTGGGGGCTCTCGCCGACGGGGAGGCTGCTGAGCCGGGCGCTCAACCCCTCGAGGGCGGCGCGCTTCAGAGCGGTGCCGACGTTGAACTTCGCCACCCCGCGAGCGATCGCCGCCGGTACCGCCTCGGCCGGGAAGCCCGTGCCGCCGTGGATCACGAGTGGCACCCCGACGGCCCGGTGGATCTCGCCGAGGCGGCCGAGATCGACCTCGGCGGTGTTTGCCTCGAGCGTGTGGACGTTGCCGACCGAGACCGCGAGGGCGTCGACCTGTGTCGCCTCGACGAACGCGGCCGCCGTGGCCGGATCGGTCAAGCTGGCGTCGGCTGCGTCGATCTCGCCCCGGGGATTGCCGTCGGGCAGCGTCCCGAGCTCGCCTTCGACGGCGACACCGCGCTCGTGCGCGTGTCGGACGAGGGCCGCGACCGGCTCGACCTCGCTCGTGGCCAGCATCACCGTGTTGAACCCGGCGTCGATGCCGCGCAGCGCGTGCTCGAGGCTGTGCGCCTCGTTGAGGAGCAGCGAGACCGGGACCTGCGACCGCCCGGCTGCCGCCCGGCCGAGCGCTCCGAAGATCTCGATCCCGCCTCGCGCGAGCCACGCCTGGTCGAGCAGGAGGCAGCCGAAGCCGAGGATGACGGGCGAGCGTTCGAGCTCTGCGGCCGCGAGTACCGCCTCGAGCGAGTAGCTATCCCAGGCCTCGAAGTAACCGACGGCGTACCTGTCCCGGGCGGCGTCGCCGAGCAGGTCGGCGAACGGGACGAGCGGCATCAGGTTCCCTCGTCGGCCGGCAGCGGCGGCCCGACGCGGCCGGCCGGCCGAGCGACCACGGCGACGCCGACGATCACGGCCACCCGGTTTGGCCCGCACGTGAGGAGGTCAGCGGGAGCGCCCGCCGTCGATCCGGGTCTCTCGCCGGATCCGGGGGTCGGTGAAGATGTCGCGCTCGTCGGTGCTGTGGGTCGAGAACTCCGACACGATCGCCCCCTCCTCCCCGGCCTGGAACCAGTGGAGCGTGTTCGGCATCACCGTCAACTGGTCGCCCGGGTCGAGCACCGTCTCGTGCCAGACCGTGAAGACGCCTCCGGGCGGGGTGCGCGCGGCGGGCCGGTCCGTCTGCTCCCCCTCGGTGTAGAGGTAGACCCGGCCCTTGCGGCAGCGGAAGGTCTCCTCCTTACCCGGACTGCCGTCGAAGGCCGGATGGCGGTGCTCCGGGCAGAGCTGCCAGGGAAAGAGGACGAGCTCCTTCGCGCAGACCCGCTCGGTGTTGACGTAGGAGACGATCTGGAGCCCGGTCTGCTCGAGCTCTGAAAGGCCAAAATCCGCCACCTCGATCTCGGCCGCCTCACCGCGAGTGAGGGCGATCCCCGCCTCGCGAAGAAGCCCCGCCGCGCGCTCACACGCAGCATCACGTTCCGTCGTTGTCAGCATTCCTGCCTCCGGCTCCGAGTAGCGTCGAGGCTACCGGTCAGATCACTCGCTCGTTCCCACCGTCGATCGGGACCTGCGCTCCCGTCGTCTTGGCGAACGCCGTGCCGCACATCGCGGTGACGAGCCGAGCCACGTCGGTGCTCCGGACCTCGGTGCCGAGGACGTTGCTGCGCCGGTACTCCTCCGGGGAGACGCCGTACTGGCGGGCACGCTCGCGGATGATCTCCTCGCTCCAGAGGCCGGTGTCGAAGACGGCGTTCGGGTGCACGACGTTCACGCGGATGTCGTCGGGCCCCCATTCGAGCGCGCTCACCCGCGCCAGCTGCGTGAGAGCCGCCTTCGATGCCGAGTAGGCGGCGGCGCCGACGCCGGGCGCGGGCACGTTCTTGGAGCCGATGATCACGACTCGACCGCCGCCCGGGGCCTGCTTCAGCCACGGGTGCGCGAGACGAAGCAGCGTCAGGTTCGCGTCCAGGTTGATCGAGAACGTCCGCCGCCACGTCTCGGCGTCGAGCGCCCCCACCCGGCGCGAGTCCGGGAACACCCCTGCCGAGAGGACGAGCAGGTCGAGCCCGCCGTAGGCACGAGCGAGGGTCTCGAACGCGTGGCGGATCTCGTCCGGCTCGGTCACGTCACAGCGCAGCCCGAGGTACTCGGCGCTCACCGAGAGCCCGCCGACCCGTTCGTCGACGTCGAGGCCGCAGACGGCGGCACCCGCGAGCAGGAAGGCCTCTGCACAGGCTCGGCCGATCCCGGAGGCCGCTCCGGTGACGACCGCGACCTCGCCGGCAAAGGGAGCTCGCTGAGCTGGCTGCGACAGCTTCGCCTGCTCGAGGTCCCAGTACTCGACGGCGAAGATGTCGGCCTCGGGGAGCGCCTGCCAGGACTCGAGCAGCTCGGCTCGCTCGATGATCTCGATCGTGTGCTCGTAGATGTCGGCGGTGACTCCCGCGTCGGCGGCGCTGGCGCCGACCGTGCAGAGTCCGAGCAGCGGGTCGAGCACCACGCGCGGCGCCGGGTCGAGCATCCGCAGCTCGCCGCGCGCGCACCGCTCGAAGTAGCCGCGGTAGGCCCCGGCGTACGCGTCGACGTCGCGATCGAGCAGCGGCAGCCGCTTGGTGCGGATGACGTGGTCGGGCGTCGCCGGCCCCTGCGCCGCGACCCGGTGCCGGTCGGGGCGGTTGGCGAACGCGAACCCGGCTGCGCTGCGCGTCTGGCGGAGGATCAGCGGCCGGCCTGCGGCGGCCGCGACGGCCGACCGGAGCGAGACGAGCTGGTCGGGCTCGCCGAGAGAGCTCGGCGCCGCCGAAGGCCGGAGCTCCCAGGCGCCGTGCGCCTGCAGGTAGCGCTCCGCGCGGGAGACGAGATCGATCATGCGTTCGTAGGATTCGCGTGCGCTGCTGCCGAACGAGAACACCCCGTGCGCCATCAGCACCAAGCCGGTCGTCGTCTCCGGGTCGATCTCCGTGACGACCTCCCGGCAGCGCCGCGCGAGGTCGAAGCCTGGCATCACGTAGGGCACGATCGGCGCGCTCGACCCGAACGCCTCGGCGGCGTGGCGGGCCCCGGACGGGGTGTTCGTGATCGCGATCACCGCGTCGGCGTGGGTGTGGTCGACGAAGCGGTGAGGGATCAGCGCGTGCAGGATCGCTTCCACCGAGGGGGCCGGAGCGGTGGGATCGGCCGTCGCCGCGCGCAGCTCGCGGGCCATGTCGAGGTCGCTGAGCCGCTCGAGACCGGCAAGACCGTGGAGTGCGCTCAGCCGGACGGGCGCGAAGCCGTGCTCGTCGATCGTCGCCAGGTCGCGCCCGCTGCCCTTGACATAGAGGACGTCCTCCTCCTCGCCCCACGCGGTCAGGCGCCGCGTCTTCACCGAGGTGTTGCCGCCGCCGTGCAGGACGAGGGCCGGATCCTGGCCGATCAGCCGCGAGGTGTAGACACGCTGGCCGAGGTCGCCGTCGAACCGGGCCGCCTCGGCGTCGTTCCAGCGGCTGATCATTCGAGCTCGGCCTTCACCGCCTGCAGGAAGCGTGCGGCAGCGACGCCGTCGGCGACGCGATGGTCGACGGTCAGGACGAGCTCGATCTGCGGGACGGCGCCGATCCCGGCGGCCGTGACCACCGGGCGGCGGTTGATCGCGCCTGCCGCGAGGATCGCCGCCTGATCGGGGTCGACGATCGCCTGGAACCAGTCGACACCGAACATGCCGAGGTTCGAGACGGTGACCGCGGCCGTTCCCGTGTAGGACGCGGCGATCCGGCCGGTCCGCGCCTCGCTCACGAGCGCCCCGGTCCGGGCGACCAGCTCGGCGAGCGGCTCCCGGTCGGGCTCGGCGAGGGTCGGAACGAGGAGACGGTCGTCGGCGGCGACGGCCAGGCCAACGCGGATCGGCTCGACCGGCCTCAGGCGCGGGCCGTCGTCCTCCCAGGTCCGGTTCAGGGCCGGGTGCTCGCGAAGCGCCGCGGCCACGGCGCGCAAGAGCAGGTGTGTGACCGTCGCGCCCGGCGTCGCCGCGAGAACCGAGAGCGCGCGGGTGAGGTCGACCGTTTGTCCGAGTGAGAACTGCGGTATGCCGGCAGCTCGAGTCAGGCGCGCCGCGATCGCGACCCGATGCGGCGGCACGAGCTCGCCCTCGCCCGCGGTCGGCACGATCGCCGCCAGCACGTCGTGCCGCTCGACCCGCCCTGCCGGCCCGGTGCCCTGAATGAGGTTGATGTCGATCCCGTGCTCTCGGGCGAGCGCCCGCACAACCGGCGTCGCGAGCACCCGGCCGACCGGCCGCGCCGGGGCGCCGACCTGCTGGGACGGCTCGAGCTGTGCGGGAGGGACGCCGGTCGGAGGCGAGCGGCGCGGCCTCGGCCGCGGGGATCTCCTCCCCGGCCGCTCCGATCCAGCCGATCAGGTCGCCGGCGGTGACCACCGCGCCCGCCTCGTGGACGATTCGGACGAGGACGCCGGACCAGGCCGCCTCGACCTCGAGCGTCGCCTTGTCGGTCTCGACCTCCAGCAGCGGCTCGCCCTCGCTGACGTCGTCGCCGACCTGCTTCAGCCAGGCCGCGATCCGGATCTCGTCACTCGTCTGCCCGAGTGGCGGCATGCGCACCCTGTTCCACGAGGTCACGAGCGCCCGGACGGTGGCCGCGATCCGTTCCAGCGAGGGCAGGACCGCGTCCTCGAGTACCGGCGCGGCCGGCGCCGGCACGTCGAAGCTCGCGACCCGCTTGATCGGGCCCTCGAGCGCAAGCAGGCACTCGTCGGCGACGCGGGCCGCGACCTCGGCCCCCCAGCCGCCGGTCAGCGTGTCCTCGTGGACGATCACGAGACGGCCCGTTCGGTTGACCGAGGCGAAGATCGTCTCGTTGTCGAGCGGGCTGAGCGTGAGCGGGTCGATCACCTCGCACTCGATGCCCTCCGCGGCGAGCTGCTCGGCCGCCGCGAGCGAGCGGTAGAGGGAGACGTGGGTGGCGACGATCGTCACGTCACGCCCCGGCCGCTTGATCACCGCCCGACCGATCGGCACCGTGTAGTCGCCCGCGGGAACCTCGGCGGTCAGGTCGAGACCGACGGCGACCTCCCGGCCCTTGCTGCCGTAGAGCAGCTTGTGCTCGAAGACGATGACCGGGTTGTCGTCGCGGATCGCGCTCTTCAGGATCCCCTTGGCGTGGTAGGCGTCCGACGGCGCGACCACCTTCACGCCCGGGACGTGGACGAAGTAGCTCTCGGGCGACTGGCCGTGCTGGGCGCCGCGCCGGCTCGCGCCGACGGGGGCGCGCATGACGAGCGGCACGGAGACCTTCCCGCCGGACATGTAGCGCAGCTTCGCCGCCTGGTTGACGAGTTCGTCCATGCACTCGAAGAGGAAGTCGGAGTACTGCATGTCCGCGATCGGCCGCATGCCGAGCACGGCCGCACCGATCGCCGCGCCGGCGATTGCCTTCTCGCTGATCGGCGTGTCGATGATGCGGTCGTGGCCGAACTCCTCGACCAGGCCGAGGTAGACGCCGAACGCGCCGCCGAACCCGCCTTCGACGCCGATGTCCTCGCCGATCAGGAACACGCGTTCGTCGGCGCGCATCTCCTCGGCGATCGCCTCGCGGAGCGCCTCGCCGACCGTCAGCCGCCGCGAGGTGGCGCCGTCAGGCATAGACGTCGGTGAAGGCGTCGTCGGGTTCCGGGAAGGGCGAGCTGCGGGCGAACTCGACCGCGTCGTCGAGCGTCGCCTTGACCTCCGCCTCGATCCGGTCGCGCTCGGCGTCGCCGAGCGCGGGCGCCAGAACGGTCAGCGGGTCGCGGCTCGCCCAGGCCTGCTCCTCCGCGGAGCTGCGGTACCCGCGCGCGTCGCTGCGGCTGTGGCCGGTGAAGCGATACGTCTTGAACTCGAGCAGCGTCGGCCCCGCTCCGCCTCGGGCCGCCGCGACGGCCTCACCGGTCGCCGCGCGTACCGCGAGCACGTCCATGCCGTCGACGATGCGCGCGGGCACGCCGTAGGCGCCGGCGCGGTCCGCGACGTCCTCGACGAGCGAGACGGCCGAGAACGAGGTCGAGGCGCCGTAGAGGTTGTTCTCGCAGGCGAAGACGATCGGCAGCCTCTGCACCGCTGCGAAGTTCAGCCCTTCGTGGAAGGCGCCCTCGTTCGTCGCGCCCTCGCCGAAGAAGCAGACGGCAACCCGGTCGTCGCCGCTCAGCTTGATCGCGAGCCCGATGCCGCTCACGACGGTGTTGCCACCCGCCACGATCGCGATCGCCGGCAGCATGCCGACGGCTGGATCGCCCAGGTGCATCGAGCCGCCCTTGCCCCGGCAGCAGCCGGTGGCCTTGCCGTAGAGCTCGGCCATCGCGGCGCGCGGCGACACGCCCTTGGCGAGCGCGTGGCCATGCGGTCGATGGGTCGAGGTGATCCAGTCGCGCTCGCCGAGCACGTCGCAGACGCCCGCGGCGACGGCCTCCTGGCCCTGGTACTGGTGCAGGGTTCCCGGGATCTCGCCCTCGAGGAAGAGGCGGTAGACGCGCTCCTCGAAGCGGCGGATCAGCAGCATCGTGCGGTAGAGGCTCGCGGCCAGACGAGGATCGCCGGTCGCGTTGAGCACGCTCTCAGGCACCGTTCAGCTGCTCAGGCGCGTCGCGACGCGGGTCGGCAGCTCGATGCCGCCCGCACTCGAGTCGGGGGAGTCGCTCGCGGCAGGCATCGGCCGCTTGAGGGTAGCCAAGACGGAGTCGGGCTCGGCCCGCCCCGGCCACCGGTCGCCGGCCCGCGCCGCCGCGCCGGCCTCAGACCGGGATCGTGAGGCTCTCGAGATCGCGCGGGTACTCGGTCAGGACGTCGATGCCGTCGGGTCTGACCACGACCGTGTCGGAGTGCCGGAAGCCGCCGATCGTGCTCGCGTAGAGACCGGGCTCGATCGTGAACACCATGCCGACGTCCACGACCGTGAAGTCGCCGAGGTCGAGGAACGGCGCCTCGTGGTTGCGGAGGCCGATCGCATGGCCGGTGTGCTGACGCCAGTAGGGCAGCAGGTCGTGCTCCTCGAAGTAGCGCATGACGGCGCCGTCGACATCGGCACAGGTGACGCCCGGGCGGAGTGCGGCGAAGGCGGCCTCTTGCGCGGCCACGGTGTGGTCGAAGAGGCGGCGCATCTCGTCGGTCGGCGTCCCGATGATCATCGCGCGCTCGAGCTCCGCGTTGTACCCCCAGATCGGGGCGCTCGTCTCCGTCACGAGCACGTCGCCGGCCTGAAACTCGATGTTGTGAGCGACCGCGTGCGCCCAGGAGCTCCTCAGCCCGATCTGACCCCGGTAGCCGGCCGAGACCCCGTCGGACGAGGCCTGCTGCTGGCCGTAGCCGTCGCCGAGCGTCTGCAACAGCTCGAGCGTCGCTTCGTGCCCCGCCCGCAGGCTCGCCTCGGCCTCTGTGACGCCCACGCGCGAATAGTCCTGGAGCAGCCGGTGGGCGCGGGCACACCAGCGGCCGCTCTCGCGGATCAGCTCGATCTCGCGCTCGCTCTTCCTCGCCATCATGCTCTCGATCACGGCGGCGAGCGGCTCGACCCTGGCACCGGCGACCTCGCTCAGAGCCGGCCCCTGGTAGCCGAGGATGCCGGGGTAGCCGTCCCCGTCGGCGGCGACCGCGTCGCGGATCCCGAGGTCCGAGAGCACGCGCGCGAGAATCCGCATCGGATGCTCGATTCCCGGGTACTCGGGGTAGGACTCGACGCGCTCGAAGGCCGTCTCGGCGCGCACCCGCTCGACCTCGAACTCGGGGACGAACACGGCCGTCTCGCCGGCGGCGCTCTCGGCGAACACGACCGGCCGCTCCGTCGAGAGGAAGCAGAAGCTCGTGAAGTACTCGATGTACTTCTGGTCGAAGAGGACGTAGCCGCTCAGCCCATGGCCGCGGACGTGCTCGAGGAGCCGGCCGCGCCGCTCGGCGAGCTCGCTCGCCGGGATGCCGGTGCGTTGTCTCGTCGTCGCCTCCAACTCGGTCCTCCTCTCGCGGTCGGTGCCACGCGACCTCCCGGCCTGCCACGAGCGCCGGAACCCTCCTCTCGGCGGCCGCTCGGCGGCCGCGAGCTCACGGTCGATCCGCCGCGGAACGCTACCGAATTCGGCTTTCGAAGCGGGCCCGGTGTAGTGTGCGCCGGTCAACGACGGCTCGACAGCCGGGGTCGCTGACCTGACTCGATGTCCGCTGATTCGACCGCGAGGGGTGCGTATGGCTAGACCGTTCGAGGAGGGGCTCGGCTGGATCGGCACCGGCGTGATGGGGTCGTCGATGTGCGGGCACCTGCTCGACGCGGGTCACCGGATCACCGTCCATACGCGAACCCGCGCGCGTGCGGAGGACCTCCTCGCCCGCGGCGCCGACTGGGCCGACACGCCGGCCGAGGTCGCGGCCCGCTCGGCGGTCGTCTTCACGATGGTCGGGTTCCCCGCCGATGTCCGCGAGATCGTGCTCGGCACGAGCGGGGTGCTGGCGGGAGCTCGCGAGGAGTCGATCCTCGTCGACATGACGACGAGCGAGCCCTCCCTCGCCCGGGAGATCGACGTCACGGCGCGCGCGCTCGGCGTCGGCGCGATCGACGCGCCCGTCTCGGGAGGCGACGTCGGAGCCCGCAACGCCACCCTTTCGATCATGGTCGGTGGGGACGCCGACGCGTTCGAGCACGTCCGGCCGCTGCTCGAGATCATCGGCAAGACGATCGTCTACCAGGGCGGGCCGGGCCTGGGGCAGCACGCGAAGATGGTCAACCAGACGCTGATCGCGAGCGGGATCGTCGGCGTCTGCGAGGCGCTCCTGTACGCCTACAAGGCCGGCCTCGATCTCGAGTCGGTCCTGGCCGTCGGTCTCGAGCGGCGCGGCGGGGTCGTGGTCGCTGACGAACTACGCCCCGCGGATGCTCAAGGGCGACTTCGAGCCGGGCTTCTTCGTCGAGCACTTCATCAAGGACCTCGAGATCGCGCTCGGCGAGGCTCGCCGCATGGACCTCGCCCTCCCCGGCCTCGCCCTCGCCCACGAGCTCTACCTGGCTCTCCGCGCGCAGGGCGGCGGGCGCCAGGGCACCCAGGCGCTCCTGCTCGCCCTCGCTCGGCTCTCGAACATCACCTGGGAGATCGCCGCACCCCCGGCGTGACCCGTCCACGATCGCCTGCACGAAGCCGCCGCGACCATCAGTCGGCGCGTGGCTTCGAGCCGCCCTGCCGCCGTCCCCGACGGGCCTGAATCCTCACCGCAATCACTTGCGGATCCTCACCGCGACGGCGGTACGATGCACGCGTGATCCAGTTCCACCTCGACCCGGCCTCCGGGGTCGCAACCTACTTCCAGATCGTCCAGCAGGTGAAGGAGGCGCTCCGGCTCGGGACGATCGACGTCGGTGACCAGCTGCCGACGGTCCGCGAGGTGGTCGCCGATCTCGCGATCAATCCGAACACGGTCGCCAAGGCCTATCGCCTGCTCGAGAGCGACGGGCTCGTCGTCGCGCGCCAGGGGCGCGGGACGTTCGTCTCGAACACGCTCGCGCCGCCCTCGTTGCGGCACCACGATACCCTCCGTGCCGAGTTCGAGCTCTGGCTGGCGAGAGCGATCCAGGCGGGCCTCGACGACGAGAGCATCCGCGCGCTCATCTCGACGACCTTGCGCCAGGCGAGGCGAGCCTCGGTGGCATGAGGCTCGCGCTCAACACGTGGAACCTCGGCAAGCGCTTCCACCGTGTCTGGGGGCTGCGCGGCTGCACGCTTGCCATTCCCGAAGGCGAGATCGTCGGGCTCGTCGGGCCGAACGCCGCGGGCAAGTCGACGCTGCTCGCGCTCGCGGCGGGCCTGCTCGCCCCGACCGAGGGCTCGCTGACCGTGCTCGGCCGCGACCCCGTTCGCGAGCCGACGGTGCTCGCCGAGGTCGGCTTCCTCCCGCAGGGGGCGCCGCTCTACCGCTCCTTTACCGTCGGCCAGGCGGCGGAGTTCGCGCGGCGGACGAATCCGCGCTGGGACGCCGAGATCGTCGCCGGCCTGCTCGAGCGACTCGACCCGGGCGCGAAGGTCGGCGCTCTCTCGACCGGCGACCGAACCCAGCTCGCCCTGGCACTCGTGCTCGCCAACCGGCCGCGGTTGCTGCTGCTCGACGAGCCGTTCGCGGGGCTCGACCCGTTTGCCTGCCGCGAGTTCCTGCAGCTGCTGATGGACGGCGTCGCAGAGACGGCCCCGACGGTGGTGATCGCCTCGCACGTGATGGCCGACATCGAGCGGGTCTGCGACGACGTCGTCCTTCTGGCCGACGGTCGAGTCCGGGTCGAGGGGCCGGTCGAGTCGCTGCTCGAGTCGCATCGAATCCTGATGGGCCCGCGCCGCCCGATCGGGACGATCCGCGGCGTCCAGGAGATCGTGCGCGAGCGCTACAGCGACCGCCAGGTGACGCTGCTCGTGCGGATCGACGGCCCGATCGTCGACCCGTCCTGGACCGTCGAGCGCGTGGGCCTCGAGGAGCTGCTGCTCGCCTACATCTCCTCCGACAGACTCCAACCCTCGAAGCCACCGGAGAGGCTCCCCCTGCAATGGCATGGGTGACCTGGCAGCAACATCGAGCCCAGCTCCTCGCCGGGGTCGGCTTGCTCGTCGCGCTCGCGCTCGCTGCGCTTAGTACACATATCCCGCTCTGGGCGGCCTACCGTCGGGACGCCGTCCCGGGCTGTCTGCCCCCCTCTGCACGGGCCGGCTGCGACCTGATCGTCGCGCGCTTCCAGCAGGAGTTCGGCGCCTGGGCGACAGCCGTGCGCGGGCTCGGCGTTCTGCCCGCGCTCGCCGGACTGTTCATCGGCGCACCGCTGCTTGCCCGCGAGTTCGAACAGGGCACCTATCGGGTCGCCTGGACGCAGGCGATCACACGCCGCCGCTGGCTCCTCTCGAAGTCCGCGCTGCTCGCCCTGGCAACCGCCGTCGGCGCCGGTCTCGCGAGCCCGCTCGTGATGTGGTGGCGGGAGCCGTTCGACGCTCTGCAGGGACGGATGGCCCCGAGCGCGTTCGACATCGAGGGGCTCGTCGTACCCGCCTACGCCGTCTTCGCGCTGGCGGTCGGTGTGCTGGCGGGGCTGCTGCTCCGGCGCACGGTGGCGGCGATGACGGCGACCCTGGTCGTCTTCGCCGCGACACGACTGATCGTGCTGTTCTTCCTGCGGCCGAACTTCATGGCGCCGCGCCATCTCACGGTGCTGCCGACCGAGACCGTCCGCCGGGCCGGCGACTGGGTGCTCGGCGACACGCTCGTCGACGCGGGCGGCAGGCAGGTGAGCGCGGCACGCGAAGGTCTGGCGATCCTGCACGCCCAGCAGGCGAGCATCGATCCCGACACCTACCTCGTCACGCTCGGCTGGAAGCGGATCATCTCCTACCAGCCGGCCAACCGGTTCTGGACGTTCCAGGTCTTCGAAGGCGGCCTCTTCCTCATCCTCTCGGTGGCGATCATGGCGCTCGCGCTCTGGCTCGTCCGCCGGACGCCCGCCTGATGACGGACATCGACCGCGCCGACCTGCTGCGCCTCGGCGTCGCGGCGGCCGCCGGCTCGAGGCTCGCCGGCGGGCGAAAGACGACGACGGAGTTCCTGCAGCCGCACCCGGACTGGCGCTTCGTCTTCGTCAACCACGCGCTGACGAACCCCTTCTTCGTTCCGGCCAAGTACGGCAGCCAGGATGCCGCGTCGCTGCTCGGGGTGCGCGCGAGGTGGACCGGATCGGTGAGCAGCAACATCGGCGAGATGGTGCAGGCGATGGAGCGGGCGATCGACGAGCGCGTTGCCGGGATCGCGGTCTCGCTGATCGATCCGGAGGCCTTCAACGCGCCGACGGCGCTCGCCCTCAAGCGCGGGATCCCGGTCGTCTCCTACAACGCCGACGGCGGGACGGCGAACGCCCGGCTCGCCTATATCGGCCAGGACAACTACCAGTCCGGCCTCGAGCTCGGCGCCCGCATCGTCAGCCTCGTCGCCGGCGGCGACGTCTTCCTGTTCATCGCGACGCCCGGTCAGGAGAACATCCAGCCGCGCATCGACGGGGCGCTCGACGCGATCCGCGACTCCGGCAAGACGATCAGCGTCCAGGTCGTCGCGAGCGGCGTCGACGTCGCGGGCGAGAAGACGAAGATCGAGCAGACCTACCTCGCGAACCGCGACCTGCGCGGACTCTTCGCGGTCGACGCCGGCTCGACCGCCGGGGTTGCGGCGGTGATGCGCGAGCACGGGCTGCATGCCCGCGGCGTGCGGGCCGGCGGCTACGACCTCCTCCCCGAGACGCTCGAGGCGATCTCCGACCGCGACCTCGACTTCTCGATCGACCAGCAGCCCTACCTGCAGGGCTTCCTGCCGGTGCTGGAGCTCTTCTTCTACCGCTACAGCGACGGCCTCGTCGCGCCCGCCGACACGAACACCGGCGTCAACTTCGTCACCCGCGCGAACGTCCAACCCTACCTGACGACGAGGAGCCGCTACGAGGGAAGCTCGGGCCGCGAGTCCTTCCCCGTCGCCCGCAAATAGCGGGCAACGAAGGAGGTTGCACCAAATCGCTCGAAGAGAGTTGCACTAAAGCCATAGAGGAGTAGTATTGGGCCGCTCCGTGACCGACGATGGGTCCGCGCGGCGCGAAAAGGGACTGTGGGGAGCAGCCCATCGGGAGGCGCCGTGCGCGGCGCCTCGGGTTCGAGAAGGAACCAAGGAGGAATAAACACGTGTGGAGACTTCATAAAAGGTCGGTCGCGATCGTCGGCGCCTGCCTGCTCGTCGCGGTCGGCGTGATCGCCGGAGCGACGGCCAGCATCGCGCGGCACACGGCGAGCGTGCAGGTCTGCGTCCTGCTGCCCGACACCAAGTCGTCGGTCCGCTGGGTGCAGTTCGACGCACCCGACTTCGCCAAGGCCTTCAAGAAGGCCGGCATAACGGCTTCGATCAACAACGCGCTCAACGACCCGACCAAGCAGAAGGCACAGGCTCAGGCATGCCTGGCGGCCGGCGCGAAGGTCGTCATCGAGACGGCGCTCGACAACGGCTCTGCGGCCGCGATCGAGAAGCTGTTCACCAGCGCCGGCGGGTACGCGATCGACTACGACCGCCAGGTCCTCGGTGGCAGCGCGACCGACTACGTCACCTTCGACGGCAAGAAGGTCGGTGATGACGCAGGCCAACGGCCTGATCGCCGGGATGAAGGCGGACGGGAACGTATCCGGGTGGCACGGTCGCCGAGCTCTGGGGCGGCCAGACCGACCAGAACGCGTTCTGGTTCAAGAGCGGCAACGACGCGATCCTCAACCCGCTCTTCGCGAGCGGCAAGCTGAAGAAGGGCCCGCAGCAGTTCGTCCCCGACTGGGACGCGACCAACGCGGCGACGATCTACGAGCAGATGCTCGTCAAGACGAACAACAACATCCAGGGCGTGCTGGCGGCGAACGACAACATCGCCGGCGCCGTGATCGCCGACGAGAAGGCGAAGGGCCTGAAGCCGGTGCCGATCACCGGTCAGGACACGACCGCTCAGGGCGTCCAGTACATCCTCTCGGGCTGGCAGACGGGCACCGTCTTCAAGTACGTGCCGCTCGAGACGAACGCAGCCGTTGCGGCGGCGATCGCGCTTCTCCACGGCAAGAAGCCGATGACGAACGGCTACCGCCTGAACGGCAGCAAGCAGGAGCCGACGTTGACGCTCCCGGTCGAGTGGATCACGAAGGCGAACTACACCATGCTCTTCAAGATCGGCTGGCTGAAGAAGAGCGAGATCTGCGTCGGCCAGTACGCGAAGTACTGCTAGGAGAAACGCCATCTGTTAGAACAAGCAACGCGTACCGGTGGAGGTGTCCGATCGGACACCTCCACCGGTGAGCTTTTCACGTCGCGAATCACCGAGACATGACCGACACCAACGCGCCAATCCTCGAGCTCCGGGACGTCACGAAGTCCTTCGGCTCGGTGCAGGCGCTCACCGAGGTCGACTTCGAGGTGCGCCGCGGCGAGGTGATGGCGCTCGTCGGCGACAACGGCGCCGGCAAGTCGACCCTCGTCAAGTGCGTCGCCGGCACGCATGCCGCCGACAGCGGCGACATCCTCTTCGAGGGCACGCCGGTCCAGATCCACGGGCCGAAGGACGCGGCACGGCTCGGGATCGAGGTCGTCTACCAGGACCTCGCGCTCTGCGACAACCTCAACGTCGTCCAGAACATGTACCTCGGCCGCGAGCTCAACCGGCTCCAGGTTCTCAACGAGGCGGCGATGGAGGAGCGAACGGCCGAGACGCTGAAGTCGCTCGCCGTCACGACGATCCCGTCGATCCGGCGACCGGTCGCGACGCTCTCCGGCGGCCAGCGACAGTCGGTCGCGGTCGCGAAGGCCGTCCAGTGGAACTCGAAGCTCGTCATCCTCGACGAGCCGACGGCGGCGCTCGGGGTGGCGCAGACCGAGCAGGTGCTCGCGCTGGTGCGCCGCCTCGGCGAGCAGGGCCTCGCCGTCGTGATCATCTCGCACAACCTCCACGACGTCTTCGAGACGGCGAACCGGATCACCGTCCTCCGGCTCGGCCGGAATGTCGGTGTCTTCGAGCGCGCGACGACCTCGCAGCAGGAGGTCGTGTCGGCGATCACGGCCGGCGTCCCGACGAAGGTCGCCGGCATCCCGGCGACCGCAGGAACCTCCGCGTGAGCGCGGCCGAGGCCGTCCCGCGCGAGCCGCCGGTCGCGCCGACCGTCACCGAGGGCGAGGCGGGCTTCCTCAGCCGCACCGCCGCGAACATCCGGACCGGCAACCTCGGGATTGTCCCGATCGTCGTCGGCGAGATCTTCATCGTCGTCTTCTTCGGGCTGACCGCGACGAACTTCTTCACCGCGGTCAACTTCGGCAACATCATCATCCAGATGGCGGGCACGACGATGCTCGCCTTCGGCGTCGTCTTCGTGCTGCTCCTTGGGGAGATCGACCTCTCGATCGGGTACGTCGCGGGCATCGGCGCGCTCACGGTCGCAGAGCTTCAGCTTCCCGGCAGCGGGCACCAGGTCAGCGGTCTGATCGCGATCCCGATCGCGATCGCCGTCTGCGCGGTGATCGGTCTGCTGCAAGGCTCGATCGTCGCGTACGTCGGCGTGCCCTCGTTCGTCGTCACGCTCGCGGGCTTCCTGATCTGGCAGGGCGTCATCCTCGGCAGGCTCGAAGTCCCGGGCTCGATCATCATCCAGGACCGCTGGATCAACTACACGGCGAACTACTACTTCTCCCCGCTCGCCGGCTGGCTGGTCGCCGCGATCATCACCGGCTCTACGCGCTGAGCGCACTCCTGCCGCTGCTGAACGGAGCAGGGAGAAAGGTCGCCAGCAAGCAGTGGCGCACGACGATGGCGAAGCTGCTCGGAGTCGCGATCGCCACGTTCGGCACGGTCGCCATCTGCAATCACGCCATCGTCGAGAGCAGGCAACTCGGCCTGCCGCTCCCCGCCGTCCTGATGGTGATCGTTCTGGTCGTCCTGACATTCCTGGCGAAGCGGACGACCTTCGGCCGGCACGTCTACGCCGTCGGCGGGAACGCCGAGGCGGCGCGACGCGCCGGCATCAACGTTCCGCGAATCCGCGTGATCGTCTTCATGATCTCGGGCGCGACGGCCGCACTCGGGGGCATCATCCTGGCCGCGTTCGTCAACTCCGTCGCGCTGACCTTCCCGCCCGGCACACTGCTCCTGAACTCGATCGCCGCGGCAGTCATCGGCGGCGTCAGCCTCTTCGGCGGCCGCGGCGAGGTGCGGGGCGCACTCCTCGGCTCGCTCGTGATCGCGACGGTCGCAAACGGCCTCGACACGGCCGGCTACTCGGACGGCACGATCTACATCGTCACGGGGCTCATCCTCCTCTTCGCCGTCACGTTGGACACGGTCGCCCGCCGCCTGCAAGTCCGCTCCGGCCGCTGACGGCCCCGACCGTCGCACGCGAGGGACCGGCGACCCGCGCCCACCAGCCGTCCAGGGTCGGGCGCCGTGCGGCCCGCCGCCGAACGACGTCTGGAGTCGAGCCGCCGGTAGGCGGGCTGCCGGGCGACACCCAGCTCCGCTACCGGTCTGCCTGCGGGGGCGTCGAGCCAATCGGCCGAACTGGCTCCGGGCGCCGCGCTCAGGCGGCGAGCGGCCTTGCGCTCACGAGCCTGCCCGGGGAGCGGCCGAAGACGGCGCCTGCGGGTAAAGCCGGCCGGCCGGCACGAAGAACACGGGGCCGGCCAGCGCCGAGTCCTGTCAGCGCCGGGGCGGTGCGACCGTGATGACCCGGTTCCCGGCGATGTTCGTCAGGTGCGATACCTGGCCGTCGGGCCAGTGGATCGTCAACCGACTCACGCGCGTCTGAGTGCCGAGGCCGAAGTGGGCGCGCGGGTCCTCCGAGGAGAGGTAGCTGCTGCCTGCGTGCAGCTCCTGCACGTCGGTGTGCCCATTGGGAAGGGTGGCGGTGAGGACGGCCCCGGCCTGGAAGCCCCGCAGCGAGACGTCGAGCCAGTGACCGACGGGGCCCGTGTCCTCGAGCAGGACGAGCGGGCCGCCGATCGTGTTGATCGCGACGCCCATCCGGCCGTTGTTGTCGAAGTCGGCGGCTGCCAGGCCGCGGCCGATGATCTTCGGCAGTCCCTGCTGGTCGACGATACCGCTCGCATTCGTGAACGTGCCGTGCCCGAGATTTTCGAGGACCTGAATCGGACCTGTGTCCCGCTTCAGGTTCGTGACGGGAATCGCACCGTTCGCGAGAATCAGATCGGGGTTGCCGCTGTTTTGGAAGTCGACGAACGAGTCGCCCCAGCCGGCGGTCGCCGGGCGCTCGAGCGCCTTGGCGAACATCGCCGACTCCGAGGTGTACGTGACCTCCCCGTTCGGCAGTGACTTGCTGACGAAGGCGGCGTGCGGCTGGCCACGTGAGTTGGTGATGAACAGGTCGGGGAGGCCGTCGCCGTTCCAGTCAGTTTCGGCCACGCCCATGCCCGCGTTGTGGTTGTTGATGCCGTACGCCTTCGACTCCTCGACGAAGTGGAACCCCAGTGGGCCGCCAGGCTCGTTGATGTAGAGGTCATTCGGGTCCTCGTCGTTCGCGACATAGAGATCGAGGCGACCGTCGTTGTTGACGTCCGTGAAGATCGCACCGAGGCCGTGCCGGAAGTGCGATGACTCGAGCCCGGCCTCCTTGCCGACCTCCTTGAAGCGCGCACGGCCGTTCGCTCCGTTGCCCTCGTTAAGGAAGAGCAGGTCGCGCACACCTCCGTAGTTGGTCGGGAAGCCTGCAATCGAGTTCGTGACCGGATCGGCCAGGTTCGTGTAGCCGGCGACGAAGATGTCCGGCCGGCCGTCGCCGTTGACGTCGGCCACGGCCGCCCCCGCATACCACCCGTACGGCGCGGGCAGCGCCTGGGTCGTGAACGTGCCGTTGCGGTTGTTCCAGAGGATGTCGACACCCGTCGCGGTGGTGACGACCAGGTCGGAGTAGCCGTCGCCGTTCAGGTCGGCAGCGACGCAGCCGGTGCCCTTGACGCGGATCCCTGCGTGGGAAGAGGCACTCACGTTGACGAACCTGCCATGCACGTTCTCGAAGAGCGCGCTCTGCGGCAAGCCGCCGCGGCTGTCCCACACGGGCATATCCGCGTCGGCGTACGAGTTGACGGCGAACAGCGAGAGCCAGCCGTCGTTGTTGTAGTCGATCCAGCACACCCCGCCGCCCATCATCGCCGGCGTGTCGTAGGTCATCGAGTAGCGGAACGCGCCCTGACGGAAGTCGAGCCCGAGCTTCGGCGCCACGTTGACGAGGCGGAGCTGCCGGAAGGCACCGACACCCTTCGACAGGTTCGCGTTCGTGGCCGTGGGGACCGCCGCAGGCGCGGCCACCCCGGTGCCGTCGCCGACGATCAAAAGATGGCTGCCGGAGACCGCGAGGTCGAAGGTGTGCGTGAAGGCCGTTGCCGTGCCGCTCTGCGGGACCCTCGAGGCGACCGGGTAGGTCAGCGGCGTCAGCATGCCGGTCAGGGTCGCGACCACGGTGGGCGGCGCCTGTCCGACGGCCAACTGCAGGTGGATCGAGACGGCGGAGACCCGGTAGCTCGGAACGACGATCGGCCGACCCGCGGCCTTGGCGATCTGGGACCGCAGCGCGGCGAGATAGGCACCGCCGGCCGCACTCGCAGCCGTGGCGGCATCGCGCCGGCCGAGGGCGCTCGCGACCGCCTGAACATCGGCGATCGCGCCAGCGGCAAGCTGGCGCCCGAACTGCGGCGTGATCGGGACGACCCCGGTCGTGTGCGTGATCTCGACCCGCACGGAGCTCCCGAGCGACCCGGTCGCCAGGCTGGCGGGCGAACGGGCCGGGATCCCGGCGATCACGAGCAGGGCGGCGAACGCCGCGGCGGCGAACACGGCGAGGCTGCCGAGCACGGGGCGGCGACGGGGAAGCCGCCGCTGGAGCCAGGGGGCGTCGTTGCGACGCTCGATTGCCTCCCGGGTGAGGATCACCACCGGCCGCGCGGCGCAGACGATCGTCAACGACGCGAGCAGCGCCACCTTGGCCCAGAACTCGGTCTGCATCGGTGCGATCAGCAGGGCCGCCAGGAGACCGATCGCGACCGCGTAGATCTGCCGGCCGCGGGCCGTTTCGGGCGCTGTCCGCGGATCGGTAATCATGAAGGCGAGGAAGATGAAGACCTCGGGCGAGGTGATCATCACCTCCCAGAAGTAGAGGTTCGAGACCGGGCCGAGGTGCCAGTTGGCCGAGAATCCGTGCCCGGCGAGGGCGAGGATCCCGATCGCACTCGCGAAGGTGACGAGGAAGAGCAATGCGACCGTGAGCAGGCGGACGCGGCGAAGCACGAGGAAGGCGCCCGTGACGATCACGAGCAGCGCGATCAGAAGGGCCGGCGAGAGCGGTCCCCACCAGAACTGGAGTGGGTCGACCCGAGTGCTCCCGAGGATCAAGAAGGCGGCGACGAGAGCGAAGTTCGCCGGGTTGAAGATGTGTCTGCCGCGCCAATGGATCAGGTACTTCGACGCCATCGCGACGGCGGCGGTGGCCGCGAACATCCAGGCGCCCTGGAACGTCCACCATTCGCCGTGCCGGGTGCCCTGAGCGCGCATGATGAACGCGATCGCGTTGCCGGTGAGAAGCGCGCTCGCCGGCCAGAGGATGATGCGCTGCCGCCTGAACGTGACGATGACCTCGATCAGCGCGCAGGTGAGGAGCGACGCCGCGATCTGGGGGAACGAGAGCGCGAAGTGGAACTGGGTCATCCCGAGCACGTAGAGCACGAGGAAGGTCGCCGAGACATGGAGGCGAGGGTCCTTCCAGGAAGGGAGGATCACCGGGTAGGAGCGGCCAGCGACGCGCAACGAGTGGCCGGGAGGCCTGGACGTAACTGCAGCAGGCAGTCCAGTCGGCCGGCTATTTGCCGGTGTGGCGCCATCCCCAACGCCGGGCTCGGATCCGAGAGGCACCAGGAACAAGGTAACCGTCTGGTTCGCCGGGCGCAACCGCCTGCGGCGCCCTCTTCAGGTCAGCCGGAGCGTCGTTTCGGCGCCCCGGGAGGGCGGTTAGGCGCGTCGGCGGAAACGCCGACTGGGAAACGACCGCTTGTCGCCCGATCAGCCGGCACTCGGCGGCAGGTCGACCGCGATCGGCCAGGGCCCGGACGCCGCTGGCAGGCAATGGCCGGCGCTAGCCGGCAAGCGTGCGGTAGGAGATCGCTTCGCGGCTCTGCGACCGGCTCGAGCGCACGAGCGCATCGCAGACCTCGGCGGCACGGTAGCCGTCCTCGAAGGTGGCGCCGTAGGGGGCGACCTCGTGCCGCCCTGCGATCGCGCCGAGGAAGTAGGCGAGCTCGTGGAGGAACGTGTCGCCCCAACCGATGATGTGACCGGGCGGCCACCAGTACTCGATGAACGGATGGTCGGCCTCGGAGACGAGAACGGTCTTTGCCCCGCGCGCCCGGTCGCCGTCGGCGCGGAAGACCTGGAGCTCGTTGAGGCGCTCCATGTCGAACCAGAGCGATCCCTTCGAACCGTTGATCTCCCACTGCATCGCATTGCGGCGCCCGAGGGCCAGCCGTGTCGCCTCGATCGTGCCGACCGGCCCGGAGGAGAACTCGACGACGGCCTCGACCGCGTCGTCGACCTGTCGGCCCTCGACGAACGTCTTGACCAGCGCCATGACCGAGTCGATCTCGCCAACAAGGAAGCGGCCGAGGTCGATCGCATGGCTCGCAAGATCGCCGATCGCGCCCGAGCCCGACTCGGCAGGCCGGAAGCGCCAGGTGTCGAGGGCGGGGTTGTCGCCCCAGTCCTGCAGGTAGCGGGCGCGGAAGTGACGGATCTCCCCGAGCTCGCCCGCCTCGATCAGCTCGCGGGCGAGCCGGACGGCCGGGACGAAACGAAAGTTGAACCCGCACAGGTGCTTGACGCCGGTCGCTGCGACCGCACGCCAGATCTCGAAGGATTCGTCTGCGTCGCGCCCGAGCGGCTTCTCGCACACCACGTGCTTGCCCGCCCGGGCAGCCTCGATCGTCGGCTCCGCGTGGGCGCTGTTGGGACCGCCGTTGTCGAAGAGGCCGATCGCGGGATCGCTGACGAGCTCACGCCAGTCAGTCGTCCAGCGCTCGTACCCGTAGCGAGCCGCCGCCTCGGCGACCAGGGTGGCGTCGCGCCCGGCGATCGCGACGAGGCGCGGCTGCAGCGGCGGTGGCCAGGCGACGTGGCGGAGACCGAGCAACGCGCTCGAGTGTGCCTTGCCCATGAACGCATAGCCGAGCATGCCGATCCCGATCGTCTCGGGTTCGGTACCTCCGGCGGCGCGTGGCGGCGCGCCGATGCCGCTGGGCTGGGCCTCGCTCACGCGGCCGAGGCTACCACCTCCGCCCACGGCCGCTCGGCCGCCGGCGGCCGCGCTCGGACCGGGCCTCGGGCGGCACCGCGCTGCTCACGCTGGGCGCTTCGATGCCTGCTCGGCGCGGGCGGGTCGGCGGGGGTGACGGCTGCGTCATCGGTCCGGGCTCAGGGCGTGTGGCGCCCCGCTTGGAGCGAGTGTGCCGCGACGAAGTCGTCCGCCTCGGCCCGGGAGAACACTCCCGCCCAGCTGCCGAGCGCCGTGCAGGCGGAGCCGCCGACGACGCACGCGAAGCCGATCGAGCGCTCGAGGTCCCAACCCTCGCGGATGCCGACGATCAGCCCGGCGGCGAACGCGTCACCGGCGCCCGAGGGTTCGACGACCTCGACCGCCGGCGCCGGCATGTCGAAGGCGTCGTCGTCGGAGCGGACGTGGACTCCTTGCTCGCCGCGCTTGATCACCACCGTCCTGGCACCGTTCGCGCGGAAGACGTCTGCCTGGAGCCGCGGCAGCCGCTCACCGGTCAGCGCGAAGGCCTCGTCCTCGTTCGGGACGAAGAAGTCGGCCAGCGGGAGGAGCGCCCGCATCGTCTCGAGCGGCGACGGCTGACCGGCGGGCCCGGCCACGTCGAGAACGATGCGCGCACCCCCCGCCCGCGCCGCCCGGAGTCGCGGCACCAGCTCGTCCTCACAGAGCCCCGGCAGGACGAGATAGCCGCCGACGTAGATGACGTCGGCGTTCTCGAGCAGACCGGACGGAATGTCGGCGACGGTGAAGGCTGCGTTCGCTCCGAAGGTATGGATGTAGCGCCTGTCCTCGCCCTTGACAGGCACGATCACCGTCTTCGACGTGCTGGTCGCCTCCGTCACGGCCACCGCGCCGGTGTCGATGCCGCGGCCACGAAGGTCGCGCACGACGAGCTCCCCGAAGATGTCGTCGCCAACCCGCCCGCAGACGGCTACGGGCACCCCGAGCCTCCCGAGCGCGACCGCGCTGTTGGCCGCGCAGCCGCCGGGAGCGACGAGGAAATCGTCCGTCGTCACGAGCTCACCGGCCGCGGGCAGGTGAGCGAGCGGCGGAACGAAGAGATCGGCGACCAGGATGCCGACGCAGACGACCCCACCTGACGCGAACGGGCTCACGAGCGGCGGACGGCCGCTCCGTCCCGGAGGCGTCGACCCGGGGCCCGGCGCCGAACGGCGACAGACACAGTCGGTGCCGGCTCTTCGGCGGCGCCGACGGCGCGCGCTGCCCGGTCTCCCTCCATCGCTCGCCCGTCGCGTCTCAGCGCCGACGCGCACCCGCCGGTGTGGAAGCAGGCAAGCGGCCGTGCACCCAGAGATCCTAGTGCATCCCGGCCGGGGGCACCCCGGTCGCCCGAAAGACGGCGATTGCGCGTATCCTCGCCGCCGGTGTGACTCGGACACCGACATCGACCTCTGGAGGTGAGATGAGTCTGGAAGGGAAAACAGCCGTGATCACGGGTGCGAGCCGCGGCATTGGAGCAGCTGTCGCGCGCAGCCTGCATGCCAGGGGAGCGAACCTTGGCCTCTGTTCGCGAAGCGGCGACGACCTCGGTCTCGACCGCACGGTTGCCGCCGCAGGCGACGTGCGCGACGCCGCCGCCGTCGCGGCACTGTGCGACGCGACGGCCGAGCACTTCGGCGGCATCGACATCCTCGTCGCGAACGCGGGCGTCGGAGCCTACGGGCCGTTCGCGGAGCTCTCGCTGGAGCACCTCGACGAGATGATCGACGTCAACCTGAAAGGCACGCTCTACGCCGTGCGAGCCGTGCTCCCGCACATGCACGGGCGCGCCGGCGACATCGTCACGATCGCGTCCGAAGCGGGCCGACGCGGGCTTCCGTACGAGGCGGTCTACTGTGCGTCCAAGTTCGGTCAGGTCGGCTTCACGCGCGCCCTCGACCACGAGCTCCGCGAGCAGGGCATCAGGTGCAGCAACGTCTGCCCCGGCGGCGTCGCGACCGACTTCGCGCTCGAGGAGGGGCGCGGCCGGACACCCGACGCGCTCCCGGGGATGATGTCCGCCGAGGACGTCGCCGCCGTCGTCCTGTTCGTGCTCGAACGACCACGCCATCTCAGGATCCTCGAGACGGCGCTGCGACCGGTGACGGAGTCGTCATGGGGGTAGCGGCACCGGTCCGTTGGGGAATTCTCTCCACCGCGCACATCAACCGTCTCGTCATCCCGGGCGCGCAGGCATCGGACAAGGTCGACCTGCTGGCCGTGGCGAGCCGCGACAGGTCGCGCGCCGAGGAGTACGCCCAGCGCTGGCATATCCCCCGTGCGTACGGCTCGTACGAGGAGCTCCTCGCCGACCCGGAGGTCGAGGCCGTGTACATCTCGCTGCCGAACACCCTCCACTGCGAGTGGTCGATCCGCGCGCTGGAGGCCGGCAAGCACGTGCTCTGCGAGAAGCCGCTGTCGCGTCGGGTTGCCGAGGTCGAGGCGTCCTTCGAGGCGGCCGAGCGCGCGGGCCGCCTGCTCTCGGAGGCGTTCATGTATCGGCACAACCCACAGACCGCCCGACTCGCAGCGCTCGTCGCGGCGGGGGCGATCGGCGAGCTCCGGCTCGTCCGCGCGACGTTCAGCTACTCGCTCTACGACGCCGACAACATCCGGCTCCGGCCCGAGGTCGACGGCGGCTCGCTCATGGACGTCGGCTGCTACTGCGTCAACGCGGCCCGCCTGCTGGCGGGAGAGCCGGAGTCCGCATTCGGCCGCGCCTGGATCGGCCCGAGCGGCACCGACTGGGTCTTCACCGGCTCACTTGCGTTCCCCGGGAACGTCCTGGCGCTCCTCGACGCCGGGACGGCACTCGTCGAGCGCGACGAGCTCGAAGTAGTCGGCAGCGAGGCCTCGCTGTTCCTCGACGACCCCTGGCACTGCCATCGGCCCGTGATCGAGCTCCGCGGCAAGGGAGCGGTCGAGCAGATCGAGCTCGAACCGGTCGACTCCTACCGGCTCCAGCTCGAGAATCTCAGCGACGCGATCCGCGGCAGCGCCGAGCTGCTGCTCGGGCGGCGAGACGCGATCGCCCAGGCACGGACGATCGCGGCGCTGTTCGACTCGCAGCAGACAGGCGAACCGGTCTCGCTCGGGGCCGTCCCGACGTCTGAGGCCCGCTAGGGCGGAGCCTGTTGCGGCCAGGTGGGAGCGCGGCCCCTCGACGGCGGAGCCTGGTCGGGCGCCCGACGCACGACCGCCGGTGTTCGACCCCGGGCTGCGCGGGGCGCGCCCGCGCTCAGCCGTCGTCGTCGTCGACCTCCTCCGGCGGGTCCACCCGGCGGTCGAAGGTGACGGTGATCCGGTCGATCCGCTGCCCCTCGACGGAGTCGACGTGGAAGACGATCCCGTCGTGGGCGACCTCGTCGCCCGGCTCGGCGGCCCGGCCGAGCTGGCCGAAGACGAAGCCGGCGACGGTGTGGTAGTCCTCGATCGGCAGCTCGACCTCGAACTGCTCGTTGAAGTCGTCGATCGAGAAGGTGCCGTCGATCCGGATCGTGTCGTCGTCGACCTGCTCGACCGTCTCGTCGGGCAGGTCGAACTCGTCCTCGATCTCGCCGACGATCTCCTCGAGCAGGTCCTCGAGCGTGACGATCCCCTCGACGGCGCCGTACTCGTCGAGCACGATCGCCATGTGCTGGTTCGTGCGGCGGAACTCGGTCAGCAGGGCGGCGAGGTCCTTCGTCTCCGGCACCATCGTCGCCGGGCGGAGCAGCTCCTCGAGGTCGACGCGCTCGACCTCCGGGTCGTTCATCGCCTGGACGAGGTCGCGCACGTGCAGGATGCCGACGATCTCGTCGATCGTCTCGCGGTAGACGGGGTAGCGGGTGAACGGGCGAGTCGAGCACGACTGCAGGGCCTCGTCCGGCGGCAGCTCGACCGAGAGCGCGACCACCTCGGGGCGCGGCACCATCACGTCGGCGACCTCCTTGTCGGCGAAGTCGAAGACCTTGTAGAGCATCTCCTGCTCGCCGATGGCGATCTCGCCCTGCTCGGCCGAGCTCGAGAGGAGCATGCGCAGCTCCGCCTCCGAGTGGGCGTCGTCCTCGGCGCCCGGCGGCTTCTGCCCGAGCAGCCCGAGCACCGCCTCGGTCGAGCGCTGCAGCAGCCAGATCAGCGGCCTGAAGACCGTGAAGAAGGCGCGAACCGGGCCGGAGAGCGTCAGCGCGGTCCGCTCGGGGTGGCCGAGCGCGATCCCCTTCGGCACGAGCTCGCCGATCACGACGTGGAGGTAGGTGATGATCAGCAGCGCGAGGATGACGGCGAGGAAGGTCGCGAGCCAGGGCTCGAAGAAGTGCGCGAGGACCGGCTCGCCGAGCGCGCCGATCGCGAGCGAGGTGATCGTGACGCCGAGCTGCATCGCCGCGATGAAGCGCGGCGGGTCGCCGGTGATCCGGAGCACGGCGCGCGCCCGCCGGTTGCCTTCCCGCTCGAGCTCGCGGATCCGGGTGCGGCGCGAGGTGACGAGGCCGTACTCGGCGGCCACGAACGCGGCGTTGAGCAGGATCAGGCCCGCCAGGCCAGCAGCTCGAAGAGGCTCGTCATGTGCGCGGAGGGCTCGTCCCGCCCGCGTGCTCGTCGTCCAAGCTCGCACCGATGCTAGCCGAGCCGGCGGGCCCTCCTTATACGAACATATGTTCTATAGTAGGGCCGTGCGCCCCGCCTACCGGACGAGCCGTGCAGGACCGCGCTCAACCGCGTGTCGGGGCATGCCGTTCGCCTGGTCGCTCAACCCCTACATGGGCTGCGTCCACCGCTGCACCTTCTGTTACGTGCGCGCCTTCGAGCTGCGGGCCGACCGGCCGGCCGATGCGGGCTACGGCAGCTCGATCCGTGTCAAGGCGAACATCGCCGAGGTGCTCGCCCGCGAGCTCGCGCGCCGCTCGTGGCGCGGCGAGAGCGTCGCGATCGGCGCGGCGACCGATCCCTACCAGCCGGCCGAGGGCCGCTTCCGGCTGACGCGCGGCTGCCTCGGGGTGCTTGCGGCGCCGCGAACCCGTTCGGGCTGATCACACGCGGGCCGCTCGTCGTCCGTGACCTCGACCTGCTCACCGAGGCCGCAGCCCGGGCCGAGGTCTCGGTCACCTTCTCGGTGCCGACGCTCGACGAGGAGGTCTGGCGCCGCACCGAGCCGGGCACGGCGCCGCCGCGTCAGCGGCTGCGGGCGCTCTCCCGGCTCGTCGAGGCGGGCATCCGTGCCGCGGTCGGGATGGCGCCGATCCTGCCCGGGCTCTCCGATCGCCCCGAGCAGCTCGCCGCGGTCGTCGCGGCCGCCCGCGAGGCGGGCGCCTGCGGGATCTGGGCGAACATGCTCCACCTGCGCGCCGGCACGCGCGAGCACTTCCTGGCCTGCCTCGAGCGCTCCTGGCCCGAGCTTCTTCCCGAGTACGAGCGGCTCTACGCCCGGGCGCCTACCTGCGCGGCCCCGAGGCGAAGGCCGCCGGCGAGACGGTGCGCCGGCTGGCGCGCGCCGAGGGGATCGCCGACCGGCGGCGGGTCCGCGCCCCGCCCGCCGGAGCCCGCCCAGCTGCGCCTCGAGCTCTGAACGTCGTCGTCCGGCCGAGCGCTTCCTTCGCCTTCCCGGAGGCGGCCGGGGCGGCGTCCCCGTGGGGCGTACAATTGGCGATCAGGTGCCGGACGAGATCACGGCCCTGATCGTCGACGACCACGAGGTGGTCCGCGAGGGCCTTCGCCTCTCGCTCTCGCGCGCGCCGCACATCCGCGTCGTCGGCGAGGCGGCCGACGGGGCGAGCGCCGTCGAGCTCGCGCTGCGCCGCAAGCCCGACGTCGTGATCATGGACGTGCGCATGCCGGGCATGGACGGGCTCGAGGCGACCCGGCAGCTCTCCGAGCAGCTGCCGGAGAGCAAGGTGCTGCTCTTCACCGCCTACTCGGAGCGCTCGCTGCTCGGCCGCGGGTTCGAGTCGGGCGCAAAGGGCTACGTCCTGAAGGAGGCGCCGCACGAGACGCTCGTGCGCGCGATCGAGAAGGTCGCCGCGGGCGAAGGGTACGTCGATCCCGCGCTGATGCCGCAGTTCCTCGCCGGCCGCGACCAGACCGACATGCTCACCCCGCGCGAGCGCGAGATCCTCCAGCTCCTCGCCGACGGGATGTCGAACGGCGACGTCGCCGAGCGGCTCTTCATCTCGCAGGAGACGGTCAAGAGCCACGTCCGCCACATCCTCACGAAGCTCGAGGCCGACACCCGCACCCAGGCGGTCGCGATCGCGCTGCGTGAGGCGATGATCGACTAGACGGCCAGGCGGCGTCCCGCCGGGCGGCTATGACTCACGGGATGGAGAGCGATCACGAGGCGCTCGACCGGCTGATCTCCGCCGAGCAGGACGAGCGCCGCCGGCTGGCGCTCTTCCTCCACGACGGGCCGGTCCAGCAGCTCTCCGGGATCGCGCTGATGCTCGACGGCGCGCTGCACGCGCTCGGCGAGGAGGGTGACGGCCGGGCGCGCGAGATCATCCAGGCGGCGCTCCTCCGGCAGCGGGCGACGATCCGCGAGCTGCGCGACCTCTCCTTCGCGCTCGAGCCGGTCGTGCTGCGCGACCACGGCTTCGGGCCCGCGCTGCGGGCGCTCGCCGACCAGGCCGCGGCGTCGCACGGGATCGCCGTCGACGTCGACACGGGCGAGGCGGCCGCGATCGGCGCGACGGCGAGCATCGCGCTCTACACGATCCTGCGCGAGCTGGTCGAGCAGGCGATGCGGCGGGGCCCGCCGCGGACGGTACGGATCAGGGTCTTCGCAACCGGCGAGGGCGGGCTCGTCGCCTCGGTCGCCGACGACGCCGGCCCGAGCGGCGGATGCGCTCGCTCGAGGCGATCGAGGAGCGCGCCCGGCAGCTCCACGGCGCCCTCGAGGTGCGCTCGCTCGCGGCGGGGACCGAGATCCGCGTGACGCTGCCCGCGCACACCGCGCGGCGCTAGGCTGGCAGGCATGGAGACGAATGGGGACGGCAGGCCGCCACGTACCTCCTCTTCGCCTGGTCGCCCGCCGGCTACGAGCTGCGCGAGCTCGACGGCGAGCCGCCGGAGGTCGGGAGCGAGCTCGACGACGACGGCCGCCAGCTCGTCGTCAGAAGGTCGGCGCCTCGCCGCTCCCCGGCGACGCGCGCCCCTGCGCCTACACCTCCGGCCGGTACTAGCGTCGTCGCGGGCCTGAGCGGCGCGACCGCGGCGCCGTCAGTTCTGGACGTCGTGCTCGGTCGCGTAGGCGTCGACGAGCGGGTCGACGGCCGCGAGGCCGCGCGAGAAGGCGTAGTTGATCGGAACGAACGGCTCCCACTTCTCGGGCAGCGCGTCCTCGGGGAAGATCGCCTCGACCGGGCATTCGGGCTCGCAGGCGCCGCAGTCGATGCACTCCTCGGGGTCGATCACGAGCATGCGCGCGGCCTCGTGGATGCAGTCGACGGGGCAGACATCGACGCAGGAGCGGTCCTTGATGTCGATGCAGGGCTCGGCGATCACGTAGGTCATCGCGAGTCACTCTACCGGGGTGAGCAGGCCTCCAATCAGCTCCCCCGAGCGCTCGAACAGCGCCGATTTCGCGACCACCGCGTCGAAGCCGGCGGCGTGGCGCCGCTGCAGGCCGGCCGTGTCCTTGTGGTTCGTGAAGCCGAGCAGCGGCACGTCCGGGAAGCTGTCGGCGACGTCGTCCGGGTCGACGCGGCCGACGTCCGCGATCACGAGATCGGGCGGGTCGACGCCCTCGCTCGAGACGAAGCGATGCTCCGGAAGCAGCGCCTCGAGGTTCCCGCGGAGGAAGAGGTCGACCCCGACGAGCAGGATCCTCGCCATGCCTGGCCCGCGACGATAACATCGCGGGCCACTATCGAGCGCGGACTTGCTCTCGCCCGGGCGGGCGAGTACTTCGAGGCCCACGAGGCGTTCGAGCTCGCCTGGCGGGCCGCCGCCCCCGAGGAGCGCGACTTCTTCCAGGGGCTCGTGCACGCCGTCGTCTTCGCCTACCAGGCCGGCCGCGGCCGGCCCGGTCGGCGCCGAGCGCCAGCGCGTCAAGGCGCTCCGCCGCCTCGGCGCTACGCGCCCGCCCACCGCGGCCTCGACGTCGAGCGGCTGCTCGCCGCGCTAGGACGTCGCGAGCCCGATCTTCGCGAACACCTGGTCGAGCGCGATCCGCAGCCACCAGTCGCGGTTGAAGAAGAGCAGCAGGCCGAGCACGATCAGCGTCGAGCCGGAGGCGATCCGGACGCCTGGTAGTGCGAGCGCACCCAGCGGAACGCGCGCATGGCGTGGGCGAAGGCGACTCCGGCGAGCGACGAAGGCGGCGCCGAGCCCGAGCGAGTAGGCGAGCAGGAGGACGACGCCGCGGGCGACGCCGCCGCTCGAGCTCGCGAGCACGAGGATCGAGGCGAGCACGGTGCCGATGCACGGCGCGGCGCAGACGGCGAAGGCGCCGCCGAGGAGCACGCGCCGAGCCGCCGCGGCGGGCGCGGCGCGAGCAGGCCCGGCGCGACGGCGCGCTCGGGCCAGGGCAGGAGGCCGACGAACGCGAGCCCGATCACGATCAGCGCGAAGCCGGCGATCTGGGTCTGGGTCGTCTGGGCGACGACGCTCGCGATCGCCGCCGCGCCGGCGCCGAGCACGACGAAGACGACGGTGAAGCCGGCGATGAACGGGACGCTCGCGACCACGATCCGCCGCGGCCGGCGCCGCGCTCGCCGAGCCGGTCGACCTCGACCGCCGAGACCGCCGAGAGGTAGCCGGGGACGAGCGGCAGCACGCACGGCGTGATCACCGAGAGCGAGCCCGGCGAGGAACGCGACCGGGAGCTTCTCGATCATCGCTAGGCGTCGAAGCGGGCGAGCTCTTGGTCGACCCGCAGCTCGAGCGCCGGCGCGAGCGCGCGGCCCGCCGGCGTGCCGCCGCCGCGGCGCCGTCGTCGTCGCCGGTTTCGCGACCAGACCCAGGCGCCGGTGCCGACCGCCGACGGCGCCGACGCCGAGCGCGGCAAGCGGCAGCACCCAGGCGAGCAGGTCGAAGCCGTGCGTCGGCGGAACGGCGAGCACCTGCGGGCCGAGGTGGGCGACGAAGTAGTTCTCGATCTGCTTGGTCGTCCAGCCGGCCGCGATCTTGACGCGGATGTAGGCTTCTTCATCTGCATCGCGAGCGGCGAGGTCGACATGTCGAGCGGCTCGTGGCAGGTCGATGCAGACGAGAGCCGCCTCGAGCGCCGATCAGCGTCGGATGGTCGTTGTTGTTCGAGCGGAACGCGAAGGCGAGGCCGAAGACGAGGGCCAGCGATCGCGAGGACGGCCACGAACGGCTTCATCGCGGCGGCCTTCACCGGTGCGAGTGCGGTCCGGATCCCGAGGGCGAGGAGCGCGGGCGTCGCGGCGCCGATGATGTGCCCGACCTGGCCCGTGGCGTTCGGCGGCATCGGGATCACCCGGCCGTGCTTGTCGATGAAGAACGTCTCGGGGTAGCCGGTGACGCCGTAGTGGCCGATCAGCGGCCCGTCGTCCGCGATCACCGGGTAGGTGATGTCGAACCGCGCATGAACTTGGTCGCCGGCCCCGGGCAGGTCCTGCTCGTCGACGCCGACGAAGACGACGCCCTTGCCCGCCCAGTGCTTGGCGGCCGCCGACACGACCGGCGCCTCGTGCGTGCAGGGCGGGCAGTAGGACTGCCAGAAGTTGAGCACGACGACCTTGCCCGCGCAGCCCCGCGAGGCTGATGCGTGCCGGGGTGGCCGACGAGCGGGCGCGTGAACGGGTAGGCGGCGACGACGTGCTGGCTGTCGACCTCGCTCGCGATCCGGCCGGCGCGAGTTGTGCGACGTCTTCCAGACGAGCAGCCCGAGCAGCGCGAGCACGAGCACGACCGTGAAGGTTTGCGCTACGCGTTGCATCAGACCAGGAACACTGTAGTTCCGATCCGCACCCTGCTGTGGCCCCAGCCGCCCCCGCGGGAGCCCCGGTCGAGGCCACGCGAGCCGACCGGCCCGGGCGACCCTCCCCGTCCGTGCGGCTGCTCCCGATCACGCCGAGCCCGACGGGCTCCGCGGCTTTCCGACCCCGCTTCACTGCCCCGCCAGTGTAGCCAGGACGCCGACCACCATCCTGGGGTCGTCGGAGATGATCGCGTCGACGCCGAGCCGGGCGAGCTCGCTCACGCGGGCCGGGTCGTTCACGGTCCAGGCGACGAGCGCCGCCCCGCGTGAGTGCACCGTGGCGAGGACCGCCGGCGTGACGAGGCCGTGGTGAAGGCAGAGCGGCGCCGGCCCGCGCCGAGGAGAGGAGGAGCGGCACGCGCGCCCGCACGAGCGGCCCGACGGCGGCGACGGCCGCGCGGACGACGGGCGCGCGGCCAAGGGGCGCCGGCGACGCCGGCCCGGTCGCGCGGGTAGCCGATCGCGCGGAGGAGCTCCGGTGCCTCGTGCGCCAGCCGGCGGAGCGACGCGGACGGAGTTCGAGGAGACGACGACCCGCTCGCCGAGGGCGTGGCGGCCGACGTGTTCGGCGATCTCGTGCTCGACGCCGGCGATGCTTCAGGTCGAGCTGGATCCCGATCGTCGTGCGGCGAGGTAGGCGAGCACCGTTTCGAGCGTGAGCGGCCCGGCCGCGCCCGAGCGTCCGGGATGCCCGACCACGAGGCCTTCGTCGACGTCGAACTCGACCAGGTCGGCGCCGGCCGCAACTGCCGCCGCGAGTGATTCGAGCGTGTTCTCGGGTGCCTCCGCTGCCGCGCCGCGGTGGCCGATCACGAGCGGGCGGCCGCCCGGATGGCGCAGATTCACGTGGTCAGACTAAACTTCAACCCGATGGTCGAACCTGCGAGTAGCCTGCCGCTGCAGGGCGAGGAGCTGCCGTCGCTCGACCCCGCCGCGATCGAGCAGGCCTACCGCCGCGAGCGGGCGCGCCGGCGCGCGCGCGTCGCCCACCGCGAGTACGCCCGCAACTCGAACGCGCGTTTCTGGGTGATGCTTGCCGTCCTCGCGCTCTTGACGGTGATCATGGGGCTGACGGCGTTCCACGAGATCCAGACGAACTTCGGCATCTTCCAGTAACGCCCGGCCGCCGTGGCGAGCGGCGCGCGCCGCGTCGGGATTTCCTCGCCGCGCAGGCGGCCGCCCGGAACAAACGCGCCACTCGCGCCGCCGGGCGGCGCCGCGCTAGAGGTCTTCGGTGGCGCGCAGGAGGCCGCCGGCGATGACGCCCAGCGCGGCGAGGAGGGCGATCCAGAGCCCGATCCCGCGGCTGTCGGCGGGCAGAACGGAGTCGGGGATCGTGATCACCCGGATCAGCACGAACACGGTCGCAAGCGCGCCGAGGCCGAGCACGACGAGGCTCTCGGGCAGCGACGGCGGCAGGTCGAAGCCGGCCGCCCGCAGCGCGACGATCGCGACGACGGCGAGCCCGATGAAGAAGACGAGCTTGCCGAGCACGCCCGTGTGCCAGCCGATCACGGCCAGCTTGACGCCGACACCCGAGCCCGAGTACCAGCCCATGAAGCTCGAGAGCGCGAGGACGAGCGCCCGCGATCCACGTGACCCGGTCGCCGGCCCCCCAGATCCCCTCGGGCTGGTGCCCGTAGGCAGGCGGCGGCGAGCCGCTCGAGGCCTGGTCGAAGAAGACGTCGGAGCCCTCCACGCCGTAGAAGTATGGGGAAAACGCCGGACGCGTGCGACGGGGGCCTCGCGCGCGGCCGTCGGCGCGCCGGCGGCGTGCCCGTCAGCGCCGAGGTAACGGTCACCGTCACCGTGTCTACGCACGGGAACGAGCGCGCGGCCGGGAGCGTCCTGAGCAAGGTCTGGGTCCGCCCGGGCTCGGATTGTCGTGCAGCGCCTCGCCGAGGCCGATCCCGCCGAGAAACACGAACGCGACCAGGAGCAGAGCACGAGCCGGCGGAGCACGCGGCGCCGGCGGCGGCGCGAGCGGCGTGGCCGCGCGACGCTCACGGCGCGTAGTCGGAGGCGCGACGCGCGTAGAGGTCGAAGGCGGCGTCGCCGCGGCGACCGAGGCGGGGACGGCTCGTCCGGCAGCGTCGTCGATCACCTCGAGCGTCCAGCGGTCGGCATCGGTCGTAGGTCTCGGCGAGCTCGGCCAGCGTGAAGATCTGCCCGACGCCGACGGGTGAGCTCGGCAGCACGACCTCGACCTGCCGGCTGCGAGCCGCGCGAGAGCCGTCGGGGTCGCCGACCCGGGCTCGCTCGAGCGCGCGACGGCCCTCCGCCCACTGGTGGCGCGCGAGCTCGAGATCCACGACCGGCGCCGATCATCGAGCCGCGCAGCAGCCGTCCTCCGGCCAGAGCGGCTCCGCCTCGGCGAGGATCCGGTCGCCGAGCTCGTAGCCCGGCCGGGCGAGCGCGAAGGCGGCGTGGGCGTGCAGGCACTTGAGGCTCCCGGTCCGGGTCGCGCCGCCGATCCCGCCCGGGCAGCTCGGGCCGGAGCGCCCGCTGCTCGGCGTGCGCCGCGCTCGAGGCTCGCGCGCGAGCTCCGGGTCGGCGGCGGCCGCCCGCGTCCAGCGCTCGACGCCGCCCGCCGCCTCGAGCCGCGCGAGCGCGGCGCGAGGTGCCGGCAGGTGAGCCAGAACTGGGTCGGGAACGGCGTCCCGTTCGGTCGAACGGCTCCTGCTCGACCACGGCGGGCGCGCCGTAGGGGCAGCGCACGGCGACCCGCCGGAAGGCGCGCGGCGGCCGCCCGAGCTGGGCCGCTCGACGACGGCGAGGTCGTCCATCGTCCCGAGGATCGTACGTGCCGCCGGGCGTCGGCCCGGCGCGCCAGCGCGGCGATCCCGCGCACGATGAAGAGCTGCTCGCCCGGCTTGACGAAGCCGAGCCGGCGCGCCTCGCGCACGAAGCCCTGGCCGGAGCCGACGGTCGCGATCCGCGCCTTCAGCTGCCGCTGCTCGGCCTGCGAGCCGGCTCACCTGCGCCTGGCGGTTGCGCAGGATCGCCGTGCGTGTGCTCGTAGGTGTGGATCGGCTTCCAGTAGAGGATGCCGACGAGGATCGAGCCCGCCGAGCGCGAGCAGGCGGGTCGGCCGGAGCACGGTGTCGACTTCGCGCCGCGCCGTGGCGGTCCTGCCCGTGCCGGGCTCAGGCGACGTCGACCTTGATCACGTTCGTCGAGCCGGTCCGGTTGACCGCCGTGCCGGCGACGAGGACGACGAGGTCGCCGTGGTCGATGATCCCGGCGTCGCGGGCGGTCTCGATCGTCCGGCGCCCAGAGATCCTCGACGTCGGTGGTCGACGCATCAGCAGCGGCAGCACGCCCCACTCGAGCGCCATCTGCTGCACGGCGGTCTGGTGGTGGGAGAGGCCGACCATCGGCCGGCGCGGCCGCAGCCGGGCGACCTCGGAGGCCGTCGCGCCGGTCGCGGTGGCGACGAGGATCGCGCGCGCGCCGAGCGCCTCGGCGAGGTCGGTGGCGGCGTTCGACATCGCCCGGCGCACGTCGGCGGTCGCCGAGGCCTCGGGCGTCTGGTGGCGGTAGCTGATCGTCGGCTCGACCGCGCGCGCGATGCGGTCCATCGTCCGCACCGCCTCGACCGGGTAGTGCGCCGATCGCCGTCTCGGCCGACATCATCACCGCCGAGGTGCCGTCGAGGATCGCGTTCGCGACGTCGCTCGCCTCGGCGCGCGTCGGCTCGGCGTGCTCGACCATCGACTCGAGCATCTGCGTGGCGGTGATCACCGGCTTGCCGGCCTCGAGGCAGCGCAGGATGATCTGCTTCTGCAGCAGCGGCACCATCTCCGCGCCGATCTCGACGCCGAGGTCGCCGCGGGCGACCATCAGCGCGTCGGCCTCGGCGAGGATCTCGTCGAGCGCCTCGACCGCCTCGCCTTCTCGATCTTCGCGATCACGCGGGCCTCGAGCCGCTGTCGCGGATGATCTCCTGCAGCTCGCGCACGTCGAGCGGCCGAGCGGACGAACGAGAGCGCGACGTAGTCGACGCCGAGGCCGAGCGCGAACTCGAGATCGTCGAGATCCTTCTCGGTCAGCGACGGAACGGGGATCGCGACGCCCGGGGCAGGTTGACGCCCTTGCTCGAGCGGACCTCGCCGCCGACGACGACGCGGCAGCGCGCCCGTCCGTCGTCGACGCGATCGACCGTGAGCCGGATCAGGCCGTCGTCGATCAGGACGTCGTGGCCCGGCTCGAGCACCTGCGCGATCGCGGCCGGCGCGACGACGAGATCGCCCGCGCCGGCGCTCGGCGTGCCCGGCGAGGTACGACGGTCGTCGCCGGTCGTCGAGCAGGCGCGGCTCGGTGAGCTCGCCGACGCGGAGCTTCGGCCCCTGCAGGTCGGCGATCAGCGCCAGCGGGCGGCCGAGCTCGGCCTGCACCTGCCGCGCGATCGCGGCGCGCGCCGCCGTGCTCCTCGTGCGTGCCGTGCGAGAAGTTGAGCCGGACGGCGTCCATGCCGGCCTCGGCGAGCGCGCGCAGCATCTCGTGCGAGCCCGAGCCGGGGCCGATCGTCGCGACGATCTTCGTCCGCCTGAACGTCCCCTCCACCGCGCCCCAGCCTAGCCTCGCGCCTGACGACTTCAGCGGCGGAAGCGCGGGAAGGCCGCCCAGCCGGGGTAGACGGGCATCGGCGCCGAGCTCCTCTTCGATCCGGAGCAGCTGGTTGTACTTGGCGACCCGGTCGGAGCGCGCCGGCGCGCCGGTCTTGATCTGGCCGGCGTTCGTCGCGACCGCGAGGTCGGCGATCGTCGTGTCCTCGGTCTCGCCCGAGCGGTGCGAGATGACCGCGGTGTAGCCGGCGTCCTGGGCGATCGTGATCGCCTCGAGCGTCTCGGTCAGCGTGCCGATCTGGTTCACCTTGACGAGGATCGAGTTCGCGACCGCCTCGGCGATCCCGCGCCGCAGGCGCTCCGGGTTCGTGACGAAGAGGTCGTCGCCGACGAGCTGGACGCGGTCGCCGAGCTCGCGCGTGATCGCTCCGCCAGGCCTCCCAGTCGTCCTCGGCGGCGCCGTCCTCGATCGAGACGATCGGGTAGCGGTCGACGAGGTCGGCCCAGAAGCCGGCCAGCTCGGCCGAGCCGAGCTCGCGGCCCTCGAAGCGGTAGGCACCGTCGCGGTAGACCTCGCTCGTCGCCGGGTCGAGCGCGATCGCGACCGCCTCGCGATGGCCGGCGCGCTCGGCCGCCTCGAGGATCGCCTCGATCGCCGCCTCGCTCGACGGCAGGTCGGGCGCGAAGCCGCCCTCGTCGCCGACCGCCGTCGCGAGCCCGCGCTCGTGCAGGACGCCTCGGAGCGCGTGGTAGACCTCGGCGCCGATCCGGATCGCCTCGGCGAAGGAGCGCGCCCCGGCGGGGACGACCATGAACTCCTGCAGGTCGATCGAGTTCGGCGGCGTGCGCGCCGCCGTTGATCACGTTCAGCATCGGCACCGGCAGCGTCCGCGCCTCCTCGCCGCCGAGGTGGCGGTAGAGCGGGACGCCCGGCCTCGCTGGCGGCGGCCTTGGCGGCGGCGAGCGAGACGCCGAGGATCGCGTTCGCGCCGAGCCGGCCCTTGTTCGGCGTCCCGTCGAGCTCGATCAGGGCGGCGTCGAGGGCCGCCTGGTCGCCTGCGCGTCGAGGCCGAGGACGGCCTCGCGGCAGCGCGCCGTTGACGTTCGCGACCGCCGCTGTCACGCCCTTGCCGCCCCACGCCGCTCCGCCGTCGCGCAGCTCGACCGCCTCGTGGACGCCGGTCGAGGCGCCCGAGGGGACGATCGCCCGGCCGAGCGCGCCCGCTGCGAGGCGCGACGTCGACCTCGACCGTCGGGTTGCCGCGCGAGTCGAGCACCTGCCGGCCGTGCACGTCGCGCGATCCGGCTCATACCGACTCCTTCGGCGCGGTCGAAGTAGCGGTCCTGCTCGGCGAGCGGCAGCTCGATCCAGTTCTTGCCGTCCGCCGCCGCCAGCCGCTCCGCCGTCCTCGACCCGGGCGCGGAAGCGCGGCGTCGCGGCGCGCAGCTCGAGCTCGGGATCGACGTTGAGCGTCCGCGCGACGTTGACGCAGGCGAAGAGCACGTCGCCGAGCTCTGCGGCCGCCCGCGGGTCGGGCTCGCGCCTCGGCCGACGGGCGTCGCCGGCAGCTCCGCCCGCAGCTCGCGAGCTCGTCCTCGAGGTCGGCGAAGCGCGCCGGCGAGGTCGGGGTAGTCGAAGCCGACCGCGGCGGCGCGCCGCTGCACCTTGCGCGCGAGCAGGAGCGCCGGCAGCGTCCGGGAACGTCGTGGAAGACGCCCTCGCGCGCCTCCTGGTCGACCTTGAGCCGCTCCCAGTTCTGCGCGCACGCGCGCCGGCGGTCGTCGACCTCGGCGTCGCCGAAGACGTGCGGATGGCGGCGCGACGAGCTTGGCGTGGACGCCCGCGCGCGACCGCCTCGAGGTCGCCCGCGCCGCGCTCGGAGAGCAGCAGCGCGAGGAAGATAGGCCTGGAAGAGCAGGTCGCCGAGCTCGTCGAGCAGCTTCGCGTCGTCGCCGGCGAGCGCGGCGTCGGCGACCTCGTAGGCCTCCTCGACCGTGTGCGGCACGATCGTCCGCTCGGTCTGCTCGCGGTCCCACGGGCAGTCGCGGCGCAGGCGCTCGGTCAGCTGCTGGAGCTCGACGAGCGCGTCGGCGAAGCGCCAAACGCCTAGGTCGTCGTCGGGTTGGGCGAGGTCAGGGTCGCGCAGGGGTCGGGCGACGGCGTGTAGCCCGGCCTGGTAGGCGATCTGCCCGCCCGCGCAGTAGGTCTTCTCGACCTTCGTCATCCAGGCGGTCGCGACCGCCTGGTCCTTCGTCTGCAGGAGCTGCTTGCGGATCGCCGGCGCGGCCTTCGACTCGGGTGTCGTCTTCGCCGGCGTGATCGCGGCGAGCGGCTGGATCACGAACCAGCCGTACTGCGACGTGTTGACGGGCTTCAGGAGCACGCCGGTCTTGGCGGTCGGCGCGAAGACCGCGGCGTCGAACTCGGCGACGTCGCTGCCCTTGGTGGCGGTGAACTTGCCGCCCTTGTCCTTCGAGCCGGGATCCTGCGAGTACTGCTTCGCGAGCGCGGCGAAGCTCGCGCCCTCGCTGCAGCTGCGTGTAGATCTGGTTGGCGAGCGTCTGCTTGTTCTTGCCGACGAGGATCTCCTCGACCTGCGGGAGGCCGCCTGCTCGTACTGCGATGGTTCGCCGCGTAGTAGGCGGCGATGGCGGCCGGGGTGACCGTCGTCGCCCTTGGTGACGGCGGCGAAGATCTTCTGGTCGAGCAGCGTCTGCTCGATGTACTCGCCGGACCTCCGCGTCGGTGAAGTCCTGCTTCTTGAGCGCCGCCTCGTAGGCCTTCTCGCTGCCGCCGAAGTACTTCTTCTTGAGCTGCGTTCAGCTGCGCGTTGACCTCGGCCGGCGTCACCGTGACGCCGAGCTTCTGCGCCTCGGCGGTCGAGCTCGGCCTGCCGGACGAGCGCGTCGATGACGCTCGTCCGGAAGGTCGCGTACTCGGCCGAGCCCGCCTTCGGGAACGACTGGCCCTGCGCCTTCGGCCGAGGCCTGCTCCTCGGCGAGCACCGCCTGGTAGTCGGCGACCGTCACCGGCTGCGAGCCGACCGCGGCGACATTGTCCGGCGCGAGCTTGACGGAGCTGCTCTGCCGCCGCCGCGACAGCAGCAGGCAAGGAGCAGCAACGGGAGAAGATGTCTGAGGGACTTCACGGGAAATGGACTTCGTCAGAAGCGCACGTCAGTCATGCCGCCGTACGCGCCTCGAACATAGCATCGACGAGTCGCATGGCGCCCGCGAGGTCCTGGTCGCGCTGGGCGACCTCGCGCTTGCCGCTCGAGTAGACCGCGGTCTCGACGCGCGCGCGGAGCGCGCGCAGCTCGCCGGAGCCGAGCACGACCGGCCCGACCGTGACGCGGCCGCCGCGGAAGACGAGGTAGTCGGCACCCGAGCTGGGCGAGCTTGAGCTTCGCGCGCTGGATCGCGAAGAGGTTCTCGACGGGCTCGGGCAGCGGGCCGTAGCGATCCTCGGTCGCGACCTCGAGCTCGCGCAGCTCGTCCTCGTCCTCGACGAGGGCGAGCCGGCGGTGCAGGTCGATCTTGAGCGCCTCGGAGGCGATGTAGCGCGGCCGGCACGTAGGCGTCGACGCGGCGTCGACCCGGACCGGCCGCGCCGCGACCCGCCGCTCGCCCGACAGCTCGGCGACGACCTCGTGCAGCATCTCGACGTAGAGCTCGAAGCCGAGCGCGGCGACGTGGCCGGACTGCTCGGCGCCGAGCAGGTCGCCGGCGCCGCGGATCTCGAGGTCGCGCATCGCGATCGCGAAGCCGGCGCCGAGCTCGGTGTGGTCGGCGAGGGTCGCGAGGCGGGCCCGCGCCTCCGGCGTCAGCTCCGCCGCCTCGGGGTAGAAGAGGTAGGCGTGCGCCGGGACGTCGCGGCGGCCGACGCGGCCGCGGATCTGGTAGAGCTGGGCGAGGCCGAGCGCGTCGGCGCGCTCGACGATCAGCGTGTTCGCCTGGGGGATGTCGAGGCCCGACTCGATGATCGTCGTCGAGACGAGCACGTCGGCGTCGCCGGCGAGGAACGCGAGCATCTTGTCCTCGAGCTCGCGCTCGGCCATCTGGCCGTGCGCGACGAGCACGCGCGCGCGCGGGCAGAGCTGGCGCAGCTTCTCGGCGGCGCTCTCGATCGTCTCGACGCGGTTGTGCAGGTAGAAGGCCTGGCCCTGGCGCGCGAGCTCGCGCTCGAGCGCCTGGACGATCAGCTCCTCGTCGTACTCGCCGACGTAGGTCCGGATCGGCCGGCGCCCCTCGGGCGGCGTCTCGATCACCGAGATGTCGCGGAGCCCGGCGAGCGACATGTGCAGGGTGCGCGGGATCGGCGTGGCGCTGAGCGCGAGCACGTCGACCTCGAGCCGGAGCTGGCGCAGGAGCTCCTTCTGCGCGACGCCGAAGCGCTGCTCCTCGTCGACGATCACGAGCCCGAGGTCGTTCGGGATCACGTCGCGGGAGAGGATGCGGTGCGTCCCGATCAGGACGTCGACCTTGCCCTCGCCGAACTCGGCGAGCACGCGCCTTCACCTCCGCGGGCTTGCGGAAGCGCGAGACCATCTCGACCCGGACCGGGAAGTCGCGGTAGCGCTCGCGGAAGGTGTTCCAGTGCTGCTGGGCGAGGATCGTCGTCGGGACGAGCATCAGCACCTGCTTGCCGGCGACGGCGACGGCGAACGCCGCGCGCAGCGCCACCTCGGTCTTGCCGAAGCCGACATCGCCGCAGACGAGGCGGTCCATCGGCCGCGGCGCCTCGAGGTCCTCCTTGACCGCCTCGATCGCGCGCGCCTGGTCCTCGGTCTCGCGGTAGGGGAAGTCGGCCTCGAGCCGCTCGAGCCACTCGGCGTCGACGTCGTAGGCGATACCCGGCCGCGTCTGGCGCTCGGCGTAGAGCTGGATCAGCTCGCCGGCCATCTCGCGCAGGTGCTGGCGGGCGCGGCTCTTCAGGTTGTCCCAGGCCTTGCCGCCGAGCTTGGAGAGCGCCGGCGCGTTCGAGTCGGCGCCGATGTAGCGGGAGACCTTGCCGATCTGCTCGTGGGGGACGAAGACGCGGTCGTCGCCGCGGAAGCCGAGCAGCAGGTAGTCGCGGGTGACGCCGGCGACCTCCTTCGTCTCGAAGCCGAGCAGCCGCGCGATGCCGTGGTCCTCGTGGACGACGTAGTCGCCGCTGCGCAGGTCGGAGAAGCTCGCGAGCGCGCGACCGGCCGGCGCCGTCGCGCGCGGCGGGCGGCGACGGAAGACCTGCGTGTCGGGGAGCAGGGCGAGCTCGAGGTCGCGCCAGACGAAGCCGCGCCGGGCCGGCGTGACGGCGAAGGTGAGGCCGGCCGGCTCCGCGCCCGGCTCGAGCAGGTCGACGGCGACGCGCCGCAGGAGGCCTCGGCGCCGCTCGGCCTCGCCGCGGTGGGCGAAGGCGACGACGACGTCGAGCCCCTGGCGGAGGAGCCCCCGCAGCTCGTTCTCGGCCTCCGAGAGGCCGCGCGCGACGAGCGCCGGGCGCTGGGCGTCGAAGGAGAAGCGCTGCCCCTGCGGCAGCGGGTCGAGCTCGGCGGCGCCGGTGAGGTCGAGCTCCTCGGCGCCCTCGTCACGCCAGACGGCGCGCACCTCGTCGGGCTGCCAGACGAGGTCGGGCGGCCGGGGCAAGCGGGCACGAGGTCCGCAGGAAGCTCGCGCGATGCCGCCCCTTCGCCCGGCAGCACCGGACCGGAGCCGTCGAGGCGCCGCTCGGCGGCCGGGTAGATCGTCGCCTCCTGCAACTCGCGGAGGGCCCGCTGGGTGAACGGCGAGAAGGCGCGAATGCTCTCGATCTCGTCGCCGAAGAGCTCGATCCGAAACGGCTCGCGGCCCGTGCTGGGAAAGACGTCGACGAGCCCGCCGCGCACGGCGAACTGGCCGCGCTCCTCGACCCGCTCGACGCGCTCGTAGCCGGCGAGCGCGAGGGTCTCGACCAGGCCCTCGATCCCCGGCTCATCGCCCCGGGCGACCCGCAGGGTCGCCGGCCGCGCCTCGGGTGGCGGCAGCGGCTCGGCGACCGCGAGCGCCGAGGCGCAGACGAGGCCGCCGCTGCGAGCACCTCGAGCGCCCGGGCGCGCTCGCCGACCAGGTGCGGCGGCGGCTCGAGCCCCGAGCCGAGGCGGACGCCGCGGGACGGCAGGAGCGCGACCCGGTCGTCGCCGATGAACCAGCCGGCCGCCTCGGCAGCGTCGCGCGCGTCGGCGTCGTCGGGCAAGAGCACGCAGAGGCCGCGACCGAGCTCCTCGTGGAGCGCCGCCAGGAGGAGCGGCAGCGCCGGCTCGGCCACGCGCGCCCGCGTGGGCAGCGCCGCGGCGAATGCGGGCAGGCGCTCGTCAGCGCGCAGGCGCTCGACGAACGGATGCAGGAGCGGACGGTCCAAGACGAATGCCCGGAACTGCGGTTCCGGGGGAGGCCATCGTAGCCCGCGGCCGCAGTTGTCTAGAGGTGCGGGAGCCGCGCCAGAAACGCCGGGACGCTGAGCCCGCGCGAGGCGGCCCGGCGACCCGCCGAAGCGAGGCGGGCCGGAAGCACCCGACGAGCGCCGTCGTAGCTTGCCCGATACCAGGGGTCGTCCAGGCTCGTGATCTGGACGTTCGTACCGGTGTGCGATGCCTGGATGAAGCGACCCGCCCCGACGTACATGCCGACATGGCCGACGCCGTCGAAGAAGACGAGGTCGCCGGGCTGCAGCTTGCCGCGCGGCACCCGCACCCCGAGGTCGAAATCCGCGTAGCTGCTGTGCGGGAGCCGGAAGCCGAAGTGCGCGTAGACGAAGCGCACGAGGCCCGAGCAGTCGAAGCCGGTCGCGGCGAGTCGCCACCCCAGGAGTAGGGGACGCCGACCAGGTGGTGCGCGAAGGAGACGAGCCGGGCACCGAGTGTCTCGGCGCCCGCGACCTGGCGCACGCGCAGTCGCTGCGAGCGGAGTCGTGGCGCTCGCAGGCGGTGGCCTGCCGGGTAGCCGCCGGCGGCGGCGTGCCCGGGCCCGAGCACCGCCGAGTAGGCGAGCGCGAGAACGAGCAGGACGAGGCGGAGGGTTGCGGTCATAAGGGGGACGCCCTCGGCTCGACCGGCAGCACACGCGGCTGCCGGGATTCGCTGGCGAAACGCACTGAAGCAGGCAGGGCAGGGTAGCGCCTGCCCCGGCCGGGGGATCCGGCGAACCTCTCGAAACGGTCAGTTGAAGCGGCGCTGCGTCGTCTCGAGCCCCTCGGCGTCGAGAGCTTCGACCGCGTCGGCAGCCCGCCCGGCGACCGCGTCGGCGTCCTCCTCTGGGGTGAAGTCGGCGAGGACGTAGTCCGCGAGGCTGCGCCGGTCGCCGCGGCCCGGGCGGCCGACGCCGACCCGCAGCCGCAGGAACTCGGGCGTGCCGAGGTGCCCCGCCACCGAGCGCAGTCCGTTGTGGCCGGCGAAGCCGCCGCCCAGCCTCGCCTGCAGCCGCCCCGGTTCGAGATCGCTCTCGTCGTGGACGACGAGGATCGCGTCGGGCTCGACCTTGAAGAAGGACGCGGCGGCCGCGACCGAGCGGCCGGACTCATTCATGTAGGTCTCCGGCGCGAGCAGCGCGACCCGGTGGCTCGTCGATCCGCACCTCGGCGAGCCGCCCGTTGAACTTTCCGCGCCAGGTGCCGCCGTGGCGGCGTGCCAGCTCGTCGACGACCATGAAACCGACGTTGTGTCGGTTGCGGGCGTACTCCCTGCCGGGATTGCCGAGACCGACGACGAGCAGGTCGAGCGAGGAGGCGCGTTCGCCCCGTCTCCAGGGCAGGCGCACCCGGAGCTACTCCCCGGCTTCGGCTTCGCCGCCGTCCTCGCCGGCGGCGTCGTCGCTCTCCGCGGCAGCCTCGGGCTCGGCTCCCGCCTCGACGGCCTCGGCGCCCTCTTCGGCGCCCTCCTCCGCCTCTTCGACCTCTTCGCGGGCGAGCTGCACGGAGGCGATCACGGTCTCGTCCGGATCGTCCAGGAGCTTGACGCCCTCGGGCACCTCGATCTCGGCGAGCCGGAGCGTGTCGCCGATGCCGAGCTCCGACACGTCGACCTGGAGCTGCTGGGGAACCTCGAGCGGGAGCGCCTCGACGTTCACCTCGTTTGTCACCTGCGAGAGGACGCCGCCTTCCCTGACCCCGATCGGGTCGCCGACGAGCACGACCACGACCGCGGTCTGGATCGGCTGGTCGAGCCGGACCTCCTGCAGGTCGACGTGCGTGATCGTTCCGCGCACCTTGTCGCGCTGGTACTCCTTCAGGATCGCCGAGTGCTCGGAGCCTCCGTCGATCGCGACGTCGAGGACGGCGTGCGACCCGGCCGCCGTCGTCAGGGCGGCGCGCAGCTCGCGCTCGCCGATGGCGATCGCCACCGGCTCGGCCCGGCCGTAGAGGACGCCGGGGATCAGGCCCTGCCTGCGCAGACGCCGCGACTCGGCCGAGCCGAGCAGGGTCCGCTGCGATACGGGCAGCTTGAAGCGCTCTCCAGCCACAGCGGGCGATTGTACCGGCGCTCGCCCGGCTGCCACGCGACCACCGAACGTGGGGCGGCCGCCGCGGCCCGCGCCGCAGCCGCCGCGCGAAGCGGGCGGCTGACGCCGCCCGCTTCATCACTACCGTCAAACCGAGACTGAGACTCGGGCTCGATGCGCTCGCCGGAGCTACTTGTGCGTCGAGGAGTACACGAACGCGGCGACGTTGTTGATCGTCGCTGCGGGGAGCGTGCCCTTGAAGGCCACCATCGTCACGGGGTACTTTCCGGCGGCCGACTTGGTCATGATCGTCGCCCCGCCGTTCGTGATCGCCTTGATGATCAGCGCCTCGGTCAGGGGAGCGGCCGCCTTGTCGAGGTTCGGGCCGATCGTCCCGGCCGTCTTGGCAGCCTTCAGCGTGTGGCAGGTACCACAGGTCGTAGCGAAGACCGTCTTGCCGGCCGTCGGGTTCCCGATCAGCTTGGGCGCAGCCGAGGCGTGGCCGAAGGCGGTCGGCGCGATCAGCGCCGCGGCAAGCATCAGGCCGGCGATCCCGGCGCCGACACGCACACCAACCTTGTTTCGAAGCATTGAAACCTCCTGTTCTCCAGTCCCGGTCGTTCTTCGACTATACGTTCTGCGCCCCGCCGAGACAATGCGGAGTTTTTCTCTCGTTCGGATTGCCCGTTCGATGGAACGCGCGAACACGGCGGCCCGTAGCGCGCCCGATGTCTATCCGCCTCGGCCGGGTCGTTGGCGCAACCGCGAGCTTAAGCGATGGCCAACACTTTTACGCTGCGAGCACGCGCGTCGGCCGGTGTATGGTGTGCCTTACATGACCGCATCGCTGCCGGAATCGTTCGAGGTGACGCTGCGCGGTTTCTCGCCGCGCGAGCTGAGCAACGCGGCAGAGCGCGAATGCCGCAAGCACTTCGGTGCGTGTGCCTGGAAGATCGACGAGGCGACGTGCGTCCCCTGCCTGGGGACGGTCGGCGGGCGCGTCCGCCTCTATGAAACGCGGATCGTCGCCCGCGGCGAGCTGTCCTGACCGCGGCCGCACTTCGCGCGGCCACCGGGCCTCGGTAGCGAACACCTCAATCTCGACGCGGTTCGTGCCGATACGGAGCTCATGAGTTCGCTCCCGACCCGTGATGATCTGCTGCGACGCCGGGAGCACGAGCGGTCCGCGGACGAGCGGCGCCACCAACGGAGGCTCGCGATCGAACGCGACCTCGTCGCGGCGCGGCGCGAGTGCTGGGACCTCCTCACCGACTTCGTGACGCGAGCCGGCGAACTCGGGATCGAACCCCGGGTCTGGCGCGCGTCGGGCCGCGGGCCGCACACGGCGAAGATCACCTGGATCGCGGGGTATCCGCTCACGAACGGCGCCGTCGTCTCGGCCCCGCCGCACCGCTACTGCATCTCCGAGCGCCGCAGCGTGTTCCGTCCCGGAAAGCTCAAGCGTGAGATCGACGAGATCTCGTACTTCACCGTTCCCGCCGGGTGCGTGCCCGAAGACGCCGCAGATGTGCTCGAGCGGCACACCCCGACGAACGGCGAGTGGCCACGGATCGCCAAGCTCGAGCACGCCTCGACGATCCTCGACGCGCTTCGCAAGGAGCTCGAACTGAGCCTGTTCGCCCTAATGGACTGACGCTTCCGCGGCTCCGACCGGAGCCCGCGCTGGGGCGCGGCGCGAACCGCTCGGCCGGCCGGATCGGCCTGCCGGCGAGTACCCGTCCCCGACAACACCGCGTTCCTTCTCGACGTCGATTCTCACCCACGGGAAACTCGAACCCGTCGCTCGCGGAATCCGACCGACACGACCGGAAGCGACCTGAGGGCCCCACGTCCCGACGAACCCTCTGACCGAGACGAGGAAGCAGCGAGCCGGCGAGGAGGCTGGCTAGCGCTTCACCCGGCCGGCAGCCGAGCGGACAGCCTTGCCGGCCGCGGCTCGCGGCCGCGGGTCAGCAGCGATCGCCCAGGCCCGCTCGTAGGCCCCGCGCGCCTGCGGGCTACGAGCAAGCCGCATCGCCCCGGCCCCACCGAGGACGAGCAGCCGCCGGCCGCGCTTCGTCTTCAGCCCGAACAGCAGCACGTCGAACACGATCCCGAACACACTCGGAACCTACCGATTGCCGAGGCACACGGGCTCGAAAAGCGTGATCGACAGGCTAGACGGCCTGCTCGCGGCGATGCACACCAAGCCTCAAGACAACCAGCCGCTCCGGCGGCTCGGCCACATCGAGGAACAGGTCGACGGCGCTCGCGCCCCGCGAGCGAATCGCGTTCCGTGCCGCCGCGGGCAGATCGGTCGGCCTCAACCCCGACGCACAGGTCACCTCCACCCGCACCTCACGCGGCTCGAACCCGACACGAGCGATCCGCCACGACCAGCCGACCTCCACGTCAGAGCAGCCGGGCGACGGCTCGAATGGAATCGCCACTCCGGTCCGATGCCACGTGACCGCCATCCACGAAGCCTACGCCGACGCGCGGCCGCAAGCGAGCGTTAACGCGGCGAAGCCGGTGACAGCCGGCGGGCCCCGCCGCCGATGCCCGGACCCTGTCGCTGAGAAGCCTCCGGCCCGCCCATGGGCACGCGCCCTCGCCGCAGGCCCGATCGGGGGAACGACCGCCCGGTCCGGCCGGAACGACGTCGCTATCTAACCGCCCCGCAGGATTTGCGGCGGCGGTTGGCAGCCGCACGGCAACCTCGCTGAGACGCCGGCAGGCGAGTCGCCGAGCGCTCTCTCGCTCCCACGTCTCGCGTCCGGCCGGATTCGCAGTGAGCACGCGAGTGCGGCGAGGTGATCGCGCGGTGCGGAGCCGCTCCCGCCCCACATCGTCTCTGCCCTGGCCACCGGCACCTGGCTCGGTTCTCATGAGCGGCACCCATCTCGACACGTCGAGTTAACCACCCCTCCGCCACTTTTTAACCCCGGTAGCGGCTCCCTGCGGGACTGTGTCCCTGTGCCGCCTCGGCGGCATTGAAACCACGATCAGGGAGGTTGATTGTGAGACGAGTAGGACTGCTTGTCGCGTTGGTCGGCGTGATCGCCGGCGCAGCCGCATTCGCGGGTGTCGGCGCTAAGGCCGGAGGTTCCAACTACTTCACGCCAGGGAATCTGCTTGTCAGCAGGAGCGTCTACGACAACAACCCGGCGAACGTCACTGTCGGCGAAACGCTGCCGCCGGGCTGCACTCTCGCCCCTTCTTGTGTTGCCGCGACCGCGGATGGCTCCTATCCGACCGTGTTCAACAACGACCTGGTCGACGGCAGCTTCGGGATCACCTCGCCGATCTACCTCGACCAGCTGACACCGACGGGGACGCTCGTCAACTCGCTCGAAGTCCCGAACAGCACCCAGAACGGCGTTCCGCCGACGAAGGACCAGATGGTCACGAGCTTCTCGTCGAAGTCGGAAGTGGCACTCAACCTCTCGACCGACGGACAGTACGTCACCTTCATGGGCTACCTCGCGCCGGTCGACGCAGTCGATGTGTCGAACTCGAACACTCCCGGGGTGATCGACCCCTCGAACCCAGTGCCCAGCGCGTATCCCCGCGTCGTTGCCCAGCTCGACAGTAAGGGCAAGTTCCGCTTCACCGAGACGAACGCCTACAGCGGCAACAACGGCCGCGCGGCGATCCTGAACGCCGCCGGCAACGTCCTCTACACCGCGGGCAATGCCGGCAACGGCGGGAACCCTCAGCCGAACGGGGTCATCCTCGGCGCCGGCGCGCAGATCCTCGACCCGCAGGTGAAGGCTCTCGTCGCTCAGAAGCCGGGCGACCCGACTCCGGTCGGCAGCTTCAACATCACCCAGCTCGGAGACGCGGCCGACAAGGTCGGCAAGGACACGAACTTCCGCGGGCTGACGGTGTTCAACAACGTCGTGTACCTGACGAAGGGAAGCGGCAGCAACGGCGTCAACACCGTCTACTTCATCGACACGACGGGAACGGCATGCCCCAGCGGCGTCGGCGTGCCCGCACCGAACGCGCCGACTCCCGACCGCGCCGATCACCTACGACCCCACGTTGCTTCAGAGCGACGGGGTAACCCCCTACAACATGTGCATCCTCAAAGGGTTCCCGACCAACCTGGCCAACGGGAAGCCAAAGGGATCGCCGCCGGTGAGGTTCCCGTTCGGGATCTGGTTCGCGAACGCGACGACGCTCTACGTCGCCGACGAAGGGAACGGCGACAACACCTACTCCACCGGCACTGGGACGTACACCAACGCCGCCGCGCAGACAACGGCCGGCCTGCAAAAGTGGACCTTCAGCAACGGAACCTGGAACTACGACTACACACTGCAGTCGGGCCTCGACCTCGGCACCCCCTACACCCCGAGCGGTTCGTCACCTACCTTTCCAACGGGTGACAATGACGCGACCGGGCTCCCCTGGGCGCCCGGAACCGACGGCCTCCGCAACATCACCGGGGAGGTCAACGCCAACGGGACAGCCACGATCTGGGGCATCACCTCGACCGTGAGCGGCAACGGCGACCAAGGCGCCGATCCCAACAAGCTCGTATCGATCACCGACAACCTGAGTGCCACCACGCTCCCGTCGGAGAGCTTCACGACGATCGATAGCGCCGACTCCGGCGAGGTCCTCCGCGGCGTCTCGTTCACGCCGGGGACGCACACCCAGCCAGTAAGAGGACCTACCCAAGTGGCGCGCGTCCCGGGCCTCCGGCGAGGAGACCCGGGACGCGTCGGTCTCCCGAAATCGGTTGGTTCTCGATCAAAAGAGCTGGTATCGGAGACCGTCTCGAGATCGCGTGACGGGGTGTGAGCTCGTCTGCAGGAGACGTCCGGAACACGGGCGTTTCCGCCGCCGTCCTTTCGTGACGTTCTACCAACTCCCGTTCGTTTGCAAGAGGGATACGCCTTCGACGATCGCTGAGTCGGCTCGCGAGTTCGGGCGGCCGGCGACCGCAGGCCGAATGGTGCCGCGATTCTTCAAGGGCCAGTCGCCGTTTTCTGTCCTGGCGAATTCTGCTGCCCGCTATCGCCGAACTCATCGTCGACCCAACCGTGCTCGTACGAGCGATCGTCGGCGGCCTGCGGCGTCTCGCCGTGCGTGTGCAAAACGTTGCGACTGCGATCGCCCGGAGTGGAGCCACGCGGCCGGGATGGTTCCGTCCGCGTGGCTGCCTCGAGACCGGGCGTTCCCCCGCGCAAAGATGAGCCGTCCCGTTCTAGATGGCGTCCCGTTCGACCTGGGCGTGGTCTCCGATCAGCGGAGCGGGATGGGAGGCAGAACCGGTGTCCTTCTTCGATCGCTTGAGATTGGGCTCCAGGATCATGCCGCCGGTCACCTTCTCGGCATCCTCGGGGTCGAGTTCGAGATCCTTCTGTGCATCCGACTCGGTAGTCACGGTGTCCCCTCTCTCTGGGTTGCGCCTTAGCGGAAGTCGTTTGTCCGATGTCCAAGAGGCTAGACCCGACGAGCCTCCGCGTCTGTCGTGGCCGCGACACGCATTCAGTCACGCTTGCGACCGTGGCGTGCCCGACGCCTCAGGCATCCGCGCTCGCCGGCGGCCGCGAGAGGCGCAGGCGACGCTTCTCTGCCGCGGCTTCGCTCGGTCGGTGGATCGATCGTCGCCGCGGGCCTTCTCGGCAACGGCCAGAGAGGCGCCATGAACCCGCAACCAGTGGTAACCGACCCACCGTGACCGCGACGAGGGGCAGGATCTGAGAACGAACTGCTAACCGTGCTGGAAGACGGTTTCCCTCAGAAGAGCTGGCTCGGACGGCGCCGTGACAGCCCGTAGCGGACTGTGACGTCCACCGCGGAATCATGAGCGTGGGATGCCGCTCGGGCTGTCGTCGAGGTCGGCCAGGGTCGTCCCGTTCGGCCCCGCGAACGAGCAGGTCGTACCTCGCAGGGCCATCCCCGGCACGTCTTCCGCAGAGCACTCGAACACCATAAGCCCCTCTTCCGCCGTGACTAAGGTGGGGCGATGGAACCCGAGACGCCGGCGGTGTCTTCCGTCCGCCTGCGCCAGCGGGCGATGGTCGGGCGTCAGCGTTCGCGGTTGGCCGTGATCGGGGTGGTCACCGCCTATTTCGGCCTGTTGACAGGCCTTGGCGGCCATCACGCCTGGGACAGGTTGGGCGTCGGATCGGAAGGGGCCTGGTTCGCCGACCTCCGCAACGTGACGACCGCCTGGGACTGCACCCGACAGGGAATCGCGGTACTGCCGGTCAATCCGTGCGACCCCTACCACGATCCGGGGAACTACCCGCGCCTCCTGCTGCTGCCCTACCACCTCGGACTCGGACGGCCTGATACCAACACCCTCGGCGTGATCATCGTCGCGCTCTTTTTCGCCGCGGCGGTTGCGCGTCCTGCCGGGGCGCGCGAGCATCGGCGCGACCGCGCTCTACGCGCTCGCCCTCTGCTCGCCGGCGGCGATGCTCGGCGTCGAGCGCGGGAACGTCGACATCCTGCTCTTCGCTCTCGTCGCAATCGCCGTGCTCGTCTCGCGCCGCGGGCTCGGCGGCCTGGTCGCCGCCGACGTGCTCGTGTTTCTGGCTGCGGCGCTCAAGCTCTTCCCGATCTTCGCGATCGGCTTCCTCGTCCCGCGCCGTAACCGGCTCGCTCTCGTGAGCATCGTCGCGGTCGTCGCGGGTTTCGTGCTGTATGCGCTGTCGATCCACCACGAGCTATTGCAGATCCGCGCGGCGTTGCCGCAGTCGAACACCTTCTCGTTCGGCGTCCGCCGTATCTCCGACTGGATGAGCGCCTGGGTCGAGGGCGCAAGCGCGACGCAGCGCGTCGCTGCCGAGCTGGGACGTCCTCCTCCTCGTGGTGGCCGGTTTGGCCGCCTTGCTGATCGCCCGCCGGGTGCGGCCGTCTCTCGGGATCGCGCGGAGCGGAGGCGAGCTACGCGATCTCGACCTCTTCTGGGCCGGGGCCTGTGTCTACGTCGGAAGCTACGCCGTCGCGAGGAACTTCGACTACCGGCTCGTCTTCTGCCTGCTGACGCTGCCGCAGCTCGCTCGCTGGGCCGCAGCCCGGTCCTGGCTCGCCTACGCGACGATCGCCTCGCTGCTGGCGACGATGTGGCTCGACGGCTTCTACACGTGGTTCATCGAGAGCTGGCTGAGAGGCTGGAGCGCATGGACTGCGGTGGGGCCCAACGGGCAGACCCTACCGCTCCCGGCGATCGGGCAGTTCGCCCTCTGGCTGACCCTCGCCGCCTGGCTGTTCGCGACCGCGCCTCGGTTCATTTTCCAGTTCTTCCCGTCGCGAGCCGCGTATGAAGGTACGTCATTGCTCCGGGCGCGCCAGCGCCGCGGGTGAGAGGTGGGCGACCGAACGGTTCCCGATCTGGAAGTCGTTCTCCGCGAGGTAGGAGGCAGGCGAATGCCCGCCCGCCGGCTCAAACGATGGTTGGCGAGACACCCGCGCCAATGATCGACGAAGCCGTCATGATCGCCGGCTGCCTGGCCGCACTCGGCGGCGCGAGCCATGACGAACCGCTGGTCCGGAAGTTGGTGGGCTGTCCGTCCCGGCCGCCTGCACGACCTGCGGCACACGCACGCAAGCAAGCCAGTTGTTGACCTCCCGTGTACCTGTGAGCACCGTCGTAGCCCGGCTCGGGCACAGCTCACCAGTGCTCACGCTGTGCGTCGTACTCGCACGTGATCCCGTCGAGCGACAAGGCAGCCGTTGAGCCGTTTGCAGAGGCCCTCCGTTGGCAACGCGGTTGCAGAACCGGCGTAAACGCAGGCGCGAAGCCGCGTTTTCTAGAAGAGCTGGTTCTCGCCGCCGAAGATCGCCGAGACCGAGTCGTCGGCGAAGACGTTCATGATCGTCTCGGCGAGCAGGTTCGAGACCGGCAGCACGGTCAGCTTGTCGGGCCGGTTGAGCGGGTCGATCGGGACGGTGTCGGTGACGACGATGCCCTTGATCCCCTCGTCCTCGGCGAAGCGGTCGAGGATGCCGTTGCAGAAGACGCCGTGGGTGGCAAACAGCCAGACCTCGGTCGCGCCGTGCTCCTCGAGCGCCCGGACGTTCGCGAGCATCGTCTCGCCGGTCATGATCACGTCGTCGCCGATGATCGCCCGCTTCCCGTTGACGCGGCCGGCGATCTCGGTCACCGTGGCGACGTCGTGGGCCGGGCGGGACTTGTGCATGATCGCGAACTCCGACTCGATCATCTCCGCGAAGCGCTCGGCCTGCTTGGCGCGGCCGGTGTCGGGCGAGACCGAGACGACGCCCTCGCCGGTGAGGCCGAGGTCGCGGAAGTGGCGAGCGAAGAGCGGCAGCGCCGTCATGTGGTCGACCGGGATCGTGAAGAAGCCCTGGATCTGGCCGGCGTGGAGGTCCATCGTCAGGATCCGGTCGGCGCCGGCGACCTGGAGCATGTCGGCGACGAGCCGGGCCGTGATCGGCTCGCGCGGCTTGGCCTTGCGGTCCTGGCGGGCGTAGGGGAAGAGCGGGATCACCGCCGTGATCCGCTTGGCCGAGCCGAGCCTCGCCGCCTGGATCATCTGCAGGAGCTCCATCAGGTTCCGGTCGATCGGGCTGCAGCCGGTCTGGACGAGGAAGAGGTCGGAGCCGCGGATCGACTCGTCGTAGCGGACATAGGTCTCGCCGTTGGCGAACTCGTGCCGTCTCGACCTCGCCGAGCTCGACGCCGAGCTGCTCGGCGATCGCCTCGGCGAGCTCGGGGTGCGAGCGGCCGGCGAAGACCATCAGCCGCTTCTGCGGACCGCGCTCGATCCAGTGGCCCTGCTGGGGCTCGGTCACGACGCCGAACTCCGCCTCGACGAGGCCGGGGAGGACGAGCTCAGTCGTCCCGCTGCCGAGCGGCATAGCCCTCCTTGTTCTCCTGGCGCGCGCGCGCGACCGCGAGCGCGTCGGCTGGGACGTCCTTGGTGATCGTCGATCCGGCAGCTGTCCATGCTCCGTCTCCCACCTCGACAGGCGCGACGAAGCCATTCTGGATCCCGGTCCTGACGTTCTTGCCGATCCGCGTCTTCGTCTTCGGCTGGCCGGGGCGGTGCGGGAAGTTCGCGGTGATCGCGCCGGCGCCGATGTTCGTGTCCTCGCCGATGTCGGCGTCGCCGATGTAGGAGAGGTGCGGCACCTTCGTGCGCGGTCCGATGCGTGACGCCTTGATCTCCACGAACGTACCCGCCTTCGAATCCGCCTCGAGGACCGTTCCGGGGCGAAGGTAACAGAACGGTCCCACGATCGCGCCGGGTCCGATCTCGGCGTCGACCGCAACCGTGTGCGAGTGGATCTCGCGCCGGCGGCGACGCGGGTGCGTCCGCGCAGGATGACGAAGGGTGGAGGGTCACGTCGGCTCGATCTCGACATCGGGCTCGATCCAGGTCGCGGCGGGATCGACGATCGTGACGCCGGCGAGCATGTGGGCGAGGTTGATCCGGTCGCGGAGGACACCGGCTGCATCGGCAAGCTCGGCCCGGGTGTTGACGCCTCGCCTCGAACGGCTCGGCCGCGATGTGCACCGCGACCTCGGCGCCGTCCTCGACGAGCAGCCCGATCGCGTCGGTCAGGTAGAGCTCGCCCTGGGCGTTGTGGGGCTCGATCCGCTCGAGCGTCGGCCAGAGGCTCTCCGCCCGAAAGACGTAGATCGACGAGTTCACCTCGCGGATCGCGAGCTCGTCGGGGGTCGCGTCGCGCGCCTCGACGATCCGCAGGAGCTGCCCGTCGTCGCCCCGGACGAGCCGGCCGTAGCTCGCGGGCATCCGCGTACTCGATCCCGAGCACGGTGGCCTCCGCGCCGCTCGCGAGGTGCGTCTCGAGCAGCTCGGCGAGCAGCTCGGCGGTGAGGAGCACCGCGTCGCCGGAGAGGACGAGGACGTGCTCTGCCCGTCCTGCGAGCGCCGGTCCGCGCGGCGCGGACGGCGTCGCCGGTGCCGCGCGGCACCTCCTGGACGGCGACCTCGTAGCCGTCGAAGTCGTCGCGGGTCTGCGGCGCTGCGACGACGACGAGCGGGTCGGCTCCGGCCGCGACCGCGGCGGCGAGCACCCAGTCGACCATGCGGCGGCCGAGCACCGGGTGGAGGTGCTTCGGCACCGCCGAGCGCATACGCGTTCCGAGGCCGGCTGCCATGACGACGGCTGCGATCGGGGAGTCGCTCACGCGGGTGGGATCGATGGCTGGGGCGCCAGGATTCGAACCTGGGATCGCGGGACCAAAACCCGCTGCCTTACCGCTTGGCTACGCCCCACTGACGGTCCGAGTATAGGCGCGCATCCGCGCGCCGCCAGCGCACTACGGGCGTTCGCGCTCGGTGAAGAGGATGAGGAGGCCGATCGCCGCCGCGACGATGATCGCACTGACGGCGAGCCATTTCGCGATGTGGAGCACGCTCGGGATCAGCACGGCGATCGCCTGCGAAGAGGCGAAGATCCAGGTCAGGTGGCGAGCGGTCGGCGAGGTGTACCGGCGCCCCATCGTGAACCACCAGGCGATCGCGACCGCAGCAAGGACGTAGATCGCGAGGTGCGGCAGAAAGCCGATCAAGGTCAGGAACCCCTCGATCGCCCCGATCCAGATCGTCAGCCGGAGGCGGTGCTGCCGGAGGTACCTGGCTGGCTTCGAGTCCGGGTGATCAAGCGTCGCCGTCACTCTCGATGCCATCGCAAGGAAAACGCTACCACGCCGGTGCCGTCAGCCAGCTCTCGCCGAGCCCGACCAGCGCCTGGCGGGCGGCCTCGGCGCGTGCCCGCTCGGCGAAGAGCCCGTAGACGGTGGGGCCGGCGCCGCTGACGTCGGCCCGGAACGCGCCGAGCGCGCGCAGCCGCTCGGCGAGCGGCGAGCTGGCGAGGTCGTTCGGCGGGAACGCCGCCAGCCCGGCCGAGCTGCCGGCGGCCGCGAGCTCGAGCACGCGCGTGCGTCGCGCCTCGAAGCCGGCGGCGCCGGCGAAGCGCCCGTAGACCTCCGCCGTCGAGGGCTTGACCGCCCCGTGCGGCAGCAGCAGCAGCACCGTGTAGTCCTGGGGAAGCTCGAGGCGCTCGAGCCGGGTGCCCACGCCGGTCGCGAGCGCCGGACCAGGCTCGAGGAAGAACGGCACGTCGGCGCCGAGCCCGGCCGCGATCGCTTGCACCGCCTCCGGCTCCGGCGCCTCCGCGAGCAGCGCGCAGGCGAGCCGGAGCGCCGTCGCCGCGTCGGAGGTGCCGCCGCCGAGGCCGGCCGCGACCGGGATCCGTTTCTCGATCCGCGCCCGCCAGGCCGGCTCGACGCCGGCAGCGTCGGCAAGCGCGATCAGCGCACGGCGGACGAGCGTGTCCGCCGCGAAGCCCTCGACCGTCAGCTCGCCGGCCGGCTCGAGCGAGACGGTGTCGGCGAGCTCGACGCGTTGCATCACGGTCGCGATCTCGTGCAGGCCGTCGGGCCGCGTCCCGCCGACGACCAGGGTCAGGTTGATCTTCGCGTGCGCGGCAGCGGCTACGGTCATCGGAGCGCGCTCGCGAGAGCAACGAACTCCGCCGGGCGCGAGCTCCTCGGCCCGGGAGCCCGCGCCGAGGCCGATCGAGGCGAGCGCCGCCGCCGCTTCCTCGCGGGTCGCCGCCCCGGCAAGGGCGAGCGAGTTGGCGAGCGTCTTTCGCCGGTGGGCGAACGCCGCCTCGACGAGGCGCTTGACCGCCGGGCCCGGGCCCGGCGCGGTCCGCCGGAAGGCGACGAGGGCCGAGTCGACATTCGGGCGCGGACGGAAGACCTCGCGCGAGACCGGGTGGAAGCCGGTGCGCTCGGCGGTGAGCTGGACGAGGACCGAGACCGCGCCGTAGGCCTTCGTCGCCGGGGCGGCGAAGAAGCGGTCGGCGACCTCGCGTTGCACCATCACGCACCAGCGCGAGAGAGCGGGCAGGCGGTCGAGGCTCTCGACGACGAGCGGGGTGGCGACGTTGTAGGGGAGGTTCGCGACGAGCTTGCCCGGCGGCGGGTCGAGCGCCGACAGGTCGAGCCGGAGCGCGTCGCCGAAGTGGAGCGTCGTCCGCGGGATCTGCTCGAGGCTCGGTGCGAGCGAGCGGTCGATCTCGACCGCATGGACGTGGGCAACGCGCTCGGCGAGGTAGCGGGTGAGGACGCCGCGGCCGGGGCCGATCTCGAGCACGACGTCGTCGGGCTCGAGCTCGGCGAGCCGGCCGATGACGCCGAGGATGTTCCCGTCGACGAGGAAGTGCTGCCCGAGCTCCTTCCTCGGCGTCGACGCTCACAGCCCGAACGCCTCGGTCGCGTTCGCGTCGATCTGCCGCCCGAGCTCGGCGAGGTCCTCGCCGCGGGCCTCTGCCAGCGCGGCGAGCGTGTGGACGACGTTCGCCGGCTCGTTGCGCTGACCCCGCACGGGCTGCGGCGCGAGGTAGGGGCTGTCGGTCTCGGCGAGGATGCGCTCGGCGGGCACGAGTCGGGCGGCGGCCCGCAGCTCGGGGGCCTTCGGGTAGGTGACGTTGCCCGCGAACGAGACGTACCAGCCGCGTGCAAGCGCCGGCTCGAGCAGCCCGGGCGAGGAGAAGCAGTGGAGGACGACGGTGCCCGCGAAGCCCGCGAGGGCCGCCAGCGTGTCCTCGTCGGCGGCGCGGGTGTGGATGACGACCGGCAGCCCGAGCTCGGCGGCGAGCTCGAGCTGGCTGCGGAAGAGCCGCTGCTGGGCCTGCCGGGGCGCGTAGTCGCGGAAGTAGTCGAGACCGGTCTCCCCCACCGCGACCGCGCGTGCCTCGCCGAGGAGCTCGCGCAGCCCGCTCAGGTCCTCGACGCCTTCACCGGCCGCGTTGTGGGGATGGATGCCGAGGATCGCGTAGACGCCGTCGAAGCGGGAGGCAAGCTCGAGGGCGATCCGGCCCTCCGCGACCGTCGTCGCGACGACGAGGACCCGGTCGACCCCGGCCGCCCGCGCGCGCGTGAGCGCCTCGGCCGCCTCGGCAGGCACGAGGTGCGCGTGGGTGTCGATCATGGCCCGACGAGGTCGTCTTCGCCGATCGTCTCGTCGAGCTTCGTGAACAGCGGCGCCGGCTCGCGCAGCCGCTGCCCGGCGGCGAGCTCGCTCGGCTGCCAGGCGCCCGTCCAGGTGGCGTAGTCGCCGGTCAGGACCTCGTGCCGCCTGCCGTCCTCCTCGGAGACGGCGCGGAACTCGAGCGGCCCGGCGAGCCAGCCGTCATAGCCGAGGAGCTCGTGCAAGGTCTGCGAGGTGTGCGGGAGGAACGGGGTGAAGATGACCTTCAGGCTGTCGACGGCCCGGAGCGCGACGTAGAGAACGGTCGCTGCCCGCTCCCTGTCCGTCTTGACGAGCACCCACGGCGCCGTCTCGCTGACGTACTGGTTGACCTCGGACGAGAGGCGCATCGCCTCGGCGAGTGCGGCGCGGAAGCGGCCGCGCTCGATCAGGGAGCCGACCTCGTCGAAGCCGGCCGCGATCGTGGCGAGCAGCGCCTCGTCGACCCCGGTGAGCGCCTGCGGCTCCGGCACGGCACCTGAAGGTGCGGTAGGCGTTCGCGAGGACGCGGTTGACGAGGTTGCCCCAGTTCGCGAGCAGCTCGTCGTTCGTGCGGCGGACGAACTCCGCCCAGGTGAAGTCGGTGTCCTGGGTCTCCGGGCTCGTGGCGACGAGGTAGTAGCGGAGGGCGTCGGCCTCGTAGCGGTCGAGGAAGTCGCGGAGGTAGATCGCATGCCCGCGGCTCGTCGAGAACTGCTTCCCGTAGTAGGTCAGGAACTCGGTCGCGACGACGTTCGTCGGCAGGACGAGCGGCCCGCGGCCGGCACCGTACTCCCCACCCTCGCCGTACCCGAGCAGCATCGCGGGCCAGATCACGGTGTGGAAGACGATGTTGTCCTTGCCCTGGAAGTAGTAGTGCTCCGAGTCCGGGTTCTGCCACCAGCTGCGCCAGGCGTCCGGGTCGCCGCTCGCCGCCGCCCACTCGATCGATGCCGAGAGGTAGCCGATGACGGCGTCGAACCAGACGTAGATCCGCTTGTCGGCGTCCTCGGCGTATCCGGGAACGGGGATCCGGACGCCCCAGTCGAGGTCGCGCGTGATCGGCCGGGGCCGGATCTCGTCGAGGAGCGCGAGCGAGAAGTTGCGGACGTTCGGACGCCAGTCCTCGTGCGCCGTGATCCAGTCGCGCAGCCGCTCGGCGAACTGCGGCAGGTCGAGGAAGAGGTGCTTCGTCTCGCGGAACTCGGGGACCGAGCCGTCGATGCGCGAGCGCGGCTCGATCAGGTCGGTCGGGTCGAGCTGGTTGCCGCAGTTGTCGCACTGGTCGCCGCGCGCCTCGGGGTAGCCGCAGATCGGGCAGGTTCCCTCGATGTAGCGGTCGGGAAGGGTGTGCCCGGTTTGCGGCGAGAAGGAGACGAGCATCTCCCGCTCGACGATCGCGCCGTGGGCGTAGAGCGTCGCGGAACAGATCCTGGGTGACGCGCTCGTGGTTGAGCGTCGTCGTTCGCGAGAAGAGGTCGTAGGAGAGCCCGAGCCGCTGGAAGTCCTCGCGGAAGGAGCGGTTGTAGTAGTCGGCGACCTCCAGCGGGGACTTGCCCTCCCGGTCGGCGGCGACCATCACCGGGGTGCCGTGCTCGTCGGTTCCGCTCACCATGAGCACGTCGTTGCCCCGCAGGCGGTGGTAGCGGGCGAAGACATCGGCGGGGACGCCGAAGCCTGCGACGTGCCCCAGGTGGCGATGCCCCGCGGCGTAGGGCCAGGCGGGCGCGACGAGGATCTTGCGGGCCCCGGCTGCCATCCGGGCAATCATACGAGGGGGTGGTGCGCCGGCCGCGCGGCGCGGCCGGGAGGTGGCAGGGCGACGCGGAACGGACTCGCCGGCCTGGCGCGAGCGGTCAGAGCGAGCCGCGGTAGAGCCGGTTGCGAGGCATGCCGGTCAGGCGTGCGACGACGTCGGCGGCCGTCTTGCGGGGCGCGCCGGCGGCGACGAGATCGGCGACGGCGCGCGTTGCCTCGGCCGAATCGGCGCCGCCGCCGGCGGCGGGTTCGAGTGGCGCCAGCACCAGGGTCACCTCGCCTTTCGGCGGCTCGCCGAAGCGCGCGGCGAGCTCGCCGGCCGGGCCGCGCTCGATCTGCTCGAACTTCTTCGTCAGCTCCCGGCAGACGCGAGCTGGCGGGCCGGCGCGAACGCCGCCAGCGAGCGAAGCGTCGCCGGCAGCCGGCGCGGCGACTCGAAGGCGACGACCGGCCACGCCAGCGGGGCGAGCTCGCTCCAGAGGGTCGTCAGCTCGCCGGCGCGTCGAGGCAGGAACCCGACGAACGCGTAGCGGTCGGCCGCGAGTCCGCTCGCGACGAGCGCCGTCTCGACGGCGGAGGGCCCCGGCAGCACCGTCACCGGGACGCCGGCCGCGAGCGCCGCCCGCACGAGCGGCGAGCCGGGGTCGGAGATCCCGGGGAGCCCGGCGTCGGAGACGAGCGCCACTCGTTCGCCCGCGGCGAGCCGCGCCAGGACCTCGGCGATCCGGCCGCGCTCGTTGTGGGCATGCAGGGAGAGGAGGCGGGCGCTGATCCCGTGGCGGTCGAGCAGGAGCCGCGTGTGCCGGGTGTCCTCGCAGAGGACGACGTCGGCGGCTCGCAGCTCGTCGAGGACGCGCAGGGTCACGTCGCCGAGGTTGCCGATCGGCGTCGCGCAGACGGCGAGCGGCATCGCGTCCCCTACTCCAGCGCTTCGAAGGCGATCAGCGCGGCCCCGATCACGCCCGCTTCCGAGCCGAGCTCCGCGACGGCGAGGCGCACCTCCTCCCCGCCGGGCGCGAGCGCCTCGCGCAGCATGACCTCGCGCGCGGGGGCGAGCAGGAGCGCGCCGGCCGCGAAGCCGAAGCCGCCGCCGATCACGACGACGTCGGGGTCGAAGAGGTTGACGAGCGAGGCGACGGCGGCGCCCAGGTGGCGCCCGATCTCGTCGAGGGCGGGATGGCGCTGCTCGACGAGGTCGCGGGCGGTCGCGGCCGGGCCGAGCGCCTCGCGCGCGAGCCGGTCGGCGGCGAGGCCCGAGCAGTACGACTCGACGTGGCCGTGGCCGGTGCACGCGCCCTGGCAGGGCGCGCCGTTCTCGACGATCACCATGTGCCCGACCTCGGACCAGCCGCGGTAGAGCTCGCCGTCGAAGACGAAGCCGCCGCCGACGCCGGTGCCGAGCGTGAGCAGGACGAGGTCGCGGGCGCCACGGCCGGCGCCGTGCACGAACTCGGCGAGGGCGGCGGCGCTGCCGTCGTTGATCAACGCGACGGGCAGCCCGAGCCGGTCCTCCAGCACGTCGCGCAGGTTGATGTCCCGCAGCGGCATGTTGACGGCGCCGAGGGCGACGCCCGTGCGCCGATCGAAGCGGGCGGGAACGCCGAGGCCGACGGCCTCGATGCCGGGCTGGCGCAGCTCGACCACCGTCTCGACGAGCGCGTCGAGGAGCTCGTCCTGCGACCCGACCGGGGTCGAGCGCTCGGTCCGCCGCTCGAGTCGGCCGGACCGGTCGACCACCCCGGCGAGGATCTTCGTCCCGCCGAGGTCGATTCCGATCACCTGCGTGTCGGCCACGTCGGCGGGTACCCTACTTCGCCGGATGGCGCAGGACGACAAGCCCTATCGGCTCTACCGGGGCGGTCGGGTCAAGGGCAAGGTGCCTGCGGTACCCGGGAAGGTCCGTTCGCAGCCTGCGAGGCCGGCAAAGACCGCGGCGGCCGGCGGCGCTCGCCGAGGCGTGCGCAGGCTGATACCCCGCCACGCGAGCTGGAAACCGATCGTCCTCGTCGTGCTCCTCGCTCGTCGTCGTCCTGACGATCGTCTGGGCGGTCGCCGGGCTGCTCTCGTTCCAGAGCGGCGTCGCCGCGGCGAACAAGCGGCTGCCGGCGAGCGCGCGCGCCGCCCTGACGAAGAGCAACGGCTTCCTGCTCAGCCACGGCACGACGATCCTGCTCCTCGGAACCGATGCCTCGACCGCCTCAGCCCGCAGCGGCGACCACCACGCCGACTCGATCATGCTCGTCCGCACCGACCCCTCCCAGCACCGCCTCGCCTACCTCTCGATCCCGCGCGACCTCCTCGTCTCGATCCCCGGCATCGGCAACGACAAGATCAACGCCTCCTACCAGGCGGGCGGCGCGGCGCTCGCGATCAAGACCGTCGCCGCGTTCACCGGCGTCCGCATCGACCACGTCGTCATCGTCGACTTCAACAGCTTCAAGGACCTGATCAACGCCGAGGGCGGCATCACGATCAACGTCCCCGAGCCGATCCTCTCCAACCGCTTCGACTGCCCCTACCCGACCCAGGCGCGCTGCCTCGAGTGGAAGGGCTGGCGCTTCCACCCCGGCGTCCAGCACATGAACGGCGAGCGCGCGCTGATCTACTCGCGCATCCGCGAGAACCAGCTCAACCCGGCCGAGAACGACCTGACCCGCGAGGCGCGCCAGCAGGCGGTCACGCAGGCCGCGACGGCGAAGCTGACCTCGATCTCGACCATTCTCGGCATGCCGTTCGACGGCGCCTCGCTGATGAAGCCCCTCGCCACCGACCTCTCCGCCTGGCAGCTGATCGAGCTCGGCTGGGTCAAGTTCCGCGCGTCGGGCTCGCACACGCTCTACTGCCGGCTCGGCGGCGACCCCGCGACCGTCGGCGGCTCCTCGGTGCTGCTCCCCTCCGAGGACAACCGCAGCGTGCTCGCGATGTGGGCCGGGCTCTCGGCGCCGCTGCCGCCGACCTCGACCTACGGGCCCGGCTGCCGCACCGGGCATCCGCTGCTCTAGTCAGTCGCTCGACGAGCTCGCCGAGCCCCCGTCGCCGCCGCCGCTGCTGCCACCTGAGTCGCTCGAGGAGCTCGAGCCGCCCGAGCCCGAGTCGGACGAGCCCGAGCCGGAGGAGCCCGAGTCGGACGAGCCCAGTCCTTGCCGCCCTTGCGGCCTCCGCGGCCGTAGTCGGTCGAGTAGAACCCCGAGCCCTTGTAGTGGACCGCGACCGGATGCAGGACGCGCTCGAGCGGGGAGGCGCCGCAGACCTCGCATTTCGCGGGCCCCGGCTCGCTCATGCCGTGGAACACCTCGAGCAGGTGCCCGTTCGGGCACTTGTACTCGTAGATCGGCATGGACGCGGAAGGGTAGCACCGCGGGCCGGCGACGCCTTCGCTGCCGCTCAGTCGAGCTCGCCGGCGGCGGGCTCCTCCTCGGGCGAGGCCTGGGCCTCGAGGAAGCAGGGGGCGTCCTCGAAGGCGGCGAGGCCCGCCACCCGGACGGTCGAGGCGCGCCGCAGCCGGCGGACGGTCGCGAGCGCGCCCGCGGCCCCGACGAGCCCGCCGAGCGCGAACGACCGCAGCGGGCCCCGCAACGGCAGGCGACGGCGCCGCCCTTCCTCTTCCATGAGACCATCCTACGCATGCGCCTCGTCACGCTCGGCGACCTGGTCCTCGACGTGATCGTCCGCGCCGACGGACCGCTCGTCGCCGGCGACGACCGCGCCGCGCGCACGCTCGTCGGCGCCGGCGGCCAGGCCGCGAACGTCGCCGCCTGGGCCGCCAGCCTCGGCGCCGAGGCCCGCTTCGTCGGCGAGCGCGGGGCGGACGCCGCCGGGGTGCTCGCGGCAGGCGAGCTCGCCGCGCACGGGGTCGAGCTCGCAGGCCCGCTCGCCCCTCGCGGCGGCGTCGTCGTCTCGCTCGCGACCGGCGGCGAGCGCTCGCTGGCCTCGGACCGCGGCTCGGCGGCCGAGCTCGTCGCCGCGGAGCTCGACCCCGCCTGGTTTCGCTGCGACCGGCTGCACGTCTCGGGCTACGCGCTGCTCGGCGAGCCGGCGGCGGGCGCGGCACTCCGGGCCGCGGAGCTCGCGCGGGCGCAGGCGCCAGCGTCTCGCTCGACCTCTCCTCCTGGAGCCTGCTCGACGGGCGCTTCCGCGAGCGCGTCCGCCGTCTCGCCCCCGAGACCGTCTTCGCGACCGAGCGGGAGCAGGAGGTCTTCGGCCCGCTCGAGACGAGCTGGGTCGTCAAGCGCGGCGCCGCGGGCGTTAACGTGGCCGGCGTGGAGCACGCGGCCCTGCCGACGGAGCTCGTCGACCCGACCGGCGCGGGTGACGCGTTCGCCGCCGGCTTTCTCGTCGGCGGCGTCGCGCTCGGGCTCGAGGCGGCCGCGCGCTGCTGCGCGAAGCTCGGCGGGATGCCGTGATCAGGATCGCCGAGGAGGTCGCCGAGGCGCTCGCCCGGGGCGGCGGCGTCGTCGCGCTCGAGACGACGCTCGTCGCGCACGGCTTCCCGCCCGGCGAGGGGGTCGCGGTCGGAGTCGCCTCGGCCGCCGCCGTGCGCGCCGGCGGCTCGGTGCCGGCGACCGTCGGCGTGCTCGACGGCGAGGTCGTCGTCGGGCTCGACGACGGGGAGCTCGCGCGCTTCGACGCCTCGGCCCGCAAGGCGGGGCCGCGCGACCTCGCGGCGGCCGCCGTCCAGGGCGCGACGGCGGCGACGACCGTCGGCGGCACGCTCGCCGCCTGCCGGGCGGCGGGGATCCGCTTCCTGGCGACGGGCGGTCTCGGCGGCGTGCACCGGGGCTGGCCCGACCCGCCGGATGTCTCGGCCGACCTCGAGGCGCTCGGCCGGGTGCCGGCGCTCGTCGTCTCCTCGGGCGTCAAGTCGCTGCTCGACGTCCCGGCGACCGCCGAGCTGCTCGAGACGCTCGGCGTCCCGGTGCTCGGCTGGCGGACCGGCAGCCTGCCGCTCTTCTACACCGCCGCCGGCGGACCGCCGGTCTCCGCGCGCGTCGAGACGGCCGCCGAGGCGGCGCGCATCGCCGAGGCGCACTGGCTGCTCGGCGGCGGCGGCCTTCTGCTCGGCCGCCCGCCCGACGAGAGCCTCGAGGTCGAGCCACTGATCGAGCAGTCGCTCGCCGAGGCCGCCGCGGCCGGCGTGCGCGGCGGTGCCGTCACCCCGTTCGTGCTCGCGCGCCTGCACGAGGCAAGCGGCGGGCGCACGCAGCGGGCAAACCGCGAGCTCGTCGAGGGAAACGCCCGCCTGGCCGGCGAGATCGCCGCGGCGGCGGCGACTCAAGCCCGGGGCCGCTTCCTAGTCGCCCGGCAGGTTGAGCCAGCGGCCGCCCTCCTGGACGAGCTCGCCGTCCGCGTAGAGCCGCCCGCCGCCGCGCAGGTCCTTGACCATGTCCCAGTGGATCGCGCTCAGGTTCCTGCCGCCTGTCGAGGAGTAGGAGTTCCCGACCGCCAGATGGACCGTGCCGTCGATCTTCTCGTCGAAGCCGATGTTGCGGGTGAACCGCTGGATCCCGGGGTTGCAGCCGATCCCGAGCTCGCCGAGCGTGCGCGCGCCCTCGTCGGTGTCGAGCGTCCGGAGCAGGAACTCCTCGCCGCTGCGGGCGCTCGCCTCGACGACCCGGCCGCTCTCGAAGACAAGCCGGACGTCCGCCACCTCGTACCCGAAGTAGATCGCCGGGAACTCGCGGAAGGTGATCTCGCCCGCGACCGAGTCCTCGACCGGCGAGTAGAAGACCTCGCCGCCCGGCATGTTGATGTGGCCGTCCTCGACCGCGCCCGGAGCGGCCGGCGAGCGAGAGCGTCAGGTCGGTTGCCTCGCCGACGATCCGGACCTCCTCGGCGGCGTCGAAGATCGCGGCGATCCGCGACATCCGCTCGAGTTCCGCGGTCCAGTCGAGCAGGACGGCGCCGTAGACGAACTCCTCGAACTGCTCGAACGTCATCCCCGCCTCCTGGGCGGCGGCGTTCGTCGGAAACTCGCAGACCACCCAGGGCACCTCCATCGCCATCTGCCGCCGCCGCAGCGGCTCGAGCCGCTTCTGCAGGAGCTCGCGCCGCTCGCCGGAGAGGTCCGAGCCCTCGCGGATGTTCTCCGGCGCCCGGATCGAGATGAACGCGTCGCACTCCTCCCAGACGCGAAGCTGGAGCGGCGCCTGGCGGGCGAGCAGGTCGAGCGGCGCCTCCCGGGCGAAGGGTCCGCCGTAGGCCTCCCAGGCGAGCTGCATGATCGGGAAGGCGCCGCGCCGGGCGATCTGCTCCTCGACCGCCTCGACGAGAGGCCGCGCGAGCGGTGTCGAGCGGAGGTAGACCTGCCAGCCCGGCTGGACGCCCACCGAGTGCTCGACGAGCAGGCGCGCGTACTCGTCTATCCGCGGGTCACGCATCGCGGCGGAGTTCTACCCGTTGTCACATGGTCTGACAACTGTCTCCAAGGGTCGTCCCGACCGCCTCGAGAAATTCGCGAGGAACGCGTCGATCGCGAGCGCGGGCAGCGTCTCGATGCGCACGGAGCCGCGTGCGGCGATCGTGAGCGAGGCCTTCGCGATCGTCTCGACGTCGGGCGCCTCGACGACGTTGACGAAGTCGAACTCCCCGAGGGTCGCCCACTGGTGTAGCACCTTGACGCCGAGCTCCTCGAAGTCGCGGTTGACCTGGACGAGCCGCTCGGGATGGGCCCGGAGCGTCTGGACGCCCTGCTGGGTGAGCGTCGAGAGCAGGACGTAGGTTGGCATCAGCGGCCATTCCTCCTCCGTTCGGATCTCGGCGAGCCTACCCGGGCCGCCTGGTCGGCGTAGAGCAGGGCGCCGCCGAGGTAGAGGAGCGGGCTGAGGACGACGTCCGAGAGGGCGAGGGCGATCCGGGCGCTCGCCTGGCTCTGGGTGTGCAGGAGCGCGATCAGGGTGTTGTCGGCAACGCCGACGACGAGGACGAGCGCGGCGAGCGAGCCGAGCGAGTGGACGTAGTCGGCGCGGCCGAGCTCACGACCACGCGCGAGCGCCGCGCGCACGCCGATGCGCTCGACGAGGGCGGCGGGGACGGCGAGGCCGATGAACGCAAACCAGGCGAGTCCCGGCACCAGGTAGAGGGCCCGGAGCGGCGGGAACACCGCGTAGACGAGCAGGGCGACGAGGTAGGCCGCACGCACCGCCGGCACCTTGTAGACGAGCGTGCAGGCCCGGACGTAGGCGGCAACGACGAGCGGCGCCGCCGCCCAGTAGATCAGCACCTGGACGCCGAGGGTGCGCCCGGCGCAGAGCTGGTCGATCAGCGCGAGCGGGATCCCGAGCGGCAGGGCTCGCCAGAAGAGGCTGCCGTAGGCGCGGATCGACTCGGCGACGAGCTGGCCGACCGTCCGCTCGCCGGGCGGGAGCGCGGCTGGGAGCTCAGGCACCGAGAGCCTCGATCAGCACGTCGGTCGCCCGTGCGAGCGCCGCGAGCGCCTCGTCGATCCGCCAGTCCGCGCGCGGCATGTCGAAGGCGTTCGAGACGGCCCGCAGCTCGAGCGCGGGAACGCCGGCCGCCGCGGCGGCCCGGAGCACCGCGAAGCCCTCCATCGCCTCGACCTCGGCGCAGGCCCGGCCGCCGCCGACCCGGGCACTTGTCGCGATCGGCAGCACGGCGGCGTGCGGGAGCGCGGCGGTGGCGGCCGCGAGGAGCGCGGGGTCGGGCCACGCCCGCTCGACGAGCGCGAGCGCGCTCGTCGGGTCGTGGAGGTCGCAGTAGACGGCCTCCGACCCGAGCACGAGCGTGCCCGGGGTGAGCGTGCGGGCGCCGGCGATGCCGACGTGGAGGACGAGCTCGGGCGCGCGCACCGCGACGGCCCGCGCCGTCGCGAGCGCGGCCTCGACCGGGCCGATCCCGCAGCAGAGCGTCTCGGCCCGCGCCCGGTGGGCGAGCTCGCGCTGGGTGGCGGCGACGACGAGCACGGCCGGGACGGTAGACGAGCCGGCGCTGCGTCCGCGTCGGGGCCTGGAGCTGCCTCGACCGCGACGGCACCCGGGCGCTTCTGGTTGGATCCCGGCGTGGCCTACACCGTCGTCGAGGCCGGAGACCATGCCTGGGAGGAGCGCCCCGCCCGCGGGGAGGGCGAGCCGCGCCTGATGGCCGACGTGACGACCGCGGCCGGCCTGACCCAGTCGCGGGCGCGCCTCTGGCGCCTACCGCCGCACGCGCGCGGGACCCGGCATTCCGAGCGCGTGCAGGAGGAGACGTTCGTCGTGCTGACGGGAACCCTGACGATGCTCCTCGGCGACCCGCCGGAGCGCTTCACGCTCGCACCCGAGAGCGTCGTCTCGGTCGAGCCGGGGACCGGGATCCAGCTCCGGAACGAGGGTGATATCGAGACGGTCGTCTTCGTCTACGGCGCCCCGCCGGTGGCAGGGCAGGCCGACTACCTCGACGACGTCGAGCCCTAGGAGGCGACGGCCCGGCCGGGACCGGGTCGGCGGCCATCGCGGCCGCGCGCGTGAAGACGAGCTCCCCGTCCTCGTCGGCGACGAGGATGACGTCGCCCGCCACGAAGTCGCCCTCGAGCAGGCGCAGCGCGAGCGGGTTCTCGAGCAGCCGCTGGATCGCGCGCTTCAGCGGGCGTGCACCGTAGGCCGGGTCCCAGCCGGCCTCGGTGATCGCCGCCTCGGCCGAGTCGGTCAGCTCGAGCTCGAGCCCGCGCTCGCCGAGCCGGGCGCGGAGACGGGCGAGCTGGAGCTCGACGATCTCGCCGAGCTGGTCGCGCGAGAGCGCCTTGAACTCGACGATCTCGTCGATCCGGTTCAGGAACTCGGGCCGGAAGTGCTCGGTCAGCGCCTCGGCGCTGCGGATGTTCGAGGTCATGATCAGCACGGTGTTGCGGAAGTCGACGGTACGGCCCTGGCCGTCGGTCAGGCGGCCGTCGTCGAGCACCTGGAGCAGCACGTCGAAGACCTCGGCGTGCGCCTTCTCGATCTCGTCCAGGAGGACGACCGTGTAGGGGCGACGCCGGACCGCCTCGGTCAGCTGGCCGCCCTCGTCGTAGCCGACGTAGCCGGGTGGGGCGCCGACGAGCCGCGAGACGGTGTGACGCTCCTGGTACTCGCTCATGTCGAGCCGGACCATCGCCTGCTCGTCGTCGAACATGAACTCGGCGAGGGCGCGGGCGAGCTCGGTCTTGCCGACACCGGTCGGGCCGAGGAAGACGAACGACCCGATCGGACGGTTGGGGTCCTGGAGGCCGGTACGGGCCCGCCGGAGCGCGTTCGCGACGGCCGAGACGGCCTCCTCCTGCCCGATCACGCGCCCGTGGAGGCGCTCCTCCATGTGGATCAGCTTCTCGGTCTCGCCCTCGAGCAGCCGGTCGACCGGGATGCCGGTCCAGCGGGCGACGACGGCGGCGACGTCGTCCTCGTCGACCTCCTCCTTGACCATCGGGTTCTCGGGCCCCTGCCGCTCGGCGAGCTCGCGCTCGAGCGCCGGGACCTCGCCGTAGCGGATCTCGGCGACCCGCTGCAGGTTGCCGTCCCGCTCGGCGCGCTCGGCCTCCATCCGGAGCTCGTCGAGGCGGCGTGTCGCCTCCTTGATCCGCTCGAGCGCCTCCTTCTCCCGCGCCCAGCGCGCGGCGAGGGCGTCGCGGGCCTCCTTCGCCTCGGCGAGCGCGCGCTCGAGCGGCTCGCGCACCCCCGCCGACTCCTTCGCCATCGCCGCCAGCTCGATCTCGAGCTGCATGACGCGGCGGTTGGCCTCGTCGAGCTCGACCGGCGAGGAGTCGATCTCCATCCGCAGGCGGGAGGCAGCCTCGTCGACGAGGTCGATCGCCTTGTCGGGCAGGAAGCGGTCGGCGATGTAGCGGTGCGAGAGCACCGCCGCGGCGACGAGCGCGGCGTCGCGGATCCGGACGCCGTGATGGGCCTCGTAGCGCTCCTTCAGCCCGCGCAGGATCGCGATCGTGTCCTCGACCGACGGCTCGTCGACGTAGATCGGGGCGAAGCGCCGCTCGAGCGCCGCGTCCTTCTCGATGTGCTTGCGGTACTCGTCGAGGGTCGTCGCGCCGATGCAGCGGAGCTCGCCGCGGGCGAGCATCGGCTTCAGCAGGTTCGCCGCGTCGACGGCCCCCTCGGCGGCGCCGGCGCCGACGATCGTGTGCAGCTCGTCGATGAAGAGGATGACGCGCCCGTCGCTCGCGCTGATCTCGGTCAGGACCGCCTTCAGGCGCTCCTCGAACTCGCCCCGGTACTTCGAGCCCGCCAGCAGCGCGCCGATGTCGAGCGCCCAGACGCGTCGGTCCTTCAGCCCCTCCGGCACGTCGCCGGCGACGATCCGCTGCGCGAGCCCCTCGGCGATCGCCGTCTTGCCGACGCCGGGCTCGCCGATCAGCACCGGGTTGTTCTTCGTCCGGCGCGAGAGGACCTGGATCACGCGCCGGATCTCCTCGTCGCGGCCGATCACCGGGTCGAGCTTGCCCGCCTCGGCCGCCTCGGTCAGGTCGAGGCCGAACTTCGCGAGCGCCTGGTAGCTCCCCTCCGGGTCCTGGGAGGTGACGCGCTGCCCGCCGCGCACCTTCTTGATCCAGGCGAGGATCTCCTCGCGCGGCACGGGCCCGAGCGCGAGGAACAGGTGCTCGGTCGAGAGGTAGTCGTCCTCCAGCCTCGCCTGCTCGGAGACGGCGTCGTCGAAGACCTGCTGGAGCGAGTTCGAGACCCGCGGCTGGAGGTTGGCGGCGCCGGTCGCCGCGGGTCGCCCGGCGAGCGTCTGCTCGGCCTCGGCGCGGAGGCCCTGCCAGTCGGCGAAGAGCTCCTGGTCGAGCAGCGCGAGCAGCAGGTGCTCGGGGTAGATCTCGGGGTTGCCGCGCCTGCGTGCGAGCTCCTGCGCCGCGGCGACGGCCTCTTGCGCCTTGACCGTCAGCCGGTTGAAGTCCATGTTCCCCCCTCGCTCCTTAGCTCGTCTCGACCACAGCTGATCCCGCCCTAGCGCCTGGTCGCCGGCGGCTGCGGCGGGCGGTAGGGAACGAGGTCGCGCCGGTACTGGCGGTGTACCTGCTCGATCGTCTCGCGCATCTCGCGCTCCATCCGGTCGAGCCGCCGGCGCAGGCGCTGGAGCTCGTCCTCGAGGTGGAGGACGCGCTCGACCCCGGCCAGGTTCAGGCCGATCTCACTCGTCAGCCGCTGGATCAGGCGCAGCCGCGCCACGTCCTCGTCGGAGTAGAGCCGCGTGTTGCCCGCCGTGCGCTTCGGCCGGACGAGCCCCTTCTGCTCGTAGATGCGGAGGGTCTGCGGATGCATGCCGACGAGCTCGGCGGCGACCGAGATCATGTAGCGCGGCCGGCCCGGCTCGGGCGAGAAGATCCGTTCGCTCACTGGCTCGCCTCGGCGCCGCGGTCAGGCTCGCCCCTCATCCGAACAGCCTCTCGCGCGGGTTCGCGTGCGAGGCCTTCTCGAAGGTCTCGAGCGCCTCGCGCTCGGCCTTCGTCAGCTTCGCGGGGATGTTCACCCGTAGCCGGGCGAGCAGGTCGCCGCGGCCGGAGCCCTTCAGCTTCGGCGAGCCGCGGCCCTTCACGCGCAGGAGCTTCCCGTCCTGGGAGCCCTGGGGAACCTTCAGCGACACGCGCCCCTCCGGCGTCGGGATCTCGACCGTGGCGCCGAGGGCTGCCTCGCCGAAGGTGACCGGCACCTCGAGCACGAGGTCGTCGCCACGGCGCTCGTAGAGCTTCGAGGGCTCGACGCGCGTGACCACGAAGAGATCGCCGGCCGGCGCGCCGCCCCAGCCGGCCTCGCCCTTGCCCTTCAGCCTGATCTTCGTGCCGTCCTTGACGCCCGCCGGGATCCGGACCGTGTAGCGCTTCGTGCGCCGCTCGCGCCCGGAGCCGTGGCAGGTCGGGCACGGCGTGTCGACGATCGTCCCGTTGCCGCGGCAGTTCGGGCAGGGCTGCTGGAGCGCGAAGAGGCCCTGCGAGGTGGCGACGACGCCGGTGCCCTCGCACTGCGGGCAGCGCTTCGGCGCCGTCCCCGGGGCCGCGCCGGTGCCGTGGCAGGTGTGGCAGGCGAGCTCGAGCGTGACCGGGACCGTCGTCTGCAGCCCCTTCAGCGCATCCTCGAACGAGATCCTGAACCTCGACCTCGACGTCGGAGCCACGCTGGCCACGCGGTTCCTGACCGCGACCCCGGCCGCCGCCCCGGCCGAAGAGCCCGCCGAAGATGTCGCCCAGGTCGAAGTCGCTGAAGTCGACATTCGTCGGCCCCGGCCGGCCGTTCGTCGAGCCGAAGGTGTCGTACTGCTTGCGCTTCTCGGGGTCGGAGAGGACGTCGTAGGCTGCCTGCACGTCCTTGAACCGCTGCTCGGCGGCCTCGTCGCCCGGGTTCTTGTCCGGGTGGTACTGGCGGGCGAGCTTGCGGTAGGCCTTCTTCAGCTCGTCGGGCGAGGCGTTCTTCGCGACGCCGAGGGTCTCGTAGTGGGACGCCGCCACGCGCGCTCCTAGCCGGACTCCTCCGCCGGCGGCGCCGGCGTGCCGGCGCTGACGATCACGCGCGCCGGACGGAGGACGTGGTCGCCGAGGCGGTAGCCCTTCTGCAGCACCTGGATGACGGTGCCCTCGGGCTCCTCGGAGGGCTGCGAGAGGAGCGCCTCCTGGGTATGGGGGTCGAAGCGGCCGTCGGTGGCGACCTCCTGGAGCCCCTCGCGGGCAAGCAGGCTCGCGAGTGAGCGGTGGACGAGCCTGACCCCCTCGCCGAGCTTCAGCTCGCCGTGCTCGACCGCGGCCTCGAGGGCTCGCTCGAGGTCGTCGAGGAGCGGCACGAGCTGCTTGATCAGATGCTCGGAGGCGCGGAGCCGGACCGTGTCCTGCTCGCGGGCGACCCGCTTGCGGTAGTTGTCGAACTCGGCCTTCAGCCGCTGCAGGGCGTCGAGGTACTCGTCGCGCTCGCGCCGCGCCGCGGCGAGCTCGTCGGCGAGCTCGCTCGCGTCGGGCCCGGGCTCGGCCGCGGTCGCGTCCACGGGCGGCGGAACCGTCTCGTTCCGCCGCCCCGGCACGGCCGGGCCTCCCGCACCAGGCTGGTGGCGGTGAGGCCCGTCGCTCAAGAGGTCTTGGCCTCCTCGCCCTCGTCGACGACCTCGTAGTCGGCGTCCTCGATCACCTCGTCGTCGGAGGCGGCAGCGCCACCGCCGTCGGAGGGCGTCGAGGCCGACGCCTGGGCGTAGATCGCCGACGCCGCCTCGGTCCAGGCCTCCTGCAGCGCGTCCGACTTCGCGCGGATCTCCGCCTCGTCGCCCGACTCGAGCACGCCGCGAAGCTCCATGATCCGGCCCTCGACCGTCGAGGCGACCGACTCGTCGAGCTTGTCGCGGTGCTCCTTCAGCGACTTCTCGGTCTGGTAGGCGAGCCCCTCGGCGTTGTTGCGGGCGTCGGCGAGTTCGCGCAGCTTGTGCGCCTCGTCGGCGTGCGCCTCGGCGTTACGGATCATCTGCTGGACCTCGTCGTCCTTCAGGCCCGAGCCGCCCTCGATCTTGATCTGCTGCTCGTTCCCGGTGCCGAGGTCCTTGGCCGAGACGTTGATGATCCCGTTGGCGTCGATGTCGAAGGCGACCTCGACCTGCGGGATCCCGCGCGGCGCCGGCGGGATGCCGACGAGCTGGAACTTGCCGAGCGTCTTGTTGTAGGCGGCCATCTCGGACTCGCCCTGGAGGACGTGCACCTCGACCGAGGGCTGGTTGTCCTCGGCGGTCGTGAACACCTCCGCCTTGCGCGTCGGGATCGTCGTGTTGCGCTCGATCAGCCGGGTCATCACGCCGCCCTTCGTCTCGATCCCGAGCGAGAGCGGGGTCACGTCGAGGAGCAGGATGTCCTTGACCTCGCCCTTCAGGACGCCACCCTGGATGGCCGCGCCGACCGCGACCACCTCGTCGGGGTTGACGCCCTTGTGGGGCTCCTTGCCGATCAGCTCCTTCACCTTCGCCTGGACGGCCGGCATGCGGGTCATGCCGCCGACGAGGACGACGTGGTCGATCTTCGCCGCGTCGAGCCCCGCGTCGGTCAGCGCCTGCTTGGTCGGCGCGACGGTGCGCTCGAGCAGGTCGTGGGTCAGCTCCTCGAGCTTCGCCCGCGTCAGCTGCAGGTCGAGGTGCTTGGGGCCCTCGGCCGTCGCCGTGATGAACGGCAGGTTGATCTGCGTCGCCATCGTCGAGGAGAGCTCGATCTTCGCCTTCTCGCCGGCCTCGTAGAGGCGCTGGAGCGCCATCGGGTCGGCGGCGAGGTCGATCCCCTGCTCCCGCTTGAACTCGGCGACCATCCAGTCGACGACCGCCTTGTCGAAGTTGTCGCCGCCGAGGTGGTTGTCGCCGTTCGTCGACTTGACCTCGAAGACGCCGTCGCCGAGCTCGAGGACGGACACGTCGAACGTGCCGCCGCCGAGGTCGAAGACGAGGATCGTCTGCTCGCTGCCTTCCTTGTCGAGCCCGTAGGCGAGCGCGGCCGCGGTCGGCTCGTTGATGATCCGGAGCACGTTGAGGCCGGCGATCTTGCCGGCATCCTTGGTCGCCTCGCGCTGGGCGTTGTTGAAGTACGCGGGCACCGTGACCACCGCTTCGGTGACCGACTCGCCCAGGTACGCCTCGGCGTCGGTCTTCAGTTTCTGCAGGATCATCGCGCTGATCTCCGGCGGCGCCCACTCCTTGCCGCCGGCCTTGACCCGCACGTCGTCGTTGGGGCCCTTGACGACCTCGTAGGGGACGATCTTCATCTCCTCCGAGACCTCGTCGAACTTCCGGCCCATGAAACGCTTGATCGAGAAGATCGTGTTCTGGGGATTCGTCACCTGCTGCCGGCGTGCCGGCGCGCCGACGAGCCGCTGACCGTCCTTCGCGAACCCGACGACGGACGGTGTCGTCCGGCCGCCTTCGGCATTCGCGATCACGGTCGGCTCGCCGCCTTCCAGCACCGCCATACACGAGTTGGTGGTGCCGAGGTCGATCCCGATCGTCTTCGCCATCGTTCTCCCTTCCGTATCGAACAACTGAGAAAATCTAAGCGTTGTTATAGCAGATCCCTATCCGGTGGCAGCGAGCCCGATCACCGCTCCGCCGGCGACGATCGCGACCGCCCCGAGCACGAGCCGGCGCCCGATGCGCTCCGAGTCTGGGAGGACGAGCGCGGCGATCCCCACTCCCCAGAGCGACTCGGTCGCGACCAGGGGCGAGACGACCGAGACCCGACCGTGGTAGTAGGCCTCGAAGAGGCAGAGGTAGGAGAAGGCGAAGAGCACCCCCGCCGGGGCGAGCAGACGGACGTCGCGGGCACTCGGCAGCCGCCGCCCGACGAGCAGCGAGACGAGGACGCCGGCGAGCATCGTCGCGGCGGCGACGGTCTCCGGGCTGCCGTGGGCGTGGAGGGAGCGGACGATGTTGTCGCGCACGGCGAAGAGCACCGCGGCAGCGAGCGCGAAGAGGAGACCGCGGGCGCGCAGGTGCTCGGGCCGGTCGCGCTCGCCGGCGAGCATGACGCCGCCGGCGACGATCACGAGAGCGCCGACGACGAGCGGCGCGCGGACGGGCTCGCCGAGGAAGGTGAAGGCGATCGCGAGCGCGAAGAGCGGCGCTGCCCCGACCGTCACCGAGGTGCGTGAGGCGCCGACCTCGCGGATCGACTGGGTGAAGAGCAGCTGCGAGGCGCCGGGAGCGAGGAGCCCGGCGAGGAAGAACTTCCAGGCGTCGGTCGCGTCGTGCCGGACGAGCGCGGCGGCGAAGGTGATCGTGAAGGCGACGAGGATCGTCGCGAGCGTCGCCTGCGCCGGGCGTGCCCCCCGGTCGAGACCGAGGCGGATCGCGACCGTCATCGCCCCGAACGAGGCGGCGGAGGCGAGCGCCAGCAAGACGGGGCTCATACCGGCCTCACCGCGCTCACGAGCCGGCGCAGGACGGCGCCGCAGGCAGGCTCCGCCACCAGGATCCCCGCCATGATCGCCACGCACCCGGCCCAGCGCCCCGCCCCGAGCCGGTCGCCCGCGAGCCAGTAGCCGAAGAGCGCCGCAAAGACCGGCTCGAGGGTGAAGACGAGGGCCGTCCGCGTGGCGCTCGTCGAGCGCTGGGCCCAGCTCTGGACGAGGAAGCCGAGCGCGCTCGCGAAGATGCCCGTGACGAGCAGCGCCCCCCAGACAGTCGAGCCGCGCGGCACCGCGAGGGTGGGGACGGCGAGAACGCCGAGCACGCCGAAGGCGACGAGCAGCTCGAGCAGCGTGAAGGCGAGCGGGTCGTACCGCGGGGCGTAGCGCTCGAGGAGGACGATCTGGAGGGAGAAGACCGCGGCGGCGCCGAGGACTAGCAGGTCGCCGCCGGCCGAGCCGCCGTGCACGCCGGCGAGCACGGCGAGCCCGAAGACGGCGAGCGCAACCCCTCCCCACGCCCGGGCGCCGACGCGGAGGCGGTAGCAGCAGAAGGCGAGCAGCGGCGTGAGGACGACGTACATGCCGGTGATGAAGCCCGCGCTCGAGACGCTCGTCCGCTCGAGGCCGAGGGTCTGCAGGCTGTAGCCGCCCGCGAGCAGCGCGCCGGCGAGGGTCGCCGCCAGCAGCCCCCGCCGCCCGAGCGGCCCGACGCGCCGAACAGCGAATGGGGCGAGGACGAGCACGGCGATCCCGAACCGGAGCGCGAGGAACGGGAAGAGCGGGTAGACGGCCACCGCATCCTTGACCTGGACGAACGTCAGCCCCCACACGACGGTGGCGCCGACGAGGGCGATCAGAGCCCGCAAGGAAGCGGTAAACGGTGAGTAGTCAACCGATGAACATGGGGTGACATCAGCCTGATCCCCACGCTAACCTGTTCACAGATGTCGCAGGTCCTTGACGCCTTCGGCCGCCCTTTGCGGGACCTGAGAATCTCGGTCACGGATCGGTGCAACTTCCGTTGCACCTACTGCATGCCGAAGGAGGTCTTCGGCCACGAGTACCAGTTTCTCGACCGCAAGGAGCTGCTCGACTTCGACGAGATCACCCGGGTCGCGCGCGCGGCCGTCGGGCTCGGCGTCCACAAGCTCAGGCTGACCGGCGGCGAGCCGCTCATCCGCCGCGACATCGAGCGGCTGATCGCGATGCTCGCGACGCTCGACGTCGAGATCACGCTGACGACGAACGCCTCGCTGCTGCCGCGCAAAGCGCAGGCGCTGAAGGACGCGGGGCTCGACCGCATCACCGTCAGCCTCGACGCGATGGACGATTCGACCTTCCGGGAGATGAACGACGTCGACTTCCCGGTCGAGCGCGTGCTGGCCGGGATCGAGGCCGCCCGCGAGGTCGGGCTGCCGGCGAAGGTCAACTGCGTCGTCAAGCGCGGCGTCAACGAGAACCAGATCCTGCCGATGGCGCGCTACTTCCGCGAGCGCGGCGACACCCTCCGCTTCATCGAGTTCATGGACGTCGGCGAGACCAACCGCTGGCAGATGGACGAGGTCGTCACCGCCGCCGAGATCGTCTCGATCGTCGATGCCGAGTTTCCGATCGAGCCCGCGAGCCCGCGCTACCGGGGCGAGGTTGCGAAGCGCTGGCGCTACCGCGACGGCAAAGGCGAGATCGGCGTCATCGCCTCGGTCACGCAGCCCTTCTGCGGTGACTGCACGCGAGCGCGGGTCTCGGCAAAGGGCGAGCTCTTCACCTGTCTCTTCGCGGTGCGCGGTCACGATCTCCGCGCCCTGATCAGAGGGGGCGCCAGCGACGAGGAGCTGACGGCCCGGCTCGCCGCGATCTGGAACGTGCGCGGCGACCGCTACTCCGAGCTGCGCTCGGAGGCAACCGCTCTCGACGACGATGCCCCGCGCGTCGAGATGAGCTACATCGGCGGCTAGGCTCGAGAACGGACTGGCGCTCAGGCGCCGGGGCAGGAGGGCGCGCCCGGCGTCAGGTGGTAGAGGTAGACGCCGCCGACGACCTGCGGTTTTGCGATCTGGTCGACCGCACCGACGAAGTTGTCGGCCTGTGAGCCGTCGACGACGATGCTCGTGACGCCTTTGCCGGCCAGGAACGTACGCAGGATCCCGGCGTCGCCGACGCCGAGCGGCAGGCCGCCGGGGACCGCGTCGATCGACGGCGGCTGGAAGACCGGGGCCGGGATATCGGGCCCGATGTCGCCCGAGGTGAGGTTGAACCGAAACCCGCTCTCGACCTGCCAGAGCAGGGCGTCGCCCGCCCCGCGAATCGGGAAGGGCAGGACGTTTTCTCCCGGGTCGAGGCAGTCGCGGTAGGCGCCGTCGGTGAAGAAGGCGGGCACCCGGTAGCTGGTCGCGAGGCCGCTGTGGCCCAGGTTGGGTGCGACCGCGACGACGGCGAGCGCCGGCAGGACGACGCGGAGCGTGCCGGCGCGGCGTGCCTGCGTCCAGAGCGCGACGACGACCGCGGCTGCGAGCGAGGTGTAGACGATGAAGCGGTTCGTGAGCAGGTTGTCGAAGACCGGCAACGAGACGAGGAGTTTCCAGGGGAGCGAGACGATGCCGTGGCCTGCGAGCGTGACCTGCGAGCCGAGCGCCGCGATGAGGCTCAGCGCAAGCGCGACGAGCAGGAAGCGACCGCCCGGGGTGCGCCAGCGGCCCCGAGCGTAGAGGACGATGATCAGGAGCGTCGGCAGGCCGAGGTAGACGCCCTGCTCCGGCAGGTTGCCGAGAAACCGGCTCGAGACGCCGCCGAGGAGCGTCCCGCCGGCGATCGTCAGCTTCGTCGGGATGACGAGGTTCGCGAGGTCGGCGTCGAAGACGGCGAGCCCGCTGTAGTACGGCCCCTGGACGCCACCGGCGAACAGGTAGTAGAGAAACGGCGCGATCAGGACTGCAGCGAACGCGTAGGCGCCGGCGAGCGGCGCGAGCAGCGCCCGCAGCCGCGGTCGCCGCGCGGGGGCGACGACGTACGCGGCGAGCAGTGCGAGGGCGAGCAGGAGCGTCAGGGTGAAGGCAACCTCGGTCGAGAAGAGGACCTGGAAGGCGAGCAGGAGCCCGAGGCGCCAGCCGAGGCCGCCGCCGCGAAGCTCGCCGTCGAGGAAGCGAAGGATCACGAGCGCGACGAGCGGCAGCAGAAAGACGGAGCCGAGGTTGAGGTGGCCGCCGTAGCCGTCCTCGGCGAGCAGATAGCTCGAGAACCCGAAGAGGTAACCGCCGACGAGCGAGGGCCAGAGCGACCGCGTCAGATAGCGGCAGAGCAGGTAGCCCGTCCAGGCCGCAAGCGCCGGCAGCACGACGGCGGCGACGTCGTAGGCGACGATCGGGCCGGCGAGGATCGTCAGCGGCGCGAAGAGCAGCGCCAGGCCGGGAACCGTCGTCGACCAGGCGAGGTTGAGCCCGTAGGGCGCCCAGATCGCATGGGTGACAAACGGGTTCTCGCCGCTGGCAATCGCGTGCGGCCACCACGCGAGCGACCAGATGAAGATCTGCGGGTCGTAGCCGTAGCCGACGTATTGATGCCCGCTCTCCACGAGCGGCCGAACGCCGAGGTAGAGGAAGGCGACGAGCGTGTACCCCGCGAGCACCCCAGCCCCGGCGAGACGGTGGCGGGCGGCGACGGCATCCCCGGACACGACCGGCGATCCTACTGCCGTACCCCGCCGGGCCCGGGCGTGACATTGTCAATCCGGGGCGGGTTTGTAGAATAGGCCGTCGTGTCGTCGGTGGTGGCAGCTGGGCGGCGCTATTTGCCGCGTGGGTGGGCAGATCTCGGACGCCAGATGGCAATCTGGTTCGGGTTCGCCCTCGGCTACCAGCTGGTCCGGGCCGCGACCGACCGCGATCCGGCCCGCGCCTTCGCGAACGGCTTCGCCGTCGTCAACTTCGAGCTGCGCTTCACCAACCAGCTCTACGAGCTGACGATCCAGCAGTTCGTCGACCAGCGCCACTGGCTCGCCCAGCTCGTCTCGTGGACCTACTGGAACTCCGAGTTCACGGTCGTCGGCCTCGCGCTGCTCTGGGTCTACATCCGCCGCCACGAGGGCTTCTACCGCTTCCGCAACTCGATCCTGCTCGCGAACGTGATCGGGCTCGTCGGCTACATCTACATGCCGATGGCGCCGCCGCGGCTGCTCGGTGTCGGTTTCGTCGACAACCATACGAACGGCATCGTCTCGCTTGCCGCGAACCCCTACGCGGCGATGCCGAGCCTGCATGCCTGCGACTCGCTGATCGTCGGGATCGTGCTCTGCCGCCTCGTGCGCCCGTGGTGGGCGAAGGTGTTCTGGGCACTCTGGCCCGCCTGGGTCTGGTTCGCCGTGATCGCGACGGGCAACCACTTCTGGGTCGACTGCGTCGCGGGCATGTTCGTCGCCCTGACCGCGATGACGATCGTCTACAAGTGGGGCGCGATTCGGGGCGCCTTCGTCCGCGTCGCCCGCGTCGCCCGCGTGGCCCGCACGACCTGAGCCGCTGCTACGGTCATCTGCCGTGAGCAGGGCCGCCGCGATCAAGCACGGCTACACGACCGGTGCGCGCTCGCTCGCTGCGCGGTCGATCGGCGGCCTCGCCAGGACCCGGGTGACGCCGAACGCGCTGACCGCGAGCGGCGTCGCGCTCTGCGCGGCGGCGTCGGTCGTCGTTCTCTTCGAGAACCGCAATCAGATCCTCTTCTACTGGGTCGGCGCGGCCCTCTTCGTCGCCGGCTCGCTGCTCGACATCCTCGACGGCGCGCTCGCCCGCGCCGGGGGCAAGTCGACGCCCTTCGGGGCCTTTATCGACTCGACGACCGACCGGGTCAGCGAGGGGTTCATGCTCGCCGCGATCGCCTACGTCTTCGCGCGCGGCAACGAGGACGTCTTCGTCGTCGTCGCCGTTGCAGCGGTCGCCGGCTCGTTCCTCGTCTCCTACGCCCGCGCCCGCGCAGAGGCGCTCGGCCTGAAGGGCGACGTCGGGATCGGCTCCCGGGCCGAGCGCGTCGTCGTGATCACGACCGGGCTTGTCCTCGGCCCCTGGGGCGTCCTGCCCTGGGCGATCGCCGTCCTCGCGGTCACGGCGTGGGTCACCGTCCTGCAGCGGATCCTCTCGGTCCGCCGACAGCTGCTCGACCGCGACTCCCCGCCCGGCTAGCCTCCCTTCAGCGATAGCACTCATGTGCTATCTTCGCGCGAATGGCCGAGCTCCGCAGCGACGTGCTCGTTCGCATGCCTGCCGACCTGAAGCAGCGCCTGGCCGGCGAGGTCGAGCGGCGCCGGGCCAGCCTGAACGACGTCGCCGTCACGATCCTCGCCTCCCGGTTCGGAGTCCCGTTCGAGCCGAGCGGCCGCCGCGGCGCGCCGCCGCGCCCCGCGGGGGACGTGCTCCTCCGCATGCCGCGCGAGCTGAAGGACCGGCTCACGCGCCGCGCGGGCGAGCGCAAGACGACGACCCACGACCTCATCGTCGAGACCCTCTCCCAGGGGCTCGGCCGGCAGCGAAAGGACGAAATGTCAGAGAAGAGCAAGAGCAACCCGAACGGGCATGCACGCGCGAACGGCAAGGTGCGCGTCGCCGTCATCGGCGTCGGTAACTGCGCCAACTCGCTGCTGCAGGGTGTCCAGTACTACCGCGAGGCGCCGGACGATCAGTTCGTCCCCGGGCTGATGCACGTCAATCTGGGCGGCTACCACATCTCGGACATCGAGTTCGTCGCCGCGTTCGACGTCGTCAAGGGCAAGGTCGGTGTCGATCTGGCCGAGGCGATCTGGGCACACCCGAACGACACGATCAAGTTCGCCGAGGTGGCGAAGACCGGCATCACGGTCTCGCGCGGGATGACCCACGACGGCATCGGCAAGTACCTGTCCGAGGTCGTCGAGAAGGCGCCCGGAGAGACCGACGACGTGGTCGGGATCCTGAGGCAGCGTGAGGTCGACGTCGTCGTCAACTACCTGCCGGTCGGCTCCGAGATGGCGACGAAGTGGTATGCCGAGCAGATCCTCGAGGCGGGCTGCGCGATGGTCAACTGCATGCCGGTCTTCATCGCACGCGAGCCCTACTGGCAGCGTCGCTTCGAGCAGGCGGGTGTGCCGATCATCGGCGACGACATCAAGTCGCAGGTCGGCGCCACGATCACCCACCGCGTCCTCACCTCGCTCTTCCGCGAGCGCGGCGTCCACCTCGACAAGACGATGCAGCTGAACGTCGGCGGCAACTCGGACTTCCTGAACATGCTCGAGCGAGAGCGCCTCGAGTCGAAGAAGATCTCCAAGACGAACGCGGTCACCTCGATGCTCGACTACGACATGGGCCCGGGGAACGTGCACGTCGGGCCGTCCGACTACGTCCCCTGGCTGACCGACCGCAAATGGGCCTACATCCGCATGGAGGGCTCGTCGTTCGGCGACGTGCCGCTCAACGTGGAGCTGAAGCTCGAGGTCTGGGACTCGCCGAACTCGGCCGGGATCGTCATCGACGCCGTCCGCTTCGCGAAGCTCGCGCTCGACCATGGGATCGCGGGAGCGCTGGAGGGGCCGAGCGCCTACCTGATGAAGTCGCCGCCCAAGCAGATCGTCGACGACGAAGCGCACGAACAATCGGAGCAGTTCATCGAGCGGCACCGGCGCCCGGCGCCCGCCCGGAAGGCCGCCGCGAAGGCCTGAGCGCGCTCCGGTCGCCGGGACGTCGTCTAGCGTCTGCCCGCGTGGGCATCCGCGGACGGCTTCCGGCGCCGGCGCAGCTTCCGTGGCGGCGCCCCCGCCACGAGTTGCTCCTGCTCGTGCTCGTGGCGCTCGGGACACTGACCGTCGTCCTCCCGCCGGGCGCCCAGGACGTCTCGCGGATGTGCCTGACCCGCTCCGCCCTGCACGGCAGCCTCTCGGCGGACGGCTGCCTCGCAGGCGCCACCGACATGGCCTCGTTCGGCGGCCACCTCTACACCGACAAGGGACCCGCGGTCTCCTTCCTCGCCATCCCGGCGGCCGAGGTCGTGCGGCTGCCTGGGCCATCGGGGTGGCACCCGAGCGGCGACCTCCGCCTCTGGGCCGTCCGCCTCTCGACCGGCGGCCTCGCCCTGCTCGCCTGCGCCTTTCTCGTCGGCAGGGTCGGCGAGGGGCTCGCCCCCGGCTGGGGCGGAGCGTTGCTCGTGACGTTCGCGACCGGGACACTGGCCGCATCGCTCGCCGTCGACAACTTCGCCGAGGTCCCGACGGCTGCGGTCGGGTTCGGCGCCTTCCTGCTCGCCTGGCGGCGCCGCCCCGGCCTGGCGGGTCTCCTGGCCGGGCTCGCAGTGCTGATCGAGTACCAGGCGGCGGTCGTCATCGCGGTGGTCGCCGGCTATACGGCCCTCAGCGGCGCCCGCGCGCTCGGCCGCTACGCGGCCGGGCTCCTGCCGGGCCTCGCGTTGCTCGGTCTCTACGACCGGCTTGCCTTCGGCTCGCCCTTCCACCTCTCCTATCGCTACGTCTCGCAGCAGTTCGCGAGCCAGCAGGCCGCGGGCTTCTTCGGCATCGGCGCGCCCTCCTGGCACGCGGTCTCGCTCGTGCTCGTCGGCAACCGCGGCCTCCTCGTCGACGCGCCGGTGCTTCTCCTCGCCGCGGCGGGGCTCGTCCTGCTCGCCCGGGCCGGGTTCGTCGCCGAGGCGGTCACCTGCGCCGCGGTGACGGTCGCCTTCCTCGTGCTCGAGTTCGGCTACTTCGATCCCTACGGCGGCGACTCGCCGGGTCCACGGTTCTTCATCCCGGCAATCCCGTTTCTCGTGCTCGGGCTCGCGCCGGCGTTCGCGCGCTTCCGGCTCGCGACGAGCCTGCTCGCCGCCGCCTCGGTGGTTGCCTCGACGGCGGTTCTCCTGACCTGGCCGGGGGCGGTGAACGCCGCCCAGGTCTACCGCTGGAGCGTCTGGCGCGAGCTCGCCTCGCTGCCCGTGCACGGCACGTCGGCCCTGATCGTCAGCTGGGCGCAGAAGAACGTCGCCGCCTGGGTCGACCTGGGTCGGTTGAAGTCGGCCCTGCTCGTGGCGGCGGCGGCGCTCGGCGCGCTGGCGCTCGCTCTGCGCGACGGCTGGCGCAGCCACGCTACTTCGGCGTGACGTAGGCCTCGAAGCCCGCGTTGACCGAGACGACCTTGCAGGTCGCGCACTGCCCCGTATAGCCGATCACGAGCGAGCCCGGCGGCGGCGGCGCGTCGGTGTCGAGGATCACGATCGACGAGCGGCTCCTGCCCGCGAGCGCGCCGTAGAAGAGGCTGTCGATGTAGGCGGCGTGAAAGTCGCGGTAGGCGTAGAGGGTCCCGCCGTGCCGGAAGGCCGCCTCGATCACCGAATGGATCTGCGCCTCGAAGGGGTCGAGCCGCTTCGGGCCGTTGCGGGCGAAGACGAGCTGCCAGTTGATCGCCTCGACCACGAAGGCGAGCACGAGCAGCGAGACGACCGCCAGGCGCAGGGCCGTCGGCCAGAGGCCGCTGACCGCCTCGAGCGCGGGGATCGCGAGCAGCGGCACGAGGATCGGCAGCGTGATCATCCGCAGCGTCATGATCGAGCCGATCGTCAGCGAGGCGGCGACGGGGCTGCAGACGATCCCGAAGAGCACGAAGCGCCACCACGGATCGCCGCGGCGCCGCAGCAGCACGACGACGGCACCGGCGAGCGCGAGCGCGACCTCGACCCAGAAGAGGCTGCCGTCGCCGGGAACGTGATGGCGCTCCACCGAGTCGCCGTGCACGAGCCAGTTCCAGAGGTTGACGTTCGAGGCGTAGTGCCCGAGGAAGCGCCCCGGCAGCTGCCACCAGCGGACGCTCCCGTTGATCCACGTGACGCTGTGGTAGCGCACCTCGAGCGCACCCGGATGCACGAATGCGTAGACGAAGACCGGCACGAGCGAGACGAGGAAGACGCCGCAGGTGTTCGCCACCTGCCGGGCGTGACGGCGGCCGTAGAAGAGGATCAGCCCGACCGCGAAGAGCGGTGCGAAGATGCGACCGGCCTGGTAGGTGTAGACCGCCGCGCCGAGGAGGAGGCCGAGCACGAGCGACTGGCGGAACTCCCAGCGGCCCGACTGGGCGCGGTAGAGGGCGAGGAGGAAGGCAACGATCACGAGCGGCTCCAGCGCGACCTCGAAGACGAGCCGGCTGATCTCGAACAGCCACGGGCTGAGTCCGGCGAGCGCGGTCGCCGCGAGCGCGATCAGCCGGCGGCGGGCGATCGCGTAGGCGAGCACGTAGAAGAGCAGCACCGCCGCGAGCCCGATCACGGCGCTAAAGATGCGGGCGACCTCGACGCTCGGCCCCGTGACGCGAAAGATGGCGGCGAGGAGGTAGACGTAGAGCGGGCTCTTGTAGTCCCCGAACGACCTGATGAAGAGCGGCAGCGTCGCCCCGTACTCATCCTTCAGGCTCGTCGAGAGCGTGTAGGCGTTGTAGGAGATCGCCGACTCGTCCCGATAGAACCCGGGTGGGTTCTTCATGTTGACGTGCAGGAAGATGACGGAGATCAGCAGGAGGACGCCGATCACGAGGAGCCTGTCGGGGGACAGTCGGCCGGCGGTCACGAGGTTCGTCGTCTCCGTTCGATCGGCGGGCGGGAGCGGGCACGGACGATAGCGACGTCCGTCGCTAGTCTCCCGGAGCAGTGCGCGTCTGTCTGGTGACACCGTTCGCGTGGTCGCAGCCACACGACGTCAATGAGCACGTGGATGGCGTCGCGGCCGGGCTACGCGCCTGCGGCCACGAGGTGACCGTCCTCGCCCCCTCGACGAGGGCGACCGACCTGCTCGCCGGCCGGCGCGTCGTCCACGGCCACGCGGCGGCCGACGGGGTCGTCGCCGTCGGGCCGGCGGTCCCGATCTCGCGGCGGTCGCAGATGGGCGTCCCGGTCGGGGTGCGGGCGAGCCTGCGCCTGGCCCTCGCCCGCGGCCGCTTTGACCTCGTCCACGGCTTCGAGCCCGGCCTGCCGTCCCTCTCCTACCTAGCGCTCCGCGACACCGACGCGCTGACGGTGGCGACGTTCTGCTCGACCGACCGGCTCGGGTATCCGCCGGGGCGCACGCAACGGGAGAAGCTGCTCGGCCGGATCGACGCGCTGCTCGCCCTGTCCCAGCCGATCAGGGACGCGGCCTGCGAGCGCTTCCCCGGCGACTACGAGATCGTCTCGCCCGGCGTCTCGCTCGAGCTGTTCGCGCCGGGGCGCAAGCGTGACCGGATCACGGTCGAGCTGCGCCCCAACGAGCGGCCGGGCGCCCGCGGCGTCCTCCGGGCGCTGCGGGAGCTGCCCGAGTGGGAGGCGGTGCTCCTGCGGACGACCCCGCTCGTCGGGCGGCCGGCGATCCCCCGCGACCTCGCCGGCCGCGTCGCAGTCCGCACCGCCCGGGACGGCGCCGCGCGGGCACCCCTGCTGGCCGAGACGGCGATCTTCGTCCCCGGGATCGAGGGGCTGCCGCGTCTCGCGCTCGAGGCGCGGGCGGCAGGCTGCGCGATCGCGGCGCCGCTCGGGGTCGACGCGCAGCCGCTGCTCGCCGCCGCGGCGGTGGCGCGCCTCGCCGAGGACGCATCGTTTCGGGAGCGGGAGCAGGAGGCCTCGCGCACGGCGGCGGCGGACGAATCGTTCACCGCGGTCGCGCGGCAGCTGGACGAGCTCTACCGTCGGCTGACCCGCCTCCGCCGCAAACGCCCGACGCGTCGGCTCGCCGACCCGCTCGGCGAGCGGCCGTGGATCGTCGCCGACCTGCACATGCACACCTCGTGGTCGTTCGACTGCGCCGTCGACCCGGCGGAGCTCGTCGACCACGCGGAGGCCGAAGGGCTGGGAGCGATCGCGGTCACCGACCACAACGTCTTCGGCGGCGCGCTCGAGACGCTCGACGAGGCGCGCGGGCGCGACCTGATCGTCATCCCCGGCGAGGAGATCAAGACCGACGAGCAGGGCGAGGTGATCGGGCTCTTCCTCGAGCGCGAGATCCCTCGCGGGCTGTCGTTCGCCGAGACGATCGCGGCGATCAGGGAGCAGAACGGCCTCGTCTACCTCCCCCACCCCTTCGACCGGATGCATACGATCCCGGACCCGGCGACCCTGCACCGGTACCTCGCCGACATCGACGTGCTCGAGGTCTACAACGCCCGCCTGCTCTTCGACGCGCAGAACGAGGAGGCGCTGCGTTTCGCCCGCAAGTACGACCTGACGATGGGCGCCGGCTCCGACGCCCACGTGCTCCAGGGGGTCGGGACGGGGGCCCTGCGGATGCGCTCGTTCCGGGGCCCCGAGGAGTTCATGATCTCGCTGCGCAGCGCCGAGATCCTGCGCCGCCCGAAGTCGCTTGCCTACCTGCAGAGCCTGAAGTGGATGGCGCAGGTCAAGGAAAAGGTCCGGTAGGCGAGAAAGGACCGGATGCTCCGTGTCCGCCGCCGTGACGACAGACGACATCTACAAGCGGTACCTCGACAAGGCGATCAGGGAGATCCTTAGCCTGGAGCACGAGGTGGCCGAAGCATCGGCCGGGGCGCCGGTCGCGCAGCCGACCGGCCATCCGCTCGGAACGATCTTCCTGCTCAAGTACGGCCCTCAGGCCCCGGAGCTGCAGGAGGGCGTCGCGTTCCACGGACGCTCGGGGCACGCCCTGAAACGCTCGCTCGAGCGGCTGCACGTCGATCCGGCCGAGGTGTTCGGGACGAACTGCGTCAAGTTCGCCGGCGCCGATCTCGACGTCTGCCGGGGCTGGCTCGCCCGCGAGCTCCGGATCGTCCAGCCGAGACTCGTCGTCGTCATGGGCGAGGATGCGCTCGAGTTCCTGGCGAGCCTCGAGTTCCCGCTCGCCGGCTCGCTTGACCCCGCGCCGGGCGAGCTGCAGCAGTTCACGCCCACGATCGAGGCGCTCGTCGTGCCGGATATCGACCTCTCGCTCGACGAGCAGCGCGCGAAGACGCGCTTCTGGAGTGCCTTCAAGCCGGTCGGTCCGTGGTGGGCCGCGCTGCCGCCTTACTGATCGCCGTCGGCGCGCTCGTCGCCTGGTTCGAGACGGCACCCCATCTTTCGGCGCTCTCGACCTGGCCCAGCGTCGCGCTGGTCGCGCTCGTCCTGATGCCGGCGATGTTCAGCCTCACCTGGCTTGCCCTGCCGATCTGGCGGCGGCCGATCCCGCTCGCGATCGGCGTCGCCGTCCTGATCGGCGTCTCCCTCCTCTGCTCGGTGCTCGGGGCGCCGGTCCCCGCCAACATCGCGAAGTTCGCGGCGGTCAGCGGCGCCGGGCTGCTCTTCCTGTCGGCCTTCGAGGCGCTCTCGTGGGTGGTCACGGTCGCCTTGATCATCCCCTGGGTCGATGCCTTCTCGGTCTGGCGGGGACCGACCCATGCGATCACCGCCCACCACCCGGCGGTGTTCACGAAGCTCTCGATCGCCTTCGTCGTGCCGGGCGGCAACGCGGCGCGCCTCGGCCTTCCCGACGTGATGTTCTTCTCCCTCTTCCTCGGGGCGAGCATGCGCTTCCACCTGCGCCCGTTCTGGACGTGGCTCGGGATGACGGCCGGGCTCGGAGCGACGATCGCGCTGACGACGGTCTGGAGCACCGGCGGGCTGCCGGCTCTGCCGGCGATCGCACTCGGCTTCCTCCTCCCGAACGCCGACCTGATCTGGCGGCGGCTCGTCGTCAGACGGCCCGCCTCGAGCGCGTCTACCTGAGCGTCAGAAGCGAGACGGACTCGACGTGCGGCGTGTGCGGGAACATGTCGAGCGGGCGCGTGCGCACGAGCCGGTAGCCGTACTCCTCGACGAGGCGCTTCGTGTCGCCCGCGAGCGTCGTCGGGTTGCAGGAGACGTAGACGAGGCGTCGGCGCGGCCAGCTCGCCGAGCCGGCGCAGGCCCTTGCCAGCCAGGCCGGCGCGCGGGGGGTCGACGACGACGACGTCGGGCTCGCCGGCCCGGTCTTTGAGCTCGCGCAGGACCTCGCCGACGTTGCCCGCGAAGAAGGCGGCGTTGCCGATCGCGTTCAGCTCGGCGTTCTCGATCGCGCAGGCGACCGACTCCTCGGAGATCTCGACCCCCCAGACCGTCAGCGCATCGCGCGCGAGCGCGAGCGCGATCGTGCCGATCCCGCAGTAGAGGTCGTAGACCGTCTCGCCGCCCGTCAGGCCGGCCTCGGCCCTGACGAGCTCGTAGAGACGCTCGGCCATGCCCGTGTTCGTCTGCAGGAACGCGTTCGGGCGCAGGCGGAAGCGGAGGCCGCCGATCTCCTCCTCGATCGCCTCCTCGCCCCAGAGGAGCTGGCTCGGCAGGTTCGCCGCCTGTCCGGGCGTGTCGTTGACGGCCCAGTGGATCGAGCGCACCTCGGGGAACGCCGTCAGCACCTCGATCAGGCGCTCGCGGTCGAACCGCTCCCGCTCGCTCGTGACGAGCTGGACGAGCGCCTGGCCGGAGTTGCGCCCCTCACGGACGACGACGTTGCGGAGGTAGCCCTCGCCGCTCGCCTGGTCGTAGGCCGCGCAGACGCTCCTCGTGCGCCCAGGCGGCGAGGGTGTTGCGGATGCGCGTTGCCGAGGTCGGTCGTCAGGTAGCAGCGCTCGATGCCGAGCACCTCGTCCCAGCGCCCGGCCCGGTGAAGCCCGAGCAGCGGGCCGTCCGGTCCAGGTGCGAACGAGTACTCCATCTTGTTGCGGTAGCCGAAGAGCTCGTCGGCCGGCACGATCTGCTCGAGCGGAGGCTCGGCGATCCCGGCGATCCGTCGCAGCGAGTCCTCGACCCAGGCATGCTTGGCAGCGAGCTGGGCCTCGTAGGCGAGGTCCTGGAAGCGGCAGCCGCCGCAGGCGGGGTAGTGCGCGCAGGGCGCCGCGACCCGCTGCTGCCCCGCGACCAGCACCTCGGTCGCGATCGCCTCGGCGTGGCGGCGCTGCACCTTGGTCACGCGGGCGCGCACGGTATCGCCGGGCAGCCCGGCACGGACGAAAACGACGAATCCGTCCAGACGCGCGACGCCGTTGCCGCCGAAGGCGAGCGAGTCGATCCGGAGCTCGAGCTCCTCGTCGCGTTGCACCGGCGGGGCCACGTGCTGAGCCTAGGCGAAGCAGCGTGGCACGCGCCGCCGCGAGCGCAGCAGCCGGGCGCACGCCGGCACCGGCTGGCGCCTCCGCGGCTCAGGCGAGGACGCTGACGTAGACCGAGCGCGTGCCTTCGGGCCGTCGAACTCGCAGAGGAAGATCGCCTGATAGCGGCCGAGGGCGGGCGCGCCGTCGCGCAGCGGGATGAGCACCTGCGCGCCGGCGACCGACGCGCGCCCGTGCGAGGGCCCGTTGGGGCCGTCGACGTCGTCGTGGCCGCCAGCCCCACTCGTCGCCGACGATCCGCTCGAACGCCCGCTCGAGGTCGGCGACGAGCACCGGGTCGATCTTCTCGTTGATCGTGACTGCGGCGGTCGTGTGCGGCACGTAGACGAGCACCGCCGAGCCGGTCGCACCGGCGACGGCCTCGCGGACGCGGTCGGTGATGTCGATCAGCTGGGTGCGGCGCTCGCTGGTGAGGCTGAGCTCGTGCACGGGCGCCTATGCTAGAGCCCGGATGGCGACCGACGTGCCGACAAGCCGCGACCTCGACGCGTTCCGCGAGGACGCCGACCGCTTCATCGCCGAGCTCGACGAGGAGTACTACCTCCACCTCGCCGGCCACAAGCCGGCGCTCGAGCTCGAGCCGATCTACGAGCGTCACGAGGAGCTGACCCGGCTCGAGACGGCGCAGCGGCTCGTAGGACGCGCCGCCCGAGCTCTGGCGCTTCGCCTGCGAGGGCTATCTCGGCGGGCCTGACCCGGGCGCATGCCAGGAGAAGCTCGCCGAGGCCGAGACGACGCTCGAGGCGAGCGATCGACGGCGAGCAGATCCCGTACCGGATGCTCCGCGTCGTCGATGGCCAACGAGCCCGACCGCGGCCGGCGCGAGCGCCTCGAGCGCGTGCGCCTCGAGCTCCTGGACGAGCAGCTGAACCCGCTCTACCTCGACGCCGCCCAGATCGACCGCGAGGCGGTGGCGCAGCTCGGCTCGCCGAACTACTACGAGCTCTACAAGCGCTTCGGCTTCGGGCTCGACGAGCTCGCCGCCCAGTGCCATGCGCTGCTCGACGAGACCGAGCGGCTGTGGGAGCGAGGCCGGCGACCGGCTGTTTCGCGAGCGCCTCGGGATCGGCCTCGACGATGCCCGCCCCTCCGACGTCACGCGGCTCTTCCGCGCGCCCGAGCTCGACGCGAGCTACCCCTCCGACCGGATGCTGCCGTCGCTCGAGGCGACCCTCGCCGAGCTCGGAATCGACCTCCGCGCCCAGGCGAACGTCCACCTCGACCTCGAGCAGCGCCCCGGCAAGAGCCCGCGCGCATTCTGCGCGCCGATCGAGGTGCCCGGGAAGGTGATGCTCGTCATCCAGCCGATCGGCGGCTACGACGACTGGCGCGCGCTGTTCCACGAGGCCGGGCACACCGAGCACTACGCGAACACCTCGGCCGACCTGGTCATGGAGGCGAAGCGCCTCGGCGACACGGCGGTCACCGAGGGCTGGGCGGCGCTGTTCGAGCAGCTCGTCGACGAGCCCGCCTGGCTGAACCGCCGCCTCGACGTCGGCGGAGCGGCCGAGATCGCGAACGCGGGCGCGACCTCGTCGCTCTACTTCCTGCGCCGCTACAGCGCGAAGCTGCTCTACGAGATCGAGTTCTTCCAGGCAGCCGATCCGGCGACGATGCGGCCGCGCTACGCGGAGCTGCTGACCGATGCGCTGAAGATCCCTGCGAACCCGGAGAGCTACCTCGACGACATCGACGGCTGCTTCTACGTCACGGGTTACCTGCGTTCCTGGGCCTTCGAGGCACAGCTACGCGACTTCCTGCGCTCCGAGTTCGGCAACGAGTGGTTCGCGCGGCGCGAGGCAGGCGACCTGCTCCGTGAGCTCTGGGCGCTCGGCCAGGGACCGACGGCCGAGGAGCTGCTCGCCGACGTGACCGGGGCGCGCCTCGAGATGGCGGCGGTCGCCGAGCGGATCCGCGAGGGCCTCGCCTGAGCGCTGAGATGTAGGCAGCCACGCCGCACGAGGCGCGGCGGGTCGTCGGTCTGCGGCGAGATCGCGCCTCGCGGCAATCAGCGAGGCCGAGGGACATCGTCGAGGCGCGCTCGCCGATCGCGGGCAGGGAACGCCGGCCGCACAACGTGGCCGCGCGCCCGCTACCCTCGAAGAGCCTTCCCGGAGCAGCGCGGGATTCGCTCGTGCGTCACGGCCACTTCGCGCAGCCGAAATCTCCTTGCTGCCCCGCGGGCCAATCACCCTGACCGAACCGGTTCCTCCTCCCGTGTTCATTCTTCCCGAACAAGATTGTTACCAATGCCTGAATAAAATCTAAGTGCCCTCTTAGCAAATGTGGTATGATCGGGAGGAGATCAATCCATTGCAAATGCCGATGGTTCAGGGACGAGCAAACGGGAATCCCTGGATGACAAGGAGCGTTCTCAAGAGATATGCGAAACTTGCAAGAGATCAAGAAGGAGATCGATTCCCTCTCCATCCGGCGTTCCGACGTGCTGCATCAGCTGTCGGAAGGTCACGATCCGGAGCTCGCCGCCGAGCACAAGCTGCTCGACGAGCAGATTGCGCGGCTCTGGGACGAGCAGCGCTCGGTGCGGGCGACCATCCGCTTCGGCGATCGCGATCTGATCATTCAGCGCGCGCGCCACGAAGAGCGGCTCTCGCGCGCGGCCTAGCTGCCCGAGTGCCCTGGCGTCCCCGGTGAGAATCCGGGGGCGCCGAGAGGTTCCGCTCGCGGCCCCGGCAGGCGGCCGGTCGGTAAGACCGGACAGGATGGCGAAGGACGGCGAGAAGTCCGAGATTGCGTGCGAGCACGAGCGGATCGCCGCCGATCGAGCCTCATCGAGCTGGTGGCGGCCCGCCGTCGACGTCGTTTGCCGTCTCGGCCGGGTCGAGCACCGGCAGGATGAGACCGCGCCGGCCGCAGACGAGCTGGATGAGCCCGATCATCCATCGGGATGTGCCCCAGGGCCTTCACCCGCGTCGGCATACTCGCGGGAGCGAAATCGTAGTCGTGACGAGGCGCTCGATTGGCGCCAGGCAGGGCCAGCCATGAGACGAGGATCGTTGAGCGTGCACGCCGAGGGTGTCGCGTGAGCGCCATCTTCCTCGTCGCGTCGACGTTCCTCGCGAGCGCCGTCGAGATGGTCGAGGCGCTCACGATCGTGCTCGCCGCGGGGCTCGCACGAGGCTGGCGCTCGGCGCTCTGGGGCGTGGCGGCCGCGACGCTCGCCCTCGGTGTGATCGTCGCGGCCCTCGGCCCGGCTCTGACCGTAGTCCCGCTGAACACGCTACGCACGGTCGTCGGGACGTTGCTCCTGGTCTTTGGCCTCCAGTGGCTCCGCAAGGCGATCCTGCGCGCGAGCGGCTACAAAGCGCTGCACGACGAAGACGCGATCTTCGCGCGCGAGCTCGACGAAGCCCGCGAGCGCAGGCCAGGCGGATCGTGGAGGCAGGATCGACGGGTACGGCTTCACGCTTGCGTTCAAAGGCGTCCTGCTCGAGGGCCTCGAGGTTGCGTTCATCGTCGTCACGTTCGGAAGTACCCAGGGCAATATCGGCCTCGCCATTGTCGGGGCGACCATTGCGCTCGTGCTGGTCGCCGGCGTTGGCGTCGCCGTGCGCGCGCCGCTTGCGCGCGTTCCCGAGAACACGATGAAGTTCGCCGTTGGGATCATGCTGACGAGCTTCGGCATCTTCTGGTCGGCCGAGGGAGTCGGTGTCCGCTGGCCGGGTGAGGATGCCGCACTCCTGGGCGTGCTCGCCTTCGTCGCGGCGTCGTCCGCAGCGCTCGTGTCGCTCCTTCGCCGCCAACGGCGGCTGACGGCTCTCGTCGGAGCTGGGGCGTGAGCAAGCTCGCGTCCTTCGGTCGCTTTTGGTGGGAGTTCGTGATCGGCGACGATTGGCGCGCCGCAACAGCGACCGTCCTGGCGGTCGGAGCGACGGCCTTGCTCGTCGGCGCAAACATCAACGCGTGGTGGCTCCTGCCTCCAGCCGTCGTCACCGTCCTCTATTTCTCGCTGCGGCGCGCAACGCGAAACTGACTCCGGACGTCCGCGCGGCGACGAGGAGGTCGCCCTCAACCTCCCGGGTCCGGGTGCTCCCGCTACCGTATGCGCGCGAGGGGCGTTAGCTCAGCTGGGAGAGCGCCAGCTTTGCAAGCTGGAGGTCATCGGTTCGATCCCGATACGCTCCATCTCTAAAGGCCCTCGAAGGTGAGGGTGTGGGCCCGGTCGCTGCGAGCGTAGCGCGGCGAGGAGGTCGGTGACTACCGTCTTACTCGCGGCGTCGGTTTGGTCGCGGGAGTGATCAGGCCGACCTGGCGGACCCGGATCTGTCGTTTCGCTGGAACTTGTGCCAGCCTTTATCGCCGCGCAGAAAGCGCCAGGTGCCCTTGGCTCGTGCATAGACGAGGAGCGGGCGGTAGGCGACGAGGTCGAGGGGCCCGAGGAGGAGCAAGCGGAGGAGGTCGCGCTTGGGATAGGCGCGCGATGCGCGGTCCTCGAGCGCGATCGCGCCAGTCGTAAAGAGGGCGTTCACGAAAGTGATCGTGCAAACGACGAGCCCGAACTGAGCGAGGTCGAGCGCTCCGAGGGCGAGCCCTGCCACGAGGGCGGCGAGGGCGAGTGCCTCAAAGAACGGCGCCAGAACCTCGGAGAGGACGAAGAACGGAACGCCGATCATGCCGACGGTTCCGTAGCGCGGGTTGAGGAACATCCTGCGGTTGTGGAAGACAGTCTCCATGATCACCCGCTGCCAGCGCTCTCTTTGCGCCACCAAAGTGCGGGCCCGATCGGGCCCTTCCGTGACCCCGACGGTCTCGCCAAGCGAGAGGATGCGGTATCGCCGTTTTTCGCGCCGCATCAGCTCGTGGAGGCGGAACGTGAGTTCGATATCCTCGCAGGTAAACGCGAGCGAGAATCCGCCAGCCTCATCCAGGACGTCGCGACGCCAGATCTGGAAGGCACCGACTGCGCAGAGCATCGTGTTGAGCCGCGTCCAGGCGAGCCGGTTGTTGAAGAACGAGCGCACGTAGTCGAGGTGCTGGAACGCAAGCAGCGGCCGGCGCTCGACCAGCACCGGTTTTCCGTCACCGCCGAGGGCGTTTTCGGGCGTGCCGCTGATCGCGATGTGGCCGGTGACACCGATGATCGTCGCCGGGTCGGAGAGCACGAGCCGCATGCCGTCGAGAAGGCATGACCGGGCGAGGATGGTGTCACCGTCAACGCCGCAGACGTAGCGGTAGCGCGCAATATTCAGACCGCAGTTGAGCCCGTCGGCCTTGCCGCCGTTCTCCTTGTCGACCACGATCAGTTGTGGGTAGTCCGTGCTCGTATAGATCCCCTTCACGACCGCCGAAGGGTGGACAATGCGGACGAGTCGGCCCGTGCGCCGGAGCGAAAATGCCTCCTGCAGCGTGGCGAGCGTCCCGTCAGTCGATCCGTCGTTGACGACGATCACTTCGAAGTCTGGATAGTCGACTGCGAGAAACGAGCGAACGGCGGCGACAACGACCGGTGCCTCGTTGTAGACCGGTGCGATGATGCTGACCGGGATCGTGAACACCGATTCGCGCGCGAGGTCCGAGTTTTCGAACGCGCGTCCACGCGAGGAGGCGATGAGCTCGATGCCTGAGACGACGAGCATGAACGCATAGGCGGCGTAGACCGCCAGTAGGTAGCCGAGGCAGACGATCACCGTCAGGCGAACGATGTCGATTCCGATACCCGTTGCCGCCAACGGCAGGGGGTCATCTGACGATCTCGGCCTCGCGCGCCGCCGGCACGTTGAACAGGTCGGGCGCGCGCCGAAGGACGTCCTTCACGAGCGCGTTCGAGCGAGTGCCCTCGACCTCCCAGGCCGCGAGGCCGTGCAGGCGGTCCCAGGCGGCGATCACCTCGCGTGCGCCGTCGCGGGCGAAGCGGTCGCTGTCGTCGAGCATGTCGACGGCCGCGGCGACGCCAGCCGGACCGAGCGCAAGGAGCCCCTCCCGAGCGGCTGCCCGCACCCACCAGTTCGAGTCGGCGAGGAGCACCGAGACGTCCCTTGCCAGTTCGACAGCCCCGGCGACACCGGCCGCGCGAGCAGCGTGGGCGCGCACGTAGAACTGCTCGTCGCGAAGCAGCGGCCCGAGCGCCGCGAGCACCGCCTCGCCGGTTGAGTGGGCAAGGAGCTTCGCCGCCGCAGCCCTCACCATCGGCTCGCCGTCGCAGCCTCCCGCCACCGCGACGGCCCGGACCGCCGGATCAGGCGGCGCACGCTGAAGCAGCGTCAGGCTCCAGTAGTGGACCGCCCCATCCTCGCTCCCTGCGAGCTCGACAAGCTCGCCTCTCAACCGTTCGACACGCGGCTCAAGCAGGGTTGCGGTCCGCGACCTTGGGTGGGCGCCACTGACGAGCGTGTCGAGCAGGAGATCATCGGCGGCGGGAGAGTCGACCTCCGAGAGGATCGAGACCGCCGCAGCCGTGCGCGACCTGTTCCCCTCGCGGATCGCCTTGCCGAGCAGCCCGACCGCCTCGGGCGCGTGGCCGCGCGCGAGGATCCGCAACGCCTCGAGTCGATCGAGCCCGCGCCGCGAAACCAGACCAACGTGGATGAGCCGTCGACGGTCGGCTTGGACGAGAGCCGACGCAGCCGCCGACGCAGCCGGGCCCGGTTGCCCGAGTGCGACCGGCCGCAGGCGCGGCCCGGGCAGCGAGCCCTGGCGGAGTTGGATTGCGTCACGAGCCTCCCGACGTCGACGCCGGTCGAACATCGCGCGGCTCGCAAGCACCGACGCCGACAGCGCCGTCCAGGTGATCACGAACGTGAGGCAGACAACTGTCAGCGTGTGCGTCGGGAGCATCGGCTCGGCACCAATATCGGCAACCTCGACGAGGCGCTAAAACCGCAGCCCCTGAGCCCGCCCCGCTAGGGGTCCCGAACGAGTGCAACTGCCATCCGCTCCCAAAGGCCGGATTCCCGCCGGGAGACGTCAGGTGCTCTGCGAGCTTCGGTGACCTCTTGACTGGAAGCGGGGCTTCTGTACCGGGGAGCTTCTGCTCGACATCGCCGTCCGATCGGCGCGGGATCATTCAGGAATCGGATCGTGATTGCGGCCGGCGGGTGCTCTACCGCAGGAGATCAAGCGGATCTCGAAGAAGCCGGTGCTGTCAGCGCGCACTCATCGCGATGGATGAGGAGGATGGCTGGGCTCGCTTTCGACACCTTTGCTGTTACTCGTCTTCGCGGGTGGCGCGATCGCAATCTGGGTGGCGGGTACGGCGCTCTCGAAGACGACGGATGTTATCGACCGTCGTTTCGATCTCGGCGAGGCGCTCGGCGGCGTGATCCTGCTCGCAATCGCCGGCACACTCCCCGAGATTGCGATCACCGTTTCCGCCGCCGCGAAAGGAAACCTCGGGCTCGCGGCCGGCAACCTTATCGGAGGCATCGCGGTACAGACGATGGTTCTCGTGTTTTGCGACGCAGCCGCATCTCGTCGGCAATCGCTGACCTACCTGGTCGGGTCGCTGGTCCCGGTGCTGGAAGGGCTCCTCGTCGTCCTGGCCACATCGGTTGTGCTGATGGGTGCGCTGCTCCCGGAGTCGAGCCGCATTGGCTCCGTCAGTCCGGCCTCCCTGGCCATCGTCGTCGTCTGGGTCGGAGGCATCTACACGCTCAACCGCGTGCGACGAGCACCGGCGTGGGAAATTCAGATGCCGGGCGCTTCGCCGGGCCGTCCGCACCGCCGACAGGTGCATCCCGACGAGAAGCCGACGCCGATCACCGAGTCGACGCCGAGGGCGCTGCTCGTCTTTGGAGTGGCCTGTTTGGTCACGCTCGGAGCCGGAGTCGTTCTCGAGGTTGCCGGCAACGACCTCGCAAATCGCGCCAATATCAACGGCGTCATCTTCGGCGCAACCGTCCTCTCGGTCGCCTCGGCCCTGCCCGAGATCAGCTCGGGTATCGCCGCCGTACGCCTCGGCGATAACGAGCTCGCGATCGCGGACATCTTTGGCGGCAACTCCTTCCAGCTGTCCCTGTTCCTCGTCGCCGACCTCATCGCCGGACAACCGTGTCCTGCCAACGACCGGCCACCTCAACGCCTGGCTCGCCGTGCTCGGCATCGAGCTAACCGTCGTCTACGCCTTCGGAGTGATCGTGCGGCGCAGAGCGTGTCACCTACGCCTTGGCCTCGACTCGATTCTCGCTCTTCTGATCTTCGCCCTCGGGATCGGCGGCCTCTTCGTCATCCCGCACTGATCACGGCTCGTCGCACGCAACTGAAGGGGTTCTGCTGTTTGACAAGCTGGAGGTCATCGGTTTCATCCCGAAACGCTCGATTCGTGAGATCACCTGGAAACACCCACCTTTCGACCTTTCGCGGGCGCCCAATGGACGCGCTTCGCGACCGTTGCCCCAATGAGCCCCTCGCAGGCCTCGTTCGAACCCTTTCGCCGACAGCTCGCTCCCGCGGCGCATCGCCGCCCATCGAGGGACCTCTCCAAGAAATCGCCGAGAATGACGGGCACGGTTGACCGCATGGCTCCCATCGCGGGCGTATTACTCTCGAGGGAGGCGGCTCCGAAGCGTTGCTATCTCGACGACATGCTCGCCTCGCGCCGTGCTGCGTTTGCAGCGTGACGAACTCCGTCATGCCCCGGCTGCGCTGCTCGTTTCGGGAACGCAGCGACTACTGAAGGCCGCCGCGGACGGAGGTGATCCGCCCCGTGTTGAAGCCGAGCCAGTGCATCCTCCCCAGGTAGCGCGCGTGCTCGACCTTGAGGCAGCGGTCCATGATGACCGTCACACCGCCGTCCTCGGCGATCTGCGCCGCCTCCTCGTTGATCACGCCGAACTGGCACCAGAGCGCGCCGGCCTTGATCGCGACGGCCTCCCGAGCGATCTCCGGCAACGCATCCGGTGCGCGGAAGACGTTCACGATGTCGACCGGCACCGGCACCTCCAGCAGGCTCGGGTAGCTCACCTCCCCGAGGATCTCGGTCTCGCGGGGATTGACCGGGATCACCCGGTAGCCGTGGCGCTGCAGGTAGTAGCCGACGAAGTTGCTCGCACGCAACTCGTTGCCGGACAGCCCCACGACGGCGATCGTGCTGGCGCCGTGGAGCACGCGTTGGATCGTCAGGGGATCCTGGTATCGCTCGAGCTCGGTCATCTCACCCGGGCGAGGGCCTGCTCGAGGTCCCAGATCAGATCGTCGACCGACTCGGTGCCGACCGACAGCCGGATCGTTCCGGGCCGGACACCCGCCGCCTCCAGCTCGGCGTCGCTCAGCTGGCGATGCGTCGTGCTGGCGGGATGGATGATCAGGCTCTTCGCGTCACCGACGTTGGCGAGGTGGGACCAGAGCGTCACGCCGCGGATCAGGTTCTGTCCGCCCTCCCGCCCACCGGCGCAGTCGAACGAGAACACCGCGCCCGCGCCACGCGGCAGGTACTTCTCGACGAGCGGCCGGTACCTGCTTCCCGGCAGGCCCGGGTAGGCGACGTTCGAGGCCAGCTCGTGCGACTCGAGGAACGCGGCGACCGCTCGCGCGTTGTCGACGTGGCGTTCCATCCGCAGCGACAGCGTCTCGAGCCCCTGCAGGAACAGGAAGGCGTTGAGCGGCGCGAGCGTTCCGCCGAGATCGCGCAGCGTCTCGGCCCGCAGCTTCATCAGATAGCCGTAGGTCCCGAACGTCTCGTGGAACTGCAGGCCGTGGTATGCGGGCGACGGATCCGCGACCACCGGGAACCGTCCGTTCGACCAGTTGAACGTGCCTGCCTCGACGACGACGCCGCCGATGCTCGTTCCGTGGCCGCCGATGAACTTGGTCGCCGAGTGGATGACGATGTCGGCGCCCCATTCGATCGGGCGGCACAGGTACGGCGTTGCGAACGTGTTGTCCACGATCAGCGGCAACTCGTGATCGTGGGCGATCGACGCCACCGTCTCGATGTCGAGCACGTTGCCGGCCGGGTTGCCGATCGTCTCGCCGAAGAACGCCTTGGTGTTCGCGCGCACCGCCTTCCGCCATGCGTCCGGATCGTCAGGGTCGACCCACGTCAACTCCACGCTCAGCTTGCGCAGCAGGTGCTTGAGCTGGTTCACCGTCCCGCCGTACAGCGCCGATGAGGAGACGACGTGGTCGCCCGGCTCGAGCAGCGTGAACAGCGCAGCTGCCTGCGCGGCGATCCCGCTCGCGAACGCCACCCCGCCGGCCGCCGCCCTCGAGGTTCGCCACCCGCTCCTCGAAGACGGCGACGGTCGGGTTCATGATCCGGGAGTAGGTGTTCCCGTACTCCTGCAGGTTGAAGTACGCCCCGGCCGATTCGGGGTCCTCGAACACGTAGCTGGTCGTCTGGAAGATCGGGACCGCGCGAGCTCCGGTGTTCGGGTCGGGCCGCTGCCCGGCGTGGAGCTGCCGCGTCTCGAATCCGAACGCCCGGGCCGCCTCGGGTAGGTCGCGCTCAGCCGTCATGACGCCTTCGAGAAAGCGACGGATGATCGGCGTCTGCCGCGCCTCTTCGAGCAGGAAGCAGTCGTGGCCGTACGGCGCGTCGATCACATGGAGCTCGACCGGCTTGCCGAGCCCGCGAAGCGCTTCTTCGATCTCCCGCGATCCCGACGGCGGGTACAGCCAGTCCGAGCTGAAGGCGATCAGCAGCGTCCGCGCGGTGACGCCCTCGAGCGCGCGCGTGAGCGAGCCGCGGCCGTACTGCCGCGCGAGGTCGAAGTACGTCAGCGCCCGCGACGTGTAGAGGTAGGTGTTGGCGTCGAACCGCCTGACGAACGAGTCGGCCTGGTGCCGCAGGTAGCTCTCGACCTCGAACTCCGGCTCGGTGACCGTGTAGCGGATGTCGTCGGCGAACTGCAGTCGCCGGCCGAACTTGTCGCTCGAGCCCGATCGCCGAGAGATACGTGATGTGCCCGATCATTCGGGCAATGCCCATGCCGGCGTTCGGTGCGTCGTCCGTGCCGTAATAGTGGCCGTCCCGCCACGCCGGGTCGCGCATGATCGCCTCTCGCGCGATCGCGTTCCAGGCCATGCCCTGCGGATGGAGGGCATGAGTGCTGGCGATCGCCACGACGGCGTCGATCTGATCGGGGAACAGGATCGCCCACTCGAACGCCTGCATGCCTCCGAGCGAGCCCCCGGCCACCGCCGCGAGCCGCTCGATTCCGAGCTCGTCCAGGAACGCGCGCTCGGTTCTCACCATGTCCGCGACGGTGATCACCGGGAAGTCCGAACCGTACGGCCTCCCGGTCGCCGGGTCGAGGGACGAGGGTCCCGTCGTCCCGCGGCAGCCGCCGAGCAGGTTCGTGGAGACGACGAAGTAGCGGTCGGTGTCGAACGCCTTGCCGGGGCCGATCATCCCGTCCCACCAGCCGAGCCCCTTCCCGGCCGTGCCGTCGCGGTCGTCGGCCCCGAACCCGTCGCGGGTGCTCTGCGCCGCCGCCTCGGGCGAGAAGCCGGCCGCGTGGGCATCACCGCTGAGCGCGTGGCAGACGAGGATCACGTTGTCCCGTCTGGGTGAGAGCGCGCCGTAGGTCTCGTAGGCCACGCGGACCGGTTGAAGCTCCCGCCCGCAGTCGAGCGGCACCGGGTTCGGCAGGTCGAGAAACTCCGTCTCGACGGTCCCTACCGAGCCGGCCGCAAGCGCCGAAGTTGCCACCGCAGGCGCGGTCATTTCGGTCTCCGTGGAATCATTTAGGTGTATTGTGCTTATTTCTTTACTTTGGAAAGCGACAGAGAGGGGTGAGGTGCGATGACCACCATCGACAACGGAGTCAACGTACAGGCACTGCTCGACGCGCGCGAAGTGCTGGCAGGTGCGCCGGAGGCCGCCCAGTTCACGTGGCGCGCGTCATCCAAGTGGGAGAACGGCGTCCACAGCACGACGACGATCAAGAACTTCTTCGGCCTCGGGGAGGAGCAGAGCCACAAGTCCGAAGCCGTGTTCGACGCCGATCACCCGGAGGTCTTCGCAGCGCAAGACAACGGGATCACGCCGATCGAGTATCTCCTCGTCGGGCTGACGAGCTGCCTGACGGCAGGCGTGGCGTCGGTGGCGCAGAATCGCGGGATCCAGCTGCGCTCGGTCGAGTCGACGGTCGAGGGCAACCACGACATCCGCGGGATCCTCGGCGTCGACAGCGACGTCCGGAACGGCTTCAACGACATCAAGGTGACGTTCACGATCGACGCGGACGCCTCGCCAGCAGGAGATCGAAGCGCTCGTCGCCCAGTCCCAGAAGCGCTCCGCGGTCTTCGACGCCCTGACGAATCCGACGGAGGTCACCGTCGAGGTCGCCTGAGGGCACTCGCCATCGAGCACTTCACCACGGTTGTCATAGGCGCTGGCCACGCCGGCCTCGCCGCGAGCCACTTCCTCACCGAGCGGTCGATCGACCACGTCGTGCTCGAGCGCGGCGAGGTGGCGAACTCGTGGCGGTGCGAGCGCTGGGATTCGCTGCGGCTGCTGACTCCCAACTGGCAGAGCCGGCTCCCGGGCAGTTCGCTACGAAGGCGCCGATCCCGACGGCTACATGTCGCGCTGCCGAAGTCGTCGAGCTCGTCACTCGATTCGCCGTGCATGCCCGCGCTCCCGTTCGAACGGGCACGAACGTCACCTCGGTGCGGCGCAGCGGGGACGGCTACGAGGTCACGACGAGCCACGGCGAGCTCCAGTCGCGCGCGGTGCTGATCGCGACCGGAGCCTGCAACGAGCCGACGGTGCCGGCGTTCGCGGACGCGCTGCCGCCGGACGTCGAGCAGCTGACGGCGTTCGCGTACCGCAACCCGACCCAGCTCCCGGACGGCGGCGTGCTCGTCGTCGGCGCATCGGCCACCGGCGTGCAGCTCGCGGCCGAGCTGAGGCAATCGGGACGACCGGTGATCCTCTCGGTCGGCGAGCATGTGCGGCTGCCGCGAACGTATCGCGGCCGCGACGTCCTCTGGTGGATGGACGCCTCCGGCGTCTGGGACGAGCGCTACGACGAGGTCGACGATCTCTCTCGCGCGCGGCGGCTACCGTCGCCACAGCTCGTCGGCACCCCCGAGCGGACGACGCTCGACCTCAACGCGCTGACCGCGATGGGCGTCGAGCTGGTCGGCCGCTGGGCGGCCCTCCGTGACGGCCGCGCGCTTTTCTCGGGCGGTCTGCGAAACGTGTGCTCGCTCGCGGACCTGAAGCTGGAACGGCTGCTGGATGTGTTCGACGAGTGGGCCCGGACCGGCGGGGAGGATGCCGAGGCCGCCGCCCCGGAGCGCCTCGCACCGACCGAGGTCGCCGCGGTCGGCGAGGCTGGAGCTCGACCTCGGGAGCGGCGAGATCCGCTCGATCGTCTGGGCAACCGGATTCCGGCCCGACTACCGGTGGCTCGACGTGCCGGTCGTCGACGCGAAGGGCCAGCTTCGCCACGACGGCGGTGTCGTCGACAGCCCCGGCCTGTACGCCCTGGGCTTGCCCGTCCTGAGGCGGCGCAAGTCCACGTTCATCCACGGCATCGAGGACGATGCTCGCGAGGTGATCGATCACCTCAGCGGATATCTGGGATCGTGACGTCCGTGGGGCGTCCGGAGCGCAGAAGCACGACCCGACGCCGGTCCGGCAAGGCGGCGCGAGCCGGCGAAATTCCCCTCGAAGCGCCCATCGTCGCCGACCTCGGCGGCTAGCAAGCGAGGATCACGAGGTCTGTGTGCCGTCGTGCCGCTCGGCGACTGCTTCGTCGTACTGTCGGCCGCATGGAGGTGAGGCTGCCGGCAGCCGCCTGAGTGCCCAAAACGCACTCCCAGCCCGTCCCTCGCGTGCGTCCCGGTCTTGGAAACACTTCGGGCCACAGGCAACCGCCGAAACCCGACGGCTAGCATCGGGCGATGCGGCAGATGGGCGGTTTCGGTGCGGTGCTTGCTGCCCTCGTTGGCGCCGGGGTGTGGACCGGAATCCTCGTCGTCGGACTCGGTGCGATGCCGGCAACGGCGGCGTTCGCGTCGCGCACCACAACCGCCGGCGCCGGAACCACCTCCGCAGCCGCGATGCCGGATTTCGGCAACCCGAGCGGGCACTTCTATGTCCCGCCGGCCGGCCGCGCGGTCGATTCAACGCAGCCCAACCACGTGATCGGTAACGGCTCGCCGGCCAGTTGCACATCGGCTGCCGTGGTGGGCGACGTCGCCGCGGGCGGCATCATCACCTTCAACTGCGGGCCCAAGCCCGTCACGATCGTGATGACCTCGACGGCCCGCGTGGACAAGACCCGGCGTCTGGTCGTGCTCGACGGCGGCGGGCTGATCACGCTGAGCGGTGACGGCAAGCGCCGGATCCTCCTCTCCGACACCTGCGCAGGCACGTGGTCAACCGATGACTGCGTCAGTCAGCCGTATCCGCAGATCGTCGTGCAGAACATCACCTTCGAGGACGGCTACAACGGCGCGCATCAGGCCACCTGCACGGCCAACATCCCGAGGTGCTGGTACGGCGGCGTCATCGGCGGCGGCGCCATCTACGTCGAGGGAGGGCAGTTCAAGGCGGTCAACTCCCGGTTCGTCGACAACCGCTGCTACACCTACGGCCCTGATCTCGGCGGAGGCGCGATCCGCGCCCTAGCCCAGTACGAGAACCGCCCCGTCTACATCACCAACGACACGTTCAGTGGCGGCAGTTGTTCCAACGGCGGGGCGCTGAGCAGCATCGAGGTTCAGTGGGACGTCCTCAACAGCGTGTTCACCAACAACGAGGCGATCGGCTGGGGTCAAAACCCCGCCTATAGTGGGACGCCGGGCGGCGGCAGCGGCGGCGCCATCTACACCGACGGCAAGTACGACAACGTGTTGATCGCCGGCACCGTGATGGATAACAACAGCGCCCGAGAGTGCGGCGGCGCCGTCTTCGACACCGTGGACATTGGCTGGGGCGCGCTGACGTTCAACGAGTCGCATTTGCACAACGACATCAGCGGATGGTGTCAGACGTTCCCCGGCGTCTACTACTACGTCCACCCGGAGGACAAGGTCCCGGCGATGATCAAGTCCACCGACTCCTCGCCTGCGGGCTTTTCGTCAATGGCACGCCGATGCTCGGGAGACGGGCCCGGCGCCCCCGAATGTGGCGCGAATGGTGGTTCCGGTTCTCGAGGTAGCCGCCGATAAGCGTCATTTTGGGTTTGGAGAGAGAGAGCAGAAGACCCCGGCGGTAGTCGAAGTCAGTCCGCAGCCGCGCGTTCGTAGATTCGCGCAGTACTGCCGCGAAGGACACCGGACGGCGGCCCGACGCCCGTCGAAGCAAGCAGTTCGGATAGCAACCGGACCCGTGTCCGCATGACGGCGGCCAGCTCGCGGCGGTCGTGACTCGGTCGCGGCGTTATAGTCTCGCGCCGAGGCACGTTGTCGCGGCTGCCCCCGTACCACGTTCCGAGGCCCCGGCTAGCCGGAAGCTGCGGGGAGCATCGGGTCGTCGTCATCGAGGCCGCGGGAGGGTACGGCAAAAGCGTTCTCGCCGCCGAACTGGCCGGACACTGGCAGTCGGTGGGCATCGAGGTGCGGCTGGATCACGCCGGCGTGACCGCTGCCCTGCTGGCCGCCCGCATGCACGAGGCGGTCGTTCGGGCCGGTTTCACCGACGCAGCAGCAGCCGCCGAGAACAAGGCTGAACCGACGGCGGTTGTCGATGCCGTCGTCACCGCTCTGGCCAGCGAGCGCTGCACCTTCGTGTTCGACGACGCCCACAACGCCCTGCCGGATGCCGGGCAGCTCATCGATTACCTCGCCACGCGGCTGGAGGGTGAGCAGCGACTTGTCGTTCTCGCCCGGCAATTGCCCGAGGGAGCTGGCCGGCTGCGCCGCGCCGAGTACCTGCAGCTGACCGCCCGCGACCTCGCGTTGAACGCCGAGGAGACGCTCAACCTGTGCCGGTCCGGCTTCGGGCTCGACGTCGACCCGGGCACGGCGAAAGCGCTCGACAGGGCGACGGACGGCTGGACCGCCGCCACCGTCCTCGCCGCAGCGAGAGCGGCTCGCACCGGCGAGCGAGTCGAGGCGGTGGCCGGGAGGGCAACTGGCCCTGGCCACCCGGCCGGGGCCCTGGCTGCCATCCTGGATGAGGCTCTGGTCGCCCTCGGCACCGCGTGTCAGCCGCAGCTCGCCCAGATCGCCCGCCTGCCACTGCTCGATGCCGAGCTCGTCGGCGCCGTCAGTGGCGATTCCGGCTTGTTCGCCCGCGCATTCGACGCGGGCATCCCGTTCACCCCCGCCCGAGGGCGCTGGTGGGACCTGCCGGGACCAGTACGCGACTACCTCAAGCTGCTCTCGCCGCCAAGCGCGGAGGCGATGCGCCGGGCGGCAGATAGCTACACGCGTCGAGACGAGCTCGGGGCCGCGCTGGAGCTCTTGCTCGCAACCGGAGATCCGGAGGCCGCTGCGGCGCTGCTGGCGGCGACGCCGCCGGGGATGGAGGATGATCTCGACACCCTCGAGCTCGGGGCTCACTTCGACCAACTTCCGCGTGCGGCGGTCGACGGCCACCCCGGCCTGCTCCTACTCGTTGCCCGCCGATTCGGCCATGCCGGCAGGTACAGCCTCTCTTGCGAGCTGCTCGAACGGGCTCGCGAGATCGCCCGCCGAACCAACGACCCGCTCCTCGAGCGGGCGGCGAGCGCCGAGCTCGTCAAGGTCGACCTCCTGGCGGCGATGAAGTACGAGGAGGCCGAGGCAGCCGCCCGCGGCATTCTTCAGGCGACCGAGCCCGGCGAGAAGCTCACGCGCGCGCGGGTCAGTGAGTTTCTCGGCTACGCGATTTGCCGGCCAGGGAACGGGCGCACCCGCGAGGCGGCGCTGATCGAGGCCGAAGACTGTTTCGCGCGCGCATCAAGGCTCTATCGAGAACTCGGGATGCGCTCCGCGGCCGCCTTCGTCTCGGTGGACTGGTCAGGGCTGCTCGAGTTTCCTCGCGGCTACACCGCCGCCGCCATGCAGCGGATAGAGGACGCCCTGCTCATGGTGACGGACATCCCTCGCGCCCGCGCCTTCGTGATGCTCTGGCGCGCCACCTTCGCTGCGGAGCTCGGCCAGGACGACACGTGCCTCCACAGCGTCGACGAGGTGATTCGCGTGGCGGAGCAGAAGAACAGCTCGTTCCTCCTCGCTCAGGCCCACTGGCGGCTCGCCGTGCTCGCCTCGTATCGAGGTGACGAGAATGCTGTTCTCGACCACGTTCGTCGAGTCGAGTTCAACGGCAAGCTTTGGTGGGAACTGGGCTCCGGCGAGTTCCTGGCCGAGGCCGCCGACCTGCTCGATCGGGTTGGACACACGGCCTTGGCGCTGGAGTACCTCGCCCGGGTCAAGGCCGAGCCGAAGGACGCCGCCCGTCTGGTTACCCTCGTCGACGCCGTCCTCGCGGCGAGACACGGCGACCCCGTCCTCGCCGAGGAGCGACTGATCGCCCTGGCGCCTGCGGTCGACCCGCGCGAGCACTGGCGGGTGACGCTGCTGCGCGCCTTCGCCGCGTTCCGCCGAGGTGACGACGGTGCCTCCGCCGGGCTGGCGGCGCAGGCATTCGAGGAGGCTGCTCGGCTCGGCCAGCCTGAGCTCCCGCTGATTCGCGAGCGCGCTGTCACCGAGCAGCTACTCGGCTTGGCGGTCGGCACCGGCCAACCCGCCGCCCTCGCCCTGCGCGCAAGCGCTCTCCCCCGCTCCCTTGCTGTACTCGGACGATTCGAGCTGACGGTGGCGGGCCGCCACGTCGCTCTCGGCTCCGGCCAGGAGGCGCGGCTGCTCAAGTTCGTCGCTGTTTCGGGCGGCCGCGTTCATGCCGAACAGGCGATCGAAACCATGTGGCCCGACGCCGGTCGCTCGGCCGGACGCCACCGGCTGCGAACGGTGCTCCACCGGTTACGAGCAGCCGCCGGCGAGGTGGTGGCTCGTGACGGCGATGCGCTTGCCCTCGATCCGGCGGTGCGAGTCGACCTCCAGGACTTCTTCACAGAAGCACAGGGCGCACTCGCGCTGGCGACGAACGATCTGGCGCTGGCAACCGCGGTTGCGAGGGGCGCGATCGCCCGCTACCGCGGTGCGCTGCTCCCAGACGACCCGTACGAGGACTGGGCCGAGGTGCCACGTCGGCGGGCACAGTCCGTCATGCTCGACCTGCTCGATCTGTGCGCAACGGAGGCGGCGCGTCGAGGTGACCTCGACGCCCTCCGACGAACCGTCGAGCGCACGATCGAGTTCGCTCCCCACGACGACGTGCGATACGTCCGCACGGCGTCGGCCCTGATCGAGCAAGGACGACGCGGTGAGGCGCTTGCAGTCATCCTGCGAGCGCGCTCCGCCTTCGCCCAGATCGGGCTCGACCCCCCGGGCCCGCTCCTCGAGCTCGAAGCGCTCCCTCGTCGCCTGACTCCAGGCACCGGTACCGCGGTTGCGAGTCGTCCGCGACTTGGGAGCCAGCCCGCTCCTCGTGAACGCCGTAGCGGCAGCTGCACGAGTGTCGTTGCAGGCCGGGGCTCGTTCCGTCCGATCCCGTTAAGCTCCGGCGACCTGACATCGGAGGTCGCTTCATGCACGGAGCCGTTCAGAGCCATTCGGGCAAGCGCGTTTTCCGACGCTGCGCCTACCTCATCGCCGGCGGCGTCCTGGTGCTGCTCGCAGCGCAGGCTGCGCCGGGCGCGCTCGGGACGACAAGCCGCACCGCCGCGCAACTGGGCTCGCCCCAGGCAGCCTGCGTCAAGGCACTCAGCCCGGGAGCGGTCTCGGCGATCGTTGGCCACAGCGTTCCGGCTCCAACCGGCACGACCATCGACCTCAAGCCAAGCGCGCTGAACCATGAGATCTCGGCGGTGGGAACCTCGTGCGAGTTCAGCAACGGGACGAGCCTCGCCGCGCTCAAGAGCGCAGTCGTCGTCACGCAGGAGGTCACCTCGACTCCGCTCAGCGCCGCAGCCGTCGAGGGGGGCCTGAAAGCCGTGACGTCGACTTCACGACGACGCCTTATGGGGGCCTTGGCATGCAGGGCATCTACTACACCCAGACCCTGCCCGGTGGCATCACCGTCTACGGGATGATCGGCCTCAACGGAAAAACCGAGGACGGAGCGGCGGTCTATGCCCCTCTTGCGAAGTCGAAACTCGGCTCGCTCGTGAAGCTTGCGGAGAAGCTCTGAACAGCCTGCCGCTTCGCGCAGCGGTGACGCCCGCCTACGCGCGGGGCGGCTCGCCGAGCTCGAACCGAGGCTTGCCGAGTCACAGCTTCGCCCCGATCATGGGCCGCGTCGTCGAGCGACTGCGGGGCCCTCAGGAGGAGACGACGTCGTAACTGATCGACTTGGTGCCGTTTCTGCAGGTGTGCTTGCTCACGGCCGCCGTGCGTTTGCTCGTGCATGCCTACCCCTGGCTCTCCGCCCGCAGCACGGAGGAACGACATCGCGTATGTGCACGTGACCCCCGACACCTCCACGTGCGAGGACGTCCCGTCCGAGAACGTCCCCGCCAAGGGCGACGCCGCAGACTTCGTGACCCGCTCGACTGGCAGCGGCGTAGTAGCGAGCCCGGCGGCGGGACGACCGGATCCTGCGGGGCTACAATGACCGAGTTCGAGACGGGCAGATGAGCAGGAATCTCGAGACCGACCAAGGATTGACGGTGGTGCTACCCGCGAGGGTCCTTCCCGCGGCGGCTGCGCGCACACGCGTTCGCCGCGCTCGTGATCGGCGGCTGCCTGCTCGGCGGGGCGCTGCGGTTTCTGCCGACCAGCACAGCCGCGGCAGCCGGGTCGGGCGGCGCTTCGACGGCCTGCACGGCTAAATGACGGCCGGCACCGCGACGCCCGGGCGCGAGCGCGTCGAGGGCAGCGTGCGCATCCGCATCGGGCGCTGGCCACGCTCGCCGGTCTTCTACGGGATCGTCGTCGCGGTCGTCGCGGGAATCGCCGGACAGTGGCTGCACGTCTCGCCCCCGGCCGCGTACGGCCTCTGCTCGGCCTGCCACGGCCGCGATCTGGCCGACTGGATCCTGAACCACGTCGAGGGTACGAAGCTCTTCATCGCCGCCGCCGGCGTCCACTGGCCGCTGCTCACGGTCGTCGGCGTCGTGATCGGCTCGTTCGCCGCTGCCCGGCGAAACGGCGAGTACGGCTCGATCAACATCGGCGGGAATATTCGCCAGTTCGGGCTCGGGTTCGTCGTCATGTGCGCGGCGCTCTTCGTCGGCGGCTGCCCGACGCGGATCATTCTCCGGTCGGGATACGGAGACGTGGCCGCGATCTTCACGCTCTGCGGCATCGCAGCCGGAATCGTCGTCGCGACCCTGACGATGCGTTGGCGGGCGCAACGATGATCGTCACGTTCGCCTCGCTCGGGGTCGGCCTGATCGTCGGCTACCTCGGCCAGCGCTCGCGCATGTGCACGATCGGCGGACTGCGCGACTTCGTGCTCGTCCGCGACACGGCGCTCCTGAAGGGCGTCGCCGCGATGCTGGTAGCCGCCTGGGTGGTCTTCGGCGCCCTGCGCGTGCTGGCCGGCAGCCTCGCCGGCACGGGCCTGCTCGCTGCCGGCACGACCCCCTCCGGGCTGAGCGCCCTCGCCGCGATCCTGGTCGGCGGTCTGCTGCTCGGCTTCTTCGCGACCCTGTCGGGCGCCTGTCCGCTCCGCCAGCACGTCCTCGCCGGGCAGGGGCGGGTCGGAGCCTGGGCGTTCCTCGGCGGCTTCTACATCGCCGCGGTCGTCTACACGAGCTGGATCTCGCCGCACATCGGCTCATGGGTGGTCTGAAGCCTGAGCCGGGACGTCTACCTCGACAACGCGGCGACGTCGTGGCCCAAGCCGCCGGCCGTCCTCGCGGCGATCGAGGACTTCTTCGCCAACGCCGGCGGCAACACGGGCCGCTCGGGTCACCGGCGCTCGATCGCCTCCTCGCGTGCGGTCAGCCTGGCGCGGGAGAGCCTCGCCGAGCTGCTCGGGGCCGGGTCGCCCGACAACCTCGCCTTCACCAAGAACGCGACCGAGGCGCTCAACCTGGCGATCTGCGGCCTCGCCGTCGACGGCGGGCGGATCGTCACGACCTCGCTCGAGCACAACTCGGTCATGCGCCCGCTGCGCGCCCTCGAGCAGCAGGGCCGTTGCGCGATCGAGGTCGTCCACGCCGACGCGAACACCGGCGAGACCGACCTCGACGAATGGGCCGAGCGGCTCGGCGGCAGCGGCCCTTGCCTCGCGGTCGCGACCCACGCCTCGAACGTCACGGGGGTCCTCCTCCCCGTCGCCGCGCTCGCGGAGATCGCGGCCGACCACGGCGTGCCGTTCGTCATCGACGCCTCCCAGAGCGCCGGCCACGTTCCCCTCTCGTGCGAGCGGCTCGGCGCCTCGGCGGTCGCGATGCCGGGACACAAGGGCCTGCTCGGCCCGACGGGCACGGGGCTGCTCTACCTCGCACCCGGGATCGAGGTCGAGCCGCTGATCCGCGGCGGCACCGGCAGCCAGTCCGAGCTCGAGGTGCAGCCCGAGTTCGCACCGGACCGCTACGAGAGCGGCACGCTGAACGCGATGGGGATCGTCGGGCTGGGAGCTGCCGCCGAGCACCTGCAGGCCGTCGGTATCGACCGCGTCGAGGCGCGCCTCGCCGAGCTCGGGCGCAGGTTCCGCGCTGCCCTCTCGGCAATCGACGGCCTGATGCTCTACGGCCCCGAGGACCCGGCCGAGGGCGTCGGCATCCTCTCGCTCAACATCGAGGGTGTGCCGTGTGCGACCGTCGCCCGGCTGATCGACGACGACTGGGGCGTGATGACCCGGGCCGGCCTGCACTGCTCGCCGGCGGCGCACCGCACCCTCGGCACCGCCCCCGACGGGACGCTCCGCTTCTCCTGGAGCCACGAGACGAGTGACGAGGACATCGATACCGCCGTCGAGGCGCTCCAGACCGTCGCCCGGAACGCCGAGCCGTCGAGGGCGCTCGGCTTGAGGTGGGGCGGCGTGGTCTCCTTCTTCGCCTCGGAGCACGCGATGCGATCGGAGCGGCTCATGCAGCGGGCCGGCCTGCCGGCGCGGCTCGTCCCGGGCCCGCGCGAGGTGAGCCCGAACTGCGGCGTCGCGGTCGCGTTCCGGTGGGAGGACGAGCCTGCGGTGGAACGACTCCTGAACGACTCGAAGATCCGCTTCGAGGCGATCCACGAGTTCGATCTCGACGACGGGCTCCGCGAGGCGTCGTGAAGGGGCTCGTCACCCGCCGGCGTGCCGTCGTCGCCACCCTCGTCGTGGCGGTCGTCGCGGCGATCGCCGCGATCGGCATCGTCTCCCGCGCGACCTCGGACACGGCGGTGACGACCTCGACGGCCGCCGACCTGGCGACGGGCGGCGCGACCGCACCGTCGGCCCTCTGGTACTGGACGATGGCAGTCTCGCCCTCCGATCCGAACACGCTCGTCCTTGGCACCTCGAGCGGGCTCTTCCGCTCGACCGACGGCGGCAAGACCTGGCTGCCGACCGGGCCGAAGAACGTCGATGCGACGAGCGTCGCAGCCGCGGGCAGCACGATCCTGGCCGGCGGCGTTTCCTCGACGCCGACGACGAGCCCCGTGATCAGGGTCGGAGCTGCGCGGGCGGCGGCGAACGGCGCCGCAGTCCTCGCCGCGAGCACCGACGGCGGCATGACCTGGAAGACGCTGCACCCCACCGGCCTGCCGAGCGTCTCGGTTCAGGCGATCGCTGTCGACCCGGCGAACAGCTCGACCGTCTACCTGCTCACGAACAACGGCAAGCTCTACCGCTCGACCGACGGCGCCAGCTCCTTCCAGCTCCTCTCGGCGAAGCTCGGCATCCCAGCCTGGGCTTTCGCGGTCACCCAGAACAGCCACTTCCTCGGCGGCGACATGGACAGCGGCCCCCACCAGAGCGCGAACGGCAAGGTCTGGCAGCCGACCGTCTACACCGACGCGCGCGGTACCCACATGGTGATGGAGTACGCCGTCGCGCCGAAGGACACGACCAAGATCCTGATGACGAGCATCGGCATCGTCCTCTCGACCGACGGCGGCAAGACCTGGCGGCCGGCGCTGAAGTCGTCGGTGATGTTCGGGCCGGTCGCCTGGGCGCCGAGCTCGCCGCAAACGGCCTACGCCGTCGGCTTCGACGGCTCGATCTGGCGTTCGACCGACGGTGGCACGAGCTGGACCCGGGTCTCCTGAGAGGGCCGTTCGGGCACCCGAATCCGAGCGGAGAACGCGATCGCCGCTGGTAGACTGGACGTTGGGATGGTTCGAGGTAGACGGCGCTTGTCGGTTGTGGTGGCGGTGCTTGCGGCGGCCGTCATCGTCGTCGGTATCGGCAGCGCGAGCGCCCCGACCAGCACGGCACGGATCCCGACGCTGTACGTGATGTACGCGATGAACTGCACGTTCCAGTTCGAGAACGATTCGGGCCAGGTCGTCAGCTCGATCCCGCCGGGGAACTACGAGGTCGATGTGCGCACGCCGATCGCCTTCGGGACGGTGCCGCTGATCGGGATCACCGACCTGACCGCCTGCCACGGCCAGCCGATGTTCCAGATGAGCGGCCCCGGGGTCAACATCTTCACGACGATGACCGCCGGGTGTAGCGTCGATCTGCTCTTCCCGGAGACGTTCCAGCCGAACGCGACGTACGTCGCGCAGGACAACAACCAGCCGTCCGTCACCCGCTCGACGCTGACCGTGCTCGGCAGCGGCGCCCCTGCGACGCCGCCTCCGATCACGATCTCGGGGGCGACCACCTCACAGTCGGGCGACATCGTCGGCTCGGGTATCGTCGCCACGCACGCGACCATCAGTGGCTCGGTCAACTCGACCGGGAAGCCGACGCTGATGCTCAACGGCAAGTCGGTGACGTCGCTGGCAGCCGGCAAGTACACCTTCTCGATCACCGACAAGGACGCGAAGGTCGGCTTCATGCTCCTCGGCCCGACGTGGAAGACGCCGTCGAGCCTGACGGGCTCCAAGTTCACCGGCAAGACCTCGCGGACGGTGACGCTCGGCGCAGGCCGCTGGACGTACTACACGAGCCTCCAGAACGTCCGCTACTTCGTCGTCACGGGCTGACGCCCGCGCGCGCCGGCCGCCCCGGGCCGGGGACCGTCTACCCGCAGACCTTTTCGGGCCCGCAGCCGGGCTCGTCGCCCGAGAGCGGGAAGCCCTGCGGGCCCTTGCCTCGGTAGGCGTCGCGAAAGGCCGCGAACGCCGACTGGTTGAAACCCGTGCAGATCGCGATGTGCCCGATCCCGTAGAAGTGGTGCTCGTAGGCCAGGCCCGGATCGCCCTTCCAGGCCGGATCGGCCGTCCAGGCGGTCAACGCGATCTTCTTCCCGAGCCCGGCGATCGGCGTCCCGAACATGCCGATCGGCTGCTCCCGGTAAAAGCGATCGAGCTGCCGGACCGTCGCCGCCGGCACCTGCGGGCCCCACCAGATCACGACGCCGCCGTGTTCCTCGTTGTGCACGACCATCCTCGGGTTGACCGGCGTGCGGTAGAAGCCCCAGACCGCCCAGAGCCGGTAATGGCCGCCCCCGGACGGCGGGAACGTCGACCAGTGCGCCTTCGTCTGCAGCGTCGGGAAGTCGTCGTGGTAGTTGTTCGCGGTCGCCTCGTCCTTGGGCGGAAAGGGCTTGACGTCGCGATAGGTGCAGCCGGCCGCCCGCATCGTCGCAGCGACGCTCCGCGACCCCGAGAAGGTGGAGACAACGACCGCGACGAGGATCGCGACGCCGACCACGCCGCCGGCCGCGAGACCCCACCTTCGCATCCTGGCAGGATACGGGCCTTCGAGCCGCGACCGCCTGCCGCCCAGCCGCGATTCCGCTTCCGGCGCAACTGCGGGCTAGGCGATCCGCTCGTTCCGACAGCCGGAATGGACACGGCCGTTGCAGGTCGTGCCGTCGAGCATCGAGACGCTGTTCGAGCCGGCGTTCGTGACGTAGACCGTGCCCGTCCGGTCGTCCACCGCGACCCGCCGCGGGCTCACCCCGACCGGTGCCACCGCCGCCCGCTGGCCGCAGCCCGAGCGCTCCGACGCGTTGCAGGTCGACCCGTCGATCACGCTGACGGTTCCGGCGGCCGTGTCGGCGACATAGAGGGTGTCGGTCGTCTCGTCGACCGCGATCCCGCGCGCCCCCGGGCCGGCGAGGACGCGGGCGAGCACGCTCCGGCAGCTCGTGCGCACCTCGGCGTTGCAGGTACCCGCGTCGATCACCGCGACGTCCCCGGAGACCTGGCCGGTGACGTAGACGGTGTCGGTCTTCGCGTCGAGCGCGATTCCACCGGCGATGTCACCGAAGGCGACCGTCGCCGGAGGCCGACGGCAGCCGCTGACGTCGCTCGCGTTGCACCTGGCGGCGTCGATCACCGAGACCGCCGGCGTGGCCAGGTAGGCGACGTAGAGCGAGTGGGTCGGCTCGCTGATCACGAGCGCGAACGGGCCCGCCCCGACCGGGATCGAGGCGCGGAGATGCCCGCAGCCCGTCCGGACGGCTGCGTTGCACGTCCGGCCGTCGATGACGGAGATCGTGTTCGAGAGGCTGTTGGCGACGTAGATCGTCTCGGTTTGCTCGTCGATCGCGAGGAACTGGGGGTCGACGCCGACATGGACGGTCGCCGGCTCCACGCGACACCCGGCGGTTCGCGCCGCGTTGCAGGCCCCGGCGTTCACCACCGCCACCGTCCCGGAGGCGTTCGCGACGTAGAGGGTGTTCGTCGCGGAGTCGACGGCGATCCCGACCGGGTCGACGCCGGCCGTCACCGCGGCCGCGTGGTGACCGCAGCCGCGGACGTCGCCCGCGTTGCAGCTCCTCCCGTCGATCACCGAGAGCGTCCCCGTCGTGCCGTTGCCGACGTAGATCGTGTCGGTCGCAGGGTCGAGGGCGATCCCGGTCGGGAAGCCGCCGACCGCTGTCTCGGGATGGGCCGGAGGTGCCATCGCCGCCCCCGGGCCGGCGGCAGCGCCCGCGCCGGGGGCGGCGAGGGCGAGGGCCGCGAGCGCAAGCAGCCCCGCGGCTGGCCCGGAGCGCCCGTGCCTCGACCTTGTGTGCCTGCGAGCTGACGCCCATCATTCTCCTGTAGCGGGGAGGGTAGGCCTTCGCGGAGCCGGCCGCGGTGTTCTCCGGTCGCGCGGCCGCGGGCCGGGAAACGAAACGGCACGGTACGATCGCCGGCAATGCAGGCTTCGGTGATTTGCATCTCGCACGCAAGCGGCGCTGAGGGCTTCGACATCGGCCGCGAGGTGGCCGAGCGGCTCGGCTTTACGTTCGCCGACGACGCGATCATCATGGCCGCAGCGCAGGGCGAAGGGCTGCTTCCCGAGGCCGTCTCGCGGGCCGAGCAGCGCGGACGCCGGACGCACGCTCGAGGTCGATTTCGGCCGGTACGAGCGGACCGAGACGATCCGCGAGCTGATCCGGCAGGCGGTCATCGACGCCGCGGATGCGGGCAACGTCGTGATCGTCTCGCACGCGGCGTCCTTCGCCCTCGCCGACCGGCCGGCCGTGCTCCGCGTGCTCGTCACCGCCTCGCCCGAGACGCGGCTGCAGCGCATCGCCGAGGCCGAGGGCATCGACGGGAAGCTCGCCGACAAGCGCGTTACCGAGTCGGACCGCGCGCGAGCCGACTACCTCCAGCGCTTCTACAACGTCAAGCACGAGCTGCCGACGCACTACGACCTGGTCGTCTCGACCGACCGGCTCAGCACCGACGAGGCCGCGGTCGTGATCGCCAGCGCGGCGGGCTGAGCCCGCCTCGCCCCTGCGTCGAAGGAGAGCCGGGACCTACCCGACGTAGGCGGGATCGCCGAAGCCGGCGCCCTGGACGAGCAGCGTGATCGTGCCGGTGTCGTAGTCGCCGTCGGTGTCGAGCGACCGCACGCTCACGATGCAGGAGCGCCAGCCCTGCGGAAACCTCGGTCCGGGCCGGCAGCGGGGCACGACATAACGCCTGCCCGTCTTCTGGTCGAGCCGCCAGAGCGGATCCGGGTTCTGGTAGCTGGGGACGGCACCCGCCGGCAGGTTGTCGATCAGCTTCTCGTCGGGGAGCGTCTCGTCCGGGAACGTCAGCTTGACGATTGCCGGCCGCTCGAGCGTCGGCACCGTCACGCGTGCAACGTCGGTCACGAACCCGCCCTTGGCCGGCTTCGGCTCGACGCCGACCGCGAGCGGCGTGCAGGGCAGGTGCAGCGACGGCGCGGCGACGGGAGGCGAGGGCAGCGCGGTCACCTGGTTGTCGAGGGTCGCCGTCAGGGTGCTCGGTACGCGGTGGCAGCCGCCGCGGTTGGAGGCGTCGCTCGAGGCGAGCACCCGGGCGGAGGCGCCGGTGAGGATCGGCGCCGGCCGGCCGGGACCGACCCTGAGCGCGAAGGAGACCCGGACACTCCGGGACGAGCCGAGGTTCCGGCTCACCTCGGCGCTGACATCGGCGCTCCGGGTTGCTCCGCTGGCGACGTCCCCGAGCGAGCAGACGACGTTCGCGGCCGAGCCTCCCGGACGGCTGCAGCCCGCAGGGACGCCGGCGAGCGAGAGCCCCGCCGGCAGATGGAGGTCGACGACGACGTTCGGCAGTGCCTCGGCGCCGACGTTTCGGAACGTGGCGACCGCGAGGACGGGCTGGCCCGCGGAGACCGCTCCCGGGACGACCTGCACGGTCAGGGTCGCGTTCGGGCCGGCGCTGACGGGCGCGGCGGCCACGGCGACGGCAGCGGCCACGGCCGCCGTCGCGAGAATCCTCTTCTGCCTCGAGCCCTGTCGCATCCCTTCCCCCTCCCCCGGGCCGCACCGGGCGCTACTCGCTGCAGCGCCGAGAGCAACCGCTCTCACCGTAGTGCAGGTTCCTCGCTTTTGCGAGACCCGGCTGGAAAGGTGGTCGGAGAGCGAGCTTAGGCGGCGCTCTGGCGGCGGAGCCGCTGCGCCATCACCCGCATCACGATCTCGGCGAAGTACGGCGTCTCCTGGACAAGGAACCAGAAGCGCCGCTTGTCGATCGAGACGAGCGTGACGTCGCTCTCGGCGACCGCCGTCGCCGAGCGCGGCTCGCGGTCGATCACGGCCATCTCGCCGAAGAGCCCGCCCGGGCCGACCGTCTCGACGACCCGGTCGCCGATCGAGAGCGTGACGCTGCCGTCGCTGACGACGTACATCTGCTCGGCGGGGTCGCCCTCGGAGAAGAGGACCTCGCCTGCCGGGTGCTCCTCGGACTCACCGCTCCGCTGGAGCAGCCCGATGTACTTCTCCTGGGTCTCGACGTCGGTCATCGCTCTTCGGCGCCGCCTCGACCGGGCAGCCTGGCAAGCCTAGGCCGCACGCCCGGAGCCCTGCGAGTCGATCTGGTGAACGGGCGGAGTCGGTTTGGTAGACGGCTGGTGGACGCTGGGCAAACGGATGCGCCCCGCCCTGATCGCTGCCGTCGCGGGCCGCGCCAAGGGGCTTCGGGGCGGACGGCGAACATCGCTGCATGACGGCCGGCGTTACGGGCGCGCCACCTGCGAACCCGGCGCAGGGTCAGGCGGACTTCGAGCCGCGCTGGCCGGCCGTCGTCGCCGTCCTCGTCGCGATCGCGCTCTACGCCTCGCTTCCGGACAGGATCATCTCGGGCGCGCACGCGAGCAACGTCTTCCGGATCGTCGTGCCGCTGCTCGCTCTCGCGCTGCTGATCCCGCTCGCGGTGACCGCACCGCATCGCCACGTCTACGAGTCCGGCCGGCGCCGGGCGCTCGCGATCGCGCTGACGGCGGTCGTCTCGCTCGCGAACGTGACCGCGCTCGTGTTCCTGATCCACTACCTGCTCGTCGGCGGCCCGGCCGTGCACGGCCGCCAGCTCCTGCTCGGCGGCGCCCAGATCTGGTGGACGAACGTGATCGCCTTCGCGCTCTGGTTCTGGGAGCTCGACGGCGGCGGGCCGCCGGCACGGCTGCGCGACCCGGAGGCGCCGCGCGACTTCGCCTTCATCCAGATGACCGACCCGGAGGTGGCGAAGCCCGCTTGGCGCCCGCGCTTCGCCGACTACTTCTACGTCTCGTTCACGAATTCGAGCGCCTTCAGTCCGACCGACACGATGCCGCTGACGCGCACGGCGAAGGAGCTGATGCTGGTCGAGTCGACGATCTCGCTGCTGACGCTGCTCCTCGTCGCGGCGCGGGCGGTCAACATCCTCAGCTGAGCCGACAGTTCCGGTTCTGCCGGGCCGCCGTCGTGGCTAGACTCGCGCCGCGATGCGGATCGGGATGCTCACAGGCGGCGGCGACTGCCCCGGGCTCAACCCGGTCATCCGGGCGGTCTGCCGGCGGCTCTGGGAGGACGGCCACGAGACCGTGGGCGTGCTGAACGGCTGGCGGGGGATGATCGACGGGAACCTGAAGCCGCTCGGGTTCGACGAGATCTCGGGGATCCTGCACGTCGGCGGCACGATCATCGGCACCTCGCGGACGAACCCGCACAAGCTCGAGGGCGGCGTCGAGGGCGTTCGCAAGACCTTCGAGCAGCTCGACGCGCTCGTCGCGATCGGCGGCGAGGACACCCTCGGCGTCGCGGCGAAGCTCTTCGCCGAGGACGGCCTGCCGGTCGTCGGCGTCCCGAAGACGATCGACAACGACCTCAACGGGACCGACTACACCTTCGGCTTCGACACCGCCGTCTCCGTCGCCACCGAGGCGATCGACCGGGTGCACTCGACGGCCGAGTCGCACAACCGGATCATCGTCGTCGAGACGATGGGCCGCCACGCCGGCTGGATCGCCCTGATGAGCGGGATCGCCGGCGGCGCCGACTACACCTGATCCCCGAGCAGCCGGTCGTCTACGACGACGTCGCCGCGGCCGTCGAGCGGCGCCGCGCCCGCGGCAAGAACTTCTCGGTGATCGTCGCGAGCGAGGGCGCGGAGCTCCCGGGCGTCAGCGACGAGGGCGAGGTCGACGACTTCGGCCACGTCCGCGTCGAGAACCGCAACGTCGGCGAGACGGTCGCCGAGGCGATCGAGAGCCGGACGGGGATGCAGGCTCGCGCGACGGTGCTCGGCTACATCCAGCGCGGCGGCTCCCCCACCCCGCGCGACCGGGTCCTCGGGCTCCGCTTCGGCCTCGAGGCGGCCGACCTCGTCCTCGCCGGCAACTGGGGGCAGATGGCCGCTCTCCACGGCGACGACGTCGTCTCGGTGCCGCTGACCGAGGCGACCGCCGAGCTGAAGCTCGTACCGGACTCCTGGTACGAGGTCGCGAAGACGTTCTTCGGCTAGCCGCGACGGAAGCGCGCCCGGAGCCGCGCGAGCAGCGACGGCCCGGCGGTGGCGCGGAGGACCCGCTCGCGCTCCAGCTGGCGGTTCGCGAACGCGCGCTCGCGCATGACGCGAGTCGACGGGCTCGGCTTCCAGTAGACGGGCCGCGGGCCGCGCGGGTTAGCCACAGGCCAGCTCGCCCGTGTCGCACGCGCAGTCCTTGCCGCGAACCGGCAGCCGCCCGAGCAGCTCGCTCAGCGCGTCGAGCTCGCCGGCGGAGAAGCGCCCGACGAAGAGCTCCTCGACGCCGCGCAGGTGCGTGACCGCCGCCTCTCGCAGCTTCTCGTGGCCGGCCACCGTCAGCTTGGCGTAGGAGACGCGGAGATCGGTCGGGCAGGCGTCCTTCTCGACGTAGCCGGCCCGTTCGAGGCCGTCGAGGAGCCGCGTGATCCCGGACGCGGTCAGCACGACCGTCTCGGCGAGGTCGACGCGGCGCATCCGCCAGCCCTCGGCCCGCGAGAGCATGAGCAGGACCTCGTAGTCGTTGAGCGTCAGCCCGTGCACGGCCAGCAGGTCCGCGTTCAGCTGGCGCGTGATCGCCGAGTGGGCGCGCAGGAACGCAACCCACGACTCGAGCTTGCTGCTTATGGCGGCTGTCAGCGGCATCGCGTATTCCAGTGTAACCCGGCTGCCGACCAGCAGACCGCCTGTCCGCGCCGACGGGCCCGGCGTCAGTGCGAGAGCCAGGCCTCGCGGACCGCCGTGAGCGCCTGGATCTCGGCCGGCAGCTCTCCCCGGACGATGGCGGCCAGGCTGACGGCCTCGAGCACGCGGCGCAGGCTCGCCCGGACGGCGATCCACACCTCGGTCAGCGGCTCGGCGGAGCCGCTGTAGGTGATCGCCTCCGGCCGGACACCGCGAATGGCTGCGAGCGGTCCGTCGACGGCGCGGATCACGTCGGCGAGGGTGATCTCCTCCGCCGGGCGGCCGAGCCAGTAGCCGCCGTCGACCCCGCGGCGGCTGCGCGCCAGCCCGGCGTTGCGGAGGTCGGCCATGATGTTCTCGAGGAAGTTGACGGGGATCTCCTGGGCCTGGGCGATCCGCTCGCCCTTGACCGGACCCTCGCCGGCCGCCGCGAGCTCGACCATCGCCCTGACCGCGTAGTCCGCCTTCGCCGAGACGCGCACGGGGCCAGTCTGCCTGACCCGTTAGCCGCGACCGAAGTCGTCGATCAGGATCCGGATCCGGCAGACCTCCCGGAACCCGAGCCGCTCCAGGATCGGCCGCGACTCCCGGCCCGCCTGCGTGACCGCGACCGGTGTGCCCCGCGCCGCAGCGTCCTCCAGGCGGGCGTGGACGAGCGCCCGGTAGACGCCGAGCCCGCGCGCCGCGGGCAGGGTCGCGCCGCCGAAGAGCGTCACCCCGTAGGCCGAGAAGGCGCCGGTCGCGCGCCCGACGGGCCGGCCGTCGATCGAGGCGAGGTACGTGACGACCGGCGAGATCGGGAGAAACCGCCTCGGGACGACCTCGCCCCCGAACGCCGTCGCCGCGATCTGCGCCGCGACGAGCTCATCGGCATCGCTCGCGGCGCGCCGAACGGCGATCCCGGTCGGTGCTGGGGCTCGCCGGCGGACCGGTCAGCGCCATCCCGACCACGAGCGGATCGTCGTCGTCGACGAGCCCGAGCGCGAGCAGGCAGCTCGACGAGGTCGGTGGGCTTCGCCGACGAGCCGACCTCCCACGAGCAGGCGCTGCGGCCGCGCTTGCCGACGTGCACGTGGATCTCGCTCCGCACCGCCGCGAGCTCGTCGGGACGGAAGCGGAAGCGCTGCGCCACGTTCCAGGCCGGCCCGGCACCGGCCCCGGTCCAGAGCACGTAGCGATCGGTGACGATGCGCTGGGCGTCGGCGCCGAGCGGCGTATAGGTGTTCGCGTTCTCCGCGAGCTCGAGGACGGGGTCGAACGCCATCACGGGCTGGGGTAGAGCTGGCTGTGCCAGGCGTCGCGGTAGACCTGCTCGAGCTCCTCGACCCGCGTCACGTACGCGCGGGTCTGCGGGAACTGGATCCCCTCACCCGCGGCGAGCCAGCGGTCGACGTTGCCCTGACCCGCGTTGTAGGCGGCGAGCGCGAGGCTGAGCGAGCGGTACTTCGAGAAGAGGTCGTGCAGGTACCAGCTGCCGTAGCGGATGTTGATCGTCGGGTTCGTCAGGTCGCTGACCTGGAACGCCGTCCCGCCGGTGCGCAGGGCGATGCCCTTCGCGGTCGAGGGGGTCAGCTGCATCAGCCCGATCGCGCCGGCGGAGGAGACCGCGGTCGGCCGGAACCTCGACTCCTGGTAGATGACGGCCGCGAGCAGCGCCGGGTCGATCCCCTCGGCGCGGGCTCGGGCGCGCACGATCGCCTGGTAGTGGAGCGGGTAGCGGAGCCGCTGGAACCAGACCGGGCCCGTCTCGAAGACGTAGACCGCCACGCCGGCAAGCGCGAGCAGGCAGACGACGGCGGCGAGGGCGAGGCGCTTCATCCCGTCAAATCGTCCATCACCGACCTGACGAACCCCTCCAGCTCGGCGAGCGAGCCGGTGTTGACGTAGCTGTAGTCGGCCCGCGCCACCTTGTCGGCGTCGGGCAGGAGTCGCAGCTCACGGTTGTCGGCGGCGAGCTGCGAGCGGCCGTGCCGCACCGCCTCCGGGGCCGTGATCACGACGACCCGGTCGAACCGTCCCTCGGCGCCCGTCTCGTAGAGGAGCGGTACCTCGGTGACACAGACGCGTGGCGGCTCCGGCAGGCCGGCGAGCTGCTCGCGCCAGGTGAGGTACTCGGCGGCGACGAGCGGGTGCAGCAGCGCCTCGAGCCACTCGAGGGCCTCGCGGTCGGCGAAGACGACGCTCGCGATCGCGCCGCGGTCGAGGTGGCCATCGGCGGGGTTGACGACCCCGTTGCCGAACCGCTGCCTGACGACCTCGCGCACGTCGTCGCGAAGGAGCAACTCGTGGACGATCTCGTCGCTCGAGACCGTCGCCGCTCCGCTCCGCCTGAAGGCTGCGAGCGCCTCGCTCTTCCCCGCTCCGATGCCGCCGGTGATCGCGACGGCGACCGGTCGGGTCACTCCTCGGCGGGGTCTTCCGTGGCCGCGGCGGCTTCGCCGACGGCCTCGGCCCCGGGGTCCGCCGCGAGCTCGCTCTCGGCCGCGACGTCGTCCTCGAGCCCAGCCTCGTCCTCGAGCTCTGCCTCCTCGTCGGCCTCGGCCACCGCCGCGAGCTCGACCTCGGTCTCGGCCTCGTCCTCGAGCTCGGCTTCGGCCCCGAGCTCGGCTTCGGCCTCGTCGAGATCCTCGCCGTCCGGCTCGGCGTCGTCCTCGTCGGCTGCGACCTCGAGCTCGATCAGCTCGTCGCTGCCGGGCACGACGGCGAGGTCGGCGGCGGCGCTCTCGTCGTCGCTGCCGCCGCGGTCGGAGAGATCGAGGTTCGGATGGAGGTGGACGGACTCGCCGCCGTCGGCGCGCGGCTGGACCGGGTCGTCGGGCTCGACGCGCTTCAGCGAGAGCGAGAGCCGCCGGCGCTCGCCGTCGATCTCGATGATCTTGACGTTGACCGCCTGGCCCTGCGAGACGACCTCGCGCGGATTCTCGACGTGATGCTGGGCGAGCTCCGAGATGTGGACGAGCCCCTCGACGCCGGGCAGGATCTCGACGAAGGCGCCGAAGGTGACGACCTTCGTCACCCGGCCCTCGACGACGTCGTTCTCGTGGTAGCTCTCGAGCACCTGCTGCCACGGGTCGTTCTGGGTCTGCTTCAGACCGAGCGAGATCCGCTGCCGGTCGCGGTCGATGTCGAGCACCTTCACCTGCACGGTCTGGCCGATCTCGAGAATCTCGGACGGATGGTTGACGTGCGACCAGGAGAGCTCCGAGATGTGGATGAGGCCGTCCATCCCGTCGAGGTCGACGAAGGCGCCGAAGTCGACGATGTTCGAGATCTGGCCCTCGACGACGGCGCCGGGCTGGAGCCGGTCGAGGATCTGCTGGCGCTGCTCCTTGCGCTCCTCCTCGAGCACGGCGCGCCGGGAGAGGACGACGTTGTTGCGCGAGCGGTTGAGCTCGATCACCTTGCAGCGGAGCTCCTGGCCGAGGAACTCGTCGAGGTCCTGGACGCGGCGGATGTCGACGAGCGACGCCGGCAGGAAGCCGCGCACACCGAGGTCGAGGATCAGGCCGCCCTTGACGACCTCGATCACGCGCCCGTCGACCGGCTCGCCGGATTCGGCGGCGCGCTCGATGTTCTTCCAGGCGAGCTCGAAGCGGGCGCGCTTCTTCGAGAGGATCAGCCGTCCCTCGGCATCCTCCTTCGTCAGCACGAGCGCGTCGATCTCGTCCCCGAGCGACACCTCGTCGGCGGGGTTGACCGAGCGGCGGATCGAGAGCTCCGCGACGGGGATGACGCCCTCCGACTTGTAGCCGATATCGACGAGCACCTCGTCCTTGTCGACCCGGACGACGGTGCCGTGCACGACCTCGCCCTCGTTGATCTCGGGGAAGGTCGATTCGTAGTCGGGGATGAGCGATCCGTCGGGTCCTTCGACCCAGACACCCGGCTCTTGCGTGATCAAATCGCTACTCGCCAAAACGGCCGTGAACTATAGCGAGCACGTGTGAGCAGCCGTCCTTCGGGGTGTCGATCGGGTGACGGACCGGCGTCAATCCGTTGACAGGCTCGCGGGGCGGGGTGGCTTTCACCGCTTGGCGTCGGCCCAGTTGTCGCCGACGCCGACGTCGACAGCGAGCGGCGGGTCGAGCGGGTAGGCGCCGCACATCTCGGCCCGGACGAGCTCACGGACCTCCTTCACCTCGGCCTCCGGCAGCTCGAGCAGGAGCTCGTCGTGGACCTGCAGAACGAGCCGGGCGCCCCGCCCTTCCTCCCGCAGCCGGTCGTGGATCCGGATCATCGCCACCTTGATGATGTCGGCGTTCGAGCCCTGCATCGGGAAGTTGACCGCGACCCGCTCGCCGAACTGGCGCGTCATCCGGTTGGCCGCCTTCAGCTCGGGGATGGCCCGCCGGCGGCCGAGCAGCGTCGTCGCGTAGCCGTCGCGGGTCGCCTGCTCGATCGTGCGGGCGATGAAGTCCTGCACGTGCGGGAAGCGGGCGAGGTAGGCGTCGATGTAGGCCTGCGCCTCCTCCCGCGGGATCTCGAGGTTCTCGGAGAGGCCGTAGGCCGAGATCCCGTAGACGATGCCGAAGTTGATCATCTTCGCGACCGAGCGTTCCGCGGTCGTCAGCGTCGCCGGGTCCTTGCCGAGCACCTCGGCCGCGGTCGTCCGGTGGATGTCCTCGCCGCGGGCGAAGGCCTCGCGGAGCTTCGGCTCGCCGGAGAGGTGCGCGAGGATCCGCAGCTCGATCTGCGAGTAGTCGGCCGAGAGCAGCTTCGCGCCCTCCTCGGCGACGAAGGCGGAGCGGATCTCGCGCCCGAGCTCGGTGCGGATCGGGATCGACTGCAGGTTCGGGTTCGTCGTCGAGAGCCGGCCGGTGGCGGCGACGGTCTGGTTGATCGTCGTGTGCAGGCGACCGGTCGACTCGTCGAGCAGGGCCGGCAGCGGCCCGAGGTAGGTGTTGATCAGCTTCGAGAGCTCGCGCCACTCCTCGATCACGGCGACGAGCGCATGCTCGCCGCGGATCGAGCGGAGCACCTTCGCGTCGGTCGAGTATCCCGTCTTGCCCTTGCGCCCGGCGGTCAGCTTCAGCCGCTCGAAGAGGACTGCCGCGACCTGCTGGGTCGAGCCGAGCATGAACTCCTCACCGGCGAGCTCGTAGGCGAGCGCCTCGAGCTCGGCGACCCGCTCGGCGAGCCGGGCGGTGATCTCGCCCATCCGGTAGGTGTCGATCCGGACGCCGGTCTGCTCCATCTCGGCGAGCACGCGGGTCAGCGGCAGCTCGATCTCGCGGTAGAGCGAGGTCAGGCCCCGCTCCTCGATCCGCGCCAGCATCGGCGGCGCGAGCCGGCGCGGCAGCTCGGCCGCGACGACGAGCGCGGCGGTCTCCTCGCCGGCGGCCGGCTCGGGGAGGAGCTCGATCCCGTACTCGGCCCCGAGGTCGGCGAGCTCGTACTCGGCGCGCGAGGGGTCGATCAGATAGGCCGCGATCAGCGTGTCGTCTGCCGCGTTTACACCGAGTGTTTTTGCATCGTGCACAACAAGCTCGCCGTCGAGCCGGGCCGGGCGCGGGCCGACGAGGACGCCGTCGTCGCTCGCGACGGCGGCGAGGTCGCCGGCGGCGGCGAAGCCGACGCGGCCTGCGAGCACGAGCTCGCCCTCCCGCCACGGCACCGGCACGCCGGTGACCTCGATCGCCGCCGCCGGCAGCGCCTCGTCGAGGGTGTCGAGCCGGGAGAGCAGGCCGCGAAACTCGAAGCGGCGGAAGAACTCCTTCAGCTGCGAGCGGTCCGGCGGCGAGAGCACGAGCTCGCCCGGGTCGACGTCGAGGTCGAGGTCCCGCCGCATCGTCGCGAGCTCCTTCGAGAGGCGTGCCTGGTCGGCATGCTCGGCGAGCGCGCGGGCGCGCGCCGGCGTCAGCTCGGCCGCGTGCTCGAGCACCGCCTCGAGCGAGCCGAAGCGGCCGATCAGCTCGCCCGCGGTCTTGTCGCCGATCCCGGGGACGCCGGGAATGTTGTCCGAGGTATCGCCCTTCAGGCCGATGAAGTCCGGCACCTGGTCGGGCCGGACGCCGTAGCGGGCCTCGACCCGCTCGGGCGTGTAGACCTGGACGTCGGCGACGCCGCGCGGCGTCATCATCAGGCAGACGTTCTCCGAGCAGAGCTGGAAGGCATCGCGGTCGGTCGAGACGACGCAGGTCCGGAGCCCGGCGGCGTCGGCGCGGGTCGCAAGCGTCGCGATCACGTCGTCGGCCTCCCAGCCCTCGAACTCGAGGTTGCGGTAGCCGAAGGCCTCGACGAGCGGCCGGAAGCTCGGGAACTGCTCGCGCAGGAGGTCGGGCATCGGCCGGCGCCCCTCCTTGTAGACGACGTCGCCCGCCTCGGCGAGCTCGGCCCGGTGGACCGGCCGCGAGTCCCAGGCGACCGCGACCGCCTTCGGCCGGTAGTCGGCGAGGAGCTTGAAGAGCATGTTCGTGAAGCCGAGCAGCGCGCCGGTCGGGACACCGTCCGAGGTCGCGAGCTCCTCGGGCAGCGCGAAGAAGGCGCGGTAGGCGAGGTTGTTGCCGTCGACGAGGAAGAGGTCGCAGTCCCGGGCGGGAGCGTCGTCGAGCTCGAGCTCCTCTCCCGTCAGCGTCTTCGGACACACTAGGCGATCGATGCTACCCCGGCCCGCGCCGACGACGTGACCCGCATTCCGCTGCTGGCGGGGACGCGGGTCGCGGTGGTCGACGTGCCGGCGGGCGGGGTGGTGCTGCGTCCGCCGGCGCCGACCGAGCTCGTCGACGGCGTCGCCGCCGCGACCCGCGAGGCGCTCCACTTCCCCCTCGCCGGCCCGCCGCTCCCCTCGCTCGTCACACCCGGCGGGACGGCGACGGTGGTGATCGAGCTCCCGAACCTGCCGATCCCGTCAGGCTCCCCCGACCCGCGCCAGGAGGCGATCGCCGCGACCGTCGACGAGCTCGACCGGCTCGGCGTCGCCCACGTGACGATCCTCGTCGCGAGCGGGCTCGGCCGCCGCCCCTCGCCGCGCGAGATCGGGCTGCTTGTGCCGCCCGAGTTCCGCCGGCGCTTCCGCGGCCGGCTGATCGTCCACGACGTCGAGAGCGAGGAGCTCGTCACGCTCGAGCCGCTCGCCGGGCTCCCGCTCCGCCTCTCCCCCGCGCTCGTCGAGACCGATCTCGTCGTCACGATCACGGCGGCAGAGACCGTCCTGCACGGCGGCCCCTCGGCGCTCGTGCGCGCGTGCTCGCGCGAGGTGCTGCGCGCCTCGGGCGCGACCTCGCTGCTCGAGACCTCCTCCTCGCGCGGCTGGTCGCTCGCCGTCGAGCTCGAGCGGAGGCTCGCCGAGCGGCAGCCCGTCTACGGCGATCTCGCTCGTCCTCAACCTCCCGCACGTCTTCGGCGGGTACCCCTACGCCGAGCAGAGCCTGGAGCGGCTGGCACGGTCGAAGCTCCGGCGCGGCCTCGGCCTGCTTCCGGCCGGGGTGCGGGGCCGCATCATCGAGCACGTGCCGCGCGAGCTCTCGGCGGCGGCGGTGCTCGGCGGCACCCCGTCGGCCGCCCACAGCGAGGCGCTCCTGCGCTCGATCGAGTTCAAGGCGGCCGCGCTCGCCGAGCCGCTCGACGCGATCGTGATCGGGATCCCGCCGACGACGCCGTTCCAGCCGCGCGGGGCGCCGAACCCGGTCTCGGCGGCCTTCCTCGGCCTCGGGCTGGCGCTGCGGCTCTGGCGCAACGCGTTCCCGGTGATTCCGGGCGGCACGGCAATCCTGCTGCACGACTTCCAGCGCCGCTTCCCGGCGCCCGTGCAAACCCCCTACCGGGCCCTCTTCGCCGATCCGCGCACGGCCCGCGACAGCGACGCCCTCCGCGAGGCGGAGCGCTCGGCGCTCGCCGACGAGCGCGCGATCGCCGACTACCGCGGCGGGCTCGCCCTGCACCCGCTCGAGCCGTTCGTCTCCTGGAGCGCCTGCGACGCCGCCCTCAGTCGGCTCGGCCCCGTCCTCGTCGCGGGCTGCCGTGATGCCCACGCCGCCCGCCAGCTCGGCTTCGTCCCGGTTCACAGCGTCGGGGCGGCGCTCGCGATGGCCCGCGGGCGCGGCGCCGAGCGGATCGGCTTCCTGCTCTCGCCGCCCTACTTCCCGCTCGTCGTCGGGTGAGCGACGGACGCCTCGCCGGCCGTCGGCGGCGGGAGGCCCGACGGCGGTCGCCCGACGAGGCGCGCCGAGGGGGCCTACGTCTCGCCGAGGTAGGTCTTACGGACCTGCTCGTTCGTCTTCAGCGCCTCGGCCGAGTCGGCGAGCGCGATCCTGCCGGTCTCCATCACGTAGCCGCGGCTCGCGTGGTCGAGCGCCATCAGGGCGTTCTGCTCGACGAGCAGGATCGAGGTGCCCTCCTCGTTGATCGTCTTGACGATCTCGAAGATCCGCTCGACGAAGATCGGCGCCAGGCCGAGCGAGGGCTCGTCCAGCAGCAGCAGCGTCGGGCGCGCCATCAGCGCCCGCCCCATCGCGCACATCTGCTGCTCGCCGCCCGACATCGTCCCCGCCTTCTGGGAGCGGCGCTCGCGCAGGCGCGGGAACAGCTCGAAGACGTGCTCCATGTCCTGCTTGATCGCGGCCTTGTCGGAGCGCTGGAAGGCACCCATCTCGAGGTTCTCGGTCACCGTCATGCGCGGGAAGAGGCGCCGGCCCTCGGGCGACTGGGCGATGCCGCCCTTGACGATCTCGTGCGGCGGCGCCTGCGTGATGTCGCGCCCGTCGAAGAAGATCGACCCCGTGCGGGGCCGCTGCAGCCCGTTGATCGAGCGGAGCGTCGTCGACTTGCCGGCGCCGTTCGCGCCGAGCAGCGTCACGACCTCGCCGCGCCGCACCTCCAGCGAGACGCCCTTGAGCGCGTGGATCGCCCCGTAGTAGGTGTGGATGTCCCGCAGCTCCAGGATCAGGTCGCCGTTGGCCGCACCCGGGCTCGCGACGGCGGCCTCGCTCACGAGAGCCCCTGCCGCTTCATGTCCTCGACGGCCGCCTTGCCGAGGTAGGCCTCGATCACCCGCTCGTCGGCCTGCACCTCCTTCGGGCTGCCCTCGGCGATCTTCTCACCGTAGTCGAGCACCGAGACGCGGTCGGAGATACCCATGACGACCCGCATGTCGTGCTCGATCATCAGCACGGTCAGCTTGGTCTCGTCCCGGAGCCGGCGGACGAAGGTGGTGAACTCGGCCGACTCGTTCGGGTTCATCCCGGCGGTCGGCTCGTCGAGCAGGAGGAGCTGCGGGTCGGTCGCGAGCGCGCGGGCCACCTCGAGCCGGCGCTGGTCGCCGTAGGGGAGCCCCCCGGCGGCCTCGTCCTCGTGCTGGCGCAGGCCGGCGAAGCGGAGCAGCTCGCGCGCCTTGGCGCGGGCCTCCGCCTCCTCGGACTTGACCCCCCGCGTGCGCAGGATCGCGGTGAACATGTTCGCCTTCAGCCGCGAGTGCATCCCGACGAGCACGTTCTCGAGCATGGTCATGTTCGGGAAGAGGCGGATGTTCTGGAAGGTCCGGCCGACGCCGCGGGCGGTGATCGCGTGCGGCGGCTTGCCGGTCACGTCCTCGCCGAGGAAGGTGACGCGGCCCGCCGTCGGCTTGTAGACGCCGGTGAGCATGTTGAAGAACGTCGTCTTGCCGGCGCCGTTCGGCCCGATCAGCGAGACGACCTTGCCGCGCGGGACGACGAAGTCGACGTCGTTGACGGCGACGAGGCCGCCGAACTCCTTGCGGAGCTGCTCGGCGACGATGATGTTCTCCCCGTCCATCAGGCGCCCTCGTGCCTGACGTCGTAGAGCGGGACGTCGTGCGGATCCGTCTCGTGCAGCTCCCGGGCACGGCGTCGCGACGGGATCAGGCCCTCGGGTCGGACGAGCATCACCACCACGATGATGACGCCGTAGATGCCCGACTCGTACAGCGGCACGTCGATGTTCGGGCGGTACCCGAAGATGTTGATGTGCGCGTCGAGCCAGGCGCCGATGTCGCCGAGACCCTCCTTGTTCAGGTAGGCGAGGAAGGCCGCCCCGACGAGGACACCCCAGACGTTGCCCATGCCGCCGAGGATGACCATGCAGAGGATGAAGACCGAGATGTTGAAGTAGAAGTCGTCGCTGGTGACGCTGTCTTTCACCGAGGCGTAGTAGGCGCCGGCGACGCCGCCGAAGAAGGCGCCGCCCGCATAGGCCCACGTCTTCGTCCGCATCAGCGGGATCCCCATCGCCGCCGCCGCCGTCTCGTCCTCGCGGATCGCGATCCAGGCGCGGCCGAGGCGCGAATCGCGCAGGCGCAGCGAGCAGAAGACGGTGAACACGAGCAGCAGGATCGCGAACCAGTAGAAGAGGTCGGCGCCGCTGATCTGGTGGTGGAACAGCGTCGCCTTGCAGCAGGTGAGGAAGTTCGCCGGCAGGACGCCGCTCGTCAGCCGGGAGAGGTGGCTGCCGAAGCCGGGCTGGTCGATCGGGGTGATCCCGATCGCGCCGTTGGTGACGTTGAAGCCGCCGATGCTGGTGCCGTTCCGCGCCACCTGCGGCAGGATCTCGCCGAACCCGAGCGTGACGATCGCCAGGTAGTCGCCGCGCAGCCGCAGCGTCGGCAGGCCGATCAGGATGCCGAAGAGGCCGGTGACGATCCCGGCGATGATCAGCACGAGGAAGATCGAGAGGTGGATGCCGCCGGTGCCGGGGGTCAGGCCCACGCCGCCGAAGACGAAGTTCCGGGCCGGGACGAGCTGACCCGGGCAGTTCGCGGTCGAGTAGTGCGGGTTGCTGCACTTGGCCGCCCTGGAACTGCGAGGAGGCAAACCAGCCCATCACGTAGGCCCCGATCGCGTAGAAGGCGACGTAGCCGAGGTCGAGCAGCCCCGCGTAGCCGACGACGATGTTCAGGCCGACGGCCATCATCATGAAGACCATCATGTAGGTGCTCGTTCCCGAGGCGACATCGGGGAAGGCGCCGAAGAACGGGATCGTGAACAGGCGGGCGGCGACGAAGGGATAGGCGACCGCGATCAGCACGGCGGCGAGCGGCAGCGCCCAGCGCCGCTGGCGCGCCGGGATCCAGGTCAGGGCGAACGCGACGAGGAAGACGAGCGGGATCGAGCCCGGGGTCACCCCGGCGAGCCAGCCGATCGCGAAGATCGCGACCAGGACAGCCTCGACGAGCAGCCGCCAGGGAAGCGGCGGCAGCTTGCGCAACCAGAGCACGGTGAAGACGACCGCGACCCCGTAGCCGAGCGGGTGGTCGATCGACCAGCAGAAGAGGACGACGAGGAACTGGATCGCGATCGTCGCCGCGAGCCGCTCGTGCTCCGAGCGCTCCCGCCACTGCGACCGCATCCGGCTGCGAAAGCCGGGCTGGCCGGCGGCGCTCACCGGCTAGCCCCCCTCGGGCGTCTGTTCGCCGAGCAGGCCCTGGGGGCGGAAGACGAGGATCAGGATCAGGATCGTGAAGACGATCGACTCGGTCCAGGTCGAGCCCGGCGCGTGCCAGTTGAGCGCCTCGTTGAACGCCTGGATCAGTCCGATCAGGACCGCGCCGAGCACGGCGCCGGTGAGGTTGCCGATGCCGCCGAGCACGGCCGAGGTGAAGGCGATCAGCCCGATCGTGAAGCCGGTGTCGAAGCGGACCTCGGTCTGCGAGAGCGCGAAGACGAGTCCGGCGGCGCCGGCGAGCCCCCGGCGAGGATGAAGGTGAACGAGATCGTCCGGTTGACGTTGATGCCCATGATCGCGCTCGCGTCGCGATCCTGCGCGGTCGCGCGCATCGCCTTCCCCTGCTTCGTCTGCTGGACGAGGTAGAGGAGCCCGACCAGGACCGGGATCGTGACGAGGACGACGATCGGGGTCGTCCAGTAGACCTGGACGCCGCGGATCGTCGTCAGCGGCTTGACCGGCAGCACGCTCGGGAACGTGACGGGGTTCGCGCCCTGCCAGATCAGCGCGACCGTCTGCAGGATGAAGCTCATCCCGATCGCCGTGATCAGCGGCGCGATCCGGGGCGCGTGCCGGAGCGGCCGGTAGGCGACGATCTCGATCGAGGCGTTGATCACCGCGCAGCAGAGCATGCAGAGCAGCAGGATCACGATCACGAGCGGCCAGAGGTCGGCCGCGCCCGCCTCGATCCCGAAGGCGGTCGCGAAGGTGAAGGCGAACATGCCGCCGAGCATGAAGACGTCGCCGTTGGCGAAGTTGATCAGCTCGAGGATCCCGTAGACGAGGGTGTAGCCGAGCGCGACCAGGGCGTAGATGCAGCCGTTCGTGATCCCGATCAGGAAGGCCTCGAAGAAGACGGCCGGCGCCTTGACGAGGTTGACGACCAGCCAGACGACCCCGAGCGCGACCAGCGCGAGCCCGATCAGCGACACCGGGCTGATGGCACGACGGGTGCGGCGGGGAAGCGGCCTTGCCTCAGCGGTCACGAGCACGGGAGTATCCGCAGCGAGCGCGCGTTTTTCAAGCGGCACCCGTTGCGGAAGCGTTAAATCGCGCCGACGCCGGCGCCGGCCGGGCGCCGGGTGGGCATGCGGCGGGTGGGACTCGAACCCACATGCCCCGAAGGACAATGGCTTTTGAGGCCACCGCGTCTACCGATTCCGCCACCGCCGCGACGGCCAGCCATTCTACGCCGCACCCCGAGGCCGGGCCGCCTCGGCTCCGGCGGTTCGCTACGCTCGCGGTCGATGAGCGTCCCCGAGACGACCTACGCGGCGGCGCCGACCCGCGACGAGACCCGCACCCTCTTCGCCCAGACGATGGGGCTCGTCGCGGTCACCGCGGCACTCTTCGCACTCGGCGCCTACCTCGGCCGGAACATGTCCTACCAGGCCGGCTGGCTCTGGTTCATCGCCGGCTTCGCGTGTCTGATCGGGATGAACTTCGCGGTGCGGCGCTCCGAGCAGCTCGCGATCTTCCTCCTCTTCGCCTTCGGGGTGCTGATCGGGCTCGCGATGGCCCCGACCCTGGCCTACTACGCCTCGAGCAACCCGCAGGCCCTCTGGCAGGCAGGCGCGGCGACGGCGCTCTTCATCGCCGGCTTCGGCGCGTTCGGCTACGCGACCCGGCGCGACCTCAGCTCGCTCGCCCGCATCTGCTTCTGGGCGCTGCTCGCCCTGATCGTGTTCGGGATCGTGACGATCTTCGTCAACATCCCGAACGGGTCGCTGATCTACGCCGTGCTCGGTCTCGCGATCTTCGCCGGCTTCACGATGTTCGACTTCCAGCGGCTCCGGCGGACGAAGGACATCAGGACGGCGCCGCTGCTCGCGGCGTCGATCTTCCTCGACATCCTGAACGTCTTCCTCTTCTTCCTCTCGATCTTCGGCCGCCGCAGCTAGGGGCGACGGCCCGAACGCCGTGGTCAGAGCTCGGCGAGCGGGAAGCTGCGGTGGCGGCGGGGCGGGACGAGGAAGTTCTGCCGGTGGGTCGTCGTCAGGACGGCATTGAAGCCCTGGGCCCGGCTGCCGGGCTTCAGGTAGAGGTCACCGCCGGGGAGGACGCCGTCCATCGCGAGCCGGTTGCGGTCGAAGTCGTCGCTCGAGGGGTTGAAGACGAGGAAGTGGATGCCCGCCATCGGCCCCGGCTGGATCACGCCGGGCGCGTCGGAGAAGAGGAACGGGTTGTCGAGCGTGTTGAAGTCGGCGCGGATCGGGACGGCGGTGCCCCGCGGGTAGCGCGTGCCGTCGGCGGCGAGGATGTCGGTCGCGAGGCGCGAGGTCGTCTGGATCGAGGCGCTGTGGCCGATGCGCCCGGTCGAGTGGAACGTGCGCCGGACGTCCTCGACCGTCTGCGCCTGCTCCGGGCCCTGCGCCACGACCTGCCTGCCCGCGGGGACGTCGAGGTTCGGGCGGAACGCGGTCGAGACCCGCTCGTCGAAGGTGAAGTTGATGTACCACGCCTCGAGGTCCTCGGCGACGTGGCTCAGGTGCAGGTGCGTCCCCTCGCGGAAGTAGCCGCCGTCACGGAGGTCGACGAAGCCGAGCGTCTCGAAGTTCGCGATCTTCCCCGGCCCGAAGGCCGCCTTCTGGGTCGAGGTGAAGCCGAGGAAGAGCTCGGCCCCCTCGGGGATCAGGTCGGCGCCGGGCACGTTGGCGGCGCGGGCCATCTCGCGCGGCAGCGACTTGCCGCCGTCGAAGGCGCCGCCCGCGAAACCGCGCCGCAGGCTCGTGAGCCGCAGGAGCCCGCTCGAGCGGAGGCGGTCGAGCGCGTCGTCGATGTGCGCGCGCTGGTCGCTGCGCAGCAGGATCGCGAGGTCGTTCGCCTCGAGCACGGTCGCGTCGGCGTCGCTCGGAAACGTGCGCGCGTCGAGCAGGGCCGGCTTGCCGGCGCGCCGGTCGAACGGCAGGTTGCGCCCGGCCGCGTCCGGGACGAGGCGCCGGAAGTACGGCAGGCCCCAGGCGACGGTGACGCCGAGCCCGGCCGGGGTCGACGGGTAGTCGGCATCGAGCCCGGCGAGGAGCTGCTCGAGCGTCGCCTGGGCGCCCTTCAGGTCGCGCGGGACGAGGTCGAGCTTCGCGGTCAGCACCTCGTGGTGGAGCGGCGGCACGATCACCTCGACGCCCTCCTGGTCGACGATCCGGACGCCCTGGAGCAGATGCTGCTCGGGCAGCTCGGGGTTCGCGACGGCGGGCCGCGCCGGCGGGGCGGCCGCGAGGCGATCGAGCAGCTCGTAGGCGCCGGCCGCGCCGAGCGCCCCGGCCGCGGCGCCCGCGAGCACCTGGCGGCGGGTCGGGCTCACGTCGACGAGGACGGCGCGATCAGCACGAGCGAGGCCAGCTCGACCTTCAGGTACTCGACCACCTTGTGGTAGTCGAGCGGTGGCGCGAGGTGCTCGGAGACCGTGTAGAGGCCGCCCTTGTGACGCCAGAGGAGCAGCAGGTGCCAGGTGTCCGCGTCCTGGTTCACCGTGTAGAGCGTCGCCCTGATCCCGCCCTCGGTCACGTGACCGTTGGGGCTCGCGAAGCAGGGAACCGGGGTCGTCAGGTTGAGGCCGCCGAGGCAGGTCGGGATCTTCGTCCGCCCCGGGTAGCCGCGCAGGTTGATGTGGAACTCGCCGCTGATCCCCGGCGTGTCGGTGTCCTGCCAGACGAAGCTCTCGAGGTAGCTGCGGTCCTTGCTGACGACGTTGATGTTGTTCCACTGTCCGCCGATCTGCGAGGTGAGCGGGTCGGGCAGCCAGCCCGGGCAGTAGACATCGGCGCCGATCCGGTCGGCGAGCCGCTGCCAACCGATCGGGTGGGCGCAGGTCGCCTTCAGCGGCACCGGCGGGTCGAAACCCGCGTAGTAACTGGCGCGCGACGAGGTCGTCGTCCCGGCGCCGCTCTTCGCGCTGCCGCCGCAGCCCGCCACGAGCAATCCGAGCGCGGCGAGGAGCCAGGCCGATGCGAGGAGCGCCTTCACGCGCTCGTCATGGTAGACGGGATGGGGCTGCGGTCGTCGTCTCGCGGCGGCCCCGGCGGCAACCGCCGCGGGCCCGCTCAGGCCTCGACGAGCATGCCGTCGAACGCCGGCTCGAAGCCGTCTGTCTCGCCCAGGCGGACGAGCTCGTCGTGGGAGAGGCGGTCCATCTCCTCGACGTGTGAGAGCACGACCCGCCGCGGCGCGAGCGCGCGTGCGAGCTCGAGCGCCTGGGCGTAGCGGGTCTTCTTGACCGGCGGCCGACAGAACTCCTCCGGGATCAGGCGCTCGCCGCTGAAGGGGTGGCGCTCGAAGACGCCGATCGGGAGGACGGCGAGGTCGAGCGGCCCGAGCGCGGGCGGCTCCCAGCCGTGCGTCTCGTCCATGGCGACGAGGACGCGCTTGCCCTCCCCCTCGAGCAGAAAGGCGTGCGCGTTCTCGGCGGCGAGGGGGATCGCCGTGACGCGGGTGCCGCCGAGCTGGAACGACGCGTTCGCGGCGACGAGCTCGATCCGGACCGTGCCCTGCCGCTCGAGGAAGCGGAACTGGTCGGCGAGGCCGTAGTGAGCCTCGAAGTCGGCCCAGACCCGCTCGGGCACGTAGATCGGCGTCGTCTCGAAGCGGGGAGGCCAGGAGCGGAAGTCGAAGTTGCGCGCCTCCCAGACCCGGCGGCCGGCGGTGTGGTCCGGGTGCCAGTGGGAGTAGAGGCCGGCGGCGATGCGGGTGACCGCCGAGCGGTTCAGCTGCTGCTTGGACTCCTCGGGCGTGTCGATCAGCACGTCGGCGCCGTGGACGAAGACGCTCGGCCCCGTGCGCTCGTAGGGGAAGCCGCGCGCCCGCGCCTCGACGCAGACGCGGCAGCCGCACCCGGGCCGCGGGATCGTCACCGCACCGCCCGAGCCGAGGATCTCGACCTGCAAGCGCTAGACGCCGATCGGGTGCCAGACGGTCTTCAGCTCGAGGAACGCCGAGATCTCGTAGAGGCTCTGGCCGTCGGGCGCGCCGACGATGACGCGCTTGACGTTGTCGGCCGCGGCCCGCTCGAGGTCGGCGCGCAGGCCGTCGGCGCCGGTCAGGTCGATCGCGTTCACGTCCAGGTGGGAGGCAAGCCACGGCGCCAGCTCGGCGCGGCGGCCGCTCAGCAGGTTGACCGCCCCGCCGGGCAGGTCGCTGGTCGCGAGCGCCTCGGCGAGCTCGATCGCCGCCAGCGGGCTGGCCTCCGAGGCGACGGCGACGACCGCGTTGCCGCCGACGAGCGCCGGGGCGATCCGCGAGACGAGCCCGAGCAGCGGCGGCTCCTCGGGCGCGACGATCGCGACGACACCGGTCGGCTCGGGAACGGTGAAGTTGAAGTACGGCCCCGCGACCGCGTTTGCCGAGCCGAGCACCTGCGCCAGCTTGTCGGCGAACCCGGCGTACCAGACGACGCGGTCGATCGACCGCTCGACCTCGTCGCGGCCCGAGCAGACCTCGGCGAGCTCGGCCGCGCGCGCCTCCATCATCTCGGCGGCCCGGTAGAGCACCTGGCCGCGGTTGTAGGCCGTCGCACCCGCCCAGGCCGGCTGCGCGGCGCGGGCGGCGGAGACGGCGTCCCGCGCGTCCTTGCGGGAGGCGAGGGCGACGTTCTGGCCCTGCGCCTCGTAGGTCCGTCCCGACTCCGAGCGGGGGAAGGCGCCGCCGATGAAGAGCTTGTAGGTCTTCCTGACCGGCAGGCGGGCCATCACGCGTCGAAGGCGAGGTAGGGCTCGAGCCCGTGCCGGCCGCCCTCGCGGCCGAAGCCCGATTCCTTGTAGCCGCCGAACGGGCTCGCCGGGTCGAAGCGGTTGAAGGTGTTCGCCCAGACGACGCCGGCCCGCAGCCGCTCGGCCATCCAGAGGATCCGCGACCCCTTCTCCGTCCAGACGCCGGCCGAGAGGCCGTACGGGGTGTTGTTGGCCTTCTCGACCGCCTCCTCGGGCGTCCGGAAGGTCAGCACCGAGAGGACGGGGCCGAAGATCTCCTCCTGCGCGATCCGGTAGCTCTGCGCGACGTTCGTGAACACGGTCGGCGCGAACCAGTAGCCCTTCTCCGGCAGCCGGCAGGGCGGCTGGTAGATCTCGGCCCCCTCGGCGCTGCCCGAGGCGACGAGCTCCTCGATCCGCTCGAGCTGCGCGCGCGAGTTGATCGCGCCGACGTCGGTGTTCTTGTCGAGCGGATCGCCGACCCGCAGGGTCGCCATCCGCTGCTTCAGCTTGTCGACCGCCGGGCCGGCGATCGACTCCTGGACGAAGAGCCGGGAGCCTGCGCAGCAGACATGGCCCTGGTTGAAGTAGATGCCGTTGACGATCCCCTCGACGGCCTGGTCGAGGGCGGCGTCGTCGAAGACGATGTTGGCCGCCTTGCCGCCGAGCTCGAGCGTCAGCTTCTTGCCGGTTCCGGCGAGCCGGCGCTGGATCTCCTTGCCGACCTCCGTCGAGCCGGTAAAGGCGATCTTGTCGACGGCCGACTCGACGAGCGCCGCCCCGGTCTGCCCGTCGCCGGTGACGATGTTGACGACGCCGGGCGGGAGCTCGGCCTGCCGGAGGACGTCGCAGAAGGCGAGCGCCGAGAGCGGCGTCGTCTCGGCCGGCTTCAGGACGACCGTGTTCCCGGCGGCGAGGGCCGGGGCGAGCTTCCACGCGAGCATCAGCAGCGGGAAGTTCCACGGGATGATCTGGCCGGCGACCCCGAGCGGCCGCGGCGTCCGGTTCGGGAAGGCGTACTCGAGCTTGTCGGCCCAGCCGGCGTAGTAGAAGAAGTGCGCCGCGGCGAGCGGCAGGTCGACGTCGCGCGACTCCTTGATCGGCTTGCCGCCGTTCAGCGACTCGAGCACCGCGAACTCGCGCGAGCGCTCCTGGAGGATCCGTGCGATCCGGAAGAGGTACTTCGCCCGCTCGGCCCCGGCGAGCCGGGACCAGGGCGCGAAGGCCTCGCGGGCGGCCGCGACGGCGAGCGCGACGTCCTCCGGGCCGGCCTGGGCGACCTCGGCGAGCGGCTCCTCGTCGCGCGGGGAGATCGTCGTGAACACCTCGCCGGAGCGCGGCTCGACCCACTCGCCGCCGACGAAGAGGCCGTAGCGCTCCCGCAGCGTCACGATCTCGCGCGACTCGGGCGCGGGCGCGTAGGTCCAGTCCGCCGGCACCGGGGCGTGCGAGCCGCGCCTGGAGAGCTCAGTCATTGGTGAAGTAGTCCCGCGACTGGTAGGCGCCGGTCTTCTCCTTGCGCATCTGCATGAGGATGTCGTTCAGCAAGGACGACGCGCCGAGGCGGTAGAGGTCGGGGGTGAGCCACTCGGGCCCGAGCGTCTCGTGCACCTGGACGAGGTACTGGATCGCGTTCTTCGAGGCGCGGATGCCGCCGGCCGCCTTCATGCCGACGCGGCGGCCGGTCTCCTCGTAGACGTCGCGGATCGCCTCGAGCATGACGAGCTGCACGGGCAGCGTCGCCGCCCCCGGCAGCTTGCCGGTCGAGGTCTTGATGAAGTCGGCGCCGGCGGCCATCGCGAGGAGCGAGGCGCGGCGGACGTTGTCGTAGGTGCCGAGCTCGGAGACCTCGAGGATCACCTTCAGGTGGGCCTCGCCGCAGGCCTGCTTGACCCGGACGATCTCGTCGTAGACGAGCGCGTAGCGGCCGGAGAGGAAGGCGCCGCGGTCGATCACCATGTCGATCTCGTCGGCTCCGAGCGCGACCGCCTCCTCGACCTCGCGGACCTTCAGCTCGAGCGGGCTCTGCCCCGACGGGAACGCCGTCGCGACCGACGCGACCTTGACGCCGCTCCCGGCGAGCCGCTCGACCGCGGTCGGGACGAGGTTCGGGTAGACGCAGACGGCGGCGACCGACGGGACGTTCGGGTCGGCCGGGTCGGGCCGGACCGCCTTCGAGCAGAGCGCCGCGACCTTGCCGGGCGTGTCCTGGCCCTCGAGCGTCGTCAGGTCGCAGCAGCGGATCGCGAGCGAGAGCGCCCAGAGCTTCGCCTCCCGCTTGATGCTGCGCTTGGCGAGCTCGGCGGCGCGGGCCTCGACGCCGACCTGGTCGATCGCGCCGACCCGCGGCAGCCGCTGCTTCAGCGGCAGCTCGAATCCGGCCGGCAGGGCAGGCGCCTTCGCCACGGGCCGAGTGTAGCCCCCGCGCGTTCGCAGGACGCCGGGCCCGGGGGGAGGCGTAACGTGTCGTGCGATGAGACGCGCGGGAGCACGGCCGCAGGTCGCGGCGCTCGTCCTCGCCTGCCTGCTCGCAGCGCTGCTGGCGGGCTGCGGCGGCGGCAAGGGCGGCACGACCTCGACGACGACGACAGCAACGACGACCGCGGCGGCGGCGCCGCTCGGGAAGGCCGCCTACGTCCGCGAGATGACGCGGATCGGGCACGGCCTCTCTTCGGACATCAACGCGATCGGCTCGCCGACCTCCGGGAAGAAGGCGGCCGCGAGCCTGACGAAGGCGCAGGCCGAGGTGCGGGCGGCCGAGCGCAAGCTCGCGGCGATCGTGCCACCGCCCGCGGTCAAGGCGGCCCACCGGCGGCTGACCCGCGCCGTCGCCAACTTCGCCCAGGAGCTCGACCCGGTGATCGCCGAGCTGGCCGGGGGCCACCTGACGGCGCTCGCGCGGCTGACGTCGCTGCCGGCCTTCCGGCAGATCGCGACCGCCGCGGGGCAGATCGTCAAGGCCGGCTACAAGATCAACACCTGAGGGCTCAGAGCCCGAGCCGCTCGAGCATCGTCTCGTTGCGGCGCCAGCGCGGCGACGCCTTGACCTGGAGCTCGATGAACACCGGCCGGCCGAGCAGCGCCTCGATCCCCGGCCGGGCCTGACGGCCGATCTCGCGGACCATCGAGCCGCCCTTGCCGATCAGGATCATCTTCTGGCTCTCGGTCTCGGTGTAGAGGCGGATGTGGACGCGACCCTCGTCGATCTCGACGAGCTCGGCGGTCAGGGCGTGCGGCACCTCCTCGCGGGTGAGCGCGAGCGCCTGTTCGCGGATGAGCTCGGCGATCCGCGCCTCGAGCGGCATGTCCGTCACCTGCCCGGCCGGGAAGAGGAGCGGGCCCTCCGGGAGGAGCGAGACGAGGTCGGAGCGGAGCTCGTCGATCCCGTCACCCGTCTTCGCGCTGACCGGGTGCAGCGCGTGGAACGGCCCGAGCGCCGCCGCCTGCTGCATCTGCTCGGCGATGTGGCCCGGCTTCAGCCGGTCGACCTTGTTGACCACGGTGACGACGGGGCAGCCGAGCTCGAAGATCCGGCGGGCGACGAAGCGGTCGCCGGCGCCGATCCGCTCGCGCGCGTTGACGACGAGGACGGCGACGTCGAGGTCCTCGGCGATCGTCTCCTCGACGCGCCTCTGCATCCGGGCGGTCAACGGGTCGATCGGCCGCTGCCAGCCGGGCAGGTCGACGAGCACGAGCTGGGCCTCCTCGCTCGTCCAGACGCCGCGGATGCGGTGCCGGGTCGTATGCGGGACGCGGGAGACGATCGCGACCTTCTCGCCGGTGAGCGCGTTTGCGAGGGTCGACTTGCCGACGTTCGGACGCCCGGCGAACGCGGCGAAGCCCGACCTCATTCCGGCAGGTTCCAGGTGTCCGGCAGGAGCTCGGAGGGGCGCACCGTCCGCAGCTCGCCGTCGGCGCCGCGGTAGCTGACCTCGTCGAGGCGGAACTCGTGCAGCCACTGGCGGCAGCCGCCGCAGGGCGAGGCGGTGATCCCGATCGCCGCCAGCTCGCCCGGCCCGTAGCCGGCCGCGACGGCCGCCGCGATCGCCGCCTTCTCGGCGCAGATGCCGAGCGGGTAGGCGGCATTCTCGACGTTGACGCCGGCGAACTCGCGGCCGTCGCGCGCCCGCACGACGGCCCCGACGCGGTAGCGCGAGTAGGGCGCGTAGGCGCGCCCCGCGGCAGCCTCGGCCTTCTCGACGAGATCCCTGCTCATCGCGTCAGTCTGCTCATCCGGCGAGCTGGAAGAGCGCCAGGGTCATCAGCGCACCGAGCAGGCCGCCGAGAACGACCTCGGCCGCGGAGTGGACGCCCGACTCGACGCGCGTCTGCGCGACGAGCAGGGCGAGGATGAAGGCGATCGTCGAGATCAGGAAGCGGTGGTTTGCCCCGGCGATGTAGGTCAGCGCGATCCAGCCGGCGAAGGCGACGGCGGCGTGGCCGGAGGGAAGGCCGCCGCGCAGCGGGGCGCCGCTGCCGGTCCAGGCCTTGACGCCGAGCACGACGATGACGGTGATGACGAGGGCGACGATCGTCAGCTCCGCAGGCGCGTCACGGACGCGGTCGATCAGCCGGGCGGTCCGGCTCGCGGTCTTGCCCGAGAAGACGAGGTAGCCGACGGCGACGGCGTTGATCGAGGCGAGCAGGACGGCCCCGGCGGCGATGTCCTTCGCGAGCTTCGCCATCGGGTCGAACGAGCTCGTCGCGACGTCGATCGCCCCCTCGATCGCGGTGTTGATCATCTCGGCGATCAGGACGAAGGCGATCGCGAGCAGGAGCACGATCAGCTCGAGCTTGGTCACGTCGGCGGCGACCGCGAGGACGAGCACGAGCACCGCGATCGCGAAGTGGATCCGCATGTTCCGCTGCGTGCGCAGCACGTGGATGATCCCCTCGAATGCGTAGTTGAACGACTCGAGCAGGTTCGGCGAGCGCTGGCTCACGCGAGCTCCCGTTCGCGGCGCTCCATCTGCTCGCCGTGGTCGTAGCCAAGCAGGTGGAGCAGCCCGTGGGTCAGGGGGGAGCGCCACGACTCGCCCACGACCGCGGGGCAGAGGACGACGTCGCCGAGCGCGCGCGGCAGCCCCACGGGCAGGGCGTCCCGCCCGTCGATCGGGAACGAGAGCACGTCGGTCGTCTCGTCGATGCCGAGATGGTCGCGCTTCAGCGCCCGCATCTCCTCGCTGCCGACGAACGCAAGGCCAAGCTCGCCGTCGTCGATCCCCTCGGCCCGCAGCACCCGGCACGCGAGCTCGACTGCGGCGCCCTCGTCGACCTGCGCGCCGCTCCGGTTGTCGACCTCGACGGTCAGCACAGCCTTATCTGCTCCGCTCGGTGCCCGTCTCCTCCGCGTGCTCGCGGTAGGCCTCGACGATCCGCTGGACGAGCTTGTGCCGGACGACGTCGCGATGGTCGAAGCGGACGAAGGCGATGTCGTCGATACCGTCGAGGATCGAGCCGACCTGGATCAGGCCCGACGGCTGGTCACGCGGGAGGTCGACCTGGGTCACGTCGCCCGTGACGACCACCCGGGAGCCGAAGCCGAGCCGCGTCAGGAACATCTGCATCTGCTCGGGCGAGGTGTTCTGGGCCTCGTCGAGGATGATGAAGCTGTCGTTCAGGGTTCGGCCGCGCATGAACGCGAGCGGCGCGACCTCGATCGTGCCCCGCTCCAGGTAGGTGTTCGCGCGCTCGGGATCGAGCATGTCGAAGAGGGCGTCGAAGAGCGGCCGCAGGTACGGGTCGACCTTCGCGAGCATGTCGCCGGGCAGGAAGCCGAGCCGCTCGCCCGCCTCGACCGCCGGGCGGGTGAGGATGATCCGCGAGACCTGGCGCTCCTGGAGCGCCGCGACCGCGAGGGCCATCGCCAGGTAGGTCTTGCCGGTCCCGGCCGGACCGATCCCGAAGGTGACCGTACAGCGGCGGATCGCCTCGACGTAGGCCTTCTGGGTGACGGTCTTCGGGGCGATCAGCTTGCCGCGGTGGCGCCAGACGACGTGGTCGAAGACCGCGTGCACGTCCTCGTCCTGCTCGAGCGCGCCGAGCACCGCGTCGACGGTCTGCGCCCCGATCTCGTGGCCCCCCTCGACGAGCTCGACGAGCTCGTCGATCACCTCGCGCGCCTCGGCGACCTTGCCGTCGTCGCCCTCGAGCGTCAGCTGGTTGCCGCGCAGCCGGATCGTGCAGCCGAGCCGGTCGCGCAGCGTGTCGAGCACCCCTTCGCTCATCCCCGCGAGCTCGGCGGCGACGGCGTTCGAGACGTCGAGCACATCCTGCACAGGCTCAGTGTAGGGACGGGCCGGCGAGCGTCGTCCGGGGCGGGCCGGGCGGCTCAGGCGAGCTTCTCGCGGACGAGCTGGCCGACGGCGCTGCCGTCGGCACGGCCGGCGATCTGGGGCATCACGTCGGCCATGACCCGGCCCATGTCACGGATGCTCGTGGCGCCGTTCTCGGCGATCGCGTCGTCGACGATCCGCTCCAGCTCCTCCTCGCCGAGCGGCGCGGGCATGAACTCCTCGAGCACGGCGAGCTCGTACTCCTCCTTCTCGGCCTGCTCGTCGCGGCCGGCGGCGCGGAACGCCTCGGCCGCCTCGAGGCGGCGCTTGCGCTCGCGCTGGAGCACCTGGAGCTCCTCGTCGCCCGAGAGCGGCCGCTGCAGCTCCTTCTCGGCCGAGCGGAGGCTCGCGAGGATCAGCCGCAGCGCGTCCCGCCGCGGCGCGTCGCGTGCGAGCGTCGCCGCGCGCACCCCCGCCTCGATCGTGTCGATCAGGCTCACAGCTCGGTCACCTCGGTTCCCGCGTCCGGCAGCTCGACGCCGCGGACGGGCTTGCGCCCGAGCACGTGAAGGTGGAGGTGGAAGACCGTCTGGCCGGCGGAGGGACCGACGTTCACCTGCACCGTGTAGTCCTCGAGGCCCGCATCCCGGGCGGTCGCCGCGACGAACTCGAGCAGGCGCCCGGCCTCGTCGGCCGAGAGCTCGCCCACGTCGCGGAAGGTGTCGAGGTGACGCTCCGGGATGACGAGCAGGTGCACGGGCGCCTGCGGGTTGATGTCCCTGATCGCGACGAAGCCATCCGTCCGGGCGACGTGGTCGCCCTCATGGTAGAGCCGGCAGAAGAGGCAGTCCTCACGCGGCGAGGCCAACGATCCCCTCCTCGCTCACGGCGTGCGCCCGGACGCGCACGAACGCGCCGACGGGTGCGTCGACGAGGAACGGCGAGTAGTCGTCGCCGTAGCCGCGGCCCGGCCGGTCGACGAGGACGACGTCGTGCGAGCCGATCCGCGCTCGCCAGCTGCGGCGTTCGAGCTCGTGCGAGAGGCGGCGGAGCCGCGCGCCTCGCTCGCGCTTGTCCGCCGCGGGCACGGTGTCCGCGGTTGCCGTCGCGGTGCCCGGGCGCGGCGAGTACGGGAAGACGTGCACCCGCGAGAGACCGGCCGCCTCGACGAGCGCCAGGGTGCGCTCGAACGCCCGCCCGTCCTCGGCCGGGAAGCCGACGATCACGTCGCTCGTCAGGTTGAACTCGCCGGCGACCGGCTCGAGCCGCCGCAGGTAGGTCGCGCCCGTATAGCGGCGCCCCATCGCCCGCAGGACGCCGTCGTCGCCGGACTGGAGCGGCACGTGCAGGTGCCGCGACGCCGTCGGCGTCTCCCGCAGCGCCGCAACGAGCGCGGCGTCGAGGTGGTTGATCTCGATCGAGCTCAGCCGCAGCCGCGCGAGCCCGGGGGTCGCGCCCACCTCGCGCACGAGGCGCGGCAGGTCGTAGCCGGCCGGCCGGTCGCGGAAGCAGCCGAGGTTGATCCCGGTCAAGACGACCTCGCGGTGCCCCTGCTCGACGCGGCGCCGTACCTCGCTGAGCACCGCGGCGGCGGCCCTGCTCCGCGAGGAGCCGCGCACGAGCGGGATGACGCAGAAGCCGCACGTGAACGAGCAGCCGTCCTGGATCCTGACGAACGCGCGGACCCGGTCGAGCCGGTCGTCCGCCTGGACGCAGCCGAGCCGCCCGAGCTCGCCGGCGACGAACGCAGCCGTCTCCTCGGGGCGGCGCGCGACGACCGTCACGTTCGCGGGCAGGGCGGCCGCGGTCTGGCCGGCGAGGCTGCCGGCGCAGCCGGTGAGAAAGACCCGGGTGTGGCTGCGCGCGGCGCGCGCGGCCGCCTTGCGGCTCTTCGCGAGCGCCTCGTTCGTCACGCAGCAGCCGTTGACGATCGCGACATCCGCCCCGCTTGGCGCCTCGAGGTGGCCGTCCGCGAGCAGCCGCTCGCGGATCACATGCGCATCGACATGCGAGACCTTGCAGCCGAGGAAATCGACGCGGAAGCGCATTGCTGCGGGGATCGTACTGCGGGTGCAGACACGGAGCGAACCGGCGGCTCCGCGCCGCCTCGGCAACCGGCCTGGCGGGGCCGCGGCGCTGCTGGCCGGTTCCGTAAGGTAAGGCGATGGACGGATCCGGCGTCCCGCCCCGGCGGCTCGGCACCGACCGGCTCGTGATCCGCTGTTACGAGCGAGCCGACGCCGCCGTTCTGAAGGAGGCGGTCGACTCGAGCATCGACCACCTGAAGCCGTTCATGCCCTGGGCCTGGGAGGCCCCCGAGCCCGTCGAGGTGGTCGAGGAGCGGGTTCGGAGCTTCCAGGAGCAGTTCGAGCACGGCGAGAACTACGCCTACGGCCTGTTCACGCTCGACGAGGCGGAGCTCGTCGGCGGCGCCGGGCTGCATCGGCGGGTCGGTCCCGGCGGCCTCGAGATCGGCTACTGGATCCGCGCGAGCCGGGTCCGGCAGGGCTTCGCGACCGAGGCGGCGGCGGCGCTGACGCGCGTTGCCTTCGAGCGCTGCGGGGCCGACTACCTCGAGATCCGGATCGATCCGGCGAACGTCGCCTCGCTCGCCGTGCCGGCCAAGCTCGGCTATATCCACGAGGCGACGCTGCGCAAGCGGCTGCCGCCGAACCGGCCCGGCGAGGAGCGCCGGGACGCGACCGTCTTCTCGCTGCTCGCAGCGGACTACCCGGGCTCACCCGCCGCGCAGGTGCCGGTCAGCTACCGCTAGGCGAGCGCGAAGAGATCGGCTGCCCAGCCGTCGCGCTCCCGCCGGGCGAGGTGGCGGAAGCTCGGCAGGTCGGGCCGGTCGCCGCCGAGGTAGCCGGAGGTGATCAGGCGGGCGACCGTGAGCTGCGGCGCGGCCGCCTCGATCGCCGCGAGCGAGATGTTCGCGGCGGCGAGGTCGCAGGCAGGCAGCCCGCCCGCGAGCGCGTCGAGCCGGCTCGCCGCCAGCGTGACGCCGTTGACACGGGCGTTCTCCCGGGTCACCTCGACCGCGACCGGATCGTCGTCGATCGCGAGCACCGGCCCGAAGCCGAGGCGCACCGCCGCGATCGCGATCACGCCGGAGCCGCAGCCGACATCGAGCAGGCTGCCGCGGCTCTCCACGAGCAGGAGCTCGACGCAGAGCCGCGTCGTCGGATGGGCGCCGGTGCCGAAGGCACGCCCCGGGTCGATCACGACGGGCAGGCTGCCGGGCGGCGGCTCCTGCCACGGCGGCCCGACCCAGAGCGGGCCGATCTCGACCGGCCGGTGGAAGGAACGCCAGCGCTCCGCCCAGTCCTCGGCGACCTCGCGGGTCGCGGCTTCCGGGAAGGCGGCGAGGACACGCGCCGCCGCGGCGCCGTACGCGGCGAGCTCGACCCGGTCGCCGCCGGCCTCGACCTCCTCGAACCCCTCCGGCGCGAGCTCGAGGAAGCGGGCGCGGAGGAGCTCGGCGTCACCGGCGGCGGCGGTGACGGCGGCGCGGATCAGTGGAAGACGCTCTTCAGCTTCTCGAAGAAGCCCGCGTCGTGGCGGTAGGTCTCGGCATCGCTGAGCGCCTCGAACTCCGCGAGCAGGCGGCGCTGCTCGGCGGTCAGCCGCCGCGGGACGGTGACGTTGACGAGGACGCGATGGTCGCCGCGGCCGAAGCCCTGCAGGACCGGCATGCCCTTGCCCCGCAGCACCCGCACCTCGCCCGGCTGCGTCCCGGCGGCGAGGTCGAGCTCCTCGGCCCCGTCGAGCGTCTCGACCGAGACCTTCGCGCCGAGGGCGGCCTCGACGACGGTCAGGTCGACCTGCGAGAAGACGTCGTTGCCCTCACGGACGAACCGCTCGTCGGCGCGGACGCGGACACGGACGTAGGCGTCGCCGGGGAGGCCGCCGAGCGCGCCCGCGTGCCCCTCTCCCGTCACCCTGATCCGGTCGCCGTCGTGGATGCCGGCCGGGATCTCCACCGCGAGCTCGCGCGTCACGAGCGTCCGGCCGGATCCGTCGCACTCTCCGCAGAGCTTCTCGATCCGCCGGCCGCTGCCGCGACAATCGGGGCAGGGCGACTGGCGGACGAACTCGCCGAAGAGCCCGCGTGAGACCTGCTGGAGGACGCCGCCGCCCCGGCAGCGGGGGCAGGTGACGACGGCCGAGCCGGGCGCCGCGCCGCTGCCCTCGCAGACGGCACAGGTCGCGGCGGTCTCGAGCGGAACCTTGACGGTCACCCCCTGCGCGGCCTCGACGAGCTCGATCGCCACCTCCGCGACGATGTCGCCGCCGCGGGCGGCGCCGCCGCGGCGCCCGCCACCGAAGAGGTCGTCGCCGAAAAAGGCGCTGAAGAGATCGCCGAACGAGCCGAGGTCGAAATGGCTCGGCTGGAAGCCGCCGGAGCGGAGCCCGGCATGACCGAAGCGGTCGTAGAGCTCGCGCGTCTCGGGGTTCGAGAGCGCCTCGTAGGCCTCCGAGACCTCACGGAAGCGCACCTCGGCCTCGGGATGGTCGGAGACGTCGGGATGCAGCTCGCGCGCGAGCCGGCGAAACGCCTTCTTGATCGACTGCTCGTCGGCGTCGCGCGGGACGCCGAGCAGCTCGTAGTAATCGCGTTCGGTCGCGGCCATCGGGGTCTAATCGTGCCAGGACGGCTTGAGCTCGCCGCCGCGGCAACGCCTACTCGTCGTCGTAGACCTCCTCGACGAACCGCGAGAGCTCGTAGGCCGCCGAGCGCACCGTGCGCAGCGCCTTCTCGTAGTCCATCCGCAGCGGCCCGAGCAAGCTGACCGTCCCGAGCGGCTGGTTCCCGTAGCCGTAGGAGGCGCCGACGAGCGCCAGCTTGTGCAGGCCGGACTCCTCGAGCTCGTCGCCGACCCGGACGAACGGACGGCGGTGGCCGTACGACTGCGCGAGCACGCCGAGCAGTGCGGCGCGCTTCTCGAGCGCGTCGATCAGGCTCCGGTAGGCGCCGATCTCCTCGGCGCGGAGGTCGTCGAGGAGCCCGGCGGCACCGCCGACGTAGAGCTCGCGCTCGTCTTCGAGATCGTCGAACGCCCCGCGGACGACGGCAAGGAATGCCCGCTCCGCCGGGGAGAGGCTCGGCTCGTCGAACGCGCGCGCGAGCAGACGCGAGCGCAGCCGGAGCCCGATCAGGCGCTCGCGGAGGTAGTCGCCCGCCCAGGTGACGAGTCCCGGGTCGAGCGGGCCGGGGAAGGCGTAGCGCTGCTTCGCCACCTCGCCCGTCGAGGTGATCACGACGACGACGACGACGTTCGGCTGGAGCTGGAGGCAATCGACGTGCCGGACGGTTGCCGCCTGCAGCGGCGGCGCCGAGACGAGCGCGAGCAGCCGCGTCACCTGCGCCAGCATCTCGGTCGTCGCCTGCAGCGCCTCCTCGACCTCGGAGCGGGCGCTCCCGAGCTCGAGCGCGAACTCCGCGGGCGGGCGCTCCTCGCGGGCGAGCAGCACGTCGACGTAGAGCCGGTACCCGGCCTCGGTCGGGACGCGTCCGGCGGAGGTGTGCGGGTGGGTGAGCAGCCCGAGCCGCTCGAGCTCCGCGAGCTCCGCGCGTACCGTCGAGGTCGAGACCTCGAACCCGGCTCGCTCGACGAGCAGCTTCGAGCCGACCGGCGCGCTCGTGGCGACGTACTCCTCGACGAGCCTGCTCAGAATCTCCCGCTGCCGCTCGGACAGCTCCGCGCGCGCGCCCACACACCCATGGTAGGCGAGTGCGGCGGCGGGGCGACTCAGGCGAGCAGCGCGGCGGTGACGCCGTCGCCGAGGAACCGTCCGCGCCTCGTCAGCGAGATGGTGTCGCCGCGACGCGTCGCGAGCCCGAGCCGCTCGAGCCGCTCGAGCCCCGCGCGGTCGAGTGTCCGCGCCGGCGAGCGCACGGTGACGGGCTCGTCGAGTCGCAGCCCGAGCATCACCCGCTCGGTCTCGCGCGTGCCGGGCGGCAGCTCCTCCAGCTCACGCCGCGGGCGCTCGCCGCGCGCGAGCGCCGCCACGTACGCCGCCAGCGAGGGGGCGTTGCGCCAGCGGCGCTCGCCGATCGTGCTGACCGCGCCGATGCCGAGCCCGAGGTAGTCGTGGCCGAGCCAGTAGCCGAGGTTGTGGCGGGAGCGCAGGTCGCGCCCGCCCGCGGCCTCCGCGAGGCAGAAGTTCGCCGTCTCGTACCAGCGGTAGCCGGCGGCCGTCAGCGTCTCGACGACGAGCTCGAAGTAGGACTCCATCGCCTCGCCCTGGCGGCGCAGCTCGGCGCCGTGCGCGTGGGTGAAGCGCGTGCCGGGCTTCGCCTCGAGCTCGTAGGCCGAGAGGTGCTCGGGCGCGAGCGCGAGCGCCTCGGCGAGGTCGGCGGCCAGCTCGGCAGCGCTCTGGCCCGGGATCCCGTAGATCAGGTCGAGCGAGACGTTGTCGAAGCCGGCGTCGCGGAGCTCGCCGACGGCCCGGCGAGCGTCGGCCGGCCCGGCGGCCCGGTCGAGCACCTCGAGCAGCCGCGGCTGGAAGCTCTGGGCGCCAAGCGAGACGCGGTTGACGCCCGCTCGCCGGAGGAGCGAGGCGAGCTCGGGCGTCACCGTCTCCGGGTTCGCCTCGACCGTCACCTCGCAGGCGGCCGGCAGCCCGGCGAGCAGCCGCTCGAGTGCCGCTGGCTCGAGGTAGGTCGGCGTTCCGCCGCCGAGGAAGATCGTCTCGACCGCCGGCGCGAGCAGCTCCGCCTCCAGCTCGAGCTCGGCGAGCAGCGCGGTCGCATAGCCTCCGTGCTCGTCGTGGCGGCCGACCGCCGTGACGAAGTCGCAGTAGCCGCAGCGGTGCGCGCAGAAGGGCAGGTGGACGTAGAGGTGGGCCGCGCCGGTCACTCCGCCGCCGGCTGCCGCCGCGGCCGCGGCACGAGCTCGCCGCCGCAGTTCGGGCAGAGGCCCGCGAGCGCCTCGGCGCAGGACGGGCAGAACGTGCACTCGTACGAGCAGATGCGCGCCTCGCCGCCCGGCGAGAGCTCGCAGCCGCAGCGCTCGCACCGTCCGCGCAGCTCGAGCGCCACTAGCGCTTCCCGCCGTCGTGGTTCAGGTTGAGGACGGCGAGGAAGGCCTCCTGCGGCACCTCGACGCCGCCGACCTGCTTCATCCGCTTCTTGCCCTCCTTCTGCTTCTCGAGCAGCTTGCGCTTGCGGCTGATGTCGCCGCCGTAGCACTTCGCGATCACGTCCTTCCGCCGCGCCTTGACCGTCTCGCGAGCGATCACCCGTGAGCCGATCGCCGCCTGGATCGCGACGTCGAACATCTGCCGGGGGATCTCCTCCCGGAGGCGCTCGACGAGCGCCCGGCCGCGGTCGTAGGCGGCGTCGCGGTGGATGACCAGCGAGAGGGCGTCGACCGGGTCGCCGCCGACGAGCACGTCGACCCGGACGAGCTGGCCGGGGCGGAAGCCGATGTAGTCGTAGTCGAAGCTCGCGTAGCCGCGCGTCCGCGACTTCAGCGCGTCGTAGAAGTCGAGGACGATCTCGGCGAGCGGCAGCTCGTAGGTCAGGTGCGCGCGCTCCTCGGACAGGTACTCGAGGTGGTCGAAGCGGCCGCGCCGCTCGTTGCAGAGCTCCATCACCGCGCCCACGTAGTCCTTCGGCACGATCACCTGCGCCTTGATGTAGGGCTCCTCGATCTCGTCGACCGCGTTCGGGATGTCGGACGGCGTGTGCACCTCGATCCACTCGGTCTGGTTCTGCGCCCGCACCCTGTAGGCGACGGTCGGCGCCGTCACGAGCAGGTCGAGATCGAACTCGCGCTCGAGCCGCTCGCGCACGATCTCCATGTGCAGCAGCCCGAGGAAGCCGCAGCGGAAGCCGAAGCCGAGCGCCTGCGAGGTCTCGGGCTCGTAGAAGAGGGCGGCGTCGTTCAGCTTCAGCTTCTCGAGCGCGTCGCGCAGCTCCGGGTAGTCGTCGGAGTCGGTCGGGAAGAGCCCCGCGAAGACCATCGGCTTGACGTCCTTGTAGCCCGGCAGCGGCTCGGCCGCCCGGCGGGCCTCGGCGGTGAGCGTGTCGCCGACCCGCAGCTCCGAGACCTCCTTCAGCCCGGTGACGACGTAGCCGACCTCGCCGGCCGCGAGCTGCTCGAGCGGCGTCATCGCCGGCGACATCGCCCCGATCTCCTGCGCCTCGAAGCGCGTGCCGAGCGCCATCGCGCGCAGCTCCTCGCGCGGTGCGAACGCGCCGTCGACGACCCGCACGAAGGCGACGACGCCGCGGTACTGGTCGTAGGACGAGTCGAAGATCAGCGCCCGCGCAGGGGCGGCCGGCTCGCCGGCCGGCGCCGGGATCCGCTCGATGACGGCGTCGAGCACCGCCTCGACGCCGATGCCGGTCTTCGCCGAGATCCGCAGGACGTTCTCCGGGTCGTCGCCGAGCAGCTCGGCGAGCTGCAGCGCGACGCCGTCCGGGTCGGCCTGCGGCAGGTCGATCTTGTTGACGACCGGGACGATCTCGAGCTTGTTCTCGATCGCGAGGTAGGCGTTCGCGAGCGTCTGCGCCTCGATCCCCTGGGCCGCGTCGACGACGAGCAGCGCGCCCTCGCACGCCTGCAGCGACCGCGAGACCTCGTAGGTGAAGTCGACGTGTCCGGGCGTGTCGATCAGGTTCAGCTCGTAGCCCCTCCAGCCGACCCGCACGGCCTGGGCCTTGATCGTGATCCCCCGCTCGCGCTCGAGCTCCATCGAGTCGAGCACCTGCGCGCGCATGTCCCGCTGCGAGACGGCGTGGGTCAGCTCGAGGATGCGGTCGGCGAGCGTCGACTTGCCGTGGTCGATGTGCGCGATGATCGAGAAGTTGCGGATGTGCTGCTGGTCCATGGGCTTGCGGGCGATGGTAGCCGGGCCGCCGTTTGCTCCTGGTCGCGGGAGCCGCGGCGCCCTCACGGCGACGTCCGTGACGGGACGGCGCCGGGGTGGGCGCGGCGAGGCGGCTACGCGGTGGCGCGACGCCAGATCAAGAGCTGGTCGAGCTCGCGCACGCGGAGGAGGCGGCACGCGCCGATGTAGGTGGCGACGCCGAGGGCGAGCGCGAGCCCGAGGCTGATCATCTGGGCGAGGAACGTGCGGCCGAGGGCCGCGTCGAGCGGCTCCCAGACGGCGAAGGCGACGCCGGCGAGGGCGACCGAGGCGACGAGGACGCGGACGGCGCCGAGGCCGTCCTGGCGCCGTCGAGCCCGCCGATCTGCCGCCGCAGGGCGAAGAGCAGGGCGGCGGTGCCGGCGATGTTCACGAACGCGGTCGAGAGCGGGATCCCCCAGGCGCCGAAGGGGTAGAAGAGGTAGTCGAGGAGCGCGTTCAGGAAGAGGTTCCCGAGCGCGACCACGGTCGGGATCCAGTTCGACTGCAGGCTGAAGAAGGCCCGGTTCAGCATCAGCATCGCGCCGTTGAAGACGAGCCCGGCGCTGAAGGCGGCGAGACAGGCCGCGCCGACCGGGGTCTGGGCCGGCGTCCAGGCGCCGCGCTGGTAGAGGATGCGGATGATCGGGCTCGCGAGGACGGCGCTGAGCCCGGCGGCGGGCAGGAGCGTGAAGGCGATCTGGCGGAGCCCGCGCGCGACCGTCTCGCGGAAGCCGTCGAGGTCGCCGCGCGTCGCGAGCCGCGACAGCGTCGGGAAGAGCACGGTCGCGATCGCGACCGAGAACATCCCCTGCGGCAGCATGTAGACGAGGAACGCCTTCTGGATCGCCGTCGGCGCCAGGTTCGGATTGATGAAGCGCGAGGCGAAGAAGATGTCGATCAGCGCGTTGACGTTGATCAGGCCGAGGCCGAGCGTGACCGGCAGCATCAGCTTGAACGTCTTCTTGACCGCCGGGTCGCGCCAGTCGAGGACCATCCGCAGCCGCTCCTCGCCGCGATCGAGCCCGCGGAGCCACGGCATCGGCAGGAAGACCTGGATGACCGTGGCGATCAGGATCGAGAACGCGTAGATGTAGAGCTTGGTGTTGATGCTCTGCGTGCGCGGCACGCCGATCACGAGCCCGGCGATGATCGCGAGGTTCCAGAAGACGGGCGAGAGCGCCGGGACGGTGAAGTGGTCGTAGGTGTTGAGGATCCCGACGACGATCCCGGAGACGCCGAGCAGCACGACGATCGGGAAGAGCACGCGCGAGAGCCCGACCGCGAGGCGCTCGTCGCCGCCGGGGACGCCGAACAGCCTGATCACCCACGGCGCGACGAGGATGAAGAGCGCGGTCAGCGCGGTGAGCCCGAGCAGCATCAGCCAGAAGAGGCTCGAGGCGACGCGCCAGGCGCGGCGCCGCTCTCCCTTCTCGATCAGCTCGCTGAAGACGGGGACGAAGGCCGACGAGAGCGCCGCGTCGGCGACGAGCGCGCGGACGAGGTTCGGGAACTGGAAGGCGACGGTGAAGGCGTTGATCTTGCCCTCGGCGCCGAAGTAGTACGACGGCGACGACCTCGCGGACGAGGCCGAGGATCCGCGAGAGCCCGGTCGCGAGCGAGAAGATGATCGCCGCATGGGCGAGCCGGCGCGGCCGGGCGGGCAGCTGGACGGCAGGCCCGAGCGGCAGGCCCTCGCCGGGCGTCATCGCCCCGGCCCAGGAGAAGAGGGCCGCCTCGGTTGCCCAGTCGGTCTGACCGCTCGCGCGGCGCCGCTCGTTGCGGGCCACGTAGCGAGCGTGGCGCTCGCTGGCGCGCTGGTGGTCGTCCACGTCAGGAGGATAGGGAGCGGCGCAGCCGGTGCCGCCTGCAGGCTGCTACGATCGCTCTGCCCGCAACCGCGGGCGTTTTTTCGCACAGCTGCCGGCAGGCAGCCGACTAACGAGAGACCATGGCGAACATCAAGCAGCAGAAGAAGCGGATCCGGATCGCCGCCGACGAGCGGCTCGAGAACCTGCGCTACCGCTCGACGATCAAGACGCTGACCAAGCGGCTGGCGACGGCGGTCGAGGACGGCGAGGCCGAGACGGTCGCAGCCGAGCATCGCAACCTCGTCAGCCTGATCGACCGGGCCGTCTCGCGCGGCGCGCTCCACCGCAACACGGGCGCGCGGAAGAAGTCGCAGGCGGCGCGGCTCGCCTCCTCGAAGGCCTAGCGGGCACCCTCAGCCGGCAGGTCTCCGGGGCCGCCGCCCCGCGCTGCGCGGGCAGGCGTGATCTCGATCAGCGCGCGCTCGAGCTCGAGGTCCGCCGCGAGGCGCGAGCCGCCCTTAGCGCGTGGTCGAGCTCGGCCAGGCGGACGGTGACCGCCCGGAGCTCGGCCGGCGAGTAGTTGCGGCCCTGCGCGTAGAGCTTGCCGACGTAGTAGGGGTGCTGCTTCAGCGTCGCGGCGGCGTCCTTGGCGGCGATCCCTTCCGACTCGAGCGCCTGGGCACGTCGAATCCGGGCGACGTGGCTCGTCAGGATCCCGACGACGCGCGGGATCGTCTTCGCACGCGGATCGCCGGACCGCTCGAGCAGGCCCTCGGAGGCGCGCAGCACGGAGACGACGTCGCGCGCGCCCCACGCGTCGGTGAGCGCGAAGTTGGTCGTCTCGGCCCGCGCCGCGACGAGACGCTCGACGTCGCCGGCGGTGACGAGCTCGCCCGCCGCCCAGGTGGCGAGCTTGTCGATCTCGGACGAGAGGTCGTAGACGTCGTCGCCGACGAGCTCGAGCAGCGCGCGGCACGCCTCCGGCTCGGCCTTCGTCCCGTGCAGCGCGAACTGCTCGGCGACCCACTTCTGCAGCGCCCGCTGCGGCACGTCCCAGAGCAGCAGCTCGCCTTTCCCGGCGACGACCGCCTTCGCGAGCGGCGCGTCCTTCTTCAGCTCGCCGGCGACGAGCGCGAGCGTGGTCGCCGGCGCCGGCGCCTTCAGGTAGGCGGCGATCTCCTTGACGTCATCGGCCTTCCAGGCCTCGACGCCCTCGACGGCGATCAGGCGACCCTCGGCCGCGAAGAGCCCGAGCGCGTTGCAGGCGGCGACCGCGTCGGCGCCCGACAGCTCGGCGGCCGAGCGGAGCTCGACGGCGTCGGCCGCGAAACGGGCGCGCAGCCGCTCGACCGCGCGGTCGATCTTCGGCCGGTCGGTGCCGGCGATCAGGTAGGCGGGCTTCAGCTCGTCGGCCATCGCCCGCAAGCATAGGGGTCGGCCAGGCGCCCGTCCTTGCGCGGACGGAGCCTTCTAGACGACGAGGTTGACGAGCTTGTCCGGGACGACGAAGGCGCGCGGCTCCCGCCCGTCGAGGTAGGCCTGGACCCGCTCGGAGCTCCTGGCGAGGGCGACCAGCTCGTCCTCGGGAAGCCCGGCCGCGACCGTCAGCCGGTCGCGGACCCTGCCGTTGACCTGGACGACGAGCTCGATCGTCTCGCGCCGCAGCATCGACTCGTCGGCGACCGGCCAGGGCTCGATCCAGAGCCGCTCATGTCCGAGCGCCGACCAGAGCTCCTCGGCGATGTGCGGCGCGTAGGGCTGAATCAGCGACACCGCCGTCTCGACCGCGAAGCGGGAGGCGGGATCGGCCGGGTCGGCCGAGATCGCGTTGACGAGCTCCATCACCGCCGCGACCGGCGTGTTGAAGACGAACCGGCGCTCGATGTCGTCGGTCACCTTGTGGATCGTCTCGTGCGCCTTGCGCGCCAGCGGGGTCGCCGGCGAGCCGGCGACCGGCTCCCGGGCGAGCTCCTCGTCGACCACCCGCCAGAGCCGGGCGAGGAACCGCCACATCCCTTCGACGCCGGTGTCCTGCCACTCCTTGTCCTGGTCGGCGGGCCCCATGAAGAGGATGTAGAGGCGGAGTGCATCGGCGCCGAAGCGGTCGACGAGCTCGTCGGGCGTGACGACGTTGCCCTTCGACTTCGACATCTTGGCGCCGAAGCGGTAGATCATCCCCTGGTTGAAGAGCCGCGCGAACGGCTCGGAGAACCCGAGCAGACCGCCGTCGGCGAGCGCCTTCGTGAAGAAGCGCGCGTACATCAGGTGGAGGATCGCGTGCTCGATCCCGCCGATGTACTGGTCGACCGGGAGCCAGTAGTCGACGAGCGCAGCGGTCGAACGGCGCCTCGGCGTTCCGCGGATCGGTGTAGCGGAGGAAGTACCAGGACGAGTCGACGAACGTGTCCATCGTGTCGGTCTCGCGTTTCGCCGGCCCCCCGCAGGCGGGGCACGGAACGTTCACCCACTCCTCGGCGGCCGCGAGCGGCGAGCGGCCTTTCGGCAGGTAGTCGACGACCTCCGGCAGGACGACCGGCAGCTCCGACTCCGGGACCGGGACGATCCCACAGCCGTCGCAGTGGATGACCGGGATCGGGCAGCCCCAGTAGCGCTGGCGCGAGAGGAGCCAGTCGCGCAGCCGGTAGTTGACCGCCGGCCGGCCGAGCCCGCGCTTCGCGAGCGCCGCGACGATCGCCGACTTCGCCTCGGGCGAGGAGAGGCCGCTGAAGGAGCCCGAGTTGACGAGCACCTCGTCTGCGGAGTGGGCGATGTAGGCGGCCCCTTCGGCGACCTCGCCGCCCGCGGGTGCGACGACCTGCACGATCGGCAGCCCGAAGCGCTCGGCGAACTCGAAGTCGCGCTCGTCGTGAGCCGGCACGGCCATGATCGCCCCGGTGCCGTAGTCCATCAGGACATAGTCGGCGATCCAGATCGGGATCCGCGCGTCGTTGACCGGGTTGACCGCGTAGAAGCCGGTGAAGACGCCCGTCTTCTCGACCGCGGCGGCTCGCTCCTCGCTCTTGCGCGCGGCGGCGTGATTCGCGTAGGCGCGCAGCGCCTCGCCCTCGGGCGAGCGCGCGACGAACTCGTCGACGAGCGGATGCTCCGGGGCGAGGACGAAGAAGGTGGCACCGAAGAGGGTGTCGGGGCGCGTCGTGAAGACCGGGACGTCGTCGCCGAGCCCCTCGACCCGGAAGGTGACCTCGGCGCCCTCGGAGCGGCCGATCCAGTTGCGCTGCATCGTCAGCACGCGCTCGGGCCAGTCGAGCTCCGCCATGTCGTCGAGCAGCCGGTCGGCGTAGGCGGTGATCTTGAACAGCCACTGCTCGAGGTTGCGCGACTCGACCTCGTGGCCGCAGCGCTCGCAGTGACCGTCGATCACCTGCTCGTTCGCGAGCACGGTCTGGTCGTAGGGGCACCACTTGACGGGTGCCGCCTTCCGGTAGGCGAGGCCTTCGGTGAAGAGCTTCAGGAAGAGCCACTGCGTCCAGCGGTAGTACTCGGGCTCGTGGGTCGAGACCTCACGCGTCCAGTCGATCGACCAGCCCATCCGCTTGATCTGGGCCCGGATCGCCGCGATGTTCCGCTCGGTCACCTCGCGCGGATGGCCGCCCTCACGGATGGCGGCGTTCTCGGCCGGCAGGCCGAACGCGTCGTATCCCATCGGCCTCAGCACCGAGAAGCCGCTCCGCCGGCGGACGTGCGAGACGACGTCACCGAGCGTGTAGTTGAGGACGTGACCCATGTGGAGATCGCCCGAGGGGTAGGGCAGCATCTCGAGCACGTAGGCCTTGCGCCCTTCCGCCTGGGCCGGGTCGGCCGGGTTCGGGGTGACGAAGGCCCCGGCCTCCTCCCAGACCTGCTGCCACTTGCGCTCGATTGCGTGGGGGTCGTAGGTGTCCATTTCGCGCCCTTGAGACGAAAAAGCCTCTCGGTTTGCGAGAGGCTCAGGCGGAAGCTCGCGCGGCGTGCCGCCGCGTCGGCTTCCTCGATCTAGGTAAGGATCAGGCTCACTGCCCGGAGTGTAGCGGGCCGGTTGGCGTCTTTCCCGCCGCCCGGTCGGCGGTCCGGCGCAACCGGCTCAGGAAGGCCTGGAGGACACCGCGGCCGAGCGGCAAGCGAGCCGTGAGCGGCAGGCGGCCCGGTCGCCGCCCCTTCCCCGCCGGCCGGCCTCGCAGGGCCGGATCCCGGTGGATGCAGGCAGAATCGCCGTGTGCTCGAGCTCTTCCCCGACAGCGCCCGCTTCGAGGGCGGCTCGCTCTCGTTCGCCGGCATCCCGGCCGCCGAGCTCGTCCGCGAGTACGGCAGCCCCCTCGTCGTCTACGACGAGGCGACGCTGCGCGCCCGGGCCCGCGCCTACCGCGAGGCGGCGCCCGGCGCGACCGTCGTCTACGGGACGAAGGCCTTCCCGAACGTCGCGATCATGCAGCTCCTCGCCGAGGAAGGGATCGGCGCCGACGTCTCGACCCTCGGGGAGCTCCGCTTCGCCGAGGCGGCCGGGATCGCCGGCGGCGCGCTCGTCGTCCACGGCAACAACAAGTCGCGGGAGGAGCTCGAGGCGGGCGCGGCGGCGGGCGCACTCGTCGTGATCGACTCGCTCGAGGAGATCGAGCGCGCCCGCGCCGCCGGGGTGGCCCGCACGCTCGTCCGGGTCACCCCCGGGATCATCGCCGACACCCACGAGGCGATCCGCACCGGCCACCACGGCTCGAAGTTCGGGCTCACGCCCGACGACGCGCTCACGGCCCTGCGGCTCGACCCGAGGACCGAGGGCCTGCATCTGCACATCGGCTCCCAGTTGCGCGACCTCGGCGCCGCCCGGGCGGCGGTCGACTGGGTCGCGGCGTTCGCGGCCCGCGCCCTCGGCGAGCTCGGCTGGGCGCTGCGGACGCTCGACCTCGGCGGCGGGCTCGGCGTCGCGGCGACACCCGACGAGCACGAGGTGCCGATCGCCGACTTCGTCGGCGCCCTGCTCGCCGCACTCGCCCGCGCCTGCCTGCAGGAAGGGATCTCGCTCCCTCGGGTCATCCTCGAGCCCGGCCGTTCGCTGACGGCCCGCGCCGGCGTGACCCTCTACACGGTCGGCTCGGTCAAGCGCTCGGCCGACTCGACCGCCTACGTCGCCGTCGACGGCGGCATGTCCGACAACCCGAGACCCGCCCTCTACGGCGCCCGCTACACCGCGCTCCTCGCCGACCGCGCCGACGAGCCGACGAGCGGGGCGTTCACGGTCGTCGGCAAGCATTGTGAGTCCGGCGACCTCCTGATCGAGTCGGTCGAGCTGCCCGAGCCGCGACGCGGCGATCTGCTCGCCGTCCCGGCGACGGGTGCCTACACGCTCGCGATGAGCTCGACCTACAACGCCGTTCCGCGTCCCGCGGCGGTGCTGGTGGCGGCGGGCCACGCGCGCCTGATCCGCCGCCGCGAGACGATCGCCGACCTGCTCGCGCTCGAGACCTGAGCCCCGCGACGAGACACTCGTCTCGCGGGGGCAGCCGACCCGGGCCGGTGGCCCGAGGCTCGCGTTTTGCCAGCTACGTTGTCTGCGTGGCGCCGAGGCGACTGACGCGGGGGCTCGCAGTCGGGGCAACCGCTGCGGCAATCCTCGCCGCCCACGCCTCCCCCGCTCTCGAGGTCGTCGGCGGCTCGGCGATCGAGGTGCAGTCGGCTCCGTGGGCCGTGTACATCCAGCAAGCCACCGCGACCACGCACTTCTCCTGCACCGGCTCGGTCGTCGACGCCTCGCACGTCCTGACCGCGGCGCACTGCGTCTTCGACGACGCCGGCAACATGGCCCTGCCCTCCCAGTTGCTCGTGCGGGCCGGCATCTTCGAGCTTCCCGACGCCGCTTGCGACCGACGCCGAGCAGGACCGAACCGTCACCGCCGTCCGGATCCATCCGGGCTACACGTGGACCGCGGCGCCGACGCCCGACGACGTCGCCGTGCTCGCGCTCTCGGCGCCGCTCGATCTGAGCGGTCCCGCCGTCCAGGCCGTCGCGCTCCCGACCCCCGGTGCGAACTACCCGTCGGGCGCGCCTGTCGGGCTCGCCGGCTTCGGCCGACAGTCGCCGACGGGCGGCACGACCGGGACGCTCGAGTGGATGACCGGCACCGCCGATGCCCAGGGCTCGTGCGGCGATCCCGGCGGCGGGTTGATCGCGAACAACGGCATCGCCATCTGTGCCTCCTCGTCGACGAGCGCCGTCTGCAACGGTGACAGCGGCGGCGGCCTCGTCACGCTCGACCCACGACCGACGCTGATCGGCGTCGTCAGCGCCGGCCCGGCGGCCTGCCAGGCCGGCAGCCATGCCCTCTTCACCTACACCGAGGCGCCCGAGATCCTCCAGTTCATCCAGGGCAGCGACGAGCCGCCGACCGCGCCGCGCGAGACGACGTCGACCTTCCTCAACCTGAAGTGGCAGCCGCCGCTCGTCGCCGGCAACAGCCTCACCTGCTCGACCGGCGAGTGGACGGGTGAGCCCCAGCTGACCTACTCGTTCCTCGCCGGGACAACGGGGGCGGTGCTGCAGAGCGGCCTGCAGCCGACGTACCTGATCGCGCCCGGGGCGGTGGGCGAGCGGATCTACTGCGAGGTGAGAGCGGCCAACGGCGGCGGGACGACGCTCGCCGAGACCCGCCCCACCAACGCGGTCGGAGCGGCCCCGCAGCCGAGGATCGAGCGGATCCCGCCGCTCGCCGGGACGCCCGGGCAGGACATCACCGTGCGTCTGACCCTCGCGAGCCCGGCCGGGCTGTTCGGCGTCGTCCACGTCTGCGTCGTCCTCGCGAGCCCCGACGGCGGCCGGCTCTGCCACTCGGCGGCCGGAAGCGGCGGCCGGTCCGGCGTCTTCCCGTTCAGCTTCCGGCTCCGACTCAGGCCGAACGCGCCCCTCGGTCGCAGCCGCGTCTCGGTGCTGGCGCACGCCGGCGTCTCGAGCGTGAGCGGCTCGGTCGTGCTGCGGGTCGCCGGCGCCGTCGCTACGAGGTCGTCGCGAGCGGCCGGATGAGCCGTCGCGGTCGTATCAGTCGCTGCTCGGTGAGCGGGGGGTTGGCGGGCTCGGCGAGCGGTTCGGCGTTGTAGGAGCGCTCGACCTGGGCGTCGGGCGGGTCGCCGTAGAGCGTCGTCCGCTGTCTGGGGGTGCGTCCGGCGGAGCGGATCAGCGCCTCCATCTGCTCGGGGGCGAACTCCTGGCCGAAGGCGGCTCCGGCCGAGCGCGAGATCGACTCGTTCATCAGCGTGCCGCCGAGGTCGTTGACGCCGGCGTTGAGCGCCTCGCGGACGCCGGCGGGGCCGGCCTTGACCCAGGAGACCTGGACGTTCTGGATGAAGGGGTCGAGCGCGAGCCGGCCGACGGCGTGCATCAGGAGGACCTCGGCGAAGGTCGGGCCGGGGCGCGCCCTGCCCTTCAGGTAGATCGGGGCCTCCATGTGGACGAACGGGAGCGGGACGAACTCGGTGAAGCCGCCGGTCTCTGCCTGCAGGTCGCGCACGGCGAGCAGGTGCCGCGCCCAGGCTCGTGGCCCGTCGACGTGGCCGAACATGATCGTGTTGTTCGAGCGCAGGCCGACCTCGTGCGCGGTTCGGTGCACCTCGAGCCACTGCGCGGTCGAGATCTTGTCCGGGCAGATGACGGCGCGGACCTCGTCGTCGAGGACCTCGGCGGCGGTGCCCGGGAGCGAGGCGAGCCCCTCGTCGCGGAGGCGCTCGAGGTAGGCACGCAGCGGGACCTCGAGCGTGGCGGCGCCCTGCCAGATCTCGAGCGCGCTGAAGGCGTGCACGTGCAGCTCGGGCACGGCGTCCTTGATCGCGCGGACGACGGAGACGTAGTAGTCGCCGTCGAAGCCGGGGTGGATCCCGCCCTGGAGGCAGATCTCGGTGGCGCCGCGCTCCCAGGCCTCGCGGGCACGCCGGACGATCTCCTCGTGCGGGACGAGGTAGGGCTCGCCGCGCAGGTTCGCCGCGAGCTTCCCCTTCGAGAAGGCGCAGAAGCCGCAGCGGAAGTAGCAGACGTTCGTGTACTGGACGTTGCGGGTGACGACGTAGGTGACCGCGTCGCCGTTCAGCTCGCGCCGGAGCGCGTCGGCGGCGGCGAAGACGCGCTGGCGCTCCTCGCCCCGCGCGCGGAAGAGCCGGACGATCTCCTCCTCGCCGAGCTCGCTCGCGCGAAGCGAGCGGCAGCGGGTCGCGGGAGACGAGGAACGGGACCTCGCCGGTCTCGCCCGGCGACCAGGCATCCTCGCGGGCAAGCCCGAGCGAGTCGGCCACCGCGCAGCACGTGCGGCAGGACGCCGGGGTCGAGCCAGACCTCGTCGATGTGGCCCGGGTAGACGGTCAGGCGCGGGGCCAGCTCGAGGCCGCGGCTCTCGGTCGCCGCGCGGAGCCGCTCGAGCTCGGGCCAGGGCGCCTCGGGGTTGACGTGGTCGATCGTCACCGGCGAGACGCCGCCCCAGTCGTCGATCCCGGCGTCGAGGAGTCGTGCGAAGTCGCCGGTCAGGTTCGGCGGCGCCTGCAGCGCCACCCCGGCCGGGAGGAGAAGCCGGGCGACGGCGATCGTCCAGAGAAGCTCCTCGAGCGGCGGCTCCGGCGAGGTCGCCATCCGCGTGCCCGGCTTCGCGCGGAAGTTCTGGACGATCACCTCCTGCACCTGCGGCCCGGCCGCCGCGATCGCGCGCAGCGCCTCGAGCCGCTCGGCGCGCGTCTCGCCGATCCCGATCAGGATCCCGGTCGTGAACGGCACCCGCGCCTCGCCCGCGAGCCGGAGCGTCGCCAACCGCGCCGCCGGCAGCTTGTCGGGCGAGCCGAAGTGCGGACCGCCCCGCGCCGCGAGCCGCTCGGCCGTCGTCTCGACCATCATCCCCATCGACGCCGCCACCGGCCGCAGGAGCTCGAAACCGGCCGAGTCGAGCACGCCCGGGTTCAGGTGCGGCAAGCAGCGACGTCTCCTCGAGCACCGCCCGCGCCGCGTGCGCGAGGTACTCGAGCGTCGAGGCGAACCCGAGCGCCGCCAGCTCGTCCCGCGCCGCGCGGTAGCGCAGCTCCGGCTTGTCCCCGAGCGTGAACAGCGCCTCGCGGCAGCCCGCCCGCTCACCCGCTCGGGCGAGCTCGACCACCTCCGTCACCGACAGGAACGCCCGCTCGCCCCGCCGCGGCGGCCGCGCGAACGTGCAGTAGTGGCAGACATCCCGGCACAACTTCGTCAGCGGGATGAACACCTTCGGGCTGTAGGTGACAACCGTCCCGGTGCGCGCCGCCCGCACCGCCCGCGCCTCCGCCAGCAGCTCCTCGAGTGGACGGGCGAGCAGCTCCACGGAGGCCATCGTAGTGGCCGGCTCCGCTTACATCCGGGTCGAGAGCGCGAGCACGTCCTCGACGAACGGCTTCGTCACGTGGTAGAGGCCAAACCGTTTCACCGCGGCCTCCCCCTGGTACCAGGCGCCGAGGGCAAGTGGCGTGTCGCCGTCGAACTGCGAGAGGAGGTGGCGCAGGTAGAGGACGCCGACCTCGATGTCGCCCGCGAGGGTGTGCGGGAGCGGGTGACCGACGATCACCCGCTCGACGAAGGCGCGCGTCGTCGGCATCACCTGGAGCACACCTCGCGCGCCGACCGAGGAGACGACGCCGGGCTGGTAGCCGGACTCCATCCACGCGAGCGCGCGGACGAGGTGCGGCGAGACGTCGAGGCGGGCGGCCCAGGTGTCGAGCACGTTCTGCACGCCTCCGGCGCTGGCGGCAAGCGAGGCACGTGCCCGCTTGACGGGAACGCGCAGGTGCGCACCGATCAGGAGGACGTGGGCCGGGTCGAGGTGGTTGAGCGCGGCGACCGTCGCGACGGACACCTCGAACTGCGCGGCGATCGCTGTCAGCGAGTCGCCGGGCTGAACGACGTAGACCTGCGTCACGGGTGCCCGGCGGGCCGGTGAGACGGCGCCCAGCCGCGCCAGCGTGTGCGGCCCGGCAATCCCGTCGACCGCGAGCCCCGCATGGCGTTGGAAGCCGCGAACCGCCGCCTCGAGCTTCGGGCCCACGTAGCCGTCGAGCGGACCGTGGTAGAAGCCCGCCCGCGCGAGCTGGAACTCGAGGACCGAGACGTCGAGGCCGAAGTCGCCGGGCACGATCGCCCGCTCGCCGTAGAGCGGCCGCCCGAGCGGGCCGAGCGAGTCTCGTGTGCTGGTCGTGATCTGGCCGGTCACCGGCAGGTGCGCGCGGCGCTGGGCCCGGTCGATCGCGGCGCGCGTCAGCGGCCCGACGTCGCCGTCGACGGGGCCGAGGTAGAGGCCGAGCGCGCGCAGCGCGACCTGAACACCGGCCTGCTCCGGGCTCGCCGACGCCTGACCGGCCCAGACGAGGACACCGGCCAGAAGCGCAACAGCGACGAACCCCCTCGCACGCACGGCCGTTTGGTGTTCTCAGCCCTGACGTGGTTTCCTGCCGGGGTGCACCCGACCGCCGCCAAGGTCCAGGAGCGCCTCGCCGATCGCGGGCTCACGGTCGAGGTTCAGGTCCTGCCCGACTCGACCCGCACCGCCGCCGAGGCGGCGGCCGCCTGCTCCTGCGAGGTCGGCCAGATCGTCAAGTCGCTCGTGTTCGTCATCGGCGACGAGGCGACGATGATCCTCTGCGCCGGCGACAGGCGCGTGACGGCGATCGACGGCCGGCCGGCGAGCGCCGAGGAGGCGCGCGCGGCGACCGGGTTCGCGATCGGTGGGATTCCGCCGCTCGGGCACGACCGGGACCTGCCGACGATCGTCGACGAGTCGCTGGGGCGTTTCGAGCGGGTCTTCTGTGCGGCAGGCACGCCCCACGCCGTCTTCGAGACGCGCCTCGCCGACCTGCTCGCCGCCCTGCCTGACGCGACCGTCGTACCCGTGTAGCTAGGCGAGCACGGGAACGCCGGGGAGGTCGCGCGCGTCGGTCACCGGCGCGAGACAGGTGAAGCGCTCGCAGACGTACACGGCCGGCTCGCCGTCGACGAGGGTCTTCCCCGCGAGCAGCGGGATCTCGTCGCTCGGGCCGAACGCAATCACCGCATGCGGATCCCAGCGCGAGAGCGCCGCCCTCGCGACCTCGGAATCGGGCGGCCCCGCGACCGCGATCTCGCGGTCTTGGGCGAGGTAGAAGTCGGCGGCGACGAGTCCCCAGCCGAAGCTGGTCGGCCCGTTCTGGAGGCCTCCGAGCTCGAGCTTCAGCACCGAGAGCGCCTTCGCCTCGAGCTCCTCCTCGCCGAAGAGCCGGGAGAGGCGCAGCAGGACGTAGGCGAGCATCGAGTTCCCGCTCGGCGCGGGTGCGTCGTCGAACGCCTTCTTGCGGACGATCAGCTCTTCGCCGTCACGGGGCGCCTGGAAGAAGCCGCCGTACTCGTCGTCGTAGAAGAGCTCGACCGCGAGGCGGGCGAGCCGGTTTGCCTCCCGAAGCCAGCGAAGCTCGCCCGTCGCCGCGTGCAGCTCCAGCAGGCCATTCGCGACGTCCGCGTAGTCCTCGAGGAAGCCCGACCCCTTCGCGGTCCCCTCGCGCCAGGTGCGGTGGAGACGGCCGTCCTCGCTCGACATCGGCCCGAGCAGGAACTCGCCGAGCCGCCGCGCGGTCTCGACCCAGTCGGCGCGGCCGAGCACCCGGCCGCACTCGGCGAACGCGGCCAGCGCGAGCCCGTTCCACGAGGCGACGGCCTTGTCGTCGAGCGCTGGCTGCGGTCGCGATTCGCGCAGCGCGAACAGCTCAGCCCGCTTCTCGGGGTCGAGCTCGCCGCGGACGATGAAGCGGCCGCCCTCGAAGGCGTGCAGCATCGCGTCGGGAACCCCGTCCGCGCGCGTGAACGTGAAGCTGAGGCCCTCCTTGCCGTCGGTATCGGCGTCCTGCGACGAGGCGAATGCGCCGCCCGGCAGGGCGAGCTCGCGCAGCAGGTACTCGAGCGTCTCCTCGACCACCTCGCGATACCGCGGCTTGCCGAGGAGCTGGAAGCCGTGCAGGTAGGAGACCGCCAGCTGTGCGTTGTCGTAGAGCATCTTTTCGAAGTGGGGCACGAGCCAGCGCCGGTCGGTCGAGTAACGGTGGAACCCGCCGCCGACGACGTCGTACATGCCGCCGGCCGCCATCGCGTCGAGCGTCTTCTCCGGGAGTCGGGGAACGCCCCGCCGGAAGAGGAACTCGAGCGTCGGCGCGGGCGGGAACTTGGGAGCGTTTCCCCAGCCGCCCCACTCCCAGTCGAAGCTGTAGGTGAGCGACTCGATCGCGTCGGTCATCAGCTGCTCCTCGACGGCGGCGTCGACCGGCTTCTGCTCCGCGAGCTGGCGCAGATGCTCGGTCAGCTTCTCGGAGGAGGACTCGATCTCGTCACGCCTGTCGCGCCAGACCGTCGAGATCGTCGTCAGCACCTCCGGGAAGCTCCGCAGCCCCCGGCGCGGCTCGGGCGGCAGGTAGGTGGCTGCCCAGAGCGGCCTGCCGTCGGGCATCAGGAAGACGCTCAGCGGCCAGCCGGCGCTCCCGTTCAGGGCGACCGCGGCGTCGAGGTAGATCGCATCGACATCGGGGCGCTCCTCGCGGTCGACCTTGACGCTGACGAAGCTCTCGTTCAACTGCTCGGCCGTCTTCTGCACCGAGAACGACTCGCGCTCCATCACGTGGCACCAGTGGCAGGCCGAATACCCGACCGAGAGGAAGATCGGCTTGTCCTCCTCGCGGGCGCGGGCGAACGCCTCCTCGCCCCACGGATACCAGTCGACCGGGTTCTCGGCGTGCGCGAGCAGGTAGGGGCTCGTCTCGGTCGCGAGGCGGTTCACGAGCGTCAACGCTAGCGCCTCGGCTCCGGCAGGCGTGGCGCCGCCCGCTCGGCCCGGCCGCGTGCGCGCGCCGCAGCCGCGGAGCCCGATTTGCGCGGCGGCGAGGCGCGAGCGAGGGCGGTGCCGTCCGGCGACGGCGCGATCCTCCCTGGATGGCGGGCCCCGACCTGATCCGGCGAGGCCTCGCCGAGTTCATCGGCACCTTCTGCCTCGTCTTCATCAGCGCCGGCTCGCTGATCTACGGCGATCCGGTCGTCAGCGCGCTCGCCTACGGCTTCGCCGTCCTCGTGATGGTCAGCGCGTTCGCCCAGATCTCCGGCGGCCACTTCAACCCGGCGATCACCCTCGGGTTCCTCGTCACCCGCCGGATCCCGGCGTCGCTCGCGGTCTTCTATGCCGCGGTACAGCTCGCCGGCGCCACCGTCGCCGCGCTGCTCCTGAAGTTCGTCCTGCCGCCGGTGGTCAAGAACCTCCACCTCGGCGCACCGACGGTCAGCGTCACGATCGATGCGAGCAAGGCGGTGACGATCGAGGCGGTGATCACGTTCTTCCTCGTGCTGGTCTTCTTCGCGACCGCCGTCGACCCCTCCGGGGTATTCGACAGGATCGCCGGGATCGCGATCGGGCTCACGGTCGCGTTCGGCTTCATGATGGCCGGCGGCCTGAGCGGCGGCGTCATGAACCCCGCGCGCGCCTTCGGGCCGGAGCTCGTCAGCGGCCACTGGACGAACTGGTGGGTCTGGTGGGTGGGACCGCTCGCGGGTGGCGCGCTCGCGGCGGTGCTCTACGAGGTGCTGTACCTGAGCCGGCGCTCGGACGAGGAGGAGCCGGCCGGCCCGGTGCTCGCCGAGGGCGCCGACGACGCCGCTACTGACGCACCGGCGTAGCCCTTTCGCTAGGTTCCGCGAGAATGGTCTACGCGCTCTCGACCGGTCACGAGATCGGGCTGGCGGCGACCGGTGCGATCTTCATCACCTTCGCTCTCCTCTCGTCGTTCGTCTTTCCCCGCTTCTACCCGAACTTCCCCGGCAGGAAGGGGCTGATCTGGTACATCCCGCTCTGCTTCGTGTTCTTCATCGCGATGCTGAGTGCCGTGATCACCTTTGGGAAGGACCAGAAGGTCGCCGAGGCGGCAGCCCCCGGCAGCTCGGCGCCGGCCGCGAACATTGCCGCGGGCAAGGCCGTGTTCATGTCGGCCGGCTGCGCCGCCTGCCACACCTTCACGCCGGCCGGCAGCAAGGGCACGATCGGCCCGAACCTCGACGAGCTCAGGACCTACGCCAACAAGGCAGGACAGCCGCTCGAGCAGTTCACGATCGCCGCGATCACCCACCCGCCGGCCAAGTATGTGCCGCCCGGGTTCCCGACGAACGTGATGCCCGGCACGTTCGGGACGTCGCTCAGCCAGCAGCAACTCGCCGACCTCGTCGCGTTCCTCGAGCACGTCCCCTAGCCGGGGTGGCGGGCGGGTGCGCCGGGTGGGGCTCCGCTAGGATTCTGCTGCCCTGGAGAAGTGGCCGAGTGGCTGAAGGCGGCGCCCTGCTAAGGCGTTATGGGGGTATAAACCTCCATCGAGGGTTCGAATCCCTCCTTCTCCGTGCAAGGCGAGGACGCCAACGATCGGTCAGCCGAGCCGATTCTTCAGCGCAGCCTCGCTGTGCGGGCCCCAGATTCCGTCGGGCTTCAAGCCGGCCGAGCGCTGGAACGCCTTGACCGCCGCGGTCGTGACGGGACCGTAGTATCCGGTGACACGTGGTGGAAGTAGCCGAGCCGCGCGAGCTCGCCCTGGAGCTGACGCACCCCGGCGACGGTCATCCCCGATAACGTGCCGCCCGGACCCGCAGCCTGGCTCGACGAGGCGGCCACACCCGAGCCCGCCGAGCCGCTCGAAGAACCGCTGCTCCCGGACGCACCGGTTCCTCCGCCGGCGACCGATGCCACCCAGGAGGCGAGCGTCTGGATCTCCGTCGCCGAAAGAGTGCCGCTGAAGGAGGGCATCACCGCTCCGCCATAGGTGATCTGGGAGGCGATCCGGGCCGCCGACGGGCGGAGCACGTCGAGGTTCGGGCCGACCTGGCCGCTCGAGCCGACGGCCGCGAGTGTGTGACAGCCACCACACCCGGCTTGCGCCCAAAGTTGCGCTCCAGGCGACGCGTTCGCCCCAGCCGGCACGACCACGCCAATCACCAGCCAAATCGGAAGTAACCTCAGACCCCTCATACCTTCAGCTCCTCTTCGCGAAGATCGCCGATGCCCACCGATCCTGTTCCGCCCGAGCTTGCTGCGCGCCGCGTCAGCGCCCGGAGCCTCGCGAGGAGTTCATCGAACGGACACGTCATGTCGATGCAATCGTCTGCGCCGGCGTCGAGCCCCCTGACCCGCGTCTCGGCTTCGCTGCCCTCCACGAGCAGGAGTATCGGCGTCCGCGTGCCGACCTGCCGCAGGTCACCGCAAACGCTTGCGCTCGCGGCATCCGGCCCGGCCCCTCCGAGAACGATCGCGTCGAACGACGCTATCTCCAGGAGCGCACGAGCTTCATCCGGGCTTGACGCGACAGCCACCCCATGCCCAGCAGCTTGCAGCGACCGAGCGATCACGCACCCGTTTTCGACCAGAAGCACCTCCACTACGACACCTCCCCGCGTGCAGTTCTCGCAGTCGCCGATGAGGGCACGATTAGAAAGAAGACCGGCCGGCAGTGGACCCGCGGCAAAGCACGGGCTAAACGGGCAACGACCAAGCCGCTTGGGGCGTCAGCCAGTCGCCTCCCCTGCGCTGGCGGCTGGCCGTGTGGCGCTGCGGCTCTACGGTTGCGCGACGAGCGTCGAGACGCCGGGATGCCGACTCGCGACGACGAGGCGGCCGAGCGGGGTCTGCTTGAGGTAGTGGTCGAGGAACGCGGTCGTGATCTGTTCCACGAGGTGTAGTTGCGGCTCCTCACTGGTGTAGGGGGGAAGGTGCGAGGAGCCTTGCAGCATCACCAGGAATTTCGGTCGCGGCGCCAGCCTGTAGTAGGCCTCGGTATTTTCGGGCGCGTTGATCGGATCGGCTGTGCCCTGCATCGCCAGCAGCGGCGGGCCACGTCGGGGGAAAGCGCCCATGCCGGTGGGCTCGGCCCCGGAGAGGATGACCGCTGCTCGGATCCGGGGATCGCGGACGTGGCTTTCGTACGCGACCGCGAGCGCAGTGATGCCGCCGTCCGACTGTCCGGCGACCGCGATGCGGCGCGGGTCGATTCGACCTCGGAGCACGCCGCGCGGCTGCGCGGCGAGTTCGAGCAGCCGTGTGATGACGAGTCGGACGTCTTCCGGCTGGTTCGGGAGATCGGATTCGTTCGGGCCACCGGGCGCGTTCGCATTCGTGAGTGGAAACACCGGCGCAGCGACGACGTATCCAGCCTCTGCCCAGGCACGCAGGAGCGGGGCGTAGATGGCGGGGGTGAGCGCGAACCCGTGCGCGAACACGATCAACGGGTACGGGCCGCCGCTCGCGGGGTAGCGGACGATGGTCGTGACGGCGCGAGCGACACGTTGACCACCCGGGAGCGCGATCGTTCGGGTGTGGTCGACGAAGCGGAGCACGCGCACCTCGAGCCGACGAGGCACTTCCGCAGACGACGAAGAAGCCCAGACGAGGGCGCCCGCCGCGATCGCGATCAGCGCGAGCGCCCGCTGCGAAGCCACGCCGTTCCGTGCAGCCCTCCCCGCTCGCAGAGTGGGGCTCCCTCGCCGGGTGCCCGCGCCGTCCGACACGACTAGCTGAAGGGCACCGTCACCGGGCCTCGAAGCCGACGGTAGACGGCGAAGAAGTCGCGGTCGTCGGGGACGAGGTAGCGGCTGGCTGGCTGCATCGGCTGGGGCTCGACCAACGTCGGAACGAGACCGTGCCGATGGGTGTAGATGATCAGGGTGTGCCATTCGGGGTTGATGTCGAACTCCATCGCCCGTACCGCGCCAACGCGCTGGAGGATCTTCGCGAGCGTGATCACCGTCTGGTCGTCGGCCGCGACGTAGATCAGGTTTCCCCGACGGTCGATGCCGACCCCGGTGCGCCAGGTGCGGGTGACGCCGCCGAGCGTATACCCCCATTGTGGGCTGTTCGGGTCAGTGTTCAACGCGGGGTTGATGCGTCCATTCCAGAGGATCGGAGCCAGGCTCTGGCGTGCCCACGCGACGTTCGCGCCCGCGTTCGGGCCGCCAGTCCAGTTCACGATCGCGACGCGGCCGTCCCTGTAGCCAAGCAGCGTGGCATTCCCGTCCTTCAGCGGCTCGTTCATGGCGCCGTTGTCCGCGGAGCCGTTGCTGCCGTCGGCATAGGTGAAGCCGCCATTGAAGGTCGCAAGCAGCCGCCAGCGCTGGTCGCTCGGAACCATCATCGGCCCTCGTACCGCTGCGTTCGGCGGCTCATAGCGGCCCGGGTAATACGCGAGCGCCGTGCGCGTGTGGTCAAACCAGGCGACGAAAGCGACGATGCGCGGATAGTCGAGCTCGGTGCGGAACGTCGTGACGAGGACCGGCGGGCGCCCGTTCACCAGCGGCCCCGTGCGCGCCCACACGCCCTCGCTCGGCAACGGATGCGGGAACACCGGTTTAATCGGCGGCGGCCAAGGCGCAGCGTGGTGACGAGCGTGCGCGGGCGCCCGTGCTTGCGCGATACCGACAACCGGCAGCCTCTGAAGTTGCGGCCCACCCTTTGTCGGTGCCTTCCACCAACCGTAATAGATGTGCTCGACCTCATCGACGAGCCAGTTTCCGTGGTTTGCCCTCAACCACTCGACGCTCCGGACACCAAGCGGCAAACTCGAGGGCTGAAGCATCGTCGTCGTGTAGGAGTAAAGCGCCGGCGAGAGCACGACAACCAGCACGAGGAACGCGATCAGCCATCTCCGCCTGCGCCTGCTCCGGACCGAAGCGCGCCGTCGCGCGACCCGCTGTGCATTGACCCTCGCCTCGGGGACGGGGTCATCGGATCCCGGCTCCGCCGCATCCGCCGGCGTATTCACCTCGAAAGCATGCATCGGCGACATGACGGGACGATGAAAGCCGGAAACACCCCTCCCGCACCTCGCCACGCGAGCCCGGTAAGGCGCCTTGCGGGCTATGCGGACTTGCGCGGACCGAGCTTGCGTGCCTTCCCGCAGGCAAGTTCAGTGGCATGCCCGTCGTGGCGTGGCGGTGCTGTGCCCTCCTCCACCGATAGTGGTCTACACGTCGTGAGTCGCGCCGCGTTCCAATTGGAGCGTGGCGCAAGCTTTTCTTCGTGTCGGATCGACTGCCTCCCTCGCCGCTCTCGGTAGGCGGCCTGCCGGGGACGCTGGCTCCGTCTCCCGGCAGGCCTGAGTTCTCGCTAGATCAGGACTGCTGAGGGCAGTCCTTTGGCTGGGTGTGGTGCTTGCACTGCTTGCGTTGCTTGCAGGGCCGATCTTCGCCCTGCTGATGGCGGCAGCAGTGCGGATGCCAGCAGTCTTGGCCTTGACTGTCGCCCGATGTCGACGACGATTGGGTCGAGGCCTCGCTCTGGCTCACGTCCTGCGAGGTGGCGCTGAGGTTGCCGTTCGCCTGGTTGACGCCGCCGTTTCTCTGGTACCTGACAGCGCCTTTGGAGCTGCTGAAGCAACCACAGCCCGACTTGCCGCCGTCCGCGAACGCGAAGTTGACCGGGACGTTGGCGGTCGGGTCGAACTGGTCTGCGTACTGGTTGGTGGTGTTCGAGACCGACTCGTGCTGGTTGCTCGCCTGCAGTCCGTCCTGGGCCTTGTTGCCGCCCCGGCCCGTATCGGCTCTGCCGGTCGAGCTCTGAGTCGAGCTCTCGCTCTGCCAGACATTCTGCGACGTAGCGTTGAGGTTGCCGTTCGCCTGGTTGACGCCGCCGTTTGTCTGGGTTGTGCTTCCGTTGTCGAACAGCGCCGCGTTGATCGGCGTGTTCGCCGTGGGATCGAACTGGCTTGCGTCCTGGCTGGTTCTGTTGCTGACCAGCTCCGACTGCCGGCTCGATTGCGAGTCCGGTGTCGACTTCGAATCCCAGGACTTGCCCTCCCCACCCGAGATCTGGTGCGAGCTCTCGCTCTGCCAGACGGTCTGGGCGGTGGCGTTGAGGTTGCCGTTTGTCTCGTTAGCGCCGCTGTTGGTCTGGTCGACGCCGTCGTGCTGGTTCCAGTCAGCCTGACAACCGCAGCTCGACTTGCCATCGCCGCCGTCTGCGAACGCGATGTTCGCCGGGACGTTGGCGGTTGGGTCGAACTGCTTGGCAGCCTGATCGCTGTCGTTGCTGACCGACTGATGCTGGCCGCTCGACTGCGAGCCGGCTGACCCGTCTGACGACTGTGGAGTCGAATCGGGCTGTCCACAGCCGCACGTGCCGTCGTTCCAGCTCTTTCCGTCTTGGCCGTTTCCGGCCGACTGGCTCGACGACTCGTGCTGGGAGACGTTCTGCGACGTCAGGTTGGCGTTGCCGTTGGTCTGATCGACGCCGCCGTTGGTCTGGTCGACGCTGCCGCTGTTGAGGGCGGCCACGTTGATCGGCACGTTCACCGTCGGGTCGATCTGCTCGGCCTTCTGCTGGGTCTCGTTCGAGACCGACTCGCGCTGATCGCTCGACTGCGAGCCGGTTGACCCGTCAGACGACTGTGGACTCGAATCGGGCTGTCCACAGCCGCACGTGCCGTCGTTCCAGCTCTTTCCGTCTTGGCCGTTTCCGGCCGACTGGCTCGACGACTCGTGCTGGGAGACGTTCTGCGACGTCAGGTTGGCGTTGCCGTTGGTCTGATCGACGCCGCCGTTGGTCTGGTCGACGCTGCCGCTGTTGAGGGCGGCCACGTTGATCGGCACGTTCACCGTCGGGTCGATCTGCTCGGCCTTCTGCTGGGTCTCGTTCGAGACCGACTCGCGCTGATTGCTCGACTGCGAGCCGGCTGACCCGTCAGACGACTGTGGACTCGATCGGGCTGTCCACAGCCGCACGTGATGACCTCGGCTTGCCCTCCTTGTGAGGCCTGCGAGGACGACTCGGTCTGGCCGACCGACTGCCCGGTCAGGTTCACGTTGCCATTGGCCTGGTTAGCGCCGCCGTTGGACTGGTCGACGCCTCCCTTCGAGCCACCGTCGTCACAGCTGCAAGACGGCGACGGCGAGCCGCCGTTGACGATAGCGACGTTGACCGGGCACGTTCGCTGTCGGGTCGACCTGCTCGGCCTGCTGGCTGGTCGAGTTCGTCGTTGACTCTGACTGGTCGCTTGACTGGCCGTTGTTCGACAGGCCATTGTTCGGCTGGCCGTCGCTCGAAGGCCCGTTGCCGGGCTGGTCGTCGCTGGCCGGGCCTGGGTACTGCGAACCGCCGCCCGCCGAGCCCGAGGTCGACTGGGTCGAGCCCTCGTTCTGGGAGACGTCCTGGCCGGTCGCGTTGGCGTTTCCGTTCGTCTGGTTGACGCCGCCGTTCGACTGGCTCGTCCCGCCGCTGTTCAGAACCGCCACGTTGGTCGGCAGGTTCAGCGTCGGGTCGATCTGGTTCGCGTTTTGCCCGGTCGAGTTCGAGACCGACTCGGACTGATTGGTTGCTTGGGAGCCGCCGAGGAGGGATTCCCCTGCCAGGGCGCTGCCGGCTCCCGTCACCAGGGCGAGCGTTACCGCTGCGCCGATGGCGCACAGAATGCGTTTCATCGTGGTTCAACTCCTTTCGCTTCTTTGAGTGCCTGACTCGGCGCCGCCGAACGGGCAGGCGCCGGCGGAGGACAGGCGAGTGCCTATCCGGGGCGCTCGGGAAGCGGAAGGACAACTGGTGACCACGCAAGATCCGTGGTCGTCCGGAGCCAGCGGACGACCCACGGCGTCACCAGCAAGAAGAAGAAGGTCAGCGCGGAAACCGCGCCGGAACCCCCTGAAGAGCCGGCCACCGCTGCCGAACTCGAAGGATGAGCCAGCTACGGTTGGGACGAAAAGGGGCGGATGGCTGCGGGGCAGGCGACCGGTTCCCGCTCGCCGGAAACGCATGCGACCCAGGAATGGCGCCCGCCAGCTTCGGGTGCGGCAAAAAGGCCGTCGCTGAGTTGATCGGCTCGGCCGCCAGGCCAGTGCCCCGCGGCAACGGCGTCTGCAACGTCGGCGGCGCGGCGGGCGCCACAGCGCCGACCAATGCTGAGTGGCCACTTCTCGGAACGATCACCCGAACATGAACATTGCGGGGAATCTGATTCTGACCGGGCCGCAAAACAAACGGCCGAGCGGATACAGCCGCACGCACCGGCCCAGAACCAAGAAGCGGCGTCACACCCGACCCTGCGAGACCTACGATCCCAGGGGTCGGCGAACCCTCAACCTGAACGGGCGGACTGTCAGCGGACGGAGCAACGACTGGGAAAATGTCACCCGAGTCCCCGACAGAGGAAACCTTCGAAGGGATGGCGGCGGGCGGCGCCGACGTCGAAACAGAAACCGCGGCAGGAGTGACGCCCTTCACCGTCGGTGTGGAGGTCGAGACGACAGGCACGACGACACCCTCGCCGATCGACTTGACGGCCGCCCTGACCGGCGCCGTGACAGTCGGCACAGCCTTCTCGACCACCGGCCCGACGGAGGAGTCGACCGGCGTCGCCACGTCCTGGGCGACAGTCCCTGTGACCGTTGCCCTAACAGGAGCCACAGCCTTCTCGACAACCGGCGCCACGGATGAGGCGACCGGCGCCACGACAGTGGCGACGACCCCTGCGGCCGGCGCCACTGTCGTAGCGACGACCCCTGCGGCCGGTGCCACGGTCGTGCCCGGTGCGCTGACAGAGGCCCCAGCCTTCTCGACAACCGGCGCCACGGATGAGGCGACCGGCGCCGCGGCAGTGGCGACAGCGCCTGTGATCGACGCCGTGACAGGAGCCACAGCCTTCTCCACGACCGGAGCCACGGTCGAGGTGACCGGTGCTGCGACGTTGTTGGTGATCGCGGCGACCGGCGAAGCGACGGGGGACCCCGCGACAGCCTCCACGGGCGGGGCCGCCGCCTGGGTTGCCGACGGATCGGCTTGATCGCCGCTCGAAACCGTGCCGGAAACGGCCCGCTCGACCGTGGTCACGATCGGAGTGTTGGTCGTCTCCGCGGCTTCGGTCTTTGAGAGTGAGCTGGGTCCTGTCGGTAACGTCACCGGGGCGATTGATTGAGCCGTCGACGAGCTCGGATCGTTTGCGCCGGGCGTCTGATCGCTTGACGTCGTGCTTGCTGATGCGACCGTCGACGTCACGCCCTGCACGGCATTCGACACTGCGGCGACGGGAGCCGAGGCGCTGGCGGGCGTAGCCCCTTGCGACGCCCCAGCAGTTCCAGGATCAGCCGACGAATTCGATTGGGTGCCGGTGGATTGGGTTCCGGTCGGAGAGTCCGCACCGGATGCGGTCGTGGGCACAGAGGTCGACGCGGCCGCCGAGCCGAGCTCCTGCGAGACCGGGGAAACGGCCTGGGAGACCGTGCCTAACGGGCCGCCAGCGCGAGCCTGCAAGGTCCAGACAAGACAGCTCGCCGTGACTGCTGCGAGGATCGCGGCGGAAAAGAGCCCCCCACTTCTTCGGGCTCTACGCTCCGAGGGAAAAACAACTCCGCCAAGATCCAACCTCTCCAAGGACACCCACCCCCAAAGCCGTCAGTGTCAGGCAGAATTTTGCCGTACCCCGATCGAGGGATCCCAAACACGCTCCACCGTTTCGAGCAATCACACACAAGCTGGCCAGTCTCGTTGCGATCGCGATCGGCTTCGGCGCCATCTCCGCTTTCGCAAACACCCTCCGATCAGCCCCTCGGCAAACCGGCCTGGTCGCTAATCCCGCTGCCTCCGCCGCGACGATCGGGCTCGCCGTCGGCGGCCTCGCCAGACGATACGGCGAAGGCTCGGTCGCCACCCTCATCGCCGCCGACGTGGTCGGCCCCGACGCACCCGCCCGACCGTACGACGACTCGCCTCAGTCGCCGGCGCCGTCGTCCTGTTCGCCACTGTGCCGCTCTGGACGGCAACCTGAACGCTTCAGCGGGGCAGTCCTGGGCGCTATAGCCACTGTCAATACCCCGCCGCCGGGAGCCTTCGGGCGACGCTAATCGCTGACACGGCCCGAACGCCGGAAGTGTCGGATCCGCACGGGTACAGCGACAAGGCTTCGAGCGGAGCGCCCCGGACAAGCGGCTAGTCTCACCGGCGAGATGAACGCGCGCGCGACCGCGGCAGCCGTCCCCGGGTTCGCGCGCCCCTCTCCGGCGATCGTGATCTTCGTCCTCACGCGGGTCGCGACCTGGGGTGCGGCCGCGCTCGCGCTCGCGTGGTTCAGCGGCCACGGCGGCGCCTTCGGGACCGGCCTCTGGGTGCGGGCCGACTCGAACTGGTACACGAGCGTCGCCCGGCACGGCTACTCGATCGATCCGCAGGCGCACGCCGCCTTCTTCCCTCTCTACCCGACCCTGATCGCTGGCCTCGGACGCCTGCTCGGCGACTACAACCTGGCCGGACTCCTGATCTCGCTCGCCTCGTGCGCAGTGGCATTCGAGCTGCTCTGGCGCCTCGCGGCGCCACGGGTCGGCAGCGACGGCGCGACGCGGGCCGTGCTCTACCTCGCCCTCTTCCCGATGGCGGTCTTTCTCGGGGCGGTCTACTCAGAATCGCTGTTCCTCGCGCTGGCCCTGGGCGCGTTCCTGCTCGCCGAGCGTAACCACTGGCCTGCGGCCGCGGTCGCCGCCGGAGCGGCGATGCTCACGCGCTCGATCGGGCTCGCCGTCGTCGCGGGCCTGGCCGTGATCGCCTGGCCGAGCGTCCGCCGCCTGGCCTGGCTCGCGATCGCGCCGGCGATGTTCGCCGCCTTCCCGATCGCGCTGCAGCTGCAGGCCCACGATCCCTGGGCGTTCGTGCACGCGCAGGCCGCCTGGGGACGGCAGGTCTCCCTCGCCGGCCCGTTCGGCGGACTCTGGGACGCCGTCCGCGCCCTCTGGCACCACACCGACAACTTCAGCGAGCGCTTCTACCTCGCGGTCAACATCACCTCGCTCATCTACCTCGCCCTCTTCCTCGCGCTCCTCCCGGCGGTCTGGCGGTCGGTCGGCAAGGCCTACGCGGTCTACGCCGCCGTGGCCATCGCAATCCCGATGAGCGTCCCCTCGAGCGCCGGGCAGTTCCCGCTCTTCTCGATGCCCCGGTTCGCGATGCTCGCGTTCCCGTGCTTCATCGCGCTCGCCGTCTACGGTAGGCGGCCGCACCTGCACACGGCGATCGTCGCGGTTAGCTCTCTGTTCCTCGGCGGCGCGATCGTCGCCTGGACGTTCGGGACCCTTAACTGACGGCACCGAGGGGCGCGCCGGGGGCGCGTTCGCGAAAGACGGATGCCGCGCTGTCCCGGGGCCGGGGTAGGCTGGGGGCCCCGCTCTGCGTTCCGCGCCGCCCAATGTCGATACTCGAGACCTCGGTCGCGATCGCCGAGATCCGCGTTTGGCTGTACCGGGCCGAGGCGGACCGGCCGGTCGTGACGTCGTTCGGATCGCTCCTCGAGCGGCCGGCGTTGATCGTTGAGGTCGAGGACCGCGACGGTGCGCGCGGCTGGGGCGAGGTCTGGTGCAACTTCCCCGCCTTCGCAGCCGAGCATCGGGCGCGATTCCTGCAGGACGTGATCGCGCCGCTCTTCGCGGGTGTGACGGTCGAGGAGCCCGCCGAGGCCGAGCGGCGGATCGACCGGCTGCTCGGGGTGCAGGCGATTCAGGCGGGTGAGGAGGGGCTCGTCGCCGCCGTCGCCGCGGGCCTCGATCAGGCACTCTGGGACCTCGTCGCGCGCCGAAACGACGCTCCCGCTCTGGCAGGCGCTCGGCGGCACGCCCACGGTTCGCGTCTATGCGAGCAGCATCGACCCGGAACACGCGATCGCGACCGTCGAGCAGGAGCGGCTCGCGGGTCACGACACGTTCAAGCTCAAGGTCGGGTTCAGCGACAAGCTCGATCTCGAGACGGTCGCGGCTGTCCGCGCCGCCGCGGGTGACGAGATCGGGTTGATCGCCGACGCGAACCAGGCCTGGACGCCGCGCCAGGCGCTGGAGATGGCCGAGCGGCTCGCCCCGTACCGGCTCGACTGGCTCGAGGAACCGATCCGGGCCGACGAGCCGGCCCGCGTCTGGGGCGAGTTGGCCGCGCGCGCGCCGATTCCGCTCGCGGCGGGCGAGAACGTGCGCAGCGAGCACGGGTTCACGCGACTCATCGACGACCGGTTCGTCCGCCAGATCCAGCCCGACATCGGCAAATGGGGCGGCGTCAGTCACTGCCTCGGTGTCGGCCGCAGAGCCGTCAACGCCGGCATCGGCTACTCGCCCCACTGGCTCGGCGGCGGCATCGGGCTCGCGATCTCGCTGAACCTTCTCGCCGCCGTCGGCGGGAGCGGCCTCGGCGAGATCGACGTCAACCCCAATCCCCTCCGCGACGCCTTCCCACTCCCGGCCGTCCGCGACGGCGCGGTCACCCTCCCCGAAACGGCAGGCTTCGGCTTCGAGCCGGACCTTGCCGGTCTCGAACGCCACCGCCTGCCGATCGACTGACGTTCTCGCCGCGGGTCTGGGAGCGTTCGGGCGGGGGCTACCCTTCAGCGGAATGCAAGGCGCCGACCTGCCCTCGGTGCGACTCGCCGGGGTAAGCGATGCAGCCGCGGTCGCGCGGCTGCTGCACGACTTCAACCGCGAGTTCGAGGAACCGGCACCACCGGTGTCGGCGTTGGCGATACGCCTGGCCGGCCTGCTCAAGGGCGGCGATACCGTCATCCTTCTGGTCGGCGACGGACCGGAAGGCCTGGCGGTTCTGCGCTTCCGGGCTGCGATCTGGACGAGCGGCCTGGAGTGCTACCTCGCCGAGTTGTACGTCGTCCCCGCGCGACGCGGGCACGGGTTGGGGCGCGCGCTCATGGAGGCTGCTCTCGCAGAGGCGTCCGCGCGCGGTGCCGACACGATGGAGATCGGCGTCGACGAACCCGACCTCGCCGCTCGCAGCCTCTACGAAAGCCTCGGCTTTACGAACCGGGCCGGGAATGCCGAGGGGGCCGTCATGTACGTCTACGAACGCGAACTCGCGGGCGCCGGTGACCGCGCTTCGGTCGACCTGCCCGGTCCCGACGGCTAGCCGAACCTGACGCCGCCGGCTTGGATCGTCGCGCCGACAGCCGTCGGGCTCGACCACCCGCTCCGTTCAGGCGCCGGTCCGTTCGACCAGAGGACTGCCGGCCGCCGTCGGACGCGGACGCGGGGGCGGAGCGGTCGAACCGCGGATGATCAGCTGAGTTGCGAGCTCGACGTGAAGCGCTTCGAGTTGTCGGTCGTCGAGCAGGCGGCTGAGCAGACTGACGCCCATGCGGCCCATTTCCGCCAGCGGCTGGCGGAGGGTCGTGAGCGACGGCGTGACGAGCTCTGCCTCGGCCGTGTCGTCGAATCCGACGATCGAGAGATCATCCGGGACGCGCAGGCCGCGCGCGAACGCCGTTTGCATCGACCCGATCGCCAGTTGATCGTTGAAGGCGAAGATCGCCGTCGGCGGCTCGGGCAGGTCGAGCAGGATGGCCGTCGCCGCGCGGCCGCCGTCGACGTCGAAGTTCGACTCGATCACGAGGTCGTCGTCGGGTGCGATACGCCGCGGCAGCAAGCGCGGCCAGGTAGCCGCGCATGCGCTCCGCGGTGGCGAGCCACCCTCGCGGCCCGGTGATCGCAGCGATGCGCCGGTGCCCGAGCTCGAGCAGATGGCGCATTGCCTGGTCGGCGCCGGAGGAGTTCGCGGCCGAAACGGTCGGGACGGGCCCATCGACGCGCCGGCGCGGGTCGACGACGACGAAGCGAAAGCCGTGCTTCATCAGCCTGCGGAGCTCACCGGTGGACTCCTCGGGCAGGATCAGCAGACCGCCGTCGGTGGTTCCGTGCACGAGGCGTTCGAGCAGCGTGACCTCGCGATCGTGGTCGTGGAGGGTCGGACAGAGGACGATTCGCATGTCGTGCTCGTAGAGGGCGTCGGCGACGCCGGTGACGATCAGCGAGAAGTAGGCGGGGTGGATCCGCGGCACCGTCACCCCGATCAGGCCGGTCCGCCCGCTGGAGAGGCCGCGCGCGCTCGGTTTGCCGTGTAGCCATGCTCACGGATGACGTCTGCGACGGCCTGGCGCGTCTTCTCGGAGACGTAGCCGCTGCCGTTGACGACGCGCGAGACCGTTGCGATCGAGACTCCGGCCAGAGCCGCGACCTCGCGGATCGTCGGCCGCGCGGCCGGGGCGACGAACTCGTCCGGGGTTGTCGTGATGGCGTTTGTTGTCACGATATGTAACGTTACACTATCGGCAGCCGGCCTGCCGAGATTGAACCCGTTGACTGGCGCGCACTGGACGCTCAGAGTCGGTGCCTTTTTGGTGAGCATCTGGGCTTGACTGTTCTGAACGGGGATGTTAGCGTTTCCACACCCGGTGGGGTGCCGGCGATCGTGATCGTGGGCGACCAGAGGAGCGCAGGTGCGGTTCATCGTTCGTCGGCTGGGGTTCTACGTCGTTGCCGCGTGGGTGGCGGTGACGGTCAACTTCTTCATTCCGCGCGCCATGCCCGGAAACGCCGTCGACACGATGATGGCGAAGTACCCGAACCTCTTGCCGGCGGCGCAGAAGGCGCTCGATGTCGAGTTCGGCGTCGGGCACCAGGGGAGCCTGATGCACCAGTACTGGGTCTACCTCGGCGACCTCTTCCACGGGAACCTCGGTCTCTCGGTGAACCTCTATCCGGCCACGGTCACCTCGATTCTCGCCCAGACGATCCCCTGGACGCTCGTGCTGGTCGGCACCGCCACCCTGATCGCCTTCGTGCTGGGAACGTTGCTCGGGATTCTCGCGGCCTGGCGGCGCGGCGGCTGGCTCGACAGCGGTCTCCCCGCATTCACGTTCCTTCAGGCGACGCCCTACTTCTTCCTCGCGCTGCTCGCCATCCAGCTGTTCTCGCTGCACTGGCGGGTCTTCCCGATCGGCCAGGGCTACACGCTCGGCCTGCTGCCGGGCTGGAACTGGCCGTTCATCGAGAGCGCGATCTACCACTCGATCCTGCCGGCGCTGACGATCATCGTCACCTCGATGGCCGGCTGGATGCTGCAGATGCGCAACGTGATGATCACGACGATCGGTGAGGACTACGTGCTCGCCGCCCAGGCCAAGGGACTCTCGTCGCGCCGGGTGATGTTCACCTACGCCGCGCGCAACGCGATCCTGCCCAACATCGCCGGCTTCGCGCTGGCGATCGGGTTCGTCGTCGCCGGCGCGCTCGTGATGGAGATCGTCTTCTCCTACCCCGGAGTCGGGCTGACGCTCTACAACGCCGTCACGTCCGACGACTACCCGCTGACGCAGGGGATCTTCCTCGTGATCTCCTTCGCCGTGCTCGGCGCCTGCCTGGTCGCCGACATCGTCTACGTGCTCGCGGACCCGCGCACCCGAACGCGGGCGGCCTAGTGACGACGGTCGAGCTTCCGCTCGCTCCGGCGACCCTGCGCTACAAGCCTCGCGGCCGACTCCGCTCGCTTCCGCGAAAGGCGAAGGTCGGCGGCGCCATCCTCGCCGGCTTCGTGCTGATCGCGATCATCGGCCCGACGATCGCGCCTTACGATCCGTCGGCGACGACGCTGCAGGTGGTGGCGCTCCCGCCGAGCCTTCACCACCTGCTCGGCACGACGTCGAGCGGACAGGACGTGCTCTCCCAGTTGCTCGTCGGGTCGCGCTCGACCGTCGTGCTCGGGCTGATGACCGGGGTGATCGCAACGGTGCTCGCCGTCGTCTTCGGCGTCACGGCCGGCTTCCTCGGTGGCGCGACCGATGAGGTGCTCTCGCTCGTGATCAACGTGTTCCTCGTCCTGCCGGCGCTGCCGCTGCTGATCGTGCTGCTCGGCTACCTCCCGCCGAGCGCCGGTGAGCTCCCAGTCGCGATCGTGCTCAGCGCGCTCGGCTGGCCCTGGGGGGCTCGGGTGATTCGCGCGCAGACGCTGACGTTGCGCAAACGCGACTATGTCGTCGGCGGCTCGTGAGAGCGGCGAGCGGACCTGGCGGATCGTGCTCTTCGAGATCCTGCCGAACGAGGTGAGCCTGATCGCCGCGAGCTTCGTCGGGACGGTGCTCTACGCGATCCTGACCTCGGTCGCGCTGGCGTTCATCGGCGTCTCGAGCTTCGCGGCTGGAGCCTCGGCACGATGCTCTACTGGGCGGAGGGCCAGAGCGCCATCCAGATCGGCGCCTGGTGGTGGTACGTGCCGCCCGGGTTGGCCGCCGCGCTGCTCGGGATGAGCCTCGTGCTGCTGAACTTCGGGCTCGACGAGCTCGGCAATCCGCGGCTGCGCGAGACCGGCCGGCGCAGAAGGCGCGGCCGCGGCGTGCGCGCGACGGATCCGACGCCGGTCGTGCGCGAGGGGACCTCGTGACTGCGGCCTGGCTCGGACGTCGCAGCGGGAGCCGGAGGCCGGCTCCGAGCGCGCCGCGCCTGCGCAAGCGGTGCTCGAGATCCGCGATCTCTCGATCTCGTTCGCCGCTGCGGGCGGCGACGTGAGGGCGGTGCAGCACGTCGACCTCGACGCTGGCGCCGGGAGAGGTCGTCGGCCTCGCCGGCGAGAGCGGGTCTGGGAAGTCGACGCTCGCGCTCGGGGTCTGCCGGCTGCTGCGCCCGCCGGCGGTGATCACCGGCGGGAGCGTCATCTACCGGGGGCAGCGCGTCGGGCCCGAAGGGGTCGAGATCCTCGACGCAAAGCGCGCGCCAGCTCCGCGCGCTGCGCTGGCGTGAGATCGCGATCGTCTTCCAGAGCGCGATGAACGCGCTCAACCCGGTGCTGCGGATCCGCGACCAGCTCGGCGACGCGCTCGATGCGCACCTCGATCTGACCCGGGAGCAGCGGCGCGCCGGCTGATCGAGCTGCTCGACCTCGTCGGAATCCCGCGCGAGCGGCTGCGGAGCTACCCGCACGAGCTCTCCGGCGGGATGCGCCAGCGCGTGATGATCGCGATGGCGCTCGCGGTCGACCCCGAGGTCGTGATCATGGACGAGCCGACCACGGCGCTCGACGTGGTCGTGCAGCGGGAGATCCTGGCGCAGATCGCCGAGCTCCAGCGAGCGGCTGCACTTCGCCGTCCTGTTCATCACCCACGACCTCTCGCTGCTGCTCGAGATCGCCGACCGGATCGCGGTCATGTACGCCGGCCGGCTCGTCGAGGTGGGCACGGCCGAGCAGATCCATCATCGGCCCGCGCACCCCTACACGCGCGGCCTGCTCGAAGTCGTTCCCGAGCGTGCACGGACCCCGGCGCGCTGCTCGCGGGCATCCCGGGCTCGCCGCCGGATCTGCGCGCGATCCCTCCCGGCTGCCCGTTCGTGCCGCGCTGCCGTCTTGCCAGGCATGACTGCCGCGAGCGTCGACATGCAGCTGCTCCCGGTGCCGGGGGCGGAGGCCGGAACACATCAGCGCCTGCCCGTTCGTCCTGAGCGAGCTCCCGAGCCGATCGCGCCGGCCGCCGTCGCTTCCCAGTCGCGGAGCGAGAACTCGCTGTGAGCCAGGCGGCCGCTGACGACCTCTTTCGCTCGGCGGCGGCGGGGCGTGGCCCGCTCGTGCTCGAGGCGCAGGAGCTCTCGAAGGACTTCCGGATCGGGCGAGGCCCTCACGGCGCGGTGCTTTCCGCCGTCCGCGGCGTCTCGCTGCGCTCTACCGCTGCGCGGTCGTCGCGCTCGTCGGCGAGAGCGGCTCGGGCAAGTCGACGGTCGCGAGGCTCCTGGCCGGGCAGGAGCTGCCGACGGCGGGCCGGATCCTGCTCGACGGAGAGACCGTCGCTCCGGCCAGCGGACGGGCGTTTCGCGCTACAAGCGCGACGTCCAGATGGTCTTCCAGGATCCCTTCGCATCGCTGAACCCGGTGCACACCGTGCGCTATCCGCTCGAGCGGGCCGTGCGCCTGCACCAGCGCGAGCACCGGGGTGCCGGTGTCGAGCGCCGAGCTGGAGAGGCTGCTCGAAGAGGTGCGCCTCACGCCGGCCGAGCAGTTCCTCGGGCGGTACCCCCACGAGCTGTCGGGCGGCCAGCGCCAGCGCGTCGCGATCGCCCGGGCGCTCGCGGTCAGGCCACGCGTGCTGCTTGCCGACGAGCCGGTGTCGATGCTCGACGTCTCGATCCGCCTCGAGGTCCTCGACGTGATCGATGAGCTACGGAAGCGCCTTCAGCTCGCCGTCCTCTACATCACCCACGACATCGCCTCGGCACGCTACTTCGCCGACGAGACGCTCGTCATGTATGCGGGCGAGATCGTCGAGCGTGGGCCCTCCGAGGAGCTGACGCAGCACCCGGCCCACCCCTACAGCCAGTTGCTGCTGGCCGCCGCCCCCGACCCGGACCGCCTGGGCGCTTCGGTCGACGGCGTCTGTTACGGGGCTCGCGTCAGGCCTCGAGCGCACTCTCGACGACGACCGGCTGCCGTTTCAGCCCGCGCTGTCCCTACGCGGACGAGCGCTGCAGGACGGAGGCGCCGCCGCTGCGGCCGATCAGTCGCAGCGAGCGGCGGCGTGCTGGCGGATCGACGTCGCGGCACCGGAGCTTCTCCCGCAGAGACTCGAAGAAAGGTGCGTGCCGATGAGCACCTAGGGCGAACTACCAAAGCCCGGCGCCGTCTGAGCTGTGACGGCGCCGGGCTGTGTCGGACGGCACGTGCCCACACGTGCCCTTGCAACCAACTGCATCCAACTCAAGGAAAGGTAGACGACGCAATGGATCCGAAAGCATCGAATACGAGGAAGCTGAGGTTCGCCGCCTTTTGGGCCGCATCAGCAGTCGCGTTGCTCGCGACCGTCGGGCTGGCCAGCGCATCCAGCGCGAGCCCGGCCGCGAAGGCGGGCAGCTCGGTCTTGACGATGGAGTCGAGCCCGGAGAGCGCGATCACCCAGAACTTCAACCCCTACGTCCAGTCGACAGGCCCGTACGCGATGGGCGCCGACTCGTTGATCTACGAACCGCTGATGGACTTCAACCTCGCCCAGCCGTCCGACCCGCCCTACTACTTCCTCGCTACCGGGTACACGTGGGGGAAAGACGGCAAGTCGATCACCTTCAAGATCCGGACGGGCGTCAAGTGGTCAGACGGTTCGGCGCTGACGCCGGCCGACGTCGCCTTCAGCTTCGGTCTGCTGAAGAAGTACGCGGACGTCAACACGGCAGGTCTGCCGATCACGGGTACGAGCGTGTCGGGGGACGACGTCACGGTCACGTTCTCCTCGCCGCAGTACACGAACCTGCAGAGCATCGGGAACGTCTACGTCGTACCCCAGTCGTCCTGGAGCGGCGTCGGTGACCCCGCCACCTATACCGACGCGAGTCCGGTCGGAAGCGGCCCGTACATGTTCGGCACGTTCAGCCCGTCGGGAATCACGCTGAACGCCAATCCGAACTACTGGGGCGGAGCTCCGAAGATCGGCCAGGTCGACCTCCCCGTCTACGCCTCCAACAACACCGTGCTGCCGGCGCTGACGACGAATCAGCTCGACTGGGCGGGGAACTTCCTCAGCGGACTTCAGGCCGCCTTCATCAAGCCTGACCCGGCCACCCACCACGCCTGGTTCGCCGCGGTGCAGACGAACAGCCTCGAGCCGAACCTGACCGTCTGGCCGACAAACCAGCTGGCCGTTCGCCAGGCGATCAGCCTCGCGATCGACCGGACCGCGATCAGCACGCAGGGCGAAGCGGGCCTCGAGCCCGTCGCGACGAACGCCAGCGGCCTCGTCCTGCCCGGCTTCAAGGCCCTCCTCTCGCCGACCGTTACCTCGGACACGCTCTCGCCTCATGCCAACCCGGCGGCGGCCGACAAGGTGCTGCAGGCGGCGGGGTACGTGCTCAAGAACGGCTTCTACTACCTCGGCAACAAGGAAGTCACGATCCCGATCACGGATCCGTCCGCGTACACCGACTACGCCGAAGACGACTCGCTCGTCGCCTCGGAGCTTCAGAAGGCCCACATCAACGCGACGTTCGTCGGCCAGTCGGCAACCGCCTGGTCGGCCGACATCGCATCGGGCAAGTTCGTGCTCTCGATGCACTGGTCGAATACCAGCATCGCGGCATACCAGCTCTACAACGGCTGGCTGAACAGCGCCCTCGCGACGAGCAACGCGAGCGGCAACTACGAGCGGCTCCACGACTCCGCCATCGACGCCGATCTCGCCAAGCTCGCCGGCCAGACCTCGATCGCCGGGCAGATGAAGGACCTGGCGCCGATCGAGCAGTACGTCGCACAGAACCTGCCGATCATCCCCACCGTCTACGGCGCCGCGTTCGACGAGTACAACACGGCGAACTTCACCGGCTGGCCATCGGCAAGCGATCCCTACGAGATCGGTCAGCCCGGCTCACCTCAGAACGAGGTCGTCGTGCTGCACCTGAAGCCGACCTCCTAGCGCAACGAACGAGCGACCTGCCCCGCTTCCCCGCCAAGGGAAGCGGGGCAGGCATGCCGCCAAGAACCCGATGCAGGAAGGACCAACGATCACGATGACGATGAGCGGTAGCGACGGGTCCGGCGAGGGTGCCCGCGTCTTCCCCGAAGGGTTCCTCTGGGGGACGGCGACCTCTGCCTACCAGGTCGAGGGCGGAGCACAGGCCGACGGCCGCGGGCCGTCCGTCTGGGACACCTTCAGCCACACCCCGGGCAAGGTGCGCGGTGGCGACACGGGTGACATCGCCTGCGACTTCTACTACCGCAGCGAGGACGACCTCGACCAGCTGCAACGACTCGGTCTGGGCGCATTTCGCTTCTCGATCTCCTGGCCGCGCGTTCGGCCGAGCGGTCGTGGCGCGGTCAACCGGCGCGGGATCGACTTCTACCGCTCGCTGGTCGACCGCCTGCTCGCCCGCAAGATCGAGCCGGCGATCACCCTCTATCACTGGGATCTGCCCCAGAGCCTCGAGGACGAGGGCGGCTGGGCCAACCGTGATACGGCGCAGTACTTCGCCGAGTACGCCCAGATCGTCGCCGAGGCGATCGGCGACTTCGGTGGGATGTGGATCACGGTCAACGAGCCGCAGGTCGTCGCGCACGAGGGCTACCGGATCGGGATGCACGCGCCCGGCCACAGCGACGAGGCGCTTGCCGCCGCGGCGACGCACCACCTGCTGCTGGGCCACGGGCTCGCACTTGCCCGCCTCCGCAGCACGCTGCCCGCTGCACGCGTCGGGATCACGCTCGACCTGCACCCGATCAGGCTCATCGGTTCCGGCGCCGAAGCGGCCGCCGCGATCGCCGAGGCCGAACAGAACCGGATCTTCCTCGACCCGGTCATCCACGGGCGCTACCCCGCGAAGGCCCGCGAGCATCTGCTGCCGCCACCGTCGCTCATCCGCGACGGAGACATGGAGCTGGTGAGCGCTCCGATCGATTTCCTCGGCGTCAACTACTACTCGCCCCACTTCGTCGGGCTCGCCGACCCATGCGCCCCGCGGGCGGAAGAGACGCCGATTTCAGGCATGCCCGGCGTCGTCGCGGTAATGCCCACCGACCTCCCACGCACCTCCCAGGGCTGGCTCATCGAACCCGACGGTCTCTATGACCTGCTCGTCGGGATCGCCTCGGAGACCGCAGCCGGCTGCTCGATCTACGTGACCGAGAACGGCTGCGCGGCCGAGGACTACGCAACACCCGAAGGAGTCGTCGACGACTTCGAACGGATCGACTACCTCCACGGGCACCTTGCCGCGGCCTGGCGCGCGATCCAGGACGGAGTCCCGCTCGCGGGCTACTTCTACTGGTCCCTGTTCGACAACTTCGAGTGGGCGTGGGGCTACCAGAAGCGCTTCGGGCTCATCTTCGTCGACTTCCCGACCCAGCGCCGGATTCCCAAACGTAGCGCCGCGTTCTATGCCGAGATCGCACGCGCAAACGCCCTGCCCGCGGCCGCTAGCACAAGCTCGCCGCCCGCGACGCCGCGCAGCGAGCTGGTCGACGCATGAACGTCCGCGCGCACCGGGAGTCGCTCGCCGACCTGCCCGAACACCTCACGCGCCCTCCCGGTCGTCCGCAGCGCCCGGTCGAATCCGCAGCCGGGGCGGCATCGGCCGGATCCTCACGGTTCTCCGTCCCGCTGCATTGCCTCGTCGAACGCGAGGCTCGACGGCGCGACCGCGGTCCGGCGGACGAAAGCCGAGGCCTCGGCGGCGCCATGCTCTCGATCCATGCCGCTGTCTTCCCACTCGACCGACAACGGGCCGGCGTAGCCGATCTCGTTCAGCGTCCTGAACAGTTCCTCGAAGTCGACATCGCCGCGCCCGGGCGAGACGAAGTCCCAGCCGCGCGCGCGATCGCCGAAGGGAAGGTGCGAGGCGAGGATCGAGCGGCGGCCGTCGAGACGACGCTTCGCGTCCTTCACGTGCACGTGGTAGATACGGGCAGCGAACTCGCGCGCAAAGCAGAGCGGGGTCGAGGAACTGAGGGATGAAGTGGCTCGGGTCGAGGTTGACCCCGAAACACTCGCGGTTCCCGAGCGCTGCGAACGTCTTCTGCGTCGTGACGAAGTCATAGGCGATCTCGGTCGGATGCACCTCCAGGCCGAAGCGGACTCCTTCGCGCTCGAACACCTCGAGAATCGGCTGCAGACGCTCCGCGACCTCCTCATAGCCGCGCTCGATCAGCTCGAAGTCGTTGGGCGGGAACGAGTAGAGCAGCGGCCAGATCGGGGAGCCGAGGAACCCGTTCACCTGGGTGACGCCAAAGACGAGCAGCCGCGCGCGCCGTATCCTCGAGTCGGCGCGCGGCACGGCGGCGCACCCCCTCCGGATCGCCGTCACCCCAGACCTCGGGCGGCAGGATGCGCCGATGCCGCTCGTCGATCGAATCACAGACGGCTTGGCCGACGAGATGCGCGCCGAGCGCGAAGCACCCGAGACCGTGGCGTTCGAGCAGCTCGCGCCGTCCCCGCACGTAGGTCGGGTCGGAGAGCGCCGCAGCGACGTCGAAGTGGTCGCCCCAGCAGGCGAGCTCCAGCCCGTCGTAGCCCCAGGCTGCCGTTCGCGGCGCGAGCTCCGCAAGCGGCAGGTCCGCCCATTGCCCGGTGAAGAGAGTCAGCGGCCTTCCCACGCCAGGGACACTAGGCGCTCGGCGGGTGTCCCGTGCTGAGGGTCGGCCTGATGCTCTACACCCTTCGTGCCGAGTGCGAGCGCGACCTCGAGGGGACTCTGCGCAGCGTCGCCGGGCTGGGGTACGAGGGTGTCGAGTTCTGGCAGTTGCACGGTCATGATCCGGCGCGCGTGCGGGCCTGGCTCGACGAGGTCGGCCTCGTCGCGGTGGGGGCCCACGCGAGCATCGGCAGGCTCGAGGACGAGCTGCCGCTCCTGGCAGAGGAGTTGCGTGTGCTCGAAACAGACCGGGTTGCGCTCAGCTTCATCGAGCCGGAACCCGGCGCCGCGGCGCGGATCGCGGCGGTCGCCGAGGCCGTCGCCGCGGTCGGGCTGCGCTTCGGCTTTCACAACCACGCCGCGGAGCTCGAGCCCCTCGCCGACGGCGCCACCTTCCTCGACGTGCTGCGCGAGCTGCCTCCGGAACTGCTCTGGCTCGAGCTGGACCTCGGCTGGATCTGGCATGCCGGTGGAGATCCCGTCGCGGAGCTGGCGAAGACGAGCGGCCGCTGCCCGCTCGTGCACCTGAAGGACTTCCGCAGCCGCATGAGCCGCGAGGACGTGCCGATCGGCGACGGAGCCGTCGGCTACGAGCGCGTGCTGCCTGCGGCGGTCGAGGCCGGAGCCGAGTGGTTGCTGGTCGAGGAGGACGAGGTCGAAGGCGATCCGATCGAGGCCGTCGCACGCTCGCTCCGGGCGGTGCGCCGGCTGCTTGAGGAGGCGCGATGAGCGGGCCGATGCGCGTCGGCGTCGTCGGCTGCGGGGTGATCGCGACCCGTTATGTGGCGGACTCGGCCGCCTTCGATAGCTGGCAGCCGATCGCGTGCGCCGACCTGGATCACGCCTCTGCGACGGCCTTCGCGACCGAGCACGACCTGCGGGCCGAGTCGGTCGCCGAACTGCTCGCAGATCCGGATGTGGAGCTTGTGCTCAACCTCACGCCGCCGGCGGCGCACAGCTCGCTGAGTCTGTCTGCGCTCGCCGCGGGGAAGCACGTCTACTCGGAGAAGCCGCTCGCGGTCTCGGTCAGTGAGGGCCGCGCGCTCGTCGCCCAGGCCGGTCGGCTCGGCCTGAGGCTCGGCTGCGCCCCGGACACCTTCCTCGGCGGCGCCTACCAGGCGGGCAAGCGGCTGATCGATGCGGGCGCGATCGGGACGCCGTTCGGGGCAACCGCCTCGATCCTCGTCGGCGGCCCCGACGCCTGGCACCCGAACGCGGAGACGTTCTACCGCCGTGGCGGCGGGCCGCTGCTCGACCTGGCGCCCTACTATCTCACCGCCCTCGTCGGTCTGCTCGGCCCGATCAGGTCGGTCTCGGGCTTCGCGGCCACGCCCACACCTCTGCGCACGCTCGGCGTCGGACCGCACGCGGGCGAGGTATTTGCCGCCGAGGTGCCGACGCATGCTGCCGCGCTGCTGCAGCTGGCGGGCGGGACGCTCGCGACGCTCACGGTCAGCTTCGAGGCCGCCGGGCAGTATCTGAGCGGCCTCGAGATCTACGGCAGCGAGGCGACGATGCGGCTTCCCGACGCGAACGCCTTCGGCGGCACCGTTAGCCTCCGTCGCGGCGGCGGATCCGAGCCGGAAACCGTTTCCTACCCCGAGCCCGACAGACAGCAGACGCGCGGGTTGGGGCTGCACGATCTCGTCGAGTCGATCGGCGAGGGGCGCCCTCACAAGGCAAACGACACCCACGCCCTGCACGTACTCGAGGCGGCTCTCGCCATCGGCCGCTCTGCGGCCGAACGGCGAGTCATCGACCTCGCCACGCCAAGCTCCTGACCGCGGCAGCTGCAACGTGGCTGAGCGATCAACGCACCGGCGTCATTCCGACCGGCACCGAGCGCACCCGGTGCTTGCCGCTTCGGGCAAGCACGGCGGCGGATCCGTACGATGATCTCGGCGCCACCCGGGTAGTCCGGCGGCCGTGCGATCGGCTCGAAGGGCAAAGGAGATGTGCGAGGGCCACGATCAGGCGTTGCCGCACCTTGCCGAGCACGAGTTTCTCCTCGACACCGAGGACGTCCGCGCGTTTGTCTCACTCGTCCGCCTACGGATCGACGCAGCGTCGACGCCGCTTGAGGCGTGCGAGGCGATCGGGCCGGTCTTCAGACGCCTGTTGGCCGACCGCGAGTGGCTCCCCGCCGCCTTCCAGAGCGACGCTCCTGCAAGCGGCATGGGCGGCGGCATCGGCCAGTGGCTCCTCTTCCGGGCCGCCGACCGATCGCTCTGCCTCTTCAGTCTCGTTGTCCCGCCGGGGTCGATGACTCCGATCCACGATCACCTCGCCTGGGGGCTCGTCGGCCTCTACCAGGGCAGGCAGGACGAGGAGTTCTATCGCCCCGCCGGCGGCCGCCTCGAGCTCCTCCGCCGCCGCCCGCTCGAGCCGGGCGACTTCTACCGGCTGATCCCGCCGAGAGACGACATCCATCGCGCGCGCACGACCTCCGAGATCACGTCGGTCTCGATCCACGCTTGCCGCCGACACCGGCTGCGCTCTCCGCCACACCTACGACGAGACGACCGGCGACGCCGCGCCGTTCAGATCCGGCTACGTCAACGCGGGAGCAAGCGATCCTCGTACCCGCCGCCACGGTACCGCGGCCGACCTGAGGCGCCCGCGGCGCCTCTCGGCGCGGCTGGGCTCACCCTTCACCCGGAGCCGGGACAGCCGCCGACGCCGACGACCCGTCGCTCGTCGGCGGCCGCGGTATGCTCGCGCGCAGTGCGCATACGGAAGGAGTCGATCGGTGTCCTCTGGCGGATCACGCTCTTTGCCGGCCTTAGCGAACGCGAGCTGAGGGCCTTCACGAGCCGGTCCACCCCGGTGCATTTCGAGGCCGGCAGCGTCGTCGTCGAGGAAGGGGCGACCGGGCTCGGTTTCTTCGTGATCGAGTCCGGCAGGGCCGTGGTGAGCGTGGCAGGCCGCGAGGTGCGGCAGCTCGGTCCGGGCGACCACTTCGGCGAGATCGCCCTGATCGCCGACACTCCGCGCACGGCCACGATTACTGCCGCGATCGACCTCCGCGGTCACACGATCACGCGCACGGACTTCCGAGAGATCGTCGAGTCGAGCCCGGAGATCGCGTGGAAGCTGCTCGAGACCCTCGCCCGCGAACTGGTCGAGGCGAGGCAACACGCCGATTGAGCGGCTGATCTCACCGCCAGCCGTCGCCGAACGAGACCGATGAGCGACCCAACCGACGCCGAGCCCGAGCCATCCACGCCGCCCCCGCCGGCAGGCGAGGAGCTCGTCGTCCCCGGGCTCGCCGCGGCCCGCTGGTGGACGATCCGGCGTGCTCAGAGCCGCAAGCCTTCCAACTACATCTGCCCGTTCTGCGGCCAGCCCCTGCCTGCGATGAGCGAGCACATGCTGATCACGCCCGAGGGCTCGATCCATCACCGCCGACACGCCCACACCGACTGTGTGCTGGCCGCACGGCACGAAGGCGTCTTGACCACGCTCGATGAGTGGCGAGCGATCCACCCGACCCGGCCTGGCCTGCTCGGCCGTCTCCTCGGGCGCTCCTAGTCCGGCGCGTGCCGTCCGGGCCGGGCGGGCAGATCCGACGTGGGAACGATTTTTCAGATCCGTCAGCCCTGGCTCTTCATCGGCCTCGCGGTCGGCTTCGGTCTTGTTGCCTATTTCGCCAGCGGGGAGAACCTGCCCCGCGGTCTCATCGGCGGAGTGGCGTTCGCCGCATTGATCTCGCTCTGGCGCGAGCTACGCAGGCACCTCTGAGCGCGCCGCATTCGGACCCGACGCCACGGCGTCGCGCCGACAAGCCCTTACGATGCGACGCGACCGATGTCTGCGAAGGCGAAGACGGAGACCGAACGAGGCCGAGCGGCAGCGGTGGAACGACGAGCGCTGGGCGGCCGTCTGGCCGAAGCGAGAGCGGCTCACCGACGCGGTCACCGCGTTCGTGCTCGCGGCCGCGGCGCTGCAGCCCGGCGAGCGTGTAATCGACATCGGCAGTGGCGGCGGCAGGATGTCGCTGGCCGCGGCGCGCGCGGTCGGTGGCGCCGGGGCGGTGGTCGGCGCCGACCTGTCCGCGCCTCTCACCGCGCTTGCCGTGCGCCGCGCCGGCGAGGCCGGTGTTGACAATGCGACGTTCGCCGTCGTCGACATGCAGACCGACATCGTCGAGGGCCGCCCGTTCGACGTTGCGCTGAGCCAGTTCGGCGTCATGTTCTTCGATGAGCCGGTCAAGGCATTCGCAAACATCCGGGCACACCTGAGACCGGGTGGACGAATCGCCTTCGCGTGCTGGCAGGCCGCAGACAAGAATCCGTGGTTCTTCGCTCCGGCGCTCACGGAGTTCCTGCCTCCCCCGGCCGCCCCACCGGCGGGGAAGAGCCTCACGGGGCCGTTTGCCCTCGCCGACCCCGAGCAGACGTCGGCCGTTCTCCGTTCGGCCGGCTTCCACGATCCGCGCTGGACGCCTCAGCAGATCGTCGTCGAGGCACCGCACGACGCCGTCGTCGACGACGTCCAGTTCGAGCTCATGGGCCTTCCCGCCGACAGGATCCCGGCAGCCCAGGCGGCGGTTGCCGACCACATGCGCCAGTTCGTGCTCGACGCCGAGCTGTCGCGCTACCCGCTCGCATTTCAGATCTTCGCAGCCGCCAATCCCGGAGCGGGCTGAACGAGCGGCGCGGTCAGCTCGCTGGGCGGGAAGTCTCGCGAAGCCCCGGGTCCGTGCCGAGCCGCCGCCGTGCCGTGCTTCTTTCTAGCCGACCCCGATGAAGCCAAAGAGTCCGTGCGTTTGGCCGGTCGGACCGGCGGCGAAGTAGAGGTCGTTCGTCGGGCCGGCGGAGGCACCGTTCCCGAACGCGATTCCCCACAGCCCGTCGATCGCGATCGGGGCGCCGTTCGCCGTCCGGATCTGCCCCTTGTAGACCCACTTGCCGCTCGCGAGCTGCTGGTAGGCGCTGATCCGGCCGTTGCCGAAGTTCCCCACCAGCAGGTCGCCGCTGTAGGCGCCGAAGTTCGCCGGCGCGAGCGCCAGCCCCCAGGGGGCGTTGAGCGGGGCGCGTGCATTCCCCTTCGAGGCGACCCGCGCGATCAGCGAGCCGGTCGGGCTGAACTCGTCGACGTAGCCGAGACCGCCGCCCGCGACATCGTTCTGTTTTGTCTTGTCCTGCTCCGCGTAGGTGACAAAGATGTTCCCGTTCAGCGCCTGGATCCCGAACGGCGCCCAGCCCTTGGGGATCCCCGGATCGCTGAAGGCAAGGGATACCGGCGCATACGACGCGCTGAAGGTGTCGACCTTCGCGTTGTGGAAGTCGGTCGCGTACAGCTGGTCGTTCAGCGACGTCAGCCCGTCAAACTCGGCACCTGTCGCCGAGTCGTCGAGCGCCGTCACACCGGCCGTGGCGCTCACCGACGGCGCCCAGCCGACGATCTGCCCGGCCTGGGTCGCGAACACGAACCTGGCCGCTGCGCTCGTGCCGTTCTGGCTCACCGCGAAGTCGGTGGTGCTCGCGTTCGCGATGATGCCGGTCGGGCCCCCGGCGACGGTCACCGTGAGCGCGTTCTTCGAGCCGACGCCGCTGTAGAGCGTCGAGGTGTTTGTCTTGTTGTTCGACGTCCACCAGGGCGACGTCGCGCTGGCGGCAAGGCCCCAGCCGTTCACCAGCGAAGCGTCGGTCAGCGGCGCCGCCACCGCGGGACCATCTGAAACGAGGGGATACATGTTGTACGCGACGAGTGAGCCTGTCGCGCCGGCTCCGGCCAGCCCGAACAGAAGCGCCCACCCGATCACCGCGACTCCGATCACGAACCGCTCACGAACGCGACGATCCTTCACCATGCCAACCGCCCCCTCTCCGACGACCATCCCTTGCTCAGCTATACGCCGAGGGCACCCGAACGGATTCGGCTCTTTGAGGCGTGAGGGCACCAGCGGCTGGCCCGCTCGTCGCCCGGGCGACAGGCCGGCGACCCGGCGGCGGCCCGCCCTCGGAGGGATCGCGCTACAGATCGGGCAGCCGCGGGTAGGCGCTCAAGGTCAGGAACTCGGGCAGCTCGCTCGCGAGGGCGACGTCGGCGAAGAGCCGCTTCGCTTCAGCCGATGCCTCGACACCGTCGAGCTCGCGTCGGACGGCGGCCTCGTCGAACGCCCCGGCCTTGACCCAGCTCCAGACCTGTGCCCGCGCGATCTCGGCCGTCGCGACGTCCTCCATCAGGTTGTCGATCGCGGCCGCGCCGGTGCCGTGAAGCCAGGCGTCGAGGTAGCGGGCTCCGACCGACACGTTCGCACGGAGCCCGTCCTGGGTGATCTCGCCGCCCGGGACGGCGAAGTCGACGAGGGCGGCCGCGTCTTCGTGGACGTCGGCGCGCAGCCGCTCGAGCTGGTTCGGGCGCGGGCCGAGCACGCCGTCGAAGACCTCCGTCGCGACCGGGACGAGATCCGGGTGCGCCACCCAGGTGCCGTCGAAGCCGGCGCCCGACTCGCGGAGCTTGTCCTCGCGCACCTTGGCGAGCGCGACGTCGTTCACCACCGGGTCGCGCCGCGAGGGGATGAACGCCGCCATCCCGCCGATCGCGTGGGCGCCGCGGCGGTGGCACGAGCTGACGAGCAGCTCGGTGTAGGTCTGCATGAACGGCACCGCCATCGTGACCTGGGCCCGGTCTGGAAGCACGGCGCCGAGCTTCTTGATCGCCGAGAAGATGTAGTCCCAGCGGCCGGCGTTGAGCGCGCAGCCGTAGTCGCGAAGCTCGTAGAGGATCGCGTCCATCTCGAAGGCTGCCAGGATCGTCTCGACGAGGACCGTGCAGCGGATCGACCCCTGCGGCACTCCGAGCTCCTCCTCGGCGAGGGCGAACGTTCTCGCCCACAGTCTCGCCTCGTCGCTGCTCTCGAGCTTGGGCAGGTAGAAGTACGGCCCGCTGCCGCGCGCGAGCAGCTCCGTGGCGTTGTGGAAGAAGGCAAGCCCGAAGTCGAAGAGCGACGCCGAGACCGGCCGCCCGTCGACGGCGAGGTGGCGTTCCTCGAGGTGCCAGCCGCGCGGCCGCACCACGAGCGTCGCCGTCTCGGCGTTCAGCGCGTAGCGCCGCTCGGCCGTCTCGAGCGCGATCGTGCGGCGGACGGCGTCGCGGAGGTTTCGCTGGCCCTCGATCAGGTTCGCCCAGGTCGGCGAGCAGGCGTCCTCGAAATCGCACATGTAGACGCGTGCGCCCGAGTTGAGGGCGTTGATCATCATCTTGCGGTCTGGCGGCCCGGTGATCTCGCAGCGGCGATCGCGCAGGTCGGCTGGCGCCGGCGCGACCCGCCAGCTCGAGTCGGCGCCGTTCGCGGCGACGAAGGCGGGCCGTGCGCCGGCGTCGAGTTCACGCTGGCGCTCGTGGCGGAGCCGCAGCAGCTCGAGGCGGTCCAGGTTCAGCTCGTCGCTGAGACGCTCGACGAACGCGAGCGCCCCGGGCGAGAGGATCTCGGCGTCGACCGGCGCCAGCACCTCGACCCTGCCGGTCAAATCAGGCGGCTTCGGGCTCGAACTGTTCGCTTTCGGTCGAACCACGTAGCGCGAGGGTGGACGACTCGCCGCCGCCGACGATCTCGGCGATCCGGTCGAAGTAGCCGGCGCCGACCTCGCGCTGGTGCCTGGTCGCCGTGTAGCCGGACGCTTCGAGCTCGAACTCGCGCTCCTGCAGCCGGACGTAGGCGGGCATGCCGCCGGCGACGAAGTCTCGCGCCAGCTCGAACATCGCCGCATTGAGCGAGTGGAAGCCCGCCAGCGTGATGAACTGGAAGCGATAGCCGAGCCCGGCCAGCGTCTCTCGGAACGCGCTGATCTGCTCGTCGTCGAGGTGTCGCTTCCAGTTGAAAGACGGCGAGCAGTTGTAGGCGAGAAGCTTCCCGGGGAAGGCCTCGTGAACCGCCCCGGCGAACTCCCGGGCCTCGCCGAGATCGGGCGTCGACGTCTCGAACCAGAGCAGGTCGGCGTAGGGCGCGTAGCTGAGCGAGCGGGAGATCGCCGCCTCGATCCCCGAGCGGATTCGGAAGAAGCCCTCGGGCGTGCGCTCCCCGGTGACAAACGGTTCGTCGGCCGGGTCGATGTCGGTGGTCAGCAGCGAGGCAGAGAGCGCGTCGGTCCGGGCGACGAGCAGCGTCGGCACGTCGAGCACGTCCGCCGCGAGCCGCGCCGCGACGAGCGTCCTCACGAACTGGCTCGTCGGCACGAGCACCTTCCCGCCGAGGTGGCCGCACTTCTTCTCCGCGGCGAGCTGATCCTCGAAATGCACGCCCGCGGCGCCGGCCTCGATCATCGCCTTCATCAGCTCGTACGCGTTCAGGGCGCCCCCGAACCCGGCCTCGGCGTCCGCGAGAATCGGTGCGAGCCAGTGGACGTCGTCGCGCCCCTCGGCGGCGTCGATCTGATCGGCGCGCAGGAGGGCGTTGTTCAGCCGCCGGACGAGCGACGGCACGCTGTTGGACGGGTAGAGGCTCTGATCCGGGTACGTCTGTCCGGCCAGGTTCGCCTCGGCGGCTACCTGCCAGCCCGACAGGTAGATCGCCTGCAAGCCGCCCCGGACCATCTGAACGGCCTGGCCGCCCGTGACCGCGCCGAGCGCGGTGACCGGCTCGGCCCCGCGGAGGAGCTCCCAGAGCCGCTCGGCGCCGATCCGCGCCAGCGTCTGCTCGACCAGGTAGCGGCCGCGGAGAGCGACGACGTCGTCGGCCTCGTAGGGCCGGCTGATTCCGCGCCAGCGCGCCGTGCTCGCCCACTCGAGCGCGAGCTCGGCGGCGGTGGAGGCCTGCTCATTCGTCGCTGACATCCGGCACCTCATTGGTCGTCGTTATCGAGTAGTTGGATACAAAAATCTGATTTCTCCGCAGAATACCACGGAATCCGCGGAGATTGGATCCAGGTCGGAGAACTGTCGGATCCAATCCCGCAAAGGACTCCCGAGGTGTTCGCCAAGCGCCGAGCCCCGCGACCCTGCAGGCCCAGAACGAGAGCTGCCCGCTCCCGCCCTGCCGCGCGATCGAGCCCAGCCGGAGTGGCTCCGCCCAGCCTTCCTTCGCCCGCCTCCTCGTGCAGGCGGTGCACCTTCGCGCCTCGGCCTCTGACCGTCACTCGATCACGATCACCTGCTCCTGCTCCCAATAGACGTTGAGCCAGCCGTAGAGCGGGAACGGCTGGGTGTCGTCCTCGAACGATCCGGCCCACGACTGAAGCTGGTCGACGGGTACGGGTCCGGCGACGTTCTGGTTATCACCGGGACTCGCCGCGATCGGTGCGTCGTAGCGGTCGGTGAGGATGCCGAGGCTGAGGATGTAGAGGCCGAAAGGATCGAAGAGGAGGTCGAGGCCCTGGAGGATCCCGATGAACCAGGCGTACTCGCTTCCGAGGTCGCCCCACGGGATGTTCCAGTCATTCTTCGGCGTGAGCTTCGCCGGATTGAGATCGCCGAGAACGATGACGATGCCAACGGTGTCGTTGCCGGCGTCGAAGACCTGGAGCGCCACGCCCGCCCGGTGCGTGAAGTGGTAGCTCACCATCAGCTGTTGCGGTACGAGTTCGCTGCGCGGGACAGGCGGCTTGACGAGCAGCTTGATGTAGGGCCGGCCATCGTAGGGTGTGGTGTACACGGTCGGGTGCGCCTCGACCCGCCACGAGAGCGGGAACCCGAGGATGGTCGTCTCCACCTTGTCTACCTCTGCGATCAGATGGTCGACGAAGTTTCCCTCCGCGAAGCGCTGACTGACCGTGTAGGGCCGTGACATGATCTGCACGCTGGTCATCTCGGAGGCCCCCCGTGCACCTCGGGGCGGGGGCACCGGGGTCGCGACAGCCGTCAGCAGCGGCGGATGGATCTCGGTGTGGAAGTCGGGATGGCCGGTATCGACGATCCAGCGGCCGAAGGTCGCGACTCGCGCTCCGTCGACAACCTGATTGCGGAACGACGGCGGCACGAGATCCTGGTCGATCTCGACCCCCAGCACCCCGGCGGGAGCCTGCAGCCCGAGCTCGTCTCGCGCGTGGGCTGTCGCGTCGTGGTAGTCCTGGTCGCTCTGCTCGCCCGTGTCCGGGTCGGTGCCGGTGTTCGTGGCCGCGAGCAACCCCTCGTACTGCGGGTCGGGAACGATGTAGTACTCCCAGTCGTAGCCGAAGGGATGCGTGAACCAGACGTCGCCGCCCGAGAGGCCCCCTGGATTCTTGGCGGCGACGACCCAACCGGTCAAGCCGGCCACGGGATTGTTCAGCGAGCCTTCCTTCTCGAAGCGCTGGTCGTAGACAGGCGTCCACTCGTACACGGGAGGCGAGGTGAGCGAATGGACGGTATTGCCGCCGGTGATCTTCTGCGCCCAGTCACGATCGGTCTCGGCAGGCGGGTACGGCACGTTCGTGTAGGTCGTCTGGAGAATCGACGCGGGTGGGCCACCGACCGGCGAGGGCGGAGGCTCGGGCGGGTCGATCGGCTCGACGAACTCCGCCAGGATCGCTTCGATCTGGTCTGGCGGGATCACGCTGAAGACGAGACTGCGCTGCTTCGGAGTCGCCTTCGCCCAGGCGGCCTTCACCTTCTCGCGCGGCACCGAGCGGATCGCCTCCACCATCATCGTGTGGGCCGACGTACCCGGCGGCATCGTCTTGAGCTTGTCGAGGAGAGCCTTCGCGAACAGCCCATCTGCCGGCTTCTTCTTCCACTTCACCGGATCTTTCCGCGCGGCTGCACTCGCCGCGGCGATCTGAGCGGCTTCTCGTTTTACGGCTGCCCTCCTGGGAGCAGGACGCCTGTTCGGCGGCATCACGAGCCTCCTTTTTCGGTTGTCCTGGACGGCGCGCGCCGGAATGCGTCAGCGCCCGGCGGGCACGACGGCTCGCGGCCGCCGCCATTCCGCACGAGCGATGACACCAACCGCCACGCAGAGGACGAGGAGCCCCGCAACGATCGCCCACTCGAACGAGCCGTTGTGGTGATCGGGATCGAAGCCGGTAACCGCTTCGATCCAATCCCGCTTGAAGATCGTCAGCACAGCGAGAAAGCCCCACAACGATGCGAGGGCTGCCTCGAGCCAGAATCGCGCCCGAACCATCGACATTATCGCGACCTCACTTTCAAGATCCGACCGGTGCACCTACCACCGCATGCCGCGATCAAGCCAGGCAAGTATGCAGCCACCCCACGGGCCTAGTCAAGCGCGGCAACCTGACCGAGCGCGTCCGACGTCCAAGCTGCCGCGCAACCAATAAGGCTCGCTCGGCCTGGAGCCGTGTGAAGTCCGGGGCCGGCAGAGCCGTCCGAGTCTCGGCGGTCTCGACCGGTTCACACGGCTCAATGCTCTGGCGGCGAGGACCGGCGGCCCTCTCCGCCGCCGAATTGGCCGAGCTCGTCCTTGAATCGTCGAGCTGCTGAAGCACGGCGTGGAGTCGTCGGACCGGCGCTAGGTGGCCGCCGCCTCGTCGCCGTCGGGGCAGCAGCGGTACTCCTGTGACTGTGCGAGTAGCTCGATCCGCTTCGCGAGCAGGTCGTTCTCGAGCTTCTTGCGCTGGAGCTCGAGCTCGATCTCCCGCGCGAGCGACGGCTCGCAGGTGTCGCAGTCGTCGAGGCAACCCTTCACGATCACGCCCGCGGTGGGGAGTGCGATCTGACGGGTCCAGCCGAGCAGCGACTGTGCGGACTTGGCGACGGTGCCGCCGATGGCCGTCAGCAGACCCTGCTCGACGAGGTCGGAATCGACCGCTTCGAGCGCACTCTCGCGGGTGGGGATGGCGATGGGCTGGGCGGCGATCGCCGCGAACGCGAGCCGGGAGCTCATCGCGTCCGCAAGCGTGCTGTCGGATTGGGTCGTGCTCGCCTGCGCGCCTTGCTCGACCGTGAGCCGGTTCGCGGCGGTCGCAAGCACGCCGTCCGGGATGACGGTCACGCCGGTGAACGGAGGCGGATTGTTCGTGCTGACGCCCGTCGGCGCTGCGGGGTCCTCGACGCGGCGGTCGATCCCGACGAGCTCCCACGTGATCGTCTGACACTTGTTCAGCTTGTAGAAGAGGTACGTGAGGGCGTGGCAGCGGTTCGGATTCGTGAAGCTCCGCGATGACGCCTCGTACTGGTCCTCCGACTCGGTCTCGGTGTGCTGCCGCGTTGAGACCTCGCCGACCTGTGTCGAGCTTGCCGCCCGCGTCGAGACCTCCATGTTGCGGCTGGAGGAGTCCGCGTGCTGCGAGAGGTTCTGCGCCAGCTTGCTGGTCGAGCTCGCGTCGTAGGAGCTCCCCGATGCCGAGCCGCCCAGCGTGAGGAAGCCGAGGTCGATCCCGGCGCCCCCGCCGCCGCCGACCGCCGAGCTGTGGGAGCTCGACGTCGTCGAGGCGTTCTCGTTGATGCTGACGTTGTTGACGGCGTTCGCCATCCCGGACATGAAGAACGACTCCTCGGAGGTCGTCTGCTGGCGGTAGGCGAGGCTCGTCTCGCTGTCGAAGGAGAACCGGCTGTGCCGGTCGCTCGTGAAGAGCTTCACCGTCTCACCTGGCAGGAGCGTCGTGCTGTAGAGGATGTCTCCGAGCGAGAGCGGCCCCGAACACCGCGTCAGCCGAAAGTGCAGGGTGACGATGACCGGGATCGGTACCGCCGTCGTGCCCGGGACGGTCGGTTGGAAGGTCAGGTCGAAGAAGAAATCGAGCGTGTCGCAGACGTCGCACGGCTCGAGGTCGGGACAGCACGCCGGATCGCCGCCCGGCGCCTTCACGACAGCCTCTTTGGGGCTCATCAGTGCTCCTCTGGTCGCGACTCATGAATTGTCTTGTCCGCCCCACGCGGGTCGCGGTGCCCCGGGAGGGCAGGCATCGCCCTCGGCGGCTCGGGCGGGGTCGCTCCGCTCTCACGGAGCTGCAAGCGGCGCAGCGGGCTCGCGATCGTCGCCCGCCCCCCTTGCCCGGCCGCTCGGCGCTTCTGGCCACAACAGCTCATCGTGATCGGCTCCCTTCGGTTTCCTGCGTCGGGTCGGACATCACGTGGCTTTGAGGCAGAAGCCGGTGAAGGCCGGCGTGTCCCAGCCCACCCAGGCGCTGTCGACGATCGTCCGGTCGGCCGCGTCGAGACGTACGACGTACCCGCATGGCGGAGTCGTCGCGAGCGTCGTCAGCGACCAGGTACCCGACTGCGAGGTCGGAGAGGGCGGCGAGGTGACCGTGTAGGTGATCGTGATCGGGGTCGGCGGCTCGAGGCTGAACCCGAGCGAGCCGAGCGCCTCGTTGTCGCTCGCCGTGAACTCACCGCTGATGGTGTCGCCGACACTGAAGTCGCCGCAGGAGCCGCCGCCGGAGGTGATCCAGACGTTGTCGGCCGGCGCGGTGTTGTCGAGCTGGATCAGCTTGGGCGTTGTCGGAACGCCAAGGGCGCCCGAGAGGTCCTTGGCCTCCATGTAGATCAGCGCCTCGCCGTTCCCCGCGCTCGGCCAGTAGCCGAGGGTGTTCTGAGCGACCGACGTGAGCGCAGCGTCGTTCTCGAGGTACGCGTACCAGCCGTCGCCCCAGGGCGCGCCCAGGCTCTGCGGCGACTGGGTGACGGCGACCGGCGCGCTCGGGAAGACGGTCTTCCAGACGGTGAAGGTCGTGTTCATGAACGCCCAGGTCACGCCTCCGTCGGTGCTGATCCAGAGGCGGTAGTAGATCCCGGGCCCGCCGAAGCCGCTTGCGGCGCGGTTGACGACGTGTCCTGTGAACCAGACCGAGCCGCCGAAGGGACTCTCGTTCGCGACGAAGCCGACCGCGACCGCCGCCCCGCTCGCAAGCCCGGTGCCGTTGTCGATCTCGGCAATGTCCATGCTTCCGATCGTGTCGAGCTCCGGACCACCGCTTTCGATGGGGGCACCGGGCGGGATCAGGATCAGCGTCTCGTCGTGGCCGCCCCAGACTGGGACCGCGAACGGGTTCGTCGTCGACGGCGGCGCCTCCCAGGAGAGCACGGCGCGGATCAGCGCTGTCCGCGGCCCCTCGGTGCATGGTTGCCGATGGCTCAGGAGCTGCCCGAACGGCAGCGACACCGAATAGCCGAGGCCGGTTTTCGGCAGCGAGCTGATGTCGTGCACGTTGACGGCCGTCGTACCGACGTAGTGCCAACCGCCGCCGTCCTGCCAGTCGACCCAGAACGCAACGTACTCGTAGCTCCCCTTGCTGCAGAGGCCGCCCGAGTACCCGCTCGAAAGCTTCAGGTCGATCGTGGCGACGAGCTCGTCGGTGCGGGGGTTCAAACCGACGCAGCCGATCTGCTCGTAGGTCTCGTTTCCCTGCGGGTCTGCGAGGCTCGCCATGATCTGCTTGATGTCGATGTTGGCGAGTCCGGGGAAGAGCTCGAAGGTCGGAGAGGCGAGCGCCGCGGTGAGAAGCTCCGGCTTCGCGAGCACCGCGTGCGCGGTGGGAAAGAGGAACCGTTTCGGCTCGACCTTGGTTCCCTTGTAGACGTCGGCGAGCTCGAGCGGGGTCAGCTTCTTGGTCGCCGCGAGCTCGACGGACTGCTCGAGGTCGGCGAGTTCGGCGATCTCCGCGATCGGCACCTTGATCTCGAGGCATTCGATCAGCTGTGCCAGCGTGGCGCCCGCGGTCCCGATTGGCTCGACCTGGATCGTCTGATCGAGTGCGTTGCCCCAGACAACCGGATCATCCGGGCCGCCTGGCGGCACGCTCCACGAGAGGATGGCCCGGACGAGGACGAGGTTCTCGTCCTTGCAGCACGCTTCCGCCAGGTTCACGTACAGCGTCGCGTCGTACTCGAGCGGCTTGGGTCCGGGGACATCCCAGACCGTGAACGAGACCGTCCCCAGCTCGGACCAGGTGGCGCCGCCGTCGCTCGAGACGAAGAACTTGACGTACTCCTGGGAGCCGTCCGTGCAGATGTCGCCGGAGTAGCCGCCCGTTTCCTTGATGTTGACGACCGCGTCGAGCCGCTTCAGCTGCGGGTTGTAGCCGACACACATAACCTGTTCGTAGGTCGTATTGCCGGAGGGAAAGGTGCCCGCCTTCAGCTTGCTGCCGGCGACGGTGCCGAAGTGGTTGGCCAGCAGCAGCTCGGTGAACTGCGTGCGCTCCTTCGGAAGTCTCGGCTTTGCGGGGACGCGCCTCGACGCCGCCCGCGGTGTCGCTGGACTCATGGTCTCGCTCCTTGCCTCGAAGACGACGGAGACGCGGTAGGGCCGGAGGTGAGCAACAGGCCCTGGGACGAACGCCGGCCTAGAGAGGGCCGACTCCCGCCAGAGCAGAGCGCGGCCGAGCAGCCGGACCACCACGTGAGCATCGCCCACCCCCTCACCAGTCGGAACCCCATGCCCCAACCCGACCGGTCGAGCCTTGCGGTCCGCAACAATGCGTCCGCCCGTACGTGTTGTCAACAAAGATCACTAGAACGAGGGATCGCCTGGGGGTTGCGGCCGCGGCGACCTTCGCCGAGTGGCTCTCCTATCGTGAGACATCGTTCGTCCGCCCGGCCGAGCCCGGCGCTCGAGTTCGCGGTTGCGTCGTTGGCGACCTGGCGCCTCGCGCATCTCCTGGCCGAGGAGGATGGCCCGCTCGAAGTCGTCGTCCGCTTGCGCGAGGGCGCAGGCGAGACGTGGGTCGGCGAGCTGATGGACTGCTTCTACTGCCTGAGCGTGTGGGTCGCCGCCCCGCTTGCGCTGCTGCGTCACCCGCCGGAAGCGCGACCTGCCCACACTCTGGCTTGGAATCTCGGGTGCAGCCTGCATCCTCGAGCAGGCAACGGGCCCGCGACCGTCGCCCGACCCGGCCACGGCCGCTCCCCGAAAACCGCCCTCAGCCTCGCCTGTCGACCGTTAGACTGCTCGCCGTGAACGAGTTCGTCCACAACCTCGATCCGGACGACCGGAAAAAGGCCGTGGTAGCGCTCGCCGGCGGCGGAGTACTGGCGTTCGCGCTCGGATGGATCCTCGAAGTCGAGGATGCTGCGGCTGATCGGGTTCCTCGCGGCCGCCGCGGGCGGCGGACTCTACGCGCGCGCGAGGATCGACGAGCGGAGTGAGAAGATCGACGCGGCCGAAACGACGATCCGTTCGACGCTCGACGATCTCGACCCGGTCGCCCGCGCCCAGGTCCTCATAGACCTCGCCGGGTCCTAGCCCCGGCCGATCCGCCGACGCGGCTGCTGCACGGCGGCGCAGACAGCGGCAACCGTGTCCTCGTTCGCGAGCTTCGAGCGGCACCGACCCATCCCGCCCAGGGTCGATTCGCAGCTGGGCAGCGGGAGCACGCCCGCCGCATGGCGGCTACCGCGCCGTCGAGCAGCGGCGGCCGCCGAGGAATAGGGTGCCGGCGTGGCCGGCTGCTGCGCACGGGACTACCAGAGGTTCTTCGGCAGCAGGGCCGCCGCGCGGGACGCACGTCGCTACCGCAAGCACGGCCTGACCGGATCCGCCCGGGCGCTCGCGGACTTCGCGGGCGACGTCGAGGGCGCGAGCGTGCTCGAGGTCGGCGGCGGCGTCGGCGCGATCGAGCTCGAGCTCCTGGCCGGCGGGGCAGAGCGCGCAACAAACGTCGAGCTCTCGGGCGGATACGAGCAAGCCGCTGCGGAACTGGCCGCCGAGCGCGGCATGACGAAGCTCGTCGAGCGTCGCGTCGCGGATTTCGTGACCGACTCAGCCGCGATCGGCGGGTTCGACATTGTCGTCATGCACCGGGTCGTCTGCTGCTATCCGGATGTCGATGCGCTCGTGGCCACAGCCGCCGAGCACGCGCACCGCCGCCTGCTGCTCACCTACCCGCAGGAGCGCAGGCTTGTCCGGGTCGGCGTCCGGATCGCCAACGCGTTCTTCTCTGTCACGCGCTCGACCTTCCGGGTGTACGTGCACCCGGTCGCACGAATCACCGAAATGGCAGAGCGGCACGGACTCTGCCTCGCAGCGAGAGAACGTCACGGCCGGCTCTGGGAGTCGGCCGCCTTCTCCCGTTGAGTGCTCGCCAGGTCGGCGGGCGTGTCGGTGGATGGCAGGTGGGTGCCGCCCTGACACCGTCCGCGAGAGCCGAGGGCTTCAGCACTGCCGACAAGCTGAGCATCGCGGCAGCACGGAGTGCCCGGTTCAGCGAGAGGCCCGGGTGCACGAGCCCGAGCGGGCAGCTGCACAGTCGCCGATCCGGTGCGCCGCGAAAGTGGCCACGGCGTCACAGAACGAGCCGCCGTGACCGCGACCCGACGTGCGCCGACTGCGAGCGTCCAGTGCCAGACCACCGGAAGTTGCCGGTCAAGCAGACCCGCAGCGGGCGACGTAAGCTCCCTCCCGCTTGCTGCCTTCCCGAGGCGAACACCGAGGTCCAGGTGAACGACGAGCCCGAACTCAACGACCCGACGACGACCCAACCGCGTCGAGCCGGCCCATTCGGGCTGCGCCGAAAGCACTACGTCATCGTTCGCGTCGCGCTCGCTCTCGGGATCGTGGTGATCGGTCTGACGCTCCATCACCACGGCAGCACCTACGACGCGATCCGCGGCGTCTATTTCGTCGCCATCGTGGCGCTCGTGGTCTGGCGGATCCGGAATCGGCGTTCGGGTCGCCGCTCCTGAGTCGGTCCTGCGGCCGCCCTCGCTGAGGCGGCGACCGGCCGCCGGTGAGACCGGGAGGTCACGAACCCCGGTGGCTCGTCTAGCCTGGAGCCCTTGGAGGAGATCCCTGTGGGGCGGGGCGAGGATGATCAGGGAGCGGGCCGCGTGCCTTCCGCTCCGCGAGAGCGCTGTTCGCCTGTTCGCGCTTGCCGGAGTCTGGCTCGCCTTCGACGTCGCGCTCGCGACGGTGTATCTCGGGGAGCGATCGTGGTGGCCGTACCTGACGTTGCTCGGCGTGGGGGTCACTTGCGTGTTCGCGGCCCACCTCGCGCGGATTTCGCTCGGGTCGTTCGCGACGGCCCTGCTCCCGCGATCGTGGTCGGGAGGAGCGCTCGGAGCGATCATCGGAGTCTCGCTGGTCGTCGCGGTCGCGCGGCTGCCGAGCATCGTCAGATCGGGATACAAGGGCCTGACCGGCCCCACCTACTCGCTCGAGGAGGCCGACCTCCAACCGCTCAGCGTCAGCGCGCCCAGCGAAGCGATCGCGGCGGCAGCGGGAACGATTCCGCGTGATGCGACCTATTCCGTGGCGGGCGGCGACAAGTACGACGTCTGGGCCGTTTCCTTTCTCCGCGCCCTGGGGCGTCGTCGTCAGACGACCCCAGCCAGACGGGGCTTCCGCCCGGGAGGAAGATCGCGCTCGCACGCGGCGTCTACGCGCTCGAGGTGACCCCGAGATGAGCGTGCAGGTTTACCTCGGCATGGCCGGGCGCGACCTGGCGATCCTCGTTGTCGGCTACGCCGTCCTCTACGGCGTCGGCCTGGCGCGGAGCCTCGGCGCGATCAAGTGGCTTGGGCTTGCGTATCTGGTCGGCTGGGGAACGCTCGGCGCGATCATCTCGTATGCGCTGATGGCGGGGATCGGCTTCCAGGTCGAGGCCGTCCTGGGCGCCGCGGCCCTGCTCGTGCTGGCTGCTCTCGTTATCGGGCAGCTGACGCCGCCTATCCCGGCCGCGTCGAGCGCAGCGCCGGCAACGGCCCTCCAACGGGCGGCGCTCGCCATCGGCGCGGCCGTCATCCTGGTCGCGGCTGTGTCCGCCATCGTCGTCGCTGCGCGATCAACCTGGACTGCGGACTCCGACACGATCGCACTCTGGGTCCCCCACGCGCAGGTCCTCTACTACAGCCACGGGCTTTGGGACGGCGCCGTCTACCACCCCGAGTATCCGCCGTTGATCTCGACGATGTACGCAATCGGCTTCGGATTCGTCGGGGGCTTTCATCCCTCGCTCCTGACTCTCGACCAGCGCCTGCTCGGTCTCTCGTTCGTCGGCGCCGTGCTCGCGCTCCTCGATCGCTGCGTGCCCCGCTGGCTCTCGTTCCCCTCGATTGCGCTGCTGGTGGTCGCGCCGGAGTTCTTCACGCGGCTCGACTCGCTCCTCTCCGACCAGACGCTTGCGTACTTCGTCGCAACCGCGGCACTCGCTTGCGTCCTCTGGCTGCGCGAGCGACGAGCCGCGTGGCTCGTACGTCGTCGTGATCCTGAGCGCCACCGGAACCCTGACGAAGCTCGAGGGTGAGACCTACGCCCTCCTACTCGCGCTGATCATCGTCGCCGGGACTCTGCTCCGCCGCCGGTTCACGACCGCACTCGCCGCCCTGGCGCTCTTCCTCGGCCCGGCGGCAATCGAGCCCTGGCGGCTCTGGCTCGGCGCCCGAGGCCTCCCGACCTCCTCCACCGACTACCACCTACGAGCATGCTCCACCCGCTGTACCTGGCACATCGGGTTGGACGCAATCCCTACGCGGCCGACCAGATCCTCGACGTGATGTTCAGGCCGGATCGCTGGCTCGTCGTGCTGCCATTGGCCTTGCTGGCGATCCTCGCCGTCTGCCGCAGGTCGCCATTGCTCGCCGTCGCGGCCACGACCTGGCTCCTGCTCGCGTTCGCCGGGCTGATCGCGGTCTACTGGGCAGGGCAGTTCTCCCCGTTCACGCTGCGCGACGAGCTGGAGGTCTCCGTCGACAGGGTCGCGGCGACGATCGTGATCGTCGCCGGCGCGATCGTCCCGCTCATCCTCGCCGCGACCCTCGAGCAAGCCGACGACGCGTCGAGTGCAACTCGGCCCGCCGGGTCGTAGCCCTCGGGCCGTCGGCCGCCCAGCCGGATCCGAAGCTGACTCAGAAGCCGGTGTTCGGAATGTGCGTCGCGTTCATCGCGAGGACGAGCAGAACGGCGAGACCGATGTATGCGGTCGCGACGACGACGCGCTGCCAGCGCGTGACCCGGTAGTAGCCGGCGAAGCCGGGGAGCTTGCGCGACCTCCATCGTCGCCAGAGCTCGAGGCTGCCGACGACGATGATGAGCGGCAGGATCGGGCTCGGCCGCAGAACCGTGAGCGCGACGAGACCGACCAGCCCGAGCGAGCCAGATCGCGGGGTGGAGGGCCGCTACCGCTCGTCCGCCGTCGAGCGGAACGACCGGGATCAGGTTGAACAGGTTGATGAAGAAGCCGACGAACGCGAGCGCGACCAGGAACTGCGAGTGGTAGTAGCTGCCGGCCAGCCAGACGGCCGCCGCTCCGAGGCTTCCCAGCAACGGGCCGGCGAGCGCGACCTCGGCTTCCTTGCCACGCGCTCTCAGGCATCTTCTTCATCCCGATCACGGCGCCCATGAAGGGGATGAACAACGGCGCCGATGCAGGAACGCCCTGCCGGCGCAGCGCAAGCACGTGTCCCATCTCGTGGACGAAGATCAAGGCCGACGAGGCCCACGCCGAACCACCAGCCGCCCAGCAAGGCGTAGGCGCCGATCGAGATGATCATCGAGCCCGCGACGGTCACGAACTTGAGCTTGTAGAGGATCGCTCCGAACTTGAGCAGGAACGCCCCCGCCCCCACCAGCAGCGCCCAAAGGCGCCGGCCCAGGTCGCGCAGCGGCCGGTGCTCCTTGATCGGAGCGGGATCGCGATAAGCCGCTACCTCGTATTCACGAGACGGGCGCTCGGGAGTTATCAGCGACATCAAGCTCAATGGTAGGCGGCGAGCCCTAGCCGCCGCTGACGCCCGCCCCTGAGCGCCACCCCGCTCCGGCCGCGGCCGGTCGACGCCTGGCCGGCCCGCCGGTCGAGACAGGCTCCGCGTCGTTGTCTTGCCTCTACCTGCCTCGAACAGGCACGCCGTCGCGATGGTGTGTCACGGCGGCTCCACGCAGGTCGCTGCAGGCCTCGCGGCCGCCGCCGACGATCTGTTCGAGCGTCATCGAGTCGGCGTCGCTGATCGCGAACCAGCCGCAGACATCGACCACGCCGCGCCGGAGCGGCCGCTCGATCTCGGCTTCGAGGTAGCGGACACCCTCGTGGGCGCCGCGATCGACCGGCGCGACGATCCGCGCCATGAGCACCATGACGGCGCTCCCAGGCGTTGAAGGCCTGCTGCCACGCGAGCGCCGTCTCCGGAGCGACGACCCAGGTGCCGTCTCGCCGCCGCGGAGCTGGGGGCCCAAGAGCAACGCAACCACGAGCAGCAGCGGGAGGAGCGGAGCGAGGATGCCGGAGTTACGCCTGCCGCCACCGAGCGACACTCGCTGCGCAGGGTCGCGCGTGGTCACCGTTGTCGACGGGTTGCGGCCGCTCTACGGTTTGGTCGTCTCGGCGGGTTGGGTCAGATGGGGTTGCGTTGAGCCTGGTAGTGGCCAGTTGCCAAAGCCGGCGCGATTGCGTGCCGGGTCTTGCCGTGGTTGATCGTCTTGGTCGGGACGGCGGTGGCTGCGCCGTCGCCCCAGACGACGCACTCGAGGCTGCGCGAGCTCTGCAGCGAGGCGAGGGCGGCCCCCGGCGCGACCAGCGCGAGGGTGCCTCCGATCGTGAGGATGACGAAGCGAGTCCTCAGCATGGCTCTCCTTTTCCTGTCCACGGCCGCTGACTACGACCGGCTGCGACAAGGAGACGCCGAGCGGGTAACGCCGCGGCTTCAGCCTGGCAGCGCGGCGGTAAGCCGCCCACAGACGGGATTAGGTGGGCAAGCGCCGACGCGTGATACTTTGAGCGGTGGAGTTTCGGATCCTCGGCCCGCTGAGCGTCTGGAACGAGCAGGGTGAGGTTCAGATCGGGGCCGCCAAACAGCGAGCGCTGCTCGTGCTGCTGCTCCTGCGCCGCGGCGACCTCGTCCCGACCGAAACCCTGATCGACGAACTCTGGGGCGACCAGCCACCTGCCACAGCGCTGAAAACAGTCCAGGTCTACGTCTCGCGGCTACGCGAACTCCTCGGCGACGGACTGATCGAGACACGACCCGGCGGTTACCAGCTCCGACTCCGAGCGGACGACCTCGACGCCGAACCGCTTCGAGCACCAGATCGGAGACGCCCGCACCCTCCTCGGCGACGGCCATCCCGACCGAGCGCAGACGCTCCTCAATCACGCCCTCGCACTCTGGCGCGGCCCCCCACTCGCAGAGTTCCGCTATGAAAACTGGGCCCGAGACGAAATCAACGGACTCGAGGAACTCCGCCTCGTCGCACTCGAACACCGCCTCGAAGCCGACCTCGCACTCGGCCGCCACAGCAAGGCCGTCCCCGAACTCGAAGCGCTGATCCGCGAACAGCCGTTGCGCGAGAACCTGCGCCGGTTGCTGATGCTGGCTCTCTACCGCTCCGGGCGCCAAGCCGAGGCGCTCGCCGCCTACCGCGACGCACGGGCCGCTCTCGCCGACGAGCTCGGCCTCGAGCCGAGCAAGTCGCTCCAACAACTCGAAACCGCGATTCTGCGCCATGACCTGGCACTCGATCTCCCAGGCCCGACCCGGGCTCTGCCCACACCCCAACCGACAACTCCGGCCAGACCCGCATCTGCCCCACGGAGCAAGGCGCCAAGACGGCCTGGCCGGCGGCCACCCCTTGTCGTGCTGATCTGCGGTGCGATCGTCACCGCCGCCGCGGCCGTCGCGACCGTCCTGCTCACGGGACGGAGGTCATCCCTCGGCGGCCGGCGGCGCGAGAACCGTCCACACGGACGCGATCGTCGGTACGAACGCCGTCGTTGCGGTCGGCTTGTCGACGCGTCGCATCGCCGGTGCGGCTCGACTGAAGCATCTCCCGGCGCGATTGCCTACGGTCATGGATCGCTCTGGGTGACGATGCCCAGCGAGGACGCGGTGGCGCGCGTCGACCCCACGACGCGCAGTGTCCAGCAGACGATCCAGGTCGGCAAAGGCCCGGCAGGGATCGCCTTCGGCGGCGGCTTCATCTGGGTCGTGAACAGCCTCGACGGCACCGTCACCGAGATCGACCCGCGCACGGACGGCGGCCGTGTCGTCAACACCATCCCCGTCGGCAGCGGTCCGACAGGCATCGCCTACGGACTTGGCGGGGTGTGGGTAGCAAACTCGGTCGACGAGACGGTGGTGCGGATCGATCCGCTGACCGGAGCGCCTGGAGCGCCGATCTCGGTTCCCGCCGGCGCGGATGCGGTCGCAGTTGGCGGCGGGGCGGTCTGGGTGACAAGCCAGTCGGCAAACGTCCTCTCCCGCATCGATCCGGGCAGCCGGATCGTGCTCCCCATCGCTGTCGGCAACGGGCCGGACGCCGTCGCGGCAACCGCGGCGGCGGTGTGGGTCGTGAACGCTACGGACGCGACCGTCTGGCGGATCGATCCGGCGACAAACCACGTGACGTCGGTGATCGGGGTCGGCGAGAAGCCGAGCGGGATCGCAGTCGCTCCTCGTGGCGGGACCGTCTGGGTCTCGAACGAGCTCGCCGGCACGCTCTCGAGGATCAACCCCGCCGTCGACAGAGTCGTCAAGACCGTGCCGGTAGGCGACCTGCCCCAAGGTGTCGCCCTCAGCCCGGACGCCGCGTATGTCGCTGTCCAGGGCTCGGAAACGGCTCACCGCGGCGGCACGCTCACGCTCGCCGTCCGGAGTCGCGCACTGGGCTACAACGTCGGCTTGCCAAAGGCGGTCGATCCAGGGGCGGGCTACTCCGACTGGGAGCTCTTGACGCTCACCAACGACGGTCTGGTCGACTACGGACGGTCGGGAGGTGTCGGGAGCACCAGTGTCGTTGCCGACCTTGCGGTGACGCTGCCGACCGTCACTGACGGGGGCCGGACGTACACCTTCCAGCTGCGCCCGGGGATCCGCTACTCGACCGGGGCACCGCTACGTCCGCAGGACTTCCGTCGCGGGATCGAGCGGTCGCTACTCCTCAGCGGCCGCGAGCTACCCAGCTCATACCTCACGGGCATCGTCGGCGCGGCCAACTGCGTGAGCTCTCCGGGGCACTGCAACCTCTCGAAGGGGATCGCCACCGCTCGGGGCTCGGACACCATCACGTTCCATCTCACCGCCCCCGACCCCGACTTCCTTTACAAGCTGGCGCTGCCAATCGCCGACGCGGTGCCGGCGACGACGCCGCTGAGAGCTCGCCTGCCGCTCCCGGCCACCGGTCCATACGAGATCGCCAAGGTCGACGCGAAGCAAGGTGAGATCGATCTCGTGCGAAACCCCGGCTTCCGCGTCTGGTCGGCCGCCGCGCAGCCCGAGGGTTTCCCCGACCAGATCGTCGAGCGATTCGGGTACACGGCCAAGACCGCCGTCGAGGCCGTCGAACGCGGAACCGCCGACATCACGAGCGATGACACCGCCAATCAGCCCTGGGCGCCGTCACTAGCCTCGATGCTGCAGACGCGCTACTTCAGCCAACTCCATTCCGCCCCGATTCCCGGCACGGTTGCGCTCTGGCTCAACACGAGGCTGCCACCGTTCAACGACGTCCGCGTCCGGCAGGCGCTCAACGACGCCGTCGACCGAAACCGACTCGTCGCGCTCGCGGGCGGCCCCGACGTCGCCCAGGTGAGCTGCCAGGTGTTACCACCAAACGTCGGGGGCTTCCGACGCTACTGCCCGTACACGCTCGGGCCCAACCCGGCCGGAACCTACAACGGGCCCGACCTGGCCGCGGCGCAGCGGCTCGTCACCGCATCCGGCACCAAGGGACAACCGGTCACCGTCTGGTTCTACGAGATTCCCATCGGCCGAGCGGACGGCGCCTACGTCGTCTCCGTGCTCCGCGGCCTCGGCTACGACCCACACCTCAGGCTCGTCCCGCAGGTCGGTTCGACCTGGCAGCCCGACCGGCAGGCAGGCATCGGCGGCTGGGCAGAGGATTACCCGTCAGCCAACGACTTCTTCTCAACGCAGTTCGCGTGCAACGCCTACGACCCGCGCAGCCGGGGCGGAACTCGAACCACCTCCGGGTTCTGCGATCCGCACGTCGACGCCGAAATCGCCCGTGCCAGCGCGTTCCAGGCCACTGATCCCCCAGCCGCCTCACGGCTCTGGACGAAGATCGACCGCCAGATCACGCTCCAGGCCCCGTGGGTGGTGATTCGCTCGGCCCTCGCAACCGACTTCATTTCCCGCCGCACCGGCAACTACACGTACTGCTACCTGAACGCCGAGGACGGCACGACGGGAGCATGCCTCGACCAGCTCTGGTTGCGTTCAGGGGGACGCTGAGCCCGCCGTTTCCGAACTGGCGCACCAACGCACGCGCAGGTAGTGTTGGGCGACGCGCCAGCAGACGTCGGCGACGGCGGATCTCGTTTCCTGCCCTCACCTGCTGCGACCCTGATGACTACGCTTCGCCACGTGAGCTCGAGCCCAAGCGTCGGGGAAGGCATCGGGCACGGTATGGCCGACGGCATGGGCGCGACTTCCGATCCGAGAGCGGAGCTGGCCAGCGCCTGGATCGACCGCGACGTCGGCTGGCTCGAGTTCAACGCGCGGGTGCTCCATGAGGCGCTGGACGATCGGACGCCGCTGCTCGAGCGCCTGAAGTTCCTTGCGATTTTCTCAGCGAACCTGGACGAGTTCTTCATGAAGCGGATCGGTCTGATCCGCCCGATGTCCGGTGACAGCAGCCTCGCCGCGCAGGAGCGGCGAGAGCAGCTCTTGACGAAGCGGGCAATGATCGTGTCGATGCTGGAACGGCAGGCCACGTGTTACACGGAGGTGCTCCGACCCCAGCTCGCCGAACATGCCGTCTACCTCGTCGGCTGGAACGATCTGAGCGACGAACAGTGCTCCGAGGTCTCGCGGCACTTCGACACCGAGATTTCGCCTGTGCTGACGCCGCTCGGGCTCGATGCCTCCCACCCGTTCCCGTACGTCTCGAACCTCTCCACCTCGTGGGCTTTTCGGCTGCTGGATCCCGTGAATGACGAGTCCGTGCTCGTTCGCGTGAAGGTGCCGCGAGAGCTCCGGCAATGGATACGGGTTCACGTCGGGCGTCCAGTCGCCGGCACGCGTCTTCGTCAGCCTCGACCAGGTGATCGCGGCGAACGCGGAGAAGCTCTTTCCGGGGATGGTGATCGAGAGCGCGAGCCTGTTCCGCGTCTGCCGCGATGCAGACGTCGAGCTCGACGACGACGAGGGGGTCAGCAAGCGCGTCCTCGTCGAGCGCGAGCTCCAGCAGCGTCGCTTCGAGCCGGTCGTGCGGCTCGAGATCCAGCCCGGAGCCGACCAGACGATGTTGTCGGAGCTGATGGAGCAGTTCGCCCTCGGCGAGGACGACGTGTACGAGATGACCGCGCTACTCGACTACACGACGCTGTTCGAGATCGCCGCGCTCGAGATCGACTCGCTGCGCGACCCGAGCTGGGCGCCACTGCCACCGAGAGCGCTCGAGACGATCGACGGCGACATCTTCACGGCGATCCGCGCGGGGAACATCCTCCTCCATCACCCGTACGACAGCTTCTACGCGAGCGTCGAGCGGTTCATCCGCGAGGCCGCCGACGACCCGCTGACCGTCTCGATCAAGATGACCGTCTACCGAGTGGGTGACGACACGCCGTTCGTGCAGTCGCTGATCCGGGCGGCGGAAGCCGGGAAGCAGGTCGCCTGCGTGATCGAGCTGAACGCCCGCTTCGACGAGGAGCGCAACCTCCACTGGTCGCGTGAGCTCGAAAAGGTCGGAGCGCACGTCGTGTTCGGCGTGAGCGGCCTCAAGACCCACAGCAAGGCGGCGCTGGTGATCCGCCAGGAGGAGGCCGGTATCCGCGCGTACGCGCACATCGCCACCGGGAACTATCACGCTCGCACCGCCAGCCTCTACGAGGACCTCGGGCTGCTCACGGCCGATCCGGCGGTCACCCGCGACGTCGTCACGCTCTTCCATTTCTTGACGGGACGCTCGCGAACACCCGTGTTCGAGACGCTGGTGGTCGCGCCGATGAGCATGCGTACCGAGTTCGTCCGCCTGATCGAGCGCGAGATCACAAACCACGAGTCGGGTCTGCCGGCGCGGATCGTCTGCAAGCTGAACCAGCTCGAGGATCCCGACATCTGCCGACTGCTCTCGCTTGCCGCTCAGGCAGGCGTGCCGATCGATCTCGTCGTACGCGGGCTGTGCTGTCTTGCTCCTGGCGTTCCCGGCCTGACCGAGAACATGCGCATCCGTTCAATCATTGGCCGGTTCCTCGAGCATTCGAGGATCTACCACTTCGCCGCGGGTTCCGACGATCCGCTCGAGGGAGAGTTCCTGATCGGCTCTGCGGACTGGATGCACCGGAACCTCTCCGAGCGGGTCGAGGCCGCAGTGCCGATTGTCGAGCGCCGGCTGCGCGCGAGGCTCTGGGAGATCCTCCAGGTCTGTCTCGCCGATACGCGCAACGCCTGGCAGATGCAGCCAGACGGCCGGTATCTCCAGCTCCGGCCGCATGCAGACGACAGCCCGGGGTCGGAGGGAACGCACGCGACGTTGATGCGCCTCGCCCTGGCCGGCCACACGATCTAGGCCTCTCCGGGATCGACCCGCTCGGCCGCGTGGCCCACTCGGGGTGGCGTCTCGCGGAGTCGGCGCCGACCAGCTGCTCCTTGCCGGCGCGGTGATGAGCCCCGGCGCGCGCTGGCGTCACCTCACTGCGGGATCTCGCGGCGCCGTGCGTCGTCAAGCGCCGTCGAACCCCTGCTCGGATTGCGCGGTTTGACCGGCATCCAGTTCCCGCAGCGCGCGAAACGCCGCTCGATGAACGACATCTGTGTAGGTCGGGAACGAGAGTGGGATCCGCGCGAAGCTCGTCGAGCCTCATTCCGGCCGTCATCGTGATCGCAGCGAGCTGGGCGAGCTCGACCGCCCGCTCGCCCACGATGTGGCAGCCGAGGAGCCTCCGGGTCGGGCGGTCGACGACGAGCTTGCAGAAGCCCACCGTGCGACCGTCGATGATCGGTCGCGGTGCGGAGTCGTAACGCTCGCTCGAGATCACGACGTCGTGCTCCAGCCGGGCATGCTGCTCGGTCAGGCCGACGTGTGCGTACTCGGGGTCGGTGAAGCTCCCGACCGGTATCACCTGATCGCCGACCGTCAGGGTTGGCCCGTTGACGGCATTCGTGGCAGCGGCGTAGCCGTCCTGAATGGCGATCGAGGCCAGCCCGCACCGGCTCGTCACGTCGCCGGCTGCAAAGACGTCCGGTGCAGAGGTGCGGAGGTACGCATCGACGTCGACATGACTGCGTGCGTCGGTCTCGATGCCGGCAACGTCAAGACGGAGCCCGACAGTGTCGGCGCTCCAGCCGACGGCGACAACGGCGAGCGTCGCCTCGACGGAGCTCTGAACACCGTCGCGGCTGGAGATCATCAGCACGCCGTCCGGCGTTTCCTCGAAGCGATCGATCGTTCCGAAGCCCTGGTGGACGGCGATGCCGGCCGCCGAAAAGGCGGCTGCGATCGCGGCCGACACGTCCTCGTCCTCGGCGTCGAGGATGCGCGGGCCGACCTCGAAGAGGTCGACCCGCGATCCAAAGGCGGCAAAGATCGACGCAACCTGCACCCCGGTTGCTCCCGCTCCGACGACGAGCATCGACGGCGGGACGGCCGTGAGGTTCCAGGCGTCGCTGTGCGTGGCCGTCAGCTCGAATCCGGGGATCGGAAGCCGGCGGCTCTTGCCGCCGACGCAGAGGATGATCCGATCCCCGTGGAACGCAAGCCCGTTCTCGGTCTCGATCGCGTGGGTGTCGACGAAGCGGGCGGGGCCGGCGTGCTCGTGAATGGTCACTCCCAACGCGTCGAGATCGTGCCGCAACGTCGAGTGGACGCGGGCGTCCTCCACCACCTCGCCCACCCGGGCCAGGAGCCGCGCGTAGTCGAGTGGTTCACTGCGCACGTCGATGCCGTAGAGGCCGAGCTGGCGACTTTCGCGAATCAGCCGCGCGGCGTGCGCGAGCGTGCGGACGGGAATCGGACCGTCGTTTGCGGCCATACCGCCGAAGGCGCCACTCGTGACGAGGGTCGTTGCTGCCCCGAGCCTGGCGGCGCGGGCAGCGGCGACGACGCCCGCAGGCCCGGCGCCGACAACCAGGACGTCGGACTGCGAGGCGGTCGGCTGGCGGCTCGAGCCGCCGCTCAGAGCGGCAGCCCCTGCTCGAGCGAGCTAATCGCGTAGTCGGCGCCGGCCTCGCGTAGCTGGTCGGCCGTGTAGTTGTGGCTGCCGACGCCGACGCAGGCGATCCCGGCGGCGTGAGCCCCGGCGACGTCGAGCGGTGTGTCGCCGACGGCGATCGCGTGCTCGGCGGCGACCTCCTCGCCGAAGACGAACGCCGCGCGTCTCAGCGCGATCCGCGTCAGCTCGCCTCGGTCGCTCGCGTCCGATCCGTAGCCGCCGAAGGAGAAGAAGCGGTTCAGGTGAGCGCGGTGCAGCTTGATGTGGGCGGCGGCTTCGAGGTTTCCGGTGACGAGTCCGAGGAGATGGCCGTCCTCGATCAGCCGGAGTAACAGGCGCTCTGCGCCCGGGAGGATCCGGTAGCCGGGGGATTCCGCAACCGTCTGCTGCAGGTAGTGCAGCCGGCGCTCGAGCAGGCGGGCGAACTCCTTGCGCTCGGGCTTTCGATCAAGCACCGCCTCGAAGGTCAACCTTCCGACGTCGGGGTCGGTCATGCCGGCGTCGGTGAACCTGCCGATGTCGGCCTGGATCCCGTAGAGCTCGTCGAACGCGAGCCGCCACGAAGCGGCTCCGGCGCCACCGGTGTCGATGAGCGTGCCATCGATGTCGAACAGGACGGCTATGCGGTCCTCGAACATCACGGTCTCCCGGAATCGCCGGAACGCGATCCCCAGTCGTCTCAGGCCTCTGTACCGCGGGCCACGATAGTCCGAGGCCCGATGTGGAGCAGGTTACGGACCGGTAGCGGACCTGTGACAAAAATCCACCGGCGGCCTCAGCTGCCGGGCGTGAGGCTGCAAGATAGGGGCTCTTCGCGGAGGAGGAGGGGCAGATGAGCGTCGAGCGCGACCGAGTCGACGGGTTCGGGAGGCTCTGATCAGGGGCTCCGGGACGCGAGCGACTGGTACCACTGGGGGCCGTACCTGAGCGAGCGGCAGTGGGGGACCGTGCGCGAGGACTACAGCCCCGATGGCGCCGCCTGGGAGTACCTGCCTGCACGACCACGCCCGCTCACGCGCCTACCGCTGGGGCGAGGACGGCCTGGCGGGGTTCTCCGATATCGAGCAGACGGCTCTGTCTTGGCGCTGGCTCTCTGGAACGGCCGCGATCCGATCCTGAAGGAGCGGATCTTCGGGCTGACCGGCAACGAGGGCAACCACGGCGAGGATGCCAAGGAGTACTGGTGGTATCTCGACGCGCTCCCGAGCCACGCCTGGAACCGGTGGCGCTACCACTATCCGCAGCGGGAGTTCCCGTACGGCGAGCTCCTCGCCGAGAACGGTCGCCGGGGCAAGGCTGGACCCGGAGTACGAGCTGCTCGACACGGGCGTCTTCGACGACGACCGCTACTGGATCGTCGAGGTCGACTACGCGAAGGCCGATCCACACGATCGTGCTGATGTCGGTTCGGGTCACGAACGCGGGACCGGAGACCGAGACGCTCCACGTGCTGCCGACCGGCCTGGTACCGCAACACGTGGTCGCACGACGCGCGCCGCCGAGCGCCCCTCGCTGCGCTCTCCGGCGCCCAGCGCGTCGTGACCGACCATCCGTTCCTCGGCCCGCTCGAGCTGCGTCGCCGACGCGGGGCCCGACGGTCAGCCCCCGACGCGCTCTTCTGCGACAACGAGACGAACAACGAACGCCTCTTCGGATCCCCGTCCGTGACCGCGCACCCCGAAGGACGCCATCAACGATCACGTCGTCGGCGGCGCGTCGCGACCCCGCGCCGATCCGCGGCACGAAGACGTCCTTCTGGTATCGGGCGACGGTCGACTCCGGGCGAGACCGTCTCCTTCCGGGTTCGGCTCCGACCGCAGCAGCAGGAGCGCACCGGCCCCCTGGAGCGGCTACGCGGAGATCGTCGCAGGCCGGATTCGAGGAGGCCGACGAGTTCTACGCCGAGCTCACCCCGTCGAGCGCCTCGGCAGACGAGGCGCTCGTCCTCAGACAGGCGTTCGCCGGGCTGCTCTGGGGCAAGCAGCTCTACTACTTCGACGTCGCCCCGTGGCTCCACGGCGACCCGGAGCTGCCGGCGCCGCCCGCGGCGCGCCAGGGCGGTCGGAACGCGCGCTGGCAGACGTTCACCTCGTTCGACATCATCTCGATGCCGGACAAGTGGGAGTACCCGTGGTTTGCCGCGTGGGACGTCCCCTTCCACTGCATCCCGCTCGCCCGCGTCGATCCCGCCTTCGCCAAGTACCAGCTGAGCCTGCTCTGCCGCGAGCGATTCCAGCACTTCGAGCGGAGCCCTGCCCGGCCTACGAATGGTCGTTCGACGACGTCAACCCGCCCGTGCAGGCCTGGGCCGCGCTCGGCGTGTTCGCGATCGACGGCGCCCGGGACGCCGACTTTCTCGCCCGGATCTTCGACAAGCTGGTCGTCAACTTCACCTGGTGGGTGAACCGCAAGGACCCCGACGGCTCCAACCTCTTCGAGGGAGGGTTCCTCGGGCTCGACAACATCGGCCCGATCGATCGCTCCCATCTCCCGCCCGGCTACACCCTCGAGCAGTCAGATGCCACGGGCTGGATGGCCGCCTACGCGCTCAGCATGGCGGCGATGGCTGACGATCCTCTACGGCCGCGGCCGTCCGGCGACCCACCTCGTCCACAAGTTCCTCGAGCACTTCGCCCAGATCTCGGACGCGCTGCACAGACCCAGGGGCTCTGGGACGAGACCGACGGCTTCTTCTACGATCGGCTGCAGACTGCCCTGACGGGTCGACCGCGTCGGTCAAGGCACGGTCGATGGTGGGGATCGTGCCGCTCCTCGGCGTCGTCGACATCGACGCCCAGGTTCTCGACCGGGCCGAGAGGGTCGACGATCGCATCGTCGAACTGCTCGACAGCGCGGCAGGAAGACGTCGAGCGGCTCGCAGGACAGCAGGCCTGATCGAGGATGACCCGGACGACCGCGACATCCTGCTCGGCGTGGTCGAGACTCGATCGCCTCCTCCGCATCTTCACCCGGCTCTTCAACGAGGAGGCGTTCCTCTCCCCGCACGGCCTCCGAGCGCTCTCCCGCTTCCATGCCGAGCATCCCTTCGAGCTCAGCGTCGAGGGCCTGCTGTGCCTCGATCGCCTACGAGCCCGCGGAGTCGACAACGCGGTATGTTCGGAGGCAACTCGAACTGGCGGGGGCCGGTCTGGTTTCCGGTCAACTACCTCGTCGTCTCCGCGCTCGGCCGCTACGGACGATTCTTCGGCGATCGACTGACGATCGAGTACCCAACCGGCTCGGCGACGCGGCTGACGATCACCGAGATCGCAGACGACCTGCGCCGACGCCTGATCTCGATCTTCCTCGTCGGTCCCGACGGCCGGAGGCCCTGCTTCGGCGGAACCGAGCGGTTTCAGACCGATCCCGGCCTGGAAGGACAACATCCTCTTCAGCGAGTACTTCCACGGTGACAACGGTGCGGGACTCGGGGCCTCGCACCAGACCGGCTGGACGGGCCTTGTCGCCGACCTGATCCTCCAGGCGCACGGGCAAGGGCCGCCGACGCTCTACGAGCTGATGCTGCAGTCGGAGCAGATGCAGCAGCTCGAGCACGGCACCGAACGCGTAGCGCCGTGCAGGCGGTCGCCGTCCATCCCGGCCTACCGAACTCGGTGCACCTCCGGGAGATCCCGGAGCCTCAGGTCACCGACATCCCCGACGGACGTGGCGTGAAGGTCGAGCTCCTGCAGCGTCGGCGTCGACGGCACCGACCGGGAGATCAACGCCGCCGAGTACGGCGAGGCGCCTCCCGGAGACGACTTCCTGATCATCGGCCACGAGAGCTTCGGTCGGGTTGTCGAGGTCGGGCCGCACGTTCCCTCGACGATCCGGCCGGGCAGCTACGTCGTTGCCTCGGTGCGCCGGCCCGGCTCGTCGATCTACGGGAAGATCGGCCTCCAGGACTTCACCACCGACGACGTGTACTACGAGCGGGGGATCAGCCGGCTGCACGGCTTCCTGACCGAGTTCTTCGTCGAGGACCACGAGTATCTGTTCACCGCTGCCCCCGAGCCTGGTCGAGGTCGGCGTCCTGCTCGAGCCGATCTCGATCGCCGAGAAAGGCGTCAACCACGCCTACGAGATCCAGCGCCGACTCAGGGTCTGGCAGCCACGGCGCGCCTGCATCCTCGGCTCGGGAACGCTCGGTCTGCTGACCGCGCTCGTCGCGCGGCTGCGGGGCCTCGAACTCACCGTGTGCTCGCTGCCGACGCAGGCCGAACCGGAGCGCCGGCCTGATCGAGCAGCTCGGCGGCGTCTACGTCTCGACGCAGGAGCGCACGGTCGCCGACGCGAGCGACGCGCACGGGCCCTTCGACCTGATCGTCGACGCGACCGGCTTCAGCCCGATCGTCTGGGAGGCGGCGGAGCGTCCTCGGCAAGAACGGTGTCCTCGTTCTCACCTCGCTGACCGCGGGCGACCGAAAGGCCGAGATCAACTCGGACCGGATCAACCAGGGCTTCGTGCTCGGCAACAAGGTCATGGTCGGAACCGTCAACGCCGCCCCCGACGACTTTCGCAGCGGCGTCGATGACCTCGTCAAGGCGGAGGCCTACTACCCGGGCTGGCTCGAGCAGCTCCTGACGAATCCGATCGACGGGCTGCAGAACTACGAGCAGATGGTCAAGGCCCTGACCGACGACGCCGACGCGATCAAGGTCTACGTCGACCTCGCCGGGCCCGTTGCCTGACGATAGCCACGAGGCCGCGCTCACAGTCGCACCTGCTCGGATGGCACGCTCGGGGAAGCAGCTGCCCCGGCCACCCCCTCAGGCCGCTACCCTTCGCGGGCCGGAGGGTGCAGGGCGGGCGGACACTGGGGTCTCCAGACGACCGCCGCACCGGGCAAAAGTCCGATTCGAGGCGGCGGAATCCCGAGTGCGGCGGGCGTGAACACGATGCGGCATCGACGGGCCGCAGCCAGGAGAGAGCGAGAGCAGGCGATGAGAGAGCGTCGCGAGACGGAAGCAATCCACGAGGCAGGCAGGCGCCGAGATCGGGGCGGCGCCGGCGTGCGGGAGAGCCGGCGCCGCCGGCCTGTAGCGACGTGCCCGATCACGGAATCGAGCTCGTCGACGGGCTCCGCAACGTCGCGATCGTCGCGCACGTCGACCACGGGAAGACGACGCTCGTCGACGCGATGCTCTGGCAGTCGGGCTCGTTCCGCGAGAACCAGGACGTCGCCGAGCGCGTGCTCGACTCGATGGACCTCGAGCGCGAGAAGGGGATCACGATCCTCGCCAAGAACACGGCGGTGCGCCTCGGACAGCGGAAGATCAACATCGTCGACACCCCCGGGCACGCCGATTTCGGCGGCGAGGTCGAGCGCGCGCTGACGATGGTCGACGGCGTGCTCCTGCTCGTCGACGCCTCGGAGGGCCCGCTGCCGCAGACCAGGTTCGTGCTCCGCAAGGCGCTCGACCAGAAGCTCCCGGTCGTGCTCGTCGTCAACAAGGTCGACCGGCCGGACGCGCGGCCGGAAGAGGTCGTCAACGAGGTGTACGAGCTCTTCCTCGACCTCGACGCCGACGAGTCGCAGATCGAGTTCCCGATCGTCTACGCGAACGCGCGCGCCGGGCGTGCCGGGTTCGCCCCGGACGAGCTCGCGCCCGACCTGAAGCCCCTCTTCGAGACGCTCCTCGAGACGATTCCGGCGCCGAGCTACGACCCCGGCGCACCCGCTGCAGGCGCTCGTCACGAACCTCGACGCGAGCCCCTACGTCGGCCGGCTGGCGCTGCTGCGGATCCGCCACGGGATCCTCCGCAAGGGCGCGCCGATCGCCTGGTGCCGCGCCGACGGCACGATCGAGACCGCCCGGGCGACGGAGCTCTACGTCACCGAGGCGCTCGACCGCGTCCCCGCCGACGAGGCCGGGCCCGGGCGAGATCGTCGCCCTCGCCGGGCTGTCCGAGGTGACGATCGGCGAGACGATCGCCGATCCCGCCGATCCGCGGCCGCTGCCGGTGACGACGGTCGACGAGCCGAGCCTGTCGGTCACGATCGGTATCAACACGGGCCCGCTCGCCGGCACCGAGGGCAGCCGCCTGACCGCGAGCCAGGTCCAGGACCGGCTCGACGCCGAGCTCGTCGGGAACGTCTCGCTGCGCGTCCGCCCGACGCTGCGACCGGACGCGTGGGAGGTGCAGGGCCGGGGCGAGCTCCAGCTCGCGGTCCTCGTCGAGCTGATGCGCCGCGAGGGCTTCGAGCTCACGGTCGGCAAGCCCGAGGTCCTGACGAAGGAGCTCGACGGGCGGCGCTGCGAGCCGGTCGAGCGCGTGGCGATCGACGTCCCCGAGGAGTACATCGGCGTCGTCACCCAGCTGCTCGCGCTGCGGAAGGGCCGCCTGCAAGCAGATGGTCAACCACGGCAGCGGCTGGGCGCGGATGGAGTACCTCGTGCCTGCGCGCGGGCTGATCGGCTTCCGCACGGAGTTCCTCACCGAGACGCGCGGCACCGGCATCCTCCACCACGTCTTCGAGGCGTGGGAGCCGTGGCACGGCGAGCTGCGGACGCGGCCGACGGGCAGCCTCGTCGCCGACCGGCGCGGGCAGGCGACCGCGTACGCGATCTCAGCCTGCAGGAGCGCGGCTCGCTCTTCGTCTCGCCGGGCGACGAGCTCTACGAGGGGATGATCGTCGGCGAGAACGCGCGCGACGACGACCTCGACGTGAACGCCTCGAAGCCGAAGAAGCTGACGAACATGCGCGCCGCCTCCGCCGACGAGCTCGTGCGGCTGATCCCGCCGCGCCCGCTCTCGCTCGAGCAGGCGCTCGAGTTCATCCGCGACGACGAGGCGGTCGAGGTGACGCCCCGGTCGATCCGGCTGCGGAAGGTCGAGCTCTCGGCGTCGAAGCGCCAGACGCTCGCCTCGCGCGCCAAACGCGAACGGGCAAGCGCCGCGGTCGGCAATCTGTCGGGCCCCGCGGTCGGCAATCGGTCCGGGCCCGAGTAACGCCAAACCAGTTGGCGCCGCTCGCCGTCGCCGCAACGGTGACGGTCAAGTTCTGGGCCCCTCGTCGTCTCGCTGTTGGATCGTCCGTCCGCGGGCAGCGGTCCGTGCTGCGCTCATGTTCGGCCTTCTCACGCTCGGCGCCTGGTCGATCATCGGATTCCACGGATTCCTCGACTACCCCGCGCTGATCCACGCCGAAGGCGGTCATTTTGCGTCCGCCGGGTCGGTGTTTGTCCCCGCACTGGTTCAGCTAGACCTCACCGTCAGGATCGCCACCGCGCTCGGACTTCTCGCCGGAGTTGTCCTTCTCGGGTTGGCCTGGGTGCGAAGGTCGAACGATATCGAGTCGTCTCGTTTGCGCTCCTCGCCTGCTGGCCGCGACTAGCGTCGCCCGGCCGCACAATCTCGTCCTGATGGCTCTCCCATTGCCATCCTGTATTCGAGGTTGGCCCTTCCTTGGCGCTGCCACGCGGGGCTTCGTCTGGCCCTCGCGGTCAGGGATGCCGAACTGGTGTTTCGTCGTCGCGAGCCCGGCGGCCGTCTCGCGCCGGGCACGCACACTCGACGAGTGTGCTCCGCCGCATGCGACGCTCGGCTTCGATCGAAGCGGAACAGTAGACGCGTGTGTTGTGCGGTGCGAACTGGCTCGGATCGGTGAATGCGCCCCCGGGACGGCGAAGCCCTAGATGTCCTCGTGCACGTTGCCGTAGTTCGCAGCCTTTGAGGATCAGCTCGGCTAGGTGCAGGGCCTCGTCGTGTTCGAGGTAGTCGCCCTCACCGTCGCCACCCCAGGCAATCGCGATCAGGCCCGTCGTATGGGCATCCACCCGGATCTTCAGCGGCCCAGCGTACGCCCGCGTGGTCATCTCCCAGCGGTGCTGCGCATTAGGCACGGCGCGACCGTATCACGAGCCCCGACGACGAGCACGGGCGCCCCGTAGGACGCCCGTACCTGCCCCAACGAGGACTTCCTCCGATTCTACGGTGCCGCGCTTGACCAGGTAGAACCGAAGTTGCCTCGGCAGCCGCGGGCTTGACGGCCACCACGCCGCACCCTCAAGCGCGTAGGCACGCCGGATCGCATCGTGCGGACGAAGCTGACCCAGGCGCTCGCGACCTCCGTCCAGCATCGAGACTGCTGACGGGGACGGTGCTCCCAAGCTGAGGTGGGTCGGAAAGTCCGATCGGCTCCCGGGCCTGCTGGGTGTGGCTGGCCCCGCCGCGGACGGCATGTACGCGAGCCTCTTCGGTGTCTTCACGCAGAGCCTGACGCCGGACGGGCGGCGCCTGCTCGCCGCATTCGAGAAGACCCGGCCGGGAGGCGCCGCGCTCTCTGGCACGTCCCTCCCGGAAATGCTCGAAGCCGCAGAGATCGTCGTCGACGCAATCGCCCGCCCCGACGGCACACGGGCCTCAGTCATTCACGAACTCGCATGACCAAGGTGACCAGCGGGTGCTCGGCAGCTCCAGATTCGACCACAACGGCGCCATGACGCCGGCGCCGTTCGGGGTCCTCCGACTCACCGGCGGAAGAGGCACTTTCGGTCCCGCTGCCGACTTCCGTGGCGCCCTCATCGGCCGGACAGTCCGACCGCCGATCAGCCTCGTCAATGACAACCACAAAGCCGCAGGCTCGAAGCGGGTCCGTCAGACACCGGCCAGGCCGTCTGCGGATTCGGTCGCCGCAAACCAGCGATTTTTCGCCGTCGCCACGATTGCGCGCATCTCAAGTGTCGCTGCCACGGGTTCCTTCGCGTTGAACTCGCCGGGAGCCCTGCGCGGGCGCGAGAGGTGGTCCCGGCCTGTCCCCACATGTTCACACCCGCGACCGTTTGACAGACGAGAATCCGGATGCCTTGAACGATCTCAACGAGGAGCGGTTGGGCCGCGAGCTGGACGCGCTGCTCACTGACGCCCGCAGCGGCGACCTGGCGCCCGCCGAGTCGCCGCACGACTCAAGTCGCTTCATACGCGGTTCCTTGGACCGAACGCCCAGGCTCCAGAAATGATCGAGCGCAGGCGATCGGCATCAGCAGCCTACGACGATCTCTGGTCGGGGGAAGACCTGGACACACACCACCACCTCGAACTTCTTGCGGCATCCCTCGGCATCGATCTACCCCCCGCCCCCTGACCATCCGTGGCCGCCCGAACGAACAGCGCTCCTCGATGCCGGTGGCATTACGAGCTAGTGTCCTGTTGGTTTAAAGCGTTTGCAGCTAGGGTAGGGGTGCGTCATGCCTACTCCTACTGCTGTTGTGATCGAGTTGAGTGATGAGGAACGGGGCCGGTTGGAGGCGTGGTCGCGGCGGGGGAAGACGGCGCAGGCGTTAGCGTTGCGGTCGCGGATCGTGTTGGCCGCAGCGGAGGGCGCTTCGAACGTGGAGATTGCCGCGGCTGAGCGTGTCTCGCGGCCGACGGTAACGAAGTGGCGTAACCGGTTCGCGGAGCGGCGGCTTGAGGGGTTGTTGGACGAGCCGCGTCCGGGACGCCCACGGACGGTGACCGATGAGCAGGTCGAGCAGATCGTGACTACGACGCTTGAGAGCACCCCCAAGGACGCGACGCATTGGTCGACACGGTCGCTGGCGGCGCATCTGGGGGTCTCCCAGGACGCTGTCTGGCGCACCTGGCAGGCCTTCGGTTTGCAGCCGCACCGCCAGGAGAAGTTCAAGCTCTCGACCGACCCTCAGTTCATCGAGAAGGTCTACGACATCTGCGGGCTGTACCTCAACCCTCCCGAGCGAGCGGTCGTGCTCTGCGTCGACGAGAAGAGCCAGATCCAGGCGCTCGACCGCACCCGGCCAATCCTGCCGATGCTCCCAGGCACTCCGCAACGCGCGACCCACGACTACAAACGCAACGGGACATCAAGCCTCTACGCCGCCCTCGATCTCGCGAGCGGCAAAGTGATCGGCGCTCTACACGAACGCCACCGCGCGATCGAGTTCCAGAAGTTCCTGCAGACGATCGACCGCGAGGTTCCCTCCCACCTCACCGTCCATCTCGTGCTCGACAACAGCTCCACCCACAAGACACCAAAGATCAACCGCTGGCTCCACCAGCATCCCCGCTTCGTGCTGCACTTCACCCCGACCTCCAGCAGCTGGATCAACCTGATCGAACGCTGGTTCGGCGAACTCACCACCAAGCTCCTACGCCGCGGCGCCCACCCCACAGTCCGCGCCCTCAACACCGACATCCGCGGCTGGATCGAGAACTGGAACGACAACCCACGACCATACGTCTGGACAAAGCCCGCCGAACAAATCCTCGAATCGATCGCACGCTACTGCCAACGAATCAACCAAACGGGACACTAGCGGGTGTAACCAGGACCGAATCTGCGGTCGTCAAACAGGGCTGGACCGAAGCAAACTAGGATCGCAGACAACCCGAGAGAAGGGCCAACGCATGGCAGTCGCATACGTTCAGGAGTTCGAGATCAAGGATGGCGACACGAGCACCAGCAACTACGACGCGGTCACCGCCGCGCTTGGTCTACAAGCCGCACCCGACGGCCTTCTGATTCACACGGCCGGCTTCGACCTCGATGCCGGCGTCTTTCGTATCTTCGACGTCTGGGAGACGAGGGAGCACGGCGAGAGGTTCATCAAGGACCGACTCAACCCGATTATCGAGCCGATGATCGCTGCGGCCAGCATGAACCCCGATGCCGACTTCGACCCGCCTAGCCGTGAAGGCTGGTACGAGCTCCACGACACGATCAAGGGCTGACGGTACAAGCCCGCGGACCGTGCCCAGCCGGCACACTTCCCGGCGGGCCGCTCAGATGCAACGGCTGCGGCGTTACCGCCTCGCAGCCGCCCCAATAACGCAATTGCCAGCAAAACGAGTTCGTCGGGCGCAGCCAAACTCGCCCGAAGACAGGTCTCGTACGCGATCAAGCCTCGTCCGCGCAATCAGGTTTGACCGTAGGGCCGTTCGATCTTTTCGCCGAGTACCTGGCAGACGGGAGCCGGGAGCGCTCAACGAGCGCCGTGGCCACGAACTCTCTGCCAACGGCGAACGACGAGACGCCGGCTTCGGCCAATCAGCCAATCGAGATCGGTCTTGGCTCAAGGGCGTCGTAGCGTGGCTTGATGGCCGACCAATCGTTCCGAAGGAAGAGGCTCTCCGTGAGGCTGTTGAGGCTGCGACTTGTGCAGCCGATGAGACGGGTCTCGGCCAGAGGCCCGCGGCAAACACGACGATCTGATGCTCGACCCGATCAACCCCATACGAGCCGAAATGATGCCCCCAATGCGTCGGCAGCCTCACGTCCGGACAATGGCCGCTTCCATCCAGCTCGTTGACCGCCTCGGCACGTGAAAGGTGAGATCGAGCAAGGCAAACGCATGATTGGCCTCGTGATGCGCCGTTTCGACGAGCCCGCGGTGATCAGTCATGAGCCGGCCCCTTCAGCCAAACCGTGATCCTTCGAACCTGACCGTCACCCAGGTCGGCGCCCGGGCCTCCAGTACCCTGAGCGTGGTGAAGGTCGGTATCCACTTCTTCAACCAGACACTCTCGGGTGGGCCGGGCGCGTTGCCCGTCCACCTGCGCGACACAGCAGAGGCTGCGGAAGAGGCCGGCTGCACGATGTTCACGTGCATGGACCACTACTTCCAGATGGAGCAGTTCACACGCGCCGAGGACCCGATGCTCGAGGGATACACGACACTCGGCTATGTCACCGGCCGCACACAGACGATGACGCTCGGCCTCCTCGTCACCGGCGTCAGCTACCGCTACCCCGGCCTCCTCGCGAAGATCGTCACAACGCTCGACGTGCTCTCGGGCGGACGCGCGATGCTCGGCATCGCGCGGCGTGGTACGAGCGAGAGCACCTCGCCCTCGGAGTCCCCTTCTATCCGATCGCGGAGCGACTCGAGCCGCTCGAGGAGACGCTCCAGATCTGCCTACAGATGTGGAGCGTCGACGACGGCCCATACGAGGGAAAGCACTATCGCCTCGCGGAGACGCTGAACGTGCCATCGTCGATCCAGCAGCCGCACCGCCGATCATGATCGGCGGCGGTGGCGAACGGAAGCTCCTCCGTCTCGTCGCGAAGTACGCGGACGCAAACAACCTCTTCCCCACCTCACCGAACGAGGTGCGACATAAGCTCGACGTCCTCGCGCGTCACCGCGACAAGGTCGGCCGCGACCGATCGGAGATCCGCAACACCACAATCGGGCACGTCAGCCCCGACACGGATGTCGACGCGTTCGTCGCCGAGATGGCCGGATACGCGACGCTCGGCTTCGAGCACGTGCAGCTTGGACTGCTCGGCACGGAGCCCGCTCGGCTCGTCGAGCGCGTCGTGTCGAAGCTCGTGCCGCGCCTCGCGGAACTCTAGTCTGCGTCCGAAGCACTCGAGTCGGGGGCGTACCCAAACGCCGGGGCGCTGTCGGGCGAGGCACATGCGCTGCTCGACGAGGCGCTTGCGCTCTGGCGCGTCTCACCTCGCCGAGTTCCGCTACGAAGACTGGGCCCGTGACGAGATCGGCCGGCTCGAGGAACTGCACCTGGTGGCCCGCGAGCTTCGTCTCGAGGCCGAGCTTGCGCTCGGCCGCTGCGCCGGGACGTCCCCGAACTCGAAGGGCTCATCCGCGAACACCCCTGCGCGAGAACCTGCGCCGGCTGGTCGTGCTCGCGCTCTACCGCTCCGGGCGCCAGCCGACGCGCTCGCGCTTGCCGCCACGCCCGCAGCCTGTTTGAGCCAGATTCGGCTCTAACAGCTGAGCTGGTGTAGACGCCGGGCTTGGCGACCCGCCTCGCCGCGCGCGCATCGGGGCGGTTGAGCGTGGGGATTAAGCCAGTCGGTCGATCGCATTTCCGATCGCGCACGAACGGCGGGACTTGCATCTGGCAGG
>CAVXWI010000004.1:0-46679 GCA_963765345.1 uncultured Actinomycetota bacterium
TGCTGGTTCCTTCGAGCGCGTGACGCCTACCTCGCGGACGTCCCGGTCGCCGACACGTGCTCGTGCTCGCGGCGCTGGCGCGCGGCCGCGGCCTCGCCGCGGCGTGCCGGCGTCTGTCTGTTGCCCCGCGGATCTGAGCGGGCGGTTCAGGCGATCGGCCGCGGCCCGATCGCAGAAGACGTCGATCGGGGCCTGCCCGGCCCGAGCAGGCTCGCCGGGGAGCTCGTCGATCGGGCCGGCGAAGCGCAGCGGGCGAGCGCCGCCGCCTTGCCGCTCCCGAGACGAGAAGGACGATCCGTCGGGCCGAGAGGAGCGTCGGGAGCGTCATCGTGACACGCTCGACGAACGGTTCGAGTCCGGCCGGGCCGCTCGTACGCGCCGCGCGGACCGTTCGCGCGAGCTGCGGCGACCCGGGAAGAGCGAGGCGACGTGGCCGTCGGCGCCGAGCCCGAGCAGCAGCAGGTCGAGCTCGACGCCCGCGAGCGCGCCGTCGTACTCGGCCGCCGCCTCGGCGGGGGCGAGCTCGCCGCGGATCCGGTGGAGCTCGGGCGCCGGTCGAGCCGGTCGAGCAGCGTGCGCCGGGCGAGCCCGTAGTTCGAGCGCTCGTCGTCGGGCGGGACGCAGCGCTCGTCGCCCCACCAGACCGTGGCGCGGCGCCAGTCGGGCTCGGCCGCGGCGGCGCGCTCGTAGGCGCGCGCCGACGCTCGTGCCGCCGGTGAGGACGATCGTGCCGCCCGCGCCGCGGCCTGGCGGCGAGCAGCGCGCCGACCGCGGCGGCCGGGTCGTCGAGGACGTGGAGCGCGCGGCTCAGTCATCGCCGCGGGCGAGCTCTTTGCTTCGCTCCATCGCGGCGTTGATCGCGTTGAGGAATGCGGCTCGGACGCCCGCCTGCTCGAGCTCGCGGATCGCGCGGATCGTCGTTCCGCCCGGCGAGGTGACCATCTCGCGCAGCTCGACGGGATGGACGTGCTCGTCGCGCAGCAGCTTGGCGGTGCCGAGCATCGTCTGGACGACGAGCCTCGTCGAGATCTCGCGCGAGAGGCCGAGCAGGATCCCGGCCTCGATCATCGCCTCGGCGAGCAGCGCGTAGTAGGCGGGGCCCGAGCCCGAGACGGCGGTGATCGCGTCCATCTGCTCCTCGGGCACCTCGACGACGTCGCCGACGGCGCGCAGCACGGTGCCGGCGCGGTCGAGGTGCTCGCGGCCGGCGTGGCGGCCGGCGCACATCCCGGCGATCCCCTCGTGCACGGTCGAGGGCGTGTTCGGCATCGAGCGGACGACGGGGACGTCGGCGGCGAGGTGGCGCTCGATCCGCGCGGTCGTGATCGCCGCCGCGACCGAGAGCACGGTCTGGTCGGGGGTCGAGCAGGTGGCCGATCTCGCCGAGCAGCGTCTCGATGTCCTGCGGCTTGACGGCGAGCACGACGACGTCGGCGCCCGCTGATCGCCTCGGCGTTCGAGGTGGTCGTCTCGACGCCGTGGCGCTCGTGCAGCTCGGCGGCCCGCTCCTCGCGCCGCGAGCTCGCGACGATGTCCGCCCAGTCGGAGCTACGCAGCCCGGCGAGCAGCGACTCGCCGATCTTGCCGGTGCCGAGAATCGCGATCCTCATGGCGCAAGCCTACGAGTCCGGCGTGGTATCCCGCCAGCAGGTACACGCTCGCGAGCCCGGCCCACTCGCCGTAGGGCTCGAGCAGGGCGTCGGTCTCCTCCGGCTCGACGCGGCGCCCGGCGAGCGCGGAGGCGAGCTTGACGAGGCCGAGATCGCGGGCGAGCCCGCGCTCGTAGCGGCCGAGGCCCTGCGAGGCAGACGACGCCGACCGACCAGGGGCCGACGCCGCGCTCGCGCTCGAGCCGGCGCGCGACGACGCTCGGTCGGCGTGCCCGCGCAGCGCCTCGAGGTCGAGGGCGCGGCAGATGCGGACGAGCGCGGCGCCGCGGCGGGCGCCGAGCCCGAGCCGCGCGAGCTCGGCCGGCGAGAAGCGGCCGAGGTCGGCTGCCGGTCGGGGCGCGCGTGAGCCCGCCGAGCGCGCGGCTCGCCGCGCGGATGACGGCGCGCTCGATCGCCCGCGCCTCGCGCGCGGTGATCAGCTGCCCGGCGAGCGCGCGCAGGAGCGCGTGGGCGACGGTCGCGGTGCGCAGCGGCCGCAGCCCGCGCAGCCGCGAGAGCGGGCGGCCGAGCAGCGGATCGTCGGCGAAGCGGCGCAGGAACTCGCAGTGGTCGTCGTCGACGCCGAGGACGAAGCGAGCAGCGTCGAGCCCGGCCTCGCTGGCGCCTGGACGCAGACGGTGCCGTCGGGGCGCTGCCAGGCCCGCGCCTGCTCGAGCCGGCCCTCGCGGCGCAGCGTCGCCGTCAGCACGCCGTCGCGGAAGCGCGCGTCGCGTCGCTCGCGTGCCGCGCCGAGAGCCGGAGCGAGTAGGGCCCGCGCGGCCGAGCTCGGCGTGATCCCGCATCACCGCTGGCCGAGCCTAGCCGCGGCTGCAGCGCGCGGCCACGCGCGGCGGCGCCCAGCGGGCGCGTGCTCGCAGGGCTCGGCCGCCGCAGGCTCGCGGCGGCCTCGGCGGCCCGCTCGAAGACCTCGAGCGCCTCGCGCTCGCGGCCGCCGTCGCGCAGGTAGCGGCCGTAGGCGCGCAGCGAGTCGGCGTGCTCGCGGCCGCCGCCGTGCGCGCGAGCAGCGCGAGCGCCTCGCGAAGGCCTCGTCGGCGCCGCCGTCTCCGGCGCCGGCGCGCGCCTCGGCGAGCGCCCACCAGGCGCGGCCCTGCTCGCTCGGGAGCCGCGCGGCGAGCTCGAGCGCCTGCTCGGCCGAGCGCGTCGCGCGCCGGCGGCGTCGCCGGCGCGCAGCGCGCACAGCGCCTGCATCCGGCGGACGACCGCGAGGTCGTCGTCGGCGCGGCCGCGTGCCCTGCAGCAGCGCGCTCGGCCTCCTCGAGGTGGTGCGAGGCCCCCGCGAGATCGTCGCCGGCGCTGAGCGCGGCCTCGGCGCAGGCGACGTGGGCGCGGGCGAGGTGCACCGCGTCCTCGGTCGCCTCGAGCAGCGCGACCGCCCGGCGGAAGTTGTCGAGCGCCGCCAGCGGCTGCGCCTCCTCGAGCGCGACGCCGCCCGAGCGACCAGTAGAGCCGGACGCGCGTGTAGCGGTCCCCGAGCCTGCTCGGAGCGCGACCAGAGCTCGGCGAGCACGGCCTGCGCGCGCTCGAGCTCGCCGAGGTCGGTGAGCGCGTAGCTGAGGTAGGTGCGTAGCGGACCTCGGCCGCGCGGTTCCCGGGCTCGGCCCGGGCGAGCTCGGCCGAGCGCCCGCTCGAAGAGCGCGACCGCCTCGCTCGGCGAGCCCCGCGGCGGCGTAGGCGTGGCCGAGCGTCGCGTAGACGTCGGGCCGCGAGCACGGGCGTGACGAGCTCGGAGTCGAGCACGCGCGAGAGGTGCTCGATCGTCCCGGCGTGGTCGCCGCGCGCGCCGCCGCGGGAAGCCGAGCAGGATCCGCGCCCGCGACGGCGCCGCCGACGTCGGCGTCGGCCTCGGCCTCGTCGAGGATCGCGCAGGCCTCGGCCGTGTCGGTCTCGCCGTCGAGCCGCAGCCGCAGCTCCTGCTCGGCGAGGCGCAGCTCGCGGAGCTGGAGCGCCGGCGAGCTCGGAGCCGGTCTCGAGGTACTCGGGGGTGACGCCGAGCTTGCGCGCGAGCATGCGCAGCGCCTTGACCGACGGCTGGCGCGTGCCCGCCTCGATCCGCGAGATGTAGGCGTAGGTGATCCCGGGCGCCGAGAGGTCGCGCTGCGAGAGGCCCTGCTCGAGCCGCAGGCGCCGCAGGCGCCGCCCGACCGTCTCGGCGCGGATGTCGGGCGCTCCGGCCACGGCCGCGATCATGCCTGCCTCGCACGGGACAGCGTCAATCCGGCCATGGCGCATTGTTGACAGTATTGACAACAGAAGCGATTTCGGGTCTCTTGACGTCGTGCCGTGCGTCACTCGACACCGGAAAGGAGGTGTCCCGGATGTCGATTGCTCTCGCCGCGCGTGCGGCTCGCGCTGCGTCGCGCTCGGCTCGCTGCTCGCCGCCGCTCTGCTGGGCGGCGCCGGCTGGGGGCCGTAGACGCCGCGTCGGCGGCGCGGGCGGAGCCGGATCGGGCTCCGCCCGCACCGCTAGTCTCCGCTGCGATGGCGCACGCGTGGCGGCTCCGTCTCGCTGCGCAGCCGGGAGCGGAAGCTGCGCCTCTTCCTCGACCTCTTCGACCCGGGCCCGAGACGACCGTCGTCGACGTCGGCGTCACCGACGCCCCGTTCGGCGGCGGCTCGACCGACAACTTCTTCGAGGCGCGCTACCCGTGGCCGGAGCGGATCACCGCGGTCGGCCAGACCGAGCTCGACCGCTTCGCCGCCGCCTTCCCCGGGTCACCGCCGTCCGCGCCGACGGGCGCGAGCTGCCCTTCGCCGACGGCGCCTTCGACCTCGGCTTCTCGAACGCCGTGATCGAGCACGTCGCCGGCGGCCGCGACGGTCAGCGGCAGTTCGTCGCCGAGCTCTGCCGGGTCGCCGGCGCGGGTCTTCGTGACGACGCCGAACCGGCTGTTCCCGCTCGACCCGCACACGCTGCTTCCTTCGTGCACTGGCTGCCCGCCGGCGAGCTGCGCGAGCGGCTGCTCCGCGCGCGCGGCTTCGACGACGTGCTCGATCCGCTCGGCCCGCGCGAGCTCGCCGCGCTCTTCCCCTACCCGGTGCGGATCGTCAACCGCGGCCTGACGCTCGTCGCCGTCGGTCCCGCGTGAGCAGGCGCCCGGTCTGGATCCTCCACGTCTTCGTCGTCGGTCTCGCGCTGCACAACTTCGTGATGGCCGAGCTCTGGCGGCCGGCGCTGCGCGGCAACGCGCTCGAGCTCGTCTCGGCCTGGAAGGAGGCGCTGCTCGCGCTCGGGCTCCTGCTCGTCTGCGCGCGCGCGGCTCGCTGCGCTTCCGCCCGCGCTCGTCGACTGGCTCGCGCTCGCCTACGGCGCCTTCGTCGTCGTCTACGGCCTCCTCCCGCAGCACCTGCTCGGCGGCGGCGCGACCCACCGCGGGCGTCGCTGCTCGGCGTGCGCGAGGACCTGCTGCCGGTCGCCTGCTACTTCTTCGGCCGCGGGCTCGCCCTGACGCCGCGCGACCTGCGCCGCCTCGGCGCGACGATCCTCGCACCGCCTGCGGCGTCGCCGCTCTTCGGCCTCGTCGACATCTACGCGATCCCGCTCTCCTGGTGGCGCGAGCTCGGGCGCCGCCGGCTGGTTCTCCGACCAGCTCGGCTTCACTACAGGCCTCTCCGACCTGCCCCAGAACTTCATCTACAACACCGGCAACGGCCACCCCTTCCGGCGGCTCGTCTCGACCTTCCTCTCGCCGCTCGCGAGCTCCTACATGCTCGTGCCGCGCTGCTGCTCGCGGCCGCCTGGCGGCTGCAGCTGCGCCCGCGGCTCGCCGCTCTGGCTGCCGACCGTCGCGCTCCTCTTCGCCGGCCTGCTCTGGACGCACTCGCGCTCGCTCCTACCTCGCGCTCGCGCTCGGGCTCGCTCGTCTATCGCCGCTCTGCGCGCCGGCACTGGCGGCTCTCGCTCTCGTCGCCGCGGCCGTGGTCGTCGTCGTCGGCTTCGCCTTCGTCAAGGCCTACCCGCACGTCGCGCCGGCGACGAGCTTCACGACGAGCGAGCTCGCGACCAGGACAGCGCGCACGCAGCCCGGGCGCCGGCCCTGCGGTCAGCGGCAACGGGCTCTCCGACGCGAGCATCACGAGCCACTGGCGGAGCCTGCGCGCGGGCGTCGAGCAGGTGTCCACCATCCCCAGGGCTTCGGCCCCGGCAACGCCGGCTCGACCGCGGCGCGGACGGACGTCGATCCGGGCCGGCGAGTCGACCTACACCGAGCTCGGCGTCGACGCCGGCCTCGCCGGCGGCCTGCTCTTCGTCGCCTGGTCGCTTGCGCTGCTGCGTCGGCTCCTGCGCTCGAGCGCCTGGCTGGCGGCGGCGATCGCGGCGATGCTCGCGCTCGGGCTGCAGACCGACATCATCGGCGTTCCCTGGCTCGTCTACGTCCTCTGGACGCTCGCGGGCTCGGCGTCGAGGCGGCCCGCCCGGAGGCGCTGCGGCGCGCGCGCTGCCGGCGGCGGCGCGGCTGCCTCTGCGATCCTTCCTCGCGGTGTGACGGCGTCCCTGCGCGCGGCTGCTGCCGCCGCCGCGGCGCTCGCACTCGCGGCTGCTCGCCGGGGCGGCGCGCGCCGCGCTGATCGTCGGGGTCAACGACAGCGCGCCGCTCGACCCGACCAGGTCGGCTGGTTCTACCCGACGATGGCCGCCGAAGGCCTGCAGCTCGACACGCTCGACGCTGCGCTGGGACGACACGCAGCCGACCCGATCCCGACCAGGCGCAGGTGACCGCGGCGATCGCCGCGGCGAAGGCCAACGGCGTGAGTCGAGCTCGACCTCTACCCGCTCCACTCGATGGTCTTCACCGGCGGCGCCGCCTGCGCGCCCTCGAGCGACCCGCAGGCCTGCGGCAACACGGCCGAGATCCAGGCCTTCGCCGCCTGGACGGCGGCGGTCGCGAGGCCTTCCCGAGCGTCCACGAGTTCGTCGTCATGAACGAGTGCAACCAGCCGCTCTTCATCAACCCCCAGTGGAACACCGCCGGCCAGAACCAGTCGGCCGAGATCTGCGGCCGCGCGCTCGCCGCCTCCTACGACGCGCTCAAGGCGGTGAGCCCGCAGAACTTCGTCTGGGGCGTCGGGCTCTCGCCGCGCGGGAACGACAACCCGACCGCCGCCAGCGACTCGTCGACCTCGCCGGTCGCCTTCCTCCAGGATCTCGGCGCCTGGTTCAAGGCGTTCGTCGCCGCGACGGGGCGCACGGCGCCGCTGATGGACGGGCTCGACTTCCACCCCTACCCGATCCCGCAGTCGCAGCCCTTCGCCAGGGCTACGCGGACCCGACGACGCGAGCGTCTCGAACCTGCCCCGCATCTACCAGGCCTTCTACAACGGCTTCAACGGCTCGCCGCAGCCGACGATCGGCCAGCAGGCGGGCGGCGGGCTGCCGGTGAGCCTGAACGAGGTCGGCATCCAGACCGACGAGACCGGGGTGCCGGCTACACCGGCACCGAGGTGAGCGCGAACGCCGACGGCGGGGTGATCGGCCAGTACGCGACCCAGGCCTACCAGGCGGCCTGGTACCTGCAGATGCTCGACCTCGTCGCCTGCGACCCGAACGTCCGCATCGTCAACATCTACCACCTGATCGACGAGACCGACCTCGCGGGCTGGCAGAGCGGGCTCTACGACGTCAACCGCACCCCCAAGCAGTCGGCGGCGACCGTCCACGACTGGATCGCGACGAGCGCCGGGGCCTGCCAGGGCGCGCTGCAGCCCTGGACGCCGAGCGGCGTCGCGGCCGCGCCCGTCGCCGCCGGCGAGCCGCGAAGGAGAGCGCGCAGCGGATCCTCGCCGCCGCCGCCGGGCGGGTGCGCATCTTCGACGCGGTCAGCGACCGCCTGCGGCGCATGCTGGCGCCGTTCGGCGACGAGCTACACCGGGCCGATCTCGCTGCGCTCGGCGGCGTCAGGCCACGGGGTCGAGGAGATCGCCGTCGGCGAGGGGGCGGGCGGCCGGCCACTCGTCGAGCTCCTCAACGCCAAGACCGACCGCGTGATCGCGGCTACGAGCCGTTCCCGGCCTCGTTCCGCGGCGGCGTCTCGGTCGCCTTCGGCGACCTCAACGGCGACCGCAGCGACGAGCTCATCGTCGGCAGCGGGGCCGGCATGCCCGCCCAGGTGAAGGTCTACGACGCGAGGACGCATGCCCTGGTCGAGACCCTGCACCCGTTTGCTCCCTCCTTCCGCGGCGGCGTCGCGGTCGCCGCGGGCGACCTGACGGGCGGCGGCAAGGCCGAGGTGATCGCCGGCTCGGGCCCGGGAACGAAACCCGAGGTCGCCGTCTTCGCCGGGCAGAGCGCGGCGCCGCTGGAGACGCTCAGCCCCTTCTCGGCCACGTTCACGGGCGGCGTCGCGGTCGCCGCCGCTGACGTCGACGGCAGCGGCAAGGCCGACGTGATCGCGGCGACGGGGAGCGGCGCAAACTCCGTCGTCCGGGTCTTCGCGGGCGCGACGAGGAGGCGGCTTACCTCCTTCAGCCCCTACGCGTCGTTCGCGGGCGGGGTCAGCATCTCGGCCGCGGACCTCGTCGCCGGCAGCCCCGCCGAGCTCGTCACGGGCCCGGGCACGGGCGGCGGCGCGCAGGTGAAGGTCTTCGCGGGCACCGGGGCGCTCGTCTCGACCTTCCTCGGCGCGACCGGCTCGCAGGCGATCACGGTCGGCGCCGGCTAAGCGGCACGCCGGGCGGTGCCGCGGCGCGCGTAGGCTTATCGCCAATGCGCGCCGCACGGATGCACGAGCTCGGCGGGATGCCGCAGGTCGACGAGATCGACGGCTCCGGCGGGCCCGGGGCTCGTCGCCGTCTCGGCGGCGGCACTGAACCCGGTCGACATCTCGATCGGGAACGGCCGCTTCTACGGCGGCACCCCGGCCCGCCCTACGTGATCGGCTCGGAGGCGATCGGGCGCACCGGGGACGGACGGCGCGTCTGGGTCTACGGCCGAGGGCTGATCGCCGAGCTCGTCGCTCCGGGTGGCGCCTGGGCGCTCGAGGTCAAAGACGGCGTCGACGACGCGGTCGCCCTCGCCTGCGGCGTCGCCGGCCTGACCGGCTGGCTCGCGGTCTGCCTGGCGCGCCCCGGTGCACCCCGACGACACGGTGCTCGTGCTCGGGGCGAGCGGAACCGTCGGCTCGGTCGCTATCCAGGGGGCGAAGCTCCTCGGCGCGCGGCGGGTGATCGGCGCCGCCAGGCGGCCGGAGCTCGTGCCGGCCGAGGCCGACGAGCGATTCGACCTTGCGAGCGAGGCGGCGCCGCCGGAGGCGACCCTGATCATCGACTGCCTCTGGGGCGAGCCGCTCGAGCGGGCGCTCGCCGCGGCGGCGACGGGCGTCCGGGTCGTCCACGTCGGGCAGTCCGCGGCGCCGCAGGCGACGCTCCAGTCGGCCTGGGTGCGCGGGAAGGTGGCAGACATCCTCGGGCTCACGCTCTCGCGGGTCCCCCTCGCCGACGCCGAGCCCGCCTACGGCGAGCTCTGCGAGCACGTCCGCGCCGGGGAGATCACGATCCCGACCGCCACCTATCCGCTCGACGAGGTCGCCGAGGCCTGGCGCCGCCAGGCCTCGGGCAGCCCCGGGGCGAAGCTCGTCGTCTCGCTCGCCTGAGGGCTACGCGGCGGCGGCCGCGGCGGCGGGAGCGCGCAGCCGGAGCGTCCCCGGCGGCGCGCGGCGGACGGCGACCGCCGCGACGGCGGCGGTGGCGAGCGCGCAGAGGCCGCCGAAGACGAAGGCGAGCTCGGTGCCGCCGACCGCGCAGAGCCAGCCGATCAGCGGGCTCGCGAGGGGCAGCGGCCCGTCCAGGCGTAGAAGTAGACGCCGAGCACACGGCCGCGGATGTGGTCGGGCGTGCCGAGCTGGACTGCCGAGTTCGCGGCGGCGGTGTAGGTCGTGAAGCAGATGCCGCAGACGAAGAGGAGCGCGCCGACCGCGACGACGTTCTGGAGCGGCGCGATCAGGAGCTCCGCCACGCCGAAGAGGGCGACCGAGCCGAGCAGGAGGCGCCAGCGCGGTCTGCCGATCGCCGCGGCGACGAGCGAGCCCGCGAGTGCGCCCGAGCCGAAGCAGGCGGTGATGATCCCGAAGGTGCGCGGGCCGGAGGAGAGCGTCTGCTTGGCGAGCACCGGCAGGAGCACGTTGACGTTGAAGGCGAACGCCATCACGACGCCGGCCATCAGGGTGAGCACGAGGACAGAACGCGTCCGGGCGACGTAGGCGAGCCCTTCCCGCGTCCCTGCGAGAGCTTCGGCCGGACCCGGTTTGCGAGCGGGAAGAGCTCGCTCGTGCGCATCGCGACGAGCCCGGCCAGGACGGCGAGGAAGCTCGCGCTGTTGAGCGCGAAGCACCAGCCGGTGCCGACGGCGGCGATGACGAGACCGGCCAGCGCCGGGCCGAGGACGCGGGCGGTGTTGAAGAGGCTCGAGTTGAGCGCGATCGCGTTCGGCAGCTCGTCGCGGCCGACGAGCTGAACGGTCAGGTTCTGCCGGGCCGGCAGGTCGAAGACGACGGCGATGCCGGTCAGCGCCGCGATCGCGTAGACCTGCCAGGTCTGCACCGTCCCGAGCAGGGTGACCGCGGCGAGCAGGCCCGAGAACGCCATCTGCACCGACTGCGTGACGATCACCGTCCGCCGGTTGTCGAAGCGGTCGGCGACGACGCCGGCGAACAGCCCGAGCAGGGTGTAGGGCCCGAAGCGCGCCAGCGAGAGGAGCCCGACCGCGATCGGCGAGTGGGTCAGGCTGAGGATCAGCCAGTAGAGCGCGACGTTCTGCATCCACGTGCCGCAGACGGAGGTGATCTGGCCGGCGAAGAAGAGCCGGTAGTTGCGGTGGCGGCGCAGGCTGGCGAAGGTGCGCCGGCCGGCGCTGCGGACGAGCCGCGTCATGCCTCCTCCTCGAGCAGCCGCGCGAGCGGGGCGATCGCCGCCTCGATCGCGGCCCGCTCCTCGTCGCCGAGGAGTGCGAGCCGCTCGGCGAGCCAGGCATTTCGCTGGGCGCGGATCGCGCGCAGGACGCGCCTGCCCGCCGGCGAGAGCGTCAGGCCGACGCGCCGGCGGTCGGCGCCGCGCGTGCGGACGATCAGGCCGGCGGCCTCGAGCCGGTCGAGGTGCGCCGACATCCCGGGCGCCGAGATCCGCTCGGAATCGGCGAGCTCGCGGCCCGTGATCCCGGGCCGGTCGCCGATCGTCGAGAGGAGGGTCGCCTGGCCGACGGTGACGCCGAAGGCCTGGCTCTCGCGGCGGACGAGCCGGGCGAGCCGGAGCAGCACCGGCCGGAGCTTGTTGGCGACCTCCGTCGAATCATTCAGTACCTGAACCATTAACTACATGAAGTATAGCGCAGGGAGGGCGCCTCGCGTGGTCGTGGCTGCCGAAGCGACGCTCCCCGCGGCTGCTGTCGTGAAGGGCGTTGCCGAGAACCGACAGGCTCATGACCGGCGTAAGGGCCACGGCAGCGGCACCGTTCCTCTCCGCTCGCCCGAGGATCAGGCTTGCGCTCGTCGCCGGGCGGGCTAGACGGTCGTGCCCGGCGGCGGTGAGCCGTGGCGAGAGGCGCTCGGGTGCTCCGGCGCGTCGGCTGCGTTCAGCGTTGCCGAACCGGGGGCGGTGGTCGAGGGATGCCGATCGGGGCTTGCCATCTGGTTGGCGAGCGCGGCGCGGGTCCTGACGCCGAGCTTGCGGTAGATCCGTGCGACGTTCGCCTCGACGGTGCGCCGGTTGATGAAGAGGGCGGCTGCGATCTCGCGGTTGGTCATCCCGGCTGCAACGAGTTCGGCGACGCGCCGCTCGGTCTCCGTTAGCTCCTGCTTGGCCTGACGCAGGCCGAGCCGCGCGAGCTCGGCGCGGGCATGCTGGACCTCCCCGCCGGCACCGAGCAGCTCGAACAACGCCGCCGACTGTTCGAGTGTGGCGCGAGCGTCCGTCTTGTGCTTGCTGCGCCGCTTGAGCTGCCCCTTGCGGAGGAGCGTCTGTGCGTGTTCGAACGGGGCAGGGGTGAGGTCGTGGTCTGCCAGCAGGGTGTCGAGCGTCGCGAGTGCCTCGGCGAGCTTGCCCTCGGAGGCGAGCAGGAGGCTTCGGCCACGCGCGGCCCAGATGGTCAGCCGCAGCCGAGGTTCCTCTCGGCTACGGCGCTCGAGCGAGTCGAGGCGTCGCTCCGCCTCGGCCGTCTCGCCGAGCGCGATCAGCGCTTCGAGCTCGTCACCCTCGAAGTCGAGCCAGACGGGGGTGTCGCAGCCAGAGGGAAGGATCTGCCGGATGTGTTCGGCATGCTCGACCGCTGCCGCCGGCTCGTCTCGGCGGAGCGCGATGAAGGTGTGGGTAGCGAGGCAGATGGCCAGCGTGAACCTGTCGCCGAGTGAGTTGCAGATCGCCGTTGCCTCCGAGACCGCGGCGAGTGCGGCGTCGAGCTCGCCTTGGTGGGCCTGGAGCAGCGCGAGGAGCGCTCGCTTCTCACCACTCCCCTGCGTGAAGCCCATCAGGTCGGCCAGCGCGATCGAGTTCTCGAGGTGATCTTGTGCCCGCGACCAGTTGCCCGCACGGGTTTCGAGCACGCCGAGGAACGAACGAAGCTGCGCCTGGTTGCTTTCGTCGCCGTCCGCGTCTGCGCGAGCGAGCAAGTCCCCGAGTGTGGCTCGCGCCCCGTCGAGCTCGTCGAAGCACATCGATCGGAGCGCGCGGTAGCAGCTGGCCGACAGCGCCGGCGGCAGTACCGGTCCTCCCAGCTGACGCTCGATCCCGACCGCTTCGTCAAAGTCGGCGAGGGCTCCTGGCCCGCCGAGGAGGAATCTCACCCCACCCCGGAAGGACAGGGCGCTCGCCAGGAGCGCGGGCTCGCCGAGTTCGCGTGCGCGCCCGACCGCGCTATCCAGGTAGGCAAATGCGGAGGCGTCGAGGCCGTAGAGCCCCTGGAGACCGAGCGCGAGCTCGGCACGCATGCTGAGTACGGGGTCGCTGTTTGCCTCGTCGAGTGCTTGCTGGCAGAGCGCGGCGGCTCCCGGGCGATGTTCGGCGACCTCGAGGAGGATGGCGGCACGTGTCGGCCCGGGCGGCAGCAGCTCGATCGCTTCCTGCCCGAGCTCCCAGGCCTGGTCCCAGTCGCCGGCCTCGAGCAGCAGCGGGATCTCCTGGACACAGTTCCGGGCCCAGCCGTCGAGGTCGTCGGGCGGAAGCAGCCGGCGGGCGTGTGCGAGCAGGTCGGCGGCCGAGGCGGGCGCGCCGCGCGAACGTGCGGCCGCCGCGACCTCTTCGAGCTCGGCAACCAGTTCCGGGAGCGGGCCTGATGCGGCGAGCGCGAGCTGCCTGGCCCGCTCTTCCGGGTCGGCGGTCAGCTCCGCCGCCTGCGCGTGGGCTGTTCGACGCCGCCTGGTGGAGGCGGAGGCCGAGACGGCCCACGCGAACAGCGGGTGGGTGAAGCTGATCGCTCCGTCTGAGCCAACGCGGACGATGCCGGCCTCTTCGGCAGGGGCGACCTGGCCCGCATCGAGGCCGCGAACGGTGGGCCGGACGGACAGAGCCGCCACGAGGAGCGCGTCGCGGGTCGAGCGCGGAAGCGCATTGACCTGGGCGAGGACGGCGTCGCCGAGGCTTGCAGGCAGCATCGGCGGCTCGCCATCGGCGCCGGCGTGGCTACCCCAGGCATGCGCCAGTTCGAGTGCGAACAACGGATTTCCGCCCGAAAGACGCTCGACTTCGGCCAGGCGCCGCCGGGGGAGCCGCGACCCGGTCCGTTGCCTGATCAGCTCAAGCAGCTCGCCGAGGCGCAACGGACCGACCTCGACGCGGACGAGCTGAGGGCACGCCCGATCGAATGGGAACGGCTCGCCCTCGTCCAGCCGCTGCGTGAAGAGCAGGCGCACCGATTCGCGCTTGAGCCTCCGGGCGGCGAAGTCGAGCACCGACGCCGAGGCGGCATCGAGCCACTGCGCGTCATCGATCGCGACGAGGACGGGTCCCGTCCGCGCCAACGTCCCGAGAACCGCAAGAAAGCCCGCGGCGACTGCGCGCTGCGCGAGAGCGCCGTCCTCCAGCTCGGCCCGGAGCAGCGCCACCGCCAGGGCCCGCCGCTGAGGCAGCGACAGCTGCTCCAGCACGCCGGTCGAAACCTCGGCCAAGAGATCGCTCAACGCGACGTAGGTCAGGCGCACCTCCGACTGCGCCGCCCGCGCCGACAAGACGGTCCAGCCTCGTCCACGAGCGCGGAGAAGCGCGTTCTCCCACAGCGTCGTCTTCCCGATCCCCGGTTCGCCGACAAGCACGAACGTCCCAGCACCCTCTGCTGACGACTCGAACCACGCCTCCAACTCGGCACGCTCGCGCTCTCGACCGACGAGGCTTTCCCGGCCTGAAACGGCCGGGCGCCAGCCCTCGCGATCCACTGCTCCTGCCCTCCCGATCGACGGTGACGGCACCATTCTGACAAGAGCAAGATTACCGCGCCCTGATACACATTTCCTATTGGTGACGGCCCGAACGCGCCCCCTTCATACGTGGGAATGCGCAGCGCTTCACCGCTCGTGAGTCATCGCCTGTTCGGGGCCCTTCTGGTCTTCTCTTCCGGCAATCCTGAGGCTCACAAACGTGTGGTCTTTACGGATTCCTTTTCGGGGTCGCCCTCGTAGCATCGGTCTTGTTGGCCCCGGGGTTTGAGTGTCCCTGCGTTCGTGGCCGGATTGAGGCGCTCAGGTGTCGGTGCTCTCTTCAACGCACGGCGTCGAGGGCAGGTCGTGATGGGCAGGCCCGCCGCGCCGACGGAGGCCGGAGGTGAGAGTTCGCGTGTTCTTCCCAGTGGCGATCGCAATCGCGCTTGCCGCATCGCTCGCGCCGGACGGCGTCGCCCGCGCGCCGACGCGGCACCCGCCGGGTCACGCCGGCGTGACGAGGCCGGCGTCGACCGGCCCGAGAATCGCGCCAACCCCAACGACCGGCGTCGCGCCGGGGGGCACGGTCTACAGACGACCCTGGCCTGCCACGCCAATCGTGGCGGCACGCTACAGCTACCAGCCTGCATTCGCGGTTCCGGCCATCGCGGCGGCGGACGAGTGCGCGGACTTCGGGACGGGCTGCACCGACGAGCAGAACTGCGATCTCTGGGGGATCGATTGTTCGGCGGATCCGCAGGCGGAGGATCCGGTGCCGGCCGACGCAGGAAGCGACTCCTCTCCGGCGGCGGCTCCGTGACCGCGGGCGGTGTCACGTTCGCCTCGGTCGACAGCGGACCCGCGATGGTGCGTGACCGTCCCTCGACCGAGTCGGCGTGGGTTCCGCTCATCCCGCGCACACTCTGCGTAGCCCTCGCCGGGCGCGAGTTGCCGGAATGGTTCCGCAGCAGTGCCGGGCTTCCGGACGGAGCCGGGCTCGAGGGCTTGCGGCGCGTGCGGGCGGTGTCCGACCTCAACGTTCGCCGAGAGCGGATCCGCCTGAATCTCTGCGACCTCCTCGCGGCCGGCTGGTCCGAGGTGCGTGAGGTCCGAGTGATCGACCGTCCCTGGCCTGCCGGGCTCGACCCGCGCTCGGTCGACTGGCCGACACGGGTGCGTCGCGGTCTGGTGACCTCGGGTTTGATCGACGACCGCGACTGGCTCTCGCAGCTGACCTACGGTCGCCTGGTCGCTCTGACCGCGATCGGCATGCGCTCGGTCTTCGATTTCGCCGTGACCGCCGAGGCGGCCGTCGATCAGGCCTACAACGGGGTCGAGCCGCCCCGGGAACTCATCGAGCTTGCACGGCACGCCGCCAAGAGCACCTGGGCCGGTCAGATCAGCGGTCAGGATCCCAGGTTTCGCGACCTGCTCGGGAGCGACAGACGCACGCTCGCCGAACGACTCGAGCGGGCGCTAGGGCCGGCCTCGGACCTGCGCCCCGACGACTGGCTCGGGCTCGCGTGGGCGCTTCCGGAGATCTTCGACCGGGTCGAGCGAATCGAGCAGATCCCGCTCGAGCTCGCCCTCCGGGAGTATGTCGAGGGGCTCCACGGTCTCGACGGCGGGTCGCTCGACGCGCTCCTCGCCCGGTTGGGTCTCGACGGCCAGCCACCGTGCCTGCTGAGCGTGGCGGCGAGCAGAACGAAGCTCAGCCCCGAACGAATCCGGGTGTTGCAAGCGCGGCTGGAAGCTCGACTTCCGTCGCACCCGGTCTACCTGCCCGCACTCGATCGCGCCTTGGCCCTGCTTGTCGGCGCGGCACCGTGCGCGCTCGGGGAGGGCGAGGCGCTCCTGCGGGCAAGCGGCATCGCCACGGTTCCTTTCCGGCCCGAGAGCGTGCTCTCGGCAGCGTGGCTGTGCGGCCGAAAAGCCAGCTTCGAGCTCGAGCAAACAGCCAGGGGGCAGCGAATCGTCCTCGATCGGACGCCGCAGTACGGGCAGTTGCTCGTTCGCGTAGCGGCGGTCCGGGCGGCGGCGTTCGGAGCGGCAAGCTTGACGGGCTCATCGGCGCTGCAGCCGGCCGAGGAATCAGCGTCACGGAGTCACGGGCTCGCGACGTCCTCGATCACCAGGCCGAGGCCGAGTTCCTCGACGACGACTGGTTCTGGCTACCGAGACGCAGCCAGAACCGGCTCGCGACGCTGACCCGGCGAATCCTGGCCGTGGCCTCGCCGCTCGACGTCGACACACTTCGTGCCGGCATCTCCAGGTCCTACCGGACGCGGGAGGCCCCTCTCCTCCCTCCGCAGCACGTTCTCGGAGCGTTCTATCGAGCGCATCCTGATTTTCGCGTCGATCGACACGCGCGCGTTCGCCCGGCCGGTCGAGCCCAGCAGGAAAGCGCTCTGAGCAGATCCGATCGCATCCTCCTCGACGTCTTCAGGGCGACCCAGCACGGCTTCCTCGACCGTGCCTCACTGCGCGCAGCATGCGTCGAGCGCGGAATGAACAAGCGCACGTTCCACGCTCTCGTCGCGCACAGCCCGCTGCTCGACAACCTCGGCGGGAACCTCTGGTGTCTGCGGGGCGCGAGAACAAGCCGGCTGACCGCCACCCAAGCTTCGGCGGCTCCACTCGCGCCGACCACGAGGGCGTGAGACGCGTCCGGCCGGCGAGCTGGACGCGCCTGAACACCTGAAGCAATCGCTCTGCGATTCGGGCTGATGCAGGGAGCCACCGAGGTCGACGGAAGCTCAATCGTTGTTCCCCGTGCCGCTAGCGCGGCAGCTCGTCCCACGGGCCCGTGGTTGTCGTCTTGCGATTGCTTTATGGATCGTCGCAGAGGGGTGCGTCGTGGCTAGTGTCCGACTCGGCAAGCTTCTTCTTGCCGAGCGACGGCGGCTTGGATCTTCGAGCGAGGGGTGATGATGTCGGGTTCTGAGGCGGGAACCGTCCGGCCGGGTGCCAGGGTCGGCCCGACGAGCGAGTTCAGCTTGTTCTTCCGTGTCAAGCCGGGTGAGGGCGAGTCGTTGCGGGCTGCGCTCGGCGACTTGCAGCAGACTCCGGGATATCGCCCCGGGGACTACGGGATGGCGGTGGCGACGATTCACGAGGCCAGGTTCGTGCTCTTCGACGGTGACACGCGGCTGGCCTTCATCACGAGCTTCGATGGTCCGTGGGACGCGTACATGGAGGATTTCTTCACCTCCGGGCCGACCCTCGAGCTGTTCGACCTGATCTTTCGCCATACCGAGGGCTACGAGGGGCTCCCGGATCTCGCGGCGTTGCAGGCGTTCATCCTCGGCGCCGAGGAGACGGCGGGGGCGTATGCGCGGAACTACGGCGGGACGGTGAAGGAGATCCGGAAGGCGCTGCGCGTGAACGAGGCGTTTCAGCAGGTGCTCGACGATCCCGCCGCGGCCGAGGCTCTGCAGCATCCTGCCCTGAAGCCGTTGCTCGACGAGGCCGCCGACTAACCGGACGAGCGGCGGATCATGTCGGATCACATCTCCGGTCCGCGCGCGCTGGCCGACCCGATCGCGGACATCACCGATGTCTACGCGTTTCCGAGCCCCGAGCGTGCGGGCCAGCTCGTGCTCGTCGAGAACACGTTGCCGTTTGCGCAGCCATCAGCGCTGTTCTCGGACGGGCTTGTCTATCGCTTCCGGCTGCGTCCGCTGACGGCCAGAGCCGAGAACGGGCGTGCGCCGTTTACCGTCGGCGAGGACGAGCTTGTGTTCGACGTCGTCTTTTCCGAGCCCGCCGGTAGCGACGAGAGGCAGGACAGGAGGGCGTGTGCACGACGCCGGCGGGCGACACGGTCGGCTTCCGGGTGGGCGACGAGCGCGGTGGTTCCGGTCACGGCGTTCGTGTGTTTGCCGGTCCGCGCTGGGATCCGTTCATCATGGACGCGCCGGCGGCGTTGAAGACGATCGCGAGCGGCAAGCTCGCGTTCACCGATCCGGGCTCGATCTACCTGGACGGCAAGAACGTCCTCAGCCTCGTGGTCGAGATCGACTGCGCGCGGTTCCTGGGGGATGGCGGGCTGGTCGGGGTGGTCGCGGAGACGCTGACGCGCGGCAAGTTCACGGTGCGGATCGAGCGCGTCGGGAGGCCGGAGGTGAAGAACTTGATGCTGGCGCCGAAGCAGTTCGATCAGGTGAATCGTGACCTCGAGATCCGTGATCTCTACAACATGGAGGACGGGTTCCAGCTCGCCGAGGGCTACCAGGGTGCATACCGGGCGCGGCTCAACGCCAATCTCGCCTTCTGGGATGGCCTCGACGGCAAGACCGATTGGCCTGTCAGCGACGATGGGACGCATCCGCTGACCGAGCTCGTGCTCGGCGATTACCTCGTCGTCGACCCCGGCAAGCCCTACGCCGAGCAGGGCTCGTTCCTGGAGATCGAGCGCGCCGCCCGCGCAGGCCGCGGACATGAGACGTGCGGCGGGCGAGCGCTCAACGACGACGTCATGGACACGATCTTCACGCTGCTGATCAACGCCGGCAACGGCCCGGTGATCCGCGACGGCGTCGACCGCTCGACGAGCCCCGGCTCGCACAGCTTCCCCTACCTCGCGCCTGCGAATCCGGATCCGCCCGAGCCGCCTGAGCATCACCACTGATGGGGATGACCAGGCGCGCTCCGGCCGGCGCGGATGGTCCGAGCCTCGAGCTCGACGACATCCAGAGCGGCGCGCTGCACGAGCGACCCTCGCCGTATGTCGGCAGGTATCTGCTGCTCCGGATCGACGACCGGGCGGCGGGACGGGAACTGATCCGCCGTCTGCACCCGTTCGTCGACCCGAGTCGGCCGTCGGGTGATCGGGCGCACGACGCCTGGATCACGGTCGCTTTCACCTACCAGGGCCTGGCGGCGCTGGGCGTGCCGCAGGAGTCGCTCGACAGCTTCGCGCCCGAGTTCCGGCAGGGAATGGCGGCGCGCGCAGCCGCGCTCGGCGATCTCGGTGAGAGCAGTCCCGAGCGCTGGGAGAAGCCGCTCGGGACGGCCGAGGTGCACGTGGCGCTGGCCGTGCTCTCGCCCGACGCGGCAGGCTTGGAGGCGCTGGCCGAGCGGGCACGGGCGGCGCACGAGCAGCTGCCCGGCGTCGAGGTGATCTGGCGCCAGGACTGTTACCAGCTCCCGACCGGACGCACCTCGTTCGGCTTCAAGGACGGTATCGGGCAGCCGGCGGTCGAAGGCAGCGGGATTCCGCCCTCCAACCCGCAGGAGCGGCCGATCAAGCTCGGCGAGATCGTCCTCGGCTACCCGGACGAGACGGGCGAGCTGCCGCCGATGCCGACGCCCGACGTGCTTGGCCGCAACGGCACCTATGTCGTCTTCCGCAAGCTGCACACGCGCGTCGCCGCCTACCGGCAGTACCTGCACGCGCAGGCGGCGACCCGCGAGGAGGAGGCGCTGCTGGGCGCGAAGATGGTCGGCCGCTGGCAGAGCGGTGCGCCCCTGGCGCTGGCCCCCGAGCGCGACGAGCCCGAGCTCGGCGCCGACCCCGGGCGCAACAACGATTTCCTCTACGGGGACGATCTGCACGGGTTCAAGTGCCCGGCCGGCGCGCATTCCCGCCGAGCCAACCCGCGCGACTCGCTCGATCGCGACGGCAGCGTCAACGTCCGCCTCCACCGGATGATTCGCCGGGGCACGAGCTACGGGCCGCCACTGCCCGAGGGGGTGCTCGAGGACGACGGCGAGGAGCGCGGGATCATCTTCGTGTTCGCCGGTGCCCACCTGAAGCGGCAGTTCGAGTTCGTCAAGACCCAGTGGCTGAACGACGGCATCTTCATCGGCGCGCCGGCCGAGAAGGATCCCCTCGTCGGGCCGGCCGAAGGCTCCGGCAGCTTCACGATCCCGCAGCGACCGATCCGCCGCCGGCTGCAGGGACTCCCGCCCTTCGTCGTCACCCGCGGCGGCGAATACTGCTTCGCTCCGGGCCTGCGCGCGCTGCGCTGGCTGGGGGAGCTCACGACGTGACGGAAGGAGAAGACGTGGCCACACCCCGCACAGGCACCGATCGCTGGAAAACGCTCGACTTCGGCCCGCCGACCTCGGGCGGGGCCGAGCCCGACCAACCCGTGCTCCTCGACTACGTTCGCGACGGGCACGTCGCCGTGATCACCCTGAACCGGCCCCAGGCCGACAACGCGATCACCACCGAGATGGGCGCGCGACTGACCGAGATCCTCGAGACCGTCGCGGTCAACTCGTCGGTTCGGGCCGCGATCATCACCGGCGCCGGGACGCGTGCGTTCTCGGTCGGCAGCGACCTGCGCCAACGCAAGGACATGACCAAGGAGGACTGGCTGCGCCAGCGTCAGGACTTCGATCGCACGCTCTACACGCTACGGCAGCTGCGAAAGCCGATCTTCGCCGCCGTGAACGGGATCGCCTACGGCGGCGGCTCCGAGATCGCCCAGAGCACCGACTTCATCATCGCCGCGGAGAACGCAACGTTCGGCCAGCCCGAAGCGATGATCGGCCTTGCGGCCGGCGGCGGCTCACCCGTCTTCCTCCCACGCGTCCTGCCGCCAGGGAAGGCGCTGCAGATGCTGTTGACCGGCGACCCGATCACCGCCGAGGAGGCCTACCGCCTCGGGATGGTCAACGAGCTCCACCCGCAGGCCGAGCTGATGGACGCCGCACACCGGATCGCGGCCAAGATCGCGAGCAACTCGCCGACGGCGGTCCAGGCGGTGAAACGGGCCGTGCGCACGGGCGAGGGCCAACCCATCGAACAGGCGATCGCGATCATGATGGAAGCGCACTGGCGCTCGGCCGTCCACCCCGACCGCATCGAGGGCATCGGCGCCTTCATCGAGAACCGCGACCCGACCTTCAACGACTCCGACTACTGACGCCGACACCGCGACCCTGAACCGCCCACCCCGAGGAGAGGGAGAGATGTCTGGAACAGACGAGCTCGAACGATCGCGCTCAGCGCTGCTGATGATCAACCCAGCGCCGTTCAATGCAGAGGCGCCGCCCGAGGCACTCGACGGCGAGATCACGCCGGTCGAGTTCCACTATGTCCGCAGCAACTTCGCCGTCCCAGACCACGGCGGCACGCTCACAATCGGCGGTGCCGTCGACAACCCGACAACGCTCGCGATCGACGACCTGCGCGCGATGCCGACGGTCGAGCGCGCCGTCACACTCGAATGTGCCGGCAACGGGCGGCTCGAGACGCGACCGCTGCCGGCCGGCGAGCCATGGGGCGACTACGCCGTCTCGACCGCCCGCTGGAAAGGCGCCCTGCTCAGCGACGTGCTCAGCAGGCGCGACCGGCAGCAGACGGCCTCGAAGTCCGCTTCGACGGTGCCGACCACGGGCCCTACCACCTGAACCCCGTGCTCGCAGAGACCGACCGATCCGAGCTGCGCTTCGAGCGCTCGCTCTCACTCGCCCAGGCAACCGATCCGGCGGCAGAGATCCTGATCGCCTACGAGATGAACGGCGAGCCGCTCATCCCCGACCACGGAGCCCCGTTCCGGCTGATCGTGCCCCACTGGTACGCCGTCGCCTCCGTGAAGTGGCTGCAGCGGATCGAGGTCCTGACCGAGCCGTACGCCGGCGAGTTCCAGACCGGCCACTACATCTACGAGTGGGCAGATCGAGAGCACGAACGCGTCACCCTGATGCGTGTCCGCGCCCGCATCACCGACCCCGCCCCCGGCGCGACGGTCGCCGCCGGCGAGTACACGATCCGCGGAAAGGCCTGGTCAGGCAGCGGACCAGTCACCGACGTCCACGTCAGCTTCACCGGCGAAGGAGACTGGCACCCCGCCACGGTCGAACCGCCGACCGGGCCCTACCACTGGCAAGAATGGTCACTCGAGTGGGACGCAGCAGACATCGGTCGACACTCCCTCCGCGCCCGAGCGACCGACGCGGCCGGCAACGAGCAACCGGACGTCCCACCCTGGAACCGGCTCGGCTACGGCAACAACGCAATCGAGGTCTCCTACGTCGACGTGCGCTGAAGCGCGACGCCCGCCGGTCTGAGCGACCCACCAAGTCCCGTTTCAGCGGCGCTGGGTGAGCTGATCCCGATCCTTGTCGGGTTGGTCGATGGCTACCCTGGACGGCTCGTGAAGCGCCTTCTCCTCGTGGCCGCTCTCGCGGCCGCTGTCTCGGGTGCGGGCGCGCCGATCGCTCCCGCCGACGGCTGCGGTGTCCCCGCGACGCTGCCGGACTGGGTCGACTTTGGCGGCCACGGCGCTCCGATCACGCCGGCGCCGGGGCTCGTGATCGCCGTCGCTTCGGGCACGGACGTGCCGGCCCAGATGCGCGCTGCGGGCGCCGCGACCGTCCTCTTCGATCTCAACTTCAGCAAGCGGGTCGGGACGACGAGCGCCCCGGCCGACCCGTCGGTGATCGACGCCCGCGCGCAGTCGCTGTTCGACTACGCCGTCTCGGTCACGGGCTGCCAGACGCCCACGATCGCCGAGAGCGAGCTGGCGGGTGCCCAGACGCCGGCGCCGTGGACGGCGAACAACGCGCAGTACCGCGCCGACGTGCTCCAGTTCCTGACCGATCTGAGCAATCTGGGCGCGACGCCGCTGCTCTCGATCCCGAACCCGCCCTACACCGGTGGCGACGCCCTCTTCTGGTGGCAGCAGGTCAGCAAGGTCGCGATCCTCCTGCGGCAGGTCTATTTCACTAGACCAGATGCCGTCTGAGTATGGCTATGTGCAGGGATGTTTTGGGTTCTGGGTTTGCCGTGCGATCGTCCGTGCGACTGTCCGCGCTCCGTCTGAGCGCTGTGCCGCGCTCGGCAACGGCTCGGAATGCCTGCTTAGCCCGATTTCGAGACAGGATCGCTGGTCGGCTCGAAGTGACTGGTCTGCGGGTTGATCGTGTGTTCTCTGGACGACGATCGTGTGCGCGATTGAAAGGCAGCGTAGAAGGAGCGTAGAAGCCGCGTACGATTTTGGGGGTTGTTAGGGGTACGCTGCTCCCAGGCTTGGGCTGACGGTTGTTGTCTATTGTGACGACAAGTGTCTCGGGCGGATCGGTTTGCGGTCGGACTTTGGTTAGAAGCCGAGGAAGGGCCGGAAGCGGTCGTGTTGGGTTGGGATGCGGCCTTTCGGGACGTAGGTGCGCATGGTTCCTTGGGGGCGGTTGCTGAGGTGTTCGTGGGCGCCGGCGAGGGCGTCGACGCAGTCGTCGTGGGAGCCGTGGGGGAAGGCGCAGAGCTCGTCGAGGAGGTCGTTGCTGTGGCGGTTGCGGACGATTTTGAGGAGCCCGTTTTCGGTGGCGGCGGCGACGGGTTGGGCCCTGACCTCTTTCGAGCCGGTCGCGCGCCTGCTCTTGACGGTGTAGCCGCGGAGGATGTCTCGCTTGTAGCGGTCGGTGAGTGACTTGCCTGAGGAGCCGGGCTCTTCCTCGATCACGATCGAGACGGTCTTGCCGTCGCGGCTCGCGGTTTCGGCGACGAGCTGTTCGATCGCTCCGGGTGCCTTGCGGACACGGACGAGGTCGGTGACGTAGAAGGTGCCGCTTTTCTCGTGGAGGTCGAGGCGCAGGCCGACGGTGTAGTCGGGGTCGGGGTTGGCGGGGCTCGGCTCGGTTGCCGCCAGGTCCCAGAAGCGGACGGCGCAGGTGTTGTCTGGAAGTTGGTGGCGTTCGATCAGGTCGAACCAGGCGCGCCGGAAGAGATCGCCGTCGTCGGGGGTGTCCCAGTTGCCGTTGAGGAGGCGTTCGCGTTCGGCGTGGGGGAGCCGGGAGAGCGAGGTGATGTAGTCGGGGTCGAGGTGCGGGTTGTCGCTCAGCCGGGAGGAGAGGAAGGCTGTATCGGGGGCGCGGCTGGTCGGGTCGACGAAGCGCGCCTTCACCCAGGCATGCCCGGATCCGCCCGGGTTGCTGGTCGCGCGGATGCGGACGGGGACGTCGGCGAGAGTTGTCCCGTCGGCGGCTGCGCGCAGTCGGATGTCGGGGTGGGGCTGGCGGAGGGCGCGGAACATGCGCAGGTACTCGGGCTCGGCGAAGCGGACGAGCTCGTCGAAGCCGACGAAGGAGAAGCTGCCGCCGGAGTACTGCTGGACGTCTTTGATCCCGTCGAGGTAGCCGAACCTGAGCGTGGCGCCGCTCGGGAAGCTCCAGCTGCGCGTCTCGGAGATCCAGGTCGCGTTCGAGCCGGCGAGCCACTCGTGCGAGAGCGGGATCAGCCCCTGGGGCAGGTAGAACTCGGGCAGGCTCGGACGCAGGATCAGGGCGTGATAGCCGGGGACGTCGCAGTACATCAACGACGCGATCAGGAGCGCGAACGTCTTCCCGCCGCCGGCCGCACCGCCGTAGAGCGCCTCCCTCAGCGGCAGGCGCAGGAACGCCTCCTGCCGAGGGGTTGGCGGGAGCGGGCAGTAGCGAAGCCGCAGCGGCCCGACCAGGTCGAGCAGCGACTCGGCCGCGGTCTGCTGATTTGCAGTCATCATCGTCATCGGTTCGTCTCCTCCGTGTCGTGTTGCTCGTCGCTGTCGCCGGGTGGCGATGGTTCGATTGCGTGCAGGCCGAGCGCTTCGAGGGCGCCGGCCTCTTTGAGTGCCGCGATCACGGCGGCGGTGTGCTCGGGCGTGCGTGCCGCGGCGGCCGCCGTCTGGGGCTGGTGGGCCGGTGTGCTTGCGACCTCGAGCTGTTCTCCGAGCTGCTGGTGCAAGCGGTGGAGCCGTTCGAGGTCGGCCGGCGTCGATTCGTACCTCGCCGCGGCGGAGCTTTTCGGCGTAGCCGATCAGCGAGGCGTCGATCAGCCGGATCGTCTTGCCGATCTGCTCGACCCGTGCCTGCCAGAGCATCGCGTTCGTCTCCTCGGCGGCCTTCGTCTTGATCGCGCGCAGCCGCTCCCCCCAGCGGTCTGCGCGGCCGTGGTTCTCGACCGTTCGCAGGCTGACGTCGAACTCGTCGGCGACGGCCTGGTAACAGCGGCGCTCGTCGGCGAGGGCGGCGTAGAACGCGAACGCCGCCTCCCAGTCGACCGTCGCCCGGCCGAGATCCGAGCCCGGCCTCCGCTTCGGGTTAGCGGCCATCGCAGAACGCCTCGTAGCGATCCCGGATCACATCGCAGTAACGCGGGTCGAGTTCGACCGCGACGCAGCGGCGACCGAGCTGCTCACAGCTGATCAGGGTCGAGCCGGAGCCCGCGAACGGGTCGAGGACAACCTCACCGGCACGGCTCAAGTTACTGATCAGCCGGCTGAGCAACTCGACCGGCTTGCAAGTCGGGTGCTCGGCCGAGCGCTTCGGACGGTCGGCGAACAGGACCGAGCTCTGGTCGTTGCCTCCCCGCCAGCGGGTTCCGGCGTGGCGGCCGCGACCGGGACGACCGGGGCCTGGCTTGTGCGCAAACAAGACCGGCTCATGCTGATAGTGATAATCACTATGCCCGAGGACGATCGAGTCCTTGACCCAGACGAGCTCCTGGGCGAGCCGCAAGCCCGCCGCCTGCAGCGCGAGCCGAAACGCGGTCCCCGCCCGACCCGCAGGCGCGAACACATAACACGGCGCCCCCGGCGACAACGCCGCCGCGATCGCCGTGAACGCCGCCCCGAGGAACTCGGCCTGGCCGTCAGCGTCGTCGTTCGCGATCCGCAGCCCCTCCCGCGTCTTGCCTTTATAGGCAACACCCCAAGGCGGATCGGTCAGAAGCAACGATGGCCGCTCGCCGCTCCCGAGCGCGCGATCAATCGCCCTCGGCGCAGTCATATCCCCGCAAAGGAGCCAGTGCGGCCCGAGCCGGTACAGCTCCCCCGGCTTCGACCGCGGAGGCCCCTTCGGAAGCGGCGGCAACTCGTCCGGATCCGCCTCCGCCCGCACCAGAGCGAGAATCCGATCGATGTCGCGGCTCTCAAACCCGGACAAGGCGAGATCGAGACCACCCTCGACGAGCTCATGAACGATCTCGGCGAGCAGCGACTCGTCCCACTCACCCCAGGACGAGTTATCGCGAAGCGCCCACATCATTGCCCGCTCGTCCGAGATATCGACCACCAACACGGGAATCGAGACCCAGCCAAGCGCGACGGCAGCGGCGAACCTCTGGTTGCCGCAGATCACCGTCCCATCCGGACGAACAATCAACGCCCGGGCCCACAACATCTCCCGGTCGTCAAGCAGAGTCCGCATCAAGTCCTCAAGCCGGGCAGCCCTAATCCGGCGCGGATTCTTCGCCCACGGACGCAACAAGCTCAGCGACACCTCAACAACAACGCCCTGCACAGAAAGAACAGCAGCCATCTAGCTCAGCCTCCTCAAGACGCGCAGACGAGTTCATGTCGGCGCCGACGGCTATGCCAGTACGGCTAACGAGAACGGGCTATGCCTCGCACTCGCTGACACTCATGATGCCAGCCCGAACCGGACGGCACGCTCGAGACGATATGACCGCGGGCCAGTCGCCGAATCCCGCCTTGGCCCCCGGGGAGCGCTCCGGGGCAAGCCCGAACGGCCTCGGCGCGTCCGGCTCGAACACTCTCATCCTGCGATAGCAGCGCTCGTTTGGAGCCAGTTCTCGAGGAGCAATGCTGCTTCTGCCTCGTTGCCGGGAAGGAGGTGGCCGTAGCGGTCGAGCGTGATCGTGATCGAGGCGTGTCCCATGTAGGTGCTGAGCGCTTTCGTGTTGACGCCGGCCGCGATCATGTACGCGGCGAAGCTATGGCGACATTCGTGGAGACCGATCGGCTTCACGCCGGCCTTGGCCCACGACCGCTTGCTTCGCAGCCTGACTGTGTCCGGGTTGAACGGCCCGCTGCCGCGCTCATTAGGGAAAACGAAGCCGTGACCGTTGGGACTTTGGGTACGGCGGTGCGTGAGGAGTTCACGGTGCAAGGTCGACGTGATCGGGACACGGCGGGTACCCGAGCGGCTCTTCGGCGTGATGAATCCGCTCCTGCAGTCCCAGCTCCGCTCGACCGTGATCAGGTTCCGCTCGAAATCGATATGGGTCCAGTCGAGCGCCTGAATCTCGCCGCGACGCAAGCCGGCATAGAAGGCGACGGCCCAGATCGCACGTTCGAAGCGCGGGAGCGCGTCCAGCAGTTGGCGCGCCTCCGCCGGCGCCGCGATCCGCTCTCGACGCCCACGGACGGCCGGCAGCGAAAGCTTCAGCGCCGGGTTGAAGGGAACCTCGCCGCGACTCTCGAGCCGGCGGTAGATCGCCCGCAGCGGCAGGATCGTGTTTCGGACGGTGCTTGGCGAAAGCCCTCTCCCGGTGAGCCGATCAGCGAGATCCTGCAACATCAACGAACTGATCGCGCTCAGGCGCTTGTCGCCAAACGCCGGAAGGATGTGCTGTCTCAACGCCTGCCGATAGGCGCGCAACGCCGCCGGCTTATACCGATCACCCGAGCGCGTCCGGACGATTCCCGCCTCAGCGGCAACGAGCCAATCGCCAGCCGCCTCGTTCAGCGTCGTCGGAACCGAGGCCCGCAGTTGTCCCTTGCGAATGGCGACCTGGCTGTTCTGCCGCCAGGCACGCGCTTCGGCAAGCGAGTCAAACGACTTCCGAATCGGCTTCCGGTCACGCACCGACCACACCTGAGCCTGATAGGCCGGGCGACAAGAACACGCGCCCCCGCCACCCGAACCACACTCGCGCCGGTGCCGAACCACGATCCCCTCGTGACGCGACCTCCGCCCCTGCGACTGCGCGGGCGCTTCCGCACCTCTTTTCGTCATCGCGACACATCGATAGCTCTGCACGACGGTCCGACGCAAGTACCCAAAGAGCCGGCCGATCCCAATCCTTGTCGGGTTGGGCGGTGGCTACCCTGGACGGCTCGTGAAGCGCCTTCTCCTCGTGGCCGCTCTCGCGGCCGCCGTCTCGGGTGCGGGCGCGCCGATCGCTCCCGCCGACGGCTGCGGTGTCCCCGCGACGCTGCCGGACTGGGTCGACTTCGGCGGCCACGGCGCCCCGATCACGCCGGCGCCGGGGCTCGTGATCGCCGTCGCTTCGGGCACGGACGTGCCGGCCCAGATGCGCGCCGCGGGCGCCGCGACCGTCCTCTTCGATCTCAACTTCAGCAAGCGGGTCGGGACGACGAGCGCCCCGGCCGACCCGTCGGTGATCGACGCCCGCGCGCAGTCGCTGTTCGACTACGCCGTCTCGGTCACGGGCTGCCAGACGCCGACGATCGCCGAGAGCGAGCTGGCCGGCGCCCAGACGCCGGCGCCGTGGACGGCGAACAACGCGCAGTACCGCGCCGACGTGCTCCAGTTCCTGACCGACCTGAGCAATCTGGGCGCGACGCCGCTGCTCTCGATCCCGAACCCGCCCTACACCGGCGGCGACGCGCTCTTCTGGTGGCAACAGGTCAGCAAGGTCGCGATCCTCCTGCGGCAGGTCTACTTCACGCAGCCGAACGCGGTCGGCCTCTACAAGCTCGGCCCGACCGCGGCGAGCCTCTCGATGCGGCAGAGCCTGCGCAGCCTCGTCGACCACCTGACCGAGATCGGGATCCCCTCGCAGCGGATCGCGCTCGAGATGCAGCTGACGAGCTCGCCCGGGCTCGGGCAGCGGGCCGGGCTCGAGCCGGCGGCGGCGTGGTTCGAGATCGTCAAGCTCGAGGCGCTTGCTGCGAAGGCTGTCGCGACGCAGTTCAAGCTGTCCGGGATCTGGTCGTGGGGGTGGGCGACCTTCGCCGCGAACGCCACCCCCGATCCCGACGTCGCCGCGGCCGCGTGTGTCTGGCTCTGGGCCCGCGACCAGAGTCTCTGCAACGGTCCGGCCGAGGCGGGGGCCGGGTTCGACGCGTCGCTGAGCGAGGGCCAGCTCGACGTCCCCGCCGCCGACCGCTGCATCACGAACGCCGGCACGATCAGCCGCGACGCCGTCGCCCGCTTCACGAGCCTGACCGGCGATCCCGGCTACGCGGCGAGCGTCCTGCTCGAGCAGCTGACCCTCTCCTCGCAGCAGCCGATCGACGAGGCCGACCTGCTCTCGGCCGAGCGGGCGGTGATCGACGCCGAGTTCGCCGGCAGCCGCAACGCCTACTGGGCGGCGCTCGCGAAGGCCAAGGTGACGCTTGCCGATGCGCGCGCGATCATCGCGGCCCGCCTCGAGAAGGACGAGGTCGAGGCGACCTTCAAGGCGCCCGCGCCGTCCCAGGCGGAGATCGACGACTTCCTCACCACCTACGCGAACGAACAGGTGCGGCCGGTGACGACCACCGAGAAGGCCCCCTGGCTCGGTGGCTCGACCCACGGGTATGCGATCGAGAGCCTGGCGCCGGAGGAGGTGTTCTCGCTCGCGGGGCCGGGCAACATCGACACCGCCGACGGCGTCTTCGCCGTCACGCCCGGGCCGGCGGCGCTGCCGCTCGGCCTGCTGCCGCGCGGCGAGGCGGTCGCCGCCGCGCGTCAGGCGCTCGGCACGTTCGCCCGCGAGGCGATCTACCGCGGCTGGCTCCGCGGGGAGGAAACGACGCTGCTCGCCACGGCCTCCTGCCTGAACGACCAGGTGCCGATCGCCGAGGAGACCGACCTGTCGCCGTTCGTACCCTTCCTCTTCCCGGCCGGGTAGCCACACGTACGCCGACCGGCGTCGCGGTAGTCCATCCCTTTTCTAGTTCCTGCACGGACTATAAACTCCCGGACTTGACGTCGATGTCGACCAACGACTGGGCCGTGCTGGCGCTCGTCGCCGAGCAGCCAACCCACGGCTGGGCGCTCGCAAACACCCTCGGCCCCGGCGGCGAGCTCGGCGAGGTCTGGCCGATCAACCGGGCGATCGTCTACCACGGGCTCGACCGGCTCGAACGGGCCAAGCTGATCCGGCTGAACGGGATCGAGCGGGGCGGGCGGGGGCCCCACCGCGTCCTCTTCGCCGCCACCGCGAGCGGGAAGAAGGAGGTTCGGGCCTGGCTCGCCGCTCCGGTCGAGCACGTCCGCGACATCCGCTCGGTCTTCCTCCTGAAGGTCGTCCTGAACGAGCGCGCCGGCGGGGATCCCGCGCAGCTCCTCCGCGCGCAGCGCGCCGCGCTCGTCCCGTTCATCGGCTGGCTGGAGGCGCAGGTCGACGACGGCGGCGACGACACCCCCGGCGTGACGACGGCCGCGATCTTTCGCCTCGAGACGGCGAGCGCGATCATGCGCTTCATCGACGGCAAGCTCGATCCCTCGCTCGCAGTCTCGTAGTCGTGGTCGTCCCGGGCCGCCCCACCCCCGATGTGGGGCGGCCCGGGAATCTGGCGAGGCCCTACGTCGACTTCGCGCAGCTCGGGATGCGGACCTCGGTCGGTGCCCGGAGCACCGTCACGACGGCGCTGCCCGAGACGTAGCGGCCGCCCTTGACGTCGCCCGGCACGGTCAGCCTCGCGCCGACGCTCGACTGCGAGACGCCGTTCTCGATCAGCGAGGCGAGCGCCTGCGTGTTGTTGAGGGTCGGGTCGATCTCGGCGTACGACAAGCGTCGAGGCGTAGCCGTCCTCGCTCGAGGTGATCTCGACGTAGAAGCGGAGCTTGTCGTTCGGGTCGCAGGCGAGGAACTTCGGCTTCGCCGCCTGGATCAGCGAGATCAGCGTCGGCCCGGTCTCGGTATTCGTGCTCGGGCTCGTGCCGGCGAGGAAGCTGACCGTCTGGTTTTGCTGCGGCATCGCTTGCAGCTGCGCGAACGAGTAGGTGGTCGGGTCGGCGACATCGCCGTTGATCACGAGCGAGCCGGCCGCCGGGACCGGAACGAGCCCGGTCGAGCCGCAGGCGGGCGTGGCGGTGTCGGCGAGTTGGACCGGCGCGCGCCCGACGGTGATGATGCTGACGTTCTGCAGGTCACGTGCGCCCGTGTCGTTCGGGACGACGAGGCGCGGGCCTTGCGAGGTCAGGAAGTGGCCGTTCTCGTCGATCGAGAGGATCGCCGGCCGGTTGCCGAAGCCGGGGTCGAGCTCGCCGGCGGTGATGACGACCGCTGCGCCCTTCGCGTTCGTCGCCTCGACCCAGTAGCGGAGCTCGTCGTTCTTGCAGGACGCGTTGTACTGGACGCCGGCGTAGGTCAGGAGCGAGGCAAGCGTCGGCCCGGACTCGCTGGTCGCGGTGCCGTCGATCGGCACGCTGATCGTCGTCTGCGGCAGGACCGAGAGCTCCGAGGTCTTCAGCGTGACCAGCGTCCCGGTCGGCGTATTCACGGTCAGATTCGGGACGATCGCCGTCACGGCGGGGTGGTTGATGGCCTGGCGGCCGTAGGCGGCGCCGGCGAGGCAGGCGACGGCGCAGGCAGTAGCGACGACGCCGGGGAGGAACTTTCTCATGCGTGAACCCGTCCTTTCCGGGAGATGCAGTGCGAATCCGGGGTTCGTTCCGTCGCGGGCAGGGTACCGACTTTCGGCGGCGATGCCTAGGTATTGCCTCGGTAGTATCGGGGGAGTATTCCGCTCGGGCAGGGCCCGACGAGGTGCCGTCAGCAGCGCGGCACGCCGATGGCAGCGCGGCAACCCGGCTGGAGTCGGCAGGGACGCAGCCGCCGGCCGGGTGGGCCCCGTTGACTCTTCAGATCGTGACGAATACAGTCAGACGTGCACAGCGACCGTGGGTGCCTCGGGACAGGCGATCCGCGATCAGCTCAGCGGGCCCTCACGCCGTTCCCATCCCTTCAGCGTGAGGGCCCACTGAGCGCTCAGGACCGGCCGCACCGCTCGCCGTGAGGGGGCGTGCCTCGGGACGCTGCGCGACCGGTTCGAGCTCGGCGAAGACACCGTCGATGAACCGGTCGACCGCGCGTGAGGACTCGAGCCGGAAGCGCAGGAGGATCGCCTCGACGCCGTCGCTCTCGCCGACGCGCTCCTCGAGCGAGCCGATCGACTCGGCGAGCACCTGCCGCTGGGCGAGCAGCATCGGCCGCGGGTCGACGCAGTTCCTCTGGGCGAAGACGAGCTTCAGGAGCAGGAGCGAGCGGCCTTCGCGGACATGCTCGACCGGCTCCGACAGCCATTCGGCGACGGCGGCGTGGCCGGCCGGGGTGGCGCGGAAGATCGTCCGGTTCGGGCCGCGCGAGCCCGGCTCGTGCCCGGCCGGGACGATCAGCCCGCGCTCCTCGAGGATCTCGAGCGCGCGGTAGACGAGGGGACGGCTCAGCGACCAGATCGAGCCGAGCTCGCCGGTGGGCGACAGCTGTCTCGCCAATGCCCAGCCATGCGCAGGCCGCTCACAGAGCAAAGCCAGCACCGCCCACTCCCCGGGCGCCAGGTCGCGATCGCTCACCATCCGGAATTACGGCGCGAGCCTACCAATCGGTTTTCTCGTCTGGCGACGGCACCTTGGACCCGTCCCGGCGAGCCCGCCGAAGGCTGCGAAGACGGCAGTGGGGCGGCGCCCGGGGCGGGCCTGGTCACCCGCACGGCGCGGTGCTACCCTGGTGCGCGCTGCCCGACCGTGCATAGGTTTTGCAGTGGTACCATGGCGGCGCAACTGGAGATACAACCGTTATCAAACCGGACAGGAGCTTGACTCACGTGACCACCTTCATCACCAGGGAAGACCTTCTCAGGCGCGGCGTCCGAGGTGGGGCGGCCCTCGTCGTCGCGGGCGCCGCGGTCAGCGCGCTCGCGGAGAGCGCAAGCGCAGATCCACTGCCGACAGACGACCTGGCCTACGCCCGGCTGCTGATCGGAGCGGAGCTGCTCGCCTCCAACTTTTACTCCCAGGCGATCGCGTCCGGGCTCGCCGGCTCGGAGACGATGGACTACCTCAAGCGCGCCTACCTGAACGAGCAGGAGCACTACCAGTCGGTCGCGGGGATCTTGAGCGGCGCGTCGTTGACGCCTGCGGTCTCGGCCGATGTCACGTTCGCCTACCCGGCCGGGACGTTCGGCTCCGAGGAGTCGATCATCAAGGCCGCCGTGTCACTCGAGTCGCTCATGCTCGGGACCTACCTCGGTGCGGTCGGCGGCATCCAGACCTACTCGCTCCTCCAGGGGATCGGCCAGATCGCCGCCTGTGAGGCGCAGCACAGCTCGTACTTCACCTCGCGCATGGGCGGGAGGTACTTCAGCCTGTCGTTCCCGCCGGCACTCACGATGGAGCAGGCATCCAACGCGATGGACGCCTACACGGCCTAGTGATGCCGACGACCCGAAGCTACGGAATACGGAAAGGGGCTCTCTTGAAGTTTCACATCACACGCGGTCGCCTGGTCGCGTTCGTCGCGGTCGGCGCGCTCTTGCTCGCGGTGGGTGCCGGTGGCGCCGCCGCCTCGTCGTCACGCGCACTCTCCGGGCTGACGATCTTCGCGGGCTCGTCGATGACGGACGTGCTGCCCGCGATCGATCCGGGCAACACCTACTCGTTCGGGAGCACGGGCACCCTCGCGACCCAGATCACGAACGGCGCTCCTGCCGACGTCCTGATGGGGGCGAACACGACCACCTGCGCGTCGCTCTACGCCGCCGGCACCGCCGAGAAGCCGGTCAACTTCACGCGCAACACGCTCGCCGTGGTCGTGCCGAAGTCGAACCCGGCCGGGATCCAGTCGATCTACGACCTGACGAAGCCGGGTGTCAGCGTCGATGTCGCGGCCTCGTCGGTGCCGGTCGGCAGCTACACCGTCCAGGTGCTGAACCAGATGGGGCTCTACACGCAGATCCAGCCGAACATCGTCAGCCAGGAGACCTCGGACGCGAACGTCGTCGCCAAGGTCGCGCTCGGCCAGGTCGACGCCGGCTTCGTCTACCTCTCCGACTACGTGATCAACCCGACGCAGCTGTCGCTGATCAAGGTGCCCGCCTGGGCGCAGCCGAAGATCACCTACGCGATGTGCGTGATGACGAAGAGCCCGAACCAGGCGGCGGCCCAGGCCTGGGTGAACACGATCCTGAGCCCGAAGGGTCAGGCGACCTTCGTCACGGACGGCTTCCTGCCCCTGACGGCACCCGTCCCCTCGATCGTGAAGGTGTCCCCGGCGAAGGCCAAGCCCGGAGCGACGCTGACGATCACCGGCACGAACCTGTCGTCGACGACCTCGGTCACCTTCCAGGGTGTCCCTGCCACCTTCAAGCCCAAGTCGATCGCCAAGCTCACGGTCACCGTGCCGAAGAAGGCGAAGAGCGGCGACCTGACGGTGACCAATCCGAACGGGACGGCGACGTGGAAGCTGGTCACGATCGGCTGACCCGGTCGTAGAGAGCAGGAGAGGAGCGGCCCGACACCGCTCCGGACCGCGGGGCGAGTAGCAGCCGGGCGAGTGCGCTCAGGCGGTGCTGCTCGCGCCGCGGCGTTTTGCGGGCTGCACGGCGCCGGCAGGGTCGTCGTCGAGCATCGCGTCGATGAAGCTGACGACCGAGCGGGTCGTCTCGAGCCGGAAGCGGACGAAGACCTGCTCGGTGCCGACGCTCCGGCGGAGCCGAAGCTCGAGCGACCTCACCGCCGGCACGGTGACGGCCCGCTGCGCGCGCAGGAGCGGCTGACTGTCGAGCCCGGCGCGCTCGCTCAGGACGAGCTTCAGCAGGAAGAGCGAGCGGACGTCGCGGACGTGGTCGACCGGCTCGGAGAGCCAGTGGGCGAGCTCGGCCCGGCCACGCTCGTTCGCCTGGAAGAGCGCCCGGTTGGGGCCGCGGGAGCCGGGCTCGCTGCCGACCTGGTCGATCAGCCCGCGCCGCTCGAGCACGTCGAGGGCGCGGTAGACGAGCGGGCGCCCGACCGCCCACACCCGCCCGATCTCGCCGGTCCGCGACATCTCCTTCGCGAGCGCCCAGCCGTGGGACGGGCTGTGAGCGAGCAACGCCAGGCACGACCATTCGCCGGGTGCGAGATCTCGCTCGGCCTGCACGGCCGCAAGGCTACTCCGTCGGGCGTGCATGCCTCCGCCGCGCGGGATTCCGGCCGCCCTTGACGTGGTAGTCACACTCTGACTAAACTGGCGTCTCGCCAGCTCCTCCCACGCGCGCAACCCGTTCTCGCGCGTGCTCGCGCCGGCAACCGCGGTCGGCAGGCCCCGGTTGCCGGCACGGCGTCAGGCGCTCGAACCTCGCGGAAAAGAGTTACCGTCCGCGCCGCGTACCTAGGCAGCCGGCTCGCGGTTGCAGGCTAGGACTTGCATAGGTACCGTGAATGAGGCGCGGCCAAACCCGGCCGCGGCCCCCACCCCGTCAGAGCCACCGGAGGGAGACGATCACGCATGCCGAGGGAGTATTACAGCGTCAGCGAAGCCGCCAAGACGCTCGGGATCAGCGTCGACACGGTCAGGCGCTGGGACCGGCAGGGCCGGATCCGGGCCGACCGCGACAAGAGCAACCGTCGCGTCATCCCGGCCAGCGAGATCGAGCGTCTCCGCGGCGACGCCGGCACGGCCCAGCTGAGCGCCCGGAATCGCTTCAACGCGATCGTCACCGACGTCAAGATCGAGGGCCTGATGGCGCAGGTCGAGATGGTCGTCTCCGACCCGGTGCGCCTCGTCGCGGTCGTGACCCGGGACGCCGTCGAGGAGCTCGAGCTCCGCAAGGGCATGCCGGCGACGGCGATCGTGAAGTCGACCTCGGTCATGGTCCAGCACTGACGGTCGCGGTCTCAGAGCGAGCCGTCGACCAGCGCCGGGCCGTCTGGCCGGCGGTCGTGCGCCTCTGCCTCGGCGCGCTCTACTTCGCCGCGATCGCGCTCACCTTCGCGTTCATCCTGCTCCCGATCGTCGCGATCTTCTTCCACGTGCCGATCGGGACGCTGCTGCACCAGATGACGAACCCGGTCGTCACCGACGCGCTGATCATCAGCCTGAAGAGCGTCTTCATCGCCCAGGTCGTCACGATCGCGTTCGGCACCCCGACCGCGTGGTTCCTCGCCTCGCGGCGGTTCCGCGGCCGCTCGCTCGCGATCACGATCGTCGAGCTGCCGATCGTGCTGCCGCCCGCCGTCGCCGGCATCGGCCTGCTCGTCGCGTTCGGCCGCTTCGGGCTGCTCGGCTCGACGTTCAGCTGGCTCGGGATCAACGTCTCCTTCAACCTGACCGCGGTCGTCCTCGCGATCACGCTCGTCGCCGGGCCGTTCTACGTGCGCCAGGCGATCGCCTCCTTCGAGGCCGTCGACGCCAACATGCTCGCCGCCTCCCGTACGCTCGGGGCCGGCCCGCTCCGCACGTTCTTCCGGGTGACGGTGCCGCTCGCGCGCGGCGGCCTCCTGACCGGCGAGTCGCTCTCGCTCGCCCGCGGCCTCGGCGAGTTCGGCGCGACGATTCTCTTCGCCGGCAGCCTGCAGGGCAGGACGCAGACCCTGCCGCTCGCGGTCTACCAGGTGTTCGAGGGGCTCCAGCTGCCGACGGCCCTCGCGATCAGCGCGCTCCTGATCATCATCAGTGTCGCGATCCTCCTCCTCCTCAAGCTCGGGTCCGTATGGCAGCCCTCGCGGCAGAGTTCACTCTCCCTCTTCGGTCGTTCCGTCTAGAGCTCGCGCTCGAGGTCGAGGGGACGGTCGCGCTCGTCGGCCCCTCGGGCGCCGGCAAGACGTCGGTGCTGCGGGCCGTCGCCGGTCTCGTCCGCCCGGCGAGCGGGCGGATCGCGCTCGACGACGACGTCTGGTTCGACGCCGAGGCGAACATCTTCCTGAAGCCCGACGAGCGCCGCGTCGGCCTCGTCTTCCAGGAGTACGCCCTCTTCCCGCACATGTCGGTGCGCCAGAACGTCGCCTACGGCGGCCGGGACCGGGTCGACGAGTACCTCGAGCGCTTCCAGATCTCGCACCTGGCGAAGGCGCGCCCGACCGAGCTCTCGGGCGGCGAGCGCCAGCGCGTCGCCCTCGCGCGGGCGCTCGCCCGCAACCCGGGCGTCCTCCTCTTCGACGAGCCGCTCTCGGCGCTCGATGCCCATACGAAGGTGACCGTGCGCGGCGAGCTGCAGGAGCTCCTGCACGAGTTCGGCCTGCCCACCCTGCTCGTCACGCACGACTACGAGGACGCGGCCGCGCTGGCCGACAAGGTCGGCGTGCATCGTCGACGGCGTCCTCCGTCAGTTCGCGACGCCGAGCGAGATGGTCGCCCACCCGGCCGACGGCTTCGTCGCGTCGTTCACCGGCGCCAACCTGCTGAGCGGGATCGCCCGCGCCGGCGACAACGGCCTGACCGAGATCGTGCTCGCCGACGGCGGCACGATCTTCTCCGCCGACGCGGGCGTCGGGCCCGGTCGACGCGGCCGTCTACCCGTGGGAGATCTCGGTCGGCAACGACCACCAGCCCGACTCGGCCCAGAACGTGATCCACGGCGAGATCCGCTCGATCGCCCACGTCGGCAACCGCGTCCGCGTCCGCGTCGGGCCGGTGACGGCCGAGGTGACGGCGGCCTCGGTCGACCGGCTCGGGCTCACCGTCGGCAAGCCGGCCGTCGCCTCGTTCAAGGCGACCGGCACCCGGATCGTCGCCCGTTCCTGAAGGCCGGCCGGCCGGCGTCGGGCCTCGCCGTAGCATCGGGGCTGTGGGCGAGGGTGCGAGCAGGCTGGTTCGCAGCACGGTGGCGGAGGCTTGGCGGCTCGTTCGGGCAGTGGCCTTCGTGCTCGAGCTGATGCCGATGCTTCCCTCGCGGTTGCCCGAGCGGCTCGTGCCGGTACCCGTGCAGGAGCGGGTCGCCTGGCGGGCCGGAGACAGCGAGACCAGCGCCGATCTCTTCCGTCCCGGCCGAGGTGCGAGGCATCCCGGCGTGGTTCTCTGTCTTGGCGTCGTCCCCGCCGGGCTCGAGCATCCGCAGATCCCGCGGTTCGCCTCGGCGCTTGCGCGGGCGGGCTTTGTCACGCTGATCGTCTGGTCGCCGGCGATGCAGGACCGACGGCTGGACGCCGCCGATCCCGACCGGCTCGCTGCGGCCTTCGGGTACCTGCGCGATCTGCCCGGGGTCGACCCGAAACGCTGCGGGTTCGTCGGCACCTGCGTCGGCGCCTCGCTCGCGCTGATCGCCGCGACGCGGCCGGCGATTCGCGACCGGGTCGCGTTCGTGGGCGCCTTCGCTCCCTTCTCCTCGGCGGAGCTACTCATGCGGGAGTTCGAGCCGAACACGCCAGCTAGGAGAGACACGGCGTCCGTGGCCCGTCGATCCGCTCACCTGGCAGGTCTTCGTTCGCACCCTGACCGCCTCGCTCGCGACCGCGGAAAGCGAGCTGCTCCGGGACGAGTTCGCAACGCCGCTCGACGGGGAGAGCAGCCGGAGCCGGGCACGCTCGGCGACGATGGCGTTGCAGTTCGCCGGCTGCTCGCCGGCGTCCCGTTCGAGACGAGCGCTGCGGCGCTCGCCGACCTCCCCGCTGAACTGCGTCAGCAACTCCGCCAGCTCTCGCCGCTGGCCGCGCTCGGCGACCTCCGCGCACCGATCGTCGCGATCGGCCATGACCGCGACGACCTCGTCATCCCGGTCGAGGAGTCGAGGCGGTTGCGACGCGCCCTGGCCGGGCGACCAGGAGTGCACTACACGGAGTTCGCGCTCTTCGAGCACGCCGATCCGGAAAAGCGCAACCTCCCCCCGTGGCGGCTCGCCCGCGAGCTCGTCCGCTTCGTCCGGTTTGTCTTCCCGATCTTCGGTGCCTAATAGCCGGACGCCACGACGCCGAGCCTTGCCTATCGCCCGGGGCCGCTACCCGGTCGCTCCGAGCGCTGGCTCGTTCCCAGCGGGCGGAGCTGCCTCGGGTTGCACGCGCTCGCGCACCTCGTCGGGCAGGTCGTAGCCGCGGAAAAGAACGTAGGCCGCAAACATGATCAGTCCTGCGACGGGGCCGACCAAGCGGACGCCCAGGGTATGGTCCGGCGTGTCGCCGAGCAGCCGCAGGAGCACGATCGAGCAGCGGCGCGAGCGAGGTCGCTGTTCGCTCGACGAAGCTCGAGGCGCCGAGGTAGGTCCCTTCGCGGCGTTCCCTCGTCGTGATGCTGTCGTCATCGATCACATCGGCCGTGAGCGGGACCGGGAAGAGGAAGTGGGCGCCGATTGGCGCGCCGATCAACGCCGTCACGACGAGCAGCTGCAGCCGACGCCGGGATCCCGGCAGCAGCCCGGCGATCCCGAGCAGCGGGAACGCGAGCGCGGCCGCAAGCATCGACAGGCGGTAGGCCCGGCGCTTCGAGGTTCGCTTCGCCAGCCGCGCGAACAACGGCAGGCAGACAAGCGCCGCAGCGATCGCCACCGAGAGGAGGAGCGTCGCGCTCAGCCAGCTGTGCTTGCCGAGCACCGCGTGGACGTAGAAGGGAATGTCCGTCTGAGCAGCTGAAAGGCAAGCGCGAACAGGACGACGGTCGGGAGCAGCACCCGGAACGCCGCGTTGCGCCAGGTCGCTCTTGAGCCCCTCCCGGAAGCCCGTCTGCGCAGGAATCGCGGGAGAGCTTTGCGCGCTCCCAGACGCCGCCGATCGCCACGTACTGACAGGCCAGCGCGAAGACCGCGAGCACGAGCGCCATCGCCCTGACGCCGAATCTGTGCACGAGGAAGGTGCTGCCGACGAGACCGATCGCCGTCCCGGCGATGCCCAGGTAGACCTTGACCGCCTCAGGCTCGTCCGCTCGCCACTCGAGGCGGCCAGTTCGGGCAGCAGCGCCTCGTACGGGGTGACGACGACCGAGCCGAAGAGTGAGACGGCCTCGAAGATCGAGCAGGAGGTAGATCGCCGTCGCGGCGTTTCCGGCGTCGGGCGGCGGCGTGAAGAGCAGGACGAAGAAGAGCGAGAGGAGCGGGGCGCCGAGCACGATGTAGGGGATGCGGCGGCCCCAAGCGGGAGCGCGTTCGATCGCTCAGATAGCCAACGATCGCGTCGTCGAGCGCCGCGACGATTCCGGCGACGGTCAACAGCGCTCCAACCGCGAGGCTCGGGAGGAGCGTCGGCAGGTGGGCATCCTTGGGCGGGGCGTAGTAGTAGAGCAGCCAGAGACCGGAGCTCTTGCCAAGCGCCTCGCTGCCGACCCGGCTCGTCCCGAAGAGCAGCTTCGTGCGGAGCGGAATCGTCAAGGCGGCGAACCCCCGCGGCGCGGACCCGACGCGAGCGCCACGCCGGCCGGCCAAGCCTAGCGTCAGGCCCGCGCGCCCATGCGCCTACGGCCTCGACAGTTGCGAACGACGGCTGGCTCGGAGCTGGCGGCCGCTCGCGGCTGGACGACCCGGCAGGTCGCGGGCGTGCTCGAGCCGTCGCTCTCGGGCCGCTTCGCGCTCGTCGTTCTCGCGGCGGCGGCCCTCGTCGCGACCGTCTACCGGCCGCGTCCGGCGCCGGGTTAGTGGGTGTCGGGGCAGGTGGTGTCGCTGCCGGTCAGCGCCGCGAGCGCGCCCGCCGCCGAGACGGTGAAGCCGACCTTGATCGTGCCCGCGTCGGGGACGGTGAGGACGGTCATCCCGTCCTTCGCCTGCGTGACGCAACTGCCCGGCGCGACCAGGTAGGGCGTGTAGCGGATCCCGAGCTCGTAGGCGCCCGGGCGCGCCAGCGCGAGCGTGATCGTGCTCTCGGTCAGCGCTGAGACGCGCGGGTCGTCCGGCCCGGTCACGATCGGCACCGGCGAGGAGACGCGGTAGACGGTGAAGTGGGTCGAGCGGAAGACGACCGGCAGCCCGGAGCGGCCGCTCGTGAGCAGGCTCACCTCGGCCTGTGAGCTGTAGTCGGGCTGCGCCGTCGAGAGGACGACGTAGCGGACGCTCAGGCGGCGAAGCCAGGCGAGGTAGGAGCTGCGGTTGAAGTTCTGGTAGAGGATCTGGTTCTCCGGGAAGTCGTCCTGGCGGAACCAGCCGCGCACGATCGGGATCCCGGCCTGCGGCAGGTAGACGGCCTCCCAGTGGTCGGCGGTGCCGACCGCCTCGACCCGGTAGTCCGGCGAGAGCTCCCGGTGCAGGTAGTGGATCACCGGCGTCCAGTAGGCGGGCGCGGCGGCGGGGTCGTTGTCCGAGCTCGAGAAGCTGTAGACGAGCGGCGAGAGGTTCCAGGTCGCCGCGAGCGCAAGGAAGGCGATCGAGACGGGGAGCGGCCGCCAGCGGCGCAGCGAGAGGACGAGGATCGCGATCGGGACGGCGGCGAGGCGGAGCCGGACGACGTTGCCGCCCAGGTTCGAGGGGACGGCGAACGAGAGCAGGCAGAGCCCGGCGTAGCCGATGAAGAGGACGCGCAGGATCTTGGCGCTCTCGAGCCGCCAGGTGAGGGCGGCGCCGATCGCGCAGAAGGCGAGGACGGCGACGAGCTCGCTCACCGGGAACGGGTAGCGGCCCGGGTCGGGGAAGAGGCGCGTCAGGACGAGCGCGAGCACGCAGATGGCGCCGACTGATCAGCGCCGGCTTCGTGATCTCGCGCCGGGTGCGGGCGACGGCGGCGGCGGCGAGCACGAGCAGCAGGAAGAGGAAGGCGAGCGGGCTCGCGGCGAAGGAGAGCAGCGCGAGCAAGGAGAACCAGACGAGCCGGCGGCGGGCGATCGCGACGAGCGCCGTCAGCGCGAAGGCGAGCCCGAGCCCGTAGGGGAAGGCGGCGGTGATCAGCGAGGCGGCGGCGACGAGCGCGAAGAACCGCCCGACCCAGACGCTCGAGTCGCTCCACGTCTGCCGGACGACGAGGCGTGAAGGCGGCGGCGGAGGCGGCGGCGCTGATCACGGCGAGGAGCCGGATGCCGGTGAGCGCCGCGAGCGGGTAGTAGATCAGGCTGTAGCCGACGAAGGTGTAGCGGCCGGCGTACCAGTAGTTCGTCCAGAGCGCGAACCCGTGCTTGACGAAGACGTCGAGCTGGAAGACGTGCGCGGCGAAGTCGGTGCCGGGCGGGCCGCCCCAGACGACGAGGGCCGAGAGGACCGCGGCGAGTGCCGTGTTGACGACCGTCTGGCTGGAGCGGAGGGTCCGAAGACGTCATCGCTTGGGAGGCAGCTTGCCCGGGGCCGCCGAGGCAAAAGTTTATGTGCCGGAGCGGGGGGCTGCGCCGCCGTTCGGCCGCGAAGCGGTCGCAAGCTCGTAGCGGAGGAAGAGGTGATTGTCGGCGCGGCGCAGGCCGAGCAGGCGCGCGGCGAGCGGGCCGCCCGGCACGAGATCTGCCCCCTCGACGAGCGCCAGGCGCTCCTCGCCGGGAACCCGGCCGGCAAGCAGCGGCGAGACCGTCAGGAAGAGCTCGTCGACGACGCCGGCCGCGAGGAACGGCGCGATCGTCCGCGGGCCGCCCTCGGAGAGGACGAGGCCGAGCCCCCGGTCGTGCAGCGCCGCCACGGCGTCGGCGGGGTCGAGCCGCTCGCCGAGTGCGACGACTGCGTCGCCGGCGAGCCTGCCGGCGAGGCGCTCGGCACCGGCGTCCGTCGTCAGGACGAGCGCGCCGGCGGCGAAGGCCGGATGGTCGGGGTCGATCCGGCCGCTGCCCGAGACGACCGCGACGGGCGGCACGGGCGGCCGGCCGAGGCGCTCCCGCAGTGCCGCGAACGCCTCGGCCGCCGGCGGGTAGGCCTGCTCGGGCGTCCAGACCGAGCGGGGCGAGGCGGCGAGCGTCCCCGAGCCGATCACGAGCACGTCGCAGCAGGCGCGCAGGAGGCCGAGCACGAACCGGTCGGCGGCGCTGTCGCCGGCGACCAGCTTGTTCGACGCGGGCAGCGAGGGGATCGCGACGACGCCGTCGATCGTCGAGACGAAGTTGGCAAAGAGGCACGGAGCCGTCGAAGCCGAGCGAGCCGCCGTAGCTCGCGCGCGAGCTCGTCGGGCAGCTCGAAGGCGGGCAGGCCGGGCACCTCGAAGAGGAGCTCGAGCTCGGGCAGCGCTGCCTCGGCCGCCGGAGCGGCGGCGGTGCTCGGCGCCGGCGTCTCAGGCAAAGCCGTAGACCGGGACGATCGCGCCCGTGACCGCGATCGCGGCGTCGCTCAGCAGGAACGAGACGACGGCGGCGAGGTCGGCGGGGGCGACGGCGTTCTTCAGCGCCTCGGCGCCGAGCGAGGCCCGGTTGGCCGGCGTGTCGATCACGGAGGGCAGGATCGCGTTCACGCGCACCCGCCGCTCCTGCAGCTCGGCGGCGAGCACCTCGGTCAGGCGGACGACGCCCGCCTTCGCGACCGTGTAGGCGGCGGCGCCGCTACCGCCGGTCAGCGCCGTCCGCGAGGAGACGTTGACGATCGCGCCGCCGGCAGGCAGCCGGCGCGCAGCCTCGCGGCAGGACCACCAGGCCGAGCCGAGGTTGAGGTCGGCGAGGAAGCGGACGTCGTCGGGCTCGGAGTCGGCGACCGAACCGGTGCGGAAGCCGCCGGCGGCGTTGACGACCCAGCGGGGGGCCAGCTCCGCCGCCTCGAGCCGGTCCCAGAGCGCCGCCACCTCGTCGAGCGAGGTCAGGTCGAGCGCCTCGTGCGAGAGGCCGGGCGGGCGGCGGCTCCGACGGGGCGCTCCGGTCGGCGACGACGACGCGGTCGCCGCGGACGAGCAACGTCCGCGCGATCTCCGAGCCGAGCGCGCCGCCGCCACCGCAGACGAGCGCGACGTCGGCCATCGCTCAGCCCTTGCGGTGGGCGCGGACCTCGGCCAGAAACTCGTGCCGGAGCTCCGCGTCCTCGTAGTCGCCGCGCCAGAAGGTGGTCACCGTCCGCGACTGCTCCTCGACCCCGCGCATCTGCGTGCAGAGGTGGGCGGCCTCGAGGTGGATCGCCACCCCGCGCGGCGCGATCAGCGAGACGAGCCCGTCGGCGATCTGCTCGCCGAGGCGCTCCTGGACCGTGAAGCGCCGGGCGTAGAGCCGCACGAGCCGGGTCAGCTTCGAGATGCCGATGATCCGCCCGCCCGCGATGTAGCCGATGTGCGCCGTCCCGAAGAACGGCAGCGCGTGGTGCTCGCAGAGGCAGTGGAACTCGATCGGGCCCTCGATGATCTGGCTCGCCGCCGCCTCGCTCGCCCCGTTGCCCTCGGCGGGGAACGAGGTCGCGAGCTTCGGCTCGCCGTCGTAGCCGGCGGTCGCCTCGAAGAGCGCGCGCAGGAACCGCTCGGGTGTGTCGCGCGTGCCGGGCGTCGCGAGGTCCATGCCGAAGGCCTCGAAGATCTCGGCCACCGAGGCGCGGAAGCGCGCCCAGTCCTCCCGCTCGATCTCGCGCGGGGGAAGGTTGAACCAGCTGGGGAGCGCGTCGGGGAGCGCGTGCGGCCCGGCCGAGCCGAGCTCGATCACGTTGTCAGGCTCGTCGCTCTGGGCGAGGGGGGTCTCCATCGGAGGCCCATGCTACGCGCGGGCACGCCGCTCGCGCCGCCACTCGAGCGGAACGAGCGAGAGCGCACAGGCGACGACGACCCACAGGTAGGCCTCGGGGCGGCCGAGGGCGAGGCAGATCCCGAGGACGAGGAACTGCGTCGAGAAGCCGTAGTTCGCGACGACCATCAGCGTCGCCCGGTCGTGGTAGGCGAGCCGCTGCTCCTTGCTCGCCCCGCGGAGGCGGCGCTCGACAGAACCAGGCGACGAGCCGGTCCTGCGGCGCGTAGACGACGCCGTAGATCCGCGCGAGCACGGCGGTCGCCCCCGTTGCCGCCGGCTGTGCGCGTGACGGTTTCGCCGCGCTCGCGCCGGTAGAGGAGCTCGAGGTTGAAGTCGGTGCTGAGGACGAGCGTGACGAGGATGAAGCAGACGCCCGCGAGCAGCGCCTCGCCGGTGACCGAGCCGAGTGCGACGAAGAGCGCCGCGTTGACGAGCAGGTCGGACTCGGAGTCGAGGTAGCGGCCGAAGGCCGTGACGCGGCCCGAGGCCCGGGCGAGCTGGCCGTCGGCGTTGTCGAGCAGCGTCTTCAGCTGCAGGAGGATCGCCGCGAGCAGGAGCTCGCCGCGGCCGAGCTCGACCGCGGCGAGCAGGCCGACGCCCGTGCCGGCGACGACGACGGCCGGCGGCGGCACCCCGAGCGGCAGGAGCGCGAGCACGAGCAGGTGGGCGAGCGGGCGGAAGACGAGCTCGGCGGCGAGCTCGAAGGAGGGTCGCTGCTTGCGCGTTGTCGCGAGGACCGGCCGAGCCGCGGGATCGGGCGGCATCGCGCGCGGCGCCGCGCGCCTCAGAACGGAGACTGGCCCGCTTCGGCGATCAGCGCGTCGAGCGTGCTGAGGTCGAACTCGCGCGTCGAGGTGCCGCCGAGCGTCACGACCGCGCGGGCGGTGACCAGGTGGTAGAGGATCAGCAGCTGGACGACGGCGAGCGAGTCGGAGCGGTGGAGGTCGGTGCCGATCGTGAACTCGCCCAGGCGCTCCTCGCGCAGGTGGCGGGCGAAGTGCATCTTCTCCCAGATCGACTCCTCGATCGCGTGCGCGCGCTCGTGCGGGATCTGCCCGGGCACGTACAGCTCCACGGCGCCGGCCCGCTCGGTCAGCACGATCCCGTCGCCGTCCGACTCGCTGACGACGCCCGTCAGGTCGGGGTGCGGCAGCGAGTCGCAGAGGGTGAGCTTGCAATCGAGGTGCTCCTGGTCCTCGGCGTCGGCCGGCTGGAAGGAGACGACGATGTCGGCGTGGTGGCGCTGGGGCCGGATGTACCGCTCCGAGTCGGGCTCGCGCCGGTCGAGCTCGGCAGGACCTGGTCGGTCGTGTAGCCCCGGCGCGAGCAGTCCCGCTGCACCTTCCAGTGGCGCCGCAGCTCCTCGGGCGGGTCGAGGTAGACGCGCACGTCGAAGTTCTCGGAGAGCTCGCGCGTGTGGAAGCCGAGCAGCCCCTCGCAGACGAGGAAGCGCCCCGGAACGAAGTAGTCGGGCGGGCCGAAGGTGCCGTCGGCGTGCTGGTAGACGGGCTTCATGATCGGTTCCTTGCCGCGCAGGTGCACGAGGTGCTGGCCGAGGATGTCGAGGTGGTTGCACTCGGGATCGAGCGGCGTGATGTTCCGCTCGGCCCGCTGCCGCCGGTCGTAGCGGTGGTAGTCGTCGGTGCAGAAGTGCGTCACCTGGTCCTCGCCGAGCACGCGCACAAGCCCGCGCGTGATCGTCGTCTTCCCCGACCCGGAGTCGCCGACGATGCCGAGCATCACGGGACGCGGCATCAGCGGATCCCTCGCATGCCCGGAACCGTAACCGGAGCCGGCCGTAGAGATCAAGTGCTTCTTCGAGCAGTTTTTATAGAGAAACATTCATGATTTTGTCGGTGACGCGCCGGCAGATCGACTGCAGGTCGACGCCGGTTTCCGAGTTGCCCGGGCCGGGGGCCGCGGCCGGCGGCCACGTTAGATCCGCGCGCGCCGTCGACCATGACAAGTAGGCCGCTCTCGGCTCACCGCAATCCGCGACATCGTCCCCCAGGCAGCGCCGCGCGGGTGAGGGAGCCGCGGATTTACCACCGGCGCGATGGTGTCGGGCCCAGGCGCCCGCGATCGGTGGGGCTCGGCTCACCTCGCTCGGACGCTCCAGCAAGCGTGCTCCGCCGGACAAACGTGGTCTCGTTCTGGTCTGAGCGGTAGCAGAACTCCTTGGTCGCGTCCGCGAAGAGGGCCGAGACGCCAGGTCTGATGCCCTCGTGGAGTTCGGCGGCGATCGATGCGACTCGGGCCGGCCAGCCGTCGGCATGCTCGAAGAGCTCGAACTCGGAACCCTCCACGTCGAGCTTGGAGGATGTCGACGCCGCCGTACTCGGCGAGCAGCTCCGCCATCGTCAGAAGCAGCCACCGAGTCGGCCGCGGTCGTGGCCGGGGCGACCTGGATGCCCCATTCCCCTGTTCCCGGGTCGGCGAGCGCCAACGGCTCGTGTCGCCACCACAGAGCCGCACGGCGTGCGACGACGTTCGAGAACCCGCTGACGTTCCGTTCCAGCATCGCGAGGTTTCGCGGGTCGGGCTCGATCGCGATCACCTTCGCGCCGG
>CAVXWI010000005.1:0-88131 GCA_963765345.1 uncultured Actinomycetota bacterium
GCGCGCCGGTTTTTAGCGCCGGGCTGCGGTCGTACTAGTTCGTAACCGCCGACGGCCCGCGAGCCTGCGTGCGGACATTTTGCGGACACTGTGCTCGGAGCGTTGTCTAATTCAACAACAAACATCCCCTCCGAGCGGGGATTACTTGAGTGGGCGGTACTGGGCTCGAACCAGTGACCCCCAGCTTGTCGAGCTGGTGCTCTCCCAACTGAGCTAACCGCCCTAGCGGGGCCGAGTCTACCGCATCGGCCCATCGAACCCGACCCGGAGGGGTCTGCTCGCCGCCGGACCGCTAGCGGGCGAGAGTCAGCGTCGCCTCGCTCCTCTCTCCGACGACGTAGGCGAACCCGTGAGCCTGAGCGAGCGTGTCGAGCCGCTCGATTCCGCCACTCTCCGCTTCTCCGCCTGTCTGCTCGTGCAGATCGACAACCATGGAGATGACGGCCTGATCCTCACCGTCGGGCGAGGCGTGCAGCTCGGTCGTGAAGCCGGCGCGGACAAGCTCGACTTGCAGTTTCTGGAACCGCTCGATGTTTGTCATGCCCTCGAGGTTTCCGTCTTCGTACCACTCGAAACGCGAACGTTCACGGGAGCACCGCGAGCCGGTCTAGTCTGAAGCGACCGACCCGCAGCGGAGGTGCAGATGTCAGTCGTCGTGATCAACGCCGTGACCGTGTCCGAAGAGGGACGAGCCGAGTTCGAGGAGCGCTTCGCCGCGAGAGCCGGCACCGTTTCGTCCGCCCCAGGGTTCGAGGCGTTCGAGCTGCTTCGGCCGGTCAACGATGGCCGCTACCTCGTCTATACCCGGTGGGCGAGCGAGGACGCCTTCTCGGCGTGGATGAAGTCGGGCCAGTTCTCGGCCGCCCATGCCCAGCACGCCGGACGACCTCCACTCAACGCCGAGAGCGAGGTCTGGCGTTTCGACGTGCTCGACGCCGAGTACGGCGCGGCTTGACGCGACCGTCGGCGGCCGCCTTGAGCAGGGCCGTGATGTCCGAGCCTCACGGCGAGCTACCTCAGCTTCTCGAGCGGTGCGTACTCGAGCATCAGCCGGCGCTCGGCGCCGTCCTCGAAGCGAACCGTGACGACCCCATCCGGTTCGATCTTCGTGACGATGCCCGAGCCGAGCGACTCGTGGCGCACCGAGTCGCCCGTTTCGAGTGCGGGAAGCTCGTGACGCGGGCCGACCTCCCGGCGCGGCGCCGGCACGCCGTAGCCCGACCACGAGGCCGGCTGCAGACGCTCGCGCTCCACGCCCTCCTCCGGTAGCTCGTCGAGGAACCGGGAGGGGAGGTTCGCCTCGCTGCGCCCGTAGAGCGCCCGCCGCGACGCGTGCAGCATCGTCAGGCGCTCCTTGGCCCGCGTCATGCCGACGTAGCAGAGCCTGCGCTCCTCCTCGAGCGTGTTCTCCTCGAGCGAGCGCGAGTGCGGGAAGATCCCCTCCTCGAGCCCGAGCATGAAGACCGCCCGGAACTCGAGCCCTTTCGCGTTGTGCAGGGTCATCAGGGTCACCTGGCCGCCGCTCTCGTCGTCGCGCAACGCGTCCTGGTCGGAGTAGAGAGAGATCTCCTGCAGGAAGGAGGAGAGCGAGGGCTCGGTCGCAGTCTCCTCGTACTCGCGGGCGACACCGACGAGCTCCTCCAGGTTCTCGATCTTTCCCTCCGCCTCCCACTTCGGGAGCGTCGCCAGGAGGTGCTCGGGGTACCCGGTGCGCTCGATCACCGCCTCGAGCAGGCCCGGGATCGAGAGCTCCTGCGCCTGGGCCATCAGCGACTGGAGGAGGGTTCGCCAACCCTGGACCGCCTTCAGCGACGCCGTCGCGAGCCCCGCTTCCTCGGCGCGGCCGACCGCCTCCCAGAGCGAAAGCTCGGCCCCGTCTGCCAGGGTCTGTAGCCGCGCCAGCGAGGTGTCCCCCACCCCGCGCCGCGGCCGGTTCGCGATCCGCGCCAGCGAGACGGAGTCGAACGGGTTGTTGATCGCCTGCAGGTACGCGATCGCGTCCCTGATCTCTGCGCGCTCGTAGAACCGCGGGCCGCCGATCACCTGGTAGGCGACGCCCTGGCGCACGAACACATCCTCGAGCACCCGGCTCTGGGCGTTCGTCCGGTAGACGACCGCGACCTCGCCGAGGCTCGTCCCGTACTCGACGAGCCCCGCCACCTCGGCGGCGACGAACCGGGCCTCCGCATGCTCGTCCTCGGTCTCGACGACCCGAACCGGCTCACCCTCCCCGAGCTCCGACCAGAGGTGCTTCTCCTTCCGCTCGCGGTTGTGCTCGATCACACCGTTGGCGGCGTTCAGGATCGCGTTCGTCGAGCGGTAGTTCTGTTCCAGCGGAATCACGCGCGTGCCCGGAAAGTCGCGCTCGAACTCGAGGATGTTCCGGATATCGGCTCCACGGAACGCGTAGATCGAGTTGTGGGTAACGAGCCCGTTCGCGACGAAATTGTGCAGCCCCTCGACGTCGAGGTCGTAGACGGGCGCGTCGAGCGCGCAGCGCTCGACCGCGGTGACGCGATCGAGCCCTCCCTCGCCGGTGACCATCACCATGCCGACGCGGACGCTCGCGGCCGGGGTGAAGGGAAGAGCGTCCTCCGCGGGCTCGGGCCGGTCAGGCGAGGCGAGACGCGCGCTGAACCGTGGCACGACCTCGATCGCCTCTTCCAGCCGTGCGACGACCGCCGCGAGCTGGCCGTAGTCGGCGGCCGAGGTCTCGTACCGCCAGCTGCCTGTTCGCCCGGCCGGGCGGACGGACAGCCCCAGCCGCGCCACCGCCGCACGCCCCGCCTCGTGGCAGCCACTGACGGCGAGATGATGGAGCGGGCGGCGCCCCCGCCGGTCTCCGCACAGGGTTACAGTGAGACGCGGGCGCGCGCGAGAGCCGCTCGTCGGCGAGGGGTCGCCGAGGTGCGGGTAGTCGAGGCTGAGCCCCTCGTCGGCGAGGAGCCGCCGTCCGGCCGCATCGGTCCCGTGCTCACTCCCGCGCCGGTCTACGAGCTCCCGGTCGTCGCCGAGCTCCCGCCGCGGCTGCCGGGGGCTCGCGGCAAACGCGCGGGTCGGGAGCCCGGTGCGCCGCGCCAGCATCGCCTCGCCGAGACGAGCCTCCGCCTCGCTCTCGTGCGTCTGCAGCACCCAGCCGGCATCCGCATGCTCGGCGGCCAGCCACTCCGCCGGCCCCCGTCGCCCGCCTCCCGGGCCGCCGGCGGGCAGCCGCGAGCTGCCAATCCGGAACCCCGCGCCGCGCCGCCAGAGCAGACAGGTCGCGTGGAGCCTGGGAATCGAGCCGGCCCTGAATCCGGCAAAGTGCATGTGGCCCGCGGTGCTGATGATCCGCCGGCCGGACTCCGTCGTGATCGCGACGCCGTCCCGGACGGACGAGGTATGGACGCGGAGGACACGGGCGGGCGCGAAGCTGCCCCTGCCCTGCGCCGAGCGCACCTCGTCGCCCGCCGCGACCGCCTCGATCGCTTTCGTCGAGCCGTCACCCATCGTGATCATCGTCCCGGCGAGGAGGCACTGATCCGGGTCGCCGACGACCATCAGGTTGTTGTGCTCGCCCGCGAGCAGCTGCAGGAGGACGTACTGGGCATGGTTCGTGTCCTGGTACTCGTCGACGAGGATGTAGCGGAAGGCCCTCGCCCAGTGTTCGCGTGCCTCCGGGAAGCGGCGGAGAACCTCGACGGTCAGCATCAGCATGTCGTCGAAGTCGACCGCGTTGAGGGCAAACAGCTTGCGCTGGTAGAGGCTGTAGACGTCGGCGACCGTCTGGTCGTAGAAGCTGCCGACGCGCGCGGCGAAGGCGTCGGGCGAGACGAGCTGGTTCTTCGCGTTCGAGATCTGGCCGTGGATCCCGCGCGGCGTGAAGCGCTTCGGGTCGCGCTCGAGCTCCTCGAGGCAGGTCCTGACGAGCCGGATCTGGTCGGACTGGTCGTAGATCGTGAAGTTGGAGCGGTAGCCGAGCCGCTCGGCCTCCCGGCGCAGGATGCGGCCGCAGGCGGCGTGGAAGGTGAGGATCCAGATCGCGCGCGCGCGCGGCCCGACGGCCGCCTCGATCCGCGAACGCATCTCGGCGGCGGCCTTGTTCGTGAACGTGATCGCGAGGATCTCGTTCGGCTGGACGCCGAGCTCGCCGAGGAGGTAGGCAACCCGGTAGGTCAGCACCCGGGTCTTCCCGGAACCGGCACCGGCGACGACGAGCAGCGGCCCCTCGGTGGTCGTCACCGCCTCGCGCTGGGCGTCGTTGAGCTCCGCGAGGTAGGTCTCGGCTGCAAGCAGGGGCGGCACCAGCCCAGGCTAGCGGGGGCCCGGGCGGTCACCGCTGATCCGCACCCGGCCTGACTGGCAGAGTGTCCGCCGTGGCAGGCAGTCACACCGGGATCGAGCTGAACGGGCTCGCCAAGTCGTTCGGGGTGGTCCGCGCCGTTCGCGACATCGACGTCACGGTCGCCCGCGGCGAGACGGTCGCGCTGCTCGGGCCGAACGGGGCCGGAAAGTCGACGACGATCGACATGCTGCTCGGCCTGCTCGAACCCGACAGCGGTTCGGTCGCCGTCTTCGGCGCGCCGCCGCGCGACGCGGTCGACGCGGGCACGATCGGCGCGATGCTCCAGACCGGAGCGCTCCTGCGCGACCTGACCGTCCGGGAGCTCGTCTCGATGATGGCCTCCCTCTACCCCTCGCCGCTGGCCGTCGACGAGGTGCTCGAGCGCACCGGCACGACCGAGATCGCCGGCCAACGGACGCAGAAGCTCTCGGGCGGGCAGAGCCAGCGTGTGCGCTTCGCCGTCGCCCTCGTCTCGAACCCCGATCTGCTCGTCCTCGACGAACCGACCGCCGCGATGGACGTCGAGGGACGGCACGCGTTCTGGCTGACCATGCGCGAGTTCACCGCGCGCGGCAGGACCGTCCTCTTTGCCACCCACTACCTCGAGGAGGCCGATACCTACGCCGACCGGGTCGTCCTGATGGCGAACGGCTCGATCGTCGCCGACGGCCCGCCGAACGAGATCAAGGCGATGGTCGGGCTCCGCACGATCCGGGCGACGCTGCCGGCTGCCACCGTCGCCCAGCTCGCGCGGCTTCCGGGCGTCACGCACGCAGAGCGGCGAGGTGCCGCGGTCGTGCTCGCCTGCACCGACTCCGACGCGGCGATCCGGGCGCTGCTGGCGGCCTTCCCGGCGGCGCGCGACATCGAGATCAGCAGCGCCGGACTCGAGCACGCCTTCCTGCAGCTGACCGGCGGCGAGGAGGCGCCGGCGTGAACCCCTCCTACCTCCACTTCGAGCTCCTGCGGACCCTTCGCAACCGGCGGTTCTTCTTCTTCTCCTTCGGCTTCCCGCTCATCCTCTACTTCCTGATCGCGACGCCGAACACCGGTACGACGAACCTCGCCGAGACCGGACTCTCGGCCCCGCTCTACTACATGGTGGGCCTCGCCGCGTTCGGGACGATGAACGCGATGCTCTCCTCGGGCGCGCGGATCGCCGGCGAGCGCGCGGTCGGCTGGAACCGGCAGCTCCGGATCACGCCCCTGCGAACCCGGACCTACTTCCGCGCGAAGGTGATCACCGGCTACACGATGGCGGGCGTGACCCTGGCGGCGCTCTACTGCGCCGGGCTCATCCTCGGTGTCACCCTGACGGGCAGCGAATGGCTCCGGATGACCGCGCTGATCATCGTCGGGCTGCTGCCGTTCGCCGGGCTCGGGATCGTCTTCGGCCATCTGCTCACCCCCGACTCGATCGGCCCGGCGATGGGCGGCGCGACCGCGCTCCTGGCGCTGCTCGGCGGCACGTGGTTCCCGATCACGGGCAGTGTGATGACGAAGATCGGCGAGGCCCTCCCCTCCTACTGGCTCGTCCAGGCGGGCCACGTCGGACTTGGCGGCCGGGCCTGGTCGACGACCGGGTGGGTCGTCGTCGCGCTCTGGACGGTCGGCGCGGCGATCGCGGCCCGCTGGGCCTATCGACGCGACACCAAACGCGTCTGACTACTAGCCGCCGTCGGCGGCCGACGCGACCACGACGAGCTCGGGCTCGAGCCAGGCGGCCGCCTCGGCGAGCGCACGCGGATCCGCCGACTTCAGCACGACCTCGACCTCGGGGCCCTCGGGGGTGAAGCGCGGGTACGAGCCGATCGCGACGGTCGGCCAGCGGACGGTCGCGCTCGCGAGCAGGTGCACGATGTCGCTCTCGCGGGTGGCGAGGGTGCGCCGCCAGGATGCGATCGGCTGCGCGCCGCGCAGCTCCTCGGCATAGGCGTCGAACATCGCCTCCATCTCGGCAGGCAGCCCCGGGAGCGCCCAGACGTTCTCGATCACGAAGCCGGGCGCGCCGCCGCGCGGATTCCGCAGCGGCCGGCTGCCCGCCGGCAGGAGCGCCCAGCGCGCGGCGTAGTCCGGATGGCGCGGGAAGCGGCCGCGGAGCTCCTCGGCGAGCTCGGGCACCTCGACCTGCCCGACGGCGAACGCCGCCGCCAGCGCCTCCCGGGTCAGGTCGTCGGGCGTCCCGCCGAGGCCGCCGGTGACGATGACGTGATCGACCCGCGCCCGCTCGCGAACGACGAAGTCGGCGACGGCGTCGACCTGGTCGGGCACGCTCGCGGCGAGCACCACCTCGACGCCGAGCGACTCGAGCCGCTGGGCGAGCCACGCCGCATTCGTGTTCAGCGTGTCGCCCGAGACGACCTCGTTGCCGATCGTGAGCAGCGCGGCGCGCATCCGGCGGCAGTATGCCCCTCTTTCGCGCCTGCGGCCGGCGCTGGCGCCCACGCGGCCGCTACGAGCCGCGGCTCGGACGCAGGTCGGGCTCCGCTATGCTCGGCGGCTGCCGGGCACATATCCCCGGCCGGTAGGGCCGCAGCGAAACCGGTGCGAATCCGGCGCTGTCCCGCAACTGCGATGCCCGCGCCGCTTTCGGCGGGGGACGAGCCAGGTCGCCTGCACCCCGCCGACGAACTCAGCCCTCGGAGGAAGGGCGGTTCGCGCGGCGCCGCCGCCGAGCCACCTCCCTCCGCTTCACGCGGAGGTTTTTTATGCTCACACACAGACTTGCCGGGATTCTCGCCCTGGCGGCGCTCGTCCTGGCCGGCGCCGGCGGCCGCCGGGCAGGCGCCGGCCCCGAGCCGGATCGTCTCGCTCTCGCCGACTGCGACCGAGGACCTCTTCGCGGTCGGGGCGGCAAGCAGGTCGTCGCGGTCGACAACCAGTCGGACTACCCGAGGAACGCCCCCGTCACGAAGCTCTCGGGGATCACGCCGAACGCCGAGGCGATCGCGGGCTACAACCCCGACCTCGTCGTCGTGTCCTATGACGCCGACCACATCGTCGAGGCGCTCGGCAAGCTGAAGATCCCGGTGCTCGTCGAGCCGACGGCCTCGACGCTCGCCCAGGCCTACGCGCAGATCGGTGCAGCTCGGCGACCGGACGGGCCACGCGGGCAAGGCGGCGGCACTCGTCGCGTCGCTGAAGCGGCAGATCGCCGCGATCGTCGCCTCGGTCCCCCACCCCCACCCGGCGATCACCGTCTACCACGAGCTCGGGCCCGATCTCTACTCGGCGACCTCGAAGACGTTCATCGGCCGCATCTACACCCTGCTCGGGCTGAAGGACATCGCCGACGCCGCCGACAAGGTCGGCTCCGGCTACCCGCAGCTCTCGGAGGAGTACATCGTCGCCGCCGATCCGCGCCTGATCGTCCTCGCGGACACGATCTGCTGCGGGCAGAGCGCCGCCAACGTCGGCGCACCGGGCGGGCTGGGGGACGATCGCCGCCGTCAAGGACGGCGACGTCCTCGCCGTCAACGACGACATCGCCTCGCGCTGGGGGCCGCGGATCGTCGACTTCGTCCGGCAGGTCGCAACGGAGGTGAAGGCGATCGCCGGCAAGTGAGCACGCTCGCCCGTCACGTCGGGGCGGCGGATGCCGTCACCGTCCCCTCCCCGCCGCGGGCCTTCTGGCCGGTCATCGGCGCGATCGGCGTCGTCCTCGTCGCGGCGCTGATCGGCCTCCTCGTCGGGCCGGCCGACATCGGCGCGGGCGCGATCGTCCGCTCGGCGCTCTCGCACGTGCCGCTGCTCGGGGTTCGCTCGCACCTCGGCGCGACCGACTCGGCGATCCTCTGGCAGCTGCGCGCGCCGCGGGTCGTCCTCGGCCTGCTCGTCGGCGGGATGCTCGCGCTGGCCGGCGGCGCCTACCAGGGCGTCTTCCGCAACCCGCTCGTCGATCCCTACCTGCTCGGAGTCGCCGCCGGCGCCGGGCTCGGCGCGACGATCGCGATCGCCTACGCGCACGGTGCGGCCGGGTCCTACGACCTGCTGCCGCTCGCCGCATTCGTCGGCGCGGCACTCGCCGTCGTCGCTCGCCTACGCGCTCGGCGCCACGGCCGCCGGCGGCCGTAACCCGGCGGCGCTCGTCCTCGCCGGCGTCACGATCGTCGCGTTCCTGACGGCGATCCAGACGTTCATCCAGCAGCAGCACGCCCAGTCGCTGCAGGAGGTCTACAGCTGGATCCTCGGCAGCCTCGACATCGCCGGCTGGCACGAGGTCGTCCTGGCGCTGCCCTACGTCGCCGTCGCGTCGATCGCGATCCTGCTCCACCGGCGCCTGCTCGACGTGCTCGCCGTCGGCGACGAGGAGGCGGCGGCGCTCGGGGTCAACGTCCGCCGCGTCCGGCTGACGATCGTCGTGCTTCGCCACGGTCGGCACGGCCGCCGTCGTCGCCGTCAGCGGGCTGATCGGCTTCGTCGGCATCATCGTCCCGCACTTCGTCCGGCTCGACGATCGGGACGAGCTACCGGATCGTGCTGCCGCTCTCGCTGCTGCTCGGCGGCGGCTTCCTCGTTCTCTGCGACGTGATCGCGCGGACGATCGTCTCGCCCGCCGAGCTGCCGATCGGCGTCGTCACGGCCTTCTTCGGCGCGCCGTTCTTCGCGATCGTCCTCCGGACGAGCAGGAGCTTCCGCTGAGCGCCGTCGCCCTCGAGGCGCTGACGGTCGAGCTCGGGCGGGTGCCCGTGCTCCGACGGCGTCAGCGCCTCGGTCGCGACCGGCGAATGGGTCGGCGCTGATCGGGCCGAACGGCGCCGGCAAGAGCACGCTGCTGCGCGCGATCGCCGGGCTCGTCCCCTACGGTGGCTCGATCACGCCTCGGCGGCGACGAGGTCTCCGCCCTCGGCCGCCGGGAGGTCGCGCGGCGGCTCGCCTTCGTCCCCCAGGCGCCGCTCCTGCCGCCCGGGATGCGCGTCGACGAGTACGTCCTGCTCGGCCGGACGGCCCACCTCGGGCCGTTCGGCTACGAAGGGCCTGCCGACCTCGAGGCGGCGGGCCGGGCGCTCGCGCGCCTCGACCTCGGCCCGTTCTCGCAGCGGCGCCTGCAGACGCTCTCCGGCGGCGAGCAGCAGCGCGCCGTGCTCTGCCGGGCGCTCGCGCAGGACGCGCCGCTGCTCCTGCTCGACGAGCCGACGACCTCGCTCGACCTCGGCCGCCAGCAGCAGGCGCTCGAGCTCGTCGCGGCGCTGCGCGAGCAGCGCGAGCTGACGGTGATCTCGGCGATGCACGACATCACGCTCGCCGCCCAGTACGCCGACCGGCTCCTCCTGCTCGCCGGCGGGCGGCTCGTCGCCGACGGGGCCGCCGGAGGAGATCGCCACGGCCGAGCTCATCGCCGACGCACTACGGTGCGGACGTGCGGGTCGTCGGCGAAGGCGGCTCGCTCGCGGTGATCCCGTCCGCCGCCAGTAACGTTGCCGGCGTGAGTGCGGTCGCGATCGACCTCGACGGGGTGCTCGGCGACACGCGGCCGCTCTACGAGGCCTGGCTCGCGGACGTCGCGCGGCGGGCGCACGTCGACCCGGACCGGCTCGACGAGGAGCTGCCGAACTGGCGGGTGCTGCTGGAGCGGTTCGCCGAGGACCACGCGCCGGTCTACCTGCGGCCGAGCGCGGCGGCGACGGCGGCCCTGCGGCGGCTGCAGGCCGAGGGCGTCCGCATCGGCGTCTTCACCGCCGCGCCGGAGGAGCTGGCGCGGGTCGCGCTCGCCCACCTCGGGGCGGCGCGGCGCGTCGACGCGCTCGAGGCGGGCCCGGGCGCGCTCGAGCGGCTGCTCGCGCAGCTCGGGCCCGGGACGCGCACGGTCCACTCTCTGGCAGACTTGGAGCCCTGAGTCGATGGATGGATCCGAGCTCACCGACCGCCAGCTCGAGGCGCTGCTCGAGCGGCTCGACCGGATTGGCGCGCAGCTCGAGCGGTTGAACCGGCGCCAGGAGTCGCGCGAGGACCTGGCCGTGATCGCGCACGAGCTGCGGAACCTGAACGAATCGATGCAGGCGATCGCCTACGCCGCCCTCGGCCAGCAGGGCCCGCAGATCCGGCGCCGCCGCTCGGGCTAGCCCCGACGCGCTCAGTCGGCGAGCAGCCGCTCGAGCGCGAGCCGGTCGTGCTCGCTGTGGCTGGCCTCGGTGACGAGTGCCTCCGCGAGCTCGTCGATCCAGCGCTCGAGCGGGAGCTCCTCCGTACTGAGCGCGACGCCGCGCACGAGCGCGCGCCGCCGCGTCTGCACGTGCCCCTGGTCGTTGTCGAGCTCGAAGCGGCTCTCGCCGACCGTCAGCTCCAGGCGGCGCACCGGCCTGCTCCGGCCGCGCAGGCCCTTGCGCTGCACGACGACCCGGCCGGGCAAGGCCTCGGCGAGCTTCCGCGCGAGCACCTCGACGAAGACCTTCAGATCGCCGGCGTCCGCGCGCAGCGATGCGGCCAGGGTGTCGAACGCGAGCCCGTCGTCGGTCGCCACGGCGACCATCGTAGGAGAACGGCCCGTCAGCCGAGGTGGTAGAGATCGAGGATGCCGCTCGTCGCGTGGTCGTTGGCGTTTCCCTCGGCCGCGGCGACGATGCCATCGACGACGATCGGACTCTGCCAGTGCGCGGCGCCGATCGGCAGGCTGCCGACGACCGTGCCGCTCGTCGGGTCGTAGACCTGGATCTCGCCGCTCCACTGGACGAAGAGGAGACCGCCCGCGAGCACCGGGCTCGTCCCCGCCGTGCTGTTCGCCCAGACCTGGTGCAGTTGGCCGCCGGCAAGCCGCCAGGCGGCTGTGCCGCTCGAGGTGGCGAGGAAGATCCAGGTGCCGTTCCAGACCGCCGGCTCGCCGAAGAGATCGGTCGGCCCGGGCACCGGCACGGTCTGCAGCTCGCCGCCGGTCTTCGCGTTCACCCCGGCGAGCCGGGAGAGCCGGAGCAGCCGCAGCTCGCCGTCCTTACCGCCCTGGACGACGTAGCCGTCGGCGAGGAGGGCCGGTGCGGTCGAGCCGAGGTCTTGATCCTGCTGGTTCAGCTGCTTCTGGTTCGCCGGCGTCCAGTGCGCGAGCAGACGGCTGGCGTTCGGCGAGAGGACGAGCACGCTGTCGCCCCAGTCGGTCGAGCCGTTGAACGGCCCGTTTCCGGTCGCGACCAGGAGGTCACCTGTTTTTGGGTCGACGACGGGTGCGGAGCGTCCCCAGATCGCCGAGTCGCTCGCCGGGCACGTCGAGGGCACGATCAGCCGGTGCTCGTTCGAGCAGAGCGAGTTCCAGATCGCGACGATGCGGCCGCTGGCCGGGTCGAGACTGAGGACGTGGCCCTGGTAGGGCGGGATGTCGCCGACGTACCCGTCCGTCGCCGCGAGCACGAGCCCGTTCGCGAAGTTGAGCGCAGCGGCGAGCTTCTCGTGGGTCGGGTCGAGCGTCACCTTCGTCGCCCAGAGGACGGCGCCGGTCGCAACCGAGAGCTTGCGGATCACGCCGTCGGGTGCGGCGGCATAGATCGCGGCCCGGCCCGGGTCGGCGACCGGCGTGGCCGTCGTGATCTGGGCCGTGCCCGCCAGCGACGCGTAGCCGGGCGGGGTGAACCGCCAGAGGATCTTCCCGCGTGCCGGCGTCGATCGCCAGCGTGATCCCGTAGGTGGTCGTGACGAAGAGCGTGTTGTGCGTCTTCCCCTCGACCGTCACGCCCTGCAGGTAGATCGGCGAGGAATCGACCGTCCCCGGCAGCTGCACCTGCTGGCGGACGAGCTGCCCGACGTTGGCCGCGGTGATCCCGCTCGCCGGGCCGATGTTCGTCCGGGCCGCGTTGTAGCCGAAGACCGGCCAGTCGCCGCCGGCGCCGCCCGAGCCGCTTGCCCCGCCGGCCGCGGCCAGCGCAACGCCGACGAGCGCCGCCGCTGCGAATCTGCGAGGGCTCATACCTGCCGCACGAGGATCTTTCTGAGTTCGTCTTCCTTGCCGGGCTCGAGGATCGCGAGCACCGAGTCGCCCGGCTCGAGCAGCATCGTCCCGTCCGGCTCCTCGGCCTTGCCGTTGCGGAACACCGAGATGACGCGCGAGCCCTGCGGCAGCTCGATCTCGCGGATCGACTTGCCGGCGCACGCCGCCTTCTCGCCGATCGTGATCTCGACGATCTCCCTGTTCTCCTTGCGCAGCTCGAGCAGGTGGATCAGGCCATGCTCGGGCACCTCGTGCTCGATCAGGCCCATGATCGACGCGGTCGCCGACACGGTCGGCGTGATCCCGAGCAGGTCGAAGTAGGGCTGGTTGCGCGGATCGTTGACGCGGGCGATCGTCGTCTCGACGCCGTAGCGGTCGCGGGCGAGCTGGCAGATGACGATGTTGTCCTCGTCGTCGCCCGTGACGGCGACGACGACGTCGGGCGGGCGCCTGATCCCGGCGCGTTCGAGCACGAAGAGCTCGGTCGCATCGCCGCGGTGTACCTGGTGCTCGAACTCCTCCTCGAGCTGGTCGAACTTCGCGGGCCGCTGCTCGATCAGGGTCACCTCGTGGCCGGCCCGAATCAGACCCCGTGCCAGGTTGGAGCCGACCTTGCCGCCGCCTGCGATCAGAAGGTACATCGGTGTCGGCTAGTTGAGCGCGCCCTCGAAGGCGCGAACCGCGTTCGTCAGAGTCTCGATCGCGCTCTGCGTCGGGCAGACGACGTTCAGGCCGCGCGTCTTGAAGAATTCGGCCCGGGCCGGGTCGAGGATGCGGACGATCACCGACTGGACGTCGAACTTCTTCTGCGCCATCTGACCGATGACGATATTCGAGTTGTCGCCGTCGGTCGTAACGACGACGGCGTCGGCATCCTCGATGCCGGCGCGCTGCAGGAGCTGGATGTCCATGCCGTGCCCGACGTGGAACTCGCCCGTCCAGTCGTCACCGAGACGACCGAGCGCCTCCTCGCGCTCGTCGATGACGCTGACCTCCCAGCCTGCGCCGCGCAGGTCGATCGCGACGGCGCTGCCGACGCGTCCACATCCGATCACGAGCACTTTCACGCGGGCCAGCGTAGCTCAGCCGGGGCTGCCCGGATCAGATGACACCGAGCTCCTCGTCCATCACCTGCTGCGGGAAGGCGACGATCAGCACCTCGCAGGGCGCCTGCCGGAGGACGAAGTCGACCGTCGGCGAGAAGAAACGGGACTGACGTCGCCAGCGGGGCGAGGAGCCGAGCACGATCAGGTCGACGCCGCGCTCGCGGGCGTGGTCGACGATCGCCCGCCCGATCGCGCGCGTCCGCAGGGTGACGACCTCGACCTCGACGCCGAGCTCCTCGCCGAGCGCCCTCGCCTCGTCGAGGGAGGCCCGGGCGCGCTGCTCGGCCTCGGGGATCGGCGCGTCGATCGGCTTGTCGAGCGGGACGAGGACGACGTGGAGCGCCTCGACGGAGGCGTGGTGCTCCGCCGCCAGCTTGACCGCGGTCGCCGCCATCTCCTCGCCGATCACGCCGAGCTTCATCGGCACGAGGATCCGGCGGAAGCGCGGCACGTCGTCGAAGTGCACCGTGTCGGGCGCCGACCACCCGCTCGGTCAGGCCCTCGCCGTGGGAGCGGCGAACGGTGACGTAGACGACGAGGCCGATCGCGAGCCAGGCGGCGCCGCCGTAACGGGCGCCCTCGTGCGTGAAGAGCGCGATGATCCAGATCACGAAGGTGCCGACGGCGCCGACGATCGCGGGCGCCGGGATCTCGGCCCCGCGGAACCTGACGTTGAGCGGCGTCCGGTAGGGGCGAGGCAGGTCGGGCTCGGCGATGCGGAGCCAGATCACCGCGATCTGCGTGGCGGTGAACGCGAGCAGGACGCCGAAGGAGAAGACACTGGCGAGGAAGGCGACGTTGTGCGCGAGGAACGCCGAGCCGATCACGATCGCGCTCGAGACCACCGTGACGCTGACGATCGCCTGCGGCGAGACGAGCGTGCGCCGGTGCAGCCGTCCGAACGCGCGCGGCAGCTGCCCGTGCTCGCCGAGCGAGTAGGCGAGCCGGCAGAAGCCGGAGATCGACGTCGTCACCGACGCGAGCAGGATCAGGGCGCCGCTCGCGCCGACGAAGAACCGGATCGTGTCGCCGAGCCCCGCCGAGGTGTGGGCGCGGATCGCATCGGCGACGCCGACGAGCGGGGCGTTCAGCCACGTCGTCCCGAGCTCCGTCTGCGGGCCGGGGAACGCCGAGAGGGCGACGACGGCAATCGCGACGTACGTGGTGACGACGGTGCCGATCGCCCCGAACAGCGACCGCGGCAGGTCGACGCTCGGCCGCCGCGCCTCCTCGGCGAGGTTCGCGACCGTCTCGAGACCCGTAAAGGCAAGCAGCGCGAGCGGGATCGAGAAGGCGAGCGACCTGAACGTCGGCGCCGTTCCGAGCGAGGTGCCGTGCGTCAGCGCGTGCGGTGAGAAGAGGAGCGCGAAGCCGAAGACGATCAGGACGAGCTGGACGAGCACGTCGAGTGCCGGCACGACGATCCCGATCGCGTAGAACGAGGGCCGGCGCACGATCCGGATCGCGCCGATCGCGACGATGACGCCGACGGCGACGATGATGTCCCACGGGTGGCGGTTGAGCACGCCGATCTGGAGGGCACCCGCGAGGTAGTGCGGCAGGAACAGCGCCGAGAGGGCGATCACGATCAGGTAGTCGAGGAAGAGCACCCAGCCGGTCATGAAGCCGGCGAGGTCGTTGCCGGCGCGCCGGACGAACGTCGCCGCGCCGCCGGTCTCGGGCAGGGCCGAGGTCGCCTCGGCGTAGCTGAGGGCGACGACGAGGAAGAGCAGGCCGACGCCGAGCAGCACGAGCGGCGTGAAGCCGACGGCGTGCAGCGCGATGATCCCGAGCGCGAAGTAGATCGACGACGGCGATCTCGCCGTAGGCGACCGAGTAGAGCGAGCGCGCGTCGAGCTCGCGGCGCAGGCCGGGGAGCTTGCGCGCCACTAGCGGCGCCGCCCGAGGTACAGGCGCCCGACACCCGCGGCGACGAAGAGCGACCCGAGCAGGATCCCGACCTCGCCGCCGCCCGCGAACGCCGTGCGCACGAGGAGCGCGACCCCGAGGGCGACCATGACCAGCGAGAGCAGCGCTGTCGCGCCGGCGTGAACTCTCATCGACCGTGTCCTATCAGTCTCGCCGCCGGCGCTGGGGGTGACGTGCCGCCGCCGCGGCGCGGGATCACGCCGCCCTCTTGCCGGCGGCGACCATCACCCGGCAGGGCGCGTTCCGGAGGACGTAGTCGACGGTGTCGCCGAAGATCGCGCGGTGGCGGCCGCGCGGGGCGCCGAGCACGACGATCTCCGCCTGGCGGCGCGCCGCCTCGTCGGCGATCGCGCGTCCGGCGTGGCGGGCGCGGGCGATCCGGTCGATCGTCCGGATGCCGTAGGCGGCCGCGGCGAGCCGGGCCTCGTCGAGCAGCCGGTCGGCCTTCTCCTCCTCGACCGGCAGCTCGGCGTCGAGCTGCCGGTCGAGCGGGACGACGATCACCCGGAACACGACGATCGTGGCGCCACGCTCGGCGGCGAGCCGCGCGGCGAGGTCGATCGCCTCGTGCGACTCCGAGCCGGCGACGATCGGGACGAGGATCGTCCGGTACTCGAGCGCGACGGCCGGCCCGAGCTGGATCGGCGCGACGACGGTCTCGGTGAGGGGGATGCCGAGTCGGCGGCGGTAGATGACGTAGAAGACGAGACCGGCCGCGAGCCAGGCGAGCCCCGCGTAGCGCGTCGGTGCGTCCTGGTCGACGACGACGAGCCAGGCGAGGCCGGTACCGAGGCCGCCGAAGATCGCGAAGAGCGGCCAGCTGACGCCGCGGATCGTCACGTTCGGCCTGACGCGGTAGGGCGCCTCGACCGGCGGCGGCTTGCGCCGGAGCTGGATCACGGCGGCGTGGGCGATCGTGAACGAGAGCATCGCCCCGAACGCGTACATCCGGCCGATGAAGTCGACGTTGCCGGGGAGCATGAAGAGGATCGAGAAGACCCCGGCGAAGACGAGCAGCGACAGCCACGGCGTCTTGAAGCGCGGGATGGAGGCGCCGGAAGACCTCCGGCAGCTGCCGGTGACTCGACATCGAGTACGTGATCCGCGAGGCGCCGATCACGCCGGCGTTCGTCGCGATGAAGAGGATCGTGGCGGCGAGGACGCCGACGTAGATCTTCGCCGCCGCGAGCGTCGTCCCGTGCAGCCCCAGGTTCTCGACGATCCCGAGCACCGGGTCGTTCTCGAACCCCTTCGGCGGGTTCTCGCCGAGCAGCGTCACGTAGTTGCCGGCCGCATTCTTGAAGACGGGCAGGGCCGAGAGCGCGACGAGCGGCAGCGTGAAGTAGATGGCGAAGACGGCGATCGCGACGAGCCTGATCGAGCCGGGGATCGTCCGCCGCGGCTCACGCGCCTCCTCGGCCAGGTTCGAGACGGTCTCGATGCCGGTGTAGGCGATCATCGCGACGGGGACGGCGAGCGCGAAGTTCGCCCAGGTCGGGGCGACGCCAAGGTGGACGTTCGTTCGGAGGACGTGCACGTTGAAGACCAGCACGAAGCCGGTGACGACGAGCAGGAGCTGGGTCGCGAAGTCGACCACCGCGAGGAGGACGTTCAGGGCGGCCGCCTCCTTGATCCCGACGATGTTGATCCCGACCAGGACGACGACGACGATGATGCCGCCGATCACGTCCCACGGATTCGTCTTCAGCGGCGCCCAGAAGATCGAGAGGTAGTGCGGGACGAAGAACGCCGAGATGGCGACGGTGATGATGTAGTTGAGCATCTGCGCCCAGGCCGCCACGAACGAGACGAGCTCGTTGAAGGCGTGCCGAGCGAAGCTCGAGGAGCCCCCCGCCTCGGGAAAGAGCACCGTTCCCTCGGCGTAGGTCGCCGCGGTGCACGCGAAGATCAGCCCCGAGATGACGAAGACGACCGGCGTCAGCCCGAGCGCGATCGCCGCCGTGACCCCGAGTGCGTAGTAGATCGAGGAGCCGACGTTCCCGTACGCCGTCGCGAACAGGGCCGGTGTCCCGAGCACCCGTTCCAGCGTGTGAGACTGGCGCCTCCGTGGCATGAGCCGTCGGCGGGGACCCTAACGGTCCGCGGCGCCGATCCTCCGCCCCGCCCTTGCCGCCGGCGGGCGGCGCCTCAGGCGAACCGCTCGCGGCCGGGCGGAGGCGCCGGCCCTGCCGGCGCCTCCGTCAAGCTCGCACAAGCCGTGTGCCTCAGGTGTGGACCGAGACGATGAGCGGGATGATCAGGATCGCGACGATGTTCGTGATCTTGATCATCGGGTTGATCGCCGGCCCGGCCGTGTCCTTGTAGGGATCGCCGACGGTGTCGCCCGTCACCGCGGCGGCGTGCGCCTCCGACCCCTTGCCGCCGTAGAGCCCGTCCTCGATCATCTTCTTGGCGTTGTCCCAGGCGCCGCCGCCCGCGGTCATCGCGATCGCCAGGAAGAGGCCGGTGACGATCGTGCCGATGAGCAGGCCGCCGAGCATCTTGACGCTGATCAGCCCGACGATGATCGGGAAGGCGATCGGGATCAATGCCGGTGCGAGCATCGACTTGATCGCCGAGCCGGTGACGATGTCGATCGCCCGCCCGTACTCGGGCCGCTCGGTGCCCTCCATGATCCCGGGGTGCTCCCGGAACTGCCGACGTACCTCCTGGACGACCTCGCCGCCGACCCGGCCGACCGCCTCCATCGCCAGCGAGGCGAACAGGAACGGCATCAGGCCGCCGATGAAGAGGCCAGCGATCACCCACGGGTCGGTGAGGGTGAAGACGGTGGCGAGGCCGTTGTTGCGCAACCCGGTCGTGTAGGAGTCGAACAGCACGAGCGCGGCCAGCGCGGCCGAGCCGATCGCGTAGCCCTTCGTCACGGCCTTCGTCGTGTTGCCGACCGCGTCGAGCGGATCGGTGATCCCCCGGACCGACTCGGGCAGGTCGGCCATCTCGGCGATGCCGCCCGCGTTGTCGGTCACCGGTCCGAAGGCGTCGAGCGCGACGATCAGCCCGGTCATCGAGAGCTGCGCCATGACGGCGACGCCGATCCCGTACAGCCCGGCGAAGTGGTTGGCGACGAGGATCCCGGCGGCGAGCACGATCACCGGCGCGGCCGTCGCCTGCATCCCGACGGCGAGCCCCTCGATGATGTTCGTCGCGTGTCCGGTCTGCGAGGCCTTGGCGATCTTCTTCACCGGCCCCCAGCGGGTACCCGTGTAGAACTCGGTGATCGCGACGAGCAGGAACGTGACGACCAGGCCGATCAACGCGGAGATGTAGAGGTCCTTGAAGCCGTAGCGGCCCGTATCGAACGCCTTCGTCACCGGGATGAAGCCGAGCGCCGAGAAGACGCGTCGCCGCGATCACCGACTTGTAGAGGGCGCCGATGATCGCGTTCTCGCCCTTGCCGAGCCGCGCGAAGAACGTCCCGAGCACCGAGGCGATCGCCGAGACGCCGCCGAGTGCGAGCGGGAAGAGGTAGAGCTTGCTGCTCGCAAGACCGACCTCGGTGCCGAGGAGCATCACGGCGACGGCCGTGACGGCGTAGGTCTCGAAGAGGTCGGCCGCCATGCCGGCGCAGTCGCCGACGTTGTCGCCGACGTTGTCGGCGATCACGGCCGCGTTGCGCGGGTCGTCCTCGGGGATCCCCGCCTCGATCTTGCCGACCAGGTCGGCGCCGACGTCGGCGGCCTTCGTGAAGATGCCGCCGCCGAGGCGGGCGAAGACCGAGATCAGCGAGCCGCCGAAGGCGAGCCCGACGAGGTCGTGGATCGCGGTCGTCGGCGTGTGGTTGAGTGCCGCCGTCAGGAACCAGTAGTAGCCGGCGACGCCGCCGAGGCCCAGTCCGACGACGAGGAGCCCGGTGACGGAGCCCGCACGGAACGCCACGTTGAGCGCCGGGCCGAGGCCGTCCCGGGCCGCCTCGGCGGTCCGCACGTTCGAGCGCACCGCGACGTTCATCCCGATGAACCCGGCCGAGGCCGAGAGTATCGCCCCGAGCAGGAACCCGAACGCCGTTCCCCACCCGAGCTTGTCGTAGACGCCGATCAGCACGAACGGGACGATCGCGACGAGCGCGATCGTCGTGTACTGGCGCTTCAGGTAGGCAGCAGCGCCCTCCTGGACCGCCTGCGCGATCTCGCGCATCCGCTCATTGCCGGCCGGCTGTCTCAGCAGCCAGGCGGTCAGCCACATTCCGTACCCAACCGCCACGCCAGCGCCGACGAGGGCGACGAGCACAGCATGGTGCATGAACCAGTCCATTCGTTCGATCCCCTCCCGCGGTCGAGCAGACAGAGTGTTCGCAACCTTCCGAGAAAACGGAAGCGCCGACGGAGCGGCGCGCGCGGGATTCTACTCGGCAGACGCGACAGCGTCGGCGTAACCGAGCTTCAGGTTGGCGAGCGACCGCTCGAAGTCGCGCAGGATCGCCTCGTCGACCTCGCCCTTCAGGAGCGGCAACAGCACGTCGATCGCGTCGATTGCCCGCTTCGCCTCGGTGAGCTCCCCCATCTCGAGCTTGCCGTAGGCCACCGAGGCGAAGGTCGAGACGGTCGAGAGAAGCAGCGGAGCGACCTTCGCCTGCCGGATCGTCTCGAGCATCTCCTCGAGCATCTGCGCCTCGGGCGCAGTGGGCGCCTCGGCCGGCTCGTGGTCGTGCTCGTGCTGTCGTGCTCGTGCGTGCTCCTCGTCGTCGTGCTGCCGTCGTGCTCGTGGGCGTGCTCCTCGTGGTCGTGCTGCCCGTCGCCCTCGTCCGCGAGCTCGTCGTTCTCGTTCACGTCGTCTTCAGACAATGCGCTCACCCGCTCTCACCTGTTCGGCGTAGATCTCTTCCAAGGTGGCACCATCTTGCCAGCGTGCCTGCTGGCGCTCGGCGGCGTTCGCCGCCGGCACCGCCAGGAAGGGCGCGGCGCCGATCTCCTCGGCGACCGGGGCGACCCACTCGATCAGCGCCTCGATGCGGGCGCGGGCAGGCACGGGCTCGCCGCGGGCGAAGTCGATCAGCTCGCCGGCGAGCCCGTAGCGGATCGCGCGCCAGAGGTTCTCCTCGAGCAGGCGGTTCGGCAGGTCCGGCAGCGCCTGGCCCTCGTCGTGGGCCTGGGCGCAGCGCACCGCCAGGGCGTAGGCGAGCCCTGCGAGCGCCTGCGCTTCGCCGAGCTCGGGCTGGCTGTCACAGATGCGGATCTCGACGGTCGGATAGGCGAGGTGCGGCCGGACGCTCCACCAGAGCTGGGTGTGCTCGGAGATCGAGCGGGTGCGGTAGAGGAACGCGACGTAGTCCTCGAAGCCCTGCCAGCCCTCGTATACGTCGGGAATCCCGCAGCGGGGGAACATGCGCGTGAAGATCTGCGTCCGGGCGGAGTGCAGCCCGGTGTCGACCTGCTCGACGAAGGGTGAGCTCGCCGAGAGCGCGAGCAGCTCCGGCAGGTAGCGACGCAGCGCGTTGCAGACGGCGATCGCCCGGTCGCCGCCGCGGATGCCGATGTGAACGTGCAGCCCGAAGGTGTTGTTGCGCCAGACGACGTAGCGGAGCAGCTCGTCGTTGCGGCGGTAGTGCGGCGTGTCGATGATCCGCTGGTCCTGCCAGCGGCTCCACGGGTGCGTCCCGGTCGAGCCGATCTGGAGGCCGAGCTCACGGACGAGACCCTGGAGCTGGGCCCGCCGCTCCGCGACCTTCGCCGCCGCCTCGGCGAAGTCGGCACAGCGGCCGGTGCGCACCTCGGCCTCCGAGGCGATCAGCTCGCCGACCAGATGCGGTGCGAGCTCGGTCCCGGCGGCGGCGGCCTTGACGTCCTCGAAGCGGTTCGTCAGCTCGAGCGTCTCGGGGTCGAGGAGCGCGAACTCCTCCTCGACGGCGACCGTGAAGTCGGTGCCGTTCTCGAACGCCTCCCGTGCGGCGTCGAGCTGCTCCTGCGGAGAAAGGCGTTGCTCGTCGCCCATGGGCCGCGAAGGCTACGCGACGGGACGGAGCAGGCGGGCGGCGACGCCGGCCCACGACCAGCGCTCGCAGACGGTGCGCCGGGCCGCCGACCGCAGCGCCTCGCGGTCCGAGGCCGGCAGGGCAAGCAGCGCGGCGAGCTTCGCCCGGAGGTCGGAGACATCACCGCTCGTGAAGGCCGCGAGCTCTGCCAGGTGCGGCGGGTAGCCGGCCTCGAGCCCGGCCGCGATCTCGGCGAGCCCGGTATGACGGGCAAGCAGCGGCGGGCACCCGCACGCGGCCGCCTCGGCGGCGACCATCCCGAAGGCCTCCGGGAAGGTCGACGGGACGACCGCGGCGTCGGCGAGCGGCAGCAGGTGCACGAGGTGGCGATGTTCGAGCGGCCCCGTGAAGAGGACCTGGCCGGGCGGCAGCGTGGCCGCGACCCGTTCGAGCTCGTCGCGGTAGTCGCCGAAGCCGACGATCACGCGCGCGCGCGTCGAGCGTCGTCAGCGCCTCGAGCAGGAGCTGGACGCCCTTGTTGGCGATCAGCTTCCCGAAGTAGACGACCGTCGGGGCGTCCTGCGCGAAGAAGGCCTCGAGGCGGGCGGCGTTGCCCTCGTCGGGGAGCCGCTCGTTGGCGTTGCCGGGGTTGGGCGGATCGGCCCGTGCCTCGGCGAGGAGCTCCCCGAGCGCCTCCTCGCGCTCCTGCGGGACGAACTCGTTCACGTCGACCCCCGGCGGCACCTCGAAGACCGAGTCGACGTGGCCGACGACCTGCTCGAGCACCGCGCGGATGTGGTTCGAGCCGACGTAGACCGCCTCGGCGGGCGCGAGCGCCTCGCGGCCGAGCCGCTCGAGCTCGGGGCGGCCGCGCATCGAGTACTCGAGCTCGGAGCCGTGCGCCTTGACGCGGAACCGCTCGCCGAGCCCGGCGCCGACCGCGCCTCCCATCAGCACGTGGTTCGTGAAGACGAGGTCGGCCGGCAGGAGCGCCCGCAGGGCGGCGACGTTCGCCTCGACGTAGCGGTCGCGCTCGGCCGGGGTGAAGTCCTGGAGGAGGCGCGCCTCGAGGCCTGCGTAGCGGTCGAGCACGAAGACCGGCAGGAGGCCGCCGGGCAGCTCGGGCCGCACCGTCGCGGCGCCGCCGAGCTCGTAGCGGCCGGGATCGGGCTCCTGGCAGACGACCGTGACGTCGTGCCCGGCGAGGCTCCACTCGCGGGCAAGCTCGCGCGTGTAGACGTTCGAGCCCGGTTCCGTCGAGCAGGTAGCCGTGCCAGAGGAGGATGCGCATCAGCCGGCGGCCCGCTCCCGGCTCGCGGCGCGAACGGGGTCGCCCGCCTCGGAGCGGGCAGGCGTCAGGACCCGACCGGGGATCAGGTCAGGTGGAAGTAGAGGGCGTGCAGGAGCTCGACGGCCGGGTTCGACGTGTGGACGGTGACGTCCGTGGGGCAGTCGAGGAGCGCTTCCGAGTAGTTGAAGATGATCCGCACCCCGGCCTCGACGAGGTCGTTGGCGACGTCCTGGGCCGCGGAGGCGGGCACGGCGAGCACGCCGACGACGATGTTCTTGTCGTGGACGACGTCCTTCAGCCGCGCGTAGGGGCTGACCTCGACCGAGCCGATCGAGCGCCCGACGATCCGCTCGTCGATGTCGAAGACCGCGGCGATCGTGATCCCGTGCTCGATGAAGATCGGCGACCCGGCGATCGCCTGGCCGAGCCTGCCGGCGCCGACGAGGGCGATGTTGTGCTGGCCCTGGGTGCGGAGGATCTTGCGGATCTCCGCCAGGAGGCCGTCGATCGAGTAGCCGACGCCCCGCTTGCCGAACTTGCCGAAGTTCGAGAGATCGCGGCGGATCTGGGTCGCGTTGATGTTCGTGTAGTCGGCGATCTCCTGCGAGGAGATGCGGTCCTTGCCCATCTTCTTGGCCTGGGTCAGGACCTGGAGGTAGCGCGAGAGGCGCGCGGCGACGCCGACGCCGACGCGGTTCTCGAACGTGCGGGTTCCATCGGGCTGACTTTGCAACATGAACGAGGGATTCTGCCCGATCGGTTGCCGACAGCGTTCGGTTTGTCACAAACCGGTCAGGAAACACCGAGTTTGTGACGCAGCGCCGCCGGGTCGACCCGGTAGATCGAGACCTGCTCGCCCGCCGACCTCGATCACCGGCACGAAGGGCCGGTAGCGGCGCTCGAGCTCGGGGATGCCCGTGATCTCGACCTCGGCGACCTCGAAGCCGAGCTCGCCGGCGAGCAGGGCGAGCTCCTCCCGCGCCCGCTCGCAGAGGTGGCAGTCGCGGGCGACGACGAGCGTGACCGTGCTAGGGATAGAGCCCCCGGATCGAGCTCGCCTCGGCGACCCGCTCCACCCCGAGGCCGTAGGCTGCGAGCCGCGGCGAGATGCCGCGCCGCTCGTGCAGCTCCCACGTCTCGTCGTAGGCGTGCGAGACGATCTTGCGGAGCCGCGCGTTCACCTCCTGCTCGGTCCAGAAGAGCTCCTGCAGGCCCTGCACCCACTCGAAGTAGGAGACGACGACGCCGCCCGCGTTCGCGAGCACATCGGGGATGACGAGCACGCCGGCCGCCTCGAGGATCGCGTCGGCCTCCGGCGTCGTCGGCCCGTTTGCCCCCTCGACCACGATCCGCGCCCGCACCCGGTCGGCGTTGGCCTCGGTCAGGACGAGCTCGAGCGCGCAGGGGGCGAGCACGTCGCACGGCAGCTCGAAGAGCTCGTCGTTCCCGATCCGCTCGCCGGCGCCGAAGTCGGCGACGGTGCCGCCGGCCCGCTTGTGGGCGCGCGAGCGCCTGGACGTCGATCCCCGACTCGTCGTGGATGCCGCCGCTCGTGTCGGAGACCGCGATCACCGTCGCGCCCGCCGCCGCCGCGAACTGCGCGAACCGCGAGCCGACGTTCCCGAAGCCCTGGATCGCGACCCTCAGCCCGGCGATCGCGAGGCCGCGGCGGGTCAGGGTCTCCTCGAGCGCGAAGAAGACGCCGCGACCGGTCGCCTCCTCGCGGCCGAGCGAGCCGCCGACCGCGAGCGGCTTGCCGGTGACGACGCTGAGCACGGAGTGCCCCTGGTTCATCGAGAAGGTGTCGAAGATCCAGGCCATCACCGCCGGGCTCGTGCCGACATCGGGCGCGGCGATGTCCTTCTCCGGCCCGATCTCGTTGACGATCTCGGAGGTGTAGCGCCGGGTCATCCGCTCGAGCTCCGCCGCCGAGAGGCGCTTCGGGTCGCAGACGACGCCTCCTTTCGCGCCCCCGAACGGCAGGTTCATCAGCGCGCACTTCCAGGTCATCCACATCGCGAGCGCCTTCACCTCGTCGAGGGTGACGCCCGGGTGGTAGCGGATGCCGCCCTTCGAGGGCCCGCGCGCGACGTTGTGGGTCACCCGGAAGCCGGTGAAGATCCGCACCGAGCCGTCGTCCATCGTCGTCGGGATCGAGACCTCGACCGCCTTCTTGCACTCGGAGAGGACCTCGATCGAGGTCGTCGTCGATCGCGAAGGCCTCGGCAACGTTCCGTAGCTGCCGCTGGGCGATCCGAAAGGGGCTCTCGGCGGGAGTGCTCATCGGGCTTCGCGGGCTCCGTGCCCGGACGGGCGCCTACTGTATCCGGAAGCCGGCCCGGGCCCGGCTCACCGCTCCCCCGAGCACCGGCCAGGCGTTCAGCCTGATCTGGTAGCTGCCCGGGGCGAGCGTGGCGCCGCCCGGCCCGCGGCCGGTGAGGCCGAAGCGGTAGACGCCGGGCAGGAGGTCGCGGGCGCGCGCCAGCACCCCGAGGTAGGTGCCGTCGCCGGAGTAGAGGAGGACGTCGAGCCGCGCGACCGGCTCGATCTCGACGCGCGAGCCCCCGCCGACCCTCCCGGCCACGACCGTCAGCACGGCCGGATCGGTGTCGGACGGCGCGAACGCCGTCGGCGCGACGCGCGCAGGACCGACGAGCGGGCCGGCGGGCGCGTGGAACACGATCGCCCAGGGAATCCGGAGCGCCTGACCGCCGCGCGGCCTGACCGCCAGGGCGCCGCCGAGGACGGCGAGCGCCGGAGCGGTGGCAGCGCGCGCGGTCACCTGCACCGTCGCCGACGCCCCCGGCGCGAGCACGAGGCTTGCCGGCTCGGCCGAGACGAAGGCGGAGCCCGCGCCGACCGAGAGCCTGAGCCGGCGGCTCGAGACGTTCCAGACGGCGAGCGAGGTCGTCTGGTGGAAGTGGCGTCCGTTCCACGGCCCGAACGAGAGGGCCGTCGCCGAGGCCGCCACCTCGCCGACGGCCGCCGCACCCGTGTCGAGAGCCCCGCCGACGGAACGGGCCGAGCCGGCGAGGAGGCTGCCGAGCTCGGCGGCCGAGAGACCCGGCCGGGCCTGGGCGAGCAGCGCCGCCGCGCCGGCCGCGGCGGCGGCCGCGGCGCTCGTCCCCGTGACCTGGGTGAACGCCGGCTCCCCGTCGCGGGCCCCGCCCGGAGCCGAGGTCTCCAGCCCGACCCCGGGTGCGGTCAGCTGCGGGGCGGGCAGTCCGCCGTAGGTGAGGCCGCGCGAGGAGAACGGCGCGACGCGTCCGGCGGCCGGATTCGGGGTCGTCCTGGCCTGCCCGAGCGTCGCGACGATCAGGAAGCGCCGGCGGATCGCGGCGAGGGCCGCGCGCGCCGTCACCGCCGGCACCCCGACGACGGGAACGGCGGTGTCGCCGAGAGCGCCCGGCGGCAGTGAGCGGCCGTAGAGGAGCACGGCGCCGGCGCCGTCGCCGACCGCCGCGGCAACGGCGGCGGCCGGATCGCCACCGGCGGGCAGGAGCGCCGCCTTGCCCCTGAGCGCTCCGAGACCGGGCGCCGCCAGCTCGAGGTCGAGCGGCGAGCCCGGCGCCGTCGTCCCGAGCAGGGGCAGCGGCGCATCGGCGAGGACGGCGAGCCCCTGGCGGAAGACGACCCTGACCGTCGAGGTCTCCGGGCGGGAGTCGGCCGCGCCGACCGTCAGGGCGGCCGGCGAGCCGCCCGGGCCCGCGATCGACCCGTACAGCGGGCCGGCGACGCCGTCGTTGCCGGCCGGGGAGACCACGAGCACGTCGAGGGCGAGCGCACCGGCGACCGCCTCGGCCTCGGGGCTGTCGGGGAACGACGCGAACGGCTCGACGACCCCGAGCAGCGCGACCCGGACGGCGTCGTGGGTGTCGCCGTCGTCGTTCGGGTCGACCGCCCGCTCGAGCCCCGCGATCACCTGGTCGGAGCGCGCATAGACCGCGTCGTGTCCGCTCGCGGTGGGCTGCCAGCCGGCGACGCGGATCGGCAGGACGGTCGCTCCCGGCGCGGCACCGTGGATGCCGCCCGGGCCGCCGGAGCCGACGAGCAGGCCGGCCAGCTCGGTTCCGTGCCGCTCGGGCGCGTGCGGGCTCTGCGGATCGCGCTGAGCGGCCGCCGTGTCGGTGCCGCCGACGATGTCGATCCCGGGCTCGACCCGACCGCCGAGGTAGGGCTGGGCGAGGTCGACGCCCGTGTCGAGGAGCGCGACCGTGATCCCGGTCCCGTCGAAGCCCGGCAGCCCGTCGGCCGGCACGCCCGGCGCCGCGCCCGTCGGGAGCGATGCGAGCGCCGCCGGGTAGGCGACCCGGACCGGGTAGACGCCGGCGATCTCGGGGTTCGCCTCGAGCAGCGCAACGGCGCGGGGGTCGAGGACGGCCGAGAAGCCGTCGAGCACGCGCGCGTAGCTGTAGTCGGGGTGCGTCGTCAGGCCGTGTCGCGCGAGCTGGGTCAGCACCTGCTGCTGGGCGGCGAACGCCTCGGCGGTCCAGCGGCGCTCGGCCGGCTCGCTCGCGAATCCGGTCCTGGCGACACGTTGGGCGACCGAGGGCGTGCGGAGGACGACGATCATCCGGTTGCCGAGCGCGACCGCCGGGCGGGGCGGCCCGACGAGCCCGCTCCAGGAGCCGGCGGCGGCAGGCGCCGCCGGCGGCGCCGGGGTCGGCGAGCCGCGGACGGTCAGCCAGGCGGCGGTGGCGATCGCCGCGAGCAGGAGCAGCAGGACGAGCTCAGAGCCCCGACGCGAACGCATCGAGGGCAAGGTACTCGGGCGAGGGGACGGTCCTCGTGTAGCGGCCGGCGGAGGCGATCATCGCGGCGTTGTCGGTGCAGAGGGTGAGCGGGGCCGCGAACGCCCCGGGCAGCGCCGCGCGCAGCTCCGAGTTGGCGGCGACGCCGCCGACGATCGCGAGGCGCTCGCCGCCGGCCGCCTCGACCCGCTCGACGAGGGCCCGCACGATCGCCCGCTGGTAGCTCGCCGCCAGGTCGGCCCGCCGGCGCGCGAGCTCGTCCGGGCCGAGGTCGCGGACGGCGTAGAGGAGCGCGGTCTTCAGCCCCGAGAACGAGAAGTCGAGACCCGCGACGCGCGCGACCGGGAAGGAGTAGGCGCCGGGATCGCCCTCGCGGGCGAGGCGGTCGATCGCCGCGCCGCCCGGGTAGGGCAGGCCGAGCAGCCGGGCACCCTTGTCGAACGCCTCGCCGGCGGCGTCGTCGCGCGTCGTCCCGAGCACGCTCACCTCGTCCCAGCCGCGGCCGCGGACCTCGAGCAGGAGGGTGTGGCCGCCGCTCGCGAGCAGGCAGGTGAACGGCGGCTGCAGGTCGAGCGGCCGCAGGTAGAGCGAGGCGACGTGGCCGTGCAGGTGGTTGACCGGCCGCAGGGGCAGGCCGCGCGCCCAGGCGATCGCCTTCGCCGCCGCGAGCCCGACGAGCAGCGCTCCGATCAGCCCGGGCCCGGCCGTGACGGCGACGGCCCCGATATCGTCGAGCGAGGCGCCCGCCCGGACGAGCGCCTCGCCGATCACCGGCGAGATCAGCTCGAGGTGGCGGCGCGAGGCGAGCTCGGGGACGACGCCGCCGTAGCGGGCGTGCAGGTCGGCCTGCGAGCTGACGACGTTCGCGTGGATCTGCCCGTCGAGGTCGACGACCGCGGCGGCGGTCTCGTCGCAGGACGTCTCGATCCCGAGGATCACCGTCCTGCCCCGGCGCGTGGCTCCGGGCTCCCCGTGCCCGCCACCGCCGCGGTCAGGCTCCGGCGTCGGGGTCGCGCCACATGATCAGCGCGTCCTCGCGGTTGTCGGTGTAGTAGCCGCGGCGGAGGCCCTGGCGGACGAAGCCGAGGCTCTCGTAGAGGCCGATCGCGTCCTTGTTCGAGACGCGGACCTCGAGGGTGTAGCCGCGCCGCTGGTCGTCTCGCGTCAGCTCGAACAGGTGCTCGAGCAGGCGCGTCGCGATCCCGCGGCGCTGCTGGTCCGGGTCGACGGCGACGTTCATCACGTGCCACGCGTCGACGTAGCGGGAGTTGACGACGTAGCCGACCAGCTGGTCGCCCTCGAAGGCGCCGAGGCAGATCGACGAGCCCTTGGCGAGCTCGGAGGCGAACATCGAGCGCGACCAGGGTGTCCGGTAGGCGCGCTGCTCGATCGCCTCGATCGCGTTCAGGTCGGAGAGGCCGAGCCGGCGGATGTCGATCGCGATCGCGGTCATCGGCTCGCGACCGCGTCGGGGGCGCGCAGGTAGAGCGGCTCGATCGCCTCGGCCGGCCCGAACGCGCCGGCCCGGGCGGCGAGCAGGGCGGCCGCGGGCAGGTGCGCCGCGTCGTCGTCGGGAGGGACCTCGGCGCCGGCGGCCTCGAAGAGCTCGCGGTAGCGGACGGCGCCGTCGCCGACGAGGCGCAGCCCGGCGACGGCGAGCTCCTCGGGACGGCCCGACGGTCGGGCCGACGCTGAACACCTCGCCGCGGCGGGCGTCGATCACCGGGACGCCGCCGGCGAAGGCCTCCAGGGTCGAGACGCCCGCGGCGGGGAGGCCGAGCGCGAGCGCGAGGCCGCGCGCCGTCGCGAGCCCGATCCGGATCGAGGTGAAGCTCCCGGGGCCGGTGCCGACGACGATCGCCGTCGAGCTCGGCCGGTCGGAGCGCCGCCCCGCGCAGGAGCTCGTCGGCCGCGGCGAGCACGGCGCGGGCCTCGGTCGACCGTTCGCCGAGCAGCTCGCCGTCCCGGAGCAGCGCGCAGGTCGCGGTCGTCGTCGCGGTGTCAAAGGCGAAGATCGTCGTCACTGTCGATCGTGATGCTCCGGTGGGTCGGGTCGAGGTGGGCGAGGGTGACGGTGGCACGCAGCCGCGGGAGCGAGCCGCCCGCGTGCTCCGGCCACTCGACGAAGGTAATCGTGCCATCGAAGTAGGGCTCGAGATCGCCCCACCGTTCGATCCGAGAGCCCGGCGAGGCGGTAGAGGTCGAGGTGCGCGACCGGCACGGCGCCCCTCGTAGCGGTGGCCGATCGTGAAGGTCGGGCTCGTCACCGGCGCGGTGACGCCGAGCGCGCGGCAGGCGCCGCGGACGAAGGTCGTCTTGCCGGCGCCGAGCTCGCCGGCGACGCCGACGACGTCGCCGGCGTGCGAGCGCCCGGGCGAGCCGCGCCGCCGGCGGCCTCGGTCTCGGACCGTCGGACGGCAGCTCTCGATCCGGCGCGGAGCTCGCCACGCGATCGCGCCGGGGCTAGAAGAGGCCGAGCTGGACCGCGGCGGGCTCGCGCGCGGGCTCCGGCGGCGAGGGCGACCGGCGGCGCCGCCGCGACCTCGCGGCCGAGCAGCTCGGGCAGGCGCTCGAAGTCGGCCTGCAGCACGTCGAGCATCCGCGGGGTGTAGAGCGCGGCGGCCGGGTGGAAGATCGGGTAGAGGAGCACGCGCGAGCCGCCGAGCGTGACCTCCTGCTCGCGGCCGTGGACGCGGGTGATCCCGTCCGGCTTGCCCGAGAGGAGCTTCGTCGCGAAGTTGCCGAGCGTCGCGACGACCTGCGGCTCGATCAGCTCGATCTGGCGGAAGAGGTGGCTCTCGCAGGCCTCGATCTCCTCCGGCAGCGGGTCGCGGTTCCCGGGCGGCCGGCACTTCGAGCACGTTGCAGATGTAGACGTCCTCGCGGGAGAGGCCGATCCCGGCGAGCAGCTTGCGCGAGCAGCTGTCCGGCGGCGCCGACGAACGGGACGCCCTGCTTGTCCTCGTGGAAGCCCGGGCGCCTCGCCGACGAACATCAGGTCGGCGGTCGGCGAGCCGGACCCGAACACGACCTGGGTCCGGGTCGCCGCGAGCGGGCAGCGCGTGCAGCCGGCGACGGCGTCCGCGAGCGCGGCGAGCGGCGCCTCGCCGCTGAGACCGTCAATGGCCGCAGCCACAGCTCCCGCCACAGCAACCGCCGCTCGACGCGCCGCCCGAGCCGGGCTCGCCGGCGAAGCTGGGCTGCGTGCTGAGGCCGTGAGCCGCGAACACCGAGAACTGCCGCTTCGCCTTCGTCGACCCGCAGTCGGGGCAGGCGGGGCTCTCGTCGTGACGGACGAGCTCCTCGAAGTGCGACTCGCAGCTCATGCAGACGTATTCGTAGATCGGCATCCGGGCCTCAGGCTAGCAGCGCGGCTTCCAGCGAAACCTGCACGCCGGGATCGTGCGCTCCGGGTCGGACGGACCGGCGGCTATGCTTGTCGGTGCCCGGTATCCGCCTCGCGGAACTGGAGCCGCAGATCCGATGAAGACGCTGCGCACACGATCGCCGAGCTGCGGCGCGCGCTCGCGCCCCTGCGCGCGGCGCGGCCGCGTCGGCCTCGTGCCGACGATGGGCGCGCTCCACGCGGGCCACGTGGCGCTGCTCGCGCGCCGCGCGGGCCGAGTGCGACCTCGTCGTCGCGAGCGTGTTCGTCAACCCGGCCCAGTTCGCCGACGCCGGCCGACCTCGCCGCCTACCCGCGCGACCTCGCGCGCCGACGCCGCGGTCGCCGAGGCCGCCGGGCGTCGACCTCGCTCTTCGCCCCGGCGGCGGCGGAGCTCTACCCGCCCGGCTTCGCGACCTGGGTCGAGCCCGCGGGGGCGGCCGCTCGGCCTCGAGGGCGAGCACCGGCCCGGCCACTTCCGCGGCGTCGCCACCGTCTGCCTGAAGCTGTTCTACGCTCGTCGCGCCCGCACGTCGCCTACTTCGGCCGCAAGGACGCCCAGCAGGTCGCGGTCGTCAAGCAGCTCGTTCGCGACCTCGAACCTCGAGCTCGAGATCCGCGTCGTCGCCGACCGTGCGCGAGCGCGACGGCCTCGCGCTCTCCTCGCGCAACGCGCCGGCTCTCGGCCGACGAGCGGCGCCGCGCGCTCGCGATCCCGCGGGCGCTCGCGACCGCGCGACCCGGACGCGGGCCCGCGCCGTCCTCGCCGCGGCAGGGATCGAGCCCGACTACGTCGCGGTCGCCGATCTCGACGGCCCGACGCTCGCCGTCGCCGCCGCCGTCGGCGGCGACCCGCCTGATCGACAACGTCCTGCTCGCGGCGGGACGCGAATGAGCACCCGTCCGCGCCTGCCCGGACCTCGGCGCCCGGCGCCCGGCAAGCTGGCGCTGCCGCGAGCTCGCGCGAGATGAAGCGCCGCGGCGACAAGATCGCGATGGTCACCGCCTACGACGCGCCCTCGGCGCGCGCTCGCCGACGAGGCCGGCGTCGAGCTCGTCCTCGTCGGCGACACGGCCGCGATGGTCATGCTCGGCCACGAGTCGACGGTGCCGGTGACCCTCGACGAGATGATCTTCCTCACCCGCGCGGTCACGCGCGCGGCGCGCCGGCCGCTCGTCGTCGGCGACCTCCCGTTCGGCTCGCTACGAGGTCTCCGACGAGCAGGCGGTCGGCGAGCGCGATCCGGATGGTGAAGGAGGGCGGCGCCGACCTCGTCAAGCTCGAGGGCGCCGGCCGGATGGTCGTCGCGCGTCCGCGCGATCGCCGAGTCGAACATCGGCGTCGTCGGGCCACGTCGGGCTGACGCCGCAGTCGGCGACGAAGCTCGGCGGCTTCCGCGCGCAGGGCCGCACCGCCGACGGCCGCGCTCGAGCTCTACGACGACGCGCTCGCGCTCGAGGAGGCGGGCTGCTTCGCGATCGTGCTCGAGGCGGTGCCGGCGCCGGTCGCCGCCGCGGATCACCGAGCGCGCTCGAGGTGCCGACGATCGGGATCGGCGCCGGCGCCGGCTGCGACGGGCAGGTGCTCGTCTGGCACGACCTGCTCGGGCTCTACCCGGGCCAGACGCCGCGCTTCGTCAAGCGCTACGCCGAGCTCGCCGACGAGATCGCGGACGGCGCTCGCCGCCTACGTCGGCCGACGTGCGCGACGGCGCGTTCCCCGAGGAGCAGCACACCTACTCGATCCCGGACGCGGAGCTCGAGCGGTTCGAGGCCGCGCTCGCCGGCCGCGCGCGTCAGAGCAGGTAGACGGCCGCGCCGATCGCGACCGGCGCGGCGGCCGCGGCGAGGCGCGCGCCCGAGCCCGTCCAGCCGTGCACGGCGCGGACGCCGATGACGAGCAGGCAGAGCCGACCAGGCGAGGAAGCCGAGCGAGAGCGAGCGCGAAGACCGTCGCCGCCGGTACCGGCGTCGGCGCCGCCGGCGTGGAAGAGGCAGCTCGCCGTAGAGCGCGAGCTTCGACCGGCCAGAGCAGGAGCGAGAGCACGACCGGCACCGCCGCGAACGCGAGCACGTGCCGGCTGCGCCGGAAGGAGCCCTGCGAGCCGAGCGCCGACGGCCGAGCCGTGGAGCAGCCGCGCCGAGCAGCCAGTAGCCGAGCGCGCCGAAGAGGCCGCCGGCGAGGAACGCCCAGACGGCGACGAGCAGCCCGTCGTAGTCGGGCCGTCGTCGAGTCCATGATGTGCGCCGTCGCGCGCGTCGAGAGCACGAAGGCGATCCCGGCGAGGAGCACGATCGCGAGCACCGGCTCCGACGCGCTCGCGCCGCCTCCTCGCCGCTGTCGTCGCGCAGCGCGACGAAGACCGCGCTCGGCGCCGAGAGCACGAGCAGGGTGCGCAGCCACCACTCGCGCATCGGGTCAGCGTCTGCCGCGTGACGGTCGATTCGCCCGCACGGCGGCTAGTTCGTGACGGTGATGCCGTTCGTGCAGAGGTACGTGACCTGGCCCATGTCGTCTGCCTGCTGGGCGACCGGCGGCTTGCCGTTCGGGCAGATCGGCGTCTTCCGCCCGATGTAGCCCGTAGAGCGACGCCGGCCGCGAAGAGGAGCGATCAGCGACCGCCGCGAGCGATGATGTAGACGCGTCGCTTCTGCCGCGGCTCGCATCGCCGGAAGCCTACGCCGGCCGCGACGGCGTGCCGCGCTCGAGCAGCGGCGCGCAGGAAGCGGCCGGTGTACGAGCCCGTCGGCCGCCGCGACCTGCTCCGGCGTGCCGGTGGCGACCACCTCGCCGCCCGCCTCGCCGCCCTCGGGGCCGAGGTCGACGAGCCAGTCGGCCTGCTTGATCACGTCGAGGTTGTGCTCGATCACGAGCACCGTGTTGCCGCTGTCGACGAGCCGCTGGAGCACCTCGAGCAGCTTCTCGATGTCGGCGAAGTGGAGGCCCGTCGTCGGCTCGTCGAGGATGTAGAGCGTGCGGCCGGTCGCGACCTTGCCGAGCTCGGCCGCGAGCTTGACCCGCTGCGCCTCGCCGCCCGAGAGCGTCGTCGCCGGCTGGCCGAGCGTCATGTAGTCGAGCCCGACGTCGTGCAGCGTCTGCAGCCGGCGGCGGATCTTCGGGATCTTCGCGAAGAAGCGCAGCGCCTCCTCGACCGACATCTCGAGCACGTCGGCGATCGTCTTGCCCTTGAAGCGCACCTCGAGCGTCTCGCGGTTGTAGCGCCGGCCCTTGCAGGTCTCGCAGGGGACGTAGACGTCGGGCAGGAAGTGCATCTCGATCTTGATCTGCCCGTCGCCCTTGCAGGTCTCGCAGCGGCCGCCCTTGACGTTGAACGAGAACCGGCCCGGCTTGTAGCCGCGCACCTTCGCGTCCGGGGTGAGCGAGTAGAGCTCGCGGATGTGGGTGAAGAGGTCGGTGTAGGTCGCCGGGTTCGAGCGCGGCGTGCGGCCGATCGGGCGCTGGTCGATCTCGATCACCTTGTCGAACGCCTCGATCCCCTCGACCGAGCTCGTGCTCGCCCGGCTTCACCCGCATCTTCTGACAGCCGGTTCGCGAGCGCCTTGTAGACGATCTCGTTGACGAGCGTCGACTTGCCCGAGCCGGAGACGCCGGTGACGGCGATGAACCGGCCGATCGGGAACTCGACGTCGATCCCCTTCAGGTTGTGCTGCGCGGCGCCGCGCACGGCGAAGACGCCGTTGTCGTCCGTCGCGCCGCGTCGGGCACCGCGATCTCGCGCGCGCCGGAGAGGAACTGCCCGGTGATCGACTTGCGGTTCCGCTCGACCTTCGCCGCCGGGCCCTCGGCGACGACGTGGCCGCCGTGCTCGCCCGCGCCCGGGCCCCATGTCGACGAGCCAGTCGGCGCTGCGCATCATCTGCTCGTCGTGCTCGACGACGAGCACCGTGTTGCCGAGGTCGCGCAGCCGCTCGAGCGTGCCGATCAGCCGGTCGTTGTCGCGCTGGTGCAGCCCGATCGACGGCTCGTCGAGGATGTAGAGGACGCCGACGAGCTGCGAGCCGATCTGGGTCGCGAGCCGGAGCCGCTGCGCCTCGCCGCCCGAGAGCGTCGCCGAGGCGCGGTCGAGCGCGAGGTAGCCGACGCCGACGTTGTCGAGGAAGCTCAGCCGCTCGCGGATCTCCTTGACGATCCGCGCGCCGATCAGCTCCTCGGTCGGCGGTCAGCTCGAGCTGGTCGAGGAAGCGCAGCGCCGCGGTGACCGAGAGCTGCGTGAACTCGTGGATGTTGCGCTCGCCGACGGTGACCGCGAGCACCTCGGGCTTCAGGCGCGCGCCCTTGCAGGCCGGGCAGGGCCGGAACGACATGTACTCCTCGATCCGCTCGCGCTGGGTCGAGCTGTCGGTGTCGCGGTAGCGGCGCTCGAGCGAGGCGACGATCCCCTCGAACGCGATCGTGTAGGCGCGCCGGCGGCCCATCCGGTTGCGGTAGGTGACGTAGACCTTGCTCGCCGTTGGTGCCGTTCGAGGAAGTAGCCCTGCTGCTGCTCGCGAGAGCTCCTGCCAGGGCCTGTCGGTCGGCGATCTCGTAGCGGTCGGCGATCGCCTGGATCACCGACTCGTAGAAGCTCGAGTTGCCGACCGCCCACGGCACGAGCGCGCCCTCGTTGATCGAGAGGCTCGGGTCGGGCACGAGCAGGTCGGGGTCGATCTCCTGCTGCGCGCCGAGGCCGGTGCAGCGCGGGCAGGCGCCGTGCGGCGAGTTGAACGAGAAGATGCGCGGCTGGAGCTCGGGCAGCGAGACGCCGTGCTCGGGGCAGGCGAACCGCTCCGAGTAGGTGCGGCGACTCGCCGGTCTCGACCAGGTCGATCGCTGACGAGCCCCTCGGCGAGCGCGACCGCCGTCTCGACCGACTGGGTCAGGCGCAGCGCGCAGGTCGTCGCTGCATGACGAGCCGGTCGACGACGACCTCGATCGTGTGCTTGAACTTCTTGTCGAGCGCCGGCGGCTCCTCGAGCAGGTGCTGCTCGCCGTCGACCTTGACGCGCGTGAAGCCCTCGTTGCGGAGCTGCTCGAACAGGTCGCGGAACTCGCCCTTGCGGTCGCGCACGACCGGCGCGTTGACCGTGAAGCGCGTCCCCTCGGGCAGCGCCAGGATCTGCTCGACGATCGAGTCGACCGACTGCCCGGCGATCGGCCGCCCGCAGACCGGGCAGTGCGGCCTGCCCGACCCGCGCGTAGAGCAGGCGCAGGTAGTCGTAGATCTCGGTGACGGTGCCGACGGTCGAGCGCGGGTTGCGCGAGGTCGTCTTCTGGTCGATCGAGATCGCCGGGCTGAGCCCGTCGATCGAGTCGACGTCGGGCTTCTCCATCATCTGCAGGAACTGGCGCGCGTAGGCCGAGAGCGACTCGACGTAGCGCCGCTGGCCCTCGGCGTAGATCGTGTCGAAGGCAAGGCTCGACTTCCCGGAGCCGGAGAGCCCGGTGATGCAGATCAGCGCGCTGCGCGGGAGCCGGACGGTGATGTCCTTCAGGTTGTGCTCCCGGGCGCCGTGGACAACGAGCTCGTCGGCGGCCATGCGGCCGTCCATTCTACCGAGCGAACGGACGTTCGCCCGGAGAGGCATTTTGACCCTCTCCGCGAAACAGGTTTTGCGAAACAAGTCTAGAGTCAAGGCGTCTAACTGAATTCTGGGACTTTCAAACGTTCGCGACGATCCCTGGCGGATCGTGCGCGTCAAGTCAGGAGGCACGATGCAAGCGTTTTCGAGGCGACACGGGGTGCTCCGTAGGAAGTCGGCGGCACTCGCGGCAGGCGCGGTGTTGGTCGCGCTCGTCGCTGCCGCCGATTCGACGGCGACCCCGTCACATGTCACAAAGGTGCAGGGCGGAACGGCGTACTTCGCCGAAGGGCCCCAGGCGACTCCGAACTACATCTTCCCGTTCATGGGATTCCAGTTCTTCAGCGTCACGAACATTCCGCAGTTCCAGCAGCTGATGTACCGGCCGCTCTACTGGTTCGGAACGGGTGGGCAGCCGACGCTGAACTCGTCGCTCTCGCTCGCCCAGAACCCGGTCTACAGCAACAACGGCACCGAGGTGACGATGAAGCTGAAGCCGTACAAGTTCTCGAACGGCGAGAAGCTGACCGCGCAGGACGTCGTCTTCTGGCTCAACATCGACAAGGTCGAGCGCTACAACTGGGCCGGCTACACGCCCGGCGCGATGCCCGACGACCTCTCCTCGGTGACGGCACCGAACTCGACGACCGTCGTCGCTGAAGACGACGGGCACGGTCAACTCGCTCTGGTACACCTACAACGAGCTCTCGCAGATCACCCCCTTCCCGATGGCGTGGGACGTCGCCGCGACAGGCCAGAAGTCCGGCAGCCAGGCCTGCGGCACCTCGGCCTACTCCAAGGTGACGGTGAAGATCGGTGACCGCGAAGTCCGGCAAGAGCATGGATCCGACCTCGGCGGCCGCCAAGTCGTGCGCGGCGGTCTACACCTTCCTCTCGAAGGAGTCGGGCTTCGATCCGGCCGACCCGAAGGCGCCGAACAACTCGCTGAAGACGTACGCGACCAACCCGATCTGGCAGGTCGTCGACGGTCCGTGGAAGCTGAGCTCGTTCGACGGCAACGGCAACGTGACGATGGTGCCGAACCCGACCTACTCGGGCCCGGTCAAGCCGACGCTCGCGAAGTTCGTCGAGCTGCCGTTCACCTCGACCGGGGCCGAGTTCAACGCCCTCGTCGGCGGCAAGGTGACCTCCGGGTTCCTGCCGCCCGAGGACGTGACGGCCCCGGCGAAGAGCCCGACCGAGCCGGCCGCGAACAACCCGCGCATCGCGGGCAGCTTCAACATGACGCCCTGGTACTCGTGGGGGATCAACTACTTCCCGATCAACTACAACTCGACCGGGGACGGCGGTGAGGCCGGGACGATCTTCAAGCAGCTCTACTTCCGCCAGGCGATGCAGCTGCTCGTCGACCAGCCCCTCTACCTCGAGAAGATCTACAAGAACTACGCGGTGCCCACCTACGGCCCCGTGCCCGTTCTGCCGAAGAACATCTTCGCGACCTCGTACGAGCAGGAGAATCCCTACAGCTACGACGTCCAGAAGGCGACCGAGCTGCTGAGCTCGCACGGCTGGAAGGTCGCCCCGAACGGGACGACCACCTGCGAGACCGCGTCGCTGTGCGGCGTGCCCGCCGGGACGCCGCTCAGCTTCACGCTCCAGTACGTCAACAACGGCCCCTCCGAGGAGCAGGAGCTGACCGCCGAGAAGGCATCGTGGGCCCAGGCCGGGATCAACATCACCCTGACCACCGGCAGCTTCGACACGGTCATCGGCGCAGCGGCGCCGTGCTCGGGTGCAAGCTGCACCTGGGAGATGGAGGACTGGGGCGGCGGCTGGGTCTACTCGCCCGACTACTACCCGAGCGGTGAGTTCCTCTTCCAGACGGGCGCCGGCTCGAACAACGGGTCGTACTCCGACCCGACAGCCGACCGCCTGATCAAGGAGACGAACTACGGCGACGCGAGCCTCTCGGCCTACGAGAACTACCTCGCCAAGAACCTGCCGGTCGTCTGGCAGCCCAATCAGGCGTTCCAGATCGTCGAGATACAGAAGAACCTCGCCGGAGCGACGCCGCTCAACCCGCTCCTCGCGATCAACCCGGAAAACTGGTACTTCACGAAGTAACATCCGGTTAACGTCTCGGGCGCCGGCAGCGCATGCCGCCGGCGCCCGGCGACAGCACTTCCGGGACCGCACCCACCGACATGACCGGCTACCTGATCCGCCGCGTCGTCCAGGCGATCATCGTCGTCTTCGGCGTGACGCTGCTGGTCTTTCTCCTCTCGCACATCATCCCGGGCGGCCCCGCCCGCGCCGCGCTCGGCCAGCGCGCGACCTCGATCCAGATCGACAACTTCAACAAGGTCAACGGGTACGACCTGCCGATCTGGCAGCAGTTCTACGAGTACGTCAAGGGCCTCGTCCTCCACCTGAACCTCGGTTACTCCTACAAGGAGAACCAGTCCGTCCTCTCCGAGATCCAGGGCAAGCTGCCGAAGACACTGCTCCTCGTCGGCATCTCGACGATCTTCGCGGTGGTCGTCGCCGTGCCGCTCGGCGTCCTCCAGGTCATCCGGCGCAACAAGCCGATCGACTACGCGGTCACCGGCGGGGCGTTCATCGGCTACGCGATGCCGGCCTTCCTGCTCGGGCAGATGCTGATCCTCTACTTCGCGATCGACCTCGGCTGGTTCTCGCCCGAGGCGCCGCAGGCCGACAGCATCAGGGGCATTCTCTCCGAGTGGCAGGATCTCATCCTGCCCGTGATCACGCTGTCGACGATCACGATCGCCGCCTTCTCGCGCTACATGCGCTCCTCGATGATGGAGGCGATGACGCAGGACTACATCCGCACCGCCCGCGCCAAGGGCGCGAGCAACCGGCGGGTGCTCTACCGCCATGCGCTCCGGAACGCCCTCATCCCGATCATCACGCTGCTCGGGCTCTCGCTGCCGGTGATCGTCGGCGGCGCGATCATCACCGAGACCGTCTTCAACTACCCGGGCATGGGCCTCCTCACCTACCAGGCGGCGATCAACACCGACGTCCCGCTCCTGCTCGGAACGACGTTCGTCGCGGCGATCGCGACCGTGGTCGGCTCGCTGCTCGCCGACGTCTTCTACTCGGTCGCCGACCCGAGAGTGCGGTATGGCTAGCCAGGTTCCGACCGCCGTCACCGGCATGGGCGGGGTCGTCGAGGAGGCCGAGCCCGACGGTCTCCCCGCCGGCGGCGAGGCGACCAAGAGCGGCGGCCTCGCGCGGCAGTACCTGCGTGTCTTCATCGAGAACAAGCTCGCGGTCATCGGCGCCGCCGTGATCGTCCTGATGGTGCTCTTCTGCTTCGTCGGACCGATCATCTACCCGACCAACCAGACGAGCACGCAGGACGCGCTCCTCTACTCGACCCAGAATGCCCCGCCGAGTGCCCAGTACCCGCTCGGCACCGACCAGAGCGGCTTCGACATGCTCGGCCGGATCATGTACGGAGGCCAGGTCTCGCTCGAGGTCGGCTTCGCCGCAGCCGCGATCGCCACCGTGGTCGGGGTGCTGTTCGGTGCGATCTCGGGCTTCTTCGGCGGCTGGCTCGACGGGCTGATGATGCGCATCGTCGACGTCGTCCTCTCGGTCCCACTCCTCTTCCTCGTCATCGTCCTCGCCGTCATCTTCCAGCCGTCGCTGTCGATCCTGATCTACGTGATCGGATTCACCGCCTGGCTCGTGCCGGCGCGGCTGATCCGCGGCGAGACGCTGACACTGCGGACACGCGAGTACGTGATGGCGGTCAGGGTGATGGGCGGCAGCGGCCCACGGATCGTCATCCGCCACATCATCCCGAACACGATCGGGACGATCATGGTCAACGCGACCTTCCAGGTCGCCGACGCGATCCTCCTCCTCGCCGCGCTCGGGTTCCTCGGACTCGGCGTGCCGGCACCCCTGACCGACTGGGGCTCGATGCTCGCCGACGGCGTCAACTACGCCTACGACGGGTACTGGTGGCAGATCATCCCGACGGGCGTCGCGATCGTGCTCGTCGTCGTCGCCTTCAACTTCGTCGGCGACGCGCTCCGCGACTCCTTCGAAGTCCGGCTCCAGCGCCGCTAGCGACTCCCCGCTGCGAACGGGGCGCCCGAAGACGACCGCTCGGTCGTTTCCGCGGCAGCAGTGAACGAGCCTGCGGCGACGGCTGGCATCGCGCCCGTCTGAACGGGACGAGGTCGTGTTTGCGAGCGGTGGAGGTGGCTGATCCCCGGCGACGTGTCGCCCACCACGGGCGTGGAGCCGCCGAGCCCCGGCGCCAGGCCCCGCAAGCGGCTCCCGGCACCGCTGACGCTCGGCTCGCTCCGAGACCGGTTCCGCCCTGCGCCCGCGGGCCCGGCGGAGCTCGCAGCGTGGCCGCTCGCGGGTATCCGCGGCGCGATCGGGAGCGTGCCGGACGGAATGGCCGCGGCCGTGCTCGCCGGTGTCAAGCCGATCCACGCGCTCTGCGCGAGCTTCGCCGGCGGCGGGCTCGGGCCGGTCGCGGGCGGGCGCCGGCGGTCGCTGCTAGGCGGCCGCGGAGCTGCCGTTGCGGGCCGGATCGCGCAGCGGGAAGTGGCAGGCGGCCAGGTGGCCCGTGCCGAAGGGCCGCAGCGGCGGCTCCTCCTCGGCGCAGATCTCCTTGGCGTACGGGCAGCGCGTGCGGAAGCGGCAGCCCGAGGGCGGCGTGATCGCCGACGGGAGCTCGCCCTTGACCGCGGCGCCCGGCCGGGAGCGGGCGAGAACCGGGTCGGGCACCGGAATCGTCTCGATCAGCCCCCGGGTGTACGGATGGACCGTCTCGGCGTAGATCGCCTCGGCGGGACCGACCTCGACGAGCTTGCCCAGGTACATGACCGCGATCGTGTCGGCGAGGTACTTGACGACGGCGAGGTCGTGCGAGATGACGATGTAGGTGAGGCCGTGCGCCGCCTGCAGCGCCTTCATCAGGTTGAGGATCTGCGCCTGGATCGAGACGTCGAGCGCCGAGACCGGCTCGTCGGCGACGATCAGCTTCGGGTTGAGCGCGAGCGCGCGCGCGAGGCCGATCCGCTGGCGCTGGCCGCCCGAGAACTCGTGCGGGTAGAGCTCGGCCGCCTTCGGCGAGAGCCCGACCTCGTCGAGCAGCTCGGTGACCCGGGCGTTGCGCTCGCGGGCCGAGCCGAGCTTCTGGACGACGAGCGGCTCGGCGATCGCCGAGCCGACCCGCATGCGCGGGTCGAGCGAGGCGTACGGGTCCTGGAACATCAGCTGCAGGTCGCGGCGGCGCCGGCGCAGCTGCCGCCCGCGCAGCCGCGCCATGTCTTCGCCCTCGAAGCGGATCGTGCCGGCCGTGGGGCGCTCGAGCGCCGTGATCAGCCAGCCGATCGTCGTCTTGCCGCACCCCGACTCGCCGACCAGGCCGAACGTCTCGCCGCGATGGACCGTGAACGAGACGTCGGTGACGGCCTTGACCGAGCCGAGCTTGCGCTGGATGACGGCGCCCGAGGTGACCGGAAACTCCTTCGAGAGGTGGTCGAGCTCGAGCACGACCTCGCGGGCGGCCACCTGCTCCTCCGCCTCCCGCGCCGCGGCGATCTCGACCCGCGGCAGCTCGGCCGGGCCGCTGACCGGGTTGAAGCAGGCGAAGACATGCTCGCGCGTGTGCACCGCGCGCCCGTCGGCGGTCGTCAGCGGCGGGTCCTCGAGCCGGCAGCGGTCGATGGCGTAGCGGCAGCGGGGCGCGAAGCGGCAGCCGGGCAGCTCGGCGGTGAGCTGCGGCGCGAGCCCGGGGATCGAGTAGAGCGGCTTCGTGCGGTCCTGGTCGAGCCGCGGGATCGAGCTCAGGAGCGCCTCCGAGTACGGATGCCGCATCGCGCCGAAGAGCTCGTCGGCTGTCGCCCCCTCGGCGATCTTCCCGGCGTACATGACCATGACGCGGTCGGTCTCGGCGGCGATCACGCCCATGTCGTGCGTGATCAGGATCACCGCCATCCTCAGGCGCTCGCGCAGCTCGCCGAGCAGCGCCAGGATCTGCGCCTGGATCGTGACGTCGAGCGCGGTCGTCGGCTCGTCGGCGATCAGGAGCTTCGGCTCGCAGGCGAGGGCCATGGCGATCATCACGCGCTGGCGGAGCCCGCCCGAGAGCTGGTGTGGGTAGTAGCCGAGACGCTCGGCCGGCCGTGGCATCCCGACGAGCTCGAGCACCTCGAGCGCCCGCGCCCGCGCCTCGTCTTTCGTCACGTCCCGGTGCAGGAAGAGCGGCTCCATGATCTGGCGCCCGATCGTCCAGGTCGGGTTGAGCGAGGTGAGCGGATCCTGCGGGACGAGCCCGATCTCGTTGCCGCGCACCTTCCGCATCTCGGGCTCGGGCAAGGTGATCAGCTCGCGGCCGGCGAGCTTGATCGAGCCGGCGGTGATGTGGCCGACCTCGGGGAGGAGCCTCATGATCGAGAGCCCGGTCGTCGACTTGCCGCAGCCGGACTCGCCGACGAGGCCGACGCACTCGCCCTCGTTCACGGTGAACGAGATGCCGTCGACTGCGTGCGCCGTCGAGGCGCGGAGGTGGAACTCCGTCTTCAGCCCCTCGACCTCGAGGACGGGCGTGCCGGTGGAGAAGCCGCCGTCCGGGGTCGCGGTCATCGCGGAATCCTCGGGCTCTAGGCCTTGCGCCAGCGGCCGAAGACGAGGCCGCCGAGCGTGAAGCCGAGTCCGAAGGTGCCGGCGGAGAAGCCGCCGATCGCGAGGCCCTTGCGCCAGGCCGAGAGCCCCTGCCAGCGCCCGAGCGCCTCCGCCTCCTCGGCGGTCAGAGCTCGCCGCGCCGCTTCTTGCGCAGCGCGCCGCCCGCGCGAACTCCGAGATACAGATCGTCGAAGATCTCGTTGGCGGACTCGTTCTTCACGCCACTCACTGTAGCCTGCTTCGACGGTGTCGCTGTGCATCCTCCACGTGTCCGACCTCCATTTCGGCGCGCGGAACGGCCTCGACGACCCGGCGCTCGAGCGTGCGATCGGCGAGCTCATCGCCAGGGTCGCGCCCGATCTCGTCGTCGCGAGCGGCGACCTCACCCACCGCGGCCGGCGCGCCGAGCACGAGGCGGCGGCCGACTACCTGCGCGCACTCGGGCCGCCCCTCGCTCGTCGTCCCCGGCAACCACGACATCCCGACGCTGCCGCCCGGCCGGCTGACCCGCCCCTTCGCGCGAGTTCGAGCGCTGCTTCGGCACCGTCTCGCCCCTGCACGAGTCGCCGGGCCTCGCCGTCGTCGGCGTCTGCTCGGTGACGCCGTGGGGCTACCAGCGCGGCCACGTTCGCGCCTGCCGCCCTCGCGCAGGCCGAGGCCCGCCTGCGAGCGGCGCCCGCCGGGGCGCTCCGCGTGGTCGTGCTGCACCACCAGCTGCTCGGAGCGCCGTGGCGCAACACGAAGCTGCCGGTGGCCGGGCGGAGCCGGCTGCTCGCACGGCTCGCCGGGGCCGGCGCCGAGCTGATCCTCGGCGGCCACATCCACCAGGCGACGGTCGCCGAGCGGCGCGAGTTCGAGGTCGTCCCCGGCGCCAGCTGCGGCCTGCGTGCTCGCGACCGCGCCCGGGCTCGGCCGGCCGCGCCCGTCGCGGCCCTACGAGGCCCGCGGGCTCCTCGTCCACCGGGCCGACGAGCGGGCGCTGACGATCGAGGCGCACGTGTGGCGCGGCGAGGCCTTCGCGACCTCGGCGACGCGGACCTTCCCGCGCGGCTGAGCCTCAGCGGGCGACCTGGTCGAGCGCGAGCAGCTCGCGGCGGAGATCCCTGATCTCGTCCCGGAGCTTCGCCGCGTACTCGAAGCGGAGCTCCTCGGCGGCGGTGGTACATCTCCTCCTCGAGCGTGACGACGAGCTTCTCGAGCTCGCCGCGGTCCATCCCCTCGACCTGGCGCCCGCGGCGCGAGCGCGCGGGGACGTGCGGGGCGTCGAGCGTCAGGAACTCGGCGATGTCGGAGACGCCCTTCGAGATCGACGTCGGCACGATCCCGTGCTCCTCGTTGTAGGCGAGCTGCTTGCACGCGCCGCCGCTCGGTCTCCTCGAGCGCGAAGCTGGATCGCCTCGGTGTGCTTGTCGGCGTACATGAGGACCTGACCGTTCACGTTCCGGGCGGCGCGCCCGATCGTCTGGACGAGCGCGGTCTGGCCGCGCAGGAAGCCCTCCTTGTCGGCGTCGAGGATCGCGACCAGCGAGACCTCCGGCAGGTCGAGCCCCTCGCGCAGCAGGTTGACGCCGACGAGCACGTCGTACTCGCCGAGGCGCAGGTCGCGGATGATCTGGATCCGCTCGAGCGTGTCGATCTCCGAGTGGAGGTAGCGCGCCCGGACGCCCGCCTCGAGCAGGTAGTCGGTCAGGTCCTCGGCCATCTTCTTCGTCAGCGTCGTCACGAGGGTGCGCTCGTTCCGCTCCTCGCGGCGGCGGATCTCGTTCAGGAGGTCGTCGATCTGGTTGCGGGTCGGGCGCAGCTCGACCTCGGGATCGACGATCCCCGTCGGGCGGATCAGCTGCTCGGCGACGCGCGTCGAGTGGCGAAGCTCCCAGGCGCCCGGGGTCGCCGAGACGAGCACGAGCTGCGGCACCTTGGCGAGGAACTCGTCGAAGCGAAGCGGCCGGTTGTCGAGCGCCGAGGGGAGCCGGAAGCCGAAGTCGACGAGCGTCTGCTTGCGCGAGCGGTCGCCCTCGTACATGCCCCCGATCTGCGGGATCGTCTGGTGCGACTCGTCGACGAAGACGACGAAGTCGGACGGGAAGTAGTCGAGCAGCGTGTGCGGCGCCGACCCGGGCGGGCGGCCGTCGAGGATGCGGGAGTAGTTCTCGATCCCGTTGCAGAAGCCGAGCTCCTGCATCATCTCGAGGTCGTACTCGGTGCGCTGGCGGATCCGGTGGGCCTCGAGCATCCGCCCGTCCGCCTCGAACGTCCGCACCTGCTCGGCAAGCTCGGCGCGCAGCTCGACGACGGCGCGCTCGACCGTCGGCTTCGAGGTGACGTACTGGGTCGCCGGGAAGACGGTGATCGAGTCGAGCCGCGAGAGCACCTCGCCGGTGAGCGGGTCGAAGTGGGTGATCGCCTCGACCTCGTCGCCGAAGAAGGAGATGCGGTAGGCCGTCTCGGCGTGCGCCGGCTGCAGCTCGAGCACGTCGCCCTTGACCCGGAAGCGGCCGCGCCCGAGCACCGCGTCGTTGCGGACGTACTGGATGTCGACCAGCTTGCGCAGCACGTCGTCGCGGTCCTGCTCCTCGCCCGCGTTCAGGAAGACGACCCGCTGCTCGTACTCCTCGGGCGAGCCGAGGCCGTAGATGCAGGAGACCGAGGCGACGATGACGACGTCGCGGCGGCTGAGCAGGTTCGAGGTGGCGGCGTGGCGGAGCCGGTCGATGTCGTCGTTCCGCGAGCTGTCCTTCTCGATGTAGAGGTCGGCCTGGGGGACGTAGGCCTCGGGCTGGTAGTAGTCGTAGTAGGAGACGAAGTACTCGACCGCGTTCGTCGGGAAGAACTCGCGGAACTCGTTGCAGAGCTGCGCCGCGAGCGTCTTGTTGTGCGCGATCACGAGCGCCGGCCGGCCGATCTTCTCGATGATCCAGGCCATCGTCGCGGTCTTGCCGGTGCCGGTCGCGCCGAGCAGCGTCTGGTAGCGCTCGCCGGCCGCGAGCCCGGCGGCGAGCGTCTCGATCGCCGCCGGCTGGTCGCCGGTCGGCGTGTAGAAACCGGACGTCCGCAGCTCGGGCACGGGCCCAGCGTAGCCGCCGCGGTGCGGGCGGCCAGCGCCCGCCGGCCGAGCGCTCTCCCGCAGGCGGCTGCAGGCGTCCGGATAGCTCCCCGGCGGGGTCGGCCGCGCCGGCGGTCGCCGGGCGCAGGTCGTCGCCGCGCCTAGTCGCCCCAGTCGAAGTCGCGCGAGCGCGTCCAGAGACTCTCGTCGGAGGGCTCGGCCGGCTCCTCGGCCGTGTCCTCGACGGTGGGCTCGGCGGCGAACGTGGCGTCGATGACGGGCCAGTCGAGCGAGGTCGGCTCGTCGACGATCGACTGGGCGCCGTCCAGCGTGTCCTCGATCCGGGCCTGCTCCTCGGTCTTGAAGAGCGGGTGGTTCTCGAACGGATCGTCGGGCATGTAGCGCTCGAGCGGCATCTCGTGCTCGAGGGCTGCGTTCCGGCGTCGGAGCTCGAGGTGTTCCTGGATCACCGCGGCGAAGAGCGACGACGTCTCGGTGGGGATGCGTTTCCCCGTGGTTGATCGACATGGCGGGAAGTCTAACGCCTTGGCAGTTCCGGGTTTACAGCGACCCGCCGGACAGGGAGAATCCCGGCATGAGCAGATCTCCGAGGCAAGAGCCGGTCGCCGAGCCGCGGGCCGTCCGGACGGCGACGCTCCTCTGGAGCCTCTGGTGGACGCTGCCGCCGTCGGGCCGCCGCCAGCTGCTCGCGCTCGCGCGCCGGCACGGGCCGTGGCTCGCGCGCCGGGAGCTCGACCGGCACCGCGCCAGCCAGAAGCTGCGAGCGCTCAGAAGCTCAGCGCCGCGAGGGCGATGCGCTCCTGCTCGAGCGCGTGCGCGGTCGGGTAGCCCTCGGCGGTGCTCGCCCGCCAGGGCCGGCCGACGTAGCGCACCGGCACCCCGGCGGCCGCCTCTTCGAGCCGGTGGCGGATCGTCCGCCAGGCACCCATGTTCTGCGGCTCCTCCTGCGCCCAGACGATCTCGTCGAGCGTCCGGGTAGGAGGCGATCAGCTCGCGGACGGCCGCGACCGGGAACGGGTAGAGCTGCTCGAGCCGCGCGACGGCGACCTCGTCGGCCTCGTCGGCGAGCTCGTGGCCGACGATGTCGTAGTAGACCTTGCCGCTGCAGAGGACGAGGCGGCGGATGTGCTCCTTGTCGGGGACGGCGGCGTCGAGGACGCGGCTGGAAGGAGCCCTCGGCGAGCTCGCTCAGCGTCGAGGAGGCGTCCTTCAGCCGCAGCAGCCCCTTCGGCGTCATCACGACGAGCGGCCGGGCGACCGGGTCGAGCGCCTGGCGGCGCAGCAGGTGGAAGTACTGGGCGGCGGTGGTCGGGCTGGCGATCCGCAGGTTCTCCTGCGCGGTCAGCTGCAGGAACCGCTCCAGCCGGGCGCTCGAGTGCTCGGGCCCGTTGCCCTCGTAGCCGTGCGGGAGCAGCAGCGTCAGGCGCGAGGTCTGCCGCCACTTCGCGAGGCCGCTCGAGATGAACTGGTCGATCATCGATCTGCGCGCCGTTCGCGAAGTCGCCGAACTGCGCCTCCCAGAGGACGAGCGCCTCGGGCGCGGCGGTCGAGTAGCCGTACTCGAAGCCGACGCAGGCGTACTCCGAGAGCGGCGAGTTGTAGACCTCGAACGAGGCCGTGCTGCCGTCGAGCTGCTGCATCGGGATCTCGATCTCGCCCGTGACGCGCGTCGTGGAGGACGAGGTGGCGCTGCGAGAAGGTGCCGCGCTCGGTGTCCTGGCCGGTCAGCCGGATCGGGACGCCCTCGGCGCAGGAGCGAGGCGAAGGCGAGCGCCTCGGCGTGGCCCCAGTCGATCCCGCCCTCCTCGAGCGCGGCGCGCCGGCGCTCGAGCTGGCGGGCGAGCTTGGGGTTGACCGTGAAGCCGTCGGGCACCCGCAGCGAGCTGCTCGGTGAGCCGGCGCAGGCGCTTGCGCTTCACGACGCGTGTCGATCGCGCGTCTCGCCCTCGCGCGGGACCGCCTCGTCGTGCGACTTCGCCGGGATCTCCTGGCCGAACGAGGCTCGCAGGCGCTCGTGCGCCTCGCGCAGCCGCGCGTCGACCTCGGCGGCGATCTGCTCGGCCTCGTCGGCGCGTGAGCACGCCGTCGCTCGACGAGCCGGGCGCCGTAGAGCTCGCGCACCGTCGGATGCGACTCGATCTGGCTGCGCCATCAGCGGCTGGGTGTAGGCGGGCTCGTCCTGCTCGTTGTGGCCGAAGCGGCGGTAGCCGACGAGGTCGATGACGACGTCGTGGCCGAAGCGCGCGCGGTAGGCGAGCGCGAGCCGGACCGCCGCGATCGCCGCCTCCGGGTCGTCGGCGTTGACGTGGACGATCGGCGTGTCGAAGCCCTTCGCCAGGTCGGAGGAGTGGCGGGTCGAGCGGCCCTGGGCGGGGTCGGTCGTGAAGCCGACCTGGTTGTTCGTGATCACGTGCAGGGTGCCGCCGGTCGAGTAGCCCTCGAGCGCGTAGAGGTTGAGCGTCTCCGCGACGATCCCCTGGCCGGCGAAGGCCGCGTCGCCGTGGAGCAGGACGGGCATCGCCGACGCGCGGGTCGTGGGCGCCGTCGCGCGTGCGTGCGGTCGGTCTGGACGGCGCGCGTCATCCCCTCGACGACCGGGTCGACGGCCTCGAGGTGGCTCGGGTTGGCGGCGAGCGTGACGCGCGATCTTGCCGTTCGCGGTGCGCGCGGATGCCCTCGGCGCCCAGGTGGTACTTGACGTCGCCGGTGCCGCCTTCCGCGTCGGCGGCGACGACCTCGATCGTCCGCTCGCCCTCGAACTCGCGGAGGATCTGCTCGTAGGGCAGGCCGATCGTGTGCGCGAGGACGTTGAGCCGGCCGCGGTGGGCCATGCCGATCACGACCTCGCGCGCGCCGGCGGTCGGCGGCCAGCTCGAGCGACTCGTCGAGCATCGGGATCAGGACGTCGAGGCCCTCGAGCGAGAACTGCTTCTGGCCGAGGAAGGCGCGGCGGAGGTAGCGCTCCATCCCCTCGACCTCGCAGAGGCGCTCGTAGAGGCGCCGCTGCTCGTCGGGCGCGAGCGGCGCCCGGAAGCGACCCGACTCGATCGCCTTGCGCAGCCAGACGCGCTGCTCGTGGTCGCCGATGTGCTCGATCTCGTAGGCCATCGAGCCGCAGTAGGTCTCCTTGAGCCGCGGCAGCACCTCGGCGAGCGTGTCGCCCTCGACGTGGACGCGCAGGACGCGAGGCCGGGATCCGCGCCTGCAGCTCGGGCGTCAGCTTCGGCTCGAGGCGCAGCGGGTCGAGCGCCGGGTCGCCGATCGGCTCCGAGCCGAGCGGGTCGAGGCGCGCCGCGAGGTGCCCGTGCATCCGGTGGGCCTTGACGAGCGCCATCGCCGCGGCGACGCCGCCGAGCAGCACCGCTGCCGGCGGCGCCTCGGAAACGGGTTCGAGCGTCGCTGCCCGAGGCTCCGGCGCTCTCGGCGGCGGGGACGGTCGACTTCGGGCACGCTGGCGGCGAGCTCGTCGGGCGGCGCCGCAGCCGGCTCCGGCGTCGACGGCCGGCTGCGGGACGGCGGCGGGCGCCGGCGGGGCAACGGCTGCCGCGCGGTCGCGCCTGCCGGCTCCGTTCCCCTGCGGGAGCCGCTCGAGCAGCCGGGCGAGGCCGGGGAGGTCGCGCACGGCGGCCGAGTCGCCGTTCTCGAACAGCGCGCGCCACTCGGCAGGGACGGCCTCGGGGTTGTCCAGATAGTCGTCGAGGAGCAGACGCGCGTAGCCGGCATTCACGCCGTCGACGTCACGCATTCCAGACTCTTTTGTATCAGTCGCCGAGTTCCTGCGGTCGGCGTTCGCCGAAATCGGCGCCGCGTCAGTAGAGCGGGTTCGAGTACCAGACGGCGATCGAGGCGCCGACCACGAAGCAGACGGTGATCGCACCGGTCGTGTAGAGGCCGAAGCCGGCGGCGCTTATCGCTGATCGCGATCGCCGATCAGGGCGGCGAGGAACGCGAACGGCGCGATCCCGAACGGCACGTAGAAGAGCTCGACGATGCCGCCGAGCAGGGCGAGCGAGAGCAGGATCAGCGACGCCATGTCGCGGCCGGGCGAGTCCTGGCGTGGCGAGACCGTCACGAGCCTGTCCCGCCGACGCGATGCTGCCGGCGCGCCGCCGCGATCACGGCCGCGCTCGCGCGCACGCTCGTGCGCGCCACGGCGGGAGTGCGCCGGCGAGGCGGTCGGCAGGCCGCCGCCACGGCTGCCAGTTGGGCCCTTCGGTGCCGCCCTCGGTGCCGATCTCGGGCTCGGCCTTGATCGCCCACCACATGACCCAGCCGACGTAGGCGATCGGGATCTTGAGCAGGACGAGCACGAAGATGATCTCCCAGACCTCCAAGCCGCCGAAAGTGTACGGAACTCCGCGGCCTGCGTGCAGCTGACCGGTCTGCACGTCGGCGGCAGCCCGGCTGCAACCATCCGGGCATGACGATCCGGATCGAGCGCGACCCCGACGCCGACGACGTCCGGCCGCTCCTGCTCGAGTACGCGGGCTCCCTCAGCTTCGACCTCTGCTTCCAGGACTTCGAGAGCGAGCTCGCCGGCCTGCCCGGCGACTACGCCCCGCCCGGCGGAGCCCTGCTCCTCGCCCGTGTCGACGGCGCCGCGGCCGGCTGCGTCGCTCTCCGGCGCCTCGACCGGACGGCAGGCGAGCTGAAGCGCCTCTACGTGCGGCCGGGGAACCGCGGCCTCGGGCTCGGGCGGGCGCTCGCCGAATCGGCGATCGCGACCGCCCGCGAGCTCGACTACCGGCGGCTTCGGCTCGACACGACGCCCGAGATGGCCGCGGCGCACGAGCTGTACCGCTCGCTCGGCTTCCGCGAGATCGCGCCCTACCGCCCGAACCCGATCGCGGGTACCCGCTACCTCGAGCTCGAGCTCGGCGGCTGAGCCTCGCCCTCGCGCCGACGCTCGCGGAAGGCCCGCGCCTTCTCGCGGTTGCCGCACGAGCGCATCGAGCACCAGGCGCGCGAGTGGTTCTTGGCGCTGTCGATGAACGCCCACTCGCAGTCGGAGGCGCGGCAGGCCTTCAGCCGCGGCCAGGAGCCGTCGGCCATCGCGGTGTGGACCGCGATCACGATCCGGCCGAGGGCCGCGCTCACGCCGCCCGCCTCGGGCGTGAGCTCCCCGCTGCTGTCGCTGAAGCGGAGCTGGATCCGTGCCTGGCGGGCGGCACGGTCGAGGACGGCGACCGCGGCGCTCGGCGTCGACCGCGACACCCGGTGTTCTCGAGCAGCAGCTGGCGCAGCGCCTCGCGCAGCTCGATCGCGCGCCGCAGGTCGCCCGCGTTCGCCGCGCAGGCCCCCGGCCGCGAGCCCGCTCGCCGCCAGCCAGTCGGCGAGGGCCGCCGGCGAGGTCAGCTCCTCGGTCGCCTCGAGCAGCTCCCGCGTATTCACGAAATCCCGTACGAGCTCGGCTCCCGTCATCGATATTCCTAACCGTTTAACTTGCTTTAGGGGTTACGTAACCTGTAACATCGTAACACAGGTTATCGGTGGCGAGGAGGGAGACGACATGCATCCAGAGTTGCTGCAGCATGATGATCGACGAGCAGCGTCGCGAGCTCGAGCGGCGCTCACGGAGCGGGGCGCTCCGCCGCGGGACGCCGGAGACCGCCGAGGCGCCGCGCCGGCGACGGCGGTCGTGGTCTTGCGGCTGTGCACGGTGCACGACGACGCCGCGCTCGACCGGCTCGCCGAGCTCGAGGGCAGGCCGCTGCCAGCGGGCCGCCACGTGCATCGCCGAGGTCGACGGGACGGTCGTCGCGGCGCTCCCGCTCGGGCGAGGGCCCGCTGCTCGCGGATCCGTTCCGAGCGGACGGAGCACCTGATCCCGCTGCTGGAGCTGCGGGCCAGGCAGCTCGCCCCCGAGACGCGCAGGCGGGGACCGGCGGGCTGGGGGCTGCCCGCGCCTGAGCCGGGCGTGAGGCTCGGCGCTCGCCGAGCCGGGCGCGCGTCGGGCGAGGGACGGCGGCGACGCTCGAGCGGGGCGGGCCAGCCCTCGGCCCGCGGCCGGTGAGCGCTCGGCCCTGGCGCCGCCGGGCCGGCGCCGCGCGAGAATGGGCGCATGGCCGCGCCGCACACCTACGCCGCCCTCCTGCGCGGCGTGAACGTCGGCGGCAAGAACAGGCTCGCGATGGCCGAGCTGCGGGCCGTGCTCGAGTCGCTCGGCCACGAGGACGTCGTCACGCTCTTGCAGAGCGGCAACGCCGTCTTCCGCGCCGGCGCCCGCGCGGCCGCGGTGGCGCCGCGGCATCGAGCGAGGCGATCGCGGCGAGCTCGGCCTGGCGGTCAGGGTGCTCCTGCGGACGCCGGCGGAGCTCCGGGAGGATCGCCGCCGCGGAACCCCTTCCTCGGCCGCGAGGACGACCTCTCGAAGCTGCACGTCGTCTTCCTCGACGGCGAGCCGGCGCCGGCCGAGGGTCGCGGGGCTCGACCCGCAGCGCTCGCCCGGCGACGCGTTTGCCGTCTCGGGCCGCGAGCTCTACCTCCACTACCCGAAACGGCGCCGGCCGCACGAAGCTCTCGCTCGACTACTTCGAGCGGCGCCTCGGCGTCGCCGGCACCGCCCGCAACTGGAAGACCCTCCTCAAGCTGATCGCGCTAGCGGAGCGTTGAGCCCGCCGACGAGGTCGGAGACCTCGGCGAACCCGTTTCGGCGCAGGATGCTCGCGGCGGTCGAGGAGCGGTAGCCCGACGAGCAATGGACGACGATCGGCCGGCCGCGGCAGCCCGTCGAGCTCCGCCGGCAGGCGGCCGAGCGGGATGTTGAGGCTGCCGGGGACGCAGAGCCCGTCGCGCTCGCTCGCGGCGCGGACGTCGAGGACGAGCGGCGGGTCGGGCCCGGCGAGCTGCTCGGCGAGCGCGGCGGCGGTGATCCGGTCGATGCGCTCGACGAGCTCGGGCCGGTCGGCGAGCGCCAGCATGCCGCCGGCGAGGAACCCCGCGACGTTGTCGAAGCCGATCCGCCCGAGCCGGACCGACGCCTCCTGCTCGCGGCCCGGCTCGACGACGATCACGATCGGCTGCTCGTGGTCGAGGAGCGTTCCCGCCCAGGTCGCGTAGCTGCCGTCGAGTCCGATGTTGACGGCGCCGCGCAGGTGCGCGCCGGCGAAGTCGACGCTGGAGCGCGCATCGAGGATCTGGGCGCCGCGCTGCCGAGACGGCGAGCACCTCGTCGAGCGACAGCGGCGCGTGGCCCTCGGCGAGCGCCTGTTCGAGCGTCGGCCGCTCCTTGCTGTTGAGGACGGCGTCGTAGGTGAAGTACGCGGGCGAGTCGGGCTGATCGACGGTGACGACCCGGACGAACTCCTCACGGCTCATCGGCTGGAGCGCGTAGTTGTAGCGGCGCTGGATCCCGATCGTCGAGACGGTCTCGGTGCTCAGGTGCTTCCCGCAGAGCGAGCCGGCGCCGTGGGCCGGGTAGACCAGCGTCTCGTCCGGGAGCGGCAGGATCTTCTCGCTGGATCGAGTCGTAGAGGAGCGAGCCGAGCTCCTCGGCGGTCCAGCCGAGCGAGGCGCGCAGGTCGGGGCGGCCGACGTCGCCGATGAAGAGCGTGTCGCCGCTCAGGATCGCGTGCGGCCGCTCGGGATCGGTGGCGAGGTCGAAGACGAGGATCGAGATCGACTCGGGCGAGTGCCCGGGCGTGGCGAGCGCGTCGAGCCTCACGCGGCCGAGCGAGACCGTGTCGCCGTCGGCGAGCGGGTCGAAGGCGTACTCGGCGCTGGCACCCGCGCCGAGGTGGATGGTCGCGCCTTCCCGGTCGCGCAGCTCCAGGTGGCCGGCGAGGAAGTCTGCGTGCAGATGGGTCAGCACGACGTGCTCGATGCGGCAGCCGAGCTCACGCGCATCGGCGACGTAGTCGTCGACGTCGCGTTGCGGGTCGACCACCGCGGCGATGCCGCTGCCCTCGTCGGCGACGAGGTACGAGGCATGGGCGAGGCAGCCGAGGTAGTACTGCTTCAGCACCATCGACGCCATTCTCGCTGCTCGGGACGGCGGCGGCGAGCGGCAGACGGCTGGCTGCGGCGCCGCCGGCCGCGCGGCGACGCTCGTCTCAGCGGAGCCTCGTCCCACCGCCCGGCGGCCGGCTCGCCCGGCGTCGACCCGCAGGGCGGCCCCGGTCGCCCCGGCGCGGCGCTAACCGGGTTGCCGCGGCGCCGTCAGATCAGGCAAGAGGCGGCCGCGAGAAGGCGGCGCCGAATCCTGTCGCCTATCGTCTGAGCGTGACCGACCAAGCGAACCCGACCGGCGCGCGAGCCCGCCCCGGCCGGCCCCGGCGCCGGCTTCGCTCCCACGGGGTCGCCCTCGGCCGCAGGTCCGGGGCGAGAGCCCGCCTCGGCCGATCCCGGCGTTCCCGATCGGGCCGGGACGGACCGCCTACTCGCCCCAGGCTCGAGGCGCGCTCGCGATCGTCCTCGTCTTGCTCGTCGCCCTGACCGTGTTCATCGGCGTGCTCCTGGCGACGGGCCACGGGGGCAGCGGGCTGCGCGCGGTGACGATTCCGGCCGCCGACCGGGGCGCGTCACCCGCGCTCCTGCGGGCAGCCGAGGCGGTCGGGTTCCAGCCGCGGACGACGCCGGGAGCCGGGCAGGTCGAGAACGCCCCGCTCTTTACGGCCAACCCCGGCTCGAGCCCGTCGCTCCTTCGCGTCGGCACGCTCGCCCCACTCTTCACGCTGCGAACGCCGACGGGGGCGCGCGTCAGCCTGCGCAGCCTGCGCGGGCACGTCGTCCTGCTCGAGTTCTTCGCGACCTGGTGCCCGCACTGCGCCGCCGAGGCTCCGCACCTCGAGCGTCTCTCGGCAGCGCTGCCCCGATCGACGTTCTCGTTTCTCGGGATCAACGCCGACGGCGAGACGGCTCCGAGCGTGCTTGCCTACCACATCTTCTTCGGGCTTCGCTTCCCGGCCCTGCTCGACCCGAGCAGGCATCCCGGCAGCTTCAGCGCAGCGGGGTCTGCCGGGCCGGTCTCGAAGGCCTTTCGGGCCGGCACGTTCCCGACGTTCTACGTCCTCGATCGCGCCGGCCGCATCGTGTGGGCGGGCCAGGGCGAACAGCCCGACCTGCTCCTGCAGCGTGAGCTTCACCGCGCGCTTGCCGCACCGGCCCAGTAGCGCCGCGCACGCGTTCGCGGCTCGTCCAGCGGGCCCGCGCCAGCCGCGGCTCTAGAAGCTCAGGTTCCGGATCTCGACGGGAATCGCGGGCTGCGCCGGCCTAAGGAGCGCGGCGGGCCGCTCCTGCGGGTCGATCCGGGCGTGCTCGGCGCTCGCGTACTGCAGGCGCTGCGCCAGGGTCGCCGTGGCGAGGCCGAGCGGGGGCTGCGGCGCTGGGAGGCTTCGAGAGCCCGAGGACCGTGACCGAGGCCACCATCGCCGCCGCCAGGGCGAACACGGCCGCACGCCGGACGCGCTGCACGCGAGCCGGCAGGAGCGCCAACGACGCACCCTCGACGCGGGGTGGCTCGAGCGGAGCCGCGCGCAGGAGCCGCGTGAAGCCTGCGATCTCGGCCCGCGCCGAGGAGCACTCTGCGCATCCGCCGAGATGAGCCGCAAGCGCGGCCCGCTCCAGCTCGCTGATCTCGCCGTCCAGCTCGAGCGAGATCCAGAGAGCGGCACGGTCGCACGCGGTCCTTCTCCGCCAAGGCGCCATACTCGCTTACTGGGACGCCGAAACGGGCCTGCCGGTTAGTGCTCGGCCGCCACGGGGGCGGCGCCGGGGTGGCGCAACTCCTCGGCGGTCATCGGCCAGCGCTCGACCGGAAAGTGACAGGCCGCCCAGTGGTCGCCGTCGAACCTCCGCAGGAGCGGCGTCTCGACGTCGCAGCGACCGGGGACCGCGCGGGGGCAGCGGGGGTGGAAGACGCACGCCGCCGGCGGGTCGACCGGCGAGGGGACGTCGCCGCCGAGGACGATTCGTTCGCGCGCGGCCACCCCGTTCGCGTCCGGCCGCGGAACCGCCGAGAGCAGCGCGGCCGTGTAGGGATGGCGCGGGTGCTCGTAGAGCAGCTCGGACTCGCCGAGCTCGACCACCCGGCCCAGGTACATGACGGCGATCCGGTCGGAGACCTGGCGGATGACCGAGAGGTCGTGCGAGATGAAGACGTAGGTGAGGTTGAACTCGGACTGGAGGTTCTTCAGCAGGTTGAGGATCTGCGCCTGCACCGAGACGTCGAGCGCCGAGACCGGCTCGTCGCAGACGATCAGCTTCGGCTGCAGCGCGAGCGCACGCGCGATCCCGATTCGCTGGCGCTGCCCGCCCGAGAACTCGTGCGGGTAGCGGTTGATGTGCTCCGGGCTGAGCCCGACCCGGGCGAGAAGCTCCTGGACACGCGACTTGCCGCCCTTGGTCTCGTGGTGGATCGCGAAGGGCTCGGCGACGATCTGCCCCACCGACTTGCGCGGGTTCAGCGACGAGTACGGGTCCTGGAAGATGATCTGCATCTCGCGCCGGAGCGGTCGGAGCTGACGATGCGACAGCTTCGAGATGTCCCGGCCGTCGAAGCGGATCGCGCCGGCGGTCGGGTCGAGCAGCCGGACGATCAGCCGCGCCGTCGTCGACTTGCCGCAGCCCGACTCGCCGACGATGCCGAGCGTCTCGCCGGGCCGGATCGCCAGCGAGACGTCCTCGACCGCGTGCACGACGCTCTTGCCGCTCGCGAAGACGCCCTGCCTGACGGCGAAGTGCTTCGTGACGTGATCGAGCTCGACGAGGGGCGCCTCGCCGCCGAGCGTGGCGTGGTCGCTCATGAGGCGACGCCGAGGTTCGCGGCGACCCGCTGGCGCCACTCCTCCCGCTTGCGCTCGGCAGGCAGGAAGCAGGCATCGAGGTGGCCGCCGGCGAGCTCGTCGAGGGAGACCTCGTCCTCACGGCAGCGGCTGAAGGCGTAGCGGCAGCGGGGATTGAACGGGCAGCCCGCCGGCGGGTCGAGCAGGGAGGGCGGCGAGCCCTCGATCGCGATCAGCTTGTCCATGCGCCGCTCGACCGTCGGCATCGACTCGAGCAGGCCCCAGGTATAGGGATGCTGGGCTCCGGCGAAGATCTCCTGCGACGGCCCGTACTCAAGTGCCCGGCCGCCGTACATGACGAGCACGTGCGACGCCGTCTCTGCGACGACGCCGAGATCGTGGGTGATCAGCATCACGCCGACGTTGAACTCGACCCTGACCCGGTCGATCAGCTCGAGGATCTGAGCCTGCACGGTCACGTCGAGCGCGGTCGTCGGCTCGTCGGCGATCAGGACGTCCGGATTGTGGACGAGCGCCATCGCGATCATCGCGCGCTGGCGCATGCCGCCGGAGAACTGGTGCGGGTAGTCGCGGGCACGGACGTCGGCGTTCGGGATGCCGACTGCCCGCAGCAGCTCGACCGAGCGCTCCCAGGCGGCCGACCGCGAGACGTCCGCGTGCGCGCGGACCGCCTCGGCGATCTGGGCGCCGACGCGGTACATCGGGTGCAGGCAGGCAAACGGATCCTGGAAGATCATCGAGACGTCGCGGCCGCGGACGGCGCGCAGTGCGTTCGGCGACAGCTTCAGCAGGTCCGTGCCCTCGAAGAGGATCTCGCCCGTCACGTCGGCATGCGCGGGGTTCAGGAGCCCCATGATCGCGAGGCTCGTGACGCTCTTGCCCGACCCGGACTCCCCGACGACGCCGAGTGTCTCGCCCCGGCGCAGCGTGAAGGAGAGGTCGTTGACCGCCTGGACGACCCCGTCGCGGGTCCGGAACCGGACCGTCAGGTGCCGGACGTCGAGCAGGACCGCGCTGTCCGGCGAGGCGCTCATCAGGCGTAGCGCACGCGCGGGTCGAGGAAGGCGTAGACGATGTCGACGAGGAGGTTCACGACGGCGACCGCCGTCGCCGTGCAGATGACGACGCCGAGGACGGTCGGCAGGTCTTGGGTCTGGGCGCCCTCGTAGGCGAGCCAGCCGAGGCCCTGGATGTTGAAGACCGACTCGGTGATGATCGCGCCGCCGATCAGGAGGGCGCAGTCGAGACCGAAGATCGTCACGATCGGGGTGAGGCTCGCGCGCAGCCCGTGCTTCAAGATCACCCGGCGCTCCGAGAGGCCCTTGGCGCGGGCGGTGCGGATGTAGTCCTCGCCGAGCGTCTCGAGCAGGTTGTTGCGGGTCAGGCGGGCGTAGATCGCCATGTAGAGCAGCGCGAGGACGACCCACGGCAGGATCATATGGCCGAGGAACGGACCGATCCCGTCGGAGGGCGGCGAATAGCCCGTGCCGTCGGTCAGGCCGAGCTCCTTCCAGACGAGGTAGATCGCCATCAGCCCGAGCCAGAAGACGGGCGCCGAGATGCCGAAGAGCGCGAACCCCATCGCCGAGCGGTCGATCCAGGTTCGCCGTTTGACGGCGGAGAGGACGCCGATCGCGACGCCGAAGGTCAGCCAGATCGTCGCGGCGCCCGCGACCAGCCAGAGCGTTCTCGGCGCGCGTTGGAGGATCTCCGTCCGCACGGGGACGTAGTTGCCGTAGGAGTAGCCGAGACCGGGCCAGCCGTTCGCGTCACCGCTGACGAGGGTCTTGACGAAGTACCCGAACTCGATGAACCAGGGCCGGTTCAGGTGCAGGATCTGCTCCTCCTGCGTGATGCACTGCTGGGTCGGTTCCTTGCCGCAGAAGCGGAGCGCCGGGTTGCCGTTCGGGAGCAGGAAGAAGACGGCGAACGTGACCGCCAGAACGGCGAGGATCACGATCAACGTCCAGACGAGGCGGCGGGCGATGTAGAGGAGCATCTTCTGCCAGAGAGAGCCTCCGGGGCGCCCGTGGGCGCCCCGGAGACGTCGGTTCGGCTCGCGTCAGGAGCTCACCGCGATGTTCTCGTATGCCGGTGTGTCTGTGAACTGGTCGTAGGCGTAGTGCGTCACGTTCGAGCTCGTGATGCGAGTCACAAACGAGTCGAGGTACGGCACCCACGGGACGACGTTCGTCATCAGGTACTTGTCGAGGTTCTCGTAGCAGCTGAGACGCGTCTGCCCGGCAAGCGGCGCGCACTTGTCGAGGAAGGCGTTGACGTTCGGCACGCCGACGCCCGTCTTCGGGTTGTACGCACTGCAGTCACCGGTGATCTTCAGCGTCTTGCACTGCGCCGGCGTGATCCCGACGAGCGAGTAGTTCGTGTTGCCGGCCGGGATGATCGTCCGGCCGTCGAACAGCGGCTCGAAGAACGTGAGCGGGTCTGCGTAGTCCTTGCCCCAGCCCGGGCGCTCGGCGATCGGGATGTTCTTCGACGGCGTCTGGATCGTCGGGTAGGCCCCGTTGATCGTGCGCACCGTGAAGGTGATGCCGATCTCCGCCGCATCCTGCTGCATCACGGCGACCATCTTCGAGTCGAGCGCACGAACGTCGGAGAGGAGCAGGACGTTCTTGCACTGCGGCGCGTCGCACATGCCGTTGTTGGACGTGTCGTACTTGGAGCCCATCATCGCCGCCTTCGCCTTGGCGAGGCTGCCGGTGTTCCCGGGCGTCGCGTACGGAGCGTAGTCGGCGAGCTGGTTGTTGAACAGCGTGTCGGGAACGATGTGGTTCGCGACCGTCCCGAGCGTCGGGCCACCCCACGCCTGGATCAGCGCCACCTTGTTCATGATCCAGTTCATCGCCTTGCGGACGTGGATGTCGTCGAAGGGCGCCTGGGTGATGTTCATCGTCAGGTACCAGGTGCGGTCGCCCTGGTTCTGGTGGAAGTCCTGCTTCAGGCTCGGCGTCGTCGCGTACTTCTGGAGGACGTCGGGCGGGATCGTCGAGGTCGCCAGGTCAAGCTGGCCGGCCTCGACCTTGTTGTAGATGTCGACGTCGCTCGAATCGACCGTCCAGAGGATCTCGTTCGGGTAGTTCTTCGAGTACGGGTCGATCTTCGGGTTCCAGTTCGGGTTGCGGACGACGTCGTAGGTGGTGACGCCGTCGTAGCCCTGGGTGTCCGGCTTGATCGTCTTACAGGACGAGATGTTGATGTTCTCGATCCCCTTCAGCATGTAGGGGCCGGTCGCGATCAGGTCCTGGCCGTACTTGCCCGGCTGGCCGGCGAAGCAGTTCGTCACCTCGGCCGGCTGCGGGCCCGTCGCGAGCATCGTCATCCGGTAGAGGAAGTCGCCGGTCGGCGCCGTCAGGTGGAAGACGATCGTCGTCGGGTTCGGCGTCGTGATGCCCGAGATCGACTTCGCCTTACCCGCCGCGTAGGCGTTCCAGCCCTTGATCACCGTGTAGTAGAAGGCGTACTGGCCGCCGTCCTTGGGGTTGGCGAGCCGGTCCATCGCGGTCACGAAGTCCTTCGAGGTGATCGCGCGGTTGACCGGGGGCCCGAACTTGATGTTCGGCTTCAGGTGGAAGGTGTAGACGAGCCCACCATTCGTCGGCCTCGGAACCGAGGTCGCGAGATCGGGCACGATCTTGTTGCCGAGGGCGCCCGGCGCGTGCTCGTAGCCGACGAGGGTCTTGACCTCGGTCGTCAGAACGCCCCACCCGTCGCCGAGGTACTCGCCGGTCGGGTCGAAGTTGTCGGTCTCGCCGAACGCCTGCTCCCAGCCGACCTTGAGCACGCCTCCCGACTTGATCGCAGACTGCTTCGTCGAGGTGGCCGAGGCGGACATCGCCATCACGACGGCGCCCGCCGCGATCAGCGCGACGACCGTCGCCACCTTCCTTGTTGGGTTCTTCACAGTGGGTGTTTCCTCCTTCCCTCCGGCCGAGGCCGGAGGATTTGCAGTGACCGTCCGGTATGACGATGTGTATGGGGCAGAGGTTTGGCGCTCATCGATCGCTCCGAACGTCGAGCGCATCGCGAAGCCCGTCTCCGAGCAGGTTGAACGCAAGCGTCGTGATCACCAGGAACAGGCCCGGGAAGACGATGAGCCACCAGGCGGTGTTGTAGTAGGTCTGGGCGTCGTTCAGGATCGCGCCCCACGACGCGGTCGTGAGCGGGACGCCGAGGCCGAGGTAGGAGAGCGCGGCCTCGAAGAGGATGCTCTGCGGGATCAGCAGCGTCGTATAGACGATGATCGGCCCGGCCAGGTTGGGAAGGATCTCCCGGAAGATGATCCGCAGGTCGCTCGCGCCGAGCGACCTGCTCGCCTCGACGAACTCCTTCTCGCGCAGCGACAGCGTGAAGCTGCGCACGAGGCGGGCGACGTAGGGCCAGGAGAAGAGCACGATGATCGCGATCACGAGGCCGAGGCCCGGCTGGATCAGCCCGTCGACGCAGCCCGAGACCGTCGAGCTGCACGCGGCGACGATCCCGATCGCGATCAGCAGCTGCGGCAGCGCGAGCAGGACGTCCCCGCCCCGCGAGAACGCCGTGTCGACGAAGCCGCGGAAGTACCCCGCGAGCAGACCGACGACGAGTCCGATCAGGACGGCGATCCCCGAGGCGACGACGCCGACGAGGAGCGACGTTCGCGCGCCGTACATCGTGCGCACGAAGAGGTCGCGACCCGCGACGCCGTCGGCGCCGAACCAGAACTGCGCGTTCGGCCCCTTCGGCAGCCCGAAGGAGTTCTCCATCGTCGCCTGGAACCCCTCGTTGTTCCCGTGCCCGGTGATCACCTGGGCGAGCGGCCCGCCACCGATCGCGATCAGGATCAGGATGGAGATCACGACCGCGGCCGCGACGGCCGCCCGGTCCTCCTTGAACCGCTGCCAGAAGAGCTGCCTCGGCTTGCGGGTGACCATCCGCGGCTTGGCCGGAACCAGGATCTCGGTGGCCTCAGTCGCTGCACTCATCGCATCACGCTCGTTCCCTGACTCAGACGGCCCCACGGGCGACGCCCAGGCGACGTCCGTCGAAGGCCCGCGTACGCAGGACATTCCCACGCGAGCCGTGAGCGGATCCCGACGACCGGGGCAGATTGCTGCCGACGCCGATCCCGGACGTCTCCGCCGGCCACCCCGATCCAGCCTCCAACCGCATGACCGCGTCGATTATAGAATCGCCGGGCTCGGCGGTGATCAGGACCGCGTGAGCCCAAGCAGCCACCTCATGCTGATCAGACGCCCGCCGCGAGGCCGCGGTTAGTACGGGCGGCGGGATCCGATGGCCCCGATGACGATCGAGAGCTTCCCCGAGGCCGAGGTGCCGCACGATCTCAGGCGGCAGGCGCTGGCGCTGCAGCAGCAGGCCTGGCCCCGCGAAGGGCGGCCCCGGGCCGGCGCGACCCACGATCCGGCCCTGCAACCCGTGTCGATGCTCCTCGTCGAGGACGGTCGCGTGCTCGCGGCGCTGGACGTTCTCTCGAAACAGATCGTGCATCGGGGTCAGGAGTACGCGGCGAGCGGACTGAGCACCGTCGTCACCGACGCCGCTCATCGGCGGCAGGGGTACGGTCGCACGCTCGTCGAGGCCGCGCGTGAGGCGATCGAGGCGAGCGGCGCAGATCTCGGTCTCTTCACCTGTGACCGGCCGCTGCAGGCCTTCTACCAGGCGGCCGGCTGGCAGCTCCTGCCAGGGGCCGTCCTCGTCGGCGGTACCGCCTCCGAGCCGTTCCCGAGCGACCAGTTCGACAAGGTGACGATGGCCGCCTTCTTCTCCGCCAAGGCGCGACGGTTCGCCTCCTCCTTCGCCGGCAGCCGGATCGAGCTGCACTCCGGCGCGATCGACAAGCTCTGGTAGCGCCGCTCGGTGCCACGAAGGGCTCCGGCGCCGCCCCTGCCGGAGCCGGTCCGCTTTCGGGCCTCTCGCCGGGGCCCGCACGTTGCACGGTCTCGACCTGGCCGCGTGTCAGAAATCGGATTCGCGCTGGGCACGCGCGGGGATCTCCGGATTGGAGACCGCCGCGAGCGCCCGCTCGGCCGCTTGCTGATCGACGAGCCCTTCGGCGCTGAGCCAGCCGATCGCGGAACGCTGCATGCGCGCGTCGTGAAAGCGGAACCACGCCGTGCGCAGGTCCGGAGCGTCGAGAAGTGCGTCCTTGAAGCGTCGAAACGCGCCGCGTCCGGAGATCGCACGCTCGAGCACCTCCTGCGCCTGCGGGTCGCCGACGCGTCGGATGAAGTCCTCCATCTCCGCGTACGCCTCCTGCGAGGGGATCGGCTCGATCGGGTGAAGCCCGCGGCTCTCGGGGTCAGGGTCACCCTGCTCCTCGGTGTAGTCGCTCCAGAGCACGATCTCCCCGGTCTCTGCGTCGATCCACCAGCTGTGCTCCGCCGAATGATCCTCGAGCGCCGCGCTGAGCTCGCCGAGGTCGACTCTCTGAAGCTCGAGCACACACGCTCCTTCGTCCCGCTTGATCCCCGCTCGTCACGAGCGGGTCAGCCCGAAGCATACGCCGACTTCCTGACGCGAAAAAGCCGCCGGTCGGCAGAGATTCGACGCCTCGCGCCGATCCCGACGCCGCCGCGGCGGCCTCGTCGAGGCGTCGGGTCGCTCGACCCCGACGCCTCGTCGCTCAGTGAGTGGACCCAGCCGGGCTCGAACCGGCGACCTCTTGCGTGCCACGCTAGCGCTCTCCCAACTGAGCTATGGGCCCGCGGCCCAAGTGTAGCGACGAGGGCCAACGCCTCACGCCGGTCGGAGGCCCGCCGTGGCGGCGGCCTACGCGCTCGCCGCCTCGAGCGCCTCCTGGGGCACGTCGCCCCAGAGGTCGTCGAGCCGGTAGAAGTCCCGCGCCTCCGGCGTGAAGACGTGCAGGACGACGTCGAGGTAGTCGGCGACGATCCAGGTCGCCTCGCGCTCGCCCGCGACCGAGCGCGGCAGCAGCCCGTCCTCCTGCTTCAGACGGCCGTGCACCTCGTCCCAGATCCCCTTCGTCTGGCGCGGCGTTGTTTCCGGTGCACACGACGAAGTAGTCGGTGTAGGTGCACACCGGCTGCATGTCGAGGATGACGACGTCCTTCGCGAGCTTCTCCTGCGCGAGCGCCGCGATGCGGCGCGCCTGTTCGATCGACGTCAAGCGCCGCCAGTGTAGCTGGCACGGCCGTAGAGCCCGTCGCGCTCGATCAGCGCCCAGACGGCGGCCGGCACGAGCTCGTGGACGTCCTCGCCCCGGTCGAGGCGCGCGCGCAGCTCGCGCGAGGCGATCGGCAGCGGCTCGAGCTCGAAGAAGACGACCCGCTCGGGCGCCGACAGCGCCGCGAGCACCGGATCGAGCCGCTCGCGCGGGAAGCCGGGCCGGGTCGCGACCCCGAGCCGCGCGCGGCGGAGGACCTCGTCGGGCTCCTTCCAGTCGAGGAAGTCGGCGAACTCGTCGGCGCCGAGCAGGAAGACCGCCCCCTCCCACTCCGGATGGGCGCGCAGCAGGTCGACCGTGCGCGCGTGTCCGTCGAGCGCGACGCGCACCCCCGGAAACGCGGCGCGCGCGAGCTCGAGCCGCACCTCGGCCGGCGTCTCGACCCGCTTGTGGCCGGGTGCCGCCGCGACGACGACGACCGTCTCGTCGAGGTCGGAGCTCCTCGCGGCGGCGCGCGAGCAGCGCGACATGGCCGTTGTGCGGCGGGTCGAAGGCGCCGCCGAAGATGCCGATCACGGGACGAACTCGAACGTCTCCTCGCCGAGCTCGACCGCGGCGCCGCGGCGTGCCCCCGCCTCGCGCAGCGCCCGCTCGAGCTCGGCCTCGCTCGGCGGCGTGCCGACGCACGCGGAAGCCGCCGCTCGGTGCGGATGAGGCTCCAGCGTGCGGGCTCGCGGCTGGGGCCGGTAGACGAGGAAGTCCGTCGCCGCCTCGGCCTCGGCGGCCGGCGCGACCGGGGCGCGGCACGAGCTCGAAGAGCGCCGTCTTCAGCGCCGTCGATGCCCTCGCCGGTCGCGCACGAGATGCGGAAGACGGCGACGATCCGCGGCGTCGGCGATCGTCGAACGGCGGGTGCGGGGACGAGGTCGATCTTGTTCAGCACGACGATCTGCGGCAGCCGGTCGAGCCCGGCGCCGTAGGCCGAGAGCTCGGCGTCGATCGGCCGCCACTGCTCCTCGGTCGGCTTCGAGGCGTCGATCACGTGGATGAGCGCTGCGCGCGCGCTCGAGGTGCGCGAGGAACTCGTGGCCGAGCCCGATGCCCTCGCTCGCCCCCTCGATCAGGCCCGGCACGTCGGCGACGACGAGCTGGCGGCCGTCGGGCGACTCGACCGTCCCGAGCACCGGCTGCGAGCGTCGTGAACGGGATAGTCGGCGACCTTCGGACGCGCGTTCGAGAGCCGCGTCAGGAGCGACGACTTGCCGGCGTTCGGCAGCCCGACGAGCGCCGCGTCGGCGAGCAGCTTCAGCTGCAGCTCGAGGTCGCGCTCCTCGCCCGGCAGGCCGACCTCCGCGAAGCGCGGCACCTGGCGGGTCGAGCTGACGAAGCGGGCATTGCCGCGGCCGCCGCGGCCGCCGCGCGCGAGCACGACGCGCGCCTCGGGATGGGCGAGGTCGGCGACGAGCTCGTCGCCCTCGACGACCTGCGTGCCGACCGGGACGTGCACCTCGCTCGGCCGCCCCTGCCGCGCCGTGCTTGCGCGCGCCGCGGCCGTTGCCCGCCCTTGGCCGCGGCGATCCGCTTGCGCCGCTGCAGCTGCGAGAGGTCGCGCAGCTCCGGGTCGGCGACGACGACGACGTCGCCGCCGTCGCCGCCGTCGCCGCCGTCGGGGCCGCCCTTCGGGACGTACTTCTCGCGCCGGAACGAGAGCCCGCCGTCGCCGCCGCGGCCGGCCTTGACGTGGATCTGGCGCGGTCGTTGAACACGGCTCGCCGCCGCGCGGCCTACTCGGCGTCGACGACTGCGACCGAGCGGCGCTCGCCGCTCGGCGAAACTCGGCCTTGCCGTCGCGGATCGCGAAGATCGTGTCGTCCTTGCCGAGCTTCGTGCCCGGGCCCGGGCCGGAACTTCGTGCCGCGCTGGCGGACGATGATCTGGCCGGCTCGCACGTCCTGGCCGGCGAAGATCTTGACCCCGAGGTACTGCGGGTTCGAGTCGCGGCCGTTCTTCGACGAGCCGAGCCCCTTCTTATGCGCCATCAGCACTCTCCTTGGCGAGCGCCGCTTCGAGCGCCGCGATCGCGCCCTTGCGCGCCGCGTGCGCCTGCTCGTAGGCGAGCGCAGCCTCGAGCTCGGCGTGGCTCCACTCCTTCGCGCCGGCGCTGACCTGGGCGACGGTCATCCCCTCGTAGCCGGCCGGCAGCCCGCGGAGCCGCGGCTCGGCTCGGCCTCGACCGGCACCGGCGCCTCGCACGGGCCGGCTCGGCGACGGGCGCCGCCGGCTCCCCGGCCCGCTTCGCCGCGCGCGCCGGCTTGGCCTGCGCCTTGGCCGCGCCGCCGCCGAGGGCGATCTCGACCTGCGTGGTCGCCGCCCGGAAGCCGTTGTGGCGCTTGTAGCCGGTGCGCTTGCGGTACTTGCCGATCAGGATCTTCGGGCCGCGCTCGTGCGCGAGCACGGTCGCGGTCACCTTCGGCTCGCCGAGCAGCACGACCGGCTCGAAGCTCTTGCCCTCGTCGGCGGGCAGGCGGTCGACGACGAGCGTCTCGCCGTCGCGCACGCGGTGCTGCTTGTTGCCGAGCTTGATGATCGCGTAGTCCATGAGCGTGGAAACGCGGGCACCCTCGCGCCCGCGGCCGCTCAGTGTAGCGGCAGCCGGCCTCGAACGGCCTAGCCCTCGTCCTCCCACTCGCTCATCGGCGTGTACTCCCAGATCGCCACCGTCCGGCGCGGCGGCGGCGAGCACCTCGGCGCCGCTCTCGGCGACTGCCTCGCCGCCCGCGGCGGGTGCCGTGGCCGGCTTGCGGCGGCGGTTGCGCCCGCCGCGTGAGCCCCGCCTTGCCGGCTGGCCGCGCCGCGGGCTCCTCCGCCGTCGAGCCCTCGCCTCCGCTCGGCTCGCGCGCCTCCCCGTCGTCGCCGTTCCGGTCGAGCTCGCGGCTCGGGCAGGTGGATGACGGGCGCAGCAGGCTGCTCTGCGTCCGGCTGGTCGGCCTCGGCTCGGCGGCTCGGCCGCCTCAGCCGGCTCGCCGGGCTCGGTGGCCCCGGCCGTCTCGGCCGGCGTCTTGCGCTTGCGGTTCCTGCCGCCGCGGGTGCCGCGGCGCGTGCGCTTCTTCGGCGCCACGGCCGTCTCGCCGTCACCCTCCTCGGGCGTCTCCTCGGCTGCGTCGTCGGCGACCGCCTCGGCCGCGACGGGCTTCCTCGGGCGGCGGGCCGGGGCCGTCTTCGCCGGCTCGTCCGCGGCGTCCTCGACCACGACGGCCGACGGGGCAGTCCGCGGCCTGGCCGGCCGGCGTGCGGTTCCCGCGCCGCTCTTGGCAGGCGTGGCCGCTCCGCGTGCGGAGCGTCTCGGCGCCGCCGTCTCCTGGCTCGACGGGCTCCGTCGACCGGCTCCTCGCCGTCTCGTCCTCGTCCGTCTCGTCCTCGTCGGCCTCGTCCTCGTCGGCCTCGTCCTCGTCCGCCTCGCTCGCGGCGGCCGGGAACGCGCGCCGGGTCCGGGTCGGCTTCTCCGCCTCGGCCTCGGCGGTGATCGGCGTGGCCGCCTCGCCGGTGCCGACGAGGACGGCGTAGGCGACCTCGTCCATCACCGCGACGATCTCGACCTCGCACCTTCTTGCCGACGAGCTTGGCGGCCTCGGCGACGACCACCTCGAAGCCCTTGACCTTGCCGACGCCGGCGTGCGCGTCGTAGAGGCCGACCTCGCCGAGCTTCAGCTCGAGCTCGCTGGCCGACCTCGACCGGCGCCGACGGCGCGAGCTTCTCGACCGTGCCCTGCTCGAGCACGCGCAGGTGGTCGAGGTGGACGTCGTCGAGGCCGACGAAGAAGAACCGCCGCTTCGTCACCTCCTCGAGCTCGCGCAGCCGCGAGCCGTCCGGGCCCGACGAGGAGCGCGGCGATCTTCGCGTTCAGCTCGACCTTGAACGCCTTCGCGCGCGAGCCCGGCGTGACGAGCGCGCGCAGCTGGCGCTCGACCTCGACCGCGGCGGTGCCCTCGGAGACGACGATCCCGTCGCCGTCGCAGGTCGGGCACTTGCGCGTCATCACCTCGCGCGGGCCGTCGGTGACGTTCTGGCGCGTCATCTCGACGAGCCCGAGCGGCGAGATCTCGACGACGTAGGTCTTCGTGCGGTCGCGCTCGAGCTCGTGCCGGAGCGCGTCCTCGACCTGCTGGCGGTTCTTCGGGTTCGCCATGTCGATGAAGTCGATGACGATGATCCCGCCGACGTCGCGCAGCCGCAGCTGGCGCACGACCTCCTTGACCGCCTCGAGGTTGTTCTTCGTGATCGTGTCCTCGAGCCGGCCGGGCCCGTTGCGCTTCGAGCGCGAGCCGACGAAGCGGCCGGTGTTGACGTCGATCACCGTGAACGCCTCGGCGTAGTCGAAGATCAGGTAGCCGCCGGAGGGCAGGTCGACGCGGCGGTTGAGCGTCGAGCGGATCTCCTGCTCGACGCCGAAGGCCTCGAGCAGCGGCTCGCGCTCCTTGTAGCGGGTGACCCGCTCGACCATGTGCGGCGAGGTCTTCTTCAGGTAGCCGACGATGCGCTTGTAGGTGCGGTCGTGGTCGACGAGCAGCCGCTCGAAGTCGCCGGTGAAGAGGTCGCGGGTGACGCGCAGCGGCAGCTCGGCCTCCTGGTAGATGAGGGCCGGGCGCCTGCGCCTTCTTCGCGCTCGCCTCGATCGTCTCCCAGAGGCGGCTGCAGGAAGTCGAGGTCGCGCGCGACGTCCTCGGCCGAGGCTCCCTCGGCCGCGGTGCGGACGATCACGCCGCCGATCTGCGGGCGCGATCTCCTTGACGATCGCCTTCAGCCGGTTGCGCTCGTCGTCGTCGAGGCGGCGCGAGACGCCGAGCCCGTCGCCGTGCGGGACGAAGACGACGAAGCGGCCGGGCAGCGAGATCTCGGTCGTCAGGCGGGCGCCCTTCGTCTTCATCGGATCCTTGACCGCCTGGACGAGGATCGTCTGGCCCCGCTGGATCAGATCCTGGATCTTGCGGGCGCCGCGGCGGCCTTCGAGCTCGGGGCCGACGATCTCGTCGACGTAGAGGAAGCCGTTCTTCTCGAGGCCGATCTCGACGAACGCCGCCTCCATCCCCGGCAGCACGTTGTCGACGGTGCCGAGGTAGATGTTGCCGGCGATCGAGCGGTGCTCGGGGCGCTCGAGGTAGACCTCGGCGACGACGCCGTCCTCGAGCACGGCGACGCGCTTCTCGCCGGGGTCGACCGAGACGAGCAGCTCGCGCTTTGCCTTCGGCAGCGGCGCCCGGCGCGGCGCCGGGCGGCTGCCGCGGCGGCGGCGGCGCTGCTCGCGCTCGCGCCGGCTTGCGCTCGGGCCGGCTTCGCGCTCGGCGGCGGGCTCGCTCCGCTCGGCCGAGCCGTCGGCCTCGGCGCTCGGCCGCGTCTCTGCGACCGTCGCCGCCGCGGCGTCGCCGGGCTTCTTCTTGCGTCCGCGCCCGCCGCGGCTGCCGCGGCGGCGCTTACGTGCTGGAGTGGCTTGCCCGTCCGGACGGCCGGCGCTCGGCCGGGCTCGGGACGGCGGTCGGAGGTTCAGGTGCGGCAGTCGGAGCGGCGGCCGCGAGCGGCGCCTGCTCCGCCGTCTGCCTTCTGGCGTCGGAACCAGGGAAGTGGCAAAGAGAATCTCCTTCGATGGTGACGCGCGCAGCCTCGCGTGGAGCGGGCGCGCGTCTCGGGTGAAAGACTGCATGGCCGGTGAAGTCGGCATGGCCTTAACCGCAAGGGTAGCAAGGGGCGCTACGCGGCTTCGCTCGCGGGGCTCGAGCCGCGCGCGCCGCGCCCGGACGACCCGCAGGCGCTGCTGGAGGCGGGCCCAGGCCCACGGCTCGATCTCGGCGTAGCGGTCGCCGTGCTGGTCCTTGGTCGCGTCGGCGTACTCGAACCAGGCGTCGGCCTCCTCGATCAGCAAGAGCTCGTGCGCTTCGCGGTTCGACATCGGCCGCCATCGGGGAGCCCTCCTTGCGGTTGCAACGAGGGTAGGACCGCGGTCGGACGGACGAGCTCAGCCGAGCCGGCGCCGCGCCGCCGCGCCGACGCGAGCGTGCCCGCGAAGGCGACGCCGCCGCTGACGAGCGGCGAGGGCGACGGGGAGCCGGTCGAGGCAGGCGCGCGAGCTGCCGGAAGCCGAGGCGGCCCCGGCGACGCCGACGAGCTCCGGCCAGAGCTCGGTGCCGAGCGCGCCGCCCGCCGGCAGCCGCGATCCCGAAGCACGAGCCGGAGCTGGTTGAGCGTCAGGACCGGCAGGTCGACGCGCGGGAAGCCAGACGGCGGCGCCGATCAGCGCGTTGCGCCGGGCCGCCAGGCGGATCAGCTCGTCGACGACCGCGCCCGCGGAGCACCGGCAGGCGCGCGGCGAGCCCGACGCGCGCGGCGCCGAGCGACCCGCGCGAGCGCGCGCGCGATCTCGGCGACCGGGAGGCCGCTCGCCGGGCCGACCGTGACGAGGTTCGGTGTCGAGCACGTAGGGGAGGCTCTCGCCCTCGGTGACCCCGACGATCGGCACCCGCGCCCGCGCCGCCGCGCGGAGGACGGCCTCGTCGGGCTTGCCGATCCAGACGAGCGCGCGCCGCTCCGGAGCGAGCCGTCTCGCGCGACGGCGGCCGGCGTCGCCGCCGGCGCGCAGCTCCTTGGCGAGCAGCGGCACGAGCTCGCGGGCGCCGCCGACGACGAGCGGGCGCGCGTCGCCCGGCGCCGCGCGCGGGCCTCGCTGCAGCGCCCGGAGCAGCGCAGCGCGGGCCGAGCCCGGTTCACGCGCAGCCGCCGCCGGCCGCCGCGCGCGTGGATCGCCTGCAGGATGCCGATCCCGGCGAGGTTCGAGATCATCGACGAGCCGCCGACGGAGACGAACGGCAGCGGGATGCCCGGTGATCGGCGCGATCCCCATCGTCATGCCGACGTTGACGAACACCTGGAAGAGGAAGGCGAAGACGATCCCGGCCGCGACGATCGCCCCGAAGAGGTCGCGCGCGCCCGTGACGATCTTCAGGCCCCGCCAGACGACGAGCAGGTAGAGCAGGAGCAGGATCGAGGCGCCGAAGAAGCCGCGCTGCTCGGCGAGCGAGGCGAACGCGAAGTCGGTGTCGTGCGCCGGCAGGTAGTCGAGCGCCGTCTGGGTGGCGCCGTTGACGCCCCTGGCCGCGCAGGCCGCCGGAGCCGACGGCGATCATCGACTGGTCAGGTTGTAGGAGTTCGGATCGTTCGGATGGTGAAGCCGGTGACGCGGTCTGGTAGGGCTTCAGCACGCTGACGCCCGACCGCAGGGCAGCCACCAGAGGACGGCGAGCACGGCCGACGAGGCCGGTCGCGGCGATCACGACGAGGTGCAGCCAGCGCACGCCCGGCGACGAAGAGCACGGCGAGCGAGCGACCGCGATGTAGACGAGCGCGGTGCCGACGTCGGGCTGGGCGAAGACGAGCAGGATCGGGACGAGCGCGAGCGCGATCGTCTTCAGCGGCACGTCGATCCGGTCGATCTGCTTGCGCGTTCCCGGCGAGGAACGCCGCGAGCGAGAGCGCGAGCAGCACCTTGCCGAACTCGGACGGCTGGAAGGTGAAGAAGCCGATGTTGATCCACCGCTTCGAGCCGCGCGTGGCCGCGCCGAAGACGAGCACGGAACCCCATCACCGAGCAGAGGCAGACGTAGATCGCGCTGCCAGAAGCGGCGGTAGAGGCCCGGGTCGATCAGCGTCGCGAGCGACGAGCGCGAGCCCGCCGGCGGCGGCGTAGAGCGCCTGGCGGCCGTGCGGCGCTGCCGCCCGGGTCGTGCCGCGTGATGCCGCCGATCGCCCAGAGCCCGTAGGCGACCGCGCGCGAGCGTCGCGCCGAGGAGCAGCCAGTCGAGCCGCGCGAGGACGCTGAGCGGCGCAGGCCGACCTCGCGACCGGCTTGGCCGCAGCCCGCGTGCGCGCGGGTCGACGGCTTCGATCGTCATCGCTCCCCCGCGCATCAGTCTTCCGCGGGCATCAGTCGGTGATGTGCGAGGTCGTCACGATGCCGTACTTGCTGGAAGTACGCCTCGAAGACCTGGAGCGCGGCCGGGGCGGCCGCCGTGCCGCCGTGGCCGCCGTTCTCGATCACCGCGCAGACGACGATCGACGGGTTGTCGAACGGCCCGTAGCCGCACCACCAGGACTGGTTGAGCTCGAGCGGGTTCGGGTAGCCGGGGATCGTCGACGTTCTTCTGGGCGGTGCCGGTCTTGCCGGCGATCGGGATCGGGAACTGGCCGAAGACGCCGTAGGAGGTGCCGTAGACCGAGTGCGTCCCGTCGTAGAGCCCCTGCTGCACCGCCGCGAGGTAGGCCGGGTTGACGCCGGTCGGGGTCGGCTGCTGGGTCGCGAGCTCGCGCAGGACCTGCGGCGGCGCCGCCCGCCTCGCCGGCGGTCTCGACGTCCTCGGCGATGTGCGGCGTGACGAGCTCGCCGCCGTTCGCGATCATCGCGTAGAAGCGCGCCATCTGGAGCGGCGTCACCACGAGGTCGCCCTGGCCGATCGCGAGCTGCACCGAGTAGCCGGGCTTCCAGATCCGGTCGATCGTGTTGCAGGGAGGGCCGCCGTAGTAGCGACAGCGCCAGTCGGGCGTCGGCACGAGCCCGGCGTTCTCGGGGCCGACGTCGATGCCGGTCGGCTGGCCGAAGCCGAACCGCGACGGCCCAGTCCTGCAGCGTCGGCCCGCGGTCGGCGTTCAGGTTGTAGAATCGGCGCCGACCCGGTAGAAGTAGGTGTCGCACGACTGGGCGAGCGCCTCGGTCGAGGTCCATCGGCTGGTCGACGTAGGGATCCCAGTTGGTGAAGACCTGCTGGTAGAAGCGTGAAGCTCGGCGTGCACTGGAGCGACTCGGTCGGGGAGAGGATGTCCTCCTCCATCGCCGCGAGCGCGGTCACGGGCTTCCAGACCGAGCCGGGCGGGTAGACGACGTCGATCGCCCGGTCGAGCCCGGGTAGTTGTCGGCGGCGGCGACCTTCGGGTTCTCGAGCGGCGCGAGCTTGGCCGGGTTGCGGCTGACGAAGATCGACGGCTGGTAGGTCGGGTTCGAGGCCAGCGCGAGCACCGCGCCGGTGTGCGGGTCGAGCGCGACGATCGCGCCGCCGTCGGCGTAGGGCTCGCCGCCGGCGCGGGCGATCGCGATCCCGTCGTGCAGCGCCTTCTCGGCCGCGCGCTGCAGGCTGATGTCGATCGTCAGCCGCAGCGTGTTGCCCGGCACCGGCTGGACGACCGGCTGGAGCTGGCTCGTCGGCTGCCCGAGCGAGTCGACCGTCAGCTCGTCGGTGCCGTCCGTGCCGCGCAGGTAGCGGTCGTAGCTCTGCCTCGATCCCCGCCTGCCCCATCACGTCCTGGGCCTGGTAGCCCTCCTTCTCGGCCGCCGGCAGCTCCGCCTGGCGTGATCGGGCCGACGTAGCCGAGCACCTGGGCGAGCGAGCGACTGGTAGGGGTAGCTCCGCAGCGTAGTGTCGGCGAGCTGGACGCCGGGGAACTCGAGCTGGCGCTCCTCGAGGTAGTCGACCTGGTCCGGGTGGATGCCGCGGCGGACGACGACGGGCGTGAGCGGGTCGTCGCGCGTACGGCGCGATCGTCGCGACGATCTGCCGCACGGGCATCGAGGCGACCATCGCGAGCTGGTCGAGCTCGTGCCGCGCGGACGCGCCGGCTCTTCGGCAGGTCGGCCGGCCAGACCTCGAGGCTCGTGCCCGGCGACGTTCGTCGACGAGCACGTGCCCGTTGCGTGTCGAGGATCTCGCCGCGCGGCGCGTCGATCTGGATCGTGCGCACGCGGTTGTCGTTCGCCTCGGCCCGGTACTTGGCGCCCGGAGAGCACCTGCAGCGCCCAGAGGCGCAGGAAGAGGACGGCGAAGACGGCGAGCGCGACGAAGCCGAGGATCGCGACCCGGAAGCGCGAGCTGCGGGGTCAGCCGGTAGGGCTCCTCGACCCGCGGGTCGGCCGGCAGGAACCGGCGCGGCCTCGGGCCGCTAGCCAAGGAGCCGCACCTCGTGGACGCGGTCGAGAACGTCGGTCGGCGGGAAGAGCCGGCGCACGAACGTGTAGACGGGCCAGGTGAGGATCAGGTTGAGCAGCACCGTCGCGGGCAGCCCGGCGAGGTACGGCGCCGGCCGGCGCCGGCTGGCCGAGGACGAAGTCGAGCGCGAGCGTGCCGAAGCCGTAGAGGACGGTGATCACGGCGACCGAGGTGAACGGGGCGTGGAAGCGGTCGCGGGCCGTCGTCTCGCCGTAGCGCCCGATCCAGAAGCCGGCGAGCGTGAGGAGCAGCGAGGTGAAGCCGAGCGTCGCCGAGGTTCGCGGTGTCGATCAGGAGCCCGGCGCCGAAGCCGGCGAACGCGCCGAAGATCGAGCCGCGCAGGAGCGCGATCGCGATCAGGACGACGAGGACGAGGTTGGCGCTGCCGCCGAACGGCGCGTAGGCGTCGAGCAGCGAGATCTGGACGAGCACCGCGAGGAAGAGCAGCGCGACCGCCTTGACGCCGTCGAGGATCACGTCCCCGCCTTCGCGTGCGCCGCCCGCCTCTGCGGCTTCGGGATCAGGACGAGCACCGACTCGAGCGAGCGAGAGGTCGACGAACGGCTGCACCTGGATGTCCTTGAAGAGGTCGGTGTCGGTCTGGCCGACGCTCGAGACGAAGCCGATCGCGAGGTTGCGCGGGAAGAGCGAGGGAAGGTTGCCGCGCCGGCGATCCGGCCGTGATCGATCTCGTCGCCGAAGTTGACGGTCTTGTCCTTGCCGACCCGGTCGAAGATCGAGCGAGGAGGAGCCGGTGCCGCGCGCGAGACCCGACGGCGGCGAGGCTCTTCGCGTCGACGGCACCGACGGCGCTCGTCGGGTCGGTGATCAGCGTCACGCGCGCCTCGCTCCCGAGCACCTTCGTCGACCGTGCCGACGAGGCCCTGGTTCGTGACGACCACGTCCTCGAGCGCGATGCCCCTGGTCGCTCCCGGCCGAGATCGTGACGCTCTGGTCGAGCGTCGAGGGGCTCGTCAGCACCCGCGCGGCGATCTCGTCGTAGCCCTTCGGGTAGCTCGGCGACTGCGCGTAGTGCAGCTCCTTGTGCAGCAGGACGTTCTCCTGCGCGTCGCCGGTCAGCGCGGCGTTCTCGCGGCGGAGCAGCGCGTTCTCGACGACGCAGCTTCCGGTTCTCGGCCTTCGCGTTGAACAGGCCGTGCGTCCAGCTGGCCGCGTCGCGGAACGGGCGGGCGACCCGGTTTGCGGCGATCTCGAACGGCCGCAGCACCGAGGCGCCGAAGCCCTCGACCGGGTTGAGCGCGGTCGAGCGGAACGAGACGCGTCAGGAGTCCGAGGGAGAGCGACGACCAGCCCCACGACAACGAGCCGGCGCCTGAGCGGACTCGAACGGGTCGAGGAGGGGCCGGAGGCAGCGGCGCGCTGGACGGAAGAGCCCAGGACCGCAACGCGGGCGTTCCGGTTGCGCACGAGCCGAGCAAGTCTAGCGATGATCGGCGCCCGTCTCGGCTCACCGAGGTGCGACGCCGTTCGCGCGGCAGCCGCGGCGGCGGGTCTCAGTAGCGGCCGCGGCCGTTGCGCGAGCGCGAGCGGGCCCGCGCCCTGGCGCTGTTTCGCATCGCCTCGAACTCCTCGAGGCTGCGGCCCGAGCCGACCGCGACGCAGGTGAGCGGCGACTCGGCGAGGTGCGTCGGCATGTGCGTCTCCTGGCGCGGAGCCGCTGGTCGAGCCCCTGGAGCAGCGCGCCGCCGCCGGCGAGGACGATGCCGCGGTCCATGATGTCCGCCGCGAGCTCGGGCGGGGTCTTGTCGAGCGTCGAGCTGGATCGCGTCGATGATCTGCGCGATCGGCTCCTCGAGCGCGTGGCGCACCTCCTCGCTGGAGAGGATCACCGTCTTCGGGAGCCCGGTGAGCATGTCGCGGCCGCGCACCTCCGCCTGCACCTCCTCCTTCAGCTGGTGCGCCGAGCCGACCTCGAGCTTGATCTCCTCGGCCGTCTGCTGGCCGATCAGGAGCTTGTACTCGCGCTTGATGTGGTTGATGATCGCCTCGTCCATCTCGTCGCCGCCGACCCGCAGCGACTGCGAGACGACGATGCCGCCGAGCGAGATCACGGCGACCTCGGTCGTGCCGCCGCCGATGTCGACGATCATGTTCCCGGTCGGCTCGGCGACCGGCAGCCCGGCCCCGATCGCCGCCGCCATCGGCTCCTCGATCAGGTAGGCCTGCCGGGCGCCCGCCGACAGCGTCGCCTCCTCGACGGCGCGCTTCTCGACGCCGGTGACGCCCGAGGGGACGCAGACGACGACGCGCGGGTGGGCGAAGCGGTGCTGGTGGACCTTCTGGATGAAGTGGCGCAGCATCTGCTCGGTGACGTCGAAGTCGGCGATGACGCCGTCCTTCAGCGGCCGGATCGCGCTGATCGTGCCCGGGCGTGCGGCCGAGCATCCGCTTCGCCTCGAGCCCGACGGCGTGGACGTCGCCCGTCGTCTGGTCGATCGCCACCACCGAGGGCTCGCTGAGCACGATGCCGCGCCCGCGCACGTAGACGAGCGTGTTGGCCGTGCCGAGATCGACCGCCATGTCGCGGCCGCCGAACCCGGTGATGTAGTTGAAGATGCCCATGTCGACCCGCGGCTCACTCTACCCGCCCTTGCTCTTGCGCTCGCCTCGGCCGCTCTCCACGCGGCCTGGAATCTCCTGCTCGCGCGGGCCCGCGACGTCCAGGCCGCCGCCGCGGCGACCTTCCTCCTCTCGGTCGTGCTCGCCGCGCCGCTCGCGGCGGTCTTCTGGAGCGCCGAGCCCTCGGTCTGGCCCTACGCGCTCGCCTCGACGCTGCTCGAGACCGTCTACGTCGTTCGCGCTCGCCTACGCCTACCGGCTCAGCGACCTCTCGCTCGTCTACCCGGTCACACGGGGCCTCGCCCCGGTCCTGACCCTGGCCGCGACCGTCGCCGCTGCTCGGCGGCGCCGTCTCGGCGGCCGAGGTGGCCGGGGTCCTGCTCGTCGCGGCCGGCGTCGTGCTCGTCCGCGGCCCGCAGGGGAGCCTCGACGCGCGGGCGCTCGTCGCGATCACGACGATCTCGGCGTCGATCGCCGCCTACACGCTCGTCGACCGCGCCGGGATCCAGCACGCGGGCGCCCTCACCTACTTCGTCCTCGTCCTCGCCGGGCCCGCGCTTCGTCTACCCGCCGGTCGATCGGCCTCCGGGCGGTCCGAGGGGCGCTCGGGCCGGGAAGTCTCGCGGCCGCGGCGGCCAACCTGGGCTCGTTCGTGCTCGGCCTGCTCGCGCTGCGGCGCGGCGCGGCCGCACCCGTGCTCGCCGTCCGCTCGACCTCGATCGTGATCGCGGCGCTCCTCGCCGGCCGCGTCCTCGCCGAGCAGGTGCCGCGACGGCGCCTCGCGGGCGCCGCGTCGTCTTCGGCGGGGTCGCGCTGCTCGCGCTCTGACGGCTCAGCCGAACCCGTAGACCCCGGGAAAGCGTGCGGCGAGGAGCGTCGACGAGCAGCGCCGCGGGCAGCCCGACGACGTTCAGGTAGTCGCCGTCGATCCCGAGCGACGAGCGCGGCGCCGAGCCCCCTGGATCGCGTAGGCGCCGGCCCGCCCGCGCCACTCGGCGAGCGCGAGGTAGCGGTCGACGTCGCGCTCGCCGAGCTCGCGGAAGCGGACCCGGGTCGTCTCGCGGCCGAGCTCCTCCCAGCTCTCGGTGCGCAGGCAGAGGCCCGAGATGGACCTCGTGGACGCGGCCGGAGAGCGCTGCGAGCATGCGGCGCGCGTCGGCCGCGTCGCGCGGCTTGCCGAGCTGCGCGCCGTCGCAGACGACGACGGTGTCGACGCCGAGGACGGGCCGCCCGCCTCCGTCGACCGAGCGGGCCTTGCCGGCGGCGTGCTCGACCGGGTCGCCGCCCGGCTCCTCCTCGAAGTCGGGCGCCACTGACCTCGAACGGGATCGCCGAGCTGGCTCAGGATCGCCCGCCGCTGCGGCGAGGTCGAGGCGAGCACGATCGCCGGCGCCTCCGCGCGGTGGCGCGTGCGGCGCCGTCAGGCGAGCCCGTCGGGGAACCAGAGCCCGATCTCGCGCTCCGCCGACTCGGGCGAGTCGGAGCCGTGCACGAGGTTGTTCGGCATCGCGAGCGCGAACTCGCCGCGCAGCGAGCCGGGGTCGGCCTCGGCCGGGTTGGTCGCGCCGATCGTCCTGCGCGCGGTCGCGATCGCGCCCTCGCCCTCGAGCACGAACGCGAGCGTCGGCCCGGAGGTGATGAAGTCGACGAGCTCGCCGAAGAACGGCTTCTCGGCGTGCTCGGCGTAGTGCGCCTCGCCGAGCTCGCGCGAGGCGGCGACGAGCCGCGCGGCGCGCAGCCGCAGGCCCCGGCGCTCGAAGCGCGCGACGATCTCGCCCGCGAGGCTCCGCTCGACGGCGTCCGGCTTGGCGAGGATCAGCGTCTGCTCGAGCGCCATTGCGGCCGCGAGCTTACCCGGAACTCGGGCTCCGGCTGCGCGTTCGCGTCGGCCGCGGCGTCACGAGCCACCGGCCGCTCGACGACGCGGCGTCTCGCAGTACGGGCAGACCTGCCAGGCGGGCTCGAGCGGCCGGCTGCAGGTCGTGCAGGCGGCGCGAAGCTTCGTCGTGCAGACCGGGCAGACGAGGAAGTCGGGCTCGACCTCGCAGCCGCAGACGCGGCATTTCGCCTCGCGGCCCGCCGAGGCGGCTCTCGATCGCCTTGATCTCGAGGTTGCGCTCGCGGACGTCCTCGAGGTACTCGGGCGGGCGGAAGAGCATGTAGATCAGCGGCCCGAGGAACGGCGGCACCGCTCCGAGCAGCGTCGCGAGCAGCGACGACGCCGGGGCTCGCGATCCGCCGGCGCGCGTCCTTCCGCACCCAGGCGACCGTCGCGAGCCAGAAGAGGACGACGACGCGCGATGGCGGCGAACTGGACGGCCTTCCAGGTCCGCGAGTGGAAGAAGCGATGGACGTCGGTGAAGATGCTCGCTGTCACAGGAGGAACCTTCCGATCAACCAGCCGACCGCAAACGCAAGTCCAACGTAGAGAGCGAGCAGGACGGTGGCGAAGATGAAGACGCTCGAGCGTCCACGGGCCCCGGAAACTGTACGGGTTCTAGCCATCGAGCGATAGCGCCGCGAGCAAGTAGAGCGATCCTGTCACAAGCACGGCACCGGCCGGCCCGGCGAGCTCGCGGGCGCGCGCGACGCGCGGCCGCCGGGTCGGCGACCGCCTCGACGCGCGCGAAATAGCGGCCGGGCGAGCCGGGCGAGCTCCGCGGCCGGGACGGCACGCGGATTCGGCGAGGCGGTCGCGATCAGCGTGTCGCCGAGCGCGCGTCAGCGCCCGCAGCATCTCCTCGGCGTGCTTGTCGGCGAGGATCGAGGCGACGATCGTGTAGCGCCGGGCCGGGAGGCGCGCGAGCAGGTAGCCGATCCCGGCGAGGTTGTGCGCCCCGTCCCAGATCTCGAGCGGCTGCTCCGAGCGCCGCTCGAGGCGGCCCGGGCACCGAGACGGCCTCGGCTGCGCGCGGATCGACCGGGCCGGCCGAGGTAGGCCTCGGCGGCGGCGACGGCGAGCGCGAGGTTCGAGCCGCCGACGATCATCGACCCGGGCCGCGCCGGCCGCGACGCGCCTCGTCCTCCCACTCCGGCTCGCCGAGGACGACGACGGCGCCCGGCGAGACGACGGCGAGCTTCTCGGCGGCGATCGCCTCGCGCGTCTCGCCGAGCACCTCGGTGTGCTCGAGCGCGACGTTCGTGAGCACGACGACGCCGGCCGCGAGGACGTTCGTCGCGTCGTGGCGGCCGCCGAGGCCCGGCCTCGACGACGGCGACGTCGACCTCGCGCGCGGCGAACTCGGCCAGCGCCGCCGCCGTCAGCACCTCGAACTGCGTCGCGCCCGCGGCGTGCGGCGCGGACACGGGCGAGCGCGGCGCCGAGATCCGCCTCGGCGCCGTCGACCTGGATCCGCTCGGCGAAGCCGCGGACGTGCGGCGAGATGGTGGCGCCGACGCGCAGCCCGCGCGCGCGCAGGAGCGCGGCCGTCAGCAGCGTCGTCGAGGTCTTCCCGTTCGTGCCGACGACGTGGATCGCCGGGAAGGCGCGCTGCGGGATCGCCGAGGTCGGCGAGGAGCGCCCGCATCCGCGCCGAGTCCGAACTCCTCGGGCCACGGCGAGAGGCTCTCGAGCCAGGCGAGGTCGTCCACGGCGCGGCCTGCTAGCTCTCGAGCGCTGCGAGCTCGGCGCGGTAGCGCGCGAGCTTCTCCCGCTCGGCCTCGACGACCTCGGCCGGCGCCTTGGCGAGGAAGCGCTCGTTCGCGAGCATCGACTCGGAGCGCGCGATCTCCTTGCGCGAGCCGCTCGCGCTCGAGCTCGACGGCGCCGTCCGCCTCGCGGGCGTGGCGCTCGGGCTTGACGACGGCGTCGAAGATCCGCTCCTCCTCGCCGGCGAGGGGGACGAGCTTGCCGCTTCGCCGGAAGGTCGTCGCAGCGCTCTGGACGCGCTTCATCGCCTCGGCCGCCGCCGGGTCGGCCTCGGCGGGGCCGGGCCAGGGGCCGAGGATCAGCCGGCTGTCGTGGAACTGCGACCAGATCTCCTCGGTGACGTGGGGCAGCACCGGATGGAGCAGCGCGAGCAGCCGCTCGAGCGCCGCGAGCGCCGTCGCCGATCGCGGCCGCGTCGTCGGCGTAGAGGCGCGGCTTGATCGCCTCGGCGTACCAGTCGCAGAAGTCGTCGAAGGTGAGGTGGTAGAGCGCGTCGGCGGCGTGGGCGAAGTCGAAGCGCGGCAGCAGCTCCTCGAGCTCGGCGCGGGTCTCGTCGATGCGGCCGACGATCCAGCGCTCCTCGAGCGCCGCCGGCCGGAGCACCGGCTCGATCCCGTCGGCCTTCTGCAGGATCAGCCGCGCCACGTTCCAGAGCTTGTTCGCGAGCTTCGCGCCCTCCTCGATCGCCCCCCAGCTGAAGCGGACGTCCTGGGTCGAGGAGATCTTCAGCAGGCCGTAGCGGGTCGCGTCGGCGCCGTAGCGCGCGACCGCCTCGAGCGGGTCGATGCCGGTGCCGAGGCTCTTCGACATCCGCCGCCCGTCGAGCGCGAGCACGGTCGAGTTGATGATCACGTCGGTGAACGGGACCTCGCCGAGCAGGAAGAGCCCGGAGAAGATCATCCGGTTCTCCCAGAGCCGGATGATCTCGCGCGCGGTGACGTTGACGTTGCCCGGGTAGTAGCGCTCGAGCTCCGGGCGTCTGCTCGGGCCAGCCGAGCGTCGCGAACGGCCAGAGCGCCGAGGAGAACCAGGTGTCGAGGACGTCGGTCTCGCGCTCGAGCTCGGCCGAGCCGCACTCGGCACACGCCGCCGGCGGCGGCCAGGCGCACGTCAGGTGGCCGTCGGGGCAGGTCCAGATCGGGATCTGGTGGCCCCACCAGAGCTGGCGCGAGACGCACCAGTCGGGCGCGTGCCTCGAGCGAGTCGATCGCGAAGCGGTGCTGGCTCTCGGGGTGGAAGCGGACCTGGCGGGCCTGCGAGCGCCTCGATCGCCGAGCCGCGGCGAGCTCGTCCATCTGGCACCACCACTGCGGCGAGACGAGCGGCTCGATCCGCGAGTGGCAGCGCTCGCAGGTGCCGACGGAGTGGCGGTAGCTCTCGCGCTTCTCGAGCTGGCCGTGCTCCTTCAGCCACGCGACGACGCGCTCGTCCGCCTCCTGCTGGGTGAGGCCCTCGAAGCCCTCGGCGGTCATCCGGCCGTCGGGGCCGATCACGGTCAGCGTCTCGAGGCCGTGGTCGCGGCCGATCTCGAAGTCGACGGGGTCGTGGCCGGGCGTGATCTTCAGCGCGCCGGAGCCGAAGTCGGGCTCGACGCGCGCGTCGGCGATCACCGGCACGTGCCGCCCGACGACCGGGACGACGACCTCCTTGCCGACCGCGTCGCGCGTAGCGCGGGTCGTCGGGGTGACCGCGACGGCGACGTCGGCGAGGATCGTCGCCGGGCGAACCGTCGCGATCGTGATCGAGCCCGAGCCGTCGGCGAACGGGTAGCGCGCGTAGGTGAGCGCGTCGTCCAGCTCGACGTGCTCGACCTCGAGGTCGGAGATCGCCGTCTGGTGGTAGGGGCACCAGTTGACGATCCGGTTGGCGCGGTAGATCCAGCCTGCCTCCCAGAGCGCGGACGAAGTACGGTCATCACCGAGTCGACGTAGCGCGTCGTCCATCGTGAAGCGCTCGCGCGCGTAGTCGAGCGAGCAGCCGAGCTGGCGGAACTGGCCCATGATCGTGCGGCCGGTGCTCTCGAGCCAGGCCCAGGTGCGCTCGAGGAAGGCCTCGCGGCCGATCTCCTGCCGCGGTCGTGCCCTCGGCGATCAGCTGCTTCTCGACGACGTTCTGGGTCGAGATGCCGGCGTGGTCGTAGCCGGGCTGCCAGAGCGTGTCGAAGCCGCGCATCCGGTGCCAGCGGATCAGGCAGTCCTGCATCGAGCCGTTCAGCGCGTGGCCCATGTGCAGCTCGCCGGTGACGTTCGGCGGCGGCACGCAGATCACGAAGGTCTCGGCCGCGGCGCGCGCCGGCGCCGGCCCGGTAGAGGCCCTCGTCCTCCCAGGTGCGCCTGCCAGCGCCGCTCGACGCCGTGCGGGTCGTAGCGCGTCTCCATCATCGGATCCAGCCTAGTGATCACGCCGACGCGGCCGGGGCAGCCTCCCGGACGGTCCCGCTGTGCGGCGGCGACGGCGCCGGCGACGGCCGCCGGGTCGGCGGCTAGGCCGACTCTTCGGCGAGCTCGGCGTCGTCGAGCGCGGCGCCGGCCGAGGTGACGAGCGTCGGCTTCAGGTTCTTCTCGATCGTCTCCTTCGTGATCACGCACTTCGTCACGTCCTTGCGCGACGGCAGCTCGAACATCACGTCGAGCAGCGCGTTCTCGATGATCGAGCGCAGGCCGCGGGCGCCGGTCTCGCGGGTCGAGCGCCTTGTCGGCGATCGACCAGAGCGCGTCGTCGGTGAAGTGGAGGTCGATGTGGTCGTAGTTGAAGAAGCGCTGGTACTGCTTGACGAGCGCGTTCTTCGGCTCGGTGAGGATCTGGACGAGGTCCTCGCGCTTCAGCTGGTGCACGGCCGAGAGCACCGGCAGGCGGCCGATGAACTCGGGGATCAGGCCGAAGTTGAGGAGGTCCTCCGGCATCACCTGCGCGAGCAGCTCGGCGCTCTCGGCGTCGCGCTTCGAGGAGATCTCGCGGCCGAAGCCGATCGCGTTCTTGCCGACGCGCTTGGCGATGATCTTGTCGAGCCCGGCGAACGCGCCGCCGCAGATGAAGAGGACGTTCGTCGTGTCGATCGAGAGGAACTCCTGGTGGGGATGCTTGCGCCCGCCCTGCGGCGGCACCGAGGCGACCGTCCCCTCGAGGATCTTCAGCAGCGCCTGCTGGACGCCCTCGCCCGAGACGTCGCGCGTGATCGACGGGTTGTCGGCCTTGCGCGCGATCTTGTCGACCTCGTCGATGTAGATGATCCCGGTCTCGGCCTTCTTGATGTCGAAGTCGGCGGCCTGGATCAGCTTCAGCAGGATGTTCTCGACGTCCTCGCCGACGTAGCCGGCCTCGGTCAGCGCCGTCGCGTCGGCGATCGCGAACGGGACGTTCAGGATCCGCGCGAGCGTCTGGGCGAGGTGCGTCTTGCCGCAGCCGGTCGGCCCGAGCAGCAGGATGTTCGACTTCTGCAGCTCGACCTCGCCCTCCTCGACGCCCATCTGCACGCGCTTGTAGTGGTTGTAGACGGCCACCGACAGCGTCCGCTTCGCCTCCTCCTGGGAGACGACGTACTCGTTCAGCGGCGCGTAGATCTCCTTCGGGCGCGGCAGGTTGTCGAGGTCGAGCGTCGAGGGAGTCGGTGAGCTCCTCGTCGATGATCTCGTTGCAGAGATCGATGCACTCGTCGCAGATGTAGACGCCGGGGCCGGCGATCAGCTTCTTGACCTGCCGCTGCGACTTGCCGCAGAAGCTGCAGAGAAGCTGCTCGTTGCCGTCGCTCGGGCGCGCCATCGGCTCCTCGTCAGCCGCGGCGCAACGCCGCTAGGCCGCCGCCTCCGAGCGCGCCGCCACGTCGCGGTGGGTGATCACGCTGTCGATGATGCCGTACTCCTTGGCTTCCTGCGGGCTCATGAAGAAGTCTCGTTCCATGTCGCGGGACACGTCCTCGATGCTCTTGCCGGTGTGCTCGGAGTAGATCTCCTCCAGGCGACGCTTGAGGCCGATCACCTCGCGCGCCTGGATCTCGATGTCGGTGCCCTGCCCCTGGAACCCGCCGGACACCTGATGGATCAGGATTCGCGAGTTCGGCAGCGCCATCCGCTTTCCTTTCGCGCCGCCCGCGAGGAGCAGCGAGCCCATGCTCATCGCGATGCCGACGCAGATCGTCTGCACGTCGGGCTTGATGAACTGCATCGTGTCGTAGATCGCGAGGCCGGCGTAGACCGAGCCGCCCGGCGAGTTGATGTAGAGGAAGATGTCCTTGTCGGGATCGTCGGACTCGAGGTGGAGGAGCTGGGCGATCACGAGGTTCGCGATCTGGTCGTCGACGGGCGTGCCGAGGAAGACGATGCGCTCGGCGAGCAGGCGCGAGTAGATGTCGAACGCGCGCTCGCCGCGCGAGGTCTGCTCGACCACCATCGGGATCAACGGGCTCATCTCTCTCCTTCTACTCGATCTTCTAGCTGCCGGGGGTCCATAACGTCTTCTCTGCCGGCGCGCTCCTCTTCCTTGCCGGGCGTCCAGATGCTCTCTCGCGCGCCTCGGCGAGCTCCGGCGAGATCGGCTTGACCTCGGCGGCGATGCGGTCGACCGCCCGCCTCAGGCGCAGGTCGTGGCGGACGCGGTCGGCGCCGCCGGCGGCGATGAACTCCTCGATGTCCTCGTCGCTCTCGCCGCTCCTCGCGGAGGTCGGCGCGGATGTCGTCGTCGGTGACCTCGATCCCGAGCTTGTCGGCGACGCCCTCGAGCACGAGCTCGCGCGCGATCGACTGGGCCGCCTCGGCCCGCAGCCGCTGCTCGAGCTCGGCGCCGCTGATGCCGGTCAGCCTGCAGGTAGGCGGCCGGGTCGATGCCGCGCGACTCGAGCTGGCGCAGGAACGCGTTGAGCAGCTCGCGCGTGCGCACCTCGACGACGAGCCGGCCGGGCCTGACGTCGGTCGCCTTGACGAGCTCGTCGACGGCGTCGGCGCGGAAGCGGCTCTCGGCCTCCTCCTCGAGCAGCGTCGCGGATCCGCTCCTCGATGTCGGCGCGCAGCTCGTCGAGCGTGTCGAACTCCGAGGCCGCGCGCGCCAAGCTCGTCGTCGAGCGGCGGCAGCACCTTCTCGTAGAGCTCCTTCAGCGTCACGCTCGACCGAGCGCGTCGTGCCGTCGGCGAGCTCCCAGCCGACCTCGCGGCTCTCGCCGGCGGCGAGGTCGCGGATGCCCTGCCTCGAGCTCGTCGACGAGCCTGGTCCGGCGCCGAGCTCGACGACGTAGTCGCGCTGGCCGGGCCCGTCCTCGGCGATCGAGGTCGACGACGGCGACGTCGCCCGGCTGCGCCGACCGGCCCTCGACGGGCGCGAGCGTCGGCGACCGTCTCCTGCAGCGCTTCGAGCTGCTGCGTCGACGACCTCGTCGCCGACCTCGACCTCGAGCCGCGGCACCTCGAGCTTCGTCCAGTCGGCCGGCTCGACGGCGTCCTGCACCGGGAACTCGGCGGTGAACTGCCAGCTCTCGTCGTCGCCGGTCGGCAGCTCGTAGTTGAAGGCGGGCTGCTCGGACGGGCCGGACGCGGTTCGTGCGCGCGGCGCTCCAGAACCAGCTCGAGATGTGCGACTCGACCGCCTCGCGAGTAGAGGCGCTCCTTGCCGATCCGCGAGACGAGCACCTCCGGCGGCACCTTGCCCGGCCCGGAACCCCGGGATCTTGACCCGCTCGGCGAGATCGTGCGTCGGCGTGCTCGACCGCGTGCTGCACCTCGCCGGCCGGGACCTCGACCGTCAGCCGGACGCGGTCGCCCTCGAGCTGCTCGAGCTGGGCCTCCATAGGCGAGCCATTGAATCAGAGGATGTCGGTCTCGCGCGCGGCCGGGCGCGCTAGCGTGGCGGTCGATGGACGTCGAGACGGCGATCCGGACACGCCGGACGCACAAGGCCTACGAGCCCGAGCCGGTCGACCGCGCGACGGTCGATGGAGCTGCTCGAGCTCGCCCGCTGGGCGCCGAACCACCACCTGACCGAGCCCTGGCGCTTCCGCGTGCTCGGCCCCGAGACGCTTCGACGCGGCTCGTCGCGGCGGGCAAGCCCGAACGAGGCCGAGAAGCTCGGGCGCGCGCCGACGCTCGTCGTCGCGAGCGCGAAGCTGACCGGCGACGCCTACCAGAACCGCGAGGACCTGCTCGCGACCGCCTGTGCCGTCTACATCGTCCTGCTCGCCGCGCACGCCCGCGGGCTCGCCTCCTACTGGCGCACGCCGGCGCTGCTTCGAGACGCCGGCGGGCCGCGCCGCCGTCGGCCTCGGCCGAGGACGAGGAGTTCGTCGCCCTGATCCACCTCGGGCGCCCCGCGACCGCGCCGCGCGGCGAAGGAGCGCAAGCCGCCGGAGCGAGTTCGTCGCAGTTCCTGCCCTGAGCGGCGGGCGCCCGATGCGGGCGAGAGGAGTCGAACCTCCAAGGGCCGAAGCCCACCGGGACCTAAACCCGGCGCGTCTGCCAGTTCCGCCACACCCGCGTGCCGGCCGCCCGATCCTACCCGGGCCGGAGACTAGGCCTCCTCGTCGCGATCGGCGCCCTCGCCGGTCTCCGCCGGCGGCGCCGCGGCAGGCTCGCCCGCCGGCTCCGGCTCCTCGCGGGACGTCGCGGTAGGTGACGAACTCCTCGACCTTGTCCTCGCCCGGCGTGTAGATCGTCGTCTTCACCTCGCGCGGCGGCACGCCCGGCTCGGTCATCCCGAGCAGCCGCTGGGTCTCGGTCAGCTCCGGCGGCTCCTGGTCCTCCGTCCGCCATCCCGAGCTCCTCGAGCGTCGAACGGGAAGTTCTCCGGCAGGTTGTCGGGGTCGAGCTCGAGCACCGTCGGCTGCGGCGGCTTCGAGCTGAGAACGGTCGCCGCCGACCGGGTAGATCGACCTGCTGGAAGGTGCTGACGATCTCGGTCGTCGGGAAGAACGAGAGCAGCCGCAGCGCCGTCGGCGCCCTGCGCGTAGATGTCGTGGTCGGAGCCCGCCGGGAAGACGACGAACTTGCCGGCCTCGAAGCCGCTGCGACACGCCCGATCATGAACACCTCGCCCTCGCCCTCGGCGACGAACACGATCTCCTCGGCGTTGTCCGAATGGACGCCGCTGTGCTTGCCGGGCTCGATGATGTAGTAGGCGACCGAGCTCGCCGTCGCACCCTCCTTCTCGCCGACCGGGAAGATCGCCACGAAGCGCTGCGAGGGGTCGTAGTCGTTCCAGACCTCGACGAAGTGCGGGAACTCCTCCTCGCCGCCGCTCGCGGCCGGGTCGGCTCCCGCCTGACGCTCGGCTCGGCCGGGCTCGCCGCCTGCTCGCCTGCCGGGTCTCGTCCTGCGCCTCCTCGGCGCCCTCGCCTGCCGCCTCAGCATCCGTTGCCATGCCGCCTCCTCTCGCCTCCCGGGACGAACGACAGCGTAGATCACGTGCCCGGGTCGGGCAGAGCTCGGCTCTGGCTCAGGTTCGTGTGCTACGAAGGAGCGATGAGCAGCGCTCTGGCAGGAGGGCTGATCGCTCGGACTCGTCGCTGGCCGCGACGCTCGCGGGCGGCGCGGCCGGCGAAGAACCAGCCCGGGAACGACCTACGTCGACCAGGCGAAGGGCTACCGGATCACGATTCCGCGCAGCTGGGAGCTCGTCCCGCGGAGCGAGGCGCAGGTCAAGGCGCTGATCGCGACCCTGAAGAAGAGGAAGTCGACCGTCCCGCTCGCCGACACCTACGCAGTCGATCCTCTCCTCGGCGGCCGGGCGCTCGGGCCTCACCGCCTACCGCTTCCAGGCGTTCCTCTGGCCGATGGACGGCTCGACGCCGCTCCTGACCGAGGTCTCGCTCGGAATCGTCTCGCCGAGCACGAAGGTCGACCCGAAGAGCGACCTGCCGGCGATCGGCGCCACCTACGCCGACGCGCTCGCGGCGAATCCCGGCTCGAAGGTCACGGTGCCGAAGCTCGTGACGCTGCCGGCCGGGCCCGGCCGAGCTCGTCGAGGCGACGATCCCCGCCGGCGAGGGGCTGAAAAACGGGGTCGAGCTCTACCTCATCCCGCACGGGAAGCACCTCTACGAGCTCTCGTTCCAGGTCGACGCCCGCTTCCTGCAGGAGGCGACGATCCTGACCTCGATCGCCCAGGACTTCCG
>CAVXWI010000006.1:0-62757 GCA_963765345.1 uncultured Actinomycetota bacterium
AGACCATGAGCGCGAGTAGAATGCGGCTCCACGCGCTGGTGGCGGAATTGGTAGACGCGCAAGGTTGAGGGCCTTGTGCCCCTTGGGGCGTGGAGGTTCAAGTCCTCTCCAGCGCATGCGCGGGCCCGGGGGAACGACGTGGCGTTCCCCCGGGCTCCGACTCAGGTGATCGGCACGAGCTCGCGCTCGAGCGTGCTCCGCTCCGGCTCCAGCCAGGGCGGCAGCGAGAGCGCCTGGCCGAGCCGCATCGGCGGTTCGTCGACCAGGAAGCCGGGGCCGTCGGTCGCGATCTCGACCAGGATCCCGTCGGGCATCCGGAAGTAGATCGACCGGAAGTACTTGCGGTCCTGCACCGGCGTCGGGCGCAGGCCGATCCCCGTCAGCCGCTCGAGCCAGGCCAGCTGCTCCTCGTCGGTGGCGCAGCGCCAGGCGAAGTGGTGGGTGATGCCGGCGCCGATCAGCGCCGTCTCCTCGACGGGCGGCGCGAACGAGATCGGCGCGTCTTCGGCGAACAGGCCGGCGTAGAGATCGGGGTTGCCGATCGCGATCACATCCTGCGAGGCGCGGGCTGCTCGCCCGGAGTCAGAGCGCAGGCGCAGCCCGTCAGGATCCTCGACCTCCACCTCGGCGTCGACCGCCGGCGTGACGAGGCCGATCGACTCGAGCGTGCCGCGGCCGAGCCGGCCGCGCTCGGCCCGCGGCCACTCGAAGAACGTGATCAGGCTCCCCGGCGACCCGGTCTCGTCACCGAAGTAGAGGTGGTAGCTGTGCGGGTCGTCGAAGTTGACGGTCTTCTTGACGAGCGAGAAGCCGAGCTCGTCCCGGTAGAAGTCGGTCGTGCGCTGCGCGTCGCCGCACACACACGTGACGTGGTGAAGACCGCGCAGCACCATTGGCGGCTCTTACGCGAGCAGGCGATACAGGACGATCGTGTTCACGAAGAAGAAGAACGCGACGACCACGGTCAGCCGGGTCAGGTTCCGCTCGACGATGTGCGTCCCGCCCTGGGAGCTCGGCGTGAAGCCCATGCCGCCGAAGCCGGCGTCGCGTCCCGAGTGCATCAGGATCAGCGCGACGAGCGCGGCCGAGAGCAGGACGTGGATGACGGAGAAGAACGCGAGCACCCGCTGAAGGGTAGCTCAGACGGCAGCGACGGCGAGGACGCCCGGCACGAGCTCGTCGGCGATCCGGTCCTTCATCAGGTAGCGCGAGGCACCGGCGGCGAGCGCCTTCTCGACGTCGGCCGGGTCGGCCGAGCCGCTCAGCACGACGATGCGCCGGCTCGCGTCCTCGGCGACGATCGCCGCGATCGCGTCGAAGCCGTCGACTCCGGGCATGCTCAGATCGATCAGGACGACGTCGGGCTCGAGCTCGCGCGCGAGCGCGATCGCCTGGCGGCCGTCGAGCGCCCGCCCCACGACCTCGATCCGCGCGTCGGCGGCGAGGATCAGCTCGAGCGCATCGACGAACAGCCGCTCGTCGTCAGCGATCAGGACGCGCGTCGGCTGCAATAAGGTTCGGGGGACGTGGAGGGGGACATCCGTATTCGTATCCAAAAGGCTCTCGTCACGGGGGACAATCGCCTGAAACAGGGCGTTGAGCCGGCGAAGGTGCGCGAGAGCTACGAGGAGGCGCTCGCGTTGGCCCGCGAGGCCGGGCTCGAGGCGACGGTCGGGCCACTCGTCGAGGTCAGGCTGGCCGATCTCGCGCAGCTCGCTCCAGAACCTCCTCCACCCGCTCCGCCTGAAGCCTGACGTCGTGCGTCGGCGGCCGCCGGCGCGCGCCGCCTCGTTCGGCGACGGGAAGTCGGCCGCGGCGGCGAGCGCGCGCGCGAGCGCGCCCTCGTCGAGCGGATCGACGAGGATCCCGGCCTCGGGCGGGACGAACTCGGGCGGCCCGCCGACGCGGGTCGCGACCACGGTCTTGCCGGCCGCCATCGCCTCGAGGATCGACTGGCCGAACGGCTCGAGCAGCGACGGCGCGCAGACGACGTCGGCGGCGGCGAGGTAGCCGGGGACGTCGTCGTGCGGAACGCGGCCGATCACGCGAACCCGCTCGCGACCCTCGAGCTGCGCCGCGCAGCGGCCCGTCGCCGACGAAGGTGAGGCTGCCGCGCCCGAGGGTCGCGAACGCGTCGGCGAGGCGGACGACGTTCTTGCGCTCGGTCAGGGTCCCGACGGCGAGGTAGGCCGGACGCTCCACGCCCGGATCGGCGCTCGCGGCAACCGCGAAGCGCTCGAGATCGACGCCCGAGTCGATCACCACCGTCTTGCCGCGCGCCTCCGGGAGCTTCAGTTCGAGCTCGCGCCGGAGGTAGTCGGAGACCGCGATCACCGTCGAGGCGCGCTCGACGACGCGGCGGGTCAGGGCGGCGACCCCGGGATCGAGCCGATGTTGCGGACGTCGCGGCCGTGCGCGGTGACGACGAGCGGCGCGTCGACCGAGGCGGCGATCAGCCCGGACGGGACGAGGAAGTGCGCCCAGACGACGTCGGGCCGGCGCCGCCGACCGCACCTGCCGCCGCAGCTCGAGGAACCGCCGCTTCCCGCCCGCGCGCCGGTCGAGGACGGCGAGCTCGATCTCGTGGCCGCGCTCGCGGAGCGCGAGCTCGAGCTGGCGGACGAAGACGCCGAGGTCGGGGTCGGCCGGCCCCGGATACATCTGCGAGACGAGCAGGATCCGCACCGGCGGGCCTAGCGGGGCCGGTGCCGTCGCGCCCGCGCAGTACCTCGCCGGCGAGCTTGAGGCGGCGCATCGGACCCGGGCTCGGCGAGATCGGGGCGATCGCGGTCACGCGCCGGCGCGCCTCCGGTCGTGCTCGCCCCACTCCTCGCGCAGCACCGTGCAGATCTCGCCGACCGTGCAGCGAGCGGCGAGCGCGGCGCGCAGCGACGGCAGCAGGTTGCCGCTGCCCGCGGGCCGTCTCGCGCACGGCGGCGAGCGCTGCTCGGCCGCCGTCCGCGGTCGCGCTCGGCCCGGACGCGCGCGCGTGCGCTCGACCTGGCGCTCGCTCGAGCCGGGGTCGAGCCGGTGCAGCTCGATCCGCTCGGCCGCTCGTCCTCGGTGAACGCGTTGACGCCGACGATCGTGCGCTCGCCCGACTCGACCGCGCTCGTCCAGGCGTAGGCGGCGGCCTCGATCTCGCCCTGGACGAAACCCGCCTCGATCGCCGCGACCGCGCCGCCGAGCTCGTCGATCCGGCCGATCAGCTCGAGCGCGCGCGCCTCGAGCTCGTCGGTCAGCGCCTCGATGAAGTAGGAGCCGCCGAGCGGATCGGCCGTGTCGACGACGCCGACCTCGTGCGCGAGCACCTGCTGGGTGCGGAGCGCGATCGTCGCCGCGCGCTCGCGAGGGCAGCGCGAGCGCCTCGTCGAACGCGTTCGTGTGCAGCGACTGGGCACCGCCGCAGGACCGCCGAGAGCGCCTGGATCGCGACCCGGACGATGTTGTTCTCCGGCTGCTGCGCCGTCAGCGTCGAGCCGCCGGTCTGCGCGTGGAAGCGGAGCGCGAGCGCCCTCGGGTTCGTGACGCCGAACCGCTCGCGCGATCACCCGCGCCCAGAGCCGCCGCGCCGCCCGGAACTTCGCCACCTCCTGGAAGAAGTCGTTGTGGGCGTTGAAGAAGAACGAGAGCCGCTCGCCGAACGCGTCGGGCGAGAGGCCCGCCGCGACCGCCGCCTCGCAGTAGGCGATGCCGTTTGCGATCGTGAAGGCGAGCTCCTGGACCGCCGTCGAGCCGGCCTCGCGGATGTGGTAGCCGGAGATCGAGATCGTGTTCCAGTGCGGCAGCCGCTCGGCGCAGTAGGCGAAGAGATCGGTCGTGAGCCGCATCGAGGGACGCGGCGGGAAGATGTAGTTCCCGCGGGCGGCGTACTCCTTCAGGATGTCGTTCTGCACCGTGCCGCGCAGGGCGGCCGGCGTCGACGCCCTGCTGCTCGGCGACGAGCTCGTAGAGGAGCAGCAGCAGCGCGGCGGGCGCGTTGATCGTCATCGACGTCGAGACCCGGTCGAGCGGGATCCCGTCGAGCAGCAGCTCCATGTCGGCGAGCGAGTCGATCGCGACGCCGGTGCGGCCGACCTCGCCCTCGGCGCGCGGGTCGTCGGAGTCGAGACCGAGCTGCGTCGGCAGGTCGAAGGCGACCGAAAGCCCCGTCTGGCCCTGCTCGAGCAGGTAGCGGTAGCGCGCGTTCGACTCCTCCGCCGAGGCGAAGCCGGCGTACTGGCGGATCGTCCACGGCCGCCCGCGGTACATGTCCGGGTAGATGCCCGCGCGTGAACGGCGGCACGCCCGGCGGCTCCGGCGCGCGCGGCGCGTCCTCTGGCGTGTAGACCGGCTTCAGCTCGATTCCCGACTCGGTCAGGCGCTGGTCGGTCGCGGCCACAGGACGGTAGGCTACTCGCCGTGCGTGTGACGGTGAGGCTGTTCGCCGGTCTGCGCGAGCGTGCCGGCTGGTCGCAGCGCGAGATCGACGGCGTCACGCGCGTCGGCGACGTCTGGGCGGCGCTCGACCTCGGCGACGAGCCGGAGGGCCTGCTCTACGCGGTCAACCGCGAGTACGCGCCGGCCGACCACGAGCTCGCCGACGGCGACGTCGTCGCGCTGATCCCGCCGGTCTCCGGCGGCGCCTTCCTCCTGACCGAGGAGCCGCGTCACGCTCGACCGGCGTCGTCGCCGAGGTCGCGAGCGAGGAGGCGGGCGCGATCGCCACCTTCTCGGGCACCGCCGCGGCGCCACTCGCGCGGCCGCGTCGTCTCCTACCTCGAGTACGAGGGCTACGAGGGGATGGCCGAGGAGATGATGGCGAAGCTCGCCGCCGAGCTGCAGGAGCGCTACGACCTCCACGGCGATCGCGATCCACCACCGCGTCGGCCGGGTCGAGCTGGGCGAGCCGTCGGTCGTGATCGCCGTCAGCGCCGCCCACCGCGCCGATGCCCTCGCCGCCTGCCGGGATGCGATCGACATCCTGAAGGCTGGACGTGCCCGCTCTGGAAGAAAGAGGTCTACGACGGCGGCGAGGAATGGATCGGGCGCGGCTCCTGACGCGCTTCGGCGCTACAACTTGACTGATGGACCCGATCGCCGAGCGCGACTACGAGCCGATCCAGCCGCGCGGCACGACTGGCGCGCGCTCGTCCGGCGGATCACGGCGCCGCTCGCCGTCGTCCTCGGGCTCGTCGCGAAGCTCGGCTCGCTCGCGAAGTTCGCGCTCGTCTTCGTCGCCTTCGGCGGCTACGCCCTGATCTGGGGCTGGAGGTTCGCGGTCGGGCTCGTGCTGCTGATCTTCATCCACGAGATGGGCCACTTCCTCGAGGCGCACGCGCGAGGGCCTGAAGCCGTCCTGGCCGGTGTTCGTGCCCTTCCTCGGCGCCTACGTCAAGCACACCCGCGGCAACCCCTGGCAGACGACCCGGGTGGCGATCGCGGGCCCTGATCCTCGGCGGGGTCGCGGCGCTCGCCTGCTACCTCGTCGGGCGCGCCGACGGCTCGAGCCTGCTCGTCGCGCTCGCGCTACTTCGGCTTCATCCTCAACCTCTTCAACCTGCTGCCGATCGGCATCCTCGACGGCGGCTCGATCTGGCGGTCGACCCGCTGGCTCTGGCTCGGCGGCGGGCGCGAGAAGGCGATCGTCTCGGGCGTCCTCTTCGCCGGCACCGCCGCCCTGCTCGCGCTCGGGGCCTACGCCGCGTACCTGCCTCAGCACCGGCTCTGATGGACGACCGCCGGCTGCTCGACTCGCGCGAGGCGCTGACGGCCGAGGCGATCGCGAAGATCGAGCACGAGTTCCGCGAGGGCTTCGAGCTGGTCGCCCGGATCGACGGTCCTGCGGTCGCCATCTTCGGCTCGGCCCGGGTCGACGAGACAGACCCCGCCTACGCGGCGGCGCGCGCGATCGCCGGCGCCTTCGCCGAGCGCGGCTGGGCGGTGATCACCGGCGGCGGCCCGGGCGTGATGGAGGCGGCCAACCGCGGCGCGCAGGAGGCCGGCGGCCTCTCGGTCGGGCTCGGCATCGAGCTCCCGCACGAGCAGGCCTTCAACCCCTACGTCGACCTCGGCTACACGTTCGACCACTTCTACGCGCGCAAGGTCTGCTTCGTGAAGCCGTCCGAGGGCTTCGTCGTCCTCCCCGGCGGCTTCGGCACGCTCGACGAGCTGTTCGAGGCGCTGACCCTGATCCAGACCGGCAAGGTGCAGCTGTTCCCCGTCGTCCTCTTCGGCTCGGCCTACTGGGACGGGCTCGTCGACTGGCTCCGGGCGACGCTGCTCCCGGCCGGGACGATCTCGCCCGACGACCTCGACCTCTTCCGGGTCACCGACGATCCGGCCGAGGCGGCCGAGCTCGTCGTCGCCCGCTACGCGAGCCGCCCCGAGGCTCGGCGCTAGCGGAGCTCGTCGATCGAGGCGCGCGCGCGCTCGTGGACCTCGCGCCGGCGCGTCTCGGGGTCGGGCTCCTCGGCCTCCGGCCCGTCGGGCGCCGCGTCGGCAGGGCCGTCCACCGCCCGTGTCTCGGCGAGCTTGGCCCGCAGCTCGTCGGCGGGATCCGGCCCGGTCCGGCCGGCCGCCGGGAGCGGCTCCCACGCCTGCTTTCGCTGCCTTCGCCGCCAGAGCGCGCCCAGTCCGAGGGCGCCCGCGACGGCGACGAGGAGGCGTCTCACGGCGCCGATGCTACACTTGCCCGACTTCCCGCCACGCCCGTCGCGCCGTCCCCCGAAGCGGCGCCAAGGGGGCAGGGCCGATTCAGACCATGGGAAGCGTCAGTCAGGAAGGCAGATTCGGGACGATGAACGAATACGAGATCTTGCTCATGCTGGACCCCGAGCTCTCCGAGGAGCGCGGCGAGGAGATCATCGCGCGCGTGAAGGAGCAGGTCGAGAGCCGACGGCGGCACCTGGGATGCCCATGAGCCGTGGGGCCGGCGCAAGCTCGCCTACGAGATCGATCACAAGGGCGAGGGCGTCTACCACCTGCTCCTGTTCACGGCCGCGCCGGCGACGCTCGCGGAGATCACGCGCGTGCTGAAGATCACCGACGGCGTCATGCGCCATCTGGCGGTCAGGCGCGTCAAGGGCGGCCAGACGAAGGCGCCGGCGCAGGTCACGGCCGTGTCCACGCCCGCCGATGACGCCGACGGGGCGGCGGAGTAGCCTGGGGCTCTCCACCCGAGAGGAGCGAAGACCATGGCCAACATCAACCGCGTCGTCCTGGTTGGGAACCTGACCCGCGACCCCGAGCTGCGGCACACGCCGAGCGGAACGGCGGTCTGCAGCCTGCGGCTCGCCGTCAACACGCGCCGCAAGGACGGCGCCACCGGCGAGTGGACCGAGAAGCCGAACTACTTCGACATCACCGTCTGGGGCTCCAGGGCGAGAACTGCGCCCAGTACCTCGCGAAGGGGCGGCCGGTCGGGATCGACGGCCGGCTCGAGTGGCGCGAGTGGGAGGCCCAGGACGGGACGAAGCGCCAGGCGGTCGAGGTGATCGCCGACACCGTGCAGTTCCTCGGCGGCCGCGACGGCGCCGCGAGCGAGGCGAACCAGTTCGTGCCGGCAGGCGCCACCGCCGCGGCCGACGCCGACTTCGGCGGCGCGGCCGCCGACGACGACATTCCCTTCTAGAAGGAGCACACGTGGCCGGAAAGGGCAACGAACGGAGCAGGAAGCGACTGCCGCCGCTGACCGGCGGGCGGCGCAAGTCCTGCTTCTTCTGCAAGTCCAAGGTCGACGAGATCGACTACAAGAACGTCGGCGAGCTCCGCCGCTACATCTCCGAGAAGGGCAAGATCCGCTCGCGGCGGATCAGCGGCGCCTGCCGCCGCCACCAGCGCCAGGTTCAGCAGTGCGATCAAGCGGGCCCGCGAGATGGCGCTGCTGCCGTACGTCGCCGAGGGCCGCGACGACCGCGAGGGCGGCGGCCGCCGCGATCGCGGTGACCGCGGCGACCGCGGGGAGCGGTAGCGCGATGCAGGTCGTCCTGCGGGAGGACGTCGAGAGCCTCGGCCTGCGCGGCGAGGTCGTGAACGTCGCGCGCGGCTACGCGCGCAACTACCTCCTGCCGCGCGGGCTCGCCGAGCTGGCGACGCCCGGCCTCGTCCGCCGAGCTCGAGCAGCGCGAACGCGCAGCGCGCCCGCCACGAGGCCCAGACGGTCGACGAGGCGCAGGCGATCGTCGCCCGGCTCGAGGCGACCGAGCTTCGCTTCGACGTCAACGCCGGCCCGACCGGCTCGCTCTTCGGCTCGGTGACGGCGACGAACGTCGCCGACAGGCTCTGGGAGGACCTGAAGATCCGCATCGACCGGCGCAAGCTCGCAGTCGGCACGATCAAGCGGATCGGCCGCTACACCGTCCCGGTCGAGGTGTTCGGCGACGTCACCGCCGAGCTCCGGCTGCTCATCGTCCCCGAGGGCGGCGAGCTGCCGCCCGAGGAGGCGCTCGAAGCGGCCGCGGCGGCCGAGGCCGAGGAGGCCGAAGCGGCGAACGCGAGGCCAGAGGCGGAGGCTCTGGTCGAGGAAGAGCCCGTGACCGCGGAGCCGGCCGGCGAGGAAGACCGCGGCCGCCGAGGCGGCGGCCGAGCGAGCCGGCCGACGAGGCCGAAGCGCCCGTCGAGTAGACCCGGCGCGGTGTTCGCCCACAGCCCGATCCCCGCGCGAGTCGCGCAGGGATGCGGGTCTGCGCGACCTTATCCACACCGCTGTGGACAGAGGTCGGCAGCGGTTCTCCACACGTCGTCCACGGGGTGTGGATTACGCCGCGAACTTCTCGCTCAGAGCGAGGTTTTTCTCGGCGATCGTCCACCGTGCCGTCCGCTCGATATGCGAACATATGTTCTGTCATGCCTGCACATCACCGCAGTTCCGCCAACTTCACACACGGGTTTCCACAGCGTTGCGGACACGCCCGTTGACCGTTTGACTTGCCCCTGATGGCCGCGGCGAATACGAACAGTGCGCGCGGCGGCAGCGCGCTGACGGGAGTCACGCCGCTGCCGCCGCAGAACCTCGAGGCCGAGGAGTACGTCCTCGGCGCGATGATGCTGTCGGCGCACGCGATCGAGGCGGTCAGCGAGATCATCGACGCCGGCGACTTCTACCGCGAGTCGCACGGGAAGATCTACCGCGCGGCGCTCGACCTCTTCCAGCACGGGCATCCGGTCGACGCGATCACGATCGCCGACAAGCTCGACGAGAACGGCGAGCTCGAGGAGGTCGGCGGCAAGGAGCGCATCCGCGAGATCGCGACGCTCGTGCCGGCGACCTCGAACGCCGGCCACCACGCGCGCATCGTGCGGGAGATGGCGACGCTGCGCGGGCTGACCGTCGTCGGCGAGAGCATCCAGCGGCTCGGCTGGGACCGGCCGGGCGAGACGCCCGAGCTCGTCGACCGCGCCGAGCAGATGGTCTTCGACCTCGCCCAGCACCGCATCCGCGGCACCTTCGAGCACATCGAGGTGCTCGTCCGGGAGAGCTTCGAGCAGATCACGAAGATGTACGAGTCGGGCGGCGAGATGACCGGGCACGCCGACCGGCTTCCGCGACGTCGACCAGATGACCTCGGGCCTCCAGCCCGGCAACCTCGTCGTCGTCGCCGGCCGCCCGAGCATGGGCAAGTCGGCCTTCGCGCTCGGCGTCGCCTCGAACCTCGCCCTCCGGCACGGGATCCCGGTCGCGGTGTTCACGCTCGAGATGTCGAAGCTCGAGGTCGCCCAGCGGCTGATGTGCTCCGAGGGCCGCGTCGAGCTGCAGCGCCTCCGCACCGGCCGGCTCGGCAACGACGACTGGCCGCGCCTCGTCAAGGCCTGCGACGCGCTGACCAAGGCGCCGATCTACGTCGACGACACCCGCCTGACGACGATGCTCGAGATCCGCGGCAAGGCGCGGCGGCTGAAGGCGCGCGAGCCGAAGCTCGGGCTGATCATGATCGACTACCTCCAGCTGATGACCTCCGGCTCGAACGCCGAGAACCGGGTGCAGGAGGTCTCGCAGATCTCGCGCTCGCTGAAGGTGCTCGCCGGCGACCTCGAGGTGCCGGTGCTGGCGCTGTCCCAGCTCTCTCGCGCCGTCGAGAGCCGCACCGACAAGCGCCCGCTGCTCTCCGACCTGCGCGAGAGCGGCAGCATCGAGCAGGACGCCGACCTCGTGATGTTCCTCTACCGCGACGAGTACTACAACGACCAGTCCGAGGACCAGGGGCTCGCCGAGGTGATCCTCGCCAAGCACCGCAACGGGCCGATCGGGACCGAGAAGCTCGCGTTCCTGAAGCGCTTCGCGAAGTTCTCCGACCTCGCTCCGCAGCACGACGTCGCGGGTGGCGGCGGCGTGAGGAGCGAACGCCGTCTGGATCTCGCCCGGCGCGACGGAGTTCTCGTGCCTCTGCGAGCGCTGCCTCGAGAGCCCGCACGGGCGAGGCGCGCCGTTCCTCGACGCCGTGCGCCTCGCGAACGTGCGCGGGCACGCTCGCCCCCGACGCCGACGTCGTCTTCGTCCGCTGCCGGCGCGGCCACGAGCTGGTCGTCCGCCGCGGTCGACCGGCCGCCGAGGCTCGCCGGCGCGACGGCGCGCCAGCTGCAGCTCGCATGAGAGGCACGCGACAGGATGATCGACCGCCAGCACGTCTGGGTCGGGCCGGAGGCGACGAGCTTCGAGGTGTCCTGCGAGGCGTGTCTGGCCCGGCGCAGCGGCTGGTCGGACGACCTACCGCTGGTCGCTCTCGGTCGACTCGACGCGTGATCGAGGGAACGATCCGGCGCGATGCCGACGTCGGCTTCACGACCTGCCGGCGCGGCCACCGGATCGTCGTGCATCGCGTCGGCCGGACAGCGCTCGCTGCGCTGAGACGCCGACTCGCGCGCGGCTCGGGGCCGTCCGGGAGCGACGCGCGCGCCTCGCCGCTCGGGTGCCGTCAGGCAGACTGAGGCGCGTGCCAGCGACCGTCGTCGTCGGCGCGCAGTGGGGTGACGAGGGCAAGGGCAAGATCGTCGACCTGCTCGCGCAGCGTGCTGATGTCGTCTGCCGCTACCAGGGCGGGCCGAACGCCGGGCACACGATCGTCGTCGGCGAGCGAGACGTTCAAGATCCGCGCGACCCCGAGCGGCGTCATCTCCGGCAAGGTCTCGGTGATCGGCGCCGGCTGCGTCGTCGACCCGGAGGTGCTGATCGCCGAGCTCGACGACCTCGAGGCGCGCGGCATCGACACCTCGGTCGTCGTCCTTTCGGGCAACGCCCACCTGATCATGCCCTGGCACATCGCGATCGACCAGGCCTCCGAGCGGCGGCTCGGCAAGCTCCAGATCGGCACGACCCGCCGCGGCATCGGCCCCTGCTACGCCGACAAGGCCTCGCGGATCGGCATCCGCGTCCAGGACGTCCTCGACCCGAAGATCCTGCGCCAGAAGATCGAGGTCGCGCTCGCCGAGAAGAACGTCTGGCTCGAGCGCGTCTACGAGGTCGACGGCTTCGACCTCGACGAGGTCGCGGCGCGCTACGAGGGCTACGCGCAAGCGGCTGCGCCCGATCGTCGGCGACGCCTCGCTGCTCGTCGACGAGGCGCTCACGCGACGGCAAGGACGTGCTCTTCGAGGGCGCCCAGGCGACGCTGCTCGACCTCGACCACGGCACCTACCCGTTCGTCACCTCGTCGAACCCGATCGCCTCGGGCGCCGCGACCGGGATCGGGATCGGCCCGACCCGGATCGACCGCGTGCTCGGCGTCGCCAAGGCCTACGTCACCCGCGTCGGCGAAGGGCCGTTCCCGTCCGAGATCGAAGGGCCCGGACCAGGAGCGGCTGCGCGAGCTCGGCGGCGAGTTCGGCACCGTCACCGGCCGCGCGCGCCGCTGCGGCTGGCTCGACCTCGTCGCGCTGCGCTACGCCGTCCGCGTCAACGGGATGACCTCGCTCGCGCTGACGAAGCTCGACGTGCTCTCGGACTTCGCCGAGCTGCCGGTCTGCGTCGCGCTACCGGCTCCGCGACGGCTCCGAGACGCCCGCACTTCCCCGCCCACCAGAGCGACTTCCACCACGCCGCGCCCGGTCTGGGAGACGCTCCCCGGCTGGCAGGAGCCGCTCGACGGGGCCGACCGCCGCGACGAGCTGCCGGACGCCGCGCGCGGCTACGTCGAGTTCGTCGAGCGCGAGCTCGGGATCCCGGTCGAGCTCGTCGGCGTCGGCGCCGCCCGCGAGCGCGTCCTCGTCTGACCGCCCGCCGAGCGCCGAGCCCGGCCAGTCCCGCTCGACCGCGAAAGTAGACTCGGCCGGCGTGAAGGTGCTCCTCGTCGGCTCGGGCGCGCGCGAGCACGCGCTCGCGCTGGCGCCTCGCCGCGAGCCCCTCGCTCGACGAGCTCCACGCCGCGCCCGGCAACCCCGGCATCGCGCTCGCTCGGCGAGTGCCATCCGGTCCGCGCCGACGACGGCGACGGCCTGCTCGGCCTCGCGACGACTCTCGACGTCGACCTCGTCGTGATCGGCCCGGAGGCGCCGCTCGTCGCCGGGGTCGCCGACGAGCTGCGCCACGCCGGCATCGCCGTCTTCGGGCCCGGCGCCGAGGCGGCCCGGATCGAGGGCTCGAAGAGCTTCGCCAAGGAGGTGATGGCGGCGGCCGGCGTCCCGACGGCCGCGGCGCTCGCGGTCGCCGCGGCCCCGTGCGTCGTCAAGGCCGACGGGCTCGCCGCCGGCAAGGGCGTCTTCGTCTGCCACACCGCCGCGGAGGTCGACGCGGGCGTCCGGGCCGCGGCCGCGCTCGGCGGGACGATCGTGATCGAGGAGCTGCTCGAGGGCCCCGAGGTCTCGCTGTTCGCGCTCTGCGACGGCCGCCGCGCGGTCGCCGCTCGGCGCCGCGCAGGACTTCAAGCGCGCCGAGGACGGCGACCTGGGCCCGAACACCGGCGGGATGGGCGCCTGCTCGCCGGTCGCGGGGCTCGACGACGCCGCGGCGCTCGTCGAGCAGATCCACCAGCCGGTGATCGACGAGCTCGCCCGGCGCGGCACGCCGTTCGTCGGCTGCCTGTTCGCCGGGCTGATGCTGACCGCCGACGGGCCGCGCGTGCTCGAGTTCAACGCGCGCTTCGGCGATCCCGAGACGCAGGTGCTGATCCCGCGGCTCGAGGGCGACCTGCTGGCGGCGCTCGCCGCGGCGGCCGACGGCGGCGGCTCGGAGGCGGCGCTCGAGCTGCCGGCCCGGCGCGGCCGTGACCGTCGTCCTGGCCGGGCCGGACTACCCCGCGCGCAGCGACTACACCGGCGCGCCGATCGCGGGCATCGCCGAGGCCGAGGCCGCGCGGCGCGCTCGTCTTCCACGGCGGCACCGCCGTGCGCGGCGAGCCACTCTGATCACGAACGGCGGCCGGATCCTCTCGGTGACGGCGACGGCTCCGACGGTCGCCGACGCGCGCGAGCGTGCCTACGAGGCGGTCGACAAGATCGAGCTTCGAGGGCGTGCGCTTCCGGACCGACATCGGCGCCGTCGCCGCTCGGCTAGCATCGAGCCCTATGGACGCGCCCGTCGTCGGCATCCTCGTCGGCTCCGAGTCCGACCGCGAGCGCATGCAGGCGGCGCTCGACGAGCTCGACGCGCGCGGGATCGCCTGGGAGTTCGAGGTGCGCTCGGCGCACCGGACGCCCGACGCGGTCGCCGAGTACGCCCGCTCGGCCGCCGACCGCGGCCTGCGCGTGCTGATCTGCGGCGCCGGCCTCGCCGCCGCGCTGCCCGGCGTCGTCGCCGCTCAGACCGAGCTGCCGGTGATCGGCGTGCCGCTGCGCTCGTCGATGAGCGTGCTCGACGGGCTCGACGCGCTGCTCTCGATCGTGCAGATGCCGCCGGGCGTGCCGGTCGCGACGGTCGGCGTCGACAACGCGAAGAACGCCGCCGTGCTCGCCGCCCGCATCCTCGGCTCGGGGTGAGGCGAGCCGGTCGGCCGCCGGCAGCCGCCGCCTCTAGACTTGTAGCGTGATCGCCCGCTACTCCCGGCCCGAGATGAGCAGGATCTGGTCGGAGGAGGGCAAGCTCGCCCGCTGGCTCGAGGTCGAGCTCGCCGCGCTCGACGGCTGGGCCGAGCTCGGCGCGATCCCGGCCGACGACGTCGCCGCGATCCGCGCCGGAGCGACGGCGCCGACGCCCGCGCGCGTCGCCGAGATCGAGCTGACGACCGACCACGACACCGCCGCGTTCGTCGACGCGGTCGCCGAGCAGCTCGGGCCGGAGGGCCGCTGGGTGCACTACGGGCTGACCTCCTCGGACGTCGTCGACACCGCGCTCTCGCTCCAGATCCAGGACGCGGGCAGAGCTCCTCCTCGGCGGGCATCGACCGGGCGCTCGACGCGGTCGTCCGCCGCGCCGAGGAGCACCGGCGCACGATCTGCATCGGCCGCACGCACGGCATCCACGCCGAGCCGACGACGTTCGGCTGGAAGCTCGCCGGCTGGGCGTTCGAGCTCGACCGCGACCGCACGCGGCTCGTGCGGGCGCTCGAGTCGAACCGCGTCGGCCAGCTCTCGGGCACGGTCGGCACCTACGGCGGCCTCGATCCCGAGGTCGAGCGCATCGCCTGCGAGCGGCTCGGGCTCGAGCCGGACCCGCTCTCGACGCAGGTGATCGCGCGCGACCGCCACGCCGAGCTGCTCTCGACGCTCGCGCTCGTCGCGACCTCGCTCGACCGCTTCGCGACCGAGATCCGCCACCTCGCGCGCACCGAGGTGCGCGAGGTCGAGGAGCCGTTCGCGCAGGGCATGAAGGGCTCCTCGGCGATGCCGCACAAGCGCAACCCGAAGGTCGCCGAGCGGATCTGCGGCCTCGCCCGCGTCGTGCGCGCGGCGGCGCGTCGTCGGGCTCGAGAACGTGCGCGCTCTGGCACGAGCGCGACATCTCGCACTCCTCGCCGAGCGGGTCGTCGTTCCCGACGCGTTCCTCGCCCTCGACTACATGCTCGACCGCTTCACCTGGATCGTCGACGGGCTCGTCGTCTATCCCGGAGCGGATGCTCCGGAACCTCGAGGCCTCGCACGGCCTCGTCTTCTCGCACCGGCTGCTGCTCGCGCTCGTCGAGTCCGGGCTCGCCCGCGGCGAGGCCTACCGGCTCGTCCAGCGGCACGCGATGCGCGCCTGGGACGAGGAGCGCGACTTCCGCGCGCTCGTCGAGGCCGACCCGGAGATCACCGCGCGCCTCGACGCCGCCGCGCTCGACGGCGTCTTCGACCTCGCCGCGACCGTCCAGCACGTCGACGCCGTCTTCGACCGCCTGCACACCCTCGCCCGAAGGAGGAGCCCGTCCATGTCTGAAACTGCGACCCACCTCGCGAGCGGCAAGGTCCGCGAGATCTACGCCCTCGACGACGAGCGGCTGCTGCTCGTCGCGAGCGACCGCATCTCGACCTTCGACGTCGTGCTGCCGACCGAGATCCCCGACAAGGGCCGCGTGCTCACCGGGCTCTCGGGCTTCTGGTTCGCGCAGACCGGCCGCGATCGTCCCGAACCACCTGCTCGCGCTCGGCGCCGACGGGCGCTCGACCGAGTGCCGGCGGCTCGAGATGCTCCCGATCGAGTGCGTCGTCCGCGGCTACCTCGCCGGCTCGGGCTGGAAGGACTACCTCGCGACCGGCGAGGTCTGCGGCCACCGGCTGCCGGCCGGGCTCGTCGAGTCGGAGCAGCTGCCCGAGCCGATCTTCACGCCGGCGACGAAGGCGCAGACCGGCCACGACGAGAACATCGACCGCGCCGCCGCCGTCGCGCTCGTCGGCGAGGAGCGCTTCGACGAGGTCGAGCGGCTGACGCTCGAGCTCTACCGCTTCGTCTCCGAGCGCGCGGCCGCGACGCGGGATCATCCTCGCCGACACGAAGCTCGAGTTCGGCGTCGACGGCGAGGGCCGGCTCGTGCTCGCCGACGAGGCGTTCACGCCCGACTCGTCGCGCTTCTGGCCCGCCGACGAGTACGAGCCCGGCCGGCCGCAGCCGTCGTTCGACAAGCAGTTCGTCCGCGACTACTGCGAGTCGCTCGGCTGGGACAAGACCTACCCCGGGCCCGAGCTGCCGGCCGAGGTCGTCGAGGGCACGCGCGCCCGCTACATCGAGGCGTTCGAGCGGCTGACCGGCATCGCCTTCGACGACTACCTCGCCGACCCGAGGTCGTGCTCGCGTGAAGGCGACCGTGCTCGTCCGGCCGAAGCCGGGCATCCTCGACCCGCAGGGGCAGGCGGTCGAGAGCAGCCTGCGGCACCTCGGCTTCGCCGTCGAGGAGACGCGGGTCGGCCGGCTCGTCGAGCTCGAGCTGTCGACGACCGACGACGCGGCGAGGCGCGGGCGCAGGTCGAGCGGATGTGCGAGCAGCTGCTCGCGAACCCGCTGATCGAGAGCTACGAGATCGAGCTGCACGCCGAGGCCGGATGAGCGCCGCCGACGAGCCCGCGTGATCGCCGTCGTCGTCTTCCCCGGCTCGAACGACGACCGCGACGCCGAGCTCGCCCTCGAGCGGCCTCGGCGCCGACGCGCGCCGTGTCTGGCACACCGAGACCGAGCTTCCCGCGCGACCGCGGCCGTCGTCCTCCCCGGCGGGTTCTCCTACGGCGACTACCTCCGCTGCCGGCGCGATCGCCCGCTTCTCGCCGGTCATGCAGCGCGGTCGGCGGCTTCGCCGCCGACGGCGGGCTCGTGCTCGGCATCTGCAACGGCTTCCAGATCCTCACCGAGGCGGGGCTGCTCCCCGGCGTGCTGCGGCCGAACGCGTCGCTCGCGTTCGTCTGCCGCGACGTCGCGCTCCGCGTCGCGCGCTCGGACACGCCGTTCACCGCCGCGCTGCGACCCCGGGCCAGACGCTGACGATCCCCGTCAAGCACGGCGAGGGCTGCTGGTTCGCCGACCCGGAGACGCGTCGCCGAGCTCGAGGCGGACGGGCAGATCCTGCTCCGCTACGGGCCGGGCGAGAACCCGAACGGCGCGGTCGCCGACGTCGCCGGCGTCTGCAACGAGGACGGCAACGTCTTCGGCCTGATGCCGCACCCGGAGCACGCCGTCGATCCGCTGCTCGGCTCGACCGACGGGGCGCTGATCCTCGGCTCGCTCGTCGACGCCGCCCTGGTTGTCGGCCGGGCGCGCTCGTCTAGGCCTCCTGCGGCGCACCCGAGCGGCGGCCGCGAGCCGGCCGCGCCGCGACCGCCGGCCAGCCGCTCGAGATCGCGCGCCCGCAGCGTGACCGGGCCACGCCGGGCGACGCCGTCGGTCGAGTACGCGATGCGAACGAGCAGCTCGCCCTCGGCCGCCTCGAGCAGCTGGACGGCGTCGCGAACCGCTTGTCGCCGGCCCGCTGAGGCACCCGAACCTCCTCGACCACCGTCGCCGCCCCCCACGGCGTCGCCGGCCTCGACTGCCCTCTCCGCCGTCGTCAAGAGACCGACGCTACAGGCCGAGGTGCACCGCGTCGGCAACAACTTCGTGACGACTCTGTCACACGCCGGTCGGGGGCTCGCCGCCGACCGGTGCTCGACCGTGGCGGCGCGGAGCGGGTCAGACGAGCCGAGGGTTCCAGCTTGACGACGAGGGCCTCAGAGCTCAGCCGACTCGAGGTCATCCCGCCGAGCAGGGGCTGGAGCCCATTGCGGCCGGGTAGGCGGACGCGTTGAGCGCGGAGGCGTTCGACCGTGACGTCGCGCCCCGCGCCGGCTCAGGCGTCGATCGGTACGTGGCCCGGCATCGCCGCGACCCGCGCGAGCCACGCGCGGATCACCGGGTAGCGCTCCAGCTCGAAGCCGCCCTCGTGCGCGACATGGGTGTAGGCGAAGAGCGCGATGTCGGCGAGCGTCGGCGTCGACCCGACGAAGAAGTCACGGCCCGGCAGGTGCCGCTCCATCGCATCGAGCGCCCGGTAGCCCGCGGCGACCTTCGTCTCGAGCCGGTCGGCGAACGCCTCGGGCCGGCCGGAGAACGCGATCCAGAAGCGGACGACCGCGATGCCGGTCTCGTGAGTCGTACTGCTCGAAGAACAGCCACTGGAGCACCTGCGCCCGCTCGTAGCGATCGTCCGGAACGAAGCGGGTCCCTTCGCCGAAGTACCAGAGGATCGCGCCCGACTCGCCGAGCGACCGCCCGTCGTCGAGCACGAGCGTCGGCACGCGGAGCGCCGGGTTGAGGCCGCCGAGCACCTCGGGACGGTTCGAGCGGTCGACGACGTCGAGCGTGCGGCGCTCGTAGGGGATGCCGAGGTGCGCAAGCAGCAGCCGCACCTTGTAACAGTTGCCCGAGACCGGGCTGTCGTAGAGGAGCACGGTGCTGCGCCCCGCTACGCGCGCTCGCTCAACGCGCCTGGCGTGTCACTCGCCGCCGTCATCAGGCTGGCGGGCAGCGATCCGAGCGTCTGCAGCTTCGTGTCGAGCGCCTCCGCAACTGTGCTCACCCCGTCGCCCGGCACGGTGGTGCTCCAGTCCGAGCTGTCGTTGGGATCATTGACTGACGTTAACCTTAAAAGAAGGGGCAGAGGCGTCGTCGGTGAGGTGTCCGCGCCGCCGGGAACGTTCTCCTCCGAGACAGGGCTGACGAGCGACCGCCCGAGCCGATCAGGCGCCGGCAACGTCAATCTCCGAGCAACCGCTCCGGGGCCTCGCCGCCAAGGTGGCCCTGCACGAACTCGTCGGCCTGATGGCCCTCGATGCTTTCCTCGGCAAACCGGCGCTCACTCGGACTCATGTGCAATTCCTCGTCGGCACGCTCCTTGGCGGCGTTTCCCCCGACTCCCAGCCACCCCAGGATCCGCCCGAACATTTCGCATGAGTCTAACGCGGCGCCGCGTCGAGCGACGGGCGGCGAGATCGCGACCGCGCCGAGGTCCCTCCGCCCTCGCCGTTCGCAGCACCACCCTCGCCCGCCCGTTGGGCGGGCCCGGTGGCGCTCTCGTCACCGCCGACCGCTTCCGGCGCTCCGCCCCAGCTAGCCGACCGAACGGTCCACGAGCACGACCTGCGTGCCTGCAGGTGCGAGCTCAGGGGGTGAGCTTGTAGACCTCCTGCCCGAGGGTCGTCAGCTTCGAAGGCTCGGCCCCGTTCGCGGAGAGGTCGGCGTAGAGCGGCCCCTTGCGGAACACGATGTAGTCGACGGGGGCGTTACTCCCATCACCCGTGCCGACGGTCAGGGTGGCGGTGCCGCCGAAGCCCCCCGGGTGCGACTGCCTGATGATCCGGACGCCGCCGGAGCCGCCCACGCTCGTGTAGTAGGAGAGGTAGACCTAGATCATCCCGACGGTCTCGTTGCAGGTCACCTGCTCGTACTTGCCCGAGCCGTACGTCTTCAGCGTGCCCGGAGAGGCCGTCGCGGCGGCCTCGGCGGTCAAGCTCTGGGCGTGGGCCGAGGCGAGGATCGTGCACGGGTTCGGGAGCGACACGCCGCGCGCCGAGGAAGCGGCCGCGAACGTGAGGCCCGCAAGGGCCGCCGCCGCGAGCGTCGCGAGCAGCCTCGTGCGGAGCGGGGTCGTCGAAGGGCTGCACACGTCCATCTCTAGCTCTCCTCCTGTGATCTTCGGGCCGGGTCAGCCGGGATGCGGGGTGCGCGACCCTAACAGGTCGCCTCCGCGACGCGATCGTCGCCGTGCTCGCACTCGAAGGGTTGCCCGGGCGGTCGCAAGACTTCGTCTCCACGCGGCCTTGCTGCGAGCGCGCGACAGTCAACCCTCGATGCCTCGCCCGAGGAGGTCCTCGCCGAGCTCGAACAACCAAAGGGCGCGTAGCTTGGCGGTGCCCGCAAGGCGGGAAGTCCCATTCCAGCGCCTCGCTACCGGCCGGCGATCGCCGCAGGGTGGGACTCCGCCCCCGCCCGCACTGCCATTTGGGCACGTCGCTCTGGCCTGCGCGAGCGTGTCGTACCTACGCCGGAGCGTGATTCGACGGGCTAGGTCCCTGCTCTTTGGTGAGGAGCGCGTGGATCTGTTTGTGAGCTCCGCGACCTGCTCTGTGACCTTCTTGTCCTGCTGGGTCAGGTCGGTATTCGATTGCAGCAGCGCGAGCAGCTTGTCCGTTTCCGCCTTGGCCGCACGCTCCATGCGGCTGTGGATCTTGTCGACCTGGTCCGAATGAAGTTTGTCGCGGTCCGCCTGACGCGTCTGGGCGAGGAGGATGAGCGGCGCCGCATAGGCAGCCTGGAGTGAAAACAACAGGTTCAAAGCGATGAACGGGTAGACGTCCCAGGCGAACCCGAGATGCAACTGGCTCGAGTTCACCACCACCCACGCGACAACGGCAACGGTCTGACCAACGATGTACTGCGGCGTCCCGAAGAATCTCGCTGCCTTCTCGGCCAGCCTCCCGAACGCGTCGTTGCCGAAGGCACCGCGCAGTTCTGCGCGCCGATGGTGCTCCGCTTGGATCGCGGGGTCGGTTGCTCGGGGGGTGGTCACCACTAGTGGCGTGTTCTCGGCCATCGGGCTCCCTCCTCCGCGCGATGCGCATTGCTGGCGCAGACCAGCGGCCTCTCTGCCGAGACGTACGTGCGCATCCCTGCGACTCGTTCAAGATTGGGCTGGCGATCAATCCCGACGCCTGCCGAACTTTGTGCCACCCGGGCGATGACATGTCCCGTTCCGAGACCTGCGTCGCGCTCGCCGCCGAAGCACCCATATCGATGCCCGATGTGCCGATCGAGCGCGCCGACGTTGTCGCCCTCCTCTTCAATGTGAGCGACATCGCGATCACGCTGGCGAAACGTAGAACGACTCCTGGGAGAGGACGATGGCGAAGAAGCGACTGACGAAGACTGAGCGCGCTGAGCGAGATGCGAGGCATCAGCGGGTTCTGGCGAACGCACAACTGACGCGCGAGTTGGCTGAGCGCGGTCAGGCGAAGCTCGAGGCGCATCCGGACCAGTAGCCGGTAGTCGAGAGCTTCGAGACGATGCGCGTCGATTACTCGGCGTGCTTCTGAAGAAGCTCAACGCGATACTGAATCTAGGTGGTTTACAACGTCGAGTCGACGAACGAGAAGGCGCCACGTAGTTCCTCGAATGGGATATAGGGTGCTCCGGCGGGGAGCGCGACGCAAGTCTCGGATCGGGACATGTCATCGCCAGCGTGGCTAAGCCTCGGCAGGCCTCAAGACTCCTGCCATTTTCCGGAGCGCGACAAAGACTACCCTACGTGATACCCTACATACATGCGGAAGACGAGCGTTTATCTCACCGCCGAGGAAACGGCCAGGCTCGCCAAGCTGGCTGAGCGCGAGGGCACGTCACAAGCCGAGGTCATACGGCGCGCAATACGGAGGTATGAGTCCGAGACACGAGGCGACCGGAACTTCTCGGTTACTCGAAGCGCAGACGGACCTGGTGGTTCAATCAGCGAGCTGATCGAGGACGACCTTCTCGAGGGCTTCGGGGCGTGACCCTGATCCTGGACGCAGCGCCACTGGTGGCGTTGGCTGACCGACGAGACCCGATCGGAGCAGCGAATCGAGACGGTGCTTGCAACAGGAGTCCGGGGAGCTCGTGGTGCCGGCTCCCGTGACAGCCGAGGTGGACTATTTACTCGGACGGCGGCTCGGTCGGCGCGCGCGTGTCGCATTCCTAGAGGATCTCGGCGGCCGGCCGGTTTACGGTTGGTGTCTGGCGCCCGATGATCATGGTGTCGTCGTCGATCTCGGAACGACGCTACGCGGACATGGATGTCGGACTGGCCGATCTGAGCGTGATCGTTCTTGCAGAGAGTGGAGCACCCGTCGACTGCTCACCTTCGACGATCGCCATTTTCGCACGTTGCGCCCACTCGGGGGAGGACTGTTCACGCTGCTGGCCGGTCGAAGAGTCAGGGCAATAGCCGAAAGTCGCCGACGGGAACACGAGCCCGGGTGTCTCGTCGACGGGCTAGCCGGACCGCTCGATGATTTCGACGCGATACGATCCAGGTGGCTTGCTCGTCGAGTGGACGATGGAGGGGCGCCGCACCGTAGATCCAACTTCTCAGCCGATTGAGACTTATTACTCCGGCCTGTAAATAGCCGTCAGGCGGCTTTGGCGTAGCTGACGTGTTTGCCGTCGAAGTAGCGGGCGACGAGTCGGGGTCGGCGCTGGGTCGAGCGCAGGTAGGAGCGGGTGTCGTCGATCAGCTCGGCCTGACTGTGCGGGCGGTGGCGGCCGAGCGCGTTCGATTTGACATCCTGGTTGAGGAGCTCGGTCGGGTTGAGCTCGGGGCTGTAGCCGGGCAGGAACTCGAGCTCGATCTGCTCGGCGTGTGCCTCGACCCAGCGACGGACCTTGGCGGCGCGATGGACGGGATGCCCGTCGAGGATCAGGATGATTTTCTGCCCGCCCGCTTGACGCACCAGCCGGGTGAGGAAGTCGATGAACACGGCGCGGATGAAGCGCTGTTTGAAGACGCATGAACTGGAGATGACCCTTGTTCGAGATCGCCGAGACGACGTTGGTGCCGAAGCGCTGCCCGGTCCCCGGGATGACGGGGTCTGGCCGACCGGGTCCAGGAGCGGCCCGCGTTGTGGTCGGAGCGCAGCCCCATCTCGTCGGCCACAGAGATCCGTGCTTTCTCGCGGTAGGCGCGCGCCTCGATCTCGGGGTAGCGCTCCTCCAGCCAGCGCGCGACCAGCTCGGGGTTCTGCTCGAACGCGCGACGGGCCGGCTTCTGCGGGCTGAACCCCCAAACGCGCAGATACCGCCCGGCCGTCTTCTCGGTGATCCGGATCCCAAACCGACGATCGATCAACTCGCAGACCAGCGCCCGCGTCCAGAGAAACCCCGGCAGCCGCAGCTGATCGGGGTTCTTCTCCCGGATCGCCTTCGCGATCTGCGCCTGCTGCGACGGCGATAGCACCGTCTTCTCGCCCCGACGCCGGCCCCGCGTGCGCGCCTCAAGCGCTTGCTCGCCGCCCGCCGATGCGCAGCGACCCACTCGTTTACCGACTGCGCGACTCACATCCAGAAGCCGCGCCACCTCGGTCTGCGCCCGGCCCTCGCCGACCAGCGCGACCGCCCGCCGACGCAACTCCTCCTGCGCCGCCTGCGGCAATCGCCTCGCGTCCCGCGACCTCACACAGCAAACTTAACAACCCTATCGGATGTTTAGCTTCCCGGAGTAGTAGCTGTAGGACGAGTTCCTGCAGCTAAGAGTTCGGACCAGGAGAGGGCGTATCAGGCGTATCATTCGACCCAGTGGACAGCTGCGAAACGCCCTGAGCTACTCGAAGGCCCGCCGCGAGGCGGGCCTTCGTTTGTCCATGGACCCCGAGGGCCGGATTCGAACCGGCATCTCCGTCGTGGACAGCCACGCGCTCTACCCGTTGAGCTACCCCGGGGTCGTGCCGAGGTGTACAGCGGGTCGTTCAACATCGCAAGATGGCTCTTACTGACACCCGCGAAGCGGACCCGGCTCGCCCAAGCGTGCTCGAGCCGAATGCGAGTGCGCGATTCCTGAACATTCAACGCGTTCGGAGCGATGCGCATCAGTTGCTGGGGCGTGCTTCTCGATACGCTCGAGCGACGTACGCGTGCATGGCCGTCGCACGTCCGAGCGATCGAACATCGAGAGAACGCGGACTCTGGCGAACTAGCCGGACTTCTCAATAATCTCGACCCGATATAAATCTATTTCCTATACAACGTCGAGTTGACGAAGACCTCCACCCGGAAGGCTTCGAAACCGACTGGAGGAGCTTGTGGCGCATAAGCTTATGCGGCCTGACACGCTTCGCGGCTGTGCTATAAGTAGCACATGACAAGTGTTGGAGTCCGCGAACTTAGACAGCGTGCAAGCGAGCTTCTCCGTCGCGTCGCGGCAGGCGAAACAATTGAGGTGACAGACCGCGGACGGCCGGTCGCGTTGCTTTCACCGCTGCCGAAACGGGTCCAATTAGAGCGTCTGCGTGTCGGCGGCGAGGTGAGCTTGGCTAGCCGGGGATCTCAACGACCTTCCGCTGCCGTCTATCGCCCGGCCCGGGCCAGGAACTCCCTTCCGCCGTCCTTGCCCGTCTGCGTCGAGATGAGCGCTGAGCGCGCCGTCTACCTCGATTCGTCGGCAATCGTAAAGTTGGCGATTCAGGAACCTGAGTCAACAGCCCTCCGGGCGTATCTTCGGCGCAGACGACCCCTCGTCAGCAGCTCGCTCGCGCGAGCCGAGGTTGCGCGCGCGCTGGCGCCGCTCGGAGAAGCCGCCGTCCGACGGGGCCAAGACGTCCTGGCTCGAATTGATCTCATCCGAGTTATCAGACCGCATCCTCATCGCCGCTGGTTCGATCCAACCCGCCGAGCTGCGAACGCCCGACGCGCTTCATCTCGCAACCGTCGCACAGATCGAGAGCGATCTCTCGCGGATCGTCACGTATGACGAGCGCATGGCCGCCGGCGCTCGACTCGCAGGCTGGTCGACAATCGCACCGTCGTAGACGTCGGGCGCCTGGCAGCGACCTACGCGAGTTCGCGACGTCGCAGGAAGCCTAGTTCGCGCCGCGCTCGATAATTTCAACTTCTGTACGAATCTAGGTGGTTTCCTTTAGTCGAGTAGACAAACGCGGCTCCTGCGGGCCTTCGCGCGCTTGAAATTCGGCGTCGCCTCGAGTGAAGACGCACGGCTGTGTTACTGTGCAGTTGTGCAAAAGACACGTGCGACATACAGCCTGGACGATTCGGTGCTTCGAGCGACGCGAATCGCAGCTGCGCGACAGGGCAAGCGCGAGTCCGACAACGTCGAGGTGGCTCTGCGCGGCTACCTCGGGCTCGGCGTGCTGGAGGAGATCTGGGCGCAAAACCCGGGTGACATCAACGCCGACGAAGCCGTCACGCTTGCAGTCGACGAGCAGCGTGCATGCACGCGCGGGCGAGTGATTCGTGCCGTCGTCGATTCGAACGTCCTCATCGCCGCCGCTCTCGCTCCCAAACGGCCCACCCGCCGATTGTCTGCGCGCCCACGCTGACGGTCGGTTTGAACTCATCGTCAGCGAGTTGCTGCTCGCCGAGCTCAGGTCCGTGCTTGCGCGCGACAAGCTCCGTCACTACCTCTCGCTCGCACAGGCCGAAAGGCTGGTGACGGCGCTGCGTCGCGATGGGATCCTCTGCGTCGATCCGCGCAACGCACCTCCGATCCATCGCCAGACCCGAAGGACGACTACCTGCTGGCTCTCGCGCATGTCGAATCCGCGCATGCGGTTCGTCACCGGTGATAGCCATCTCCTCGGCCTGAGCGTGCCCGCTCTCCGCATCGTCACTCCGCGCGAGTTCCTGCCGTTACTTCCGAGCTAACTCGCGAGACTCCCGGCCTGGCGTCGAACGGCCTTAGGCGCCTGTCTCGATGATCTCGACACGATACGAATCTAGGTGGCTTACTTCGTCGAGTTGACGGACGGGAGCCCCGCCTCTAGACCGAACGGAGGAGTTGGTCGACGCGCTGATGGGAGAGTCCGAGGACTTCGGCTGCGTCCCGCCGCGAGAGTCCGACGTCGACGAGGGCCCGTGCGGCGTCTCGGGTCGCCGCTGCCGCCTCTGCTTCGGCGCTTCGGGCGCGATCTCGACGACGGAGAGCGCTGTCGGTTGCACGACGCGCCTGGGATGGCAGCTTGACCTGGAACTCGACAACGATGTCGCCGCGATCGACATGCGGATCACGCTCGCCTGCATCCAGACGCTCGACCTCTAGCCACACCGCGATGGCATCTTGTAGGTAGGTACGAAGGCTCGCGAGTGAGCGTGCATGCGTGTGTACGCCGCGAAGGGTCGGCACAGTGGCAATCCAATTGCCCGACACGTCACGTTCAACATCAGCGTGAAATGTCTGTGTGGTCATCGTCGTAGCCATCGATCTCCTAGGCAGGGCTCGAGGTCGCGTTCAATCGTCCGTAGCGTTCCGACGGGGATGTCACCGCCGTGAACGGGGACAACGGTCTGGCAACGACCGCATCGGACGACCGCAGGCGAGCCGCTCTGACGAACCTCCTCGCAACCGAGCTGACGTAGTAGTCGTCGGAGGTCGCGAACAGTCACCTATACTAGTCTAGCGAGCTAGCCAGATGACTGGCTACTACGCTAGACAGTGTCTCGGACTCTCGTGCCGCGAAAGTCCGACGACGGGCGCGATGGGGCAGGCGCGCAGGAGCGTTACTACGCTTGAAGCGTACGACCCTCTGAGGACGCTACGTCGGCGGACTAGCCGGGCCTCTCGATGATCTCGACCCGATACGAATCCGGATCGCGAACGAAGCACAGGAGAGAGCCGCCCTCGCGGACACGATAGGGCTCACGCTCCGGCTCGATTCCCTGCTCCTTCAGACGCGCGAGCGTCGCGTCGAGATCCTCGACGCCGATCGCGATGTGGCCATAGCCGGTGCCGAGGTCGTAGGTGCGGCCGTCGTGGTTGAACGTGAGCTCGAGCTCTTCTGCCTGGCCGGCGAACCCGAGAAAGTAGTTCGTTGCCTCAACCTCGCCGTCGCGGACGATGTCCATGTCGCGACGAAACTCCATCCCGAGCGCCTCGTAGAAAGCGCGGCTGCGGGCGGGATCGGTGATGCGGTACATCGTGTGGAGGTACGCGGCCATGGTCACATGCTAGGCGAATGACCGCCCTCGGCCCGGCCGGACGCGCGCTGCCCTGCCGGCCGAGCGGCGCCGGGCCGGACCCGGCCGAGGTCGCCTCGAGTCGGTCGAGAGCCGGGCTGCTCGACCGGAACGGCTGTCGATTCGCCGCCAACAGCCGTGTCTCGCCTTCAACGGCTGCGGCCCATACCTGATCACGGGCGCGTGCTCCTCGTCCCTCGCGCCTCGCCGCTCGCGTGGCTCGGCCAGCGAGCGCGCCTCGTTCCAATCATCCTGCTGCGCGGCCTCGCTCGACGGCGGCAAACGGAGCGGCAGGGCGTCTGCCGCGACCGGTCAGTCGAGCGGGCGCCGCAACGACTCGGGCGCATCGACCGCGGTCACCTGCGTGTGGATCGCCGCGTAGATCGGGTCGCCGTTCTCGTCGTAGCGGTCCTTGACGCGGGCGATCTCCGTGACGACGAGCTTGATCTTGAAGACGGTGCCGTCGTCGAGGAGGTACTCGTTCCAGTGCTCGCCGGCGGCCCGGAAGCCGATGATGTCGGCCTCGACCTCTTCGCCCGACTGCTTGAACTTCCGTGTGCCCGCCACGAGCTCGCCTCCCTCGCTTTGCAGGGATGATCGGAGAATTCGCCTTTCGGCTAGGTCGAACTAGGCCTCTGAGCCCGCGGCTGATACTAGGCTAAGATCGTCGCGCCGAGGAGCACGTTGCGCGTCGCCAGACGGGGTTGGGTCCTCTGGAGCACCGGTCCGAGAGGGCCGCTTCGACCACCGCTCGTGTGACGGCGACGCTCGCCTCCCCGGTAGTCGTACCGCCCGTTTCCCGCCACGACCATGCCGGAGCCCACTGACCATCACCGCCCTCGCCCGCCGCCGTCTCCCGGCCGGGGCCCGCTGGGCCGCGCTGCTCGCGCTCGGCGCCGCGTCGCTCGTCGCGCTCGCGGGCGCCGGGTCGGCGGGCGCCCACGTCGGGCGCGCGCGTGTGAGCGGCAGCGCCAAGATCTCCTATCCGTTCACGACGGTGCTGACGAACTCGACGGATCGGCCACTGGGCCGCGGTGATCCGGGACTGTCGGCGCACGCGACGAGCCGAGCGCGCACTCGAAGCTGGTGACGACGCTCCGGACGGTCACCGGAGACGGGACCCAGAACATCGTCCTGATCCTCGCTGCCCGCGCGATCACGCCCGTCCGAGACCTGGTACCTCGTGCGGCTCCCGATCCTGCCGAACAACTCGACCGGCTGGGTCCCGCGGAGCTCGCTCGGAACGGTGACGCTCGGTGCAGACGCACCTGTACGTCAACCGGGAGACGGAGACCGCCGTCCTGAAGCGCGACGGCAAGGTGATCTTCACGACGCGCGTCGGGGTCGGCGAGCCGTACTGGCCGACCCCGGCGGGCCAGTTCTACATTCGCGACAAGCTCACGGACTTCAACGACCCGTTCTACGGCCCGGTCGCGTTCGGGACGAGCGCCCGTTCGAACGTGCTCACCGAGTGGCCGGGCGGAGGCTTCATCGGGGTGCACGGGACGGACGAGCCCGGCCTGATCCCGGGCCACGTCTCGCACGGGTGCATCCGCGTCGTCGAACAGTCAGATCCTGAAGCTGGCGAAGCTGCTCCAGGTCGGCTCGCCGGTGACGATCACCTGACGGCCGGACCGCCGCGCTCAGGCGGCCAGGCTGGCGGCGAGGAAGGTGCGCGGCGTCGCCGAGATCGGGACGACGTGGTAGCCGGGGTCCTGGAAGCTCGAGGTCAGCTCGAGCGGCCGCCAGACGCCGCCGTTCTGCTGGGCGAGCGCGACGTTCGAGAAGCGGTAGGCGTAGCTGTTGCAGGCGCCGGTGCCGCCGTTCCAGTTCTCGGCGACCGCCTGCGGGTACCAGTGGTCGTTGCTGCCGGGCAGGTAGATGGGCGGGCTGACGGGCTTGCCGTTGACCCAGACACGCCACCACGACGTGCGGTGGGCCATCTCGAGCACCGAGAGGTGGTAGGAGACGCCGTCGCCGACGTTCGCCGCGAGCTCGGTGTAGTGCGGCTGCCCGCCGGCGACCGTCACCTCGTAGTAGATCTGGCTCGTGTCCTGCGCGGTGAAGGCGGCGAGCCCGGTCTGGATCCACTCGGCGGTCCCGTGCGGGCCGTCGCTCGTGCCGCCGAGCCCGATCCAGCCGCCGACGTGGCCGTTGGTGACGGCGGGGGGAACGGTCGTCGAGAGGGTCGCGGAGACGCCGTGGGCCTTGTTGGTCGCCTGCAGCCCGGCATAGGCGAAGGACTGCACGCCGCAGCCGTCGGAGGAGGTGCTGCCTCCCTCCGCAGGGGTGGCGGCGAGGAACGCGGCGGCAAGGATTCCGAGGATGGCGAGCGAGCGACGCACTGGTGCTGACCTCCGACCAGACGAGTTGCGGTGTCCGGCTGTTGAGATCGGCCTCGCGCGCCGTCGCGGTCGATCCCTCGATCTGAGGACGACTCCCCCGAACGGGCTCGCTCGAACGGGGGAGGCCGGGGGCCCTGCGGTCGCGGGGCTAGGATCCCGGTCATGGCGGCACGCGCTCGGGTGGCCGTCCTGCTTGGCGCCGCGGTGCTCGCGCGTCTCGACCGGGGCCGGGCGCCGCCACCCTGCCGCAGCCGGTGGTCGCGGCGGTGCACGGCCGGGTGATCGGCTGGGCGCGCAGCGGCAGCGACTGGCTCGCCGTCTACGTCGAGGGCGAGGGGACCGGCTGGTGCGGGCTCGACGGGGCGAGCTGGTGGGTCGCGCTCGTGCAGGCCTCGCCCGGCGGCCGACCGCGTCGGCTCGAGCGAGCGGATCGGGAGCTCGCTGTGCGGCAACAGCCTCGCCTGGGTGCGCGCCGGCCGCTTCAGCGACGGCCGCCATCCCGAGGTCGCCTTCATGCTCTGGGCGACCCCGTCGCTCGGCGCGACGACCTACCTCTTCCGGATCGAGGGCGGCCGACTCGTGCGGCTCGCGACGTTCCCGGGCGACCGCGTCACCCTCGCCCGCGGCACCGTCACCGCGAGCTTCGAGAACGCGGGGCGCAGCCCGAACGGCGAGATCAGGGACGTCTACCGCTACGAAGGCGGCCGCTACCGGCTGCTGCCCGGCGGGTAGGCCCCGGGCCCCGGAAGTCAATCCGAGAGGCTCGGCGCAGCGGCGGCGACCGCGAGCGCGCTGCTGCGGCTTCGCCCGGCCCCGTCCGGCGAGCGCGACACCCAGCAGGATCAGCGCGAGACCGACCAGCGAGATCGGCGGTGACGGGCTCGCTCAGGAGCAGCGCCCCGTAGAGGACGGCGATGCCGGGGATCAGGTAGGTGACGAGGATCGTCCGCGACGGCCCGGCGCTCCGGATCAGCGCGAAGAGGATCATGTAGGCGATCCCCGTGCCGACGATCCCGAGGACGGCCACCGACGCGCACTCCTTCCAGCCGGGCACCGCCGTCGGCAGGTGCGTCAACCCGAACGGCGCGACGACGAGCGTCGCCACCACGGTCGACCCGGCCGCGATCACGAGCGGCTCGGTACCGCCGAGGGCGCGCGAGCTGATCGTCGAGCCGATCGCGTAGCAGAGCGCGGCCAGCACGACCGCGAGGCAGGCCAGCGTCTCGCCCTGGCCCGGCGAGCCGACGAGGAGCACCACCCCGGCGAAACCGGCGAGGATCCCGAGCCAGCGCATGCCACTGACGCGCTCGTGCATGAAACACACCGCGATCAGGACCGTGAACATCGGCGCCGCCGCCTGCAGGATGCCGGCCAGGCTGGAGTCGATCCTCGTCTCCGCCCAGGCGAAGCAGAGGAACGGGATCGCCGTGTTGATCAGGCCGACGAGGACGATCGGCAGCCAGTTCGCGCGCGCCTGGCGCACCACCGTCCGGCCGCCGGCCCGGGCGAGCGCGACCGGGACGAGGACGACGGCGCCGAGCCCGACCCGGAAGAACACGAGCGCGGCCGGGTTGAACTGCCGGTCGGCGACCTTGATGAACATGAACGACGCCCCCCAGATCAGCGAGAGGGCGGCGATCATGATCGGCGTCGCGGCGGCTCATCCTGGTGTTGTAACCGTCGAGCGGCGCCTCCACGTGAGATCGAACGCCGGCCGGGCGCCGCGGCTTCCCGGGCAGGGCAGCCGGAGCGCCCGGCTAGACTGGCCTCCTGACTGTCGTGGCTCGGCAGCCGCTCCATCGCGCTCTCGGTCTCACCGACTGGGAGTTCGACGCGAATCCGGCGAGCTGCTCGAGCGGACGCCGAACGACTTCGAGCTCGCCGTCTTCTCGGTGCTCTGGTCGGAGCACTGCGGCTACAAGCACTCGGCTCTGCTCCTGCGGCGCCTGCCCTCGGCGGGCGAGCGCGTCCTGCAGGGCCCCGGCGAGAACGCCGGCGTCGTCGACCTCGGCGGCGGGCTCGCGGTCGCGTTCAAGGTCGAGTCGCACAACCACCCGACCGCGGTCGAGCCCTTCCAGGGCGCGGCGACCGGCGTCGGCGGCATCCTGCGCGACATCGTCGCCATGGGCGCCCGGCCGATCGCGCTGCTCGACGGGCTCCGCTTCGGCGCGCCCGACTGGCACTTCCGCCGCGCCGTCGCCGGCATCGGCCAGTACGGCAACTCGCGTCGGCGTCCCGAACGTCGGCGGCGAGACGGTCTTCGACGAGGCCTATGCCGCGAACCCGCTCGTGAACGCGATGTGCGTCGGGCTGCTGCCCGACCGAGCGGGTGCTGCGCGCGAAGGCGAGTCGGCACCGGCAACCTGATCGTCCTCTACGGCGCCCTGACCGGCCGCGACGGGATCGGCGGCGCCTCGGTGCTCGCGAGCCAGGATCTCGAAGGCTCGGACGAGAAGCGTCCCTCCGTCCAGATCGGCGACCCGTTCCGCGGCAAGGCGCTGATCGAGGTGTCGCTGGAGCTCGTCGAGCGCGACCTCGTCGCCGGGCTCCAGGACTGCGGCGCCGCCGGGCCTCGCCTCGTCGCTCGCCGAGATGGCCGCGGACGGCGCCGGGGTCGACGTCCAGCTCGACCGGGTGCCGCTCCGCGAGCCCGACCTCGAGCCCTGGGAGATCATGATCTCCGAGTCGCAGGAGCGGATGGTCGCGGTCGTCGAGCCCGCCCGCGCTCGCGGAGGTGCGCGCGGTCTGCGAGCGCTGGGAGCTCCCCTGCACCGTGATCGGCGAGGTGACCGACGACGGCGAGCTGCGCGTCGTTCTCGCGGCGGCGAGCTCGTCGGCGCGATCCCGGCCGACGCTGCTCACCGAGGAGACGCCGCGCTACGAGCTCGAGCTCGCCGAGCGGCCGGCGCGCGCCCGCGACCGCCGGCGACGCCGGCCAACGACGCAGCCGAAGACCTGGGTCTTCGAGCAGTACGACCAGCTCGTCGGCTCGCGCACGGTGCGCCGGCCCGGGCTCGACGCCGCCGTGCTCCGGCTCGACGGCACGCGCGGCCTCGCCGTCTCCCTCGACGGCCCGCCGCTCGGCGAGCGCGACCCCTACCGCGGCCGGCTGGAGCGCGGTCATGGGCGCGGCGCTCAACGTCGCCTGCGCCGGCGGCGAGCCGCTCGCGCTCACCGACTGCCTCAACTTCGGCAACCCGGAGCGGCCCGAGATCGCCTGGGAGCTCGCGCCGCGCGATCGACGGGATCGCGGCGGCCGCGAACGAGCTCGGCATCCCGGTCGTCTCCGGCAACGTCTCGCTCTACAACGAGACCGGCGGCCGGCCGATCCCGCCGACGCCGGTCGTCGGCTGCGTCGGGCTCGTCGCCGACGTGACGCGGATCCCCGTCGCGCTGGCGCCGCGGCGACCGCGTCCTGCTCCTCCGCGGCGAGGGCGCCGAGCTCGTCGCGCTTCGTCTGGCAGAACGCGCAGCGCTTCACGCTCGCCCACGACATCTCCGCCGGCGGCGCCGCGCTCGCGCTGCGCGAGGCGGGCGCCTGGAGCGGCCTCGACGCCGAGCTTCGCCTGCCCCGACGGGCCGGGCGTGATCGTGGCGCTCGCCCCGGCGGACCGAGCCGCTCGACTGGCGACGTCGTAGGCTGCGAGTCGTAGCTCGGGGGCCGTCTGATGTGCGGCGTCTTCGGCATCTGCGCGCCCGAGCGCGACGTCGCGCGGCTCGCCTACTTCGGCCTCTACGCGCTCCAGCACCGCGGCCAGGAGTCGGCCGGCATCGCCGTCTCCGACCACGGCCGCCTGACCGGGCTGCGCGACCTCGGCCTCGTCACGCAGGTCTTCGACGAGCAGAAGCTCTCGGGGCTCCGCGGCCAGCTCGCGATCGGGCACACCCGCTACTCGACCACCGGCTCGAACGCCTGGGAGAACGCGCAGCCGCTCATCCACCACGGCACGCGTCGCGCACGGTCGCGCTCGGGCACAACGGCAACCTGATCAACGCCGACGCGCTCCGCGACGAGCTCCGGCGCCCGCCTCGCCTCGACCTCCGACAGCGAGGTGATCGCCGCGATGATCGCCGAACGACGAGCGGCCGCTCGAGCAGGCGGTCGCCGGCGCGCTGGAGCGGCTCGAGGGCGCGGCGACGGTCGTCGGCCTCGCCGAGGGCAAGCTGTTCGCCTTCCGCGACGCGCTACGGCTTCCGCCCGCTCGTGCTCGGCCGGCTCGGCGACGATCCCGTCGTCGCCTCCGAGACCTGCGCGCTCGACCTCGTCGGCGCGACCTTCGAGCGCGACGTGCGCCCGGGCGAGCTCCTGGTCGCCGACGAGCACGGGACGCTCGAGTCGATCCAGGTGCTGCCACGCGCGGGCGACGGCGCCCTCTGCATCTTCGAGTTCTTCTACCTCGCCCGCCCCGACACCCGGCTCGACGGCGTCGAGGTCCACGGCGCCCGGGTGCGGATGGGCGAGCGGCTGGCGGCCGAGGCGCCCGTCGAGGCCGACCTCGTCGCTGCCGATCCCCGACTCGGGGACGCCGGCCGCGATCGGCTTTCGCGCGCGACCGGCATCCCCTTCAGCGAGGGGCTGATCAAGAACCGCTACGTCCACCGCACGTTCATCCAGCCCGAGCAGGGCATGCGCGAGCAGGGGATCCGGATGAAGTTCAACCCGCTCGCCGAGGTCGCCGGCAAGCGGCTCGTCGATCGTCGACGACTCGATCGTGCGCGGCTCGACGACGCGGCAGATCGTCCAGATGCTCTTCGACGCGGGCGCGGCCGAGGTGCACGTGCGGATCTCCTCGCCGCCGGTCGTCTCGCCCTGCTACTACGGCATCGACCTCGCGAGCGAGGACGAGATGATCGCGGCGCGGGAACACCGTCGAGGGCGTGCGCGCGGCGATCGGCGCGACCTCGCTCGCCTACCTCTCGCTGGAGGGCCTCGCAGGCGGCGACCGAGCGGCCGGCCTCGGCGCTCTGCCGCGCCTGCCTGACCGCGCGAGTACCCGACCGCGGTCCCGGCCGACGCCGGGAAGCTCCGCTTCGAGCCCGCTCCGCCTGAGCGGCTACGCCGCGCCGGCGCCGCCCTCGCCGAGGGCCTTGCCGCGCCCGTAGCGAATCGCGCGGGCGACCTGGACGGGGTCGTAGCCCTGCTCGAGCAGCTGCTGCTTCAGCTCGCCCTCCTCGGCAAGCCGGAGGAAGAGCCAGGCGAAGGCACCGAGCGTGACGGCGCCGCCCTCGGCCATCATCACGATCCCGGCGAGGTTCTGGTCGTGGACCGCGGTGATCCCCCAGATCGGGTGCGGGTGGACGTACCAGGGGTAGAACGGCTTCGCCGACCAGATGAAGATGTTCGCGAGGACGGTCTCGATGAAGCGGACGGCGACGATGTAGGCCGAGCTTCCAGCCCGTGCCGAACCAGGCCGGCGCCGGCAGCGTCTCGACGACCGGCGACCACATCAAGGCGCCGCAGGTGAAGAAGAGGAAGTGCTCGAGCGCGTGGATCGCGTTGTGGTGCAGGGCCGCCTGGTAGAGGACCGGCAGGTGCCAGACGTAGAGGTTGACCGCCCAGATCGGCAAGCGCGACGAACGGGTGGGTCAGGAACCGGAGGCGCTCGACGGGCTTCAGGGCGAGCACCGGCCGCAGCACGGGCCCGGTCAGGCCGGCGACGAAGCAGAGCGGCGCGAGATCGCCGAGGAGCAGGTGCTGGGACATGTGGACGAAGAAGAAGTCCTTCTCGCCGATCTCGTCGATCGGCGAGTTGAGCGCGAGGATCACGAGCCCGATCCCGAGCCAGAAGAGGAACTGCCGCGAGGCGGGAACCGGCATCCCCCGCCGCGCCAGGTTGCGGGTGCGGCGGAGGTAGAGGACGCCGACGATCGCCGTCGGGACGATCTGGAGCGGTTCGAGGTTCCAGGTCGTCCCGACCGAGGCGAGCATGCTGGAAGTGTTCCTGCGCCGGGACGAGCGAGGGTGCGGTTGCCGCCGCGGGGGCCTGCTCGCGGCCGCCGCCGGCGACCGTAGACTCAAAGCCGTGGCCGCACCGGAGCAGCTACGCCGACGCCGGGGTCTCGCTCGCCGTCGCCGACGCCGTCGTCGCGCGGCTGCGCGCGGCGGTCGAGTCGACCGGCGCGACCGGGTTCGGCGCCTTCGCGGGCCTCTACCCGCTCGACGAGCGGCGGCTGCTCGCCGCCTCGACCGACGGGGTCGGCACGAAGCTGATCCTCGCCCGCGCGCGCGGGCGGCTCGCGCGACTGCGGCCGCCGACCTCGCCGCGCACTGCATCAACGACGTGCTCACGACCGGCGCGACGCCGCTCTTCCTGCTCGACTACGTCGCGGCGGCCGACGATCGACCTCGAGCAGGTCGCCGAGCTCGTCGAGGGCGCCGCCGAGGTCTGCCGCGCCGCCGGCGTCGCGCTCGTCGGCGGCGAGACGGCCGAGCTGCCCGGGCATCTACCGCGAGGGCGAGCTCGACTTCGCCGGCACCTGCGTCGGGATCGTCGACCGCGACGAGCTCGTCGACGGCGCCACCGTCGCGGCGGGCGACGCGGTGATCGGGTTCGCCTCGGCCGGGCGTGCACGCGAACGGCTTCACGCTCGTGCGGCGGGTGCTCGAAGCAGGAGGACTACGACGGCGCCCGACCTGCTCGCGCCGACGCGGCTCTACCTCGCCGAGGCCCGGGCGCTGCGCGGCCGCGCGAAGGCGTTCGCCCACGTCACCGGCGGCGGCATCCTCGGCAACCTGCGCCGCGTCCTGCCCGGCCGGGCTCGAGGCCGAGATCGACTGGGAGGCGTGGCCGCGCCCGCCGGTCTTCGCGCTGGCTCGCCCGCCACGTCGACGAGGACGAGCTGCGCCGCGTCTTCAACCTCGGGATCGGCTGGTGCGCCGTCGTCGCCGAGCCCGGCGCCCGGCGAGACCGTGATCGGGCGGATCGCGTGATCGGCGTCCTCGTCTCGGGCGCAGGGCACGAACCTGCAGGCGCTGATCGACGCCGGCCTGCCGATCGCCGCCGTCGCCTCCAACCGGAACGACGCCTACGCTCTCATGCGTGCACGCGCCGCCGGCATCCCGACCGCCACGTTCGCGCTCGACTGCCACGCCGACCGCGAGGAGCGCGACCTCGTGATGGCGACCTGGCTCGAGCAGCACGGGGTCGAGCTCGTCGTCGCTCGCCGGCTACATGCACCTCCTGACCCGGCCGTTCCTCGCGCCGCTTCCCGGACCGGATCGTCAACGTCCACCCCTCGCTGCTGCCGGCGTTTCCCGGGCGCGCACGCGATCGACGACGCGCTCGCGGCCGGCGTCGAGACGACCGGGGTCACGGTCCACCTCGTCGACGAGGGCATCGACACCGGGCCCGTCCTCGCGCCAGGAGCCCGTGGCGGTCGAGCCGCGCGAGACGCTCGTCGAGCGGATGCACGCCGTCGAGCACCGGCTCCTGCCCGAGGTCGTCGCCGGCCTGCTCGCAGGGAGCCCCGCCCGATGAGGGCGCTGATCTCGGTCTACGAGAAGCACGGGATCGAGGCCTTCGCGGCCGGGCTCGCCGAGCTCGGCTTCGAGCTCGTCTCCTCGGGCGGCACGGCGGCGTTCCTCGAGGAGCACGGCCTGACGGTGACACGCGTCGAGGAGGTGACCGGGGCGCCCGAGCTGCTCGGCGGCCGCGTCAAGACGCTCCACCCGGCGATCCACGCCGGCATCCTCGCCCGGCGCGAGCTGCGAGGAGGACCGTGCAGACGCTCGCCGAGCAGGGGATCGAGCCGTTCGACCTCGTCTGCGTCAACCTCTACCCGTTCAGCTCGCTCGCCGGCCGGCTCGAGCGTCGACGAGGCCGACGTGATCGAGATGATCGACGTCGGCGGGCCGTCGCTGCTGCGCGGCGCCGCCAAGAACTTCGCCCACGTCGCCGCGGTCTGCCGCCCGGAGCAGTACGACCCCGTCCTCGCCGAGCTGCGCGAGGGAGGCCTCTCCGCCGAGACCCGCCGCGCGCTCGCGGCGGAGGCCTTCGCGCTCACCGCCGCCTACGACGCGGCGATCGCCCGCTGGTTCGCCGAGGACGCAGTTCTTCCCCGACCAGCTGACGCTCACCTTCCGCAAGGTCACCGACCTCGCCTACGGCGAGAACCCGCACCAGACGGCCGCCTACTACGAGGAGGTCGGCTCGCGCAAGCACCTGCTCTCGCGCGTCAACCAGCTCGGCGGCCGCGAGCTCTCCTACAACAACCTCGCCGACCTCGAGGCGCGCGCGCCGGATCGTCCGCGAGTTCGCGCGAGCCGGCGGTCGTGATCGTCAAGCACGCGAACCCCTGCGGCGTCGCGGTCGCCGAGACGATCGAGGAGGCCTACGAGCGCGCCCTCGCCGCCGACCCGGTCTCCGCGTTCGGCTGCGTGCTGCTCGCTGAACCGGCCGGTCGACGGCCGGGCTCGGGCGCACGATCGCCGAGCACTTCGTCGAGGTCGTCGATGGCGCCCGAGTACGACGAGGAGGCGATCGAGGCGCTCGACGCGCGAAGCCGGCGCTGCGCATCCTGCGCGACCGCGAGCGCCGCGCCGACACCCCGCGCGAGCGCGACTACCGGCGCGTGGTCGGCGGCCTGCTCGTCCAGGAGCGCGACGCGGAGATCGACGGGCGCGAGGGGATGGAGGTCGTCGCCGGCACCGTCGACCGAGTCGAGCTGGGCGCGACGCTCGTCTTCGCCTGGCGGGTCTGCAAGCACGTCAGCTCGAACGCGATCGTGCTCGCCGACGGGCGGCCAGACGATCGGGATCGGCGCCGGGCCAGATGAGCCGCGTCGACGCGGTGCGGATCGCCGTCGACGAAGGCGCGCGGAGTTCGGCCACGACCTCGGCCGGCTCCGTGCTCGCGAGCGACGCCTTCTTCCCCTTCGCCGACGGCCCCGAGCTCGCGCTCGACGGCCGGCGTCACCGCCTCATCCAGCCCGGCGGCTCGAAGCGCGACGACGGAGGTCGTGGCCGCGGTCGGCGAGCGCCGGCGCGGCGATGGTCTTCACCGGCCGCCGCCACTTCCGCCACTAGGCGGACCGTCGCGGCCGGAATACGGACTGGTCTGGAGGCGTTTTGGGGACGCAAGCGCACTCGGAGGGATTGATGGCTGAGCTCGACCCGCTTCGCTGGAAAGCGCTCGCAGTCGTGTGCGCGGCGTTCTTCATGACCGTCCTCGACGTCTCGATCGTGAACGTCGCGCTGCCGACGATCGGGAAGTCGCTCAGCTTCTCGCGCGACGACCTCCAGTGGGTCGTGACCGCCTACGCGATCACATTCGGCGGCTTCCTGCTGCTCGGCGGGCGCGCCGCCGACCTGCTCGGCCGACGCCGCGTCTTCCTCGTCGGCGTCGTCATCTTCACGGCCGCCTCGTTCGCCTGCGGCCTCGCCTCGTCCGAGGCGGTGCTGATCGTCGCGCGGGCCGTCCAGGGCCTCGGCGCGGCGATCATCTCGCCGGCCGCCCTCTCGATCATCACGACGACCTTCGAGGAGGGCTCCGAGCGCAACAAGGCCCTCGGCGTCTGGGGCGCGATGGGCGGCGTCGGCGCGGCGGTCGGCGTGCTCGCCGGCGGCATGCTGACCAAGTACCTCGGCTGGGAGTGGATCTTCTTCGTCAACGTCCCGGTCGGGATCACCGCCTTCCTGCTCGCGCCGCGCCTCGTCCGCGAGAGCCGCGCCGAGCGCACGGTCTCGCCCGACGTCGCCGGGGCGGTCACCGTCACCGCCGGGATCGCCCTGCTCGTCTACGCGGTCTCGAACGCCCCGAGCCACGGCTGGGGCTCGGGCTGGACGCTCGTCCGGATGATCGCCGCCGCCGTCCTCCTGATCGCCTTCCTCGTGATCGAGGCACGGACGAAGGACCCGCTGATGCCGTTCTCGATCTTCCGGATCCGGACGGTCGCCGGCGCCAACGTCTGCTCGTTCCTGCTCGGCGCGGTCACGTTCTCGAACTTCTTCATCCTCACGCTCTACGTCCAGCAGGTCCTCGACTACTCGGCGCTGAAGGCCGGCCTCACCTTCCTCGGCGACCGCCGGCAGCGCCGTCCTGCTCGGCGGGCATCGCGCAGGCGCTCGTGACGCGGATCGGCGTCAAGCCGGTGCTGATCGCCGGCTTCGTCGCCTTCGCCGCCGGCATGCTCTGGTACACGCAGGTGCCGGCGAACGCATCCTTCGCGAGCGACCTGCTGCCCGGCTACCTCCTGGTCGGCTTCGCGCTGCCGTTCACGTTCATCCCGGTCTCGATCGCGGCGCTCGCGGGCGTCCAGGCCCACGAGGCAGGGCTCGCCTCGGGGCTCTTCAACACGGCCCAGCAGGTCGGGGGCGCGATCGGCGTCGCGGTCGCCTCGTCGGTCTCGATCAGCCACTTCAACCACCTGGTCGCCTCCGGGACACCGTTCCCGCAGGCGTTCACGAGCGGCACGCAGTGGGCCTTCTGGGTGATGTTCGGCGTCTCGCTCGCGGCGCTCGCTCGCGACGATCACGCTGATCAAGCGCGACGAGCTCGCCCCCGTCGGCGAGCCGGTCGCGGTCGCCGTCTAGGACGGCGCGGCCCGTCCGGATAGCCTTCCCGGGCCGATGGCGCGCGAGTACCCGAGCGTGCTCGACCTGGTCGGCTCGACGCCGATCGTCCGGCTCGACCGGATCTCGCGCGACGTCCCGGGCACGATCCTCGCGAAGCTCGAGTACCTGAACCCGGGCGGCTCGGTCAAGGACCGGATCGGGCTCGCGATGATCGAGGCGGCCGAGCGCGACGGGCGGCTGCGGCCGGGCGGCACGATCGTCGAGCCGACCTCGGGCAACACGGGCGTCGGCCTCGCGATCGCGGCGGCGATCAAGGGCTACCGCTGCATCTTCGTCATGCCCGACAAGATGAGCCAGGAGAAGATCGCGATGCTGCGCGCCTACGGCGCCGAGGTCGTGATCACGCCGACCGCCGTCGAGCCCGACTCGCCCGAGTCCTACTACTCGGTCTCCTCGCGCCTCGCCGAGGAGATCCCGGGCGGCTTCAAGCCCGACCAGTACTCGAACCTGGCGAACCCCGAGGCCCACTACCGCCACACCGGCCCCGAGATCTGGGAGCAGACCGGCGGCGAGCTCGACGCGATCGTGATCTCGGTCGGCACCGGCGGCACGATCAGCGGCATCGGCCGCTACTTCAAGGAGCGCGGCTCGACGGCGCTGATCGTCGGCGCCGACCCGGAGGGCTCCGTCTACACCGCGAACGGCCCGAGGCGACCTCCATCCCGTACTTCGTCGAGGGGATCGGCAAGGACACCTGGCCCGAGACGATGGATCCCGACGGTCGTCGACGAGTGGGTGCGCGTCTCCGACCGCGACTCCTTCCAGCTCGCCCGCCGGCTCGCGCGCGAGGAGGGGCTGCTCGCCGGCGGCTCCTCGGGAACGACGGTCTGGGCGGCGCTCCAGGTCGCGAGCCGGCTCGGCCCCGAGGCGCAGGTGCTCGCGATGCTCCCCGACTCGGGCCGCTCCTACCTCTCGAAGTTCCTCGACGACAAGTGGATGCTCGAGCACGGCTTCCTCGAGCGGAGCGCGCCGGCCCCGACCGTCGCCGAGCTCCTGCGACGCGAAGGGCGCCGAGGCGGCGGACGATGCCGGCGCTCGTGACGATCTCGGCGCACCAGAAGGTCGGCGAGGCGATCGACGATCATGCAGCGCTACTCGATCTCGCAGCTCCCGGTCGTGCGCGACGGCGAGCTCGACACGCTCGCCGACGTGATCGGCTCGCTCCAGGACCGCGACCTGCTCGACCGCGTCTTCCGCAACGCCGACGCGCTCCACGAGGACGTCGCCGCCGCGATGCAGCCGCCGCTCGCGACGGTCGAGTCGTCCGCCTCGGTCGACGAGATCGTCGCGGCGCTCACCGGCGGCACGAACGCCGTCGTCGTCGTCGCCGCCGACGGGCGGCCCGGTCGGCGTCGTCACCCGCTCCGACCTGCTCGAGTACCTCGCCCACGCCCGCTAGGCCGCCGCCGGTGAGGACGGTCTCGCTCGCGGCGCTGCGGCGCTACGTCGTCGCCCACCAGGGCTACGCCGGCGCGCGAGCGGCGCGCGAGCGCGGCCGAGGTGCAGGCGCGCGATCGGCCGGCTCGGCGCCGTCCAGCTCGACTCGATCTCGACCGTCGACCGCGCCCACCGGATCACCCTCGCGACCCGCGTCGGCGCCTTCGACGAGGCGCGCGGTCTCGCGGCTGCTCGCGCGACGGGCGCGATCTTCGAGTACTGGGCCCACGAGGCCTGCCTGCTGCCGATCGAGGACTACCCGCTCTTCAAGCGGCGGATGCTCGACCTCGCCGACCGGCACTGGTGGGGCCGCGAGCGCACCGCGCGAGGGCCGCGCGGTCGAGCGCGAGGTGCTCGCGCGGATCCGCGACGAGGGCGCGCTGCCGGTCGCGGGCCTTCGAGGGCCGCAGCGAGGCGATGTGGGGCTGGAAGCCGGCCAAGCGCGCGCTCGAGCACCTCTTCGCCGCCGGCGAGGTCGCGATCGCCGGCCGGCAGGGCTTCCAGCGCGCTCTACGACCTGCCCGAGCGCGTGATCCCGCAGGCGGCGCTCGACGCGCCGGCCCCGAGCGCCGGAGGAGTTCCGGCGCGGCTACGCGCTCCGCGCCGTCGCAGGGCCGCGGCGCGCTGACCGAGGCCGGGATCGCCGAGCACTGCCGCTTCGACGGCGGCGCGCGCGCGGTCCGGCCGCACGTCGACGCGCTCGTCGCCGACGGGCCGCTCGAGCGCGTCGAGGTCGACGACGGCGGGCCGCCGGTCGTCGTCGCGGCCGGCGCCGAGCTCGACGGCGCCCCGGCCGCCGCCGTGCTCCTCTGCCCGTTCGACAACCTGATGTGGGACCGGCCGTTCCTGCGCCGCCTCTTCGGCTTCGACCACCTGATCGAGGTCTACAAGCGCGAGCACGAGCGCGCCTTCGGCTACTACGTCCTGCCGCTGCTCGTCGGCGACCGCCTCGCTCGGCCGCGCCGACCTGAAGGCCGACCGGGACCGCGGCGTGCTCGCGATCAAGCGCTTCACCGCCGAGCCCGGCGTCCGCCGCCGCCTCGACGAGCCGCTCGAGCGGGCCGCGACGCGCCTGGCCCGCTCGCTCGGCCTGACCGCGCCGAGCGCGCTGCGTAGAGTCCGGCCATGGAGGAGAGGCCGTTCGAGGTCGGCGCGGCCGGCGGCATCCTCCACGGCCACGTCCGCGGGCAACGGCTCGCCGGCGCTGCTGCTCCACGGCGGCCCGGGCCTGCCCGACTACACGGAGCGGGCTGCGCGGCCGAGCTCGACAGGACCTTCACGCATCTTCCGCTACACCCAGCGCGGCGCGCTGCCCTCGACCGTCGGCCCGCCCTACTCGGTCGAGACGCACATGGCGGACGCGCTCGCGGTGCTCGACGCCTTCGGGCTCGAGCAGGCCTGGGCGATCGGGCACTCCTGGGGCGGCCACCTCGCCCTCCACCTCGCGGTCGCCCACCCCGAGCGGCTCTACGGCGTGGTCTGCATCGACACGCTCGGGGCCTCGGCGACGGTGATCCCGGAGTTCCAGGAGAACCTGCTGCGAGCGCTCTCCGAGGCGGAGCGGGCGCGGGCGAAGGAGCTCGACGGGCTCGCCGAACGGGGCGCGGCGAGCCACGGAGGAGCTGCTCGAGCTGCGGCAGCTCGTCTGGCCGTTCTACTTCGCCGACCCGGCCGAGCGCCCCGCCGCCCCTGACCGGGGCCGTCAGCGCCGAGTGCCTGGCCGAGCACGCTCCGCTCGGTCAACGAGCACTTCGAGGCGGGCACGCTGCAGGAAGGGGCTGCGGGCCGTGCAGCTGCCGGCGCTCTTCGTCCACGGCGTCCAGGATCCGCTGCCGCTGCGCGCCTCGCTCGAGACGGCGAAGCTGATCCGCGGCGCGAAGGTCGCCCGCGTCCCGCGCTGCGGCCACTTCCCCTGGCTCGAGCAGCCCGGCTTCACGGGCCGGCTCGTCCGCGGGCTCTTCGCCCAGCTCTGACCGCGGTAGGCTGTCTCGATGGAGTTCGAGACGCGGGCGATCCACGCCGGCCAGGAGCCCGATCCCGCCACCGGCGCGGTGATCACGCCGATCTACCAGACCTCGACCTACGTGCAGGAGGCGGTCGGCGTCACACAAGGGCTACGACTACTCGCGCGTCGCGAACCCGACCCGGACGGCGCTCGAGACGGCGCTCGCGAGCCTCGAGGGCGCGGCGCACGGCGTCGCCTTCTCCTCGGGCCTCGGCGCGACGACGACGCTGATGCACCTCGTCGACCCGGGCCAGCGCGTCGTCCTGATCGCCGACGTCTACGGCGGCGTCTACCGGATGACCTCGCAGGTCTACGAGCCGAAGGGGTACCGCTTCACCTACGTCCCGGCCGAGGAGTTCGACGAGAACCTCGCCTCGCTACCTCGACGAGGACGTGCGGCTCGTCTGGGTCGAGACGCCGTCGAACCCGCTCCTGAACGTCGTCGACATCCGCCGCGCCGCCGAGGCCGCGCACGCCGCCGGCGCGCTCCTCGTCGTCGACAACACCTTCGCCTCGCCCTACCTGCAGCAGCCGCTCTCGCTCGGCGCCGACCTCGTCGTCCACTCGACGACGAAGTACCTCGGCGGCCACTCCGACGTGATCGGCGGCTTCGTCGCGACGAACGACGACGCGCTCGGCGACGCGGCTGCGCTTCCTGCAGAAGTCGCTCGGCGCCGTCCCCGGCCCCTTCGACGCCTGGCTCGTCCTGCGCGGCATCAAGACGCTCGCGCTGCGGATGCGCCAGCACTGCGAGAACGCGCGCGCGGTCGCCGGCTTCCTCGGCGAGCACCCGGCCGTCGAGCGCGTCCTCTACCCGGGCCTCACCGGCCATCCCGGCCACGCGGTCGCCCGCCGCCAGATGCGCGACTTCGGCGGCATGGTCTCCTTCCTGGTCGAGTCCGAGGCAGAGGCGGTCGCGCTCGCCGCGCGGACGCAAGCTGTTCCAGCTCGCCGAGTCGCTCGGCGGCGTCGAGAGCCTGATCGAGCATCCGGCGCGGATGACGCACGCCTCGACCGCCGACGCGCCGTTCGCCGCGCCGCGCAACCTGCGTCCGCCTCTCGGTCGGGATCGAGGCGATCGGCGACCTGATCGCCGACCTCGAGGCCGCGCTCGTCGCGCCAGCCGGCTCGCGTCTAAGCGCCTAGCCGTGCTCGAGCCGATCGACCTCGACTTCCTCGGCCTGCCGCAGGCGATCGGCGTCTACCTGCTCGAGACGCCGCGACGGGCCGGCGCTCTTCGACTGCGGCCCGGCGACGACGCTGCCGCCGGCTGCGCGCCGGGCTCGCGCGAGCGCGGGCTCGAGCTCGGCGACCTCCGCCACCTGCTCCTCTCGCACATCCACCTCGACCACGCGGGCGCCGCCGGCGCGATCGTCCGCGAGCATCCCGACGCTGCACGGTCTGGGTCTCCGAGGTCGGCGCCCCCCACCTCGCCGACCCGTCGCGGCTCGAGGCCTCGGCGCGCCGGCTCTACGGCGAGCGCGTTCGACACGCTCTGGGGCGAGCTCGTCGCCGGTGCCCGAGGCGAACATCCGCATCGCCGACGGGCGACGTGCTCGGCTGGGAGGCGTTCCCGACCCCCGGCCACGCCTCCCACCACGTCTGCTACCTGCGCGACGGGACGCTGCTCGCGGGCGACGCCTGCGGCGTCCGGCTGCCGCCCTCGGAGTACGTCCTGCCCGTCTCGCCGCCGCCCGACATCGACGTCGAGGCCTGGCACGCGACGATCGACGAGATCGAGCGCCGCGGGCCCGAGCGGCTCGCGCTGATCCACTTCGGCGTCGCGACCGACGTCGCCGCCCACCTCGAGCGGCTCGCGCGCGAGCTCGACCGCTGGGCGGGGCTCGTCGCGAGCGGCGCTCGACTGCGACGAGTTCGTCGCGAGCGGCCCGCGCGGGCGCCGGCGGCGACGCCGCGGTCTACGCCGCGGTCGCCCCGTACGAGCAGTCGTGGCAGGGCCTGCGCCGCTACTTCGTCAAGCGAGGCGAGCTCGCAGCGAGCTAGGCGCCGCCGCGGCTGTGGACGACGCGGGCCCGCTCGACCGGCGAGCGAGATCGGCGTCCGGACGAGCCCGCTCGACGGCGCCGATCCCGCGGGGCCACCCGTGACGATCGCCGTCAGACCGCCGCTGCGGGCCTGACGCCCTCCTCGGACGCCGGCGCTACGGGCTCGGGAGCAGCGCGACGACCTGCTGCTCCTTGTGGCCGCCCTTGTCGTTGCGCGACCATGGTCAGCGTGTAGGTCTTGCCCTTCGCCGGCTTGAAGTTGATCGGGACCGTGACCGTGCCGTCGGCCTGGAGCGTCAGGAGCGGCTGGGCGATCGCGACGATCTTCGAGCCGAGGTACACGCGGTAGGTGACGCCGATCTTGCTCCCGCGCGCGTTGTAGTAGCTCAGGATCGGGAAGGGCACCGTGACCGAGAACGTCTTCCCGGCGCACGACCACCTGCGACTGGCCGACCATCCCGGCCGCGGTGTTCTTGAACACCGCGTAGGAGGGTTTCTTGACACCGCTCGCCTGTCTCGACGCCGCTGAACCAGGTCTGGGCGTTGCTGTCGCGGAAGATGAACCAGACGAACATCTGCACGTACGGGTTGGCGGCCGCGAGCTGCAGGGCCTGCTTGGCGTGGGCCGCCTGGACCGAGTAGCTGACAGGACCGTACGGGTAGGGCGTCGTCTGCTCGCCGTACTCGGTCACCCAGATCGGCACGGGGCGCTTGAACCACTTGGCGAGGTCGGCGCCGAACCGGGTCATCGTCGAGAAGCCGACGTTCGGGTAGGCGACCTTCTGGGCCGGCCCGAGCGGGTACGAGCTCGGGTAGGGGTGGGTCGCCCAGGCGGCGAACGGCAGGTTCGGGTCGATCTGGGAGACCATGTGGGCGAACGTCGCCGGCGCGACGGAGTCGTCGACGCTCGCGGTCGGATGGTTGTGCCCGCGGTTCGAGGTCTCGCCGGCGGCGACGAGCGCCGAGGGGTTGCCGGCCTTGATCCCCTTGTAGGCGGCCATGTAGAGCTTGACGTAGGCCGCGGGGCTGACGATCTTCGTGCCCTGGAACTGCGGCGCCAGGAAGAGCTGCAGGTTCGGCTCGTTCCAGACCGAGAAGCGGGTGACGACGCCGGTGCCCGGCTTCTTGCCGTTGTAGCGGGTCGCCAGCATCTGGGCGAACTGCGTCAGGTCGTTCATGTTGGTCGGCGGGTAATTCGGCGGCCTGCCGCCGTTGGCCCAGGGCGGCGTCAGGGCGATCGTCAGCAGCACCTGGAAGCCGTACTTCGGCGCCATGCGGACGAGGTTGTCGATGTCGGAGAGGTGGTAGGCCGGGTCGTTCCCGTTCAGCGGGTTCGTCGGCCGCGACGGCGCGACCTGCGCCCAGTTGACGAGGACGTGGATGATCGAGGCGTTCGCGGCCTGCGCCGACGCCAGGTTGCTGTTGATCGTTGGTCGACCAGCGGAAGCTCGGATCGTCGAAGAAGCCGATCGGCATGCGTGAGACCGCCCGGGCGGTTGCGGCCGGGATGGCCAGCAGGACGACAGACGGCTAGCAGAACGATTCGGAGCTTCTGCGGCACGGGACGACCTCCAGGGTGAGATTGCACTGGGCCGATCCACCGTAACGAACGCGAATCAGGGCGATGTAAAGGTGGACCGGCGTTGTGTGACGCTGTGCTACCCAGCGGCGTAGATTTCCCGACATGATGAAGACGGCACTGGTCGGCACCGCCCTCGCCCTCCTCGCGCTGCTGCCGGGGACGGCCCTCGCGGCCCGCACGATCACGGTCTCCGGGACGGGTACCGTCACGACCGTTCCGAACGAGGCGGACTTCACCTTCGGCGTCTCCGACACCGCCGCGACCGCGAATGCGGCGCTCGGCGCGAACGCGAGCCGGATGAACGCGGTGATCGCCGCGCTGAAGGGCCAGGGCGTTGCCGTCGGCCGACATCCAGACCGCCGAGATCTCCCTGTCGCCGAACACGAACCAGACCGGGACGCGGATCATCAACTTCACGGCGAGTAACTCGGTCACCGTGATGACGAAGGCGATCGCCAAGTCCGGATCGATCGTCGACGCCGCGGTCGGAGCCGGGCGCGAACACGGTCAGCGGGCCGTCCCTGACCGCCTCCGACCAGGTCTCCCTCGCCCAGCAGGCGCTGAAGGCCGCGGTCGCGAACGCGCGCGCCCGCGCCGAGGCAATCGCCGCCGCCGCGCACGTGCAGGCTCGGCGCCGTTCGCTCGGTCACCGAGGTCTCGAGCACCCCGATCACCTTCTCCCCGACGCCGAGGGCGGCAGGCGGGCTCGCGACGACGACCCCCGTCGAGGCAGGCACCGTCCAGACCGAGGAAGACGTCACCGTCGTCTACGCGATCGGCTGAGACGCCGCCCGCTCCGGCACACTTCGTCTGGGGCGGTTAGCTCAGCTGGGAGAGCGCCTGCTTTACACGCAGGATGTCGGGGGTTCGAGCCCCTCACCGCCCATCAGAACAACCCGCTGGACGCAGCTGGCTTTTCAATCGAGGGACGTTTCCCAATTTCCTCGGCTTGAACGCGTCCGCCTTCTCGAACGCGTCCACGCCGTCCCGCTACACGGTGTTCGAGCCGCGCCGTATCGTCGCGGTCTCCCGCCTTGCCGGAGGCCCTCGTTCTGTGCGCTACAGCGTCGCCGCCGTGGCTGCGCGGTCCGCGCCCGTGCGCGGTTGCGCAACACCCCAACGCGCGCTCGTCGCCGCCAGCGCTGCGATCACGGCGACCGCGACGAGCGCTGCGGCGACCATCCAGCCCGTCGCAGCGCCCGGTCTGATCGGGAAGACGAAGAGGCCAACCGGGAGCCACCAGACGAGCTTGAGCCGCGGAGCGTAGAGAGGGACGACGACGAGGAGGAGCGCGAAGTAGTGCATCCAGACGATCGGGCTCGCGAGAAGGGCGAGTCCGATCGCAAAGGTCAGCGACGCACGTTCGCACCCCCTGCGGGCTGCGACCACCATCGCCGCGCCGCAGCCGAGAGCGGCCGCGATGCTGATCGTTTGGCCGACGTGCCATGACGTCCCAAGTTTCAGGGCCGCAGCTGCGATCGTGTAGCTCTGGGAGGCCTCAACCGAGGAGAGCTCGGACAGAAGGTGCGGGTAGCTCGCGAACCCTGCGAAGCCGATCGCCGCCCAGGGGACGGCGAGGAACGCGAGCGTCGAGGTAAGCGCGACTGTTGCCGTCCGCCAGTATCGCGCCGCGCAGAGCCACAGCACGAGTGGCCAAAGGAACAGCTTCAGCGCGACCACGAGGCCGACCGCTATGCCCGACACCCACGGCGAGCGGCGCCACCGCCAGGCGACCGCGACGCCGAGCGCGAGGAGGGTGCTGATCGCGCCGACGTGCACCGCGTAGAAGACGGGCGCCCAGACCACGACGAGTCCGTAGCACCGCCAGTCACGAACACCGAGGATGGCGAGCGTCAGAAATGCGCAGAGCAGACACAGCGCCGTGACGAGAAGACCGGCCGCGATCGGCGAGAGCGCTGTGAACGGGGTGAAAAGGAAGGCAGCGACAGGTGGGTAGACGAAAGCTTTGCCATCGTGGACTGCCCGGGCCGTCGCTGCGAGGTAGGGATCTCGGCCGTGCAGGACCGCTCGGGCCGCCGGCAGGAACGACTGCTGGAAGTCGTAGCCGAGGTCCCCTCGTGGACGGCGGCAGCCGTCACCCCGACCATCATGGCCACGGGCAGGACTCCAAGGAGAAGAAGCGTCACGCCCTTCCGGGCGAGGTTGGGTAGCGGCCGAGGAGCGTCGTTCGACACCCGGCGAACGACTCGGGGCGCTCGCCTGAAGGGAAGCCAACCGAGGACGTCCAGCCCCACCGACCGAGAGTAATCCGGCGCCGGGCGGCCCCCTCGCTACGAAGGTCGTGAGATTCCCTGCCGAACGTCCTAATCTGAGACCAGCTCCTGCGAGCTGACGACGCGCACGAACTGAACCAAACAGGCCTAGACGCCAGTCGCCGTCGCGCGGTCGAACGCCTCGACGATTTCCAAGAGGCAGCGGTGCTCCAGCGCCCACCATCGGATGCCGGGTTACTACCTCGGTGACCGTCGCAAAAAGAGGCGGATCGTTCGGGGCTCGCCGGCCGGGGAGCGCGAGATCGTCGGCGTCCCCGAGCTTGTCTTGCTCATCCGAAGAAATAAATAGCGGTTTTTACTCCCGGCGACGACGTCTTCGCGAGCGCACCGGGACCGCTCTCAACTTCCGCGGCACCGTCCAGATGCGCGGCTTCGAGCGCGCCACCAGCTCGACCGGCGGGGACGCGACACAAGGCCCGTGCTGCACGACTGCCTGCTGCACGACTGCCGCCACGCCTACGCCTCGCTCCTGATCGCGCAGTGCCTCGACGCGGTCTTCATCTCACGACAGCTCGGCCACTCGACAGCCGCCACACGCTCCGGGTCGAGGCGCACCTCTTCGACACAGCCAACCAGGCCGAAGGTATTGGCCACGTGCTCTCCGCCGAGTTCGGAAGCCTGCTCGATGAAATCTCCTGGAAACTGCTCCCCAAAACGGGACGAAACACGACCTCGCAGAAATCCCATCTGAGCGCTGTGGGCGAGTCGACGAAACCCCCCGGAAATCCGTTTCGCCACACTTACACGCAGGATGTCGGGGGTTCGGGCCCCTCACCGCCCATCATCGGAGCACATGACGCCCTGGCTCTGCGGGTTAGTCCCGGCCGTTGCTTCAACAGTCAGCGAGCGCCCCGGAGGGCGAGGCAGATGCCGTCGCGTCGCGCGCCGAGGTCTCCGACCCGCGAGGTGAGAGCAGAGCGACCAATCCTGTGGAGATTGTCGAAGGATGCCGCGCACGCGGCGGGCAGCCCTTCAGCCTCGCCCAACGGGATCTCGGTGGGGATGTCGCGAACGGTACGACTCACCGGAGCCACCACGATGCCGGTCAGCACCGGTACAGCTTCCGATCGGGTGACGATCAGCACAGGCCGTCGCTTGTCCTCGCTCTCGGCCCACCAGATTTCCCCCTGCCGAGGAACACTCACCAGGGGGCCCCGTGGATCAGGGCGCGCGTCGACGCTTCGAGGCCGGCGAGCTCTTCGTCCGTCTGCGGCTCCCGCTGGTAGGCCTCCACGATCCGCCTCGCGATCTGCTCGCGTCGCTGGCGGTCAACGAGTCGTTCCAAACCGAGGCGCACGGCTTCTGAGCGGCTGGCCACGACTCCGTCGGCCACGAGCGCATCTACCTGCGCTACAAGACTGTCTTCCAACTGCGCCACAACTTGCGTCATGAAAAAGCATAGCAAGACGCAATGCCGAGTAGGCGCGGACGAAACGCTCCATCCCGGCGCAGCGAGACGGCGAGCCACGACGTCTCCGAACGGTCCAGTCGGTCGCACTCAGCGCCTCGGCGACGACGGCTCCCCGCTCGCGGTTCCAACCTGTCGGTCGGGCCAGGTCGCGACCCACGGGTGAATCGGGTCGAGCTGCCCACTCGAATGTCGCCAACGGTGAGGCTCGACGGCCCCGACATCCTCGGACGGATCGCACGCCGACGCTCGGTGCAGGTCGGTGTCTCCGCTGAGGCGCCGCTCCTCGTGCTCGGCTTCCTCCTCAGCTTGGCTGTCGACGGCGGGTCCTTCCAGGACTTCAAAGTCTTTCGCCAAGCAGCTCTGACCGTCCTCCACGGCCGGTCTCCCTACGGTCTGCCCGACCCGGCTCTCCTGGCTCACGGCAACCAGTTCGTCTACCCGCCGCTCGATGCCTACGCGTTTCTCCCCTTTCGCACTCCTGTCAGGTCCGGTCGGCGCGTGTCGCGTTCTCTCGTCGCGTCATGTGGCGCCATCGTTCTCGACTCTGCTTGCTCGGGGTGTCGGACTGGCGCTGCTACGGCGCGGCGTTTCTGACGCCAGTCAGTCGTCTACGCGTTGGGGGTGGGCGCGCTTGGCCTGTTCCTCTTCCTCGGCACCGCGGTGCGGCCTGGCGGCTCAGGGCGAGGACCGCCTGGGTCGCGGTCGCGGTCGGGTTGACCTTCGTCGCCAAGCTGTTCCTGTGGCCGCTCCGTCGTCTGGCTGGCGGCGACGCGCAGGTGGGGCGCCGCGATCGGTGCGGTCGCGGTGGCGTCTATCGCCGTCCTCCTGTCCTGGGCGGGGATCGGCTTCGCGGGCTTGTCGGAGACTCCACGCTCCTGCAAGCCCTCGATCGGGGCAGGAGGAATGGAAGTCCTACTCGATCGGTGGCCTGGCGATCGCCTGGGACCCCTATCACTGGTGGGGACGGTGGCCCCGTGGCTCGCCGGAGTTGGCGGCTCGGTGCTGGCGTTCGTCGTCGCGCGCCGGACGAACGGCGACGAAGGGCGCGTTCACCGTTCTGCATCGTGACCGCGCTCGCAGCGACTCCCTTGCTCTGGAATCACTATCTCGTCCTGCTGCTTGCGCCGCTCGCTCTCCTGCGACCCAGGCTCTCAGCCGCCTGGGCTGCTTTGCCTCTTCTGTGGTTGACACCGCACCTGGAGACAGGACACATTGCGTGGCGCTCGATCTTGCTTCTGACCGTGATGTTCTCCTTGGGAGGGGTGTTGTTGGCGTCCACCAGCGGCGTCGTCGGCTCCTGCAGCTCGACGCGCCGTATGCTCCGCCGAGTTCGGGAGGCTGCTCGGTGGAAACGTCATGGAAACGACTCCCAGCAACGGGACGAAACACAACCCTCCGAAAACAGCGCAACTTGGCGCCGTGAGCGGGTAGCCAGAAACTCGCCACAAGCCCTTTCGGCTGCCTTACACGCAGGATGTCGGGGGTTCGAGCACCTCACCGCCCACAAAGAAACCCGCTGGAAACTGCGCTTTCTTGTAACCGTTCAGTTGTCTTGATTCCGGGGAAGGGCCTCCGTCGCGGCGTCGAACCTTGACGGTGTGGAGCGGTCGGAGGCCGAGGCGAATCCAACCACTCGGGGGTGGGATCTTCGTTGCGTTGAGGTGATTCTTGAGTTGGCCGCGGCGGTGGAGCGGCTGACCGCGCAGTCGGTGTTGTTGGAGGAGCGGGTCAGGCGCCTTGAGGAGCAGACGCGGCAGAGTTCGCGGACTGGGTCGAAGCCGCCGTCGCAGGATCCGCCGAAGACGCGTCAGCAGCGGCGAGCCGAGGCGCGGGCGAAGGCGAAGGAGCTTTTGGCTGAGGATCGCGAACGGCGCGCTGCCGGGGGTCAGTCCGGGGATGAGGGTGCCGGCCGTTCGTTGGCGCCCGAGGATCAGGTCGACGAGTTCGTCGACCACTATCCGGACAGCTGCCGCGGCTGCGGGCACGAGTTCGGCGAGGACGAGAAGCTGCCCTCGCGGTGTCTGGGCGGGCGTCAGGTCGCGGAGCTGCTGCTGGTCACGGTGATCGTGACCGAGCATCGTGTCGCACCGTTTGCGCTGCCCGTGCTGCAACCGCCGGACGGCCGCCGGCTTCCCGGCCGCGGTCGCCGACTCGGCGTTCGGGCCGAGGCTGCAGGCCGCGATCGTGACGCTGACCGCGCGCAACTGGATCTCGCGCCGTGACCTGTTCGAGCTCGCCCGGGAGCTGTTCGGGATCCGGTTGTCGATCGGGACTGTCGAGCGCGATCTGCCGACGCAGCGCACTCGCGCTCGCAGAGCCGCATCAAGCCCTGGTCGTGGTCGGTGCTCCGCTCGGCTGCGGTCAACGTCGACGAGACAGGCTGGGTCACCGCTGGGAGAAACCGCACCCTCTGGACCGCGACCACGCCCGAGGCGGCGATCTTCCTGGTCGCGGCCGACCGCCACCGCGACCGGCTCCGAGAACTCCTCGGCGAGCGGTTTGCCGGCATCTGCTGCTCCGACCGCTGGTGGGCCTACAACCAGATCGACCCCGAAAACCGGCAAGCATGCTGGAGCCACCTCCAGCGAGACTTCCGCTTCCACGCCGAAGGGCTCCCGACCCAAAAGCACTTCGGCGAGCACGGCCTTGAGCTCACCAGCCGCCTCTTCCAAGCCTGGCACGGCTACCACGAACACCAAGACCGCGCCCGGCTCGCCGACGAGATCGCTGCCGATCGAAACCGACCTGCGCGCGCTCGTCGAAGAAGCCGCACGGAAGACGCCGCGCAACAAGTGACCACCGCGGCTTCGCGAACAACCTCCTGAAGATCTGGCCCGCGCTCTGGACGTTCGTCACCCACGAAGGCGTCGAGCCGACCAACAACGCCGCCGAACGGTCACTACGCGGGCCGGTCATCCACCGCAAACTCTCACACGGCACCCGAAGCCTACGACGGCGAACGCTTCATCGAACGCGCCCTCTCAGCCTCCGTCACCTGCCGCCTACAAAAGCGATCGCTCTTCGCCTACCTCGCCGACCTGCTCACCGCCCACGCCCGCGGCGACCCGCTCCCCACCCTCACCTGAACCAGGGGACTGAACGGTTACGCTTTCTTTGTGGGTGAGCGTTCACAGTTCGTCCAGCTCGCGTCACCCGATTCGTCGAGCTCCGGGTCTATCGCCGTCAGGACGTGTGCGTCAGCTCGACGGTTCGCATGAACCTCGTCGAACTGCCCGCGGCGTCAGTCAGCACGACCCTCAAAGACGGCCTTACCCCGAGCCACGCTACGCGGAACCGGAAGTGTCAGGACCCGGTCACCGCCCGGGCTGACGGAGGCGAAGTGCTCGGCGGCCAGCGTCCGCTTCCCGCGCGTCAACGTGAGCGCCGCCGAGACGCGTTCGGTCAGATCGAGCTCGGCCTCGACGACGCGGACGCCAAGCTTCGTCCTCGCCGCAGCGGCGTCGATCAGAGTCGCACCGACCGGAGCGGGCGTCGTCGGCGTGGACGCTGTGCTCGCAGCGGTGGTGGTCGTGACCGTCACGGTCGGGCTCGACGCGGTGGTGGTCGTCGTGCCCGCCTTCGCAAAGACGGCCGTCAGCGTCGTCGCCTGGTTCAGGGTTACGACACAGATCGACGACGAGGGCGCCGGGCAGCCGCCCGTCCAATTGCCGAATACCGATCCGGAATCGGGTGTCGCCGTCAGGACGACCTGCTGGCTCTGTGCTAGGAGCGTGTGTCGGTAACTGTGGGCGCTGTCCGTCGGGTTTCAAGAAATTTTCGTGTCGAGCGCGGGAGGTTGTCTATGTCGGTGATGGAGGGGCAGGGGCGGTTGGTGGAGGTGCCGCGGGCGTCGAGCCGGCTGCGCGGGCGCCGGTTGGTGTGGAGAAGACGTTTCGGGCCTATGACCCGGAGCAGGTGTTGTTGATGGCGCCGGTGTTGTCGGAGTGGGTGCCGGAGGGCGATCTGGCGCATTTCGTGTCGGATCTGATCGAGTCGGGCGCGTTGGATTTGTCGGCGGTCTACGCCTCGTACGAGGAGGAGCGGGGCTTCCCGCCGGATGAGCCGCGGTTGATGCTGAAGCTGTTGTTGTATGGGTACGCGAACGGGGTGATGTCGTCTCGGAAGCTTGAGGCTGCGACCTACCGGGATGTGGCGGTGCGGATGTTGTGCGCCGGTCAGCATCCCGATTTTTGCGTGATCGCACGGTTCAGGAAACGACATCTGGCGGCGTTGTCTGAGCTGTTTGTGCAGTCGCTGAGGCTGTGTCGGCAGGCCAGGCTGGTCGGGCTGGGCTCGTTGGCGCTGGACGGGACGAAGCTGCGCGCGAACGCCTCGCGGCACAAGGCGATGACCTACGCGCGGATGATCAAGAAAGAGCAGCAACTGGAGGCCGAGATCGCCGAGCTCCGCCGGAACGTTGAGCGGCTGCTCCGCGAGGCCGACCGGGTCGACGCCGAAGAAGACAAGCGGTTTGGGCCTGACAAGCGCGGCGACGAGCTGCCGGCGGAGCTGCAGCGGCGCGAGCAGCGGCTGGCCGCGATCCGGGAGGCCAAGCAGGCATTGGAGGCCGAAGCGTTTGAGCGCGAGACCAGGCGTCGCGCTGAGCTCGAGGCGCAGGGCAAGAAGCCGCGCAGGCCACCTGGCGGACGTGACCCGTTCAAGCCGAAGCCGACCGCGCAAAGGAACTTCACCGACCCGGAGTCGCGGATCATGAAAACGTCGGACGGCTCCTTCCACCAGTGCTTCAACGGCCAGGCCATCGTCGACTCCCAGACACAGGTGATCGTCGCGGCCGACCTGTCGGATCAGGCCCCCGACGTCGAGCAGCTCGAACCAGCACTCGAGCAGCTCGACGAGAACCTCGACCAGGTCGACGCCGAACTGCCGGAGGGGGCGGTGCTGACCGCCGACGGCGGCTACTTCTCCGAACAGAACATCAAGACCAGCGATCGCTCACGGCCTCGATCCGTACATCGCGACCGGCCGGTTCAACCACTCCGAGCCACCGCCCCCGGCGCCGCGCGGGCCGGTGCCGAAGAACGCGACTCCCAAGCAGCTGATGGCGCGCAAAACCCGAACCGTGAAAGGCCAAGCCGTTTACGCCCGCCGCAAGGCGATCGTCGAGCCCGTCTTCGGGCAGATGGACACCGTCCAAAACGCCAGACGACTGCCGCTCCGCGGTCAAGCAGGCCGCCCGCGAGCAATGGCGGTTCCACTGCACGATCCACAACTTGCTCAAACTCCACCGCAACGGCGGCCTCGCACTCCTGCCCCGCGGATAACCACGCATCGCGGACGCCACGGTCAGCCATCAGCACCAACCTGACGCGAATCGACGCTGCCGAGGGCTGGCGCGGGCGCCCCACCAGCACTGAACCGCGATACCGAAGCGCTCTAGCTGCGTCGTACAGGTCGTACCACAGTCGATTCCGGTCGGAGCACTCGTTACCTGGCCGCTCCCGGCCCCTCCCAGATGCACCGTCCAAACGAGCCATCCGGCGGCCGCCTGCTCGGCTTGAGTGCGGGATAGTCGCGTCGTGCACGATTGGCCTACGAGCAGGCGATGACTGACCCTCGAGCCTTCCGCTTGAACAACGCCTTAAGTCGATGCTCCACGAGTTGACCCACCGAGACGCGACCCAGTCACCCGAACCATCACTCTTCGTCTCGAAGTGACTTCAGAAAGTCACGCGGACTGACCACCGGGATGATGCCTCGAAGACGGAGTAGGTGGTCGTCGCCTGAGACCAGGGCTTCGGCGGCTGCCGATCGAGCGAGGGTGATCAGATACTCGTCGTCAGGGTCGTGAGAGAGCGGCTCGAGTGGCGGTTCAGGATCGTCGAGGACAATGCTCTCCTGGCGCAGGAACTCGACGTATGCGTCTACCTCCGCCTCGGTGACGTAACGTCGGAACTTCTCGCGTCGCAACACGTCCCCGAGCTCGCCTAAGAGCCGGGGAGACGTAACGAGCTCGAAGCTGCCGCTGTGGAGCTCGACCACGAGGCGAGCGCTCGAGCCGATCGGACTGATCAGCGCCGAAACGAGGACGTTCGGATCAAGAACCGCGCGCGGCACGCTTCTCGTCGCGCATCGCGTGGATCTCCGAGACCGCTAGCTCCATCGCCTCCTCTTCGCTGAGGTCGCTCCTCGACCAGACGTCTTCCACCGTGCCGAAGCCGAGATACGTGCGCAACGCCTCCTCGACGATTTCGGAGTCGCGCCGGTCGCTCCGGGCCGCTCGCACCCGCATCGCGCGGAGAACATCCTCGTCGATGTAGAAGGTCGCTTTTCTGCCCATGAGGGCATTCTAAAGCTTTGCCGTTTTGCTGGCAAGTTGACGTTCGTTGGTTCGAAACGGAAACTCGCGCTCGCACCGCTCGACTCGGACACAGGACTGCCGTGAATTCGGGCCCCGACGTCGATGTCGCCCCAAACCGTATGTCGGGACACCTTGAGACTCACGGGGGAATACGGCGGAGCGCCCGCCTCATAGGCTGACGCTCGTGAGGCTCGTCGATCCCAGCTTCCTCCGAGGGATCGCACGGCGCCGCTCGCTGCAGGTCGCCGTCTTCGCCGAGGCACCCCTGATCGTGCTCGGATTCCTGCTTGTCTGGGCTGTCAACGGCGACGGGCTGGAGGATTTCAAGTGGCTGCGGCAGGGAGCCGTGGCTGTCCTGCACGGCCGGTCTCCCGACGGTCCGCCTGACCCTGCTCTCCTCGCCCACAACAATCAGTTCATCTATCCCCCGCTCGATGCTTACGCCCTCTTTCCGTTTGGCCTCGTCTCCCAGCCCGTCGCAGGCGCCGCGTTCCTCGTAGCGTCGTGTGGTGCGATCGTGCTCGGACTGCGCCTCCTCGGGGTGACCGACTGGCGCTGCTACGGGGCCGCGTTTCTCACAGCGCCGGTGTTCTACGCCCTGGCGGTGGGCGCGATCGGCCCGTTTCTGTTCCTCGGTGCCGCGGCCGCCTGGCGGTTACGGGAGAGAACGGGCTGGGTCGCCGTCGCCGTCGGGCTGACCTTCATCGCGAAGCTGTTCCTCTGGCCGCTCGTCGTCTGGCTGGCGGCGACCCGCAGATGGGGTGCCGCCATCGGTTCGCTCGCCGTGGCGGCGCTCTGCGCTCTCGCGTCCTGGGCAGGAATCGGCTTCGCCGGGTTTACCCAGTACCCGGCGCTCCTGCACGCACTCGATCGGGCGCAGGAATGGAAGTCGTACTCCCTTGGTGGCTTGGCGATCGCTCTCGGCCTCCCGTCTTCGGTCGGGACGGCAGCCCTCGTCGCCGCTGGGGTTGGCGGCTGTGTGTTGGCGTTTCTCGTCGCACGCCAGCCGAACGGCGACGAACGCGCGTTTGTCGTCTGCATCGTGACGGCGCTCGCGGCGACTCCCCTGCTCTGGATGCATTACCTCATCCTGCTGCTTGCTCCACTCGCTCTCCTTCGACCCCGGCTCTCGGCCGCCTGGGCACTGCTCGCGCTGTTCTGGTTGTCACCGCACCTGGAGGCAGCGCAGATTGCCTGGCGCCCGATCTTCCTCCTCAGCGTGATGTTCTTCGCCGGCGGGGTGCTCTTGGCCTCGACGAGAGAGCATGATCGGCTGTTGCGCCCCGTCGACTCGCCGACCTCTCCGCCGGGTTCGGGTGCCTACTCGCTGGCAACGTCCTCGGGACGACCTCCGGCGACGGGACGAGGCACGAGGCTGGCTTTCGAGACGGCCCAACTGAGCGCCGTCAGCGGCCCGCCGAGGTCCGCCAGTCGACTCCAGCCGCAGGACACGCGGGCGTCGAAGGCGCAGAGCCGGTCGGGGCCGTCGTAGCAGCCTCTCAGCGGCCGAGCTCAGTCGGGAAGGACGAGAGCAACGAGCGAACGACGGGTGAGGCGTCCCGTACTCCGTTGCGCGTCGGCCACACATACCAGGCGAGGACGCCGCGAGGGAGGTCTCGCCAGACCGACGACGAGAGTTCGAGTGTCGGAACCGCGGTGCGCACGTCGTAGACCCGCCGGCCGCCATGGTAGATGGCGACCTCGTAGCCGTCTGCTCCCGCGACGGGCGCCCAGGCGAGGCGCTGCAACCCGGGACTGAGGACATGAGAAGGGTGCGGTGCCGCCGGCAGCTGCGCCGCATAGGCCGCGCCGACCTGGGCCGGACTCAGTTCCGGCGAACCTGCGAACTTCGCGCCGAGCACGAACGCGACGACGCTCGCGATGACCACGACAACGAGTCCGACCCGTGGCTCCGGCGGACGGACCTTGCCCGGCTCGGGGCGAGCGTCCGCCTGCGCAGCGTGGTCGGGGAACTGCGCGACGGGCGACGGCGAAGGGTCGGAGCGGGCAGCCGGTCCAAGGCGCTCCTGCGCCAGGCCCTGGAGAAGCCTGCGTCTGAGCGCGGGGTCGACGAGGGCGAGCTCGGGCGAGACCGGCCCCTGACGATCAAGCTCTGTCGCCCATGAAGCGCTCACAGTCTCCCTATCGGTGGCAGCGCGACATCCCTCAAGTGAGTGAGATCGCCGGCCGCGGGTCGGGTCGGGCCGGCGGCGGCTGCCTCAGCTGACGTGCTACTCGCGACGCCGACGAACCCTCGGCTGACGGCGGTGAGCGACGCCCGTGAACTTCTCTCCTGGCCGACTCTCGCCGACCGGACCGGCCCACGTTGCGACCGGCCCGCGGCCGCGAGCGCTGCGCGGATCGGCCCGGCAAAACCGGCTCGGCCTGCGGGCCGCCGGATCGGGCCCGCTCGACGACCGCGCCTGGGTCAGCCGTCGCCGCGGAGCCGAGGGGCGACCTCGCGGACGAGCAGCTCGACGCCGAGCGGCTCGGCGAGGCCGTGCGGCGTTCCGAAGTCGACCCGGCGGGCGCCGGCGGCGAAGAGGGCCTCGGCCTGCCCGGCGACCTGGGCCGGCGTGCCCGAGAACGCGAACCGATCGAGCAGCTCGTTCGAGACGAGCCGAGCCGCACCGGCGTCGTCCCGCGCGGCGAGCTGGCGTGTGAGCGCGGCGATCAGCTCCGGGTCGATCGCCGACGGTCGGGTCGAGCCCGGCGACGACGGCGAGGTACATCGCGACCTGGCGCCGGGCGTGCTCCCTGGCCTGCTCCCCGTCGTGGTCGACCACGGTGACGGCGCCGGCGACGATGCCGACCTCGCGGCCGGCCGGGCCGAGCCGCTCGCGGGTGAGGCGCACGAGCGCCGGGTTGGCAGCTGCCGCCGAGCTTGACCTCGTCGGCCCGCTCGGCGGCGAACGCGGTCAGCCGGGGCGACCACGTCCCGACGAGCAGCGGCACCGCGGCGCGCTCGGTGGCGTAGGCGAGCCCCTCGCCCGGCCGGTAGCCGGAAGACGCTGCCCGCGAACCCGGAGCGATCACCGGCGAGCAGGCGCGAGACGATCTCCCAGGCCTCCCGGATCGCTGCCACCGGCCGGCCCTGGTCGACGCCGAGCGGGGCGAGCCAGGCGCCCGCGGCGAGCCCGAGGAAGGCGCGTCCCCGCGAGGCGAGGTCGAGCGCCGCGATCTGACCGGCGAGCTCGACCGGGTGGACCGTGAACGGGTTCAGGCACGAGGGGCCGAGCCGGACGCGCGCCGTCCCGCGCGCGATCTCGAGCAGCGCCGGCAGCGCCGGCTGGAACCAGAGGTCGTTGTAGACGGTGACGACGTCGAAGCCGCCGTCCTCGGCGCGCGCGCGCGAGCACCTCGTAGTCGCCGGGCCGCTTGTCGGTCTGCAGCGCGAGCCCGAGCTCGCGCCCGGCGGTCACGTCAGCTCGTCGGTGGGGATGCTGCGGCGCCCGATGCGCTCGATCCGCATGATCAGGCGCTCCTCGGGATCCGGGCAGCAGACGAGCGAGTCCTGCTCGAGCCAGTCGCCGGCGGGCAGGCTCCGCTGCTTCGCCGGCAGGAGCGGCAGGACGGCCTGGAGCGCGTAGAGGCAGAAGTGCCGGCCCGCCGGGATCCGCAGCCGGCTCGACTCGGTCAGCTCGAAGTAGTCGCCGACCTCGAGGCCGCAGACCGAGCGGCCCTCGATCCGCTCGACGGTGACGCGGAGGTCGTAGAGCTCGGTGAGCTCGCCGCTCAAGCCTCGGGCGCGGCGCCGGCCGCGTGGCTCGCGCGCGCGGCGTCGAGCGTCTGCTCGAGCGCCTCGGTCGGGGTGAACTCGAGCGCCTCGCAGTCGGCCTCGAAGCTGAGCTTGTGCCCGGGCGCGACGTAGTAGGCCTGCCCGCCCTCGATCGTCTCCTGGCGGTCGCCGTAGTCGACGACGATCCGTCCCGGAGAAGAGGTAGCCCCAGTGCGGCGCCTGGCAGCGGCCGTCGGGGAGGCCCTCGAGCATGCTCGAGGCGTCCTGCCCGGCGTGCGCCTTCTCGAAGGCGACGGTGATGCCGCCCCAGTCGGCCATCCGGCTCGAGTAGCCGGGAACGATCTCTGCGAGCGGCAGCTCGTCCTCTGATGCGCTCGGCACGGCTCGTCTCCTTTCTCGTCGCGGTCGGCCGGGCCGCGGCGCTCCCGCTGGCCCGGTCGGAACCAGGGGCGCGATCCTAGACGATCTGGGTCTCGCGAGCGGCCGGCGGCCCCGCGAAGCGGTCGGCGCGAAGCTCGGGCGGCAGCCCGCCCGGGTCGCCGCCGGCGACGGCCTCGGCGAGGAGCCGGCCGATCGCCGGGGCGATCATGAACCCGTGCCCGCTGAAGCCGGCGGCCACCCAGACGCCGTCGGCACCGGGGACCGGCCCGACGAGGGGATTGTGGTCGGGGGTGACGTCGTAGACGCCGGCGACGAGGTGCGGGAACTCGACCGCGAGCAGGCGCGGCAGCAGCGACTCGAGCCCGGCGCGAACCGCGGCGCGCCAGCCCGGGGCGGCCGCGGCCGGCTCGCCCGCGGCGTGCAGGTCGCTCGCGAGCACGCGCCCGTCGGCGAGCTGCTTGGCGGCGAGCCCGAGCTCGCTCGCGACGACGAGCGGCTCGAGCAGCCGCTCGCGGATCGGGTTGCTCAGGAAGAGGTAGCGCCACTCGGCCGCGATCGGGGCCGCGAAGCCGAGGCCGCGCAGGAGCGGGACGCTGTCGCAGCCGGCGGCGACGACACTTCTCGGCCCGGAGGGCGCCGCCGTCGCGGGTGCGGATGCTCCAGCCCCGGCCGTCGCGCTCGCAGCCGGTCACCTCGGCGACGAAGGAGCTCGGCGCCGCGGGCCCGCGCCGCCTCGGCGAAGGCCTCGACGGGCTCCTGGGCGCGGTCGAAGTAGCCGTCCTCGGCACACCAGGCGGCGCCGGCGATCGCCGTCGGCGTCGAGCTCGGGCACCGCCTCGGCGGTCTCGGCGGGAGTCAGGAGCCGGGCGGGGATCCCGAGCTCCTGCTGGAGAGCGACCGCCTCGGCGAGCTCGGCGAGCCGCTGCGCGGAGTGGGCGACGAAGGCGTAGCCGCAGGCGCTGAAGCTGCGGGCGCAGGCGTGTCGCGAGCCGGTCGCCGAGCTCCCGGTAGACGCCGAGCGACTCCCGCGCGAGCAGGCAGTTGAGCCGGGTCGCCCACTGCTGGCGGACACCGCCCGGCTGGACGCCGGAGGCGCCGGCGGCGATGCCGGCCTGCTCGAGCGACGAGGACGGAGAGCCCCTGCTCGGCGAGGTGGTAGGCGACCGAGAGCCCGATCACGCCCGCTCCGACCACGGCGACGTCGGGGGCAGCGGCAGTCGCAGCCACCCGGACGACGCTACCATCGCCTCGATGGTCCGGGCTTCCCTCCGCCCGCTTCCGGAGCGAGATCGGGCGAGCGCCGGTGACCGCCGTGCCCGTCGCGCCTGCCCGCGCCTCGCGCCGGCGACGCGGCTTCTTCTCGGCCGGCTTCCTCCGCTTCCTCGCTGCGGCGGCTGGCCGCGCTCGTCCTGCTCCTGCTCGGGATCACGCTCGTCACGTTCGTCCTGACCGAGCTCGTGCCGAGCAACGCCGCGGTGACGAACCTCGGCGAGCAGGCCGCCGGCGACCCCGCCGCGGTCGCGGCGTTCGACGCAGCACTACGGGCTCGACAAGCCGCTCCCCGATGCGCTACCTGATCTACCTCGAGCACCTGCTGCACGGCGACCTCGGCCAGTCGTCGCTGACCCACGACGCGGTCACACACGACCTCGGCCAGTTCATCCCGGCCACCGCCGAGCTGGCGCTCTACTCGATCCTCTTCGCCGCCGATCGTCGGGGTCACCTTCGGCGTCATCTCGGCGCTGCGCCGCAACAAGCCGACCGACCACGCCCTGCGGGTCACCTCGCTCGCCGGGATCTCGATGCCGACCTTCTGGATCGCTCTCGTCGCCCTCTACGTCGGCTTCTACCGGCTCGGCTGGTTCCCCGGCGGCGGCCGCCTGCGCCGGGGACGAACCCGCCGCCGAGCGTCACCGGGCATGTACACGATCGACGCCCTGCTCGACGGGAACCTCGGCCTCTTCGGGCAGGCCTTCCACTACCTGCTCCTGCCGGCGCTCGTGCTCGCGGCGTTCAACGTCAGCCTGCTGACGCGCTTCACGCGCTCGGCGGTGCTCGAGGTGATCGGCAACGACTACGTGCGCGCCGCGCGGGCAAAAGGGCTGCCCGAGCGGATCGTGGTCGTCCGCCACATCCTCCGCGCCGCGCTGCCGTCGGTGGTGACC
>CAVXWI010000007.1:0-142243 GCA_963765345.1 uncultured Actinomycetota bacterium
GGAAGCGCTGGTTGGTGCTCGGGGTCAGTCGACCCAGCGCGAGGATCACGTGAGCGAACCCGTCGTGCGCGCGGTCGTTGGGCTTCGGACCCGGCCAGGTCGCCGACTCGACAGGCTTGGCGGGCGCCGAGTGCCACGAGTGCAACCGCTCCCTGCTCGTCGAGGCGGCGCTGGCCCCCGGCGAGCTTGCCCTCTGTCCTCGCTGCGCGCTCACAGCGGCGCTCCGCGGGCTCCGCCCCTTGTGGGTGAACGCCCGGCATCTCTGGTTTGCCGAGCGCCTCCGTTTGCCGCTCCCCGACATGGCGGCGGGCCTCCCGGCCGAGCTGCTCCCCGACGATTTCGCCGCAACTAACCGAAGGAGAACCAGTGGGCATCATCACGCCAGCCAGACCGCCGTCACGCCTGACCAGGCCGAAGGGATCCGGCAGTGGATCGCATGGACGTTGAATATGCAGGACGTCCAGTTCGACAGACTCAACGAGGACGATCAGGAGACCCTGTTCCGGCTCGCTCAGAAGGCTGGCACGGAGCACGGTGCGGACTTTTCGCGCTCGGCGAGGACCGCCGCGAGTCGAAGCCCTCGTCGCGGAGGCGGCCGGGCTCGACTGGGGACGCCTTCGAGCAGGCCCACCAGGACGCGATCGTGCTCCGCGGTTCGCCCAGCTCGCGGCCGAGGGCCGGGACGCGAAACCCTGTCGCTGAAGGCCGAGACGGATTTCTTCCGGGCGATGGCCCGGCATCTCGGGAGCGACCACCTCTGGGGGAGTCACGTTGCCATCCTCACGCTTGCTGGTCGCCGAGTTCAACTCGGCGAGCCTCTCGGGCCGCGGCAGCGTTTCGAAGGCAGCGGCGACGACCTCAACTCGTCTTCGACACCACGTTCGGCTTTTCGGCGTCGACTGGATCCCGACAGCCGCACTGCGGACTGGCGATTCATCCTCGACCACCTCAAGGAGACGGAATGGCTGGTCGTGAAAAGGGCCGGGCCGGAATGGCGCATCAGCTCGGCCCGTCAAATGCTTCGGGCGCTTCGCCGAACCGGACCCCGGCCGGGGTGTCGAAAGCGTCGTCGACGGCAGCGCCCAGGCCGGAGGCGGCATGAACGCCCGCCAGCGCCGGAGACGCGCGCGGCGCCCATACGAGGCCATCCCGGCTACCCAGCAACGGGTCGACGCCGAGTATCGCCTGCTCATGAACGCCCAGCGCGAACTCCTGGTCGCGGCCGCCGACGAGCGGATCGCTCAGTTCGACCCCGCGCTCTACGAGCTTCTCGGGGAAGCCCGGGAGCCGCTCCAGGGTCCCGACGACGAGACGCCGAAGACGAGGCGCAGGAGGCCGCGTCGAGCGGTGAAGCCCGCGCCCGCGCCCGAACCCGAGCCCGAAGAGGTCGACGGGGTGTTCCTCGCGAGCGGCCATCAAATCACGATCCAGAAAGCCGCCGCGGCGGAGGTCATGAAGGGGTTCCGTCGCGTCGAGCTGCTGGCGCGGGGCCGGGCCGCAGCCCGGAGGAGTCAGGAGCGCCGCGAACGGCTCAGGACGCCCATCGAGGCGCTTCCGAGCCTGGCCCCGGCCGCGCCGCCCGTGCCCGCGGACGGACGCCGGACAGCATCCACGCCCGCGCAGAAATGGTGCAGCAGACGATCGGTGCCGGTATCTTCGCGGATGGTCGACATGTTAACGTCGGCCGACGACCGCCTGACGGCGGCGGCCGCGATCGCTGCGCTCGGCGAGGCGAGCCGCGCGGCCGCAACCTCAACCGGTCATCCATGTGCAGATGCCAGAAGCGGCGCCAGCGGCCCCACCCGTAGTGAACATCCACGTCCGGATCAGCGCGCCGATCGTGAACATCGCCGTGCCGGAGCGTGCAAAACAACCGGCGCGCCAGGTGCGGATCGAGTTCGACGAGCGAGGCCAACAAGCGTTACGTGAGCGAAGCTAGATCGACTAGCGCCTTTGTCCACCACCGCGCCCGCAGCCGAAAAAGGAGGTGACGCCCCGGCTGCGTGCGCACCCCCTGATGATCCGGCGTTCGCTGCGCTCCTCGCCGAGGCAAGCGAGCCGCTCGACCTCACTCGGCGCTTCTCGATTCCCGCCACGATGCTCGAGAGCCTGCGCGCGCACGCCGCGACCGCGAAGCCAGGCGGCTACGAGGTCGGCGGCGCGATCGTCTGGGATCAGGACGATGTGGCGCTCGAGTACCGGCGGCTCCTGGACTTCGGGCGGAAGCCGGGGAGGTTCGTGCCGGGCGCGATTCCGCACCTCGCGAAAGACGAGCGGGTCTCCTTGTTCCATTCGCATCCGCTTGCGCACCCCGGCTGGCCATCTTCTGCCGACCTGCTTTGCCTGCCCCCGCGACTTCTCTGGTGGCCGCTCGCGATCTGGGACTCGACCCGTGACAGGCTCGGCCTGTTCTTGGTGGAGGCTGACAGGGCGTCGTGGCGAGAGGTCAGCTACGCCGTCACGTGACGGCGTAGCTGACCTGAGCGGGGCTTAGCGACGGCCGAAGCCGCCGCACCGCCCCGCCAGGCCACCCGTCAGCCAGCCTCGCGTTCCGGCCGAGCGAAAGTCCCTTTTGCGGCCACGTCCTGATTGGCCGCGCCCTTCACGACCAGCACGACCGAGTCGCCATCGTGTCGGACCGCGATCACCTCGAGTGTGTCGCGCCCTCGCCAGATTCGGTCACCGGGCTCCCATGTCGGGGCACCGAGGCGCACATCCGCGAGCCACCGGCCCTGCTCGTCCTCGAGCCTGAACGTCGGCATCCCTGCTCCTCTCCGGGGCCGGACGGCGCTAGCCGGACGACGTGGACACGACGGAGTGACAGTTTGGTGTTTGGTTGACCCGGCGGGGCTGAGGGAGAGAATTGCCGCTCTGGGCCAATCCGGCTGGCAGGCTCGGTTGGTCCGGCTCAAACGGGAGGTGGAGTGTGATGCGGTTTCCGAAAAGTCGGAGCGTGCGTCTGCTTATCGGCGCTTGCGTGGTTGTCAGCGTCGGTGCGCTCGCGACGGTTGTGGAGGCGAGCATTCCTGACGGGAACACGATCCACGGCTGTTACGACAGCGGCGGCAACGTGAAGATCGTGGCGGCGCTGCCGTGTCCGAAGGGGTTCACGAACGTGGATTGGAACCAGATCGGGCCGCAAGGGCCGCCCGGCACCAACGGGACAAATGGCACCAACGGGACAAACGGCACCAACGGGAAAGACGGCGTCAGCGTCAGCAGCGACTCGCTGGGCCCTCTCGGCGGCGGCACCGGTCGGCTGAGTGATCCGAACTGCCCGGAGGGCGGCTCTAAGTTCACTGCTGCAAACGGCGTCACCTACGCCTGCAACGGCACCAACGGCACCAACGGCAGCAACGGCACCAACGGCACCAACGGCACGGACGGCACCGACGGCACAAGCGTCACAAGCACCGCGCTCGCCAGCGGTGACGCGACCTGCGCGAACGGCGGCTCGAAGTTCACCGCGGCCGGAGACAACGTGACCTACGCCTGCAACGGAGCGCCGGGCGCCAGCGGCGCGACAGCAACGTATTACTACAAATCTAACTCGACAAGCGTCGACGGACTATCCTCCACTGGAGCGCTGACCGTTGACTGCGACTCAGGAGACTTCGCGACCAGTGGCGGATACTCCGCGCCCATCGACACAAGCTTCGCGAGCCAAAGCGCCCCGCTGCTCTACTCCGGCACCGATGAGCCTTTAGGGTGGCAGGTCGACGTCTACAACAGCGACATCTCCACCGACACCGCGACCGTCTACGTCGTTTGCGTCCACCCATAAGGACTACGCCGAAGATCGACTAACAGAGGACCGCTGGAGGCGGGCACCGAAGCCCGCCTCCAGCCGCGGATTGAGCCTGCGCGGCAAACTCGGAGTCAACTCCAAAACGCCGTCAGGTGACGGCGACGCGATGATCGCCGACCCAAAATGTACGCTCCGCCTTACGTCGCTTTCGTCGCGACCGTCACGAAGTACCTGAACGCCTCGCTGACCCCGGGGCGTTCGTTTTCTCGGCGGCTCCGTCCGACGGGTCTGCTTCGATCACGACCGTGACGGTCAGGTACGAAGACGAGGGTCGCGGCGCATGTTCGACGATGAGCTGACGTCGGCATCTCACCTGGACGGTGTAGACGTTTGCTACAGGCTCGTAGCGGCCGGGTTCGTCCCGATCGACGGCACGGTTACAGCGACCCTTTTGCGTTTCCCGCGCGGGATGACCGCCGCGGTCGCGTGGCGAAGGTTCGATCGGCTGATGCAGCGCAGGTGTCGGTCCCGCCTGAGGTTTCGCCCGACCGAGCGTCGCCCGAGCCTTCGGCGATCGAACCGCTGCACTAGCCGGTCGAGCCGGGCCGCTCCGGCTCGACCAGGCCGACCAGGCGACGACGATCCTGAGATAGCCGCTTCGGAGGCCGCGTGAGCGGCGGCCGGAAGACGGACGCCAAGTTCCGACGCGCGATTGAGTCGATCGTCGGCAAGGACCGCGAGCAGCAGGGGGAGATCAGCTGCGAGACGGTAATCGAGATCGCGGCGATCCTGCTCACTCAGCACGGGATCTCGGCGAACGCCGTGGACGCGCTGGTGTGCGCGCGCCGCTCCGACGTGCTGAGCGTCGTCCGAGCCATCCGTTCGCGCGTAAACCTGGTTCCTGAGCCGGGGAACCGGCAACCCGAGTCGACATCCGGGCCAGTCGAGAAGCCGGAGTCGTCGGTCGGGAAGGACGGGTCGTGACGACGATCGACCTGACCGACGCCCTCGCCCGGCTGCGCACCGAGATCGTCGCCGACGTCCTCGACCAGGTGCGCGCTGAACGGGAGACCGACCCGTGGCCGGGCTGGATGGATGTGCCCACCGCAGCGAGATATTTGTCGGTGACCCCGGGACGGGTCCGGAAGCTGATCGCAGCCCGCCGACTCCCGTACTCGCAGGAGGCCCCGGGCTGCCGGGTGCTGATCGAGCGGCGCGCGCTCGACGAGCACCTGCGCGCCATGCAGATCGGCGGTGACGCCTAGACGGTGCCGACGGCGACAACCTGCGCGCGGCCGTCACCGGCGACAGCGGCACGAGAGGAGCGAGCGAGGCCCGTGAGAGCACTGGAACGCCGTGAGGCGCTACGCGGGCGGACTCCGACAGTCACCACGAGGAAGCAAGCGCCGACAGGCGCGATGCGGTGGAAGGACGCGAGTCTGAGGGCTCATGCCGCCACAGCCCTAAGAAGTGGGTCACCCGGCAGTCGGACGCGCAGGACATCACTCGGCGGGTGCTGCTCGGCCCGCCGCCAACCAAGTTCCAGGCCAAGGGAAAGGACCAACCGTGCCCGCAAACGGGACACCGACACTCACCCGCCTCCGCTACGGCAACCCCTTCTGCACAGGCTGCGGAGACACCCTCCAGCCCGGCTGGCTCGTCGCGTACTGGCCCACCCGGTACGGCAGGAAGACCATCTACTGCGCTGTATGCCACAACGCACGAGTCTCCGTCCTCAAGACAAGGCCGGGCACCGCCGTCGTCGACCACGCCGAAACGGAGCACAGATCTGATGCCCGGCGAGCCCCTCGAGCGCGTCACGCCGCCTGGCTCGCGTGCGACTCGTGGTTTCTCCGAGAACGCCGCGCGAGTATGGGCTTCCCGGCTTTGCAAGCCCTTTGCAGAGCATCGCATCCCTAGTGGTGATGCGGGTTTGCGGGGTGACGTTCGCTGTTGCAGCGAAGGGTCGCTTCTCCTAACATGAGGGTGACAGCGACAAGAAAATGCCCCGGCGGCGCGCTAACGCCCCGGGGCCGGACACAGGAGGTTCGTCCCGTGCCAGCATCAGTCTCTCAGGACGTCCCGACCTCGAAGCGCCACGTGCGCGTCGAGCGTGGCATCTACAAGCGCCAGGTCGTTGGCGGCATCAAGTACGAGTACGCCTACCAGGACGAGCACGGCAAGACGCACTGGGAGACCGTCCGCACCTTGAAGGAGGCTCGCGACGGCCGCGCCGACAAGATCTCGGCGGTCGCTCGCGGCGAGAAGGTCGCGCCGGTCAAGATCACGTTCGCCGAGTTCGCCGAGACGTGGTTCGAGCTGAGGCAGCCGAAGCTCCGGCGGTGGACGGCCGCCTACTGGCGCTCCGGGCTCGACCTCGTGCTGCTGCCGCGGTTCGGCCGCTGGCAGCTCAGCGCGATCGACGCCGACGCGATCTCGAAGCTGATCCGTGACCTCGAGCGGGACGGGCTGCACGCGATCGACCCGACCCGGGAGAAGCGGCCGCTCGGCCCGTCGAGCATCGAGAACTACCTGAAGCCGCTCCAGGGCATCCTGGCGCTCGCGGTCAGGCGCGAGAAGATCCGCGTCAACCCGTTCAGGCAGCTCACCGACGACGACCGGCCGACCCGGAAGGAGCCGACGCCCCCGCACGAGTGGTCGGACGCTGACGTCACGGCGCTCCTCGCAGGGTCGGCCGCGCGGGCCCAGCGGAACATCGCGAAGTACGACTACACGCCGCTCCTCCGTCTTGCCGCGACGACCGGCCTCCGGAAGGGCGAATGTCTCGGGCTCAGATGGGAGGACTTCGACAAGGACGGCGGCTATCTGCACGTGCGGCGGCAGTGGACGCAGGCGTGCGAGTACGGGCCGACGAAGACGAAGGCGGGGGAGAGGACGATCGCGCTGCCCGCCGACCTACGCGACGAACTGATCAAGCTTCGGCTTCGGAGCAAGCCGTCCGGTGACGGCGACCCGATGTTCGTCTCGCAGACCGGGACGCCGCTCGGGCATCGAAACGTGAGTCGCCGGGGGTTCGAGCCCGCGCGTGACGATGCGAAGCTCCCGGGGCATCTGACGTTCCATGATCTCAGGCACGCGGCCGCGTCGAGGCTGATCGGGGCCGGGCTGGACCCAGTCGCCGTGGCAAGCGTGCTCGGTCATGAGGACGCGACCGTGACCTTGAAGGTGTACGCGCACCTGTACGACCGGGGGCGTGTCGACGAGGCGGTACGGACTGCCCTGTCGGGTGCCCAGGCCCAGATCTGACGCGGACCGCATGGGAGAGTGACCGACCGCGGTCGCTCTCCCATCGTGTCACTAACGTTCTCGGCGAACGGAATCACCGCGGTTGATTGGTGCTCGCCTGGAAGACGTTTACTGTTGGCATATGCCTCGGGTCCGCACAGCGCGGGTGGCGTTCGCGCGGATCCTGGCCGCGCGAGAGCACGACGACTCCGAGACTCAGCTGAAGCAGCGAGTGCTGAGGTCACTCGTCCCCGGAACCGCCATCGAGCGCTACGGCCGAGAGTGGCGTCTGGCCCGCTTCGAACAGGTAGATAAGACGTTTCGCGACACGCTCACCGCGAACGACCGAACTGTGCCGGTCATCGTCGGCCGGATCGGGTACCAGCGACCCGGCGATCTCACCGAGCTTTGGGATCCCGACCGAAACGACTTCACGGAGCTGCGGAACGTGGAGGGCATGACGTCGCCATACGCCCTCAACTTGGACAACCTTGCCGTGATCTTTCAGCTCCGCTCGTCACGAATCAAGCAGACCTCGTTCACGGGTGCATTCCAAGCGCTGCTCAACGAGGGCCACGGTGATCTCTTCTGGCGGGTCGAACCAATCGTCCAGGGCGTCACCTGGACCCGCTGGGAGGAATCGGTGCGTCGGATTACGCACATCGACATCAAGGTCACCCGTCCCAATCCGAACTACAAGGGACGCAACGAGCTTGAAGCGCGAGTTGAAGGTGCGAATGCAGGTCTGATCCGGTACATCGCTGATGCACGCGATGACTCGGTCGAAGGTCTCAATGTCGGCGACACGCTGATCTCGGAAGCGATCGAGCATGCTTTAGACGGCTACGGCGAGTTTCGGGCCTCGGGCACAATTGACACCGACGAAGGTCCTCATCAGAGTCTGTGGAGATCGGACAGGGAAGGCTCGCCCTTGGTTACGGACGTTCCGATTGACCCAGCGATACGGGAGGCAGATCACAGAGCCTTGGTCGCCGAAGTGCCCGTGGCTCCTCCAGAGGTCATCGACGAAAGGCTAAGGAACGAGCTTGTAGCGCCCCCGCCGTCGGAGGACGACGGGGGAGAGGACGACGAAGGGGAGGCTGGCTAGCGGTGGGAAGCGCGGTCGAGCGGAAAGCAAGAGTGCAGCTCGCCCAGACAGGCAAGGCTGTCTACAACGAGGTGCTGACGTCCGTGGATTTCTGGCTCGGTCTCGCCGCTGGACTCGCGGTTGGTCTGGGCGCTCAACTGCACCCCGGGTTCATGCGAGGCGTCGTAGCGGTCATCCTCACGGACGTCGTGCTGGATGCCGGAATCCTGGCGGTCGTGTTGGGCTCGTTGGCGATACTCTTCACGTTCTTCGAGGATTCCTTCCGACTCGTGCTTGAGAGCGTGAGTGGAGGAATCCCAGCCGCGATGCGTCCGTACAAGATCGTCGCGGCCGTCGCTGGTGGTGCTTCCGCCATAGGGATCACGGTCGCGACTCTGTGGCCCGTGCTTCCGCATTCGCTACGAGCTGCATCAGTCGGGCTGATCACGTTTGGAACCGTGTGGGCTCTAGTCGGGACGTATCAGTTGGTCGGGCTAACCATCTTCTTCGGCAGTGAACGCTCGAAGCATCTCAGCGGAGTCGAGAAGGCCAAGGAACTCCTCCAGCGCCGACAAGAGCAACGTCGTCGGACGGCCTGAACGACAGCTCTTGAAACAGTCCGCCCGTGCCCGCGAAACCCAACAGGTTCGCGGGCATGTCCCGCCGAGACGCGCGGGGAACTGCCTCGGGCGGACTATGTCTCAGTCGTCTCGGATTGTTGAATCCACGCCTTGAGAGCGTCGAACCACGCCAGCAGGTTGTCCCAGACCTCTTTCCACGCGTCGTGGAGCGGCTGATCCGACCGCCCCGCGTAACGACTCGCGACGACCGATCCCACCACTCGCTGCTCCAGGAGGGCGCGAGCAGGCTTCCATTCATCGGACCGTAGGCGAGCTGCAGCCACCAGGGCTCTTCCAACCCGAACCGGGTTGTGGGCACCGGTCCCGTTGGGCTTAGACGAGGGGGCGCCGGAGAGTCGCAGCGTTTCGATCTGCTTCCAATCTGGCTCGGTGAGTTCGACCACCGCGATGACCGCCTCCGTAATCCTCTCGACAGCCTCGGCTATCGCGCTTTCGACCGCTGTTCGTTCCTCGTCGACCATCGTCATCGCCTTGCCTTTTCACGCCTCTTCCAAACTCGTTGGTCCCGGTCGGTTTTCTTCTTGGCTTTGCAAATCCTTTGCAGACCCGGGTTTTGTGCCCTGGCCGCCGTCTGCTGTGCAAACACAGACTGCTTGTTTACAGCGTTTTCATGATGCGCCCGGCAGGAATCGAACCTGCGACCTTTCGCTCCGGAGGCGAACGCTCTATCCCCTGAGCTACGGGCGCCGGAGCGAACTAGTCTAGCCCCGGTGGAGATTGAGCGCCCGGATCGTCACGCTGCCGCTCGCGGAGACGCTTCGTGATCTCGCGCGCGACGCAGGACGACGTCGAGCTCGTCGAGGTCGAGGTGCGCGCACGGCGGCCTCTCGGGGTTCGGCGAGGCGGCGCCGATCGAGCGCTACGCCGAGTCGGCCGCTTCGGCGCTCGCCTGGCTGGAGACGGTCGAGCTCGGCGACGATCCCTGGGCGCTCGACGAGATCGCAGCCGGGCTGCCGGCCGGCGAGCAGGCGGCGCGCGCTGCGCTCGACGCGGCGCTCCACGACCTGCAGGGAAAGCTCGCCGGCGTGCCGGTCTACAAGCTGCTCGGGCTGCGGCGCGACGGGCCGCCGACCTCGTGGACGGTCTGGCTCGGCGACCCCGACGACATGGCCCGCCGGGCCGAGGCGGCCGCGAGCGCGCGGCTTCCGGCGGCTGAAGCTGAAGCTCGGCGGGCGCGACGGGCTCGACCTCGAGCGCGTGCAGGCGGTGCGCGCCGCGACCGATCTGCCGCTTCAGGTCGACGTCAACGAGTACTGGACGCTCGACGGAGGCGCTCGAGCTACCTGCCCGCAGATGCCGCTCGAATACTGCGAGCAGCCGCTGCCGGCGGGCGACCCGGACGGTCCCGAGCTGAAGCGCCGCTCGCCCGTCCCGATCTACGTCGACGAGGACTGCCATGACGCTCGGCGACGTCGCCGCCTGCGCCGAGCGGGCGCACGGCGTCACGATCAAGCTCGCCAAGTCGGGCGGCATCCGCGAGGCGGTCCGGATGGCGCACGCTGCGCGAGCCCTCGGGCTCGAGCGTGATGCTCGGCTGCATGGTCGAGTCCGGGCTCGGGATCGCCGCCGGCAGCGCAGATCGCGAGCCTCTGCGACCACGTCGACCTCGACGGCAACCTGCTGCTCGCCCACGACCCGTGGCCGGGGCGTCGAGTTCCGCGGCGGCGTTCCAGCGTGCCCTCGACGAGGCCTGGTCTTGGCGTCGCGCCAGCGTAGGCTCCTCATCCTCGCCGAGGGGCTACTCCGCCGACCCGCACTACGGGAAGACGGCGCGCGGCGTGCTCCGCTACCGGCCCGAGCAGGTCGTCGCGATCCTCGACTCGCGAGCGGGCGGGGGAGAGCCACGACGGCGTGCCGGTCGTCGGCACCGTCGAGGACGGCGCTGCGCTCTCGGCCCGACGACGGCGCTCGTCGGCGTCGCGACGCAGGGCGGCCGCTTCCCGCCGGCGTGGCGCGAGCTCCTGAAGAGCTGCATCGCGAGCGGCCTCGACGTCGAGAGCGGCCTGCACGAGTTCATCACCGACGACCCCGAGCTGAGCGCGCTCGCCGCCGCTGCACGGCGTCGAGCTGCGCGACCTGCGCAAGCCGCCGCCCGGCCTCAACGTCCCGACCGGCGAGAACCTGACCCACGGCGCCAAGGTCGTGCTGACGGTCGGCTCGGACTGCGCGATCGGGAAGATGACCGTCGCGCTCGAGCTCGACGCCGAGGCGCGGCGACGCGGGATCGCGAGCGAGTTCGTCCCGACCGGCCAGACCGGGATCGCGATCGCCGGTTGGGGGATCTCGGTCGACGCCGTCGTCGCCGACTTCATCGCCGGAGCAGCCGAGACAGCTCGTGCTCGAAGGCATCGATCGCGGCGGACGAGCTTCTCTGGGTCGAGGGCCAGGGCTCGCTGCTCCATCCCGCGTACTCGGGGGTCACCCTCGGGCTGCTGCACGGCGAGCGCCCCGCACGCGCTCGTCCTCTGCCACCAGGTCGGGCAGGAGGTCGTCGACGACGACGAGCGCTTCCCGATGCCGTCGCTCTCCGCGCTCGTCGAGCTCCACGAGCGCGCCGCGCTGCTCGCGCGGCCGGCGAAGGTCGTCGCGCATCGCGCTCAACACGCGTGCCGTCGACGAGGCGACCGCCCGGGCGGCGATCGCGGCCGCCGAGGCGGAGACCGGCCTGCCGGCCGGCGACCCGGTACGCTTCGGCGCCGCCGAGATCGCCGACGGCGGTGCTCGACGGCCGTCGGCCTGGCGACGGTGGCAGCGCGATGAAGAGGCTCCTCGCTGCGGCTCGCCTGTCTTGCGGCGGCGCTCGTGCGCCTGCGGCTCGGCCGCCGGCCACCTGATCGTCGGGATCAACGACGACTCGGGCTACGAGGCCTCGGTGCCCTCGTTCTTCATGCCGACGATGCAGTCCGACGGGCTGACCATGAACGCGCTCACGATCCGCTGGGACGACACCCAGCCGACCTCGATCGACCCGACGCTCGTGAGCAACATCCAGCAGGTGATCGGCGAGGCCGCGAGCGCCGGGGTGACCGTCGAGCTCGACCTCTATCCGCTGCACTCGCAGGTGTTCACCGACGGCGAGCGCTGCGCGCCCTCGTCGAACCCGAGTCGCCTGCGGCGACACCGCCGACGATCCAGCAGTTCGCGGCCTGGACGGCGATGGTCGCCCAGACGTTCCCGACCGTGCACGAGTTCATCGTCATGAACGAGTGCAACCAGCCGCTCTTCCTCAACCCGCAGTGGAACACCGCGGGCGGCAACCAGTCGGCCGAGATCTGCGGGCGCGCGCTCGCCGCCGCCTACGACGCCCTGAAAGCGGTGAGCAGCGCGAACTTCGTCTGGGGCGTCGGCCTCTCGCCGCGCGGCAACGACGCGCCCAACTCCCCGAGCAACTCGTCGACCTCGCCGGTGCACTTCCTCGAGGACCTCGGCACCTGGTTCAAGGCCTTCGCCGCCCAGACGCATCGCGACCGCCCCGCTGATGGACGGGCTCGACTTCCACCCCTACCCGATCCCGCAGTCGCTGCCGTTCGCGAGCGGCTATGCCGACCCGAACGACGCGAGCGTCACGAACCTCCCGCGCATCTACCAGGCGTTCTACAACGGGTTCAACGGCTCGCCGCAGCGGACGATCGGCCAGCAGGCGGGCGGCGGGCCTGCCGGTCAGCCTCAACGAGATGGGGATCCAGACCGACGCGACCGGCATGCCGGGCTACCAGGGGGTCGAGGTGAGCGCAACGCCGGCCGGCGGCGTCCTCGGCGTCCACGCGACCCAGGCCTACCAGGCGACCTACTACCGGCGAGATGCTGGCCTACCTCGCCTGCGACCCGAACGTCCGCGTGATCAACATCTTCCATCTCGTCGACGAGCCCGACCTCGCAGGGCTGGCAGAGCGGCCTCTACTGGTTCTCGCCGACGAGCCCGGTGGCGAAGCAGTCGGCCGCCGCCGTCGCGCGGCTGGATCGCGCAGAGCGGCGGCAACTGCCAGGGGGCGATGAGATCCTGGCACCCGGCGCTCGACCCGCCGACCAAGCGCGCGGCGCTAGAACCCTTGACAGAGCGAACACGTGTTCGGTATGCTACGAACACATGTTCGCTAACGCGCTTCTGACCAAGGCTCTCGTCCGCAGCGTCGTCCTCGCGGCGCTCGCGCTCGTCTTCTGGAGCGTCATCGCCCGGCCCTCGGGCGCGCACGGGCCGAAGACGCTCTACCGCGTGCGGCCCTACGACACGCTCTGGACGATCGCTGCCAGCCACTACGGCGGCGATCCCCGTGACGGCGATCTGGCAGATCGAGCAGGCGAACCACCTGAGCGGCACGACGATCACGCCGGGCGAGACGCTCGTCCTGCCGTAAGCCTCGGCGCCGCGGGCCACCGTTACGATCGTCCGGTGGATCTCGACGTCGTCTTCCTCGGCACCTCGGCGAGCGCCCCGACCGCGCGCCGGGGCACGAGCTCGCTGCTCGTACGCCGGGGCGGCGACCGCCTGCTCTTCGACTGCGGCGAGGGGACACAGCGCCAGCTCCTGCGCTCGTCGGTCGGTCTCGTCGACATCGAGGAGATCTTCCTCACGCACTTTCACGCCGACCACTACCTCGGTCTCCCCGGCATGCTGAAGACCTTCTCGCTCCGCGCCCGCGAGACGCCGCTTACGCCTCTACGGCCCGCCCGGACTGCGCGACCTCTACGAGGCGCTCGGGCGTGTCTTCGGGAAGCTCACCTTCCCCGTCGAGCTCGTCGAGCTCCGCCCGGGCGACGTTCTCGCGCGCGACGGGTACGAGCTCTGCGCCTTCCCGGTCGACCACCGCGTCGCGGCCGTCGGCTACGCCCTCGTCGAGGAGGAACGGCCGGGCCGCTTCGACAACGCCCAGGCCGACGCGCTCGGCGTCCCGTTCGGGCCCGAGCGGGGCGCGCTGCAGCGCGGGGAGGCGGTCACGCTCGCGGACGGCCGCCGGATCTCACCCGCGGAGCTCGTCGGCCCGGCGCGGCCGGGACGCACCGTCGTCTACACCGGCGACACCATCGGCGCCTCGGCCGTCGTGCTGCTCTTTCCGGCCGCAGACGTGCTCGTGCACGAGGCGACGTTCGCCGACGCCGACCGTGGCCGCGCCGGCGAGACGGGGCACTCGACCGCCGTCCAGGCCGCCGAGGTCGCCCGCGACGCGGGCGTCTCGCTGCTCGCGCTGACGCACGTCTCGCCGCGCTACCTCGGCTCGGAGCTCCTCCGCGAGGCCCGCGCGGTCTTCGCGGCGACGGTCGCTGCCCCGCGACTTCGACCTGATCGAGGTGCCCTTCCGCGAGCGGGGCGAGCCGGCGCTCGTCCGCGGCGGGGCCCGCCCCGAGCGGCCCGAGGCGGAGCCCGCGACCGCGTGAGCGGTCCCGCGCCGGGATTCGACGAGCGCGCCGCGCGCTACGAGGAGCTGCGTCCGGTCGACGAGAACTGGTGGGCCGTCTACGAGGCGCTCGTCCGGCTCGGCGAGCTCCGCGGCGCCCGCGTGCTCGAGCTCGGCTGCGGCACCGGCCGGCTCGCGGCGGCACTTGCCGAGCGCGAGCGCGGCGCGCGTCTTCGCGGTCGACGTCTCGCCGGCGATGGTCGAGCGGGCGAGGGAGAACGGCGTCAACGCCCGCGTCGCCCGCGTCGAGGCGCTGCCCTTCAAGGCGGGCTGGTTCGACGCCGTCGTCGCGCGGATGGTCGTCCACCTCGTCGACCGCCGCGGCGCGCTTCGCCCAGGCGGCGCGCGTGCTCGCACCGGGCGGCCGGATCGTCGTCGCGACCGAGGACCCGGCGAGCTTCGACGACGTCTGGTTTGCCCGCTTCTTCCCCTCGGTGCCGGCGATCGAGCGAGGGCGGTTCCCGAGCGCAGCGGCCCTGACAGCCGAGCTCGAGGCAGCGGGCTTCGGCTCCGTCCGGATCGAGCGCCTGCGCCAGCACCGGTCGATCGCGCGCGCGCAGGCCCTCGACCTGATCCGCTCGAAGGCGTTCTCGACGTTCGACCTGCTCGACCCGCGCGAGTACGACGCGGGGCTGGCGCGGGCCGAGGCGGAGCTGCCCGGCCGGCTCGACTACCGCTTCGACTGGCTGCTCGGCGCCGGCGTCGCTGAGACTCCGGGCTACCCGCGCGCGTGGATCGTCATCGCGCCGAGCGCGGTCCTGGCGGGGGCGGCGCCTCCGGCGCCGGTCGAGGAGCGTCCTGGCGGCGTGCTACAGTCGCGGGTGCCAGTTCGCCTTTAACTCGGTCCAGAGAGGCCGGAAAGGAGTTCGATGCATCGCCCTGCCGTAGCCCCGAACGGGCGCGTCCTGCTGGACGGCGAAGCGATCGAGCGGACGCTCTCGCGGATCGCCCACGAGATCATCGAGCGCAACGACGACCTCGACGCGGTCGCGCTCGTCGGCATCCACACGCGCGGCGTCCCGCTCGCCCAGCGCCTCCGCCGCCTCGTCGCCGAGCGGGCCGGCACCGAGCTCGACGCTCGGCCAGCTCGACATCACCTTCCACCGCGACGACGTCCACGTCCGCGACGGCCGCTCGCCGCGCCGCGCCCAGCCGATCGTCCACGACACGAAGCTCGACTTCGAGCTCGAGGGGCGCACGGTCATCCTCGTCGACGACGTCCTCTACACCGGCCGCACCGATGCGCGCCGCGATCGACGCGCTGCTCGAGTACGGCCGGCCGGCGCGCGTCCAGCTCGCCGTGCTCGCCGACCGCGGCCACCGCGAGCTGCCGATCCGGCCCGACTACGTCGGCAAGAACCTGCCGACCGCGCGCGAGGAGCGCGTCCAGGTGCAGCTGCTCGAGATCGACGAGCTCGACCGGGTCGTCCTCGTCGGCGAATCGGAGGAGGGAGTCGAATGAGCGACCGTTCCCTGCACGTCGTCCCGGGCGAGCTCCGCCCGCCGCGCGACCCCGGCCGCCGGCACCTGCTCTCGATCGGCGACCTCGACCGCGGCCGACGTCGAGCGGCTGCTCGCGACCGCGCACTCCTTCGCGCTCTCGCAGGAGCGCGAGAACAAGAAGCTGCCGACGCTGCGCGGCCGGCTCGTCGTCAACGTCTTCTTCGAGTCGTCGACGCGCACCTCGTCGTCGTTCGAGCTCGCCGCCAAGCGGCTCTCCGCCGACACGCTCTCGATCAAGGCGAGCGGCTCCTCGGTCGAGAAGGGCGAGTCGCTGAAGGACACCGCGCTGACGCTCTCGGCCTACGACCCGGACGTGATCGTCATCCGCCACCCGCAGATCGGCGCGCCGCAGCTCGTCGCCGGCGGTCACCGAGGCGCACGTGGTCAACGCCGGCGACGGCAAGCACCAGCATCCGACCCAGGCGCTGCTCGACCTCTACGCGATCTCGGGAGCCGCTCGGCCGGCTCGAGGGCGTCCACGTCGCGATCGTCGGCGACGTCCTCCACTCGCGCGTCGCGCGCTCGCTGATCCAGGCGCTCAGGCTCGTCGGGGCGAGCGTGCTGCTCGTCGGCCCGCCGCCGCTGCTCCCGCACGAGCTCGGCGAGGTCTCGCTACGACATCGGCGCGATCCGCGACGCCGACGTCGTCTACGTCCTGCGCATGCAGCGCGAGCGGATGGAGGAGGGCGCGAACTACGTCCCGTCGATGCGCGAGTACAGCGCCCGCTGGTGCGTGACGCCCGAGCGGCTCCGCCCCGGCCAGAAGGTGATGCACCCGGGCCCGATGAACCGCGGCGTCGAGATCGACCCGCGCGTCGCCGACTCGGCCTGCCGCCCTCGTCGTCGACCAGGTGCGAGCCGGGCTCGTCGTCCGGATGGCCGTGCTCTACGACCTGCTCACGACGGGCCCGGTCGCGGTCGAGGCCGTCGTGGGGGTCGCATGATCCTCGTCGGCGGCGCCGGCACCGACGACCTCGTCGTCCGCGGCGCCCGCGTCCTCGACCCGACCGAGGGCATCGACGCCGTGCTCGACATCCGCATCGACGGCGGCACGATCGCCGCAGCTCGGCAGCGACCTCGAGGCAAACGGGCACCGCGTGATCGAGGGCGCGGGGCTCGTGCTCGCGCCGGCGTTCGTCGACCCGCACGTCCACCTGCGCACCCCGGGCCGCGAGGACGAGGAGACGATCGCCACGGGCACCGCCGCCGCGGCCGCGGGCGGCTACTGCGCGATCCTCGCGATGCCGAACACCGAGCCCGTCGTCGACACCACCGACGTGCTGCGCGGCCTGCGGGCGCGCGCCGAGGCGCGAGGCGGCGATCCCGGTCGGCTTCGCCGCCGCGATCACGCGTCGGCCAGGACGGCGCCCAGCTGACCGAGATGGGCGAGCTCGCCGACGCCGGGGCCGCCGCCTTCACCGACGACGGCCGCCCGGTCGCGACCGCCGGCCTGATGCGGCGCGCGCTCGAGTACAACGCGATCACCGGCCGGCGGCTCGCGCTCCACTGCGAGGAGCCGTCGCTGACCCGCGGCGGCCACATGCACATGGGGGTCGTCTCGGCCGAGCTCGGGCTCGGCGGCTGGCCGTCGCTCGGCGAGAGCCTCGGCGTCGCGCGCGAGCTCTCGCTCGCCGCGCGACACCCGGCCAGCCGCTGCACCTGATGCACCTCTCGGCGCGCGAGTCGGTCGAGCTGCTCGCCGGCGCCCGGGCGGCGGGCGTGCAGGCGAGCGGCGAGGTGACGCCGCACCACCTCTCGCCTCACCGACGAGGCGGTGCGGACGCTCGACCCGAACCTGAAGATGAACCCGCCGCTGCGCACCGACGACGACCGCGCGGCGCTCGTCGCGGCGCTCCTCGACGGAACGATCGAGGCGGTCGCGACCGACCACGCCCCGCACTCGCGCGAGGAGAAGGACGTCCCGTTCGAGGCGGCGCCGTTCGGCGTCACCGGCCTCGAGACCGCGTTCGCGGCGCTCAACACCTCGCTCGTCGAGCCGGGCCTGCGTCCCGCTCGAGACGCTGCTCGAGCGGATGTCCGCCGGCCCGGCGCGGATCTTCGGCCTCGACCGGCCGCGGATCGCGGTCGGCGCGCCGCGCGAACCTCGTCCTGCTCGGCACGCAAGGCCACCTGGCGCGTCCGCGAGGACCGCTTCCGGTCGCGCTCGGCGAACTCGTGGCTGCTCGGGCGGCGCCTGCACGGCAAGGTCGCTGCTGACGGTCGCCGCCGGCCGGATCGCCTACGAGGCATGACGGGCCCGCAGCCGGACAGCGGGCGGGGCAGGGCGGTGAGCACGCAGGGCGCGCTGGTCCTCGAGGACGGGACGGTCGTTCCGCCGGCGAGAGCGTCGGCGCCGGCGCGGACCGCGCTCGGCGAGGCCGTCTTCACGACGGGGATGACCGGCTACCAGGAGGTGGTGACCGACCCGAGCTTCGCCGGCCAGCTCGTCTGCTTCACCGCGCCGATGGTCGGGAACTACGGCGTCGCCGACGACCGCTGCGAGTCGGCGCGGCCGCATGCGCGCGGCGTCGCTCATGCGCGAGGCGCGCGGCCCCGGCTGGACCGAGTGGCTCGCCGAGCACGGGGCTGCCGGCGCTGAGCGGGCGTCGACACGCGCTCGCTCACCCTCCACCTGCGCGAGCACGGCGCGCTGCGGGCCGCGCTCGTCGCCGACGGCACCGAGCGTCGACGAGGCGCTCGCGCCGGCCCGCAGCCAGCCGGCGATGGCCGGCCAGGCGCTCGCCGCGCGCGGTCTCGACCGAGTCGCCGTACGCGTTCTCGACGCGGGACGCCGCGCGTCGCGGTCGTCGACTACGGCACCAAGCGCTCGATCCTGCGCCAGCTCGCCGCGGCCGGGGCCGCCGTGACCGTCTTCCCGCACGACGTCGACGCCGACACGCTCGCCGCGCTACGACGGCGTCGTCCTCTCGAACGGCCCCGGCGACCCGGAGCCGCTCGACCGAGGAGACGGCGACCGTGCGCGAGCTGCTCGGCCGCGTGCCGCTCCTCGGCGTCTGCCTCGGCCACCAGCTGCTCGCGCTCGCGACGGGCCTCTCGACCTTCAAGCTGCCGTTCGGCCACCGCGGCGCGAACCATCCGGTGCTCGAGCGCGCGACCGGCCGCGTCCTCGTCACGAGCCAGAACCACGGCTTCGCCGTCGCGCCGAGGCGACGGAGACGCGGCGACGCACGAGTCGCTCTACGACGGGACGATCGAGGGGCTCGCCTACCCGGCGCTCCGCGCCCGCTCCGTACAGTTCCACCCCGAGGCGGGCCCCGGGCCCGCACGACGCCCGGCCGCTCCTCGCCGCCTGGGTCGAGGAGGTGCAGCTTGCCGCGGCGTAACGACATCGCACTCGATCTGCCTGATCGGCTCGGGGCCGATCGTGATCGGGCAGGCCTGCGAGTTCGACTACGCGGGCTGCCAGGCGCTGAAGGTGCTGCGCGAGGAGGGCTACCGCACGATCGTCGTCAACTCGAACCCGGCGACGATCATGACCGACCCGGGCTTCGCCGACGCGCACCTACCTCGAGCCGCTCGACCTCGCCGGCGTCGCGGGCGTCCTGCGCCGCGAGCGCCCCGACGCCCTCCTGCCGACGATGGGCGGCCAGACCGCGCTCAACCTCGCCCGCGAGCTCGCACGACGCCGGCGTCCTCGCCGAGCTCGGGATCGAGCTGATCGGGGCCGGGGTGGACGCGATCGCGCGGGCCGAGGACCGCGAGCTCTTCAAGCAGGCCGTCGAGCGCTGCGGGCTCGAGGTCGCCGCCTCGGCGATCGTCACCGACCTCGCGCAGCTCGACGGGCTGCCGCTGCCGGCGGTCGTCCGGCCCGGCGTTCACGCTCGGCGGCCACGGCGGCGGCTTCGTCGCGACGCGCGGCCGAGCTGCGCCGCCAGGTCGAGCTCGGGCTGGCGGCGAGCCCGATCGGCCAGGTGCTCGTCGAGGAGTCGCTCCGCGGCTGGGACGAGTTCGAGCTCGAGGTCGTCCGCGACCGCGCCGACAACGTCGTCATCGTCTGCTCGATCGAGAACCTCGACCCGATGGGCGTCCACACCGGCGACTCGGTCACGGTCGCCCCGCAGATGACCCTCTCCGACGAGGCCTACCAGGAGCTCCGCGACGCGGCGATCGCCGTCATCCGCGCGGTCGGCGTCGACACGGGCGGCTCGAACATCCAGTTCGCGCGCGACCGGCGAGACGCGGCGCGCTGCGCGTGATCGAGATGAACCCGCGCGTCTCGCGCTCCTCGGCGCTCGCCTCGAAGGCGACCGGCTACCCGATCGCGAAGGTGGCGGCGCGGCTCGCGGTCGGCTACACGCTCGACGAGATCCCGAACGACCTGACCGGGACGACGCCGGCGAGCTTCGAGCCGACGCTCGACTACGTCGTCGTCAAGATGCCGCGGTTCGCCTTCGAGAAGTTCCCCGGCGCCGACCGGACGCTCGGGACGCAGATGAAGTCGGTCGGCGAGTCGATGGGGATCGGCCGCACCTTCGCCGAGGCCTTCGCCAAGGCCCGGCGCGGGCTCGAGGTCGAGCCCGACTGGCGGCCCGAGGGGCTGCACCCGTGGTTCGCCGCCGAGCTCGCGCTCGCGCCGCCGCTCGGGGAGCCGTGCCTTCCGCCGCGTCGACTCCTGCGCCGGCGAGGTCGAGGCCGCCTCGAACTACTTCTACTCGACCCGCGGCGAGCGCGACGAGCGCCCGCCCGCGCCGGGCCGCTCGGTCGTCATCCTCGGCAGCGGCCCGAACCGGATCGGGCAGGGGATCGAGTTCGACTACTGCTGCGTCCACGCCGCCGCAGAGCTTCCGCGCGCAGGGCTACGAGGCGGTGATGGTCAACTGCAACCCGGAGACGGTCTCGACCGACTACGACACCTCGGACCGGCTCTACTTCGAGCCGCTCGACGAGGAGGCGGTGCTCGCGGTGCTCGCGCGCGAGCAGCCGGTCGGCGTCTGCATCCAGTTCGGCGGCCAGACGCCGCTGAAGCTCGCCCGCGCGATCGAGCGGGCCGGCTACCGGATCCTCGGCACGCCGTTCGACGCGGTCGACCTCGCCGAGGACCGCGAGCGCTTCGGCCGGCTCGCCGCCGGGCTCGGCGTCCGCTGCCCGGACTGGGGCATCGCCTCGGACGGGGCCGAGGCGGCGGCGGTCGCGGCACGGATCGGCTACCCGGTGCTCGTCCGGCCCTCCTACGTGCTCGGCGGCCGCGCGATGCGGGTCTGCTACGACGCCGACGACGTCGCGGCGGCGATGGCGGCCGTCGAGGGCCCGGTGCTCGTCGACCGCTTCCTCGAGAGCGCGATCGAGCTCGACGTCGACGCGCTCTGCGACGGCAACGCCACCTACGTCGCGGCGGTGATGGAGCACGTCGAGGAGGCGGGCATCCACTCCGGCGACTCCTCCTGCGTCCTGCCGGCGCCCTCCGACTCGGCCGAGATCCGCGAGCTCGTCCGCGCGGCTCGGGCCGGCGCTCGGCGTCGTCGGCCTGCTGAACGTCCAGCTCGCGCTCGCCGGCGGCGAGGTCTACGTGCTCGAGGTCAACCCGCGCGCGTCGCGCACCGTGCCGTTCGCCTCGAAGGCGACCGGCGTCAACCTCGTCGACGCCGCCTGCCGGCTCGCCGCGGGCGCCAGCCTCGCCGAGCTCGACCTGCCGCCGGAGGGCTCGGCGTGCGCCGGTCACCACGTCAAGGCGGCGGTGCTGCCGTTCGTCCGCTTCGCCGGGCGCCGACCCGGTGCTCGGGCCCGGAGATGCGCTCGACCGGCGAGGTGATGGCGAGCGGCGCGCGACCTCGCGACCGCGTTCGCGAAGGCCGAGCGCGCGGCGGGGCGCGCGCTGCCCGCCGGCGGGCGCGCGTTCCTGAGCGTCCGGGACGCCGACAAGGTCGCCGTCGTCGCCGGTCGCCCGCTCGCTCGCGGCGCTCGGCTTCGAGCTGGTCGCGACGGCCGGGACGGCTGCGGCGCTCGAGCTCGCCGAGGTCGCCGGTCGAGCGGGTCGAGAAGGGCGAGGCCGTCGTCGAGCTCGTCCGCAGCCGCGGCGTCGACCTCGTCGTCAACACGCCGCAGGGCCGGAACGCGCGCCGCGACGGCTACGCGATCCGCGAGGCCGCGGTGATCGCGCGCGTCCCCTGCATCACGACGCTCGCGGTCGCGCGCGCCGCGGTCGAGGCGATCGCGAACGGCCGGCCCGAGGAGCCCGTCTCGCTCCAGGAGCGCCAGGCCGAGCTGCCGCAGCGGGAGGTGGCGCTCCGTGCCGCGTCGTGAGCGGCTCGCCGTCATCGCACGTCGAGGAGATCGGCGCCTACACGCTCGTGCTGCTCGAGCGCGGCTCGCTCGAGCCCGGCGCGCCCGGGCAGTTCTTCATGCTCGAGGCGCCCGGCCGGCCGCTGCCGCGGCCGTTCTCGCTCTGCCTCGCCCCGCCCGGCGAGCTCGGCTTCCTCGTCGACCCGGTCGGGCCGGGCACGCCGGGCGATCGCGGCGCTCGAGCCCGGCGAGACGATCGCCGTCTTCGGGCCGCTCGGAAACGGCTTCCGGCTCGACGTCGGCGCGGCCGCTCCTCGTCGGCGGCGGCATCGGCATCGCACCGTTCCCCTACCTGGCCGAGGCGCTCGAGCAGCCGCCGGCGATCCTCGGCTTCCGCAGCGCCGCGCCACGCCGAGGCGGCCGCGCTCGTCCCGAACGCCGAGGTCGTGATCGACCCGGTGCTCGTCACCGACGTGCTGCCGCGCCGACCGCGACGTGCTCGCCTGCGGCCCCGAGCCGATGCTCGAGGCGGTGCGCGCGCTCGTCCCGGCGGCCCAGCTCGCCTGGGAGGCGCCGATGGCCTGCGGCTACGGCGCCTGCTACGGCTGCGTCGTCGAGCTCGACGGCGCGCTCGACCGCCTCTGCGTCGAGGGGCCGGTGCTGTGCAGCTCCTGAACGCGAGCGGCTGCCTCGACGCGCTCGCCGCGCCCGGCGGTGGCGCGCTCGCTCGACGCCTTCGTGACGAAGACCGTCACGCCCGGAGCCGCGCGAGGGGAACCCGCCGGTGCGGATCGCCGAGACCGAGGCGGGGATGCTGAACGCGATCGGCCTCGCGAACCCGGGCCGCGAGCGCTTTCTCGCGCGAGACGCTGCCGCGCGCTGCGCCGGCCTCGGGGTGCCGATCTGGGTCTCGGTCGGCGGCTTCTCGGCGCCGCGACTACGCCGAGACGTGCGCCGAGGTTCCCGCCGAGGCGGTCGCCGCGATCGAGCTCAACCTCTCCTGCCCGAACGTCGACGAGGCGCCCGAGTCGGCGGCCGAGATCGTCGCCGCCTGCCGCGCCGCGACGAGCCTGCCGCTCTACGCGAAGCTCTCGCCGGCCGCCTGGGACATCGCCGAGGCGGCCCGGGCGGTCGAGGCGGCCGGCGCCGACGGCCTCTCGCTCGTCAACACGATCCGCGGCCTCGCCCTCGACGAGCGCCTGCGCCCGCGGCTCGCGCGCGGCACCGGCGGCTACTCGGGCCCGGCCCTGAAGCCGATCGCGCTCGCCGCCGTCTACGCCTGCCGCCAGGCGACCGACCTGCCGATCGTCGGCATGGGCGGGGTCTCGACCGGGCGCGACGCGCTCGAGCTGATCGCCTGCGGCGCGACCGACGTCGCGCTCGGCACGGTGCTCTTCGCCGACCCCGAGGCGCCGTCACGGGTCCGTCACGAGCTGGCTCTTGCGCTCGCAACGGCCGGTTTTGACAACAGCGCCGAGGCCTTTTCCGCCGCTCAGGAACCTGTTTCCACAACCGGCAACTAGGACGGTTCGGTGGCTGCTTGCACGAGGCACGAAGGTTGTTAGTATGCGCGCCTCTCATGGTGCCGCCCGCCTCGCAGGTCCAAGCTCCGGTCAGGTCGCTCGACCAGCGGATGGAGGCGCTCAAGCGAGCCAACGACATCCGGGTCAAGCGCGCGCAGCTGAAGAAGGACCTGAAGTCCGGCGACGGTCTCGATCGAGCAGATCCTGCGCGACCCGCCCGAGTTCGTCTCGACGGCGAAGGTCTTCGACATGCTGATGGCGGTGCCGAAGTTCGGGCGCGTGAAGGCGCAGCGCATGCTGAACCAGTGCCGCATCAGCCAGTCGAAGACGGTCGGCGGCCTCTCCGACCGCCAGCGGCAAGAGCTGATTGACCTCTTCAACCGGTAGCGGGCGGGTCTTCGTCCTCACCGGCCCCTCGGGCGCCGGCAAGGGAACGATGGTCGAGGAGCTCCTGGCGCGCGTGCCGCGGCTTCGGCTCGCCGTCTCGGCGACGACGCGGCCGCGGCGGCCGGGCGAGCGGGACGGCGTCCACTACTGGTTCCTCACCGACGCCGAGTTCGACCGCCGGCTCGCCGCCGGCGACTTCCTCGAGTACCACGTCTTCCCCTGGGGGCAGCGCTCGGGGACGCTCTGCTCCGAGCTCGACCGGATCGCCGCCGCGGGCGACGTGCCGCTGCTCGAGCTGGAGCTGAACGGCTCGCTCGCGGTCGCCGAGCAGCTGCCGGGCGCGGTGACGATCTTCATCGACGCGCCCCTCGCCGAGCTCGAGCGCCGGCTGCGCGAGCGCGCGACCGAGAGCGCCGGCGAGATCGAGGACCGGATCGCGCTCGCAGCCGAGCAGCGGCGCTCGCGGGCCGCTTCGACTACGTCGTCGAGAACGACGACCGCGAGCGGGCCGCCGAGCGAGTGCGTCGAGATCGTCGAGCGCGAGCTCGCCGCCTACCGCTAGGATGGGCGGCCGATGATCCATCCCCGCATCGATCAGCTGCTCGCCGAGGTCGACTCGCGCTACGCGCTCGTGATCGTCGCCGCCAAGCGCGCGCGGCAGATCAACAACTACCACCACCAGCTCGGCGAGGGCACGTTCGACGAGTTCCCGCCGCCGCTGATCCGCTCGCGCTCGAAGAACTACCTGACGATGTCGCTCGAGGAGATCGCCGAGGGCAAGATCTCCTACGACTACAAGCGCTAGCCGCGCGCAGCCGCGGGCTGCCCGCGCGGGATCGCGCGGGCACAATGAGCAGCATGAGCCGCGTCCTCCTCGGCGTCAGCGGCGGCATCGCCGCCTACAAGGCCTGCGAGCTGACGCGCCTGCTCGTCCGGCGGCGGCCACGAGGTGATCCCGCTCGTCACGCCCGGCGCCGAGCGGTTCGTCCGCGCCGAGACCTTCCAGGCGCTCGCGCGGCGGCCGGCCGGCGAGGACCTCTACCAGCACCTGACCCGCGCCGACCTGCTCGTCGTCGCGCCCTGCACCGCGAACACGCTCGCGAAGCTCGCCCACGGGCTCGCCGACAACGTCCTCACCGAGGCGGCGCTCGCCCACCGCGGGCCGGTGCTCGCTCGCCCCGGCGATGAACCCGCGGATGTGGGCGAGCGCCGCCACCCGCGCCAACGCCGAGACGCTCCTCGCGCGCGGCGTCGAGCTCGTCGGGCCCGACGAGGGCGAGACGGCCGAGGGGGAGTGGGGGGTCGGGCGGATGGCCGAGCCGGCCGAGATCGCCGCCCGGATCGAGCAGCTCCTCGCCCCGGGCAGCCTCGCGCGGCCGGCGCGTCCTCGTCACCGCCGGCGGCACCCGCGAGCCGCTCGACGCCGTGCGCTTCCTCGGCAACCGCTCCTCGGGCCGGATGGGCGTCGCCCTCGCCGAGGAGGCGCGGCGGCGCGGCGCCGAGGTGGTGCTGCTCGCCGCCAACCTCGCCGTGCCGGCGCCCGCCGGGGTCGAGACGATCGCGACGCCGACCGCGGCGGCGATGCTCGACGGCGGCGCTCGCGCTCGCAGACTGCGACATCGCGCTGCTCGCGGCGGCCGTCGGCGACTACCGGCCGGTCGCCGCCGCTCGCGGCGAAGCGCCCGAAGGGCGAGCAGGCCTGGACGGTCGAGCTCGAGCCGACCGCCGACATCGCCGCGCTCCTCGGCGAGCGCAAGCGGCCCGGGCAGCTGCTCGTCGCCTTCGGCGCCGAGCTCGGCGCGGCCGGCCTCGACCGCAAGCGGCGGCATGCTCGCGGACGAAGAACGCCGACCTCGTCGTCTTCAACGACGTCTCCCGCGCCGACATCGCCTTCGACGCGGCCGACAACGAGGTCGTGCTCGCTGAGCGGCCTGCGCGAGCGGCCGGTCGCCAAGGCGGCGAAGGCGCGCGATCGCCGCCGCGATCCTCGACGAGGTCGAGCTCCTGCTCGGGCGCGCGACGAGCCTGCCCGGGCATGAGCGACGCCTACGAGCTCTTCCAGGAGGGCCGCGAGCGGCTGCGGCGCGGGCGCGCCGCGCAGGCGACCGTGCCGCTCGAGCGGGCGAAGCAGCTCGAGCCGGACAAGGCCTCGATCCGCGAGGCGCTCGGGATCGCCTACTTCCGCCTGCGCCGCTGGCGCGAGGCCGAGGCCGAGTTCCGGGCGGTGCTCGAGCTCTCCCCGAGCGACGACTACGCGCACTACGCGCTCGGCCGCGCGCTCGAGCAGCAGGGCCGCGCCGCCGAGGCGAACGGGCACTACAAGCTCGCGAGCGTCATGGCCCCGGCGAGCAAGCACTACGCCGCCCGGATCCGCTGAGCCGGTGCGTGCGGTCATCCAGCGCGTCGCCGTCGCGCGGGCCGAGCCCGGCGGAGCGATCGGCCCCGGCCTGCTCGTCCTGCTCGGGGTGGCGCGGACGGATGACGACGAGGCGGCCGGCGCGGCTCGCCGGCAGGGTCGCCCGCCTCCGCATCTTCGCGGGCATCGGCGACCGGCTCGACCGCTCGCTCCTCGACACGGGCGGCGAGGCGCTCGTCGTCTCCCAGTTCACGCTCGTCGCGAGCGAGCGCGCAGAAGGGGACGCGGCCCGACTTCTCGCAGGCCGCCCGCCCCGAGCAGGCAGAGCCGCTCTACCTGCGCTTCGTCGAGGCGCTCCGCGGGCTCGGCGTCCCGACCGCAGACCGGCGTCTTCGGCGCCCGGATGGCCGTCGAGCTCGTCAACGACGGCCCGGTCACGATCGTGCTCGACCTCTGAGGCGGCGCCGCCCGGGCGGCGTGCCGGCCGCTCGACAGGCGGCCCGGCATCGCCTAGCCTGCCGGGGATGAAGACCTACTCGGTCACGTTGCGCTGCGACAGCGGCCGACATCGACGAGGACGAGACCCACGCGCTGCGGACCACGGGTCGAGACGATGGACCGGGATCGAGCTCCAGGGCGCAGACCTGGCCAACGGGAAGGTGCGCCTGCTCGTCGAGGCCGACTCGCCCGAGCGAGCGGTCGAGCGCGGGGTCGAGGCCGCCGAGCGCTTCGTCTCGGAGGAGGCCGAGTGGGTGGCCGACGAGCCGCTCGAAGTGCTCGACTGAACCCGGCTCGCGCGGCCCGGCTCGGAGCGGCCGGGCGCTCGACCGGCCCGGGCGCGAGCGGGGCGAGGCGCCGCCCCTTTGCTACCCTGCAGAGACCACATTTCGGGCACGTCGAAATGGGCGCACGGCGCCCATTTTTTATGACGTGAGCGGTGCGTGAGGCGTGATGGCAACGGGTCAGACGGACAAGGAGAGAGAGCTGTATCGCGAGGTTTCCCGTACGGTGACGACGGCGCTTCCGGGCGTCGAGGTGCTCGCGCTCGAGGTGACGGGGCGCGAGCGCTTCTGCGTCTACGTCGACGCCCCGGGCGGCGTCGACCACGCGCTCTGCGAGCAGGTCAGCGGCCTCCTGCGGCCGTTCCTCGACCGCTACTCGATCGAGGTCTCCTCACCCGGCCTCGAGCGGCCGCTGCGCCGGCGCGAGCACTTCGCGGCCGCCGAAGGCCGCCCGGTGCGCGTCAAGACCGCCGACCGCAAGCTCCGCGGCGACGGTCGCCGCGGCCGGCGAGCGGTCGTTCCAGCTTGCGAACGGGACCGGCGAGCCGGTCGACATACCGTACGACGCGATCGTGCGGGCCAATCTGATCGACGAAGGGTAGGTGCGCGATGAGCCAGGAGATCGTTGAGGCCGATTCGGGAGATCGAGCGCGAGAAGGGGATCGACGCGGAAGCGCTGCTCTCGGCGCTCGAGGACGCCCTCCTTGCGGCCTACAAGAAGACCCCGGGCGCCTCGCGGCACGCGACGGTCGAGCTCGACGACGCGGGCGACTACCGCGTCTACGCGATCGAGCTGCCCGAGGACCTCGAGCGCCGGCTGCTCGACGAGGCCCGCGAGCGCGCGCTCGACGAGCTCGAGCGGATCGAGGAGGAGACGCACGAGAAGAACCACACGCTGCTCAACGACGACGACCTCGACGTCGACTGGTCGCAGGTTCCCGACGAGCTGATGAAGCGCGAGGACGTGACGCCCGACAACTTCGGCCGCATCGCCGCGCAGACCGCCAAGCAGGTGATCCTGCAGCGGATCCGCGAGGCCGAGCGCGAGATGATGTACGACGAGTACATCGACCGCGTCAGCGAGGTCGTCACCGGCATCGTCCAGCAGGCCGGCGACCGCAACAACGTGCTCGTCGACCTCGGCAAGGTCGAGGCGCTCCTGCCCCGCCAGGAGCAGGTCGACGGCGAGCGCTACGAGCAGGGCTCCCGGATCAAGGCGGTGATCACCGACGTCCGCACCGGCACCAAGGGGCCGCAGGTCATCCTCTCGCGCCGCGACCCCGAGCTGATCAAGACGCTGTTCGAGCTCGAGGTGCCCGAGATCGCCGACGGGCTCGTCACGATCGAGGGCGTCGCCCGCGAGCCGGGCTACCGCTCGAAGATCGCGGTGCAGTCGCACACCCAGGGCGTCGACCCGGTCGGCGCCTGCGTCGGCCCGCGCGGCTCGCGCGTCCGCATGGTCGTCTCCGAGCTCCGCGGCGAGAAGATCGACATCATCCCCTGGAACCAGGAGCCGGCGCGGTTCGTCGCGAAGGCGCTCTCGCCGGCGCGCGTCCGCGAGGTCTACCTCGACGACGCGCAGAAGGAGGCGACCGTCGTCGTCCCCGACGACCAGCTCGCGCTCGCGATCGGCAAGGAGGGCATGAACGCCCGCCTCGCCCACCGGCTGACCGGCTGGAAGATCGACATCGTCAGCGACACCGAGTTCGCCCAGCAGGAGGCCGAGGCGGCCTTCGGCGGCGAGGGCGGCGAGGAGGGCGACTTCTCCGGCCGCTGCTCGGCGGTGCTCTCGAACGGCAAGCGCTGCCCGAACGCGGCGCTGCCGGGCTCGAAGTACTGCGGCGTCCCCGCCCACCAGGAGCTCGCCCTGCACGAGCCCGACGACGAGGTCAACCCGATCGTCGCCGAGGCCGAGCCCGAGCTCGAGGCCCTGGCCGACACGGCCGAGCCCGAGCCGGTCACCGAGGATGCGGCCGAGTTCGGCGACCCCGAGCCGGACGGCGTTCCCGGCCGGGCCGGGCGACGCGCCGGTCGGCGGCGTCGACGCGACGCTCGAGTCGGGCGGGCCCGGCCCGGTGCGCGTCGAGGACGACCCCGACGAGGGGATCCCGATCGTCCATCTCACCCACGAGGAAGCGGAGGAGGCTGGTCTCGACGGCTAGCCCGATCCGCACCTGCGCCGGCTGCGGCCGCAAGGCACCCCAGTCGGAGCTCCAGCGCTTCCATGCGCGAGGGCGGCGCCCTGCGCGCCGGCCCCGGCCTCGGCCGCGGCGTCTACACCTGCCGGCGACTCGTCTGCTTCGAGCGGGCGCGCGCCCGGCGCGGCTTCAGCCGCACGCTGCGCCGCTCCGTCAACGTCGAGGCGTCGCTCGCGCGGCTCTACACTTCCAGCGATGCCAGGCGGTAGACCGATCAGACCCAGAGGGGGCGGCGGCCCGGGAAACCGGCGGCGGCGCGTCGTCATCGACGGCGGCACCGGCCGTCCCGGCGCCGGCCAGCGTCAGCGTCCGGGCGACCGCCAGGGCGAGCGACCGCACCCCGAAGACGCCGCGCGAGGTCGCGCCGCCGAGCGGCCCGGTGACCGTCGAGTCCGGCGTCACCGTCGAGAACTTCTCGCAGGCCCTCGGCGTGCCGATGGCGCAGATCATCAAGATGCTGATGGAGATGGGGGTCGGCAAGACCGCCACCCAGACGCTCACCGACGACGAGGTCGAGCTGATCGCGGCCGAGCTCGACGCGCGAGGTGACGATCAAGCACGCGGGCGAGGAGGAGGCCGAGCCGGAGACCTACGACGACGCCGACGAGTCGCTGCTGCCGCGGCCGCCGGTCGTGACGATCATGGGCCACGTCGACCACGGCAAGACGACGCTCCTCGACGCGATCCGCAAGACCGCGGTCGTCGAGACCGAGGCCGGCGGGATCACCCAGCACATCGGCGCCTACCAGACCGAGGTCGACGGCCGCAAGATCACCTTCCTCGACACGCCCGGCCACGAGGCGTTCACCGCGATGCGCGCCCGCGGCGCGAAGGTGACCGACATCGCCGTCCTCGTCGTCGCCGCCGACGACAGCGTCATGCCGCAGACGCTCGAGTCGATCTCGCACGCCCGCGCCGCCGAGGTGCCGATCGTCGTCGCCGTCAACAAGATCGACCTGCCGGGCGCGAACCCGGACCGCGTGCTCTCCGACCTCGCCAACCAGGGGCTGCAGCCCGAGGAGTGGGGCGGGACGACGCAGGTCGCGAAGGTCTCCGCGAAGCAGGGCGAGAACCTCGACGAGCTGCTCGAGAAGATCCTGCTCGTCGCGGACCTCGAGCTCGATGCTGCGCGCCAACCCCGAGGCCGAGGCCTCCGGCCCGATCATCGAGTCGCGCGTCGACGTCGGCCGCGGCACCGTCACGACGATGCTGATCCAGCGCGGCACGCTGAAGGTCGGCGACTCGATCGTCGCCGGCGACGCCTGGGGGCGCGTCCGCGCGCTCTACGACTACCGCGGCGAGAAGATCGACGCCGCGACGCCCGGGCGAGCCGGTCGAGATCCTCGGCTTCGACAAGCCGCCGCCGGCCGGCGAGCTCGCGCCGCGTCGTCGAGAACGACCGCCGCGCCCGCGACCTCGCCCAGCAGCGCGAGGAGCGCCTGCGCCGCGAGTCGCTCGCCAAGCAGGCGAGCCGCGGCGTCTCGCTCGAGCGGATCTTCGAGCAGCTGCAGGCGGGCGACGTCGCCGACCTGAACATCGTCCTGAAGGCGCGACGTGCAGGGGTCGGTCGAGGCGATCGTCGGCGAGCTCGGGAAGATCGACCACCCCGAGGTGCGGGTCAACGTCATCCACACCGGCGTCGGCGGCATCAGCGAGAACGACGTCAACCTGGCCGCCGCCTCGAACGCGATGGTCGTCGGCTTCAACGTGCGGCCCTCGAGCGAGGCCCGGGCCGCTCGCCGAGCGGCAGGGGATCCAGATCCGCCAGTACCGCGTCATCTACGAGCTCACCCAGCAGATCGAGCAGGCGCTCGTCGGCATGCTCTCCCCGGTCGAGACCGAGGCCGTCATCGGCGAGGTCGAGGTGCGCGCGCTCTTCCGCGCCTCGCGCGTCGGCACGATCGCCGGCTGCATGGTCACGAGCGGCGTCGTGCGCCGCGGCTCGCACGTGCGGATCTTCCGGGACGGCGCCCGGATCCACGAGACGACGGTCGCGCAGCTGAAGCGGTTCAAGGACGACGCCCGCGAGGTCAGCGAGGGCTTCGAGTGCGGCATCCTGCTCGAGGGCTTCAACGACCTGCGCGAGGGCGACATCTTCGAGGTCTTCGAGACGCGCGAGGTCGAGCGGACGTCGCTCGACGAGCCGCCCGACGCGGCCTAGCCGCGCCGCCGGACGGCCGGTGCCCGGGTACGTCGCGATCCTGTCGGCGGAGCTCCATTTCCCCGCGACCGGCGTCGCTGAAGGGAAAGCGCAAGTACGTCCTCTCGGCCAAGGCGCAGCTCGCGAGCCGCTTCGGCGCCTCGGTCGCCGAGGTCGACCACCACGAGCTCTGGCAGCGCTGCGCCCTGCTCGCCACGTTCGCCGCGCGCGCAGGCCGCGCGAGGCCGAGCGGCTGGCCGGCCGGGCGGAGCAGTGGCTCGCCGGGCAGGAATGGGTTCTCGTCCGCTCCGAGACACGCCTGCTCGCCCCCGAGGACCTGCCGTGAGCGAACGGATGCGGCGGGTCAACGAGCTCGTCCGGGCCGTCGTCGCCGAGACCGTCGTCGGCCTGAAGGACCCGCGGCTCGGCATCGTCACGGTCACCGGCGTCTCGGTCTCGCCCGATCTGCACGACGCCCGCGTCTTCGTCTCGGTCTACGGCGGCAAGCGGAAGCGGGCGGCCGCGCTCGCCGCGCTCGAGTCGGCGCGCGGGGTCCTGCAGGGCCGCCTCGCGCGCGAGCTGCAGCTGAAGCGGACACCGCAGCTGGCCTTCGAATACGATCCTGCCGTCGAGCACGGCGTGCGCCTGACGCAGCTGATCGACGAGCTGGCACCGAAGACCGTTCCCGATGAGCCTCGAGAGGACAGCAGCGCTGACTGATTTCGACGCGGTCGTCGACGTGATCGCCACCCACGAGCGCTTCCTGGTCGTCACGCACGAGAACCCCGACGGCGACGCGCTCGGCTCGATGCTCGGGGCGACGCTCGGCCTGCGGGCGCTCGGCAAGGACGCGCTGATGTACCTCGCGGTGCGCGACGCCGCTGCCGGCCGAGTACGGCTTCCTGCCGCTCGGCGAGCTGCTCCGCGAGCCGCCCGCCGACGTCGGCGAGCGCGTCCTGCTGGCGCTCGACTGCGCGAACGAGCGCCGGCTCGGCCCCGACTCCTCGCGTGCTCGGCAGCGCCGCGCCTCGTCGTCGACGTCGACCACCACCACGACAACGCGCGCTTCGGCGCCGTCAACCTGATCGTCGCCGACGCCTCCTCGACCGCCGAGATCGTGCACGACCTGCTCGTCGCGCTCGCCGCGCCGCTGACGCCCGGAGGTGGCCGAGGCGCTCTACATCGGCCTCGTCACCGACACGGGCCGCTTCCAGTACGCGAACACGACCCCGAAGGCGCTGCGCGTCGCCGCCGACCTGATCGAGGCGGGGGCCGACGTGCACGGGATCTTCCGGCACGTCTACGAGACCGTCCAGTTCGCGAAGCTGAAGCTGCTCGCCCGCGCGCTCGAGCACGCCCAGGTCTTCGAGGGCGGCCGCCTCGTCATCTCCTACCTGCTGCGCTCGGACTTCGCCGCGGCGGGCGCGGCGGAGCCGTTCTCCGAGGGGGTGATCGACTACCTGCGGGCAAGCGAGGGCTCCGAGCTCGTCGCCCTGATCCGCGAGCCGCCGAACGCCGACGGTCCGCTGCACCGCATCTCGCTGCGCTCGAGCAGCGACGCGCTCGACGTCTCGGCGCTCGCGCGCAAGGCGGGAGGCGGCGGGCACGTCCAGGCGGCCGGCTTCTCGAGCGACGAGACGCTCGAGCAGATCGTCGAGTTCATCCGCCGCGAGTTCGCCGCCGTCTCGATCCGGGCGGGCTGAGGTGCCGCCGAGGGCGCAGACCCCGGTCGGGATCGTGCTGCTCGACAAGCCGGCGGGCCCCTCCTCGTTCGCGCTCGTCGCCGAGCTGCGTCGGCGCACACGGGCGCGCACGGGCCACGCCGGCACCCTCGACCCCTTCGCGACGCGGGCTGCTCGTCTGCCTCTCCGGCGCGGCGACGAGGCTGGCGCCGTGCTTCGTCGGGCTCGACAAGCGCTACCTGACCGACCGTCGACCTGACCGCGACGACCTCGACCGGCGACCCCGAGGGAGAGGTGGTCGAGCGGCACGAGCCGCCGAGCTCGGCCGAGCTCGACGCGCTCCTCGACGGGCTCCGCGGCGAGATCGAGCTGCCCGTCCCCGCCGCCTCGGCGGTCAAGATCGGCGGCGAGCGCGCCTACCGGCTCTGGCGCGGCGCGGCGTCGCCGTCGAGCTGCCCGTGCGCCGCTTCGACCGTGCACGCGCTCGAGCTCCTCGCCGCGGGCGACGGGCAGGCCGAGCTTCGCCTCCAGGTCAGCTCGGGCACCTACGTGCGCTCGCTCGCCGCCGCCCTCGGCGGGCACTGCGCGAGCCTCAGGCGCACCGCCGTCGGCCCCTTCGGCGTCGAGGAGGCCGATCCGGACCGCCTGCTCGGGGCGGCGGAGGCCCTCGCGCGGCTCCCGCCCGAGGCGCTCGCACACGTCCCCGAGCGGCTGCGATCGCAGGTGCTCGGCCTCGAGGCGGCGACGGCGCCGGCGGCCATGCCTGCCCGGGGCGGGCCGGCATGAACGTCGCCCGTTCGCCGGGTGAGCTCGAGCGCCGGCCGCGAGCCGTCGCGATCGGAACGTTCGACGGCGTCCACGTCGGCCACCGCGCCGTCGTCGCCGCGGCCGTCGAGGCGGGGCTCACCCCGACCGTCGTCACCTTCGACCCGCACCCGCGGGAGGTGCTCGGCTACGACGTCGAGCTGCTCTCGACGCTCGAGCGGCGGCTCGAGCTGCTCGCAGAGCTCGGCGTCGCGGACACCCTCGTCGTCGAGTTCACCCCGGCGGTGGCGGCGCTCGCGCCGGCGGCGTTCATCGAGTCGTACGTCCTCGCGATCGACGCCGAGGTGCTGGCGGCGGGCGAGTCGTTCCGCTTCGGCAGCGGGCGGGCGGGCGACCTCGCAGCTCTGCGAGCGTCTCGGCCTCGAGGTGCGCGTCGTTCCGCTCGTCCCGGGCGTCTCCTCGACCGAGATCCGCCGCCTCGCCGCCGCCGGCGAGGTACGCGCGGCGGCGCCGCTGCTCGGGCGGCCGCTCGAGGTCGAGGGGACCGTCGTCTCCGGCGACGCGCGCGGCGGCACGCTCGGCTTCCCGACCGCCAACCTGCGCAGCGACCGCTCGCTCCTCGTCCCCGCCTACGGCATCTACGCCGGCGCCGCCCGCGGCCATCGCGCCGCCGTCTCGATCGGCGTCAACCCGCACTACGGCGGCGCCGAGCGCCGGATCGAGGCCTTCCTGCTCGACTTCGAGGGCGACCTCTACGGCGAGCGGGTCGTCGTCGAGCTGTGGGAGCGGCTGCGGGACGAGGCCGTCTTCGCGGGCGAGGCCGAGCTGGTCGCCCAGATCGCGCGAGACGTCGAGGCGACCCGCGCGGCCACCCGCCCGTAGCGCTCAGGGCAGCACGCGGGCGAGGGAGGCGAGCCGGTTGGCGCCGAGCACGGCGGCCGGGCCGACTCGAGGCACGACCCCGCCGAGCCGGCGAAGGTCGGCGACCATCTCGACCTCGGCCGGGGTCTCCTCGCGGCCGCAGCCGCCTGCGAGCTCCGATCCGGCCGAGCTGGCCCGCCGGAGCGTCACGTGCTCGGCCGGATCGAGGTGGCCGCCGACGAGCGGCACCGCCTCGGCCGGCCCGGCCAGGGCGCCGGCCGCCGGGCAAGGAGCGCTATGCCGGCAGGATCGCCGCGAGGTCCCAGACACGCGGCTCGAGCAGCGCCAGCCGGAGCAGCACGCCCGGGACCGCCCGCCGCGCCGCTGCGAACCGCTCGCCGTCGGCGGCGCCGAGGTAGCGGCCCGCGATCGCCGCCCGGATCTCGCCGACGTCGAGCTCGACCAGCTCGGCGGCGCCGCGGAGCTCGAGCCCGCGGAAGGGACGTGCCGTCTCGAAGACGACGACCGTGCAGCGCGGCTCACGCCTCAGGTGGCGGAGCTTCGGGTCTCCCTCGGCGATCACCACCTCGACCGCGCCCTCGTGCCAGCGAAACCAGACCGGCGAGACGAGCGGGCTCCCATCGGCTCTGGAGGTCGTGAGCACGGCTGCCGCGGGCGCCTCGAGCAGCGGGCGAGCGCGCTCGAGCCAGTCCTCGCTCACGCTCCGGCCCCGATCCTCAGGCCGCGCAGCGAAGTGGGTACGTCGCGTCGGCCGCCGTCTGCCAGGCCGGCGGCGGTGTCCCGACGATCGCGACCGTCGCTGTCTTGTAGGCGGTCTTGCCACCGCAGCTCTGGGTGCCGCCGAGGAGCAGCACCGCCCGGTAGGTGTGGAAGTGGCCGGCGGCGCAACTGGGCGAGCAGTCGTTGGCAAAGGCCGTGCCGAGCCCGGCGGCGACGGGCCGGCCCCAGCCGAGCCAGACGATCCGGCGCACGCCGAGGCCCGCGTCGGCGCAGGCGAGCACGACCTCGGCAGGCCGCACCACCGCCCTGCCGAGGCAGTTCGGCGCCACGGTCGGCCCCCCTGCGGTCGCGCCCGCGGAAGCGGCGGCCACCGCCGCCAGTGCGACAGGGAGGCGGCGAGCCCGGGCAGACGGTGCGGCGGCACCCGGCGAGCCTAGCGCCGGGCGCAGCCGCCGCGGCGGCGCGTGGCGAGCTGCGCCGGGCCTCGTCCGGCTGCGGACGCCGCGAGCCCGCATGAATGCTACGCTTCAGCCAGTCCCCGGACTCGGCCGTGCGCGTCCTTCCTTGCGCGGCGTCGCTGGGCCGGCGGCGATTCACTACCAGGAGGTGGCTATGGCCCTCAGCAAGGAAGCCAAGCAGGAGGCAACGAAGAAGTTCGGCAAATCGGCGACGGACACGGGCTCGCCCGAGGTCCAGATCGCGATGCTGACCGAGCGGATCAACGGTCTCACCGAGCATCTGCGCACGCACGCGAAGGATCACTACTCGCGGCGCGGGCTGCTGAAGCTCGTCGGCCGGCGCCGCCGGTTCCTCAACTACCTGCAGAAGAAGGATCTCGAGGGCTACCGCGCCCTCATCAAGGAGCTCGGCCTGCGCCGCTAGCTCCCCAGCCCCCGGAGGGTGGAAGTTTGAGCGAGCCCCGCGCCCCCGGCCGCGGCGGGGCTGACTCAAACCTCCACCCTTCACCGAGTTCAGTGGAGGAAGAAAAAAGATGAGTATCGTCGAAGCCGACCAGCAAGCGGCGCCGGTTTCCGTCACCCTGTCTGTGGGCGGCAAGGACATCAGCTTCGAGACCGGCAAGCTCGCCAAGCAGGCCGACGGCGCCGTCGTCGTCCGCTCGGGCGAGACGATGGTCCTGGCGACCGCCCAGGGACGGACGGAGGCCCGCGAGGGCGCCGATTTCTTCCCGCTCACGATCGACGTCGAGGAGCGGATGTACGCCGCCGGGAAGATCCCCGGCGGCTTCTTCAAGCGCGAGGGCCGGCCGACCGAGCGCGCGATCCTGACCGCCCGCATGATCGACCGCCCGATCCGGCCGCTCTGGCCGAAGGGCTACCGCAACGAGGTCCAGTGCATCGCCACCGTCCTCTCGGCCGACATGGTCACCTCGCACGACATCCTCGCGATCAACGGCGTCTCGGCGGCGCTGATGGTCTCGCCGATGCCGTTCCTCGGCCCGATCGGCGCCGTCCGCATCGGCCTGATCGAGGGCGAGCTCGTGATCGACCCGACGCTCGCCGAGCAGGAGGAGAGCACGCTCGACCTGATCGTCGTCGGCACGATGGAGGGGCTGACGATGGTCGAGGCGGGCGCCGACCAGGTGCCCGAGGCGAAGCTGCTCGAGGCGCTCGACCTCGCCCACGCGGAGATCAGGAAGCTCTGCGCCGCCCAGGAGGAGCTGCGCGCCAGGGCCGGCAAGCCGAAGTGGCTCGACGCCGCGGTGACCGCGGAGCTGGCCGGCGCGCGTCGGCGACGAGGTCGCCGCGCGGCTCGCAAGCCACGGGCTCGCCGACGGCGCCGCCATCGCCGAGGAGATCCTCGAGCGGGAGGCGGGCACGCTCTCGATGAGCTCGACCGAGGCCGACGTCGTCGCGCGAGCTGCAGACGCGCATGGCGCTCGGCGCCATCCTCGAGCAGAAGCGGACGCGCCGCCGTCGAGGGGCCGGTGCGGGCCCAGTTCGAGTCCGAGCTGCGCGCGCTCACCGAGGCCGAGCAGGACTCGAAGGAGCTGAAGTCGGCCAAGCAGCACCTCCTCTACGACCGGATCGTCGAGACGGCGGAGCTGCCCTTCCCGACCGCGCCCGCGGGCTCGGAGCCGGGCACCGTCGATGCGACGACGAGGCAGCTACATCCGCAAGGCGGCCGAGTCGATCTACAAGGACCTCGTCCGCAAGAAGATCGCGGTCGAGAAGCGCCGCCCCGACGGTCGCTCGGAGACGGAGATCCGCGCGATCAGCTGCGAGGTCGGCGTCAGCCCGCGCACGCACGGCTCGGCGCTCTTCACCCGCGGCCAGACGCAGATCATGTCGCTCGTGACGCTCGGCACCGCGAAGGAGGGCCAGCGGATCGACGATCTCTCGCTCGAGAAGGACCGCCGCTACATCCACCACTACAACTTCCCGCCGTTCTCGGTCGGCGAGACGGGGCGGATGACCGGCCCGCGCCGCCGCGACATCGGCCACGGCGCGCTCGCCCAGCGGGCGCTCGAGGCGGTGATCCCGGACGCCGCCGAGTTCCCCTACACGATCCGGGTCGTCTCCGAGACGCTGGAGTCGAACGGCTCCTCGTCGATGGGGTCGGTCTGCGGCTCGACCCTCGCGCTGATGGACGCCGGCGTGCCGATCAAGGAGCCGGTCTCCGGGATCGCGATGGGCCTCGTCAAGGAGGGCGACGACTACGTGATCCTGACCGACATCCAGGGCGCCGAGGACCACCTCGGCGACATGGACTTCAAGGTCGCGGGCACCCGCGAGGGGATCACGGCGCTGCAGATGGACATCAAGATCACCGGCGTCTCGCGCGAGATCATGGAGCGGGCGCTCCAGCCAGGCACGCGAGGCGCGCGAGGCGATCCTCGGCCGCATGCTCGAGGCGATCGGCGAGCCGCGCACGCAGCTCGCCGGCCACGCGCCGCGGATCTCGACGATCCAGATCAACCCCGAGTACATCGGCATGGTGATCGGCAAGGGCGGCGAGACGATCCGCTCGCTCGAGGGCGACTACGACGTCCAGATCGACATCGAGGAGGACGGCACGATCCTCGTCTACGCCACCTCCGGCGAGAACGGCGACGCGGCGATCGCCGCGATCAACGCGCTCACCAAGGATCCCGAGGTCGGCGACGAGTTCACCGGCAAGGTCGTCAAGACGACCGACTTCGGCGCCTTCGTCGAGCTGAAGAAGGGCACCGACGGGCTCCTGCACGTCTCCAACGTCGGCCCGGGCCGCGTCAACCACATCGAGGACGTGATCCAGCGCGGCGACGTGCTCGACGTGCTCGTCCAGGAGGTCGACAAGGCACGCGGCCGGATCGGGCTGAAGCTCGTGCAGAAGCACGAGAACGGCGGCGTCGTCTCACCGGAGGAGCTGATCGAGCGGGCGAAGGACGCGCCGCCGCGCGAGCCCCGCGAGGAGCGCCCCCGCGACCGGGACCGCGGACCGCGGCCGGCGGCGGCCGCCGCTAGGCACGAGGACCGGGCCGAGTGCCTCGGGCCGGCGACGATCGCCCGGCCGGACCCGGCCGCGTCGAGGACCCGCAGGCCCGCCTCGAGCGGGCCTGCGCGCATCTGCGGACGGTTGTTCCCTGCCGCCAGTAGGGGGCCGGGCCGCGCGCTCGGCTCGCGCAGGGCTGACGGCGTCGCGCCCGGTGCCCGAGGCGGCGTCCCCTCGCCGGCGGTCAGTCGACCGAGAGGAGGTCGACGACGAAGACGAGCGGCTCGTTCGGCTTGATCACGCCGCCTGCCCCGCGGGCGCCGTAGGCGAGCGCGGAGGGGATCGTCAGCCTGCGCCGGCCGCCGACCCGCATGCCGGCGACGCCGGCGTCCCAGCCCGGGATGACGTGGCCGCGGCCGAGCGTGAACCGGAACGGCTCGCCGCGGTTCCAGGAGGCGTCGAACTCCTCGCCCGTCGAGAAGGCGACCCCGGCGTAGTGCACGGCGACCTTGCTGCCCGCGACCGCCGGCTCGCCCTCGCCGACGACGAGGTCCTCGATGCCGAGCTCGAACGGAACGTCGCCGTCTGGCTTGTCGATCTCGGGCCGCTCGAGTGCCAAGGCCGCACCTCCGTGCTCGCAGGGGACGGAGGCGAACTCTACGCGGCGCCGGCCGGCCGCTGCGAGCCGCGGCGCGGCGCAGCCGGCGCGACCGGCGGGACGCGTAGAGTTCGGGCATGAGCACGCGCGGCCCGTTCCTGGTGCGCCCCTACTGGCAGCACAGCGGCGGCCATCCCGTCCTCCACCTCCTCGTCTTCCTCGTCGATCGTGGCGCTCCTCGTCGCCGGCGGCATCTGGCTCTACCGCCGCCTGGCGCAGCCGCCGGGCGGCGGCCGGCGCGCCTCGCCACGGCCGGCGCGCCCCCGGCACCGACCCGCTCGGGATCGTCCGCCTGCGCTACGCGCGCGGCGAGATCGGCGCCGGACGAGTTCCGGCGGATGAGCGTCGACCTCGGCGCCGCTCCCGACGCGTTCGGGCCCGCGAGCGCCGCCTCCGAGGCGCCGGCGCAGCCCGGCGGCCCGGACGCGCCGGCCGCCTGAGCGAGCAGCCGCCCCCGCCCGCGCAGCGCGGCCCGTACGATCACCCCGTGGAGACGTGGATCCAGACCGGGCTCGACACCGGCGAGCGGGTCATCTCGGAGCGGCTGCCGCACGTGCGCTCGGTCACGGTCGGCTACTGGATCGGAGCGGGCTCGCGCGACGAGACCGACGCCAAGGCCGGCATCTCGCACTTCATCGAGCACCTGCTCTTCAAGGGCTCGAGCCGCTACAGCGCGCTCGACATCGCCGAGATCTTCGACGAGCTCGGCGGCGAGCTGAACGCCGCCACCTCGCGCGAGCACACCGTCGTCTTCGCGCGCGTGCCCGACAACCACGTCGAGACGGCGCTCGACGTGATGGGCGACATGGTCTTCTCGCCGCTCTTCGACGACCTCGACTCCGAGCGCGAGGTCGTGCTCGAGGAGATCGCGATGTACGAGGACACGCCGCAGGAGCTCGTCCACGACCTGATCGGCGAGGCGATCTTCGGCGCGCCACGCGCTCGGGCGGCCGGTGATCGGCACGGCCGAGGTGATCTCGACGGTCAGCCGGCGCGCGCTCCGCGGCTACCACCGCTCGCTCTACACGCCGGGCAACATCGTCGTCGCCGCCGCCGGCTCGATCGACCACGACCGGCTCGTCTCGCTCGTCGAGCGGTCCGTCGAGCTGCGCGCAGCGGCGGGCCCCGAGCGCCCGCGCGTGCGGCCGGTGCTCGCCAAGACGCCGGAGCCCGGACTGCGCTTCCAGCGCAAGGAGACCGAGCAGTACCACGTCTGCCTGGGGGCGCCCGGCGTCTCGCGCTCGGACCGCCGCCGCTTCGCCGCCTCGATCCTCGACGCGATCCTCGGCGGCTCGGCCTCCTCGCGGCTCTTCCAGGAGATCCGCGAGAAGCGCGGGCTCGCCTACTCGGTCTACAGCTTCGTCTCGCAGTACGCCGAGACCGGCCAGATCGGGATCTACGTCGGCACGCGCGAGGACAACCTCGCCGAGGCGCTCGCGATCGCCGCCGAGCAGATCGCGGACATCGCCGCCGGCAACCTGGCCGCGCGCGAGCTGAAGCGCGCCCAGGAGAACCTGAAGGGGCGGCTGATGCTCGGGATGGAGTCGACCTCGGCGCGGATGACCCGGCTCGGCAAGTCGCTGCTCACCGACGCCGAGATCCTCCCGCTCGACCGCGTCATCGCCGAGATCGACGCGGTCGAGGCCGACGCCGTCTGCGCGCTCGCCGCGGAGCTGCTCGACTCCGAGCGGCTCTCGGCGGCGGGGATCGGCCCGAGCGAGGAGCGCTTCCTGGCGGCGCTCGAACGGGCGACCCCCTCGCTCGCGCGCGCCGCGTGAGAGTCCTCCTGAACGGGCACCGGCCGCCGTCGCCGGAGACGGGCAAGGTCGGCGCGCTGCTCGGGCCGGCGCTCGCCGAGGCGGGGCACGAGCTCGTCGCGACCGAGGCCGCGGCCGAGGTGATGGTCGACTTCACCGCGCCGGCGGTCGTGGTCGCGAACATCCGCCGCGCGCTCGCCGCCGGGCTCCCCTGCATCGTCGGCACGAGCGGCTGGGACCCGGCCGAGGTCGACGAGGCCGCGCGGGCGGCCGGCCTGCCGGTCTTCTACGCGCCGAACTTCGCGCTCGGAGCCGTGCTGATGATGCGCTTCGCGCGCGAGGCGGCGCGCCACTTCGCCGCCGCCGAGATCGTCGAGCTCCATCACGCGACGAAGCTCGACGCCCCCTCCGGGACGGCGCTCGCGACCGCCGCGCGCAATCGGGCGGCGACGGTGCCGATCCACTCGATCCGGCTGCCCGGCCTCGTCGCCCACCAGGAGGTGATCTTCGGCGGGCGCGGCGAGACGCTCTCGATCCGCCACGACACGAGCTCTCGCGACGCCTTCGTCCCCGGGGTCGAGCTCGCGCTCGCGCGGGTCGGCGAGCTCCCCGCCGGCGTCACGGTCGGGCTCGACGCGCTGCTCTGAGCGACCTCGTCGAGCAGCGCCTCGCGGTCGGCGAGCTCGAGCTCTCGCTGCTGCGGCCGCGCGAGCCGGAGGCGCTCCTCGACGAGGAGGCGTTCGCCGCCGACGAGTTCATCCCCTACTGGGCCGAGCTCTGGCCGGCCGGGCTCGCGCTCGCCCGCGCGCTGCCGGAGCGGCTCGCCGGGCGGCGCCTGGTCGAGCTCGGCTGCGGCCTCGGGGTGCCGGCGCTCGTCGCGGCGGCGCGCGGCGGCGAGGTGACGGCGCTCGACTGGGCGGCCGAGGCGGTGGCGCTCCTGCGCGAGAACGCCGCCCGGAACGGGCTCGAGCTCGAGGTCGTCCACGCCGACTGGCGCGCCTTCGCCGGCTCGTACGACCTCGCGCTCGGCGCCGACCTCCTCTACGAGCGCCGGAACGGCGAGGCGCTGCTCGCGCTCCTGCCGCGGCTCGCCCCGGAGGTCCTCCTCGCCGAGCCGGGCCGGCCGCACGCCGCCGAGTTCCTGCTCCGGGCGCGCGGCGGCCTGGGAGGTGAGCGAGCTCGGCGACCGCGTCTACCGGCTCACCCGCATCGCCGCGCCCGGCTGACCGCCGCCCGGGAAGCGACTACGATGGCGGCATGCTCGGTGGCGTTCTCACCGCGATCGTCACCCCGTTCGACGACGAGGGCCGAATCGACTTCGACGCCTTCCAGGCGCTCGCCCGCCACCTCGTCGACAACGGCTCCGACGGCCTCGTCGTCGCCGGGACGACCGGCGAGAGCCCGACGCTCGTCGGACGGCGAGCGCCTCGACCTCGTCGCCGCCGCGCTCGAGGCGGTCGGCGACCGCGCCACCGTCGTCGCCGGGACCGGCACCGCCTCGACGGCGCACTCCTGCGAGCTGACGGCGGCCGCGCACGAGCTCGGCGCCGACGCGTTCCTGATCGTCACGCCGTACTACAACAAGCCGCCGCAGCGCGGGATCGTCGCCCACTTCGCGGCGATCGCCGCCGAGACCGACCGGCCGCTCGTCGTCTACAACATCCCGAGCCGCGTCGTCGTCAACATCGAGCCGGAGACGATCTCACGGCTCGCCGAGATCCCGAACATCCGCGCCGTCAAGCAGGCCCACGCCGACCTCGGCGCAGGCACGCCACGTCGTCGCGACCGGTCTCGACCTCTACGCCGGCGACGACAACCTCCTCGTGCCGTTCCTCGAGCTGGGCGCCGTCGGCGGCATCTGCGTCCACACCCACCTCGTCGGCCCGCAGGTGCCAGGCCCAGGTGCGGGCCGCCCGTGACGGCGACCTGGCGCGCGCCCGCGCGATCGACGCCGAGCTGCAGCCGGCCTACGAGCTGCTCGCGCATCACGACCAACCCGATCCCGGTCAAGGCGGCGCTCCGCCTGCTCGGCCACGAGGTCGGCGGCTTCCGCCTGCCGCTCGTGCCGCCGAGCGAGGAGGAGCTGGCCCGCGTCCGGGACTGCCTCGCCCGGCTCGGGCTCCTCGTCGCCGCCTGACGGGCCGCCCGCGGGCGTCCCGGTCGCGCGGCGCCTCTGGCCGTATGCTTGCGGGCGTGAGCGACCCGGTGCTACGCGTCATCCCGCTCGGCGGTCTCGGCGAGGTCGGCAAGAACATGACCGTCTTCGAGATCGGCGGCGAGACGCTCGTCGATCGACGCCGGGCTCGCCTTCCCGCGGGACGAGCACCTCGGCGTCGACCTGATCCTCCCCGACTTCGGCTACCTGCGCAGGGCGCGAGGTGCTGGCCGTCATCCTCACCCACGCCCACGAGGACCACGTCGGCGGGCTGCCCTACCTCCTGCGCGAGGTGCGGGTCGAAGACGGTGCTCGCGACCCGCCTGACGCTCGGCGCTCGTCAAGTCGAAGCTCGACGAGCACGGCCTCCTGCAACGCCGCCGAGCTGCGCGAGGCCGGGCCCGACTCCGGCCCGATCGACCTCGGCCCCTTCCGGATCGAGCTCGTGCGGATGTCGCACTCGGTCCCGGACGCGGTCGGCATCTGCATCGAGACCGCGGCCGGCCGCGTCTTCCACACCGGCGACTGGAAGCTCGACCACACCCCGGTCGACGGGCTGCGCACCGACGTCGGCGCGCTCGCCGAGCTCGGCAACCGCGGCGTCGACCTGCTGCTCGGCGACTCGACCAACGCCGAGCGGCCCGGCTTCACCCGCTCCGAGCGGGTCGTCGGCGAGGCGTTCCGCCAGATCATCCCGCAGCGGCACGGCCGCGTCCTCGATCTCCTCGTTCGCCTCGAACATCCACCGGATGCAGCAGGCGATCGACGTCGCGGTCGAGGTCGGCCGCTCGGTCAGCGTCATCGGCCGCTCGATGCGCAAGAACCTGAACATCGCCCGCAACCTCGGCTACATCGAGGCGCCCGACGACCTGCTCGTGCGTCCCGTCGACCTCGACGAGCTCGCCGCCCGAGCGGCAGCTGATCCTCTGCACCGGCTCGCAGGGCGAGCCGCTCTCGGCGCTGACGCGGATCGCCTACAACGACCACCCGGCCGTCAAGGTCGAGCGCGGCGACACGGTGATCATCTCGGCGCGCGCGGTGCCCGGGCAACGAGCTGCGCGTCCACGACTCGATCAACCGCCTGACCCGGAGCGGGGCGGAGGTGCTGCACGAGGAGAACGCCGCCGTGCACGTCTCCGGGCACGCGCGCGCCGAGGAGCTGCGCACGCTGATCGGGCTCGTGCGGCCGAAGGCGGTGATGCCGATCCACGGCGAGTACCGGATGCTCGCCGCCCATGCCCGGCTCGCGCAGGAGGCCGGCATTCCCGGCCGACTCGATCGTCGATCGCCGACAACGGCGACGTCGTCGAGCTCTCGGCCGCGGGCGTCCGCGATCGTCGACCGCGTCGAGGCGGGCGTGACGTTCGTCGACGGCCTCGGCGTCGGCGACCTCTCCGACGTCGCCCTGCGCGACCGCCGCCACCTCTCCGAGGACGGCGTCCTGATCGTCGTCGCGACGCTCTCGAACGGGCTCGCCGCCGCCCCGGAGCTGATCTCGCGCGGCTTCGCCGAGTCCGAGGAGCTGCTCGTCCGAGATGCGCGGCGAGGCCCAGCGAGATCCTCGCGCGAGCTGCTCGCCGACGACATCCGCGAGATCAAGCTGATCCAGGAGCACCTGCACGACGGGATCGGCCAGCTCGTCTACGACCGCACCCGGCGGCGGCCGATGATCCTGCCGGTCGTGGTCGAGACGTGAGGCGCGGCTGGGCCCCCGCGATCGCGGCCCAGGCCGTCGACCCGCGGACGGCCGTCGCGGCTGATCGGGCAGCTCGCGCTGCTCGAGGACGAGGCCCTCGCCTTCTGCCGGCTGCTCGAGCGCTGGGCGCGGCGGCGAGGCCGAGCCGCCGACGCCCGGCGCGCGGGCGCGCGGCGCTGCAGGCTGCCGCCGAGCGCGTCGAGCGGGCGCTCGCCGGGCTCGAGCGGCCGCTCTCGCGCTACCTGCTCGAGCTCGAGACCGGCGCCGGCCGAGGGGCGCTCCTGGTTCGGCGAGCCCGGGCAGGCGGAGCTCGTCGACTGGGAGCCCGTGCTCGCGCGCGCCGGCGTGCGTCGCCTCGCCCACCGCGTCGCCGCCGCCTACCTCGAGCTCGCGGTGCTGATCCGGGCGCTCGAGGGGCTCGCCTCGGCGGTCGGGTTCGACGCGAGCCCCGATCGCGGGCTCGCTCTGGGCCGGCCTGTTCGACCTGCGCGAAAACCTGCTCGCGCCGGGCGCAGGACGACCTGCGCGCCCTCGCCGCCTGACCCGCCCCGGCGATGGCCGACCCCGTCGAGCTCACCGTCGTCGGGTCGATCAACATCGACTTCGTCGCGCGGATGGAGCGGCTGCCGCAGCCGGGCGAGACGGTCGCCGCGCACCAGTTCAGCCGCCTGCCCGGCGGCAAGGGCGCGAACCAGGCGGTCGCGGCGGCCCGGCTCGGCGCCCGCGTCAAGCTGATCGGCGCCGTCGGCGACGACGCGCTCGCCGAGGAGGCGCTCGCCGGCCTCGTCGCCGCCGGCGTCGAGCTCGAGCTGGAGCGGCAGGGGCAGACCGGGGTGGCGCTGATCTACGTCGACGCGGCCGGCGAGAACGAGATCGCCGTCTTCCCGGGCGCGAACGCGTCGGTCACGCCGCGCGAGCTCGAGGGCGCCGTCCTCTGCCAGCTCGAGGTGCCCGACGAGGTCGTGCTACGCCGCGGCCGCCCGCGCGTCCTTCTTCGCGCTCAACGCCGCGCCCGGCGCGCGCCGATCGACCTCGTCCCCGACCTGCTCGTCGTCAACCGCTTCGAGCACGAGGTGGTGAGCCGCGGGAAGCTCGTCGCCGTCACCTACGGCAAGGACGGCGCCGTGCTCTACGAGGACGGCGCGCCAGGTCGCCGGCTCCGCCTCGGTCGAGATCATCCCGCGCGACGGCACCGGGGCCGGCGACGCGTTCACCGCCTGCCTGCTCGTCTCGCTGCTCGAGGGGCGGCCCCACGAGGAGGCGCTCCACCGCGCCTGCACGGCCGGGGCCTTCGCCGCGGCGACGGTCGGCGCCCAGAGCTCGCTGCCGACGAGCGAGCGACCTCGAGGCCTGGGTGAAGCCGCGGTGACGGCGATCCTGCTCGACTGCGACCCGGGCCACGACGACGCGATCGCGCTGCTGCTCGCGCTCGCCTCGCCCGAGCTCGAGCTGCTCGGCGTGACGACGGTCGCCGGCAACCAGACGATCGAGAAGACGACGACAAACGCGCTGAAGGTGCTCGAGCTCGTCGGCCGCGCCGACGTGCCGGTCGCCGCGGGCGCGGCCGAGCCGCTCGTGCGCAGCCGCTCGGTCGCCGCCCACGTCCACGGCGAGAGCGGGCTCGACGGCCCCGAGCTGCCGCCGCCCTCGGCGCGGCCGCTCGACGAGCACGCCGTCGACGTTCCTCGCGCGGCAGATCCGCGAGCGGGACGGGCGCGGTGACGCTCGTCCCGATCGGGCCGCTGACGAACGTCGCGCTCCTGCTCGCGCTCGCGCCCGATGCCCGCCCGGAGCGGATCGTGCTGATGGGCGGCGCGGTCGGCGAGGGCAACCGGACGCCGGCGGCCGAGTTCAACATCTGGGCCGACCCGGAGGCCGCCAGCCGCGTCTTCGCGAGCGGCATCGACGTGACGATGATCGGCCTCGACGTCACCCACCAGGCCTACTTCAGCGAGGCCGACGCCGACGCGCTCCGCGCCGCGCGGCGGCGTCGGGCAGGGTCGCGGCCGAGCTGCTCGACTTCTACCGCCGCTTCCACCGCCGCTCCTACCCGGAGCTCGGCGGCTCGCCGCTGCACGATCCGGTCGCCGTCGCCCACGTGATCGGCCCGGGCCTCGTCGACGACCCGCCCGGCGCTCGATCGAGGTCGACTGCGGCTGGGAGCAGGGGCGGGGCCGCACGAACGTCGATTGGCGCGGCCGTCGCGAGGGCGCCGAGCCGAACGCGCACGGTCGGCCTCGGCATCGACCGCCAGGCGTTCGTCGCGCTCGTCATCGAGCGGATCGCCTCGCTCGGCTGACCGGCGGGCGGCAGTGCCGCCGGGCGCCGGGGAGGAGCGGCGGCCCGGGGCGCGAAGTGGCTTCCGATGGCGCAAGCACGCCGCAGTTCGCGCACCGCCAAAGCCGCGGCCGAAGACGCCTGCGCGCGTCAAGCAGCAGCGCCGCCGGCGGCGCAAGCGCGCCCGCAGCCAGCACGACGCCGAGCTCATCGGCCTCGGCCTGCTCGCGGTCGGCGTCTTCCTCGCCTGCGTGCTCTGGTTCGGGCTGAACGGCGGCCCGGTGCCGGGCGCGGCGCGCTCGGCGATCGGCTGGGCGGCCTACGTCTCGCCGCTCGGCGCTGATCCCGCTCGGCGCGCTGATCGTCACCCGCAGCGGGCTCGTCGCGGTGCAAGCCCTTCCGGCTCGGGCTCTGCGTCGACGGTCGTCGGGCTCCTGCTCGCCCTCGGGGCCGCGCACGGCGGCTGGAGTCGGCCGGCAGCTCGAGCGACCTCGTCGGCAAGGGCGTCGGCTCGACCGGCGCGACGATCCTCGGCGTCCTCCTGACCGTCGTCGGCGTCCTCTTCCTCACCGGCGCCTCGCTCGGCGCGCTCCTGCGCCGCTCGGGCCACGCGGTGCGGACGCGCCCACACGCGCGTCCGCCGCGAGCGTCGCCGGCGCGCGCGCCGCCGAGGCCGTCCAGCTCGCCGCCGGCTCGAGTCGTTCCAGCCGCTCGGCCGGCCCGAGCCGCCCGTCGACGCCGTCCACGACTACCCGGATCTCGTCGCCGCTCCGCGCCGACGCTCGCGCCGCCGAGCTTCGGCTACGACGCCGACGAGGAGACCGAGGACACCCAGCAGTCGCTCTTCGACGTCGGCCCCGGAGCCCGTCTCCGAGTACCGCCTGCCCGACCGGGCGCTCCTGAAGAGCTCGGCGCCCGGCAGCGGGCCGAACGCCGAGGCCAACCGCGCGGATCGCCGACGCGCTCCTGCGTCTGCCTCGCGAACTTCGGCGTCGAGGCGACCGTGGTCGGGCAGATCTCGGGCCCGCGCGTCACCCGCTACGAGCTCCAGCTCGCCCCGGGCACGAAGGTCGGCAAGGTCGCCCAGCTCCGCGACGACCTCTCCTACGCGCTCGCGACGACCGAGATCCGCATCCTCGCGCCGATCCCCGGCAAGCAGGCGGTCGGCGTCGAGGTGCCGAACCTCTCGCCGAACCTCGTCACGCTCGGCGACATCTTCGGCGACATCCCGCCGCAGGCGAGCCCGCTCGTCGGTCTGGCTCGGCAAGGGCATCGACGGCGTCCCGGTCTACTGCGACCTCGCCCGCATGCCGCACCTCCTGATCGCCGGCACGACCGGCTCGGGCAAGTCGGGCTGCATCAACGCGATCCTCACCTCGATCCTCCTGCGCGCGACACCCGACCAGGTGCGGCTGATCCTCGATCGACCCGAAGCGGATCGAGCTCAACTACTACGAGTCGATCCCGCACCTGCTGACGCCGGTCGTCTCGAGCCCGAAGGAGGCGAGCGCCGTCCTCCTCAACGTCGTCACCGAGATGGAGCGCCGCTACGAGCGGCTCGCCCAGGTGCGCGCGCGCGGCCTGCCGGAGGCGAACCGCGCCTTCCGCAAGCGCGGCGAGTCCGAGCTGCCGTACCTGCTCGTCGTGATCGACGAGCTCGCCGACCTGATGATGGTCAGCCCCCAGGACGTCGAGGACGCGATCATCCGCCTCGCGCAGAAGTCGCGCGCCGTCGGCATCCACCTCGTGCTCGCGACGCAGCGGCCCGTCGGTCGACGTGATCACCGGGATGATCAAGGCGAACGTCCCGTCCGGATCGCCTTCGCCGTCTCCTCGCAGACCGACTCGCGCGTCATCCTCGACCAGAACGGCGCCGAGAGCCTGCTCGGCTCGGGCGACATGCTCTACAAGCCGCTCGGCACCTCGCGCCTGCAGCGCGCTCCAGGGCGCCTACGTGACCGAGGACGAGGTCGCCCTGATCGTCGAGCAGACCCGCGTCCAGCGCGAGCCAGGAGGTCGACGAGACGCTTCCTGCAGGCGCCGCAGGTCTTCGCCGACGACGGCGACGCCGACGACGGCGAGTTCGACCCGGACGAGGATCCGCTGCTCGACCGGGCGATCGAGGTCGTCGTCACCGCCCAGACGGCGTCGGTCTCGCTGCTGCAGCGGCGGCTGCGGGTCGGCTACACCCGCGCCGGCCGGCTGATCGACATGCTCGAGCGGCGAGGGATCATCTCGCCGTACGAGGGCTCGAAGCCGCGGACGGTGCTGATCGAGGCCGCCGACCTCGAGCGACGCTCGCCTGAGCGGCGCCACCGTTCGGCCTGGCGCGGCGCTAACCATCGGCATAGAGTCCCGTCCGTCAGGTAGCACACATCCGACACGTCTTCGAGAGGAAGGCTTCGTGAAAAAATCACTGCTCGTCGCGGTCGGAGCGGCGCTGCTGCTGAGCGCTCGGGCTCGGTGGGTAGCAGCGGCGCGACGCCGCAGGGCGGCACGTTCACGGCCGCGCTCGTCAGCGACGTCGGCAAGTTCAACGACAAGGGCGTTCAACCAGGACCAGCTCGCGGGTCTCAACGAGGCGAAGGCGAAGCTCGGCGTGCAGCACGATCGCGCTGCAGTCGCAACTCGAGCTCGGACTACCTGCCGAACCTGACGACCGCGGTCCGCGAGGGCGCGAACATCGTCATCGGCGGCCGGCTACCTGCTCGCGCCGACGCTCGCGACAGGTCGCCTCAGCAGTTCCCGAACATCGACTTCACGATCACCGACGACTCGGTCAAGGGGCCCGACTTCGCGAAGGCAAAGAGCGTCAAGAACATCGAGGGCCTCGATCTACGCCTCGAACGAGGCCGGCTGCCTCGTCGGCTACCTCGCTGCTGAGATGGTGAAGAGGCAGGGCGGCAAGCAGGTCATCGGCGCCGTCGGCGGCATCGAGATCCCGGCCGTCAACGACTACATCGTCGGCTACAAGTACTGCGCGCAGAAGTCCGAGCCGAGCATCAAGGTGCTCGTCGGCTACTCGAACAGCTTCATCGCCGAGGACGCGTGCAAGACGGTCGCGCAGAACCAGATCGGCCAGGGCTCGCAGGTCGAGTTCCAGGTCGCCGGCGGCTGCGGCCTCGGCGCTCTGAACGCGGCCGCTCAGGCCGGCAAGTGGGGCATCGGCGTCGACGTCGACCAGTACAAGCTCGCGAACAACGTGCTCACGAGCGCGATCAAGCGCGTCGACATCGGCATCTACGACGCGATCGAGGCCGGCCAAGGCCGGCAAGTTCAAGGGCGGCACCGACGTGCTCTTCAACCTGAACAACAACGGCGTCGGCGTCGGCACGATCAGCCCGAAGGTGCCGGCGAAGTTCATCACCGCGATGAACAAGATCAGGGCGAAGATCATCACCGGCAAGCTCAACGTCCCGACGACGCAGGACGTAGCTCGCGAACGGGTCGGGGGGCGGGTCCGACGTCAGGGGCTCGTCCCCCGCCCTTCGCTTCGGCCTAGAATCCCGCCGATGTCGGACGCGCCGGTCCTGCGAGTTGCGCGGGATCACCAAGCGCTACCCGGGCATCGTCGCCGACGACCACGTCGACTTCGACCTGCTCCGCGGCGAGGTGCACGCGCTCCTCGGCGAGAACGGCGCCGGCAAGTCGACGCTGATGAACATCCTCTACGGCCTGACGAAGCCGGACGAGGGGGAGATCGTCGTCCGCGGGAAGCCGGTCTCGTTCACCTCGGCGAAGCGACGCGATCGACCAGGGGATCGGGATGGTGCACCAGCACTTCATGCTCATCCCGGTGATGACGGTCGCCGAGAACATCGTGCTCGCGGTCGAGCCGACCCATCGGGGCGGGCTCGCTCGACGAGAAGGCGGCAGACGAGCGCGTGCAGGAGATCTCTGGCCGCTTCGACCTCGCCGTCGACCCCGAGCAGCGGGTCGACCAGATCTCCGTCGGCCAGCAGCAGCGCGTCGAGATCCTGAAGGCGCTCTACCGCAACGCCAACATCCTGATCCTCGACGAGCCGACCGCGGTGCTGACGCCGCAGGAGGCGGGCGAGCTCTTCGCGATCATCAGAACGCTGACCAGCGCAGGGGAAGTCGGTCATCTTCATCACCCACAAGCTGAACGAGGTGCTCGAGATCGCCGACCGGATCACCGTCCTCCGCCGCGGCAAACGGATCGACACCGTCGCCGCGGGAGGGCGCGACCGAGGACGGGCTCGCCCGGATGATGGTCGGCCGCGACGTGCTGCTGCGCGTCGAGAAGACGCCGGCGCACGCCGGGCGAGGTCGCGCTCGAGCTGGACGACCTGCACGTCCTCGACGAGCGCGGCCTCGAGCAGGTCCGCGGCGTCTCCTTCGACGTGCGCCAGGGCGAGATCGTCGCGATCGCCGGCGTCGACGGCAACGGGCAGACCGAGCTGATCGAGGCGATCACCGGGCTCCGCCCGCGCTCGATCGTGGCTCGATCGTCGGTCGGCGGCAAGCCGGTCGAGGGGCGCCTGACGGCGCGGCGGATGCTCGACGCCGGCATCGGCCACATCCCCGAGGACCGCCACCGGCGCGGGCTCGTGCTCGACTTCTCGCTCGCCGAGAACATCGCGCTGCACGACTACGACAAGCCGCCGGACTGCGAGCCACGGCTGGCTCTTCCCGCGCCGCCTGATCGCCCGCGCGGCGACAGCTGATCGCGCGAGTTCGACGTCCGTGGCGGGGGCCCGCTCACCCCGGCGAAGGCGCTCTCGGGCGGCAACCAGCAGAAGGTCGTGATCGCGCGCGAGGTCTCGCGGAACCCGCTGCTCCTGATCGCCGCGCAGCCGACCCGCGGCCTCGACGTCGGCGCGATCGAGTACGTCCACCGGCGGCTCGTCGCCGAGCGCGACGCGGGCCGCGCGATCCTGCTCGTCTCGCTCGAGCTCGACGAGGTCCTCTCGCTGGCGGATCGGATCCTCGTCATGTACGAGGGACGCGATCGTCGGCGAGCACGGCGCCGACGCCAGCGAGGAGGAGATCGGGCTCGAGATGCTCGGCGCCGGGAAGGCGGCGTGGCGTGAGCGAGTCCCGAGCTGCGCCGACGTCACCCGGCGAGGACGACCCGAAGCCGGCGTTCGCGGTCAGGCTCGGCGTCGCCCAGCGCGCCGGCGGCATCGTCGTGCCGATCCTGACCGCCGTGCTTCGCCTTCCTGATGGGCGGGATCGTCGTGCTCGCGACCGGCCACAACCCCTGGACGGCCTACTCGGGGATCTTCGACGGCGCCGGGCTGAACTGGTTCTTCCACATCCCCTGGAACACGAACACGATCCAGCCTCGACGCGTTCAACCTGACGCCAGACGCTCCTGCAGACGACGACGCTGATCCTGACCGGGCTCGCGGTCGCCTTCGCGTTCCGCTGCGGCCTCTTCAACATCGGCGGCCAGGGCCAGTACCTCGTCGGGCTCGATCGTCGCGAACTGGGTCGGCGTCTCGTTCGTCGAACTGGCCGACGCTTCCCGCACGTCCTGCTCGCCGATCGTCGCCGCCTCGCTCGCGGGCGCCGCCTGGGCCGGGATCGCCGGCTTCCTGAAGGCGACGACCGGCGCCCACGAGGTGATCTCGACGATCATGCTGAACTGGATCGCGATCTGGGGCGGCGAGCTACCTCTTCGGTCAGGGCGGGCCGCTGCAGAACACGGCCGACCTCGTCCTCGCCCGAGTCGGCCACGATCGTGCCGGGCGCGCGACTGCCGGTCTTCTGGGGCGACTCGCTCCTGCAGGGGCTCGACTATCGGCTTCTTCATCGCGATCGGCGACGCTCTTCGTCTTCTACTTCCTGCTCAACCGGACGACGCTCGGGTTCGAGGTGCGCGCCGTCGGCTTCAACCCGGAGGCGGCCGCCTACGGCGGCATCAACGTCAAGAGGAAGCTACATCCGCGCGATGGCGATCTCCGGCGCGTTCGCCGGCCTCGCCGGCGCGCTCGACATGCTCGGCTACCTCTTCCAGTTCGGCGAGCTCGACGTCCAGGCCTCGCAGATCGGCTTCCTCGGGATCGCCGTCGCCCTGCTCGGGCGCAACACGGCGGTCGGCGTCGGGATCTCGGCGTTCCTCTTCGGCGCGCTCCTCTACGGGACGACCCGCGGGCTCGACCCGAACGTCTTCGACCCGACGCCTCGCCGAGCAACCTCACCTCGATGATCCAGGGGCTGATCGTCCTCTTCGTCGGCGCCGACCTCCTCATCCTCTACGTCTGGAACGCCCGCAGGAAGGTGCGGCTGAGACGGACGGGCGTCGCGGAGGCGGTCTCGTGACCAACCACGTCGCCGGCCTGACGCTCCGCTCGAGCACCCTCGGCGCGACGCAAGGTCGCGGTCGTCGGGATCGTGCTCGGGGTCGTCGCGTTCTGGAGCGCGATCCCGCCGTTCAATGCGCCGCTCGATCGTGATCCCGTTCCTGTTCGGGATCCTCGCGGTCGCCGCCGGAATCTGGGCGGTCACCCGCGGTAGGCGGCGGGCCGGCTGGGGGGCGATCGCCTCGGGCGTCATCGGGATCGGCCTCGGCGTGCTCGCCACCCGCTCGAGCACCGGCAACCTCGAGGCCGTCTTCGACGCCGAGCCTGATCGCGCCGATGCTCGTCTTCGCGACGCCGCTGACATTCGGCGCGATCGGCGGCATCGTCTCGGAGCGAAGCGGCGTCGTCAACGTCGGGCTCGAGGGGATGATGCTGATGGGCGCCTTCTGGGGCGTCTAGGGCGCCGACAAGGGCGGCAGCTGGGTCGGTCGGCATCGTCGATCGCGCTGCTCGCGGGCGGCCTCTTCGGGCTCCTGCACGCCTTCTGGTCGATCCACCTGCGGGCCGAACCAGATCGTCAGCGGGATGGCGATCAACTTCCTCGCGCTCGGGGTCACCGGCTACTTCTTCGAGCAGCTCTACAACGGCCAGGACATCCCGGCCGGCGTCTCGACGATTCCGAACGTGAAGCATCCCGGGCATCGACCGGCATGGCCCTTCATCGGGCCCGCGATCGGCGACCTGAACCTGCTGATCTGGGTCGGGATCCTGCTCGTGCCGCTCTCGTACGTCGTCCTCTTCAAGACGCCGATCGGCCTGCGCGTCCGCGCCTGCGGCGAGCACCCACGCGCAGCCGACACGGTCGGCATCAACGTCTACGCGATCCGCTACGCGGCGGTGATCGCCTCCGGGATGCTCGCCGCGCTCGGCGGCGACTTCCTCTCGATCGGCGACGGTCGGCGGCAGCTTCACCGAGAACATGACCGACGGCCGCGGCTTCATCGCCCTCGCCGCGATGATCTTCGGCAACTGGCGGCCGTTCGGCGCCTGGGGCGCGGCGCTCCTCTTCGGCTTCTCGACCGCGCTCGCCTTCCGGCTGCCAGGTCTACTCCGCCTCGGCGGCGACGCTCTTCCAGGCGCTTCCCTACGTGCTGACCCTCGTCGCCGTCGCGGGCGTGATCGGCCGTTCGACTCCGCCAGCCGCCGACGGCCGCCCTATGTCAAGCAGTAGACCCGCCGGCATCGCCGCGATCCTGCTCGGCCTCCTCGCCGTCGCCGCGATCCCGGTCGGAGTCGTGCTCGCCTGGCTCCTGCCCTCGCTCGACCTGCTACCGGCGCTCGTCGTCTCGGTGCCGGCCGCGTTCGTCCTCAGCCTGCTCGCGATCTCGGCCGCGCGCCGCGCCCGCTTCAAGGTCGAGCGAAGCGTCGCCCGGATCGGCGAGCGGACGGCGCGGGTCGGGCGGTTCCTCGCCTGGGCGGGCCTCTACCTCGCGCTCGTCGGGGGGCTCGCGCTCGGCTTCTACGGCGTCATCCGCTCCCAGTCCTAACCGTCCGGGCCGGCCGGCGGGTCGGCCACGACGCGTGTGCGATCATTGGCCCCGTGTTCGAGATTGGAAATAGTCTGCGCGAGGCGCGTTCGCGGCGCGAGGTGGGGCTGCCGCAGGCCGAGCAGGCGACGAAGATCCGGGTCAAGTACCTGCGGGCGCTCGAGGACGAGCGGTTCGAGCAGCTCCCCTCCGACACCTACGTCAAGGGTTTCCTGCGAACGTACGCGGACTACCTCGGGCTCGACGGCCAGCTCTACGTCGACGAGTACACCTCGCGTTACGTCACCGGTGAGGAGTTCGAGGCGCGGCCGCGCCGTTCGAGCGTGCGACCGGAGCGGCGGACGCGCCGCTTCGAGACGAGCATCGTCCTCGTCGTCGTCGCGCTCGTCGGGGTGATCACGCTCGTCGTCCTCGGCGCCTGGCAGACGTCGGGCTCGGGCGGCAGCAAGCCGCCGCCGGCGAGGCCCGCGCGCGCCCCTCGGCACCACGCCCCGGCGAAACCTCAGGCGTACCTCCAGATCGAGGCTGTCACCGGCAGCTCCTACGTCGCCGTCCACCGCGGCGGTCCCGGCGGGCAGCTCCTCTTCGCCGGAACGATCGACAAGGGCAGCCTGGAGCCGTTCACCGGCCGCTACGGCAAGGACTTCTGGATCAACATCAGCTCGCCCGAGAACCTGGTCATCACCGTCGGCGGCAGGCGCGTGCCGCTCGGCGGGCTCCGTCCGGCCTCGCTGACGGTGACGGCGAGCGGGGTGCGAAGCGCCTGAGCGGGTTGCGCGCCGGCATCGTCGTCACCGGCTCGGAGCTCGTGCGCGGCGAGCGGACGGACCGCAACGGGCCCTACCTCGCGCAGTCGCTGCTGGCCGCCGGCGTCGAGCCGGCCGAGCTGCGGATCGTCGGCGATACCCCCAGCGAGCTCGAAGCGCGCGATCCGCGAGGGGCTCACGCGCGACCTGCTCGTCACCTCGGGCGGGCTCGGGCCGACCCACGACGACCGCACCGTCGAGCTGCTCGCCGCGGCCGCCGGACTGCCGCTCCACCTCGATGCCGGGCTCGCGGCCACGATCGAGGCCCGCTCGCGCGCCGTCGCCGACCGGCTCCGGCTGCCCTATGCCGACTTCGCCGACGGCGTCCGCAAGCAGGCGACCATCCCCGAGGGCGCTCTCGTCGCCGGCATCGCGGGCACCGCGCCCGCGCTCGTCGTTCAGGTCGACGGGTGCGTCGCCGTCACCCTGCCCGGGCCGCCGCCGGAGCTGCGGAGCTGCTGGCAGGCCGCCCTCGCGAGCGAGCCCCTCCGCCGCCTGCTCGCCCGGGCGACACCGCCTGCCCGCCACGTCCTCCGCTTCTACGGCGTCGCCGAGTCCTCCGTCGCCCAGGCGCTCGCGGCGGCCGGCGGCGACGGGGAGGGCGTCGAGGCGACCATCTGCGCGCGCGAGTCGGAGATCCACGTCGACCTGCTCGTCGCGCCGGGGGCAGACGAGCGGGGCGAGGCGCTCGCGGCGGCGCTCGCCGGGTCGCTCGCGGAGTTCCTCTACACGCGGAGCGAGGAGCCGATCGAGGCGATCGTCCTCGCCGCTTGCCGTGAGCGCGGGCTGACGCTCGCCACGGCCGAGTCGTGCACCGGCGGCCTCGTCGCCGGCCGACTCACCGCGGTTCCGGGGTCGAGCGAGGTCTTTCGCGGCGCCGTCGTCGCCTACGCCGACGAGGTCAAGCAGGCCGAGCTCGGCGTCCCCGCCGGGGTGCTCGCCGCCCACGGGGCCGTCTCGGCCGAGACGGCCGCGGCGATGGCGCAGGGAGCACGAAGCCGGCTTCGCGCCGACGTGGCGGTGGCCGTCACGGGAATCGCCGGACCCGGCGGCGGCACGCCGGAGAAACCGGTCGGCCTCGTCTATCTCTGCGCGGCCGGGCCGGCGGGCGAGCTCGCGCGCACCTTCGTCGTCCCGGGCGACCGCGAGACGGTGCGCGGTCGCGCGACCGTGGCGGCGCTCCACCTCGTGCGCAGACTTGTCACCGAGACGTGAGCGTCCCGACACAGCGCTCGCGCTAGGGTGGCCGGCAGTGAGCGTCTCCGTCTCTTCTGTGCCCTGCGCCTCGGCGACGAGGCGCTCGAGCGGGTCGTTGCCTGGCAGGAGCGGGAGCTCCGCGGCGGGCGGATCGTCCCGCGCGAGAACCTCCACCTCACGCTCGCCTTCCTCGGCGCGCAGGATGCCGGCGCCGTGCCGGCGATCGCGGCTGCGCTCGCCGCGGCCGCCGGCGAGGCACGCGGGCTCCGCTTCGGCCTCCGCGGCTACCGCGAGACCGGCAGCGTCGGCATGCTCGCCTTCGCCGACGGGGGCGGGGAGGGGGCGGCGCTCTTCGCCCGCCTCGCGGACGCGCTCGAGCAGCTCGGGCTCTACCGCCGCGAGGCGCGCCCGTGGCTGCCGCACCTCACGGTGCTGCGCTTCCGCGAGCGGCCGCGGCTACGGCCGCCGCTGCCGGAGCTCGCGGAGGTGGCGCCGTCCGACGTTGCTGTTTTCATGTCCCGGCTGCGCCCGGGTGGGGCGCTGTACGACGTACTCGAAGCGGTTTCGCTGAAACCGCACCGCTAGGAGGTCGATGAAGGTGGATCGCGAGCAGGCTCTGGAGACCGCACTCGGGCAGATCGAGCGCAACTTCGGCAAGGGCGCCGTGATGAGGATGAGCGATCAGGCGCAGGTGTCTGTCGGCGCGATCTCGACCGGGTCGCTCGCGCTCGACCTGGCGCTCGGGATCGGCGGCCTGCCGCGCGGCCGGGTCGTCGAGATCTTCGGCCCCGAGTCCTCGGGGAAGACGACGCTCGTCTACCACGTGATCGCCGAGGCCCAGCGCCGCGGCGGCATCTGCGCCTTCATCGATGCCGAGCACGCCATGGACCCGGTCTACGCGAAGAACATCGGCGTCAACATCGACGAGCTCCTCGTCTCGCAGCCCGACACCGGCGAGCAGGCGCTCGAGATCACCGAACTGCTCGTCCGCTCGGGCGCCATCTCGGTGGTGGCGATCGACTCGGTCGCCGCGCTCACCCCGAAGGCGGAGATCGAGGGGGAGATGGGCGACTCGCACGTCGGTCTGCAGGCGCGGCTGATGTCGCAGGCGCTGCGCAAGCTCGCGGGGACGCTCAACCGGACCGAGACGATCTGCATCTTCACGAACCAGCTGCGCGAGAAGATCGGCGTCATGTTCGGCTCGCCCGAGACGACGCCCGGCGGGCGGGCACTGAAGTTCTATGCCTCCGTCCGCCTCGACATCCGCCGGATCGAGACGCTGAAGGACGGCGTCGAGGCGGTCGGCAACCGGGTGCGGGTGAAGGTGGCGAAGAACAAGGTCTCGCCGCCGTTCAAGCAGGCGGAGTTCGACATCATCTACGGCGAGGGGATCCCCTGGGAGGGCACCGTCCTCGACGCGGCGCTGGAGCGCAAGATCGTCCAGAAGTCGGGCTCCTACTTCAGCTTCGGCGACGAGCGGCTCGGCCAGGGCCGCCAGAACTCGACCGCGTTCCTGCGCGAGCACCCCGACGTCGTCCAGCAGATCCTGGTCGCGATCCAGAACCAGGTCCCGCCCGGGCAGATCGTCTCGGCGCGCCTCACCGGGGAGCTCGAGCCGGCCGAGGCCACGCCGGTCGTCGAGCTCGAGGCCTTGCCGGTCAGCGAGCTCGAGGCCGAGGCAAACGGCGCCGCCGTCGCCGCCGCGTAGGCCGGCCCCGCTCGCCGTGCGCACCGTCACCGCGCTCCATCCCGAGCGCCGTGACCGCGTCCGGATCGAGCTCGACGGCGAGCCGTGGCGGACAGTGCCTGCTGCCGCCGTCGCCTGGGCGGGACTGCGTGTCGATGCCGTCCTCGACCGCGAGCGGGCGCGCGAGCTGCGCCGGGCGCTCCGCCGGTTTGCCGCCCTCGACACGGCGACACGTTCCCTTGCCCGCCGCGATCGCTCGCGCGCCGAGCTCGAGGGGCAGCTAGCCCGGCGCGGGATCGGCGCTCCCGAGCGTGAGGCTGCCGTCGAGACGATGGCGCGCCACGGCTACCTCGACGACGATCGCTTCGCCGCCGCGCGCTCGCGGTCGCTCGCGGCACGCGGCTACGGCGACGAGGCGATCCGCTACGACCTCGAGGGCCGCGGCCTCGACGGGGAGCGGATCGAGGCCGCCGTCGCGTCACTCGAGCCTGAGCACGAGCGCGCCCGCGCGATCGTCGCCGCCGCCGGCATCTCGCCGCGACTTGTCCGCTCACTGCTCGCGAAGGGCTTCTCGCTCGAGGCGGTCGAGGCAGCCGCCCCGCTCGACGACGAGTAGCCGTCCCGCCGGGATCGATCGAGCGAGCTCACTCGGGCGTCGGCGGAGGCTCGGGTTGGGTGTGGGCGAAGAAGATCCCGATCTCGTGGGTCGCGTCGACCTCGGTGCTCGTCCGGCCGAGCAGGAGCCTGAGCAACGGCCCGACCGGCCGGCCCGGCCAGGTGTGGCCCGCGTGCTTGAAGGTCCAGAGCGTCACCTCGCCCGGGGTGCCCTCGCCGTAGCTGATCTTGGTCAGACCGGGGCCGGGCTCGGTCGCGGTCTGGCTGGTCTCGACGCCGTTTGCCGTCGCCCAGGCTGCGGCGGCCTCGGGGACGCTCTCGCGCCAGCGATCGCCACGGCCGCCCGGATAGGGGTTGATGCGATCGGCCAGCCCGTGGAAGGCGACGATCGGCACGGGGCGCGCCGGCCGCACCTCGGGCGACCGGAGCCCCGCGACGGCGGCGACCGCCGCGACCTCGTCGGCGCGCGCGGCCGCGTAGGCGCAGGCCATCCGCGCTCCACCCGACATCCCGGCGAGAAACAGCGGTGAGGCGGCCGCCCCGAGCTCGGCGCGTACCTGCTCGACGACGGCAGCGAGGTAGGCGAGGTCGCGCTCGTGATCCCAGGCATAGCCGCGCCCGGCGGCAACCTCCGCCTGCGGGTAGACGACCGTCATGCCGTCGCCTCGCAAACTGTCCATTCCCGAGAACCACGCCTGCCTCGCCGCGGTCGAGCGGCTCCCGTGCAGGCAGAGGACGATCCCGGTGCTCGCCGCCGCCGCTCCTCGCGAGAAATAGGCGCGGCTGACCCCGTCGACAGAGACGACGCGGCGTGCCAGCTCCGGGGGCGACGAACCCACGGGCCAGACGTTACGCGCCGGCGCCGCCCGACAGGGCAAACCCGCCGCCGGCGCCTCGCCGCAACGCGCCTCACCCGCCTGCGAGGAGCGGGCATCGCCGACGACGGCTGTGCCGAGCGGCAGCCGGAGCGGCGCGCGAGCCGGGTCTGGAACGCCCCGGGCCGGCCGATTCTCCTGTTGCGCTCGCGGCGCTGTTCAGCGACAATTCCGGCGCGAAACGCGACGAGCCGGCCGGGACCTTCCGACCGAGCGGGCTTCGTCGGCGACAGCTCGGGGCCAGGCCTGGCTCCGGCCGCTCGTCGTCTTCCGCGCCGACTGCGGACGGGCAAATCACCATCGTCGAGCGATCGAAGGAGGTCATCGATGAGGCTCGTTCCTCGCCAACGTCCCACCGGACGCCGCTCCGGCCGGTGCCTGCCGAGACACCTCTCCTCGCTGGGCGCCGCTCTCGCCCTGCTCGTCGTGCTCGCCCCGGGCTTGAACGCGGCGCCTGCCGCGAGCTCCTCGCGGCTTCGGGCCGCCAGTCTCTGCAGCGCCTCGAAGGGCCTCGCCGCCAACATCGTCCAGTCGGCCTCGATCAGCACGATCGCCGGGATGCCGCAGGGCGCCCCGAGCTACTACGAGAAGATCGCCACCGCCGAGCCCTCGCTCGACTCGGCCGCGAGCGGCAAGCTCGCCGAGGACCTGAAGAAGATCTTCCCCGTCATCAACGTCCTGATCGACGACCTGAAGCAGGCACACTGGAACCCGGCCGGCCTCGCGCCCTACGAGGCACAGCTCCTCACCGACGCGGCGAGGATCAAGCCACAGCTGAGCGCGCTCAAGACCTACTACAGGAGAACCTGCAAGTTCGACGTCTGACGTGGCCGCCGGAGGCCCCGCGCGCCCGGCTCGCGGCTCCGCGCGCAGGCCGGGCACGTATCCTCGCGGGATGGCGGCCGCCCGCAGGATCGTCAACGAGGAGGAGCTTCGCGAGGTGATCGGCGAGCCGACCGAGCTCGTGCTCGCGAAGATCTCCGACCGGCTCAACGACCTGACCCGGCAGTTCGTCGAGCGCTCGCCCTTCGTCTGCGTCGCCACGGCGCGGCCCGACGGCGGGCTCGACGTCTCGCCGCGCGGCGATCCCGCCGGCTTCGTCCGCATCCTCGACGAGCGCCGCCTCCTGATCCCGGACCGGCCCGGGAACCGGATCGCCGACACGCTCACGAACCTCTTCGCCGACGACAGGATCGCGCTCCTCTTCCTGATCCCCGGGATCGGCGACACCTTCCGGGTCAACGGCCGCGCAGCTGTCGTCGACGACCCGGAGCTGCTCGCCGCAAGCGCCGTCGAGGGCGCCGTGCCGCGCCTCGGCCTGCTCGTGACGATCGAGGAGGCCTACACGCAGTGCTCGAAGGCGCTGATCCGCTCGGAGCTCTGGAACCCCGAGCGCCACCTCGACCGCAGCGAGCTACCGAGCTCGGGCGAGATCCTGCGCTCCCTGACCGAGCCGGCGTTCGACGCCGAGGAGTACGACGAGGCCCGGGCCGAGCGCTACGCACGCCGTGAAGGCCTCTACTGACCGGGCGCGGCCGGGCCGCGCGAAGCCCGGGCGCACGGCCGGACGGGACGCCTGGCGGGCGACCGCCTGAGGCCCGGCAGGACCGAGCTCGGTCCAGCGGCGGACGCCGGTCACGACTCCGCCTGCTTCGGCAGCCCCAGCGTCCCCTGCGGCTACCCTGACGCGGTGCGGCGCTACCACGTGACCACGTTCGGCTGCCAGATGAACGCTCACGACTCCGAGCGGATCAAGGGCATGCTCGAGGAGCTCGGGCTCGGCGAGGCGACGAGCGCGGAGGACGCCGACGTCATCGTCTTCAACACGTGCACGATCCGCGAGAAGCCCGATACGAAGCTCGCTGCCCACCTCGGTGAGGCGGCGGCGCGGAAGCGACGCGACCCCGGTCGGGTGATCGCCGTCGGCGGCTGCTACGCCGAGGCTCAGCGGGAACGCATCTTCGAGCTCTACCCCGACGTCGACGTCGCCTTCGGTCCCGGCTCGATCGCGCACCTCGCCGACTGGCTCGGCGCGGGCGGGATCGGTAGTCGCCCGCGGCCGCTTCGGCCTCGCCGAGCGCGCCTTCGCAGCAGGCCTGCCGATGCACCGCGAGCGCCTCTTCCAGGCCTGGGTGCAGGTCTCGATGGGCTGCAACTCGGTGTGCTCCTACTGCATCGTCCCGGCGGTCCGCGGACGCGAGCAGAGCCGGCGGCCGGGCGAGGTGCTGGCCGAGGTCGAGGCGCTCGCGCGGGACGGCGTCCGCGAGCTGACGCTGCTCGGCCAGAACGTCAACTCGTACGGCCGCGACCTGGCGCCCGCGGTCGTGACCGAGTTCGGCGAGCTCCTGCGCGCCTGCGACAACGTCCCGGGTATCGAGCGCATCCGCTTCACGAGCCCGCACCCGAAGGACTTCCGCGAGCCCGTGATCGCCGCGATCGCGGAGTGCCAGGCCGTCTGCGAGCACGTCCACCTGCCGCTGCAGTCCGGCTCGACCCGGATCCTGAAGGCGATGCGCCGCACCTACACGAGCGAGCGCTACCTCGAGCTCGTCAGACCGGCTCCGCTCGGCCATTCCGGACGTCGCGCTCGGCACCGACATCATCGTCGGCTTTCCGGGTGAGACCGAGGCCGACTTCGCGCAGACCCTCGAGCTCGTCGCGGCGGTCGGCTTCGACAGCGCCTACACGTTCGTCTACTCGCCGCGCCAGGGCACCGAGGCGGCCGAGCTGGCCGGGCAGGTCGCCCACGAGGTCAAGATCGAGCGGCTGGAGCGGCTCGTCGAGCTGACCCAGCGGCTCGCGGCGGAGCGGAACGCCGAGCGGGTCGGCCGCGTCGAGGAGGTGCTCGTCGAGGGGCCGTCGCGGACCGACGAGACGGTGCTGCGCGGGCGGACGCGCCGGAACACGACGGTCAACTTCACCGGCGAGGCACGCCCCGGCGAGCTCGTCGACGTGCTGATCGAGCAGGCGACCTCGACCACCCTCCGTGGGCGCCAGGAGGCGCTCGCCGCCGTCGGCGCTCTCTGGCAGGGTTAGGCGATGCGCATTCTCGTCACCGGCTCGTCGGGCCAGATCGGCACGAACCTGGCCCTGAAGCTGCTCGAGGAGGGTCACTGGGTATTCGGCGTCGACAAGCGGGCGAACTCCTGGACGACCGACTTCGACACGCTGCTGCAGGACCTCGCCGGGCACTATGCGCCCTTCCGGGGCGGCATGAACGGCGTCGAGTGGCCCCAGGTCGACCTCGTCATCCACCTCGCCGCCCACGCGAAGGTGCACCAGCTCGTCCGCGCAGCCGCAGCGCGCACTCGAGAACGTGATGATGACGTTCAACATCCTCGAGTACTGCCGCGCGCTCGACCTACCGCTCGTGTTCTCCTCGACGCGCGAGGTCTACGGGGACGTCCACCGCTTCGAGGGCTACGGCGAGGACACCGCCGACTTCGCCTTCACCGAGAGCCCGTACTCGGCCTCGAAGATCGGCTCGGAGGGGTTCATCTACGCCTTCGCGAAGTGCTACGGGCTTCGCTACCTCGTCTTCCGCTTCTCGAACGTCTACGGGCGCTTCGACAACGACCTGCAGCGGATGGAGCGGGTGCTGCCGCTGTTCATCCACCAGCTCGCGCGCGGCGAGCCGATCACGGTCTACGGCGGCGAGGAGAAGGTGCTCGACTTCACCTACATCGACGACTGCGTCGACGGGATCGTGCGCGGCGTCGAACGGCTCGCCGCCGGGCAGGTCGAGAACGAGACGATCAACCTCGCGTTCGGCCAGGGCAACACCCTCGTCAAGGCCGCCGAGCTGATCGCGCTCGAGATCGGGGTGAGCCCCGAGATCGCCTACAAGCCCTCGCTCCGCGGCGAGGTCACCCACTACGTCGCCGACATCCGCAAGGCGCGCGAGCTGCTCGACTGGCAGCCGCAGGTGCCGCTCGAGGCCGGCATCCCGCGCGCGGTCGAGTGGTTCCGCAGCTGGCGCACGACGCACCCCGACGAGGAAGGCGAGATCGTCCCCGAGCGCGTCCCCGGCGAGATCGAGCACGGGTTCAAACCGACGACCGTGTAGGTGGCGACTCCGCGCGTCGTCGCGCTCTACGGCCCGACGGCCAGCGGCAAGAGCGCCGTCGCCGCCCTCGTCGCAGACCGGCTCGGCGGCGAGGTCGTCTCGGCCGACTCGGCAGCGCTCTACGCCGGCATCCCGCTCCTGACCGCGGCGCCCCGCTCACCTGCCCGCCTCGTCGGCGTCGTCCCGCTCGAGGATGACGTCTCGGTGGGGGCCTACCAGCGCCTCGCGCACGCCGCGATCGACGAGATCGTCGCCGCCGGCGGCGTCGCCGTCCTCGCCGGCGGCACCGGCCTCTACCTGCGGGCGGCGCTCTCGGCGCTCGAGCTGCCGCCGCCCCCGGCGCCCGGGGTGCGCGAGCGCTGGAGCCGGCTCTACGACGACGCCGGCGCCGAGGAGGCGCACGCCGTCCTCGCCCGCATCGATCCCGCCGCCGCGGCTCGCGTCCATCCGAACGACCGCCGCCGCATCGTCCGGGCGCTCGAGCTGACCGACGCCGGCGCCTCGCTCGCGCCCCCCGGAAACGCGCTCTGGGAGGCAGACGCCCGCCAGCCGACGCTCCTGCTCGGGCTCGACCTGCCGCTCGCCGAGCTCGACGCGCGGATCGACGCGCGCGTCGCGGCGATGATCGAGGACGGGGCGATCGCCGAGGCGGCCGCGGCATGGGCGCGACCCCTCTCGGCGACGGCGCGGAAGGTGCTCGGACTCGAACAGCTCGCGACGCTCCCGCCCGAGCAGGCGGCGGAGGCGGTCACGGCGGCGACCCGGCGGCTCGCCCGTTACCAGCGGAAGTGGCTGCGGCGGCTGCCCGTCGCCGCTACCCTCGAGGCAGGCCGCCCAACCGAGGAGATCGCGGATGAGATCGTCGCGCTGGCAGGCGCAGGGGAACGTCTACCTGGTCGCTGAGGAGCCGCTGACGGCCGAGCTCGTCCGCGAGCGCGTCGGCGACGCCGACGGCATCCTCGAGGTGCGCGACCGCGGCGCTGACTGGCTTCGCATCTCGATCTGGAACCCCGACGGCTCGCTCGCGGAGATGTCGGGCAACGGGACGCGGATCGCCGCCGCGTGGCTCGCCGAGCAGACCGAGGCGGCCGCGATCACGGTCTGGGTGGGCGAGCGCGGCGTCGCCACGCGCGTCGGCGACAACGGCGTCTTCGAGCAGGAGCTCGGGCCCGTCGCCGTCGGCGAGCCCGGCGAGGTCGACGGGATCCGCTTCGTCCCCGTCGACGTCGGCAACCCGCACGCGGTCGTCGACGGCGATCCGGCCGAGATCGGGCGGATCGGCCCGCTGCTCGAGACGGCCCGGCCGTTCCCGAACCGCACGAACGTCCAGGTCGCCCGGCGGCTCGACCCGGAGACGATCGAGGCCCGCGTCTGGGAGCGGGGGGTCGGCGAGACCGCCGCCTCGGGGACGAGCGCGGTCGCGATCGTCGCCGCGTTCGGCGGCGGCCGGGCGACGGTTCGCTTTCCCGGTGGTGACCTCGGGGTGCGGCTCGAGGGCGCGCGCGCCTGGCTCACCGGCCCGGCGAAGCGCACGGCAGCGGGCGAGGCTCTATCGTGAGGGTGATGTTCCGCCGCGCTCTCTCCCTGGCGGCCGTTTCGGCCGTGCTCGTGGCGGCACCGGCCGCGGCCGCGCCGCTCACGACCTACAAGGTGCCGACGGGCGGCTTCTCGCTCGGGCTGCCGAAATCGTGGGTCGATGTCACGCAGGCCGCGCCGGCCGTGCTGAAGCAGCTCGAGCGCGTCAAGGCGTTCAAGGCGTTCGCCCAGGCCGCGAGCGCGAGCGGGGCGCTGAAGCTGATCGCCGCCGATCCCGCCTCGGCGGGCAAGGCGTACATGGACGTCGGCGTCGAGCGCGTCGGGGCGGTCTCGTTGCAGAAGATCGCCGCCGCGACGCGCAGCGAGATCTCGACGACGCTCGCGGGCAAGGCGAAGGTGACGTCGACGATCGTGCACCTGGCCGCCGGGCCCGCCGACCTGCTCCACGTCGTCGGCTCGGCTGCCTCGGAGCCGAACGAGACCGACGAGTACATGGTCGTCCGCAACCAGATCGAGTACGTGCTCGTCTACGTCGCCCCGACGAAGAACTGGTCCGACTACGCCTCGACGTTCGCGAGCAGCGCGGCGACCTTCGCGTTCGTGCCCGCGCCCGACCTGCGCCGGGTCGTGCTCACCGGCGCCCAGGTCGGGAGCGGCTACAAGCTGGCGGCGTTCCCGGGCGGCACGAGCTTCATCGGCGAGACGACCCTCGACCTCTGCGCCGGCACCTATCCGAGCGAGACGCTCAGGACGGGCCGCCTGCAGGTCTCCTACTCGCACCCGGCGAACACGGTCGCCGTCTCCAACGAGGTCGTCACCTACGTCCCCGGCGGCGCCCAGCTGGCGCTCGCCGAGGTCACGGATGTCGCGCGCTCATGCGCGCGGAAGCCGGTGACGACGACGGCGAACGGCGTCACGACGACCTTCAAGACGATGCCGCTCACCGATAAGCAGCTGCCGCCCGGCGCCGTCGTCGTCAAGCTCGAGATCCACGCGCACGCCGGCAAGAAGCACGCGAACGAGACCGGGATCGCGATCTACCAGGTCAAGGGGGACACACTCTCGGGCGTCTACACGTTCGTCGCCAAGGGAACCACCTTCGCCCAGGCCGAGCGCATCGCCTTCCACGCGGCCCTCGAAAGCGCCGGCAACCTCGGCCTCGGCGGCCACACCAAGGCCACGCCGAAGCCGAAGTCGAAGTCGAAGTCGGGCGGCAGTAGCTTCGTCGCCTAACGGCGCGGCGCCCCCGGCTAGGAGCCGACGCCGAACTCGCGCAACGCGTCGTTCAGAGACGTCTTCAGGTCGGTCGACGCGGAGCGGTAGCCGATCACGAGCGCGCAGGCAAGGTGGTAGGTGCCGGCGGGAAACACCTTCGGGCGCGTCCCCGGGACGACGATCGCGCGCGGCGGCACGACGCCGCGGTACTCGACCGGCTCGGGGCCGGTGACGTCGATGATCGGCACGGACGCCGTCAGCGACACGTTCGGCGCCAGCACGGCCTCGCGGCCGACCCGCACGCCCTCGGTGACGATCGAGCGTGAGCCGATGAAGGCGCCGTCCTCGACGATCACCGGCCGCGCCCCCGGGGGCTCGAGCACGCCGCCGATCCCGACGCCGCCCGCGAGGTGGACGCCCGCGCCGATCTGGGCGCCGGAGCCGACCGTCGCCCAGGTGTCGACCATCGTCCCGGGCCCGACCCAGGCGCCGATGTTGACGTAGGAGGGCATCAGGATCACCCCGCGGGAGAGGAAGGAGCCGTAGCGGGCAACCGCCGGCGGCACCACCCGGACGCCGAGCTCGTCGTAGCCGGACTTGAGCGGGATCTTGTCGTTGTAGGCGAACGGGCCGACCTCGCGCGGCTCCAGCGGCCGGGTGCGGAAGTAGTCGAGGATCGCCTCCTGCACCTCGCCGTGCACGACCCACTCGTCGCCGGCCGGCTCGGCGACGCGGACCTCGCCGCGGTCAAGAGCCGCGATCGTCTCGTCGGTCGTCACAGCGCCCCCTCGAGGAGGCGGGCGGCGCGCTCGCAGTCGGCCTCGGTCGGCACGAGCGCCATCCTCACATACCCCTCACCGGCGGCGCCGAAGAACGACCCGGGCGCGACGAGGATGCCGTGCTCGAGCAGGCGGCGGGCGAACGGCTCCGCTGGGCCGTCGACGGCGAGCCAGAGGAAGAAGGTCGCCTCGCCGCCCGCCTGGCGGAGCCCGTGCCGCTCGAGCACCGGCAGGAGCGTCTCGCGCTTGCGGCGGTAGAGCTCGCGCACGGCCGCGACGTGCTCCTCGTCGCCGAGGGCGGCGAGCCCGGCGGCCTGGACGAACTCCTGCGGCGCCGTCCCGATCGACGGTCGGAAGGCCCGCAGCGCGTCGGCAATCGCGGGCGCGGCGCAGACGAAACCGCAGCGGATCCCGGTCATCGACGAGCGCTTCGAGAGCGTGTTGAAGCAGACGACGTGGCTGCGGTCGCCGGCCTGGAGCGCCGAGACGGGCGGGCTCGCGAAGAAGAGCTCGGAGTAGGCCTCGTCCGAGCAGAGCAGGAACCCGTGCTCCCGCGCGCGCGCCGCCAGCTCCTCGTAGAACGCAAGCGGCGCGGTCGCCCCGGTCGGGTTGTTCGGGTAGCAGGTCCAGAAGAGGGCGATCTCGTCCCAGAGCGGGAACGCGTCGAGATCGGGCAGCCAGCCGTTCTGCTCGCGGAGCGGCACCGTGACGGTGCCGCCGCCCGCGAAGAGCGCGCCGCGCTCGTAGACCGGGTAGGCGGGCTCGGGCACGGCGACGAGGCGCTTCTCGCCGAGCGCGAGCTGCGCGAAGGAGAAGATCGCCTCCTTCGAGCCGAGCGTCGGCACGATCTCGGTGTCCGGGTCGGCGGCGACCCCGAACCGGCGGCCGAGCCAGGCCGCGACGGCCTGCCGGTAGGCGGGCAGCCCGACCGCCCGCGGGTAGGAGGAGACCTCGGGGACGGCGGCGGCGAGCGCCTCACGGATGAACGCGGGCGTCGGCTCGCGCGGATCGCCGACGCCGAAGTCGATCACCTCGATGCCGCGGTCGCGCGCCTCGGCACGCCACTCGTCGAGCCGGGTGAACGGGTAGCGCGCCAGCTCGGCGAGGAGCGGCGAGAGCTCCATCAGGCGGCGAGAAAGCGGCGGAGCGCGTCGTAGGTGCGCCCGAGCGCCGCGACCTCGACCCGCTCGTCGGCGGCGTGGGCGTAGCGCGTCATGCCCGGGCCCGAGGTTGACCGCGTCGAGCCCGCGGGCGGCGAAGTCGGCGACGTTCGTCCAGGCCTGCTTCGGCTCGACCGCGAAGCCGCCCGCCGCGCGCAGGCGCTCGACGAGCGGGGAGCGAAGCGCGACGTGGGCGGCGGGGGAGGCCTGGACGATCTCGAGCTCGCGGCCGACGAGCTCGCGCAGCCGCGCCTCGGCCTCGGCGAGGGTGCGGTTCGGGGCGTAGCGGAAGTTGAGCGTGCCTCGACCCGGGCCGGGATGACGTTGTCGCGTTGCCGCAGTCGTCGATCTGGGTGACGCTCAGCACCTCGCGGAAGACGAGGCCGTCGATCTCGACGTCGCGTCGGCTCGAGCTCGAGCACGCCCTGCAGGCCCTCGAAGCGCGAGCCCGATCGCGTTGACGCCGAGCCACGGCCGGGCCGAGTGCGCGGCGCGGCCCTCGAAGACGACCCGGGCGTTGATGTTGCCGAGGCAGCCGAGCTGCAGGGTGTTGTCGGTCGGCTCGAGGCAGATGACGAGCGCCGCCTCGTCGACGAGCGGCGCCGCGTCGAACAGTCGCGGCAGCGGGTTCTCGTCCGGCCCGAGCTCCTCGCGCGGGAAGAAGAGCAGGCCGAGGTCGTAGGCGAGCTCGCTCTCGGCGGCCCAGCGCGCGAGCTCGATCATCACCGCGAGGCCGCCCTTCATGTCGCTCGCGCCGAGCCCGTGCGACCGCGCCGCCCTCGATCCGGCCGGGCAGGTTGCCCTGCGCGGGGACGGTGTCGGTGTGGCCGGCGAGCAGCACGAGCGGCCTCCCGCCGCGCTGTCGCGTAGAGGAGCGACTCGCCGTCGTCGTGGACGAGCGGCAGCGGCACCTGCCCGCGGACGTAGTCGTAGACGAGCTGCTCCTGCCGCGACGGCGAGGGGATGTCGACGAGCGCGAGCGTGCGGTCCGGCGAGAGCTGAGGCGACGCCGGGCGAAGGCATAATGCGCCTGATGATTCCACGTTCCCCGGAGCCGGAGCGCGGGTTCGTGCTCGCGGTCCTGGCCCAGGGAGCCGATCCCGACCGAGGAGCTCGCCGAGGTCGAGGAGCTCGCGCGCACCGCCGGCGTCGAGCCGGTCGGCCGCGTCGTGCAGCATCGCGCCCGTCCGGCGCAGCGAACCTACGTCGGCAAGGGGAAGCTCGAGGAGCTCCGCAGCGACTTCGCGGAGGCCGAGCGCCGAGAGCCTGCTCGTCGACGGCGAGCTCGACCCGGTGCAGCAGCGCTTCCTCGAGGACGCGCTCGGGGCGCGGGTGATCGACCGCACCCAGCTGATCCTCGACATCTTCGCCCAGCACGCCGTCAGCGCCGAGGGAAAGCTCCAGGTCGAGCTCGCCCAGCTCGAGTACAACCTGCCGCGGATGCGCGGGCATGTGGCAGCACCTCGAGCGGCTCGGCGGCGGCGTCGGCACGCGCGGCCCCGGCGAGTCGCAGCTCGAGACCGACCGCCGCCTCGCCCGCCGCCGCGTCTCGGTGCTGAAGCGCCGCCTGACGGGCCTCGAGCGCCAGCGCGCGACGCGGCGCAAGGAGCGGCGGCGCACGCAGGTGCCGACGATCGCGCTCGCCGGCTACACGAACGTCGGCAAGTCGACGCTCCTGAACGCGCTCACCGGCTCGGACGTCTCGGTCGAGAACCGGCTCTTCGAGACGCTCGACCCGACCACGCGCGGCTTCGAGCACGACGGCCGCCGCTACCTCGTCACCGACACGGTCGGCTTCATCCGCCGCCTGCCCCACCAGCTGGTCGAGGGCTTCGCCGCGACGCTCGAGGAGACGCTCGTCGCCGACATCGTCCTCCACGTCGCCGACGCCTCCGCGCCGCGAGGAGGAGCTCGAGCCGATGGTCGCCGCGGTCGAGGAGGTGCTCGCCGAGATCGGCGCCGCCGACGCTGCCGATCGAGCTCGTGCTGAACAAGATCGACCGGGTCGACGAGGTCGGCCGCCGCCGGCTCGCGAACCGCTTCCCGGGCGCGCCGCAGGTCTCGGCCGAGACCGGCGAGGGCCTCGACGAGCTGAAGGCGCGGATCGCCGAGCGCTTCGCGAGCCGCTTCGAGCGGGTGCGGCTGCTGCTCCCCTACGAGGAGGGGGCGCGGCTGTCGGAGCTCTACGCGCTCGGCGCGCCGATCGAGCGAGCGCGAGGACACGCCCGACGGCGTGCTCATCGTCGCGCGGCTGCCGCGGCGCGAGCTGCGCCGCTTCGCGCCGTACCTGATCGCCGAGGCGGCCCGGCGGGAGACCGCCTGATCGAGCTGCCGATCCGGCGCCTGCACGAGCGACGCCGTGCTGCCGGCCCGCGCCTACGCGGGCGACGCCGGCCTCGACCTCGCCGCCTGCGAGCGCGTCGAGCTCGCGCCCGGCGAGCGGGCGCTCGTCGCCGACCGGGCTCGCGGTCGCGATCCCGGCGGGCTACGCCGGGCTTCGTCCAGCCGCGCTCGGGGCTCGCGGCCAAGCACGGCATCACGATCGTCAACTCGCCGGGGCTCGTCGACTCGGGCTACCGCGGCGAGCTGCGCGTCAACCTCCTGAACACCGATCCCGCCGAGCCGTTCGTCGTCGAGCCGGGGATGCGCATCGCGCAGCTCGTCGTGCTCCCCGTGCCCGAGCTCGAGCTCGTCGAGGTCGACGAGCTCCCCGACTCGGAGCGAGGCGTCCGCGGCTTCGGGTCGTCGAGGCACTGATGGAGCCGCGCCTCCGCGTGTCGGCGCCCTGATCCGCTGGCACGACCGCGTCCTGCTCTGCCGGCAGGAGAAGCCGGGCAAGGAGTACTGGCTGCTGCCCGGGGGCGGCGTCGAGGGCGGCGAGACGCTCGACGACGCGCTGCGCCGTGAGCTCGGCGAGGAGCTCGGGCTCTGGCACGACGTCAGCTTCGAGGGGCCGATCGCGGTCGCCGAGTCGATCGCGCCCGACTGGCGCCCGGGCGACCGGCACGTCGTCCACATCGTCTTCGGCGCCGACCTCTCGCACCGCTCGCTCGAGGACGTCGAGTCGCACGACGCGGCGGTGCGCGGGTCTGCGCCTCTTCTCGCTCGAGGAGCTCGAGGAGATCGTCCTCCACCCGCCGATCAAGCGCTTCGTCGAGCGCTGGCGGCCGGGCGACCCGGCCGTCTACCTCGGCTCGCTCTGGATCCGCTAGGAGGCCGCCGGCTCAGGCAGGCCGGCCGCCGCGGGCGCGGGCGCGGGCGGCGGCGACGGCGTGGGCGGCGAGCTCGAGCTCGTCGGCCAGCGGCGCGAGCTCGACCTCCTCGCCGGTGCCGTGGGCGAGCGCCTCGGCGAGCAGGCGGTCGGCGAACCAGGGGTTCCGGGGCAGGAGCGGCCCGTGCAGGTAGGTGCCGTAGATCCGGCCGGCAGCGGCAGCCCTCGAAGCCCGAGACGCCGTCGTTGCCGAAGCCGGCGAGCACGCGGCCGAGCGGCTCGGCCCCCGCGGTCGAGGATCGTGCGGCCGGCGTGGTTCTCGAAGCCGGCGAGCGTCTCGCCGGCCCAGGCGCAGTCGAGCAGCACGTCGCCGATCATCCGCCGCTCGCCGGCGACGGTGTGGAGCGGCAGGAGGCCGATGCCGGGCAGCTCGGCGCCCGCTCCGGTCGCGGTAGTAGCCGCCGAGGAGCTGGTAGCCGCCGCAGACGGCGAGGAACGACCGCTCCGGCCGCGGCGGCGCGCGTGCAGCGCCGTCGCCCTTCGCGGCGAGGTCCGGCGCGACGAGCTCCTGCTCGCGGTCCTGGCCGCCGCCGATGTAGAAGAGGTCGATCCCGGCGGGAACCGGGTCGCCGAGCCCGATCGGCGTCACCTCGAGCTCGTGGCCGCGGGCGGCGGCGCGGGCGGCGAGGACGGCGATGTTGCCGCGGTCGGCGTAGATGTTCAGGTAGCTCGGGGTAGAGGTGGCCGACGCGGATCCTCATGCCGGCTGCTCCCAGAAGTCGGGGACGAGGCCGCGGCCGCGCGACGATCGCGCGCAGCGCCAGCATCGCCGTGTAGGTCGGGAGGACGACGAGCTCGCTCGCCGGCCGGCGTCAGCTCGAGGCCGCGGTCGAGCGCCGGCCTCGAGGTCGGGGACGACCTCGATCCGGTCGCCGGTCGAGCGCCGCCGTAGGCGAAGCGCAGCGCCAGCTCGGCGGCGCGGCCGCCCGAGACGACGACGCTGCTCGAGCCCGGCGAGCAGCGGCTCGAAGTCGACGTCCCAGATCCAGGAGACGTCGCGCCCGTCGGCGATCTCGTCGTTCAGCGCGACGACGGCGAGGCGTGGGGGAGCGCCGTCGAGGAGCGTCCGCACCGCCTCGTTCGCGCCGGCCGGGTTCTTGATCAGCAGCATCAGCGAGCCGCCGGTCGCCGATCTCGATCCGCTCGAAGCGGCCGAAGGCGGCGACGAACCGCTCGAGCCCGGCGGCGATCGCGCTCGAGCGAGCGCGCCGAGCGCGTGCGCGACCGCCGCCGGCCGCGGTCGCGTTGTAGACGTTGTAGAGGCCCGGCAGCGCCGAGCTCGACGCGCGCGGAGCCGGCCGGCGTCGCCGAGCGTGAACGCGCTGCCGTCGAGCCCGTGCAGCTCGATCTGCGCGGGCGGCGACCTCGAGCGGCGGCCGCGCGCCGCATGGCCGTTCGGGCAGCGGTAGTCGCCGAGGTGGCCGACGTAGGCGGCGGCGTAGACGTACGGCGTGCCGCACGTGCGGCAGTACTTCGAGTCGGCGGCGTGCTGGAGCGCGGCGCGGCGTGGGCGGGGTCGTCGAGGCCGTAAGCGAGACCGTGTCCGGGCGCGGCCGCGGGCGAGCTCGCCGAGCAGCGGGTCGTCGGCGTTGACGACGAGCGTCGCCGTCGGGCAGCGTCGGCGAGCGCCGCGCGCCAGCGCTCGGCGACGAGCTCGAGCTCGCCGTAGCGGTCGAGCTGGTCGCGGAAGAGGTTGCCGAGCGCGATCACGCGCGGCTGCAGGCGGCGGGCGACCTCGGGCAGCGCCGCCTCGTCGACCTCGAACAGCCCGAGCTCGGCGCCGCGGCGAGTCGAGCAGGGTGGAGGCGACGCCCGAGAGGAGGTTCGCCCCGGAGCGGTTGTAGGCGAGCCGCGCCGCCGAGGATCTCGGCGACCATCGCCGTCGTCGTCGTCTTGCCGTTCGTCGCCGAGACGAGCACCGAGCCCTGCTCGGGAGCCGCGCCGCGAGGCGGTCGACCGCGCCCGGGTCGACGGTCGAGAGGAGCTTGCCCGGGAGGGTCGTGCCGCCGCCGCGGCCCGCCAGGCGCGAGAGCGCGCCGGCGGAGCGCGCGGCCGCGACCTCGAGCGCGAGCAGCATCGCCGCAGCGTAGCGACGCGGGCCGAACTCTGGCGTACTTGCCAGTTGCTGCAACATGATCTACCATTTGTTGCATGGCGCGGAAGCGGCGCTACGAGGCGATCGCGCGGATCGATCCCGGCGCGAGCTCGCCGCCTTCCAGAGCGGCGATCCGCAAGCGCTACTCCGACGAGCAGATCCTCGCCGAGCTCCGCGCCTACGCCGAGCGGCTCGGCCGCTCGCCGACGATGAAGGAGTTCGCCGCCGACCCGGAGACGACGGTGCATCCGCAGACGGTGATCGAGCACTTCGGCACCTGGAACGCCGCCAAGCGCGCGGCCGGGCTCGTGCCGCGGCGGTTCGCGACCCGCGAGGAGCTGCTCGACGTCCTGCGCGCGCCTCGGCGCGGAGCTCGGGCGGATGCCGACCGCGCGCGACCTCGACGAGCGCCGCGGCCGGATGCCCTCGAAGTCGCTCTACTGGCACACCTTCGGCTCGCTCAGCGCGGCGCTGCGCGAGGCGGGCTTCGACGTCGCGGTCGGCGAGGAGCGGCTCGAGCGCGCGGTCGAGCAGGGCGTCGAGCTCGCGCGGCGAGCTCGGCCGGCTGCCGAAGTTCGCCGACTGGGCGGCCGCCCGCCGCGCCGACCCCGGGATGCTGACCGAGTGGCAGGTCTACCGCATGTTCGACGTCGCGCCGCGGCGCGTGGGCGACGTTCCAGTTCCTCGTCCGCGGCCGGCTGCTCGAGCAGGGCGTCGAGGTGCGCAGCGACGGCTCGGTCGCCGGCGCCTAGGCCGACGTGCCTCAGCCGGCGGCGGCGATCGACGGCGAGCCGGCTGCAGGCAGAAGTCGCGCTCCTGCGAGGCCGCGCGAGCGCGGGGAGCGGGTCGGTCTCGACGTAGGCCGGTGTCCGGAAGCGCTGCGCGGCTGACGATCCGGCCGTGCTCGGAGCGCGAGCAGCGTGCCGTCGCCGAGCTCGCGCTTGCGGACGGTCGGTCCGCAGTAGCTGCTCGAGGACCGCGAGCGCGTAGCTCGGTCGAGGCGAAGACGATGCCGTTCTGCCACTCGCCGAGCCAGAGCGGCCGGCCGACGCCGCGGGCGAGGCAGGAGCACGCCCGGCTGGCGCTCGTCGAGCCAGGCGGCGGCCATCGAGCCGTCGAGCGCCTCGAAGCGCCTTGCGCGTCGCTCGCGCGAGTGCGCCGCGAGCGCGAAGATCGCCTCGGAGTCGACGGTCATGCTCGGCTCGGCGCGGGCGCAGGCGTGGTCGGCGAGCAGCTCGTCGTCGTTGACGATGATCCCGTTGTGGATGCCGACGACGGGCCCGTGCCGGATCGGGTGGTTGTTCGCGGCGACCGACGGGATGGCCCTTCGTGAAGTCGCGAACGTGCACGAGCAGCTCGTTCGCCCCGTCGGGCACGGCGACGCGGTCGAGCAGCTGCGAGGCCGGCGTCCGCTGCTTGACGACGACTGCCGGCCCGCTCGCGCCCGCCGCGCCGGATAGGCGTAGCCGACCGCGTCGGTGCCGCGCTCGGCGATCGCCGCGAGCAGCGCCTGCGCGGCGAGCGTCCGGTCGAGCCGCGAGCGGGGGGCGAGGCTGTATCCGGCGATTCCACACATGCGTTCTGATCCTAGGGCTGAGACGGCAGACGGCCGAGGGTCGTATGGCGTCTTTCGGCATCGGCTGCGGGCAGCACGTCTCCTCAAGCAGACACCAGACGCACGCGCCGATACCAGCGATGCGTCATGGCGGTCTCGCAACCTCACTTCGAGCACGAGCATTCGGAGCCCGAACCCGAGCTCCTGCCGTCGCTCGACGATCCCGAGGCCGAGGCCGAGGAGGACGACGAGCCCGAGAACGCGCGGCTCTCCGCCGAGGAGCAGGTCAGCCGTCGCCGACCCGCTGAAGCTCTACGTCCGCCAGCTCGGCGACGGCCGGCTGCTGACTCCCGCCGAGGAGCGCGAGCTCGCCCGGCGCAAGGACCTGGGCGACGAGGAGGCGAAGCAGCGCCTGATCGAGTCGAACCTGCGCCTCGTGATGTCGATCACGCGCAACTACACGAAGGCCGACGTCCCGCTGCTCGACCTGATCCAGGAAGGGAACATGGGCCTGATCCGGGCGGTCGAGAAGTTCGACTACCGGATGGGCTACAAGCTCTCGACCTACGCGACCTGGTGGATCCGCCAGGCGATCTCGCGCGCGCTCGCCGACCAGGGCCGGACGATCCGCCTGCCCGTCCACGTCGGCGACCAGGTGCCGCAAGGTCGCTGCGCGCCCGCCGGACGCTGACCCAGAAGCTGAACCGCGACCCGACGAACGAGGAGATCGCGGTCGAGGTCGGGCGTGACCGCCGGCGCGGGTCGGCGAGCTGCTCGAGCTCGTCGGCGCACCCGGTCTCGCTCGAGACGCCGGTCGGCGACGGCGAGAGCATCTACGCCGACCTGATCGAGGACGAGCAGCTCGGCTGCGCCCGAGGAGGTCACCGCCGAGACGGCACGCGCGAGCGAGCTCGCACGCCGCGCTGAACGAGCTCGAGCCGCGGATGCGGCACGTCCTCGAGCGCCGCTACGGCCTCGACGGCCAGCCGTCGCAGACGCTCGAGGAGCTCGGCGCCGACCTCGGCATCACCCGCGAGCGCGTCCGGCAGCTCGAGAACAAGGCCCTCCGCGAGCTTCGCCGCTCGGCGCCGGCGCTGAAGCTCTACCTGCAGGTCTGACCGGATCCCGCCGTCCCGGGGGAGGGGTTGCTGGTAGCCGCGCCGTGATCGTTTGCGAGTCGTTCGTGGTCGCGGACTGGACCGATCCCGGGATCGAGACTGGCCGGCCGATCGCAGGCCTCCAGCTTCGCCGCTACGACGACGAGGCGTGGTTCGTGCTCCGGGCCGGCTCGGCTTTCGCTTCGGCGAGCAGCTCTAGGAGGTCGAGGCAGGCGAGTCGCCGCTGATCCGGCGGGGGACGCCGCAGGTACTGGAACGCGATCCCCGCCCCGACCCGCTACCTGCTCGTGATGACCCCTCGGATGCACCAGCCGATCGAGACCTCGACGCCGGCGAGCGGCACGACCTCGCGCGGATCTTCGAGGAGCACGGCTCCGAGCTCCTGAGCTGAGGTTCCCGGGCCTCGGGCGCGAGCCGGTCAGGGCCGGGCCAGCACCTCGCGGACGATGCGCTCGGGTCCCGGCAGGAACGCGTCCTCGAGCGGCGGGCTGTAGGGGATCGGCGAGTCGGGCGTGGCGATGCGCCAGGCGTCGTCGAGGTCGCCCGAGGGCGTGCTCGGTGACGAGCGCGAGGACCTCGCCGGCCCAGCCGCCGGTCAGTCGGGCCCTCCTCGACGACGGCGATCCGGTTCGTCTTCACGACCGAGCGTCGAGCACGTGTCGAGGTCGACCGGGCGAAGCGTTCGCAGGTCGATCACCTCGGCCTCGACCCCGCGCAGCGGCGAGCTCGTCGGCCGCGGCGAGGCAGTCGTGCACGCCCTTCATCGCACTCACGAGCGTCACGTCGGTGCCCTCGCGGACGACCGCGGGCCCGGCCGAGCGGCGCCGGCTCGGCGTCGTCGACCTCGCCCTTGATGCGAGTAGAGCCGCTTGTGCTCGAAGAAGACGACCGGGTTCTCGTCCCGGATCGACGCCTTCAGCAGGCCTCGCGCATCCGCCGGCGTCGACGGCGCGACGATCTTCAGGCCCGGTGATGCCCATCAGCCAGGAGACGGGCATCTGCGAGTGGATCGCGCCGAACCGGCCGCCGGCGCCGACGACGGAGCGGATCACGAGCGGGACGCTCTGGCGACCGCCGGTCAGGAACCAGTACTTCGTCGCCTGGTTGATCAGCGCTGTCCATCGAGAGCGCGAGGAAGTCGCCGAACATGATCTCGAGGACCGGGCGCTTCCCGGTGATCGCGGCGCCGTAGGCGGCGCCGGTCATCGCGAGCTCGGAGATCGGCGTGTCGAAGACGCGCTCGGCGCCGTACTTCTCGTAGCAGCCCCGGGGTGACCGCGAACACGCCGCCGGCGACCGCGACGTCCTCGCCGAAGAAGATCACCCGCTCGTCGCGTGCGAGCTCCTCGTCGAGCGCGCGCCGGATCGCGTGCCTGAACTCGAGCGCGGCCACGGGCTAGCCGCTGCCCAGGTCGATCAGCAGCAGCGCCGGACGCTCGAGCAGCTCGCGCAGCCGCTGCAGGAAGCGCGCGGCCTCGGCGCCGTAGACGACGCGATGGTCGCAGGAGAGCGTCACGTCCATCGTCGTCGCCGGCACGAGCTCGCCGTCGTGCGACGACGGGCGCTCGGCCACCTCGCCGACCGCGAGGATCGCCGCCTCCGGCGGGTTGATGACGGCGTGGAAGCGGCGGACGCCGAACATGCCGAGGTTCGAGACCGTGAAGGTGCCGTCGCTGAGCTCGGCGGCGCTCAGCGAGCGCTCACGGGCGCGGGTGGCGAGACGGATCGACTCGGCGGCGATCTCGAAGACCGACTTCCGGTCGGCCGTGGATCACCGGCACGACCAGCGCGTCCTCGGTCGCGACGGCGACGCCGATGTTGATGCTGCCGTGGCGGATCGTCCGGCCGTCGGCGTGGCTCGCGTTGAGCGCGGGGTGCTCACGCAGTGCGAGCGCCGCTGCCCTCACGACGAAGTCGTTGAAGGAAGGGAGGGTGAGCCGCCGCGTCGGCGCAGCTGGACCTCGCGGAGCTGCCGCGGCTGCATCCATCGCGATCTCGGCCTCGACGTGAAGTCCGGGATCGTCGCGCGCGACTCGGACATGCGCGCGGCGATCGTCCGCTGCGTCGCCGTCTGGGGGAGTTCGACGGCCTCGCCACGGCCGCCCGGCTCCTCCGCGCTGAGCGGGATGGCGGTCGCGGCCGTCTCGACGATCGCGCCCGCACGATGCGGCCGCCCGGCCCGATCCCGCTGACCTGGCCGAGCGGGACTCCGAGCTCGGTCGGCCAGCCGGCGCGCGACAGGCGTCGCCCGCGCAGCGCCCCGCGCTGGCGGGAGGAAGGACCGCCCGGCCGCCGCGGCGCGGACGGGCCGCGCCGGAACGGGCGCGGCGTGCGGCTGCGGCGCTCGCGGCGACCCGCAGCCGCGGCGATCGGCGCGCCGAGCCGGGCCGTGCCGCCCGCGTCGACGACGATCTCGTCGAGAATGCCGTCCGCCTCGGCCTCGTAGACCATCGTCGCCTTGTCGGTCTCGACCTCGACCAGTGGCTCACCACGACTGACGGCCTCGCCCGGTTGCTTCAGCCAGCGAGAGCACCGTCGCCTCCTCCATCGAGTCGGAGAGCCGCGGCATGCCGATGTCGACGATGCTCACGACTCGTTGAACTCGGGGATCGCGTCGGCGGTCGGGAACGGGGCGGCGAGCGCCGCCCCTTCGATCCGGTCGAGCTCGGCAGTGACGTCGGCCACGGCCCGGTCGGCGTCGGCGGCGAGGCCGTACTCGGCAGCGAGCATCGCCGCCGCGACCGTGAGCGGGTCACGCTCGCGCCAGCGTTCGAGCTCCCCCGGCGGCCGGTAGGAGCCGGGATCGCTCCGTGAGTGGCCGACGAACCGGTAGGTACGTGCCTCGAGGAACTCCGGGTCCGCCGCCCGACCGCACGCGCTCGACGATCTCGGCGGCGGCGGCGCGTACCGACCGCACGTCCATGCCGTCAACCTCGCTCGTCGGGAGCGCCAGCGCCGCTGCGCGGGGGATGATCCCGCCCGGCGTGACCGCCTCGAACGGCGTGTACTCGCCGTAGCCGTTGTTCTCGCAGACGAAGACGACCGGCAGACCGAGAACCTTGGCGAGGTTGAGGCCCTCGTAGAAGTAGGCCTGGTTCACCGTTCCGTCGCCGAAGTACGCGACCGCGACCGCGTTTGAGCCGCGGAGCGAGAGCCCGGCGCCAACCGCGGCGGCGATGCTGCCGCCGACGATGCCGTAGCAGCCGAGCACCCCGTGGTCGGGGTCGACCACGTTCATCGAGCCGGACCGCCCACCGTTGACGCCGGTCGCCCGCCCGAGCAGCTCTGCGAGGAGCGCCTCGGGCTCCGTACCCATCGCGAGCAGGTGGCCGTGGCCACGGTAGGTGCAGGCGACCCGATCGCCCACCCTGAGCACGCTCGCGCACCCGACGGCGACGGCCTCCTGCCCCGAGTAGAGGTGGGTCGTCCCGTAGACCTCGCCGCGTAGGAAGAGGCTCTGCACCCGGTCCTCGAACCCGCGGATCAGCAGCATCCGCCGGTAGAGAGCGAGCGCGATCGCCGGTTCGAGCCCGACCGTCGCTGCCATCAGCTGTGCCTCCGCGCCCAGGAGTCGAGCGCGACCGCGCCGATCAGGATCACGCCCATCGTGATCTGCTCGTAGAGCGGGTCGAGGCCGAGCAGGATGTAGCCGTTGCCGATCAACGCGATGAAGAGGACGCCGACGACAGAACGCCAGACGGCCCCGTCGCCCCCGAGGATGCTCGTGCCGCCGACCACGATACCCGCGAGCACCGTGAAGGCCAGGGTCGTGTCCTCGGTCGAGGCCGAGGCGCTGAGCACCCGCGAGGCGTCGATGACGCCCGCGAGTCCGGCGGCGGCACCGCTCAGGACGAACGTGAGGACGCGGATCCTGCCGACGCTCACGCCGGCGAGCCGCGCCGCCTCGGCGTTGCCGCCGGCGGCGTACATGTAGCGTCCCGCGGTCGTCCAGGCGAGCACGATCGAGAGGACGATCACCGCGCCGACCATCAGCCAGATCGACGTCTTCACGGTCGCGAACTCGGACTGGGCGAGCTTGCCGAACGCCGGCCGGTTGAAGAGGACGACGAGGTTGCCCTGGGTGATCTTGCTCGCGATGCCCGCTGATCACGAACGACATCGCGAGCGTCGCGATCAAGGAGTTGATCCGCAGGACGGTCGTCACGAGCCCGTTGACGAGCCCGACGAGGGCGGCGACGCCGATGCCGACGGCAATCGCGAGCCAGACGTTGTGGTGCTGCGCGATCTCGGCGGCGGTGACGCCTGCGAGCGAGTAGACGGCTCCGACCGAGAGGTCGATGCCGCCGGCGACGAGCACGAGCGTTCCGGCCGCCGCGACGATCAGCGTCGACGACTGCTGGTCGAGGATGTCGAGCAGGTTCACCTTCGTCAGGAAGGGAGCGCTCGCGAAGGACAGCGTGACGAAGAGGACGACGAACGGCAGGAGGATGCCGAGGCCGCGGACGCGCTCGAGGTCGATCCGGCGCGTGCTCGCGATGCTTCCCGAGGCGGCGTTCACGCACCCTCGCCTTCGCCCGGACGCTCCGAGAACGCCGCCGCCAGGATCGCCGCCTCGGTCATCGCCGCTCCGGCGAGGGAGGCGACGGTCCGGCCGCGCCGCATCACGACTACCCGGTGCGAGAGCCCGAGGATCTCCTCGAGCTCGGAGGAGATCAAGAGGATCCCCATTCCCGAGCCGGCGAGAGTCGACGAGCATGTCGTAGATCGCGCGCTTCGCGCCGATGTCGACGCCCCGGGTCGGCTCGTCGGCGATCATCAGGCGCGGCTCGCAGAGGAGCATGCGGGCGAAGAGAACCTTTTGCTGGTTGCCGCCCGACAACGTGCCGACGCGGGCGGTAGGGCGGGCGCCGCGCACCTGGCAGCTGGTCGAGCATCGCCGTTCCCTCGCGCCGCTCGGCGCCGCGGCGGACGAACGCCAGGCGGCTCAGCTCTGCCGAGCCGCGACAGCGTCACGTTCTCGAGCACGATCGGGTGAAGAGCAGGCCGGCGTCCTTCCGCGACTCAGGGATCATCGCGACGCCGGCGCCGAGGCTCTGCCGCGGGCTGCCGCCGAGCGCGCCCGCCCTCGAGCAGGACCTCGCCCGAGACGACCGGGTCGGCGCCGAAGATCGCGCGGGCCAGCTCCGTCCGTCCGGCACCGACGAGGCCTGCCAGGCCGACGATCTCGCCGCTTCGCACCTCGAGCGACGCCCCGGCCACGCCGCGGGCGACGAGGTTCCTCACCGAGAGCACGGTCGGCGCGTCGGCGCGTAGGGGCCCGCTTCGGCGGGAATGCGGCCGTGAGCGGCGCGCCCGAGCATCGCCTCGACGAGCGACGCCTCGGTCGCACTCGGCCGCCGGCCGGGTCTCGACGACCCGACCGTCGCGCAGCACGGTGACCGTGTCCGCGAGGGCGAGCACCTCGTCGAGAAAGTGCGAGATCAGGATGATCGTCTTCCCCGCGGCGCACAGATCGCGGACGATCTCGTGCAGCCGGTCGGTGTCGGGGCCGCTGAGCGCGGCCGACGGCTCGTCCATCACGATCACCGTCGCGTCGCGGGCGAGCGCCCGCAGGATCTCGACCTGCTGCTGCTCGGCGGTCCGCAGCCGGCCGGCCGGCGCATGCTCGCGGGAGATCGAATCCCGCCGCGCCGCGCGAGCTCCGGTAGCGCCGCGCGAGCGCCTGCCGCCGCACGAAGCCTGCTGCCCGCGGCTCGGAGCCGAGCAGGACGTTCTCGGCCACCGAGAGCTTCGGGACCACCGAGGGCTCCTGCGCGACCAGGGCCACGCCGTGATCGAGCGCCTCCTTCGGCGTTCGGAACGACGACCGGCTCGCCCGCCAGCGACATCGAGCCCCGGTCGGCGACGACCGCCCCGGCAACGACCTTGCCGAGCGTCGACTTGCCGGCGCCGTTCTCGCCGATCAGCGCGTGCACCGTGCCGCGCGCGACAGTCAGCGAGACGCGATCGAGCGCCAGGACGCCGCCGTAGTGCTTGGAGACGTCCTGGAGCTCGATGTGGTGCGCCGACTTTCCGGTGCGGCCTCCGACATTCTCTAGCCGGGCCACTCTCCCTTGAACATTCGCGACGTTCGCCTTGGTGACGACGCCGCCGCTCGGGAGGGCGTCGACCGGGTCGACCCCGCCACAGCCCTTGCCGGTCTTCGACGGCCTTGATCGCACACTGGACGGCGAGCTTGCCCTCGGTGGCGGGGAGCTGCATGATCGTCCCGTACCACTTCCCTGCTGCGATCCCCTTCGAGGCCGCTCTCGCTGCCGCCATAGCCGATCGAGCGTCACCTTCGTCGGGTCGACGGCCTGGACGGCGCCCTCGATTCCCTGGTCCGAGCCGGCGATCAGGTTGATGCTCGGAGTTCGCCTGGATCATCGTCTGCACGGCGGCAAGCCCCTTCGACGGCGTGAAGAAGCTCTGGCCCTCGGCGACGACCTTGACGTTGCTGTGCCCGGCGACGGACTTGTTGAAGCCGTCGCGGATCGCGACATCGAGCGCCGATGCCTTGATGTCGTAGAGGTAGCCGACGTTGCACGGGTTCAGGTTCTTCGCCGCGCACGCCGTCGAGGACGAGCTTGCCGAGCTTCGTGCCGATGTTCGTCGGCACGAACACGACGTTCCCGGAGAGGCCCGGTACCTGCGGCGCCGACGTGCTGAGGTTCGGCCCGAGCTCCTGGTCCATGTTCACGACCTTGACGCCGTTCTTGATCGCCTGCTTCACCTCGGTGACCAGCCCCGTTCCGAAGATCGGCTGGACGATGATCGCGTCGTACTGCTTCGACGTCGCGGCCGTCTGCAGCTGGGCGAACTGGGTGTTCGGGTCGTTGTTGGCGTCGAGCACCGTGATCGTCGCGCCTGCCCTTCGCGCGCCGCCTTCGCCGCCGCGAGCATCGGGGCGTCGTAGCTGTTGGCGACCGCGAACGAGAGGTACGCGATCCGGACGGGGGACTTCCGTCGCGCAGTGGCCGATTTCGACCTGCGCCGCGCCGCGGTGAGCAGCGCGTGCGACGACGAGCATGAGGAGCAGCGAAACCTTGCGCCCAGACCTCGCGGAATCCGGGAAGGATGCGGTTCACTGTACTGAACCTCCTTTGCACGGTTGCTTTGCGGTAACGGCCCTGAGACAACCGACGGACGATGCCTTGCCGTCTGGCAGCAGTGGGCGCGAGTGTAGGACTACTGAACAGTTCAAGTCAAGCGGGGTAGTTCTGCTGCACAATGATCAGGGTGCGCTGGGTCGCCGTCTGGGCGCTCTGGACCCAGTGCGGCTGGACTGTCGTGTGCGTGAGCAGATGCTCGAGCGACGCGGTGGCGAAGTCTCGTGCTCGCGGCAGATCGCCCTCGACGAGCTTCCCGTTCTGCTTCAGTTGCGTCCCGGCGACGAAGACCGTCTCGACGTTGCGGGTGTCGGCCTGGAGCACGACAGTCGAGACCGGGTCGATCACCGGCCACGTGTTCGAGTGGTCGCAGCGGAGGACGAGGACGTCGGCCTGCTTGCCGGGTGTCAGCGAGCCGGTGCGCTCCTCGAGACCGCAGACGCGGGCGCCCTCGATCGTCGCGAACTCCAGCACCTGGCGGCTCGAGAGGAGCGTCGGCTCCTCGTCGCTGCCGGCGGCGAACGCCGCTTCGTGGGCCTGGAGGCGGTCCTGGGCAAAGAGGAACCGCATCTGCGTGAACATGTCGCCGGGCACGGTCGTGACGACGTCGATGCTGAGGCTCGGACGGAGCCCGAACCGGAGCGCCTTCGCCGTGGGCGGCGTCCCGTGCCCCATGATCATCTCGACCGTCGGGCGAGATCGAGATCTTCCCGCCGGAGTCGGCGATCAGCTGGAACTCCTCGTCGGAGAGGTAGTTGCAGTGGATGTAGGTCGTGTCGTCGCCGAGGAGACCCAGCTCGTCGAGTTGCTTCACCATCGAGAAACGCCCTGCATACGGCCCCATTCCGACGTGAACGCTGATCGGCGCGCCAACGTCGCGGGCGAGGTCCCAGTCGTGGCGGACGACCTCCGGGGTGCAGAAGCCGGGGCCACGGGTACCCATCGCCAGCGTCAGCAGGCCGCCGTCGCTCGAGAAGTACTCGGTCGCGAACGCGGCGGATGTCCTCCGGCGCCTCGAGCGTGCTCGTGTACCACCAGTCGGCGAGCGAGGTGTTCGGGTTCCCGTAGCAGTACACCGCGCGGAGCCGCGCGTCGCGAAGCCCGCGGATCGCCTCGTCGGCGTGCTCGGGTGTATTGCTGATGTGCGACCAGTCGAGGACGGTCGTGACGCCGGCATCGATCGCCTCGAGCGAGCCGAGGTAGTTGCCGGCGTAGACGTCCTCGGGCCGGTAGGCGGGGCAAGCTGGTCGAGGACGAGGTCGAAGTAGCCGCCGAGGCTGACGTCGGGCGCAATCCCGCGGATCACCGTCTCCCACGTGTGCCGGTGCGAGTCGATGAAGCCCGGGCATGACGATGCAGCCGGACGCGTCGATCACCTCGGCCTCGGCGACCTCGATGCTCGGCGCGACGGAGGCGATGCGGTCGCCCTCGATCAGGACGTCGCCGCCGTAGATGTCCCCGGTGCGGGCATCCATGCTCAGGACATCGCCGCCCCGGAGCAGCACGCGCTTGGGCACGGTCGTCTCCCTTCTCGGTTCAGTCCGTCCAGCGTCGCTGAACGTAGCGGGCCAGTGTCTAGCATCTTCGCCGGCCGAAAGCAACCGATAATTCAGCGTCACTTCTCGCCGCCGGGCGTTCGCGGGGCAGGAGCCGCCGAAAGAGTTGACTCAGACTGCACGACGCCTCTATCGTGCGCCCGGTGAGCAGCGGAGCAGTCGTGATCGTCGGCGGCACGTCGGGCATCTGCCTGCGGCTCGCCGAGGCGTACGCGGCGCGGGGACGCGACGTCGTTCTCTCCGGCCGCGACCTCGCTCGCGCCGAGGAAGCGGCGAGCACGGTCAGCGCCGCCGGTGAGGTGTCCGCCTGCGCCTTCGACCTCGCCGAGCCGGAAGGAATCGCGGCCGGCCTGGCCGGCATCGGCGCGGTCGACCGGCTCGTGCTCGGCGCGATCGAGCGGGACGAGAACTCCGTCGCCGACTACGATCTCGCCCGCGCCACCCGCCTGATCACGCTGAAGCTCGTCGGGTATACGGAGGTCGTGCACACCCTGTTACCGCGGCTCGGCGAGGGCGCGTCGATCCTCGTCTTCGGCGGTCTTGCGCTCCGCCGCCCCTACCCGGGCTCGACCACGGTCACGACGGTGAACGGCGGGGTGGTAGGGATCGTCAATACCCTCGCCGTCGAGCTCGCGCCGATCCGCGTGAACGGCATTCATCCTTCCATCATCGGCGACAGCCCGTACTGGTCTGCCAAGCCGCCCGAGGTGCTCGACCCCTTTCGGGCCCGCACGCCGCTCGGGCGGCTCGTACGGATGGACGAGATCGTCGACGCCTCGCTGTTCCTGCTCGAGAACGGTGCGGTGAACGGCATCAACCTCAACGTTGACGGCGGCTGGCTGCTTCGATGAGCGCCGAAGGAACCAGCGAGCCGCCGCGGGTAGCCCTCGTCGGACTCGGCAACATGGGTCTGGCGCTCGCGGCGCGACTCCTCGATGCCGGCCTGCCGCTCCAGATCGGGAACCGCACGCCGGGACGCGCGCAAGCCCTCATCGACGACGGCGCCGGGGTGCTCGACGCGCCCGGCCTGGCGCTCGAACAGAACGACATCTGCCTGACGAGCCTCGCCGACGACGACGCCGTCGAGGCCCTCGTCCTCGGCCCCGGCGGGATCCTCGTCCACGCGCGGCCCGGCACGATCCTCGTCGAGATGAGCACGATCTCGCTGACGGCGTCGCGTCGCGTCGCCGAGCGCGCGGAGGAGGGTGGCGTCGACTACGTGCGCGCCCCGATCAGCGGCAACCCGGTAGCGGTCGCGAGCGGGAAGGCCACAATCTTCGTCTCCGGCCCCGCCGGGGCGATCAACCGCTGCGAGCCCGTTCTCGCCGCGATCACCCCGACGGTCCGGCGGCTCGGCGACGGCGAGCACGCGCGTGTGCTGAAGCTCGTCCTCGCGGTGCTCGTCGGCGGCACGGCCGAGCTGCTCGCCGAGAGCCTCGTGCTCGGCGAATCGGCCGGCCTCGACCGCAGGACGCTGCTCGAGGCGATCGGCGCCTCCGTCGTCGGCTCGACCTTCATCGGCTACAAGATCGGAGCCGCTCCTGCGCGGCGACTACTCGGCCACGTTCACGACGTCGATGTTGCTGAAGGACGTCGACCTCGTCCTCGACCTCGCCGAGGAGACGGGCGCCGAGCTGCCAGTGGCGACCGAACTACGCTCCCTGCTCGACTCGGCGTGCGAGGCAGGTCACGCGGACGAGGACTTCATGGCACTTCTGCTGCAACTCGAGGAGCGTTCGGGACTCCAGCCGAACCTGATCGGAGAGGGGTGACTCGCTCGTGAGCGGAACCCATATCGCCTCGCAGGGCGCGACGATGGCCGTGGACTGGGAGCAGCGGATCGACTTCAGCCGGCTGCGCGAGCATCGCCTCGCCCGGGCGAAGGCCTCGCTCGCCGCCTCCGAGCTCGGCTGCCTGCTGCTCTTCGACCCGAACAACCTGCGCTACGTGACGAGCACGGCGATCGGGACGTGGGAGCGGGACAAGAACATCCGCTTCGCCCTCGTCTTCCGGGACGACGACCCGATTCTCTGGGACTTCGGCTCGGCCGCGCGTCACCACCAGCTCTACTGCCCGTGGCTGCCGGAGTCGAGCTGGCGGGCGTGGGTGCCGCCGATGCGTGGCGCGATGCCTGACGCGACGGGTGTCCCCGACGCGCTCGCCGACATGATCTGGGTCGAGCTGCACGAGCGCGGGCTGGCGGGGGAGCCGGTCGGGATGGACGTCCCCGACCTGACGACGCTGCTCGCGCTGCAGCGCAAGGGTCTCGAGATCGCCGATTCGCAGCCGGTGATGCTGGCGGCGCGGAAGCTCAAGTCCGACGACGAGCTCGCGCTCCTCGATCAGGCCGCCGGGATCGTCGATGCAGCCTACGAGACGATCTACCGTATGCTGCGGCCGGGCGTCCGCGAGAGCGAGGTCGTCGCCGCCGCGATGAAGGTGCTGTTCGAGCTCGGCTCCGAGCACGTCGAGGCGATCAACGCGATTTCGGGGGACCGCTGCAACCCGCACCCGCACACGTTCTCCGACCGGCTGATCAGACCCGGAGACCAGGCGTTCTTCGACATCATCCACTCCTTCATGGGCTACCGCACCTGCTACTACCGGACGTTCAACGTCGGGTACGCAACCGTGCCGCAACTCGACGCCTACAAGCAGTGCCGCGAGTGGCTCGACAACGCGATCGAACGGGTTCGTCCCGGCGAGACGACCGACAACATCGCCGAGGTCTGGCCGACGGCGCAGGAGATCGGGATGAGCGACGAGCGCGCCGCGTTCGGGCTGCAGTTCGGGCACGGGCTCGGCGTCGGTCTCTACGAGGCGCCGATGATCTCTCGGCTCCATTCGTTCGACGACCCCGTCGAGCTCGAGGTCGGGATGGTGTTCGCGCTCGAGACCTACTGCGCGGCAACCGACGGCCGCTCGGCCGCCCGGATCGAGGAAGAGGTGATCGTGACGCCGACAGGACCGCGCGTGATCACCCGTTTTCCGGCGGCGGAGCTGCTCGTGGCCGGACGCACCTACGTCCGCGGAGCCGACCTCGTCGACGAGGGCGTCGTCGCGGCGAGCGAGCCCCGGCCCGCCTCGGCGGTCGGCAACCGCGGCGAGGGGATCTGAGCATGCACCGTCTCATCCGCAGGGACGAGATCGAGCTCCTGCCGGCGGCGCCCGAGCACAGCTCGGGCCTCACACGCGCCGTGCTCCTCGGCGGCCAGACGGGGACGACGCACACCGGCCTCTCGCTGATCGCACTCGACGACGGCTACGTCGAGAGCCACGTGCATTCCTTCGAGACCACCTTCTACGTGTTCGAGGGGGAGCCGAGCCTGTACCTGGAAGACGCCGGTGTCCGGCTCGAACGCGGAGCCTGCGGGGTCATCCCGGTCGGCCTCGCCCACGCCTGGCGCTCGGAAGGCCCGGCGCGCTGGATCGAGATGGCCTCGCCCCGGCCGCGCGGGGAGGGCCAGCCGCCGGACACGTTCTTTCTCGGCCCGGCCCCGGAGAGCGAGCCTGCGCCGCTCGACCTTCGCGATCCGAGGAACCGCCACCTGTTCCTGCTTCGCGGCAGCGACATGGACATCGACCACCTGAGGCGCGGCGCCCCTGTCGAGGAGCCGACGGTCTCCGCGAGCATGGCCACGGCCGCGCTCGCCTACAGCGGCATCACCGTCAAGATGCTCGTCGACAAGCGCCTCGGCGCCCGGCTGCAGACGATGTTCATGGTCGGCTACCAGCCCGGCGCGGTCGCCCATCCGCACGACCATCCGTTCGAGGAGTCGTACGTGATGCTCGAGGGGATCGTCGATGTCGTCGCCGACGGCGAGCGGTACACGCTCCACCCGGGCGACGTCTTCTGGACCGGTGTCGGTTGCATCCACGCGTTCTACGAGACGGTCGGGAACACGGTGCTCTGGCTCGAGACCTCGGCCCCGGGCCCGCCCGACGCCCACTCCTACCGCTTCGAGCGGGACTGGGACTACCTCGCCGGCCGGCTCGAGTCCGAGGCGACCGTCAGATCGGGAGGCGAGCGGTAGCCCGTGGAAACCGCCGAACGCCTTCCCGTTCTGCGCGCGCCGTCGAGGATCGGCGAGGGCCTCCGCGAGGCGCGGCTCGCCAGGGAGATGACCGTCCGTGAGGTCGCCCGCCGGGTCGGCGTCTCGCCAAGCCTGATCTCGCAGATCGAGCGGAACAAGGTGAACCCCTCGGTCAGCACCCTCTGGTCGCTCGTGACCGTCCTCGGCCTCTCGATGGGGGACCTGTTCTCCGAGATCGACGCGCAGCTCGACTCGCCGCCCGGCCCGGCCTCGGCGCCGCCCGCTGCGGCCGAGGCCCCGACGACCGCGCCAGGCAGCCGCGCCTTGATCAACCTCGAGCACGGGGTGAGCTGGGAGCGCCTGACCGCCGAACGCGACGCGGTCGTCGAGTTCCTCAGGATCGTCTACCCGCCGGGCGCCTCCTCGTGCGAGGAGAACTCGCTCGTCCGCCATGGCGGCAACGAGTACGGCTACGTCCTGAAGGGCGTCCTCGGAGTCCAGATCGGCTTCGACGAGTACCAGCTGCTGCCGGGAATGGCGATCTCGTTCGACGCCTCGTCGCCCCACCGGCTCTGGGCAGTCGGGCAGCAGCCGGCGGAGGCGATCTGGGTCGTCGTCGGGCGGCAGTCCGACAACCGGACACCACTCATCTGAGAGACGCATGATCCGTCACGCCGCCAATCCACCCGCGCTTAGGAGGAAACTCACATGCTGACCGCAACGAAGGAGCTGCTCCTGCCGACGACTGTGACCGGCTCTTGGCCGCGACCGTCGTGGTTCACGGGCAACCTGTTCGAGCGTCCCTTTTCGACTGCGATGGCGGACGTCACTTACCGGGAACAGTTCGTCGACGCGGTCGGGGCGGTCCTGAACGACCAGGAGCTTGCCGGGCTCGACATCCTCACGAACGGCGACTACCACCTCGACGCCGACATCGGCGGCCGCTCGTGGTTCTCGTACCCGTCGGAGCGCTTTTCCGGCATGTCACCGTACGACTCCGAGACGACGTTCGGCTGGAGCTACCCGATCGGATCGTGGCTCAACGAGATCGTCGGCGGCTGGAAGTACCACACCGTCGTCGACAAGATCGGGCCGCGGGTACCGCTCGAGTTCGCGAAGATCTGGCGCATCGCGCAGGCGAGGACGGAGCGGCCCGTCAAGTTCGGCACGATCGCCGCCGACCTCGCCGCGACCGTGCTGACGATCGAGACCGACGCCTACGCCGAGGACAAGCAGGATCTGATGTGGGACATCGCCAGCGTCCTGAACCGTGAGCTGCGCGCGCTCGCGGCCGCGGGGTGCAAGGTGATCCAGATCGAGGAGCCGGCGATCCACAGCGCCGCCGCCTACGGCGCTCCCGCCGAGCAGCTCGACTTCCTCGTCGACCTGTTCAACTACACCGTCGAGGGACTCGAGGACGTCGAGGTCTGGGTGCACACGTGCTGGGGCAACCCCGGCGCCCAGCACTGCTTCGACCCTCAGATCTCCTACGAGCCCTCGGTCGACATCTACCTGAACAGGCTGAAGGCCGACGTCTGGACGATCGAGTCAAAGGAGAGCAATCACAGCCTCCTGCCGGCCTTCGCGCCCTACAAGGGGAAGCTGCCGAAGAAGGTGGCGGTCGGGATGATCAGCCACCGGCGCCTGCAGGTCGAGACGCCCGAGGACGTCGCAGCCGACATCCGCACCGCGCTCGAGGTGATCGACGCCGACAAGCTCGTGCTCTCCTCGGACTGCGGCTTCGGGCGCCAAGGAGTGCCCCGCCCGATCGCGATGTACAAGGCCGCGGCGCTGGCGCAAGGGGCGAACATCGTCCGCGCCGAGCTCGGCGGCCGCACGACGCGTGTTCGCGCGGCCGAGCCCGAGCTCCAGGTGGATGTCCCCGAACGGCAGACCGAATCGGTCGAGGCCTGAGACGCGCGATCGCCCGGCGCCGCCCGCCGACCGGGCAGGCGGCGCCGCAGGCCTGAAGCCGAGACGCGACCTCCGCGTCTCCCGTCAGGGAAGCGGCTGATCCGAAGCCGCCAAGAGGCGGTGCTTCCGGCCGTGCTGAGCGGCCGCGGCGTGGAGTTCAGCCGTCGACGATTTCCCGGAAGGCGGGCTCGTTGCGGATCGGATCGAAGTCGGAGTCGTCCTTCGCATACGTGCGGCAGCGCTCCGCCATCGCGACCGCGTGCCGCAGATGCTCGATCGCCTCGCCCGTCTGGCCGGCCATGCTTTCACAGCAGGCAAGGTTGTAGAACAGCTCGGCATACTCGGGGTTCGCCTTGACAAGCTCGCGAGCGCGCTGGGCAACCTCCGCGTACTCGCCGGCCTCGTAAAGGGGCCTGAGCGGTGCCCAGATCTCCCAGCCGCCCGGCTCGTAGGCCTTCCCCGGAGCGCCTCCGACCGCGATGATCGTCGTGCCGGCCTCCTCGGCGAACGCCGTTCTCTGCACGCCGGGCTCGACGAAGACGAACGTGCCGACGGGCGCGTCGAGCCGCTCGCCGTCAAGCGAAAACGTCGCGCGTCCCGACGCGACGTAGTAGAGCTCTTCCTGCGAGTCCGGCTCGGCCTCGTCGTGGTCGTTGATGACCTGATCGCCCGCTTCGGCGGCTGTCCAGGCGTTGATGCCGAATGATGTGATGCCGAAGCGGTGGCGGATCGGCCGCCAGGGAGAACGACCGTCGTCGATCTCGTCGATCTCGTCGAGGTGCGCGGACGCGAAACCGGCCATGTCAACCCCCTTCAGTTCGTCGGCGATGCTCCCACTCGATCAACCGGAGCCCGGACTCTCGTCGCCCCTGAGCCGGCTCGCGAAGTCGGGGTCGTCTGCACAGAGCCGCTCGATCTCCAGGCGGTCGACGGCGAGCACGCGCAGGTCGCTGGTCGCCCGGACACGCGCCGTGCGCGCTCCCGGGGCGCTGAGCAGCGCCCGCTCGCCGACAACCGCGCCCGGTCCCAGATCCTTCGTTCCCTCGGACGCCTCGACCTCGACCGTTCCCTCGAGGATGACGAACAGGCCGGCACCGTACTGCCCGCGCTCGATCAGCATCTGTCCCGATGCGACGCGCACTTCGCTGCCGAGCGCACGGAGCCGGCGGAGATCATCCGGGTTCATCACCCGCGAGTATCGCAAACGCTCGCCGCCGGCCCCCGGCGCTCGGGTGTCGGGCGACCCGGCTGGGGCCTCGAAGACGCTGATGAGGTTGCCAGCGGGGTCGGTGAGCGTGGCCCTCGCCGGCTGGCTGCCGCGCGCCTCGATGCGTCGCGTCGGAATCCCGTGCTCGGCCACCCGGGCCAGGTCACGCTTGAGATCCCCGACGGCGAGGGTCAGCAGCGCCGTCCCTGCACGTGCCGGGTCGACGACGACGTAAATCGACGCGTCGCTCGTCAGATGCCAGACGGCCTCGTCCCGGTGCGGGATCATGTCGGGCGCTCGTCCAAGCAGTCGCTCGTACCAGCGCAGCGCCGAGTCAAGGTCGGCAACCGGCACTCCCGCAAAGACATGCGCGAACTGCATTGGCAGCCTCCCTGCGACGACGACCGATCGTCGATCGTACTGAGATTCGGCCGCGCCGCCTCGGCGCCGCTGTTGTGACGCGGCTCGCCGCGTCACAACAGCCCTCAGCGTCGGTCAAGCGCCGGCGACCGGGTCCGGCCGCACGATCACCGTGTCTGCGATCGGGATGATCTCCGTCACCGGAAGGTCGGCGCGCGAGGCGTGCTCGCGGATTGCCTCCGGGCTCGATGCCTGGTAGATGCACACCGTTCCGAGACCCCCGGACTCCTCCGAGAGCACGTAGCTTCGAATCCAGCGGATGTCGGCCGACATCTCCTCGTCGCCGACGGCTGTCGAGCGTGCGGCCGCCTCCTGAAGATCGCCGGCGCTGCGCCAGCCTTCGCGTCGAACGATTGCATACAGCTCCACGAGCTCTCCTTTCCGGCGGCTGTCGCCGCCTGCCTGTCCAGGCTTGAATCACAACTGCTGCCAGACGGGATGTCAATGGCTCGCGCGCGGAAGCATCCGCGACATACCCAGAAACCTCACCTCGGTCGGGGAGCCGTCAGGCCGGGGGGTACCGTTCGATGACCTGCATGCCGACCCGCGTGTAGAGGCGCACAGCCTCGGCATTCGTCGCGTGGACCTTCAGCTCGACTGCGGTTGCTCCCAGCCGTGCGAAGGTCTCGAACACCTGTCGGAGCAGCGCCTCACCGAGGCCACGGCGGCGCCACCGCTCGTCGACGACGAGGTCTTTGACGAACGCGCTCGTCCAGCACAGCGCAACACCCGCGAGCGCTCCACCGCTGGTCGCCAGAAAGCACAGCTCGGGATCCCATTCCGGATCACCCATCGTCTGCCGGAGCCAGTGATCGAACCGGGCCACGCTGCCGCCACCGTGCCGGTAGCCCCGCTCGAGCAGCTCGTGCAGCGGGCGAGCGTCGGACGCCCGGTAGGTGCGCACGTCGATTCCGGCGGGCCAGAGCTGCGGTCGTCCGTCGCGGGTCGCGAGCTCAACTCCCATCCGCCAGACCTCGACTCGCGGCGAGCCGGGAGGCTGCACGCACGGAAGTTAGCGAGTCCGGCGATGGCGTCCGGCCATTGCTCGAGCGCAACCTCACATCCGGGCATGCCGCGTTCCGTTCGCCGGCTCAGGCCGCGCCGAGCGACGCGTAGTATCCGCGCGGGGTCGCTTTGATCACGCGCAGAATCCTCCGAACGGGAATCGAAACAGAGGCGCGTTGTGCCTGAGGGTCTGTCGGCGACCGAGGTCGGCAAGGAGATCGCCGAACACGCCAAGCACTCTGCGCACTCGGGCGAGCAGGGAGAAGGGGCCGGAGGCGGCCGCCTCATCCCGATTGCCGAGGCGGTCCTGCTCTCGATCGTCACGATCACGGCCGCCTGGTCCGGCTTCTCCGCGGCGAAGTGGGGGACCGAGTCGTCGCTGAAGCTCGCCAAGGCCTCGGCAACCCGAACGAAGGCGAACCGGTACTTCGAGGAGGCGATCACCTACAGCGCCGAGGATGCGACGACGTTCAACGCCTGGTTCACCGCCAAGGTTGCCGGTGACGAGAATGGGATGCGCGTTGCCGAGAGGCGCTTCCGACCTCCCTATCGGGTCGCCTTCGTCGCCTGGTTGGCGACCCACCCGTTCACGAATCCGCACGCGCCATCCGGACCGCAGGCGATGCCGGAGTACAAACCGACCGGCCAGGCTGTCTCGCAGACCCTCGACGCGCAGGCAGACGCCTACTACGCCGAAGGCGAGCAGGCGGCGCGGACCGGGGATGACTACGTGCGCGTCACCGTCATACTCGCGAGTGTGCTCTTCCTCGTCGGGATCAGCACCCAGTTCCCGATCCGCGGGGTGCGATATGGGCTCATCACGGTCGGCACGCTGCTGCTGCTCTTCGCTTGCGAACAGATTCTCTCGCTGCCCGGCCCGCCCTGACTCCTGCCGAAGCCGGTGGTCACTTCGACGGGGCCGCGCGCGCTAACAGATCGGTCCGGTGCTCGCAGCAGTTGAGCCCAGGAGCGCGCGGATCGCGTGCGGGTCGATCTGGTCGGGACGTCGGTACCGGATGCAGCCCTTTCCGAGCGAGAGACCCCCGAGTCGGGCTATGTTCGCCGCAAAGGCGTCCTGACGAAGCACGTAGAAGGAGATGTGAGCCTTCTGGTTTGCGAAGGCGATCTCCACCTCGCCGTCACGCAGATACGACGGCATGCCGTATCGCATCGCCTCTTCGAAGTCTCGCAGCTCGTCGGTGCAGAGCATCCGAAGAAGCGCGAGGGAGGCGCGACGCTCAGCGGCGCTTCTGCGATGTACTCGTCGACGGTCGACGCGTCGCTTCGCATCGGCGAGAACTCTACGTCCGCGAGGAGCGCGCCCAGAGACGCCGCCTGAGCTGCGCCGGTGGAGCGCGTCGACGTCCCGATCGACTCGACCTCCCACGCGGTTGTCCCGTCTCGTGCCCTCAGCGCTCGGCGCCGCCGCGGGGGAGCACGCGCCTCTGACAGGGCTCGGTTTGGCCCTAGACCGGCACAGAGGACCGTAAAGTGGTGGATATCGTCCGTCTGGATGCAGCTTGTGAGTTCGGGACTCGACCGCCTCCTCCGGGAGGCGTCCGATCGTCTCGGGTGTGCGAACGCCGCCAGCCGCCGCGATTGCTCGAACCTTGAGACCGCCGCGGCGGAGCGGTACGGCGAGCATTTCTTCGTTACCGACCGCGGCGAGGCCGATGGGCTCAGGGCCGGGTACGGGACGGCGAGCTGTGGTTGAGGGGCTCGTGCTTCTCCTTCTCGGTGCCGGGCTGATTGTCGCGATGATGATCGTGCTTCGGTCGGAGCGGATTCGCACTCGCCTCTATCGAGGCAACGCGAGCTTCCGTGCTCTCGTACGTTTGCGTCCGAGCGAGCCGGAGACGTTCGTCCGTCAGTTCGAGGTCGGGGTTTACTTCGGGATGTGCTTCGGGGCCACCCTCGCGATCTTCGGCCTGCTGGTGGTCATCACCTGAGCGCCACGTGAACGTGGCCCCTGGCGGCAGTGACTGGTTGGACTCGAGGGAGGAGATGCACCTCGCGCAGAGTTGGCCGGTACCGTCATCAAGCGATGGTGAAGCTGCGGCACGCTCGTCACAGCCGACAGCGGCATTGCTGGCGACCTGCGCCTTCCAACGATCGACTCTCCCGCGAGCCGGACCGGTTCAGGGCGTCCCGCCATCATGAGTGGCGATGAGATGAAGTTGGTGACGGTCGCCGAGCGGCCTGACCTGACCGAGCCGGCATGGGAGCTGACCCGTGATGCGTTTCCCGAGTACAACAACCACGGCGATGTTCTCAACCGCTACTGGGGTCGCCTGATCGAGGAGCAACCAGGGTTCCAGTTTCACCTGGTCGGTGACGAACGACGCGATTCTGGCCCGGGCACGCTCGCTTCCTGTCCGCTGGGACGGGAGCGTCGAGGATCTGCCCGCCGGGATCGACGGCGCGATCGCGCGCGGCTTCGACGAGGACGGTGCCAACGCGCTCTGCGCGATGGTGATCATGATCCCGCGGGATCTTCGCGGCCGCGGCCTGAGCACCGCCGCCCTCCGGGCGATGCTCGAGCTCGCGCGTCGCCATCGCCTTCAAGCTCTGATCGCCCCAGTTCGACCGAGCTGGAAGGAGCGCTACCCGCTCATGCCGATCGAGCACTACGCGGCCTGGCGACGCTCCGACGGGCTCCTCTTTGATCCCTGGCTGCGAGCCCACGAACGGATCGGCGCCACCGTCTTGAAACCCGAGCCGCACTCGATGCGAATTACCGGTGACATCACCGAGTGGGAGCAGTGGACAGGAATGGCTTTCCCCGCGAGCGGTGTCTACTGGTTTCCGGGCGGCCTCGGCACCGTAACGATCGATCATGTCTCGGGCTCAGGGACGTACTGGGAGCCGAATGTGTGGATGCTGCACGCCGTCTAGCCTGGAAGTACTGGCGCGGTCACGGCCCGACGGCGAGCACCGGCCCGGCAAGCAGCTCCACCGCAGCTCAAAACACGGGACGCGAGTTCGTTCACCATCAGACCGCCGGGATGGCTTCGGGCTCTTGAACTCCGGAACCATCGACGCTGACTCCAGCGCCCATCCACGCGGCGCGCCCGGGGTGGGGAGGAAGGATCGCGAGGGTCTCCTTGGGAGTGGGCGGCCGGGTCGAGCTGATTTGCGTACTGACTGATTTGCGTTCCGACAGAGAGATCTGATATCAGCAAGCTGTAGCTGCGGCTCGAGTGACCTTCATGACGGCGTCCAGGCCGAGGCAGGGTTCAGAGGGAACGGCTTCGGCGTCGTCTGATCCGACCCCACCAAGACAGGAGGGCACGTCATGGCAGGACCGCAGCTGACGACGTATTACCGCTCGTTCGAGACCGACGTTCACGGACAGATCTTCATGACCGGACCTGTCGATTGCTCCGAGCATGCGAAGGTGAATCTCCAGATCACCCAGTTCCCTCACACCGCCGTGACGATGACGGTCAACTGCGCGATGGGCAAGATCAGCGGCGAGACGCTCTCGCAAGTCCTCGCTGCGTTCCCCCTGGGCGCGAGCGGGCCGATTCATTCCTTCGAGGTGATCGGCCCCGAATTCAACGTCGTGCTCACGGGTGGTCCACCGAGCGTCTCGGTTCCGATTCAGGCGTGGTTATTCCTCAACTGATCGCGGCATCGTGGCCGTCGCGGCGTGTGACCGGCGCGATCCCCTCCGGACCGGATACCCGGGCTGCTGTCGCGGAGAGCCGCCCGGCGCGAACGTCGAACGACTCGTAGAGTTTGGCGGCGATGGACGCGCGCGATGCCGCCTGCAGCTGTGGCCAACTCCGGGTTGAGGCGGCCGGCGACCCAATTCGCATCTCGATCTGCCACTGCCTCGCTTGCCAGCGTCGGACCGGAAGCGTCTTCGCCGCCCAGGCCCGGTTCATCGCGGCTCAGGTGCGCGTCCTCGGGCGGTTCAGCAACTACGTACGCGTCTCAGACGAGAACGGCGAGGAGCGGACGTTCCATTTCTGCCCTGCCTGCGGTGCGACCGTCTTCTACACCTGCTCGGATGCGCCAGAGGTCATCGCCGTTCCCGTCGGCGCATTCGCCGACCCTTCGTTCCCGGCGCCAACGGTTTCGGTCTTCGAGTCACGACGGCATCCGTGGGTGATCCCGCCCGATGCAGTCGAACACCAGCAAGAATTGACGTGCAAGCGCGGACGCAGGCGCAAGCATTCCCGAACTCACCTCCGGCGCTCACGACCTCAGGTTCGACCCGTCATGCGCCCCGGGTCTCCTCGAGTCGAGCTGTCGGAGCCTGCGGCGACACCCGTGCGGCCTGAGAGTGCAAGGCCAGCCCGAGTGGACGCGCGCCGGGCCGTTGCTGGCGCCGATGCGGGCGAGGCGGGAGACTGTGCTCGTGCAGCCCGAGACTCAGTACGTGCGAAGCGGTGATGTCTGGATCGCGTATCAGGTCGTTGGGGAGGGGCCGTTCGATCTCGTCTTTGTGCCGCCGTTTGTCACGCACATCGAGCTGATCTGGCGGATTCCGTCGTTTGCGCCGATCCTGGCGCGGCTCGCGTCGTTCTCGCGCCTCATCCGGCTGGACAAACGCGGAACTGGGATGTCCGATCGGGTCAGCGGCGCGCCGAGCCTGGAGACGCGGATGGACGATGTGCGGGCCGTCATGGATGCAGTCGGCTCGGACCGGGCGGCGCTCTTTGGTAGCTCGGAGGGTGGCGCAATGTGCCTCCTGTTCGCCGCGACCTATCCCGAGCGCACCGCAGCGCTCGTCCTCGGCGGCGCCTACCCGCGCACGATGTGGGCGCCCGACTACCCGTGGGGGCAAACCGAGGAGGGCTACCGCCTCGAGCTGGCACGTGATCTGAGTCTGTTCGGGCCGCGTGAGCAGGCCCTGGAGGCCGTCCGCGCACGGATGCTCGTCGACGACGAGGAGGCCGAGCAATGGCTCGACTACTTCCGCTGGAGCGGCAGCCCGGGGGCGGTCGAAGCGCTCTCGCTGATGAACAAGGAGATCGATGTCCGGCACGTACTTCCGGCAATTCGTGTTCCGACGGTTCTCCTGCACAGGTCGGGAGACCTGGCTGTACCGCCCGAGGTGGCGCGGTACATGGCCGAGCGGATCCCCGGGGCGCGTCGGGTCGAGCTGCCGGGTAGCGGACATCTCGCCACCGGCGACTCCGCCGCCAGCCAGGCGTCGGAGATCGAGCGGTTCCTCACCGAGGTCTGGGAGTCCGGCGGCTGGTCGGGGACCGAGCCGGACCGCGTGCTCGCGACGGTCCTCTTCACCGACATCGTCGGTGCGAGCGAGCGAGCCGTCGCGCTCGGCGACCGGGCTTGGAGCGAGTTGCTCGAGCGTCACCACGGGCTCGTGCGCCGCCAGCTCGCCCGCTTCCGCGGGCGAGAGGTCGATAACGCCGGCGACGCGTTCTTCGCCTCCTTCGACGGACCGGCCCGGGCGATCCGCTGCGCCCGCGCCGTCGTCGACAGCGTTCAAGAACTCGGCATCGAGCTACGCGTGGGCTTGCATACCGGGGAGTGCGAGCTGGTGGACGGCAAGGTTGCAGGGATCGCCGTGCACATCGGCGCGCGAATCGCCTCGCAAGCGCAACCGGGCGAGGTGCTCGTCTCGAGCGCCGTCAAGGACCTGGTTGCCGGCTCGGGACTTGCGTTCCACGATCGAGGGATTCGCGCGCTGAAGGGCATTCCCGGCGAATGGCGCCTCTACGCCGTTACGCCCTGACCGATTCACGCGCGGCTCGCGTCAGGCCTCACGAGGCCGGACGCCCCGCGGGACTCATGAGGAGGGACTGACCTGACACAGATGGGTTGACTTCCTCGAGGTCGCGACGACCTCGTCAGAAGCGAACGAGACCGTCCCCAGGCGATGAGCCGCGACGGAAGGGGCTAGCGTTGCGTCGGTGTCCGCGTCCCGAACTACGCCCGGTCGCTCGCCGACCACGGCACCGCAGCCTCGAGCCGCCGGGGTTCTCTGCGGATGAGCGGCCCGTCGGCGGAACCGCGCAGCGGTGCACTTCGCGAGATCGACGCCCACCGCCTCGAGGCGTTCAGCGACGGCGTCATGGCGGTGATCATCACGATCATGGCGTTCGATCTGAAAACCCCGGCCACCCCCGACCTCCACGGCCTCTCACACCGGGTGGCCCCGCTGCTCGTCTACGTCCTCAGCTTCACCGTGATCGGGATCTACTGGAACAACCATCACCACCTCCTGCGAGCGACCGAGCGCATCAACGGCGCCGTGATGTGGACGAACCTCTACCTGCTCTTCTGGCTCTCACTCGTTCCATTCACGACCGCGTGGGTAGGGGCGGCACATGGCCGCTCACTCCCCGCCGTCGCCTACGGCGTCGTCGCGCTCGGAGCGGCACTCGCCTACACCGCGCTCGTTCGGGCGATCCTGCGCGCGAACCCCGATGACAAGCACCTCGCGGCGGCAGTCGGGACGGATGTCAAGGGCATGATCTCGTTGGTCATCTACCTCACTGGGATCGGCCTCGCCTTCCTCAGCCCGTATCTGGCGTACGCCTGTTACGCGTCGGTCTCGCTGCTCTGGTTCGTCCCCGACCGACGATTGACGCGGAGCGCCTGACGAGCCCGGTCCGGCGAGCTGCAGATCCCAGCCGAGGGCGTTCGAGGTTTTTTCGAGACAGGGAGCCGCGGTGCTACGTGCTTGTCGTCGACGTCGCGACCGAGGCCGAGACGCTCGCGAACGAGCTGGCGAGCCCATCGGCTCGTTTGCCACAGGCGTGGTGCTCGGCTCCACGTGTCGTTCTGAAGACGCGACGAGCCTGCTTCGAACCGGCTGGCGCTCGTGCGGCCTGCCCGCCGAGGGGGGGTGCCTTCGATCGAGTCCAGAGGAGATACCCCGGACACGAGCAGCGCCGTCAGGAGGATGTCTAAACTCGCCTGCCATTGCCGACGTCTAAGCGGTTTCAGGAGTCCAACCAGAAGGGCAACGTCTCTCAACGATTCGGAGGTCAAGGAATGCTCGGAAGGGGTGCAATCGCTATTGCCGTGACTCTCGCGACGGTCGCCGGCGGAGGATCGGCGTTTGCGTCAAGGGCGGCGACGACGCCGGCCGGCGGTGCCGTGTACGTCCACGCAACCGGCAACAACGGGCCGGCCGGGACGATCATCATCACGGGCGCGATCGGCGACTACGGCACAACGCTCTCGATCGACCGGAACGGCAAGACCGACACCAACGGCAACTACGTCAGGATCAGGCTGCACAAGGGAACCTTCGAGGTCAACTCCACGGTGCTGAACGCGAAGACGAACCATGCGCAGCCGATCTTCAACAAGGCGACGTGCTCCTTCCGCTTCGCGGGGACAGGCCCGGTGACGCTCTTCAACGGGACCGGGCTGTACAAGGGAATCAAAGGGAAGGTGCTCATCACGGTCAGCTTCGGGGCGGTTGGCTCGTCATACACAAGCGGACCGCACAAGGGCCAATGCAACCTGAGCAACAACGCGCCGACCCTTGCTCAGTGGGGATCGATCACCGGCCCGGGAACGGTGTCGTTCAGCTAGGCGACCTCCGACCTCGCGGGCCGGTGTGCCCGGCAGCTCTTCTGCCCGTTCAGGACGCCCGCCCGCCGGGCGCCCTGGCCCGACGACGGCAGCCTCGCTCGGTCGGCGGAGGGGGGAGGATGGGTAACCCCGCGATCCGGCAAGACACCGACTGACGCCGTTTGAGACGAGGCTGGAAGACACGGGCGCACGTCGTGCAGGCGACGAGAAGCCGGTCAATCGCAAGGGTCGAGGGCAGACCGGGCGCGCCGGAGCGGCGAGGGACGCGCGTGGCGAGCGCCGTCCTGACGGCTGAGGCGGCGAGAAACAACGCAAGCCGGTGGCCTTTTTCTCGTCGTTTCGCCGGCCGGCCGCTCGTCTTCTCGTCGTTTTCGCCGGCTGGCCGCTCGTCCTCGGTCGTAGGAGAGCGTCGCATTCGTCTGATCGGGGATTGCAATCGCGGTGGGGCTGCGCGACACTGGCTGGGTGCTACCGGGCGGCCGACGGGAAACTCCTGCCTTGCAGGGCAGCTCGAGCCTGGGCGATCGGGTGAGGGAGCTCCGTCTTTCGGCGGGCTTGACGCAATCCGAACTCGCGGGCGACCGCTGCACGAAGGAGTACATCTCTCAGATCGAGGGCGGCCGGACGCGCCCGACCGACGAGATGGTGGGCTGGCTCTCGGCACGGCTCGGGGTCGACGTCGACCTGCTCGTGAGCGGCGTCGCGATCGGATGATCGGGCGCGCACGGAGGCGATCTTGGCGCGCGCCGAGGTGCTGAGCGGGCGGCGCGAGTTCGAGGCCGCCATCGAAGAGTTCCTCCGGGCGCAGACGGCGATCGCGGCATCCGGGGCCTACGAGATGCAGGCACGGGCGCTCTCAGGCGAGGGCTGGGCGCGAATAAAGCTCGGCGAGGTAGGGCCGGCGACAAGCCTCCTCGAGCAGGCGCGCGACCTCGCCGAAGGGCCGTTGCACTCGGATCTCGACCGCGGCGAGATCGTCTACCGGCTCGGCGTCGCTCGCTACCTGGTTTCGAGCATCGCGACCGCGATCGCGCTCTTCGACGAGGCATTGATGCTTGTCGAGCGTTCGGAGACTCCGTCCGACTCGCTGCGGGCGTGGGTTCTCTCGTGGCGCTCTCGCTGCTACCGGCGACAGCGGGACTATGAGGCGGCACGCGAAGACATCGAGCGGGCCCTTGAGGTCGCCGATTCGATCGAGGACACCTACGCGGTTGGGGAGGCGTACCTGCAGGCATCGCTGATCGCCGAGCGTGAGGGTCGCTGGGTGCTTGCGCGCAACTACGCAGAGCGGGCGAAGGGGTACTACGAGGAGCTCGACGATCACAAGAACGTCGCGCGGCTCCTCAATAACCTCGGCGTGATCGAGTTCGAGCTCGGTCGGGCGGAAATCGCGCTCACGAGACTTCGCGAGTCGTTCGCGCTCAGCCTCGACTACGGCGACGAAGAGCTGGCATCTCCTCTCTCCTCGCTCGCACAGGTGCTCCTGAAGACCGGTGATCCGGTGTCGGCCGAGGAAAACGCCCGCTATGCCCTGCGCGTGCTCGGCTCGCGCGAGGACAGGCTTGACGAGGTCGGGGGGACGCAACTCGTGCTCGGACGTGCGCTGCTCGACCAGGGGCGCCTCGATGAGGCAGACGCGGCCCTCGCCGAAGCCGAAGATTCCCTCGTCAAACTCTCGTCCGACTCCCACGCCGCTGCCGCTTGGATCGCCCAGGGCGACCTCGCCCGTTCTCGCGGCGACGACCGGCGAGCCGCCGGGCTCTTCCGTCGCGCGGCGGAGACACTGCAGGACTCCAGCTTCTGACGGCGCCCCGTGGCGCTCGCGGCCGAGCGCATCGGGGCCGCGACACGCTCCGTCTCGCTCACACCAAAAGGGGCACGAATTCCCGTGCAAAAACCGGATTTCGGTCCGGGTGATTTAGCCCTTTAGGAACGACGCTCTCCGGCCGATACACGCCCCGAGTCCGTTTACCCGTGCGGACCTGCGGCGGCTGACCTGAGGGGAATCCGCGGCACATACCGAAACAGAACGTCAATCCCACTTTTCGAGGGGGGGTGAATCGACTGTGACAAGGATTCTCTACTCGCCCAAGGGCACCTACATTCTCCTCGTCGCCCTGGCCGTGGTTTCGGCGCTCCTGGCCGGCGGCCTGTACGACGGGGGCGCCTAAAAGCGGCACGTAAAAGCATTGGGGATTTGCGGGAACGTTCGCAGAACTGCCCCCGGGGCCCGCGGCGACCGACGCCGCGTCGTCTCGCGCTGCCCGCAGCCCGGTTGGGAAGATCAAACGGCAGAGGATCCAAGGGCATGAAGGTCCTGGCCGTCGTTTGCCTGGGTGCCGCGCTTTGTGTTCCCGAGCGCACGATCATGGCGTTCAGATGAGCTGCATCTCCTGCAGCGTGGCAAGTCGCCCGAGGGCTTCGACCTCAATCTGGCGGACGCGCTCGCGCGTGATGCCGAGCCGGCGCCCGATCTCGCCGAGCGTCCGTGGATCGGCCTCGTCCAGGCCGTAACGGAGCACGATCACATCGCGGTGGCGTTGCGGCAGGGACTGGAGCGCCAGCGCGATCATCTCGGAGCGGAGCGTCTCCTCGACGAGCTCGTCGGGGGATGGATCGTTGCCGGAGACGAAGTCCCCGACAACCGCATCGTCGTCCTCGCCGACCGGCGCGTCGAGTGAGGTGGCGCGGGGAACGGCGCGTACCTCTCGCGCCTGGTCAAGCGGAAGGTTCGCTTCACCTGCGATCTCGGCAAGCGTCGGCTCCCGCCCGAGCTCGGTCCAGAGGTGACGCTCTGCACGATTCAGCTTGTGGACCCGCTCGACGATGTGCACCGGCATGCGGATCATCCGCGCCTTGTCGGCGAGCGCGCGAGCAACCGCTTGCCGGATCCACCAGGTCGCATAGGTGGAGAACTTGAACCCGCGACGCCAGTCGAACTTCTCGACCGCCCGAATGAGCCCGAGCGTCCCCTCCTGGATCAGATCGAGAAAGGGCAGCCCCTGATTGCGGTAGTTCTTCGCAATCGAGACGACGAGCCGCAGGTTCGCCTGGATCATCCGCTGTTTGGCGATGTGATCTCCGCGCTCGATCTGCTTTGCCAGCGCCACCTCCTGAGCCGCCGTCAGCAACGGATGCCGCGCCGCCTCACGCAGGAAGAGCTGGAGCGCGTCGGTCGTCGACTCGAGCGGGACTGGGGCGTAGATCGGCCGCGGCGGCTCGTCGTCTGCCCGGTCGTCGATCACCTCGATCGCGCGCTTCTCGAGCTCCCGGTAGATCGACTCGCTCTCGAGCTGATCGAGCTGGAGCGGTTCGAGCGCCTCGTTCAGTTGCGAGGCGCGCACCCGGCCGCGTTCCTCGGCGATCTCGACGAGCAAGGCGAGCTCCTCGCTCTCGAGCAGCCGCTCCGCATCGACGATCACGCGGTTGTCCTCGCCCGATCGCTGAGCCTGCCGGAATGCGAGCGCACGATAAGCAGCGTTATGTTGAGTCGCGAGAAAGCCATTCGCCAGCACCCTCCGACCTGAAGCCGTCACCCTCCCCGCACCCTCGGAAAGAACGGCCCACTGTCCCGCACGAATCTGTCGCCACAGTGTTCACGTCGCGACCGGGGCCCGAAAGTCCTTCTCGTCGCAAAATGCGTCAATTCCGTGACAGCCGCGCTTGCGCCCGTCAACACCGGCCGAGTAGCTTGCCGACTGCACCGAGCACGGAGCGCCGGTAGGTCGAAGCCGAGCCCAGGGGCTGTACGCGGAAGCGGAAAGCCAACGGGGTCGGGGGACGAAAGCGCAACCGGCTCGGTGAATTTTTTTTCTCCGGCGAGCGCCTCCCCTCGCAGGGGCCGGGAGGTTCAGCCGAGGTTCGTCGCGGCCAGGCATTACGATGTCCGGCGGTGCGGTTGCCAGCGTTCTCGCACGGGGTTACGTCGTTTCTCTGGGCCCTCGCGTTCGGGGTCTTCATCTGGATCGGCGGGATCGCCGTCGGGTTCTCGGGCGCGACCTCGTTCGTCGTCGGCGCCGTCGCGGCCGCGGGCATCTTCCTCTACGTGCGGGTCTACGGCGAGGACGAGCCGACGCGGCCCTGATTCGCCGCGAGCGCCATCATCAGGAAGCGGGCCAGCTCCTTGCCGAGCTCGGCCTCGAGCCGCTCCTGAGGTGTCCTCGGAGAGTCGACCAGGAGAAGCTTCGTCAGCCTGTCGGAGTGTGGGAGATCTGGCATGGGCGGAGGGATGTCGTCGTCTCGGGCTGGGGAACCGGCTACGGCTTGTTCATCGGTTCAACTGCCTTTTGAGACGATCCCTGGCGGGAGGGGTCGAGGGTCCGCCCCCACCCTGCTCCGGTGCTGCGCGCGCCGACCAGGACGCGATCAGTACGTGATCAGCGAGTAGATGTCGAGATCCTGCAAGCGGGAGCGACCGTTCAGGAACTCGAGCTCGATGATGAAGCAGGCGCCGACGACCTCGCCGCCGACCTGCTCGACGAGCCCCCTGATCGCCTCCACCGTCCCCCCCGTCGCCAGCACGTCGTCGTGGATCACGACGCGCGAACCGGCCGGGAATAGGTCGGGATGCACCTCGAGCACGTTCTCGCCGTACTCGAGCACGTAGGTCGCTCCGACGGTCTCCGGCGGCAACTTGCCGGGCCGACGCGCCGGCACGAACCCCGAGCCTGACTGGGCCGCGACGGCGGCACCGAGGATGAATCCACGCGCCTCGGCTCCGACCACGAGGTCCGCGTCCCTGGCCGAGACCCACGTCGAGAGCTCGTCGATCGTCTGTTGGAGAGCGACCGGGTCGGCCAAGAGCGGCGTGATGTCCTTGAACCCGACTCCCGGGGTTGGAAAGTCGTCGACTTCTCGAATCCGCGAGCGAAGGTCGACCGTCGTCATCGGGCAGCGATCTCCCGCACCTCGCGCCAGAGCAGCAGCGCGGCGAGCTCCTGGGCGAGCTCGGTCAGGGACTGCAGGTCGGCAAGCCCGGCCGAGCGCCGGTCGGCGTTCCGGGAGCGCAGCGCGGGCGCGATCAGCTGGTCGAGGAGCGAGGCCTCGCGGTCGGTCGCAGTCCGGAACGTCCGGAGGTGGCGGCCGTCGACGCCGAAGCGCATGAGCTGGGAGCAGACCATGGCCACGTCGGCGTCGGTCTCGGGATAGCGCTTCGCCGCCCCGCTCCCGACCGGCGAGAGGAGGCCGAAGTCCTCGAGCTCCTTGGCCAGCTCCGGCTGGACGCCGGCGCGGCGGCAGAGCTCGCCGAGCTCGATCAGCTCGACCCGCTCGCCGAGCCCGGCCGGTCGGCGCCGCTTGCGCTCCGTCGCGCCCGGCACGGCGAGCTCGTCGCGGATCACCCGCAGCGGCAGGAACTCGTCGCGCTGGAGCCGCAGGATCGTGACGAGACGCTCGAGGTCGTGCTCGCCGAAGAGGCGGTAGCCGCCGGGTGTCCGCTGCGGGTTGATCAGCCCCTCGTCCTCGAGGAAGCGGATCTTCGAGATCGAGATGTCCGGGAACTCGTCCCCGAGCCGGCGCACGACCTCCCCGATCCGCAGGAGCCGCTCCCGCTTCTGGGGCTGTTGCTGCTGCGACTCGAGCAGGCTCATGCCCGCCCCTCCACGAAGGTCATCCGGTACTTGCCGATCTGCACCTCGTCCCCGTTCTCGAGGCGGGCGCTGTCGATCCGGTGGCGGTTCACGAACGTGCCGTTGAGCGATCCCTCGTCCTCGACGTAGAACCCGTCGTCCCGCTCGAGAAGCACGGCGTGGTTGCGGGAGACGGTCACGTCGTCGAGGAAGATCTCGCAGTCCGGGGAGCGTCCGATCCGCGTCCGCTCCGCGGCCGGATGGAAGGTCTCCCCCGCCCGTCCGCCGCCCGCGCGAACGACGAGCGCCGGCCCTTCGAGACCGTCGAGCGGATCATGCTCCTGCTCGCCGACCTCGTCGGCCGAGAACGACTGCGTCGTCTCGGCCGCCGCGCTCCCCTTGTCGAGCAGGGCCCCGCAGCGAGAGCAGTAGTTCGCCGCCTCGGGGTTCAGGAAGCCGCACTCGCTGCAGTAGACGTGGCTCACCGGGCGGCCCGCACCTCGCTCATTCGGGAGGCAGGGCCGGAGCGGCCTTGCCGGCGAGGATCTCGCTCAGCCGCTCGACGTCGAGCTCATCGAGTGCGCTCTGTCCCCCTGTGCGCTGGAGCCGGGCGACGATCTCGGCCCGCAGGATGTCGATCTTGCCGTGCAGAACGCGCCGGTCGTAGCTCAGCCGCTGCTCCTGCGCTTCGAGATCGTCCTTCAGTTGCTTCAGCTCCTCATCCGACAGGGAGCCAAGATCCGGGAGAAGATCCACCACCGAGCCCTTTCGTTCGCCTGACACTGATTACAGCGGACGGTAGGCCAACCGTCAACCTCAAGTTGAGAATTCTATGTTCCCTGCCCCACTCCGATCTCCTGCCGGGCCTTGCGGAGGTAGAGCAGGAGCGAGGCGAGCGCGAGGACGAACCCCGTCCAGAAGATCCAACGCGGCCAGCTCGCGTGCACGACCATCACGAGTCCGAGGCTCAGGTAGAGGAGCCAGGTCGCGAGCTTCCCGAGCCGGTTGACCTCGAACTTGTAGCCGCGGGCGACGGCGAACGGCGTCAACCCCATCACGAGGACGTCTCGGGCCGGAATGGCGAACGCGACCCATGGGAGCCGGCCGGCGTACCAGAGGAGGACGACCGCGACGTCGATCAGGAGGCGGTCGGCGAGCGGGTCGGCGATCTTCCCGAACTGCGACTCGACGTGCCAGCGCCGGGCGAGGAATCCGTCGAACTGGTCGGTGACCGCGGCCGCGGCGAACAGGATCGCGGCACCCCAGCTGCGGCCGTGGATCGACGAGAGGATCAGCACGGCGTAGACCGGGATGACGACGAGCCGGGCGACCGTCAGCGCGTTCGGAAGCTGCGCGAGCGGCCGCGAGACTGATGGCGCGGCGGTCACGCGCTCAAGGTTACGTGGGAGTCGGATACGTCCGCGATCGCCACGCCTTGTCGTACCTCGCGACCCAGTAGGCGGTGCGATCGAGGTACGCCGGCTCGGCGGCAACGCCGGTGAGCCCCCAGGCGCCGTCGTACGAGATGTAGCTGTAGTCGCCGTGCCGGGCGGGCGGCGCCGCGGGCTCGATCTGTGTTCCCTCTTGCCACTCGTTGAACGACGTGATCGTCACCTCGTCGGCTCCGGCCGCGATCGCCGCGTGCCACATCGAGTCGTAGGTCCTGCCGCCGACGCCGGGGCTTCACGTGCGGGTCGCCGGTCGCGCGGCGCGCGTCGTACCCTGGCCCGACCGACGGTGCGCAGAGGATCCCGTGCCGGTGGGCCTCACCGCAGATGCGTGCGAACTTCGCCCCGTCCCAGTTGACGATGTCGTAGGTGTAGACGCCGCTGAAGTGTCCGGCGACCGCCTGCCCGACGAGCTGTGTCTGGCCCCAGGTCGTCAGCCCGTCGGCGTGCCAGGCGTCGTTCGCGGCGGCCCACGCCGCCGGCGGGATACCCGTGAATGCCTGATAGATGTAGATCGTCCGGATTCCGAGCCCCGCCAGGTAGCTGACGTCGTTCTCGACGCTCGCGACGGTACGGCCGCTGTAGGGCTCGATGTGGACGGCGACGTCGATCCCGAAGCCCGCCGCAGCGTCGAGGATCGCGGGCAGGCGTTGATCCTCGGGTGATCCCTGCCCCCACCACGAGACGGCGATCTGGTTGATCCCGGCGCGCCGGATCTCGGCCATCTGCGCGTCGAGCACCGCCGGGTCGTCCGAGGAGTAGACACCGAGCGCCGGGTAGTAGACCGAGGCGATGTCGTTCGGCGGGTCGTGGCCGTCCTGCGCCCAATGGGCATAGCTCCCGTCCTCGACCGTCGTCGCAAACCACGGGTAGTAGAAGGCCGAGACGATCGGCGGCGGCGGCGCCGCGTGGGCGCGCGCGGCGAGAAGCGCCACGAGGGCGACGGTACAGAGCAGCGAAGGCCGCATCGGAGGGCGACGATCATCCCACTAATCACAGGCTGACGAAAAGGGATCGGGCGCCGCGGCCGGCCGCGGTTTTTTGGCGGAACCCCGCTACGGGAGCCACTTGACCGAGCAGCCAACCGGTGGCGTCTCGGCGGGCGCCGGCTGCAGGCCGGCCAGGGCGGCGTCGAGCGCGTCACGCAGGTAGCGGCGCTCGACCGCCGTCTCATCGCGGTTGTCGTCGATCGCGCCGTGGTAGACAAGCCGGCGCCCCTTGTCGAAGACGAACACCTCGGGTGTCCGCTCCGACCCGAGTGCGCGGGCAACGCCCTGCGTCGGGTCGCAGAGGTAGTCGAAGTTGAATCCGCGCTCTGCCGCTCTCGCCGTCATCTGCTCGAGGGAGTCACCCGGGTACCGCGAGGCGTCGTTCGAGTTGACGGCGACAAGACGGACGCCCCGAGCGGCGTAGTCGGCCTGGATGCCGACCATCCGCTCCTCCCAGGCGATCACGTACGGGCAGTGGTTGCAGGACTGGATCAGGACGAGGAGCTCGGCCTCGTCGTAGTCGCCCAGCGCGTGTTCGCGGCCGTCGACTCCAGTCAGGGCGAACTCCGGCGGCGGCTGACCGAGCGCAAGACTCACGAGAGAGCATCCCCGAGCTGCTCACGGCTCGGCACCGGCGAGACCCGCCCATCGGGCAGGTGATAGATCCGGCAGGTAAGCGACGCCGGTGCGTCGGCACCGACGGGATCGATATCGCGCCCGTCGAACCTGATCGTTGGTGAGCCTGGAAAGCCGAGTGCCTCCGCCTCCGCCTGCGAGCGGACCTCGTGCAGCTCGACCGCCGTCGCCACCCCGCGCTCTTCGAGCAGGGCCTCGAGCAGGGCGAGTGCCTCGGGATGTGACGGGCAGCCCTCCCAGTAGAACAGCTCGATCCTCTCGGGCCCGATCATTGCGCTCTCAACCAGAATACTCACGGCGCGGGCTCGACCACGAGGTAGCCGTCGACCTCGTCGCCCGGCTCGGCCTCGACCAGGCGGACGACGAGCAGATCACCGCCGCGGCCCCGGTGGATGCGGTCGCCCGCCCGCCAGTCGGGGGCAGACGCCCGGAGGGAGCCGAAATCCTCGCCTTCGACGCTGATCATGCGGTACGACGGCATTGGACGCCGCAACCTAGCGCGCCGACCGGACGGGCGGCGCCCCCAAGCGCGCCCGCCGGCCCGGCCGGAGCGGCGGCGAATTGCAGGCGGCCCGGTTAGCTGACCTGCCGACAGAGGGTGTGAACGACCGAGGGGTTCTCTCCGTGCCCTCCTTTGCGGCTGTGGGTCTTCCCGGAGTCACGCTCAAAGGAGGGCACGGATGTTGCTGCACGCTAACGCCAAGCTCGGATTGGCGGGTCGATTCGCGCTCGTGCGCACGGTCGAGGATGGTTCATCGTTAGCTATTGCCGCGCGCGCTCGCCGGCTCGGCCTCGACCCACACCTTCGTGGCCGAGTACCCGAACGTCATCCCGACAACGAGCGCAATCAACGCCCGCCACGATCTGAACACCCTCATTCTTCGGCCCCCCGAAGTCGTGCCTGCACCAAACGCCCACCCATTATGCACCCCGTCCCGGATTCCTGCCCGGCCTTTTCTCGGGTCGGAGCGGTTCGGATCTGCTCGCGTGGCGCGAAGCCGAGAATCGCGGCGGGTCGCTCGACGAGCCGCCGCGGGGACCGCGACGGTCGAGCGGAGCTTCACCGGTCGGCAGCGCGCGGGCGGGCTCCCGTCAGGCCGATGCGCCGGTTGGGATCGCGCGGGACTTGCTAGCGCAGCGGGCTGCGCGGGCCACTCCTGCAGTGTCCAGAGGTTGCCGTCGGGATCGCCGAACCACGAGTAGAGGACGCCGCCGAGGTCCTGGACGTCGCCCAGCTCGATCCCGCGTTCGAGCAGGGCTGCCCGCGACTCGGCCATGCTCGCGACGACCAGATGGATTCCCTTGACCGAGCCTGGGACCATGTCGGTGAGCGGCCCCATCCCCGTCCCGAAGACGATCGCGCAGGCCGATCCGGGCGGCGTCAACTGCACGACGCGCATCGACGGCGACACCTGCGTGTCGTGGAGATCGCCGAACCCGGCCTGGAGGTAGAACGCCTTGGCCCGATCGACGTCTGATACCGGGATCGGCACGAGCTCGAGCCGCATCTCCGGGACAGCACTCCTTCCTTCCATCTCACCCTCCTCCTCGCTCGACCGACTCGACCCCTCCCGCACGGGCTTTTCTACCCGCTCACGGGCCACCGGCAGCAGCCGGCTCTGTTCCGAGCTGCCGGCGCCGACGCCGCGCAGCGGCTTGCCTGCCTCGTCTCTGTCGTCTTCCGCCGGCGCCGCGACCGATCACGCCCGCGAGAGGACAAAAACCGCCACACTATGGTGGCTACTCATGGACGAGCACCTTAACAACCACCACCGCGACACGCTCGAGAAGATCTTCCGCCATCCGGCCAGCGGCAACCTCGAGTGGCGACAGGTGACCTCGCTCCTCGAAGCCGTCGGCGGCACGACCGAGGAACACAACGGCAAGCTCAAGGTCACCGTGGGCGACGTGTCCGAGGTCCTGACGAAGCCGCACGGCAAGGACGTCGGCACCCAGATGATCGTCGACCTCCGGCATCTGCTGACCCAGGCCGGGCTAGCGCCGGACGGAGCTGACTAACCGCCTCTCCTGATCCGGTCACGCCGACCGCATCTGCCCCGTCAGCGGGCGGTATCGCCGAGCCCGAGCGATCATTGCCGGTGCGGGCGGGATCGTTTCAGAGTCCTTGGCCTACGGCGCCAGCGCGATCGCCGCTTCGGGCGTCGCGACGTGGAAACTGAAGCTCTCTTCGAGGTACAGGCCGACCGTGTCGTTGTCATGGGTCTCGAAGCCGATCGAGATGTCCTGGCCGGACTCGAAGAGGAAATCGCCGCCGCGCAGGCTCAGGATGACGGCTCCGACGAGGCCCGGCGCCCAGACGACCGGCCCCCGGGTGATCTCCTTCAGGTGAGTGAGCAACGGATACCCGCCGTACTCGGCGGTTTCGACGACTCGCCGGTACTGCTCGCGTCCGAGCGCAACGCCATACGGCCCGTCGATCCCGCTCGCCAGTAGCTCCTCGACCGCGCCGGCAACCCGGCTGGGATAGGCGTTTGTCTCCTCGCCGAGCTGCGCCTGCTCGTAGGGCGATGCTTCAACGATTCCCGTCACCGCTCCGGGCCAGCCATGAAACACGGCGATGTTCTCCGCCTGGGCCATGCGCTCCACGGCGTGGTCGAGGGCCGCGAGGTCGGGGTCGTCGGCGCCACGATCGGCGGCGCGAAGCTCGCCTCGGTTGATCTCGAAGTCCGCCCGCAGTTCGGCGACCGCAAGCACGCGGCGTTGCAGCCCTGACACCCCGGCGACGAGCGTCGAGCTCTCGAGGGGGACGGTTCGCCCGAGATTCGTCGCCGAGTACTCCCACCCATGCGGTCCGTGGAAGTCGACGAGCTTGCGCGCGGCGAGCTGCGGCGTCAGCCGCTGGCGCGCTTCTTCGTCGAGACGCTCCCAGCCCGAGTCGCTGATCGGCGCATGGGAGCGAAGCAAGTGATTCATGACGAGGCTCCTTTCAGGCTGCCTATTCCGAGCGATCGATCGACGAGGGCGGCGGGGGCGGGTTCGCTCTCGACCGCTTCGGCTACGGACGCCGCAGTGACCCGCGATCGAGCCGGCACACCGTCGAGAAAGCCCGCGGCAGGGGCGAAGAAGAGACCGCCCGTGACCGCGGTCGAGAAGTCGAGGATCCGGTCGTAGTTTCCGACCGGCTTGCCGAGGAACATGTTCGACAGCATCTCTTCGATCACGTCCGGCATCCGCGCATAGCCGATGAAGTAGGTACCGAACTCCCCGGCGCCCACGCGCCCGAACGGCATGTTGAGGCGCACGATCTGACGTTCCCCGCCGCCGTCGACGATCGTATTTAGCGCGACATGCGAGTTGGTCGGTTTGACGTCGTCCGCGAGCTCGATGTCGCTCAGCTTCGAGCGACCGATCACTCGCTCTTGCTCTTCGACGGGTAGAGCGTCCCAGGTCACGAGGTCATGAACATATTTCTGCACGACGACGTAGCTTCCGCCGGCGAACTCCCGATCCTCGTCGCCGATCACGACCGCGGCGAAGGCGGCAGCCCCCTCGGGATTCTCGGTACCGTCGACGAACCCGAGCAGGTCACGCTCGTCGAACGACCTGAAGCCGTGGACCTCGTCGACCACGCCGGCAGAACCTGCCAGCCGCTGCGTCAGTTGCCGAGCGAGCTCGAAGCAGAGATCCAGACGGTGTGCACGGATGTGAAAGAGGAGGTCGCCCGGTGTCGCAACTGCCGTGTGCCTCGAGCCGGCAAGCTCGCGGAAGGGATGGAGGCCAGCTGGACGCGGCCACCCGAAGAGGCGATCCCAAAGAGCGCTGCCGAGACTGGCGATGCACGTGAGCTCACCCTCCGGGATGCGAAAACCGACCGATCGCTTCAGCGCGCTGACATCGGCGAGCAGCGCACGCACCTGCTCCTCGCCGCCGGCTTCCACGCAGAAGACGAGGAAGATCGCGGCCTCGGTCAGCGGCGACAAAACGGCCTGTGGTTCGGCTGCGCTCAAGAAAAGGTCTCCGCGAAAAGCCAGCTGGACGATCGACGGGAGCTTAGCCCGCCCGGTCCTGAGCGGGCTGATCGTCGCCTCGCTTCTACCACGTCTTCGAGGCGGGGGCCAACACGCGGGCGGTGAGTCAACCGGCATGCCGCCGCGACCGTCGTCGGCGTCTTCGTCCTCATCCTCCTCGTCCCGCTGGCGATCTCGCCGGCAGGCACAGCGAGCCGGCCGGGTCCGCTACGTCCCGGTTGCGCCGAGCCCTGGTCGTCTGCGAAGCCCGACCTGGCGCTCGCCAGGCCCCGCAACCGGCAGGTTGTGCCGAAGCCGTACCGACGTGGTGGCGCGGGCAGCGGCACCTCGCCTGTTCCCACCACGTCGGGACCCGCAGGAGCCGCGCTAGTTCGTCAGGTGGATCACGTCGGCCGAGTTGTTCGAGTCCTGGCTGCCGATGTTTCGGTGGGTGACGACCCCCTGGGCCCCCACGTAGGCGCCGTTACCGCCGACAACCGGCACATTGTTCGCCGCTGCCGTGAGGTTCAACGGACCGGAGACTTCGATCGTGCCTGCGGGCAAGGACAGAGAGACGTCACAGTGGGTCCAGATGGAGCCGCCCGTGTTCGTGATGGTGACGCTCGTGACGGTGCAGAGGGCCCGGATGTTTCCGACCGGCGCGCCTTTTTTCACCCCGGCCCACCTGTACAAGACCCCGGTGGTGACGAACCCCTGGCCAACCGCAGGCGGTGCATTGCTCGTCGTGGAAAACCCGCCCAAACCCACGAAGCTGTTGTCGATCTCCAGCAGGCTGATCGTCTGTGGTCTGGGGGCTGCCGAGAGGGAGCCAGCACCGACAACCATCACCGCCACCACAGCAACGAGCGACGACAAGACAAAACGCCTCCCTACCATCACGCTCCTTTCGCCCTTGGCCAACTGTCGAGTCAACCCTAACCAGACGTGCATTCGGCCGCGAGCCGTGCTGTCAAGCAGTCCGAGGACGCCGCGACCCAAGCGACGGTAATCGAGGTTGGTGAAAGAGATCCTCTCGGGGAAGATCCGCTCTCGCTGGCCAAAGGGCGTTGTCTCTCTCGCGCCGGCTTAGGCGGTCAGATTCGACGGGCGGCTGGTGGCAGTCTTCTCGGCTCAACCTTCTCTTGCTCTCGGTGCCGGCATGCCGTCTCGTGTGCGTGATCGCTCGGCAAGGCCTGACCCTTGACCCGGTGGTGTCGGCACCCGGTACGCTCGCGTTCTCAGCGGGCCGAGTCTCGCGAACACGTCTTGTGGAAGGCCCACCTGTCTTGGCCGCCTCTGCGACGCTTAGCCTTCTCTCTCGCTGACCCATCCGCGCCATCGGCTGCGGCCATTTACGAGGTCAGGGGAAGTGATGAGGAGAATGATTCGTTTCGGCCCTCTGCCGGTAGCGGCGCTCGTCGCGACGTTGTTCGCGATGGTGCTGGCCGCTACGGCATCCGGCGTGACACAGGTGACGATCGGGCAGACGAGCGCGGCGGCTGGCTACCAGTGTGGTTCTGGCTACGGCCCCAACACCCCCGAATACGACTTGCAGACGTCGGTGGCTTCCGGCACGGGCTTCGTCGTGCCGGCCGGGAACTGGGCGATCACCTCGTGGAGCACCTACGCGGGAAACCCTGGCGGCTCGATGAGCATGATCGTCTTCCAACCCACCGGGGTCGCCGACACCTACACGGTCGTGGCGGAATCGCCGGTTGAATCGCTCACGGCGGGCGTCTTGAACACGTTCCCGGCAAACGTCCTTGTCCAGCAGGGGGATCTTCTCGGGTTCTGGTCAACCGGTAACGCTGCCTGCCTCACCATGACGGGCGCAGCTGGAGATGTGAACCCGTCCACTCCCGGGCCGGAGCCGGCCGTCGGTAGCACGATCGTTGCGCCGGGGTTTCCTGGGTACCTGTTGAACATTTCCGCCGCGCTTACCCTGCTACCGACCACGAAAGACCAGTGTAAGAACGGCGCTTGGCAAGGCTTCTCGGTGTTCAAGAACCAGGGTGACTGCGTGAGCTACGTGGCGACCGGCGGGAACAATCTTCCCGCTCTGAGCAGCTAGCCAAAACCAGCGGTGTTTTTCGCGGGGTCGGGTGCGCGTGCACCCGACCCGCCGCCGCTTGCGACGCGCCCTCTCCCCTGCTGGCGACGGGCCCGCTACCGCGAGCCGCTCACGTGCTTCGCTGTCGCACCGGGAGCCCCGCCGCGAATGCAATTCCCCGCCCTTCCGGCATAGACTTGTCCGGTGGCCGAGCCGATTGCGCTCATGCAGGTTGAAAGCGAGCTGGAAGGCGATGACATCTGCGAGCGGCTGCGCGCCGCCGGGATCAGGTGCGCGGTCGAGCCGCTGCCGGATCCGAATGCGAATCGAGCGATCCTAGGCGGGATGGCGCCCGACGTTCTGACGGTCCTCGTCGACGAGTCGGATCTCGACAAGGCTCGTGCGGTCGTGGCGACAGAGGGCGGACGCCCTCCCGAATCCCCCTGAAACTCGCTCCCGAGTGCCGATCTGCCCTGCGTGCGATCGCGAGAGCCCTGAGGGGTTCCTTCACTGTGGCTACTGCGGCGCGTCGCTCGGCGCCGCCGGTCGTCGAGCGGCGGTCGCTGGCGACGCTCGTGTTCTGCGACCTGTCCGGTTCGACGGCGCTCGCCGAGCGGGTTGATGCGGAGTCGGTGAAGGAGCTGCTTCGGTCGTACTTCCACGAGATGCGGAAGGCGATCGAACATCACGGCGGGTCGGTCGAGAAGTTCATCGGCGACGCCGTCGTGGCCGCGTTCGGGGTTCCGGAGGTCCACGAGGACGACGCCCTGAGGGCATGTCGCGCTGCCCTCGAGATGCAGACGCGGATCGTCCAGCTGAACGGAGCCCTCGAACAACGGTTCGGGACGCGGATCGCAGTCCGGATCGGCGTCAACACCGGTGAGGTCGTCATCGGCGGCGCACTGAGCGCGGAGACATTCGCGACGGGCGACGCCGTCAACGTCGCCGCGCGACTCGAGCAGGGGGCAGCGCCCGGCGAGGTGTTGCTCGGCGAGTCGACCTTCCGGCTCGTGCGTGGCGAGATTCGGGCCGAGGCGATCGAGCCCCTGCGCGCGAAGGGGAAGTCGGAGCCGCTGCGGGCCTACCGGCTGCTCGAGGTCGGCGACGGGCGGTCGCTGCCGAGCCGGCGTCGGGACGCCGTTCGCCGGTCGAGAGGATCAGCTACGGCTGCTCGAGCAGGAGTTCGAGAGCGTCGTCTCCGCCCGAGGGTGCCGCCTTGTCACCGTCGTCGGCGAGCCAGGTGTCGGCAAGTCGCGCCTGGTGGCCGAGTTCGTCTCCCGGGTCGACGGGCGTGCACGGGTCGTCCGCGGCCGGTGCCTCTCCTACGGCGAGGGGATCACGTTCTGGGCGATCGGCGAGATCGTCCGCGACCTCGCGGGAATCCGAGACGAGGACTCCGTCGAGCGGGCGCGAGAGCTGATCGAGGCACACGTCGCCGGGTCGGTGAACGGGCCCGTCGCCGCGGCCAAGATCGCCCAGCTGCTCGGGCTTGCCGAGGGCGTCGCAACCGCCGAGGAGACCGCCTGGGCGATCCGCATCTTTCTGTCGGCCCGGGCCGCCGCCGAGCCACTCGTGATCCTGGTCGACGACATCCACTGGGCCGAGCCGATGCTCCTCGACCTGCTTGAGGGCCTGCCGGAGGCGGTCGCCGACGCGCCCATCATGCTGCTCTGCCCCGCCCGACCCGAACTGCTCGAGAGCCGCCCCGGCTGGGAGGTCGCGGTGCGGCTCGAGCCGCTCGGCGCGGACGACGCCGACACGCTGCTCACGAGTCTGCTCGGACAGGCGCCCGCGGCCGTGCGGGAACGGCTCGCACACGCATGCGCCGGGAACCCGCTCTTTGCCGAGGAACTGGTGACGATGCTCGTCGAGGAGGGCGTGCTACTCCGCCAGGGCGGTGTCTGCACCGTGCAAGGCGAGCTCGAGGCGCTCGCGTTGCCGGCCGGCCTGCACGCGCTGCTCGGCGCGCGACTCGACAGGCTCGCGGCCGAGGAGCGCGCCGCCCTCGAGCGTGGCGCGGTCGAGGGTGAGGTCTTTCACCTGGGCGCCGTCGTCGAGCTCTCGCCGCCCGCCTCGCGCTCGTCGGTTACCGGCAGCCTCGACGCTCTCGCCGCAAAGGACCTCGTTCGCGGTGCAGAGGCAAGCCTCGGCGGCGAGACGGCTTTCCGCTTCAAGCACATCCTCGTCCGCGACACCGCGTACCGCGCCACCGCAAAACGGCTTCGTGCCTCCCTCCACGAACGGTTCGCCGCCTGGCTCGAGCGGGCCGCCGGCGAGCGGGTGACCGAGTACGTGGAGATCCTCGGACACCACCTCGAGCAGGGCTATCGCCTCCGCACCGAGCTCGGCCTGCTCGACGCCGAGACCCGCGATCTGGGCGAGCGAGCGGCCGCCCGTCTTGCGGCGGCCGGGCGCCGCGCGACCGAGCGAGGCGACCGCGGTGCCGCGGTTAACCTCCTCGGCCGGGCCGCCGTGCTCTTCCCGGCGGAGGGCCGCGACAAGATCGAGGTCGTGCTCGACCTCGTCGAGCCTCTCGTCGGATTCGCGATGGTCGCCGAGGCCGAGGCGCTCGTCGTCGAGGCGAGCGAGACGGCAGCGCTCCTGGGTGACGAGCGGCTCGTCGCACGGGTCGACATCGAGAGGATCTGGCTGATCGTCTCCGCTCAGGTCGGTGCCCTCGCCGAGACATCGGCGCTCGACCATGCGGAGCGAGCAATGCCGATTTTCGAGCTGCACGGCGACCACGTCGGCCTCGCGCGCGCGCACGAGATCGTCGCGATGGTTCACTACTACTACGGCCGTCTCTCGGCTGCGGCTGCTGCCTCAGAGCAGGGCCTGGTGGAGGCAGAGCGGGCGCACGACCCCCGGCAGCAGGGCCAGCATCGCCTCGTTCGGATGCACGCCGCTCAGGGCGGCTTCACGCCGCTGGATCAGGTCGCCGACCTGCTCGAGGACGATCTCGCCTGGGCTCGACAGACGGGGAGCCTCGGAGTCGAGGCAAAGGCGACCCTGCGGCTCAGCGCGGTGCGCGGCGCGCTCGGCGACACGGCCGGCAGGGACGAGCTGTTCGCCCGGGGCTGGGCTTCGTGTATCGAACTCGGCCTGGAGATCTGGGCAGCCGGGTTCGTCGCCGTGTGGATCTGGGAGTTGACCGACGATCCAGCGATCGCGGAGGCGAGGCTGCGCGCGAGCTACCGGGTGCTCGACGGGGCGGGTAAGCGCAGGATCCTCTCCACCGTCGCCGCAATCCTCGCGGAATGTCTCCACCGGCAGGGACGCCACGACGAGGCCGAGCAGATGCTCGAGGTGGCGGCCGAAGCAGGCGACGACGACGACCTCATGACCCAGGTACGCCTCTGCGCCGGCCGGGCGTTGCTGCTCGCGACGCGAGGGAGCGCAGACGAGGCCGCGGCGCTGGCCCGTGAGGGAGTCGCCCTCGCCGGTGAGACCGAATACGTCTACCTGCACGGCGACTCGCTGCTCGCGCTCGGCGAGGTGCTGCGGATCACGGGCCGTCGGGACGAAGCGGCCGACGCGTTTCGCGAGGCAGCCGTGCTCTGGCAGGCGAAGGGAGCCGTTACCTCCGAGCGGGCCGCCCGGGCGACGCTGGCGGCGCTTGGAGAATGGATTGTCGCGGAGTAGACTCGCGCTCCCCGATCGAGGAGAGACGACATCGTGAGCGAGACACCGTTCGACCGGCGGCAGGAGGACGAAGCCGAGCTTCACGGGCATCCCGAAGGGCACGAGAGCGAAGGCCATACCGACGAAGGCCACGAAAGCGAAGGCCACACCGCCGAAGGGCACGAGAGCGAAGGCCACACCGACGAAGGCCACGAAAGCGAAGGCCACACCGCCGAAGGGCACGAGAGCGAAGGCCACACCGACGAAGGCCACGAAAGCGAGGGCCATACCGCGGACGGGTCATGAGCCAACCCGGCGCTGCCGGGCGGGTAGCGATCAAGGGGAGCTACCGGCCACCGGAGGCGGGCTACCGGAGGAGCGGGGTCAGGGACGTCGACGAGGCGATCGAGGTGACGGTGCTCGTGCGCCCGCGCACGCGGCTCCCTTCGGATGAGGAGACCTACGCGCTCGGCCTGACGCCGCTTCGCCAACGGCGACACATGACGCTCGAGGAGTGGAACGAGAAACACGGCGCCACCGAGAAGGTCCTCGACGCGGTTGAGGACTACGCCGTGAGACACGACCTCCAGGTGGCCGGCAAGTCGAGCGCCCTCCGTCGCAGAATCGCGCTCACAGGGACGATCCGGAGCATGAGCAAGGCGTTCGGGACCAGGCTCGCCCACTACGAGATGAGCCGCAATGCGGCAAGCAGGCTCGGTGAGTCGCGGACGTTTCTCGGTCGGGAGGGAGAGCTCTCGGTCGACGATCCGAAGATCGCGCCGCTGATCACGAGCGTGCTCGGCCTCGACGCGCGACCGCTGCGCCAAGCACCGCGCGGCGCGCCGCCCGGCGCGGTCTGGTCGCACTCGCCCCCGGGCATCGCCGCGTACTCGCCGCGCGAGGTGGCGTCGATCTACAACTTCGCGACCGCGTACGAGGGAAACGGACAGACGATCGCGCTGATCGAGATGGACAGCGGCTACCGCAAGGCAGAGGACATGGAGCCCTACTTCGCGGGTCTCGGTTTCGACATGCCCAAGCTCGTCGACGTCTTCGTCAACGGCGCGAAGAACAAGTACAGGGGCGGCCAGGACAACGGCGAGGTCGCCCTCGACCTTCAGGTTGTCGGGGCGATCGTGCCCAAGGCGACTCTCGTCGTCTACTTCACCCATGCCGCCAACCCTTCTAACCGTGACTACGTCGACGCGGTGTCGACCGCCGTCTTCGACGGCAAGCACCGGCCCTCGGTGCTCTCGACGAGCTGGGGGCTCTCCGAATCCCAGTGGACGACGCTCGAGATGGAGGCGATGCACGCCATCTTCAAGGCGGCCGCCTGGCTCGGGATCACGGTCTGCGCAGCCACGGGCGACAGCGGCTACTCCGACCTCTACGGGATGGGGGATGTTCGCGATAAAGCGGTTCCGCCGAACGTCGATTACCCGGCCTCATGCCCGTTCGTGCTCGCCTGTGGCGGCACGAGCCTGCAGAGGAAGAACGGAGGGATTCACGAGGTCGTCTGGGTCAACACCGGCGGCGGCTTCGGCAATTGGTTCCCGGTGCCGTCATGGCAGGAGGCGGTCGACGCCTATCGCGCGAGGCACCCTGCGAAGGGTCCCGCCTCCGGCGCCAGCGGCCGCGGAGTTCCCGATGTCGGGGGCCTCGCCGACTTCAATGTCGGCTACCGGACGCACTTCGCCGGCAGAACGCACATCGTCGGGGGAACGAGCGCCGTCGCGCCGCTCTGGGCTGCGTTCGTCGCTCAGCTCAACGAGGATCTCGCCCAGACCCCGGGATTCCCTGAAGACGCGCGGGCGGGATACCTCAACCCGCTCCTGTACCGGACGATCGCCCCGGCCGGGTTCAATGCCGTCAGCGAAGGCACCAACGGCTATCCGGCCGAGCCCGGCTGGGACCCATGCACCGGGTATGGAAGCCCCGACGGGGTGCGCCTGATCGCAGCGCTCAAGCACTGATGGCGGCGACGAGCCCGCGCGCCCGACCAGCTACTTGGTCGGAGGTCGCGAAGGACGCTCTCCGTTTCGCGCCGCGCCCGGCAAGCGAATGCGGAGTACTGTGCCCTGATGGAATCGCGAGGGTTGATCGAGTTTCGCTACGCCGACGGGGAAGTTGTCACTGGCGATTACGCGCAGTACGCGGCCGGGGCCCTGACGAAGGGGGATCTGCTCGAGTACGACGGGACGACCTGGCTGATGTATGACCGCGAGGATCGTGGTGGGGTGACAGTCCATCTCTTCTCGCCGGAGCCGAGCGGGACGGCCCCGGAAGGGTTGCGAGCGCGCAAGCGACGACGTTAGGGCGTCCTGTTCGCGCCGACAGCCGATTCGGCCCGGCCTGCTCTACCGAGTGGGGCCGGTAACGCAGAGGTCATGCAGCGCTGCGAGACCGCTGTGGTCATCGAACTCTTCATCCACGAGCGCCTCGCACAATGCGTGAAGCAGGCCGTCATCGAGCACGATCGGTTCTGGCGCCTCGGCCAGCAGGGCGGCACCGAGCAAACCGACAAGGGCGACTCCGCTGACCGTCCGCTCGAGGCGCACCCAGTCTCGCAGGATCAGCGCCTCCTGACGGCTGATCGACCTCGACAGGGCGCCGAACTGAAAGAGGATCCGCGGCTCCTCGCTCATCCTGCTTCTCTTTCCTGTGCCGCAGCCGGATACCTTCTGCGGCGCGCACGCGTCGGGGCGTAGGCGCACAGCAGGCTCGACCATGAGCACTTCGACGAGGCTCGCACCGGATCGCGGTGATGGGACGTCAGGGTCTCGTCCCGGCGACCGCTGTCGCATCTCGGACCAGTTGTTTCTGCCGCGCGCGCCGGACGGCCGAGACCGACCTTCGACGGCCCATCCGCCTCATCGACCTCGCGCCCTTCAGGTTCGACTACTCGCTCACGAGCAGGTTTCCGCCGGAGGAGCACCGCCCAGGAGGGCTCTCGGGCGGAGAACAGCTGGCCCGTCGAGGGCGTGACGGACGAGCGCCTTCTCGGTCGTCGGATCGACCGGCCCCTACCTGACGGTTGACGCCATCCTCCGGCTTTTGCCCCGCCGCGGGTCCGCAAACAGCCTGATCAGACGGCCCCCACGCCACTCACCGGCGCCGCGGCGACGTGACGCCGAGGACCCTCCATCACTCGCCACGATCAGGAGGAACCGGTTGTGTCGCTACGTCGGGTGTGGCGCTGCCGCAGCCACACGAGACCGCCGACGACGACGGCCGCAGCCAGGATCCCGAATGCGATCCGGCCCCAGGTACTAGGGCGCGGGCGTACTCGCTTTGCCAGGGCCAGCGGGCTGGGAGGTGGAGCGTCCAGCCGCGGGCGTGGCGGGTCAGGCGGCCGGGGACGGTCAGTAGCCAGCGGCGCAGGGTGCGGGCGGCGCGTGCCGGTGTGTCGGGGAGCCCGAGCAGTTGCGTCCATCTGAGCAGGTTGGTGCGAGCACGGCGAGCACCGTCCAGGCGGCGTTGGCGTTGAACTGGCCGGAGGGGAAGTGTGCGAGAGCCTGGTCCTTGAGGTCGGCTATGACCTGCTCGACGACGGCGTGGTCGCGGTGCTCGGCCTCGACGAGCGTGATCTCTTCGCTGCGGTTGGTGAGGAAGCAGAAGTGTCGCCAGTCGGGCCACAGTTCGGCTTGGGCGCCGACGAGGCGGGTGCGCCTGACGATGAGCTGCCGGCCGCCATACGTCGTTTCGGCGATCTGCGCCTCGCCGTCGGCGGGGTAGTCCGCGAGTGTCGTCCAGGAGTCTTCGTCGATCGCTTCCACGGCGGCGCGGACGCTCTTGATCATCCGTATCCCGATCGAGTACTGCCAGCCCGCCTTCTCGAGGCGCTTGAAGACCTTGGTGTTCCAGAACCCGGAGTCGGCCCGGAGCAGCTTGACGCCGGTCGCGCCGGCGCGGGTCACGCGCGCGATCAACTCGTCGGTGAAGCGCTCGATCCCTCGCTGGGTGTTCGCCGAGCCTTTGCGCAGGCGGATGTGGAGCGCCTCGCGCGTGTCGGCCCTGGTTGCGAGGATCGGGTGGTACCCGAGCAGGTGGGTGTAGCCGTAGCCGGCGCCCTGCTTCAGCCGGCCGCAGACCTCGCCGACGAAGCTGTCGACGTCGATCACCAGCCGCCCCGAGCCAGGCCCGGCCCCGGCAGCCCAGGCACGCTGAGCGACTGGCCGAGCAGTGCGTCGAGCTGACGAACATGCCCGAAGGTGAAAGCGCGCAAGAACGTCCCCAACGTTGAGGGCGCCGGCACCCAGCCGCCCAACAACCGACGCGTGCGGCCGGCGCGCAGCAGCCAGTGTCATCGATGCTGTCGGCGCCGAGCACCATCGCGTAGACCAACGCCATCACCTTGCGCCGCGTTGGCCGCGCCGCTCGATCGCGCCGCAGCCGCACCAACCGCTGCGCCAGCGCCTCGATACCGAGACGCTCAGCCAGCGTCGCGACCAGCATCACGCCGGCGTCGCAAACGACCCGCTCGTCGTCGAACTTGACCTGCACGCCGTCCAGTCCGGCCGGCCTGTCATCCTGCACCATCAAGGTGACCTCCTCTGCCGAGCTCCGGCTCCGCCCAGCCACAGAGCCCTGCTCAGGAGGTCATTCTTGTTCCCGACCGGACAACATCAGCCCACCACGGTGGATCAGGGCTGAGTGCTCGACTGTTCCGGGGAGGTCTCGTCCTTCGACGCGGCTGCTGCACCGACAACGGCGGCTCCGCCCGGGCTGATACCGCCGGTCGTCGTCGTCGCGGTCGTCGTCACGACCGCGACGCTTGTCGTGACGGGAACGACTGTCTCGACGGTCGTCGTCTCGACCGTGGTCGTCGTGACGACAGGACTCGGGACGGAGACTGTCGTCGTTCGCTCGACCGTGGTCGTCTCCCGCTCGGTCGTCGTGTCGGTGCTGGCCGGGCTCGCGACGGTCGAGGTCTCGGCGGTCGAGGTCTCGGCCGTCGGGGCCGGCTGGCTCGCAGTCTCACGCGTGGTCGTCCTCCCGGTGATGGTCCTGCCGGTGTCCCCGGTACCGACGCTTCCGCTACCAGAACCGCAGCCCGCAACGATTCCAAACGCGAAGACTCCGAGGAGTAGCCCGAGCGAGCGCGACCTCCGACTTGCCGGTCGACGGACCCTAGCTCGACCGCCACCGGTGAACCGGGCAAGCAGAGCTCCAAGTCCTCGTCGCCGCCTCTGCATCCTCGCAGTCGCCGACATGGCGCAAGCATCGAGACCGCACCCGCGCCACGCGCGATTGCGCCTCGTGATCACCTAGGTGATTGCGTTCCCCCCACGAGTCGGAGCGGGACGACGGATACCGAGGATGGCTTCGACGATTCACCAACCAAAGCCCGTGCGATCGCCGGGCGCGCCGGCGAGGTTCGGGCAGGCTGCACGAGAACATAGGATCCCGAAGATGGCTTCCGCGCGGATCGAGATCGCGGAGCGGTTCCGCGAGGCCCTCGAGGCTGCTGTCCGGACGGGTGAGCGCGAACCGGTCTACGCGCTGCTTGCACCCGACGTGGAATGGGTCACCCCCCAGCGCACGCTCCACGGAATCGACGACATGCGAGCGAACTGGACCTGGGGCTCATCCTCGGAGAGCTTCGAATACGCCTTCGAGGCGGGCGACTGGGCCGACGAGGGGGACGGCCGCCTGGTGTGCGACGCTCGTCAGGTCTACCGCGTCCGAGGGTCCGGAGATTTCGCCTACGAGCGCAACCGACGTGTTCAGCTAACCATTCAGAACGGCATGATCACCCGGTACGAGATGAGCATCGTCGGATAGCCTCGTTCCCGACCCCGGAGGGGTCCGACCACGATGCTGATACTCGCCTCCGATCTTCGAGGTCGCGCGAAGCCAAATGGCGTTCACGCTCGGGTTCCACATCATCCTGGCGTCGCTGGGTGTTGCGCTACCCGCGCTGATGCTGATCGCGAACTACCGAGGCCTGCGCCGGGACGAGCCGGAGGCGTTGGAGCTCGCGCAGCGGTGGTCGAAGGCGGTCGCGGTGACCTTCGCGGTCGGCGCCGTGACCGGGACCGTGCTCTCCTTCGAGTTCGGGCTGCTCTGGCCGGCGTTCACCGGGCGCTTCGGCGAGGTCTTCGGCCTGCTGTTTGCGATCGAGGGCCTCTTCTTCTTCCTCGAGGCGATTTTCATCGCCATCTACATCTTCGGCTGGAAGCGGCTGTCGCCCTGGGCCCACTTCTGGACGGGCGTGCCGGTCGTGATCGCGGGCATCGGCGGCGCGTTCTCGGTCGTGGCGGTCAACTCGTGGATGAACCAGCCTCAGGGGTTCTCGCCGACGACGGGCAAGGTCACCTCGGTGGAGCCGCTGAAGGTGATCTTCAACCCCGCGGTGCCCTACGAGGTACCGCACATGATCCTGGCGGCCTATCTCGTCACCGGGTTCCTGGTGGCTTCCATCTATGCGGTCGGGATGCTTCGCGGCCGGCGCGACCGCATCCACCGGCTCGGGCTGCTCATCCCGCTCACGGTCGCGTGCATTGCGACGCCGATCCAGTTCGCGGTCGGCGATACCGCCGCGCGTGCGATCGCGAAAGACCAGCCGATCAAGTTCGCGGCGATGGAATGCGTCGAGACGACCTCCACCGACGTGACGGAGTACATCTTCGGCCGGTGCACCTCGACCGGCGTCAAGGGCGGGATCGGGATCCCGGGGTTCGATTCGTTCCTCGTCGGCTGGAGCACGAGCACGCAGGTGATCGGGCTCGACTCGGTTCCCCCGGCCGACCGCCCGCCCGCCAACACGCTGCTGCACTGGGCCTTCGACACGATGGTCGGGATCTGCACGCTCTTGATCGGCCTGGCGCTCTGGCTTGGTTTCGGCTGGTGGCGGAGGAAGGATTTCCCACAGTCGCGCTGGTTCCTCCGCGCGACGGCCGTCTCCGGGGTCGCCGCGGTGGTCGCGCTGGAGTCCGGGTGGATCGTGACCGAGGTTGGGCGCCAGCCCTGGATCGTCTATAACGTCATGCGTACTTCGGCCGCCGTCACCCACGCGAGCGGCATCTGGGTCACGTTCGTCTGCCTGGTCGTCCTCTACGTCGCGCTGGGCGTTACGTTGGTCATTGCCCTGCGGGCGATGTCGCGGCGCTGGCGCAGCAACGAGGGCGAGGACGAAGGTGGTCCCGTACAGTCCGGAGTCGAGCCCGCCACCGGGGCTGAGCGCAGAGGCGGCCGGATGAATAGCGCCAACGCCGTCGCCGCCGCTCTCTGGATCGGAGCGACGATGTACGCCGTCTTCGCCGGCGCGGACTTCGGGGCGGGCCTGTGGAGTCTGCTCGCTGGCGGCGGCGACCGCGGCCGCCGGCCGCGCGAGCTGATCGACTGGGCGATCGGGCCGGTTTGGGAGGCCAACCATGTCTGGCTGATCTTCGCGATCGTGGTGTTGTGGACGGGCTTCTCCACGGGGTTCGAGGCGATCTTCTCGACCTTGTTCATCCCTCTGAGCCTGGCTGCGCTCGGCATCGTCCTGCGCGGATCCGGATTCGCGTTCCAACACACCGCGCGTCGAGCCGGGGGACGGCTGATGGCCGTGATGTTCTTCGGGCTCGCGTCGGTTCTCACCCCGTTCTTCATGGGGACGGTCGTCGGCGCCATCGCAGGCGGGCGCGTCCCGGTGGGGAACGCCACCGGCGACGCCGTGACGAGCTGGCTCAACCCGCTCTCAGTGGTGATCGGCGCGCTCTTCGTGGCCACGGGCGCGTACCTGGCGGCGGTGTTCCTCGTCAGCGACGCACGGCGGGCGGGAGCTCACGACCTCGAGCGGTACTTCAGCAATCGGGCGCTCGTCGCGGCGGTGGTAGCCGGAGCGCTCGCGACAGCCGGCCTTGTCGCGCTCCACAGCGACGCGCGGTATGTCTTCGACCGCCTGACCAGCGACGCGTTGCCGCTGATCATTTTCTCCCTGGTCTGTGGGACCGCGGTCCTCGTCTTGTTACGCCGCGGTGCCAGGCGCGGGGCGCGTCCGCTCGCCGTCGGTGCGGTCGTCGCCGTCATCTGGGGCTGGGCGATCGCGCAGTACCCGTATGTGCTGCCCGAGAAGCTGACCATCGCCGATGCGGCCGCTCCGAGCGACGTGCTTACCGGCCTCCTCATCGTCGCCGGCATCGCCGTGGTCGTCGTGCTGCCAGCGCTCGGGCTGCTCTTCACGCTCGCCCAGCGCAACCTCGTCGAGGAGACCCCGCAGCCGGCTGCCCACCACGACGGGTGATCACAGATCGTGGCGCTCGAGTTAACCGGCGGGGGCGCCGAAGACAGAGTTAGTGCGCGAACCTGGAATCGCAGATGGGGCCTATCCGGATCCGTAGCCCCCGGAGCCGTATCGCGATCCTCTGCGTGTCCGCGATTGCTGCGCTTGTCCTGCCCGGCTACTCGTTCGGCGCAGTCACACCCAGGCTCGTCGTCCAATCGCCGTCGGCTGGGCCGAACCAGACGCTCAGGATTTCGGCGTCGAAGCAGCCGACCGACGACGCGATCGGGCAGCTCAGCCTCTTCGTCCCGACCGGTTATGCGCTCAACTCACCTCCCCCGGGCACGGGCGTCGGCACCGCCACTGCGAAGGTGAGGGTGCAGGACGTCAGCCCGAACACCGAGCAGTCGTGGCTCGGAACGGTCGTGGCCATCTCGCCCACCGACCCGAGCGTGGCCTACGAGAGCGTCAACTGCGACCCGAACCAGCATCTCGCCGCGTGGATGGTGCGCCTCAACGGAAGCAAGGGCACGTTCAGCTTCCCGATCTTCATCGACGCAACGAGTGACGCCACCGCCTCGTTCGGCCCGTACGTCCTTGTCATCTGCTTCCGTCCGGCCGACATCTCCCCGACGGACCCGGACCGAGCGGCGAACGGGACCGTGGTCGACTCGCTCACGCTCGCGCTGACACCGTTCGTCGCTCCGACGACGGCCGGCGGGTATCTCTGGCGCTCGCTCTGGACACCGTTCACGCCGGGTACCGGAGAGCTCGATGATGTCGATGCGGTGGAGGCTCAGGCGACCGTTGACGTGCCGCTGGGCCAGATCGTGCTTCAGCCGTCGACACTGACAGCGAAGGTGCGCGGCGCGACCCTGACGCTTCTGGTCGTCTCCGGCGAACTCCTGGTCAACGGCGAGCCGCAGGGCTCCGTGCTCGTCAGGGTGCGCCACGGGAACGCCGCGACGAAGCTGGTTGGTCTCGGCCGCGTGACCACCTCGGCCGAGGGAACCTTCACGCAGGTCGTCCAGCTGCTCGCTCCCCAATACATTCAGGCGAGCGCCGACGTCCCGGCGATCGACCTGGGGCAAGCGGGTTGCCAGCCCTCGTTTCCCGACGTCGCGTGTGTCGACGCGACGAGCGCCGCAGGTCACTTGGTGAGCAGCACGATTCTGGTCAAGCGCTAGCCGGGTTCTCTCGTCGCTGCCACTGCCGACTCCGTGGCTTCACGATCAGCCGGCCGTCAGCGAATCGCAGATGGGTTGTCGACCAGCCCGCATCCTGGCGGCACAGCGAGAGCGCTGGCACGGGGCAAACGGAGATCAGCTCAGGAGGCCTGGGCGGGCGCGGCGGCTTTGCGGGTTTCGCGTGCGGCTTTCTGTTCGGCGGCTTTTTGTTTGGCGTCTGCGTAGGACTCGGTGAGGAGGAGTTTTCCTCCTGACCAGCCGAAGGCCCAGGTCATGAGGATGACGCCGTAGACGATGTTCCAGGCGGTCATGACGAGTTGCTGGGCGACCGAGTAGGCGGTCGCGTTGGCCGAGGTCGTGATGCCGTTGAGCGAGGCGACGTTGAATGCCTGGTTGACGCCCGCTCCGCCGGGGGTGACCGAGGTGACGTTCGCGATCGAGTTTCCGGCCATGATCCGCATCAGCGTGTCGAACGAGACCGGGATGTCGTAGGCGTGCAGAAAGATCGCGTTCACGGCCAGCCCAGCGCACCAGGCAACCAGGGAGGGGAGCGCGACCAGCAGCAGGTAGGTGCGCGGCCGCCCGAGGATCTTGCCGCCGTCCTTGGCCTGCTCCCACCAGCTCGCGACCCGCGGCCAGAGCTGGCGGCCGACGAGGTAGAGCAGCCACGCCCCGCCGGCGAGCATGATCACGAACGCCAACGTGTGCTTCGAAACGAAACCGAACCTGAGGTCGAACGAGCCACCGACGCTCAGGAAGAGGTAGAGGTACGGGACGACGCCGATCAGGCAGAAGAAGATCTTCTCGACGCCGTAGGCGCCCAGAACCCCCGCAAAACTCGCCGACGCGACCAGCTGCGTCACCATGATCAGAAACACGAGCGTCCCCAGGTTCGCCGGCAGGATCCCGTTCAACGCGACCGACGCCGCATACGCCGCGAGAACGTGCAGCCAACGAACCTCACCCGGATAGCCGTAACGAAGGATCGAATACCAGGCAAACGCCGTCGCCGTCGTCCCGAGCGTCTTCACCCCGACCGCCGCGACCAGGCTCGCACGCGAGATCGTCGTCATCGTGTCCCAAACATGCTCGACCCAACCACGAACATCCCAGCCAAGCAGATTCGCCAACGCACCAACCACAACCAGCACGACCACCCAAACCACGATCGCCCGAACACGACCCCGCACAGACGTCCCACCAGCAGAAACCCCAGCAACCCTCATCCCGCGCACCGTAGCTCCGCAGGCGCCGATTCGCGGCTCGGCTCGCCGAGCGCGGCCAGCCATCCGGCGACCATCCCCCCGTGGCGGCGCGGTCGACCTTGACGCCTCATGATTGGACTGCTGCCGGGTAGATCCGGCGAGGCGGAGACCCGGCGCCACCGGCAACGGGCTGGAGGTGACGCGTGAATTGGGTCGACTCGGAGTTCGTCGTCGTTTCGCTTGCGGCGATGCTTTCGCCGCTGACACTGACGTGGTCGGTGCTCTCGCTCGTCCTGTCGACGCGCCCTTTCCGAACCGGGCTCCTCTTCTACCTCGGCGCCTTCGCGGCGACCTTGGCGACCGGCGTCGCAGCCGCGTTCGTGCTCGGCAGCGCCGCCGCCTCACACAGCACGTCGACGCCGAAGACCTGGGTCTCGGTCGTCGACGTCATCGGCGGTGTGCTGTTGCTCATCTGGGTCGTTCGGCTCCTCCGCAGCCCGGCGAACCCCAAAAGGGAAGCTGCCATGGTGAAGAGGATGAGCGCCGTTGCCTCCTCATCGCCAATCGCGATCATCGCCGCCGGCGCACTGCTCGGAAACCCCGGCGTGTTCATCCCGATCGCGCTGAAGACCATCTCGGAGCTGAACCCGAGCAGAGCGCAGTACATCGCCGAATGGGTCACCTTCACATTCGTGTCGCTCCTCCCCCTCGCAACCGCGATGGTCATGGTGCTTGTCGCACCTGAGCGGGCCGAACAAATCCTCCGGGTGGCACGAGACTGGCTCGAGCAGCACGCGAGGTCGATTGGGGCCGCGATCGTCATCCTGCTCGCCGCGTCACTCCTCCGCGGGGGCATCGCCGGGCTGGCGAGCGCGCTCTGAGGCGCTCGACTGATCGTGCGGTCTCGAACTGGTGCCGCGATCGCGCCGCTCGGGCCAAGACCACGGTCGATGCACCGTTCCATGCCGAATTCACACGGAGTTCGTCAACCGCGCGACAGGCCCGGACGAGCCGCAGCCGGGCACCGGGTCTGCCGACATTAGAGGGACTGGCCCAGCGGCCAAGAATACGCCGGGAACTCAGCGAAAAAGGAGCCTCGGGCATGGCTAGAAAAGGCACCACGAGCGGGTGGATCGCTCTCGCGGGCTTTCTGATGCTCGTGATCGGAACACTCGACTTCTTCGAAGGCCTGATCGCGGTCATCCGCGGTCAGTACTACGCCCTCACGCCGACGCAGATCATCGTCGTGGACATGAGGACATGGGGCTGGACGATGATGATCTGGGGAATCGTGCTCGTACTGGCCGGGCTCGGGCTGTTCTCGGGCGCCGGTTGGTCACGGTGGTTCACGATCATCGTCGTCGGCTTGAACTTCCTGGCCCAGCTCGGCTTCGTCGGTGGCGCTGCATATCCGCTCTGGGCGCTCATCGTCGTGTTCCTCCAGATAATGGTGCTCTACGCGCTGTTCGTACACTGGAACGACTCCGAACCGGCAATGGCCTGACGATCCCGCGCCGGATCGCGGCCTCACGGACGCCCGCCAGGTCCGGAGGCCGCGATCCGATCGCATCGGTGGCCCACGGCGTCCCCGAGCGCGGCACTGTCGTTGCGGTTGACGTACGTGCGGTGGGCTGTCAGGCTGGTCCTGGCACTTCTTACTGCGGCACGAAGGGAGACCATGATCGGGGTACGTTCGGGCATGCTTCTCGCGGGGGCCTTTGTCGCGTGCTTGGTGTTTGCGGCGTTTGCGGCGGCCGGTGGTGGTAACTCTGGGAGCGCGAAAGCCTGTAAGTCGGGCGGATGGAAGACGATGGTCGCGGCGAACGGCGCACATTTCAAGAATCAGGGCGCCTGCGTGTCGGCCGCGGTGCGTGAGAGCACCGCACCCCAAGGCGAGACGCCGGATGGCGCCGAGGGATCTGACGACGCGAACGGGTCGTCCGCGCTGACCGCGCCGTGCAAGAACGGCGGATGGACGACCGCGCTCGGGGCCAACAGCATGACGTTCGGCAATCAAGGCGCGTGCGTGTCGTACCTCGCCCGCGGCGGCACCCTGATTCACTGACCGGACAGGCCGCTCTGCCCGTGGCGCGCTGAGGCGGCTCCACTGAGTACGCGAGCCGTCGTGAGTCGGTGGCGATCGCTGCTAGCGGTCGCTCGTGGTCCATGACCGACGCCGACATGAACCTCGAATGATCGGCCGCGCCGATCGCGCGGGCGTCGGTGTGGCCAATCCTGTCCCACGCGATGTCGAGCGTGTGCGCTACACCAGCACGTCCCGCCCCGCCAGAGACAGCCGATCGGTTGGATTCATCCTTTCTGGATGGCGGGGCGCGATGCCGATTATGAGAGACTGCCCTGGCACCCGACCCCGCTTCTGCCCGACGCATCAGGTGCCCGATGCATCTTCGAACGATGGGAGATCACCATGTCTGACTCACCCACCCGCGCAGGCGCGCTCGACCACGTCGTCGTCGTGCTGTTTGAGAACCGTTCACTCGACAACGTGCTCGGGCATCTCTACGGCCCCGCTGATGGTAAGACGTTCGAAGGTGTGATCGGGAAGGAGCTGAGTAATCCGATCCCGGACTGGGCCGAGCATGGCGCCGACCGCAAGGTCGTGCCGTACACGGTCGCGACCGACATGGATTCGCCGAATCCGGACTCGGGTGAGGAGTGGTTCCACACCAACACCCAGCTCTACAACACCCTCGACGAGCAGAACCGATTCAAGCTCGGCGAGGGGGTGACGGAGCCGTGGAACGCTCCGCCGCCGGGTGCGACGCCGACAATGGACGGGTTCGTCACCGACTACATCAGCACGTTCACGGGCGAGATGGGCCGCCAGCCGACTTATGAGGAGTACGCCCACATCATGACCGGGTACACCCCGGAGCAGCTACCCGTGCTGAACGGGATCGCTCGTGAGTTCGGGGTGTTCGACCATTGGTTCTCCGAGGTGCCCTCGCAGACGTTCATGAACCGCTCCTTCTGGACAGCGGCGACATCGTCAGGGCTCGTCGTCAACACTCCGGCCAGGAAGTGGTTCACCAAGAACGACGCCGAGACGATCTTCAATCGGCTCGAACAGCACGGCAAGACGTGGAAGATCTACGTCATGGAACCGATGCCGCTGTCGTTTCACGGCATCATCCACTACTCCCGCCTGAAGGACCGGCTGGCAACCAACGTGGTGCCGTTCGCGGAGTTTGAGAAGGATTCGGCCGCGGGATCCCTGCCCGACTTCTCGCTCATCGAGCCCAACGCGATTGCCGGGCACGGCGACTACCATCCGGCGTTCGGTCGCTCGCTGGGCGGCGACGTCAATGTCGGAACCTTGGACCCTCCGTCCTCGATGCTGGGCGGTGAAGCCTTCCTGGAGCGCATTTTCAACATCTACCGCTCGAGCACCTCGGAGACCGGCTCGAACGTCTGGAACACCGCCCTGCTGATCGGCTGGGATGAGCCTGGTGGAACCTACGACCATGTGCCTCCGGGACCGGTGGCGCCGCCCGACCCGGATGCACCGGCGGGCGAGCTCGGCTTCAAGTTCGACCGATCCGGTTACCGGGTTCCTGCGATCCTCGTCTCCCCCTGGGTCGCGCAAGGCTCCGTGTTCAACGACGAGTACCGCCACACCTCACTGATCGCCACACTTCGGAAAAGCTGGAACCTCGGCGAAGCACTCACCCAGCGCGACGCCTCGGCTCGCACCTTCGACGACCTCTTCACCCTCGACACGCCGCGCGACCCGCAAACATGGGCGGCCATCACCGCCCTCCCCGTCCCGGCCTGGCACCTCGACGAAGAAGCCCTCGGCAGGGCCCTCAGCGGGCTCGGCAAGAGCATGGGACCCGGCATCATCCAACACGCGAGAGAGCTGGGAGTGAAGCTCCCGCCGCGACTCGACAACGCCGCCGCGGAAATCACACCCGAGGTCATCATCGACGTCCTCAGACACGTCGCCTGGCACTACTTTCCCCTGCTCGCCCGGGATGGCGCAGGGGACGCGAACTAGCCAAAGCCACTGCGGGCCGATCCAGCGCCCGGCCTCAGCTGGCGGCCCACGCGTCGCGGCAGCCGGCAAGCCGGTGACGCAGGCCGTCAGTGACCAGAGAGCCAGACCTACGTGACAAGCAATCCGGGAGTCGCTAGTTCTGGCCGATCAGTTCCACCGTGACTGTTGACGCGAAGAAAGCGTCGTTGTCCACCGAGATCACACGAGCTCGAAGTGAGCTTGAACCATCCGGGGACTTCCCTTGGTCTGCCTCGACGATGATCTCGTTCCCGTATTCAAGGGGAACATCGGTTCGATAGCGTTTCCACGAACTGGCCTGGCTAAGCATGTTGCCGGAATCAACGCACATTCACTTTGTATTCCGGCACACGCGGATTCGAGTACCAGCCTGGGAGTGCTCGAGTGTCACCGATCTCGGAGTAGATGAACCACTCCCATCCGTGTTATCTCACGCCTCGTGAATGCCATCACGGCCCTCGGCGAGACGACGACGTCGAGGCCGAGCCGGATTCGGCCACCCATTTCTGCGACCCACCGTGTGAGCGTGAACTCGGACATCCAGCCACGTTCGTGGCGGCTCGTCGGCGCGCCTCGCGAACTTCCGAACCATGTTCGCCAAGTCGCGTCTATCACGTTCGAGTAGGCAGGCCCGCGCGGGCAACCCGAGGCACAGCTCAGCACCGGCGTCATCTGACTTCCGGAGCCTCGCAACGCCCTATCGGACTCGCGCCAATCACTCGATCCGGGCATCGCCCCCCGGCGAGCTTGCGTCGATTGTTCGTCCGTGACGGTAGGCATTCCGGTGTACACCGGTGAGTTCGGTCCACAACAGGCCGAGCGTCTTCTCTGGCGGGCGGGCTTTGGGCCGAGGAGCGGCGAGGCGGAGCATCTCGCGGCCAAGGGGCTGCACGACGCCGTCGACGCGCTCGTCAATCCTCCGAAGGTCGACACGCTCGTCGGCAAGACGCCGCTCAACAACGGGAATCCGCTCGCACCGAAGGACGCGTTCGGAGACGACCACCTCTGGTGGCTCGACAAGATGGTGCGCACCTCGCGCCCGCTCGTCGAGCGGATGACGCTGATCTGGCACGACTGGTTCGCGACCTCGAACGATCACGGTCGGGAGCCAGAAGCTGATGCTCCAGCAGAACCAGCTCTTCCGGACGATCGGGCTCGGATCGTTCCAGGGGCTGACCATGCGCGTGACGGTCAACCCGGCGATGCTGATCTACCTCAACGGGCTCAACTCGATCAAGGGCTCGCCGAACGAGAACTACGGCCGCGAGATGATGGAGCTCTTCACGCTCGGCCACGGAAGCGGTTACACGGAGACCGACGTGCGTGAGCAGGCGCGGGCTCTCACCGGATGGACCGCGAACTACAAGAACGGCGCGGGCTGGGTGGACTTCCACTTCAAGGCCGAGAACCATGACGCCGACATGAAGGTCATCTTCGGCAAGGTCGGCCCCTTCAACTGGAAGAACTCCGTCCAGCTCTGCTGCCGGCACCCCGCTCACCCCGGCTACTTCGTCAACCGGCTCTGGGGCAGCTTCATCCCGGTCCCGCCCGATGCGAAGACCGCTGTCGCTGCTCGAGAGCCTCTACGTCCGCTCGGGCTTCCAGATCCGCCCGGTCGTGACGGCGATCCTCAAGCATCCGCTTCTCCACGAGGGCCCGCGGATGATCGAAGTCACCGGTCGTCTACAACGCCGGGCTCCTGCGCATCGCGCGGTGACCGGGTCGAGACCGGCGACTGGGTGTATCTCGACGCGATGGCCGGCCAGCAGCTCTTCTACCCGCCGAACGTGAGCGGCTGGGACAACACCCGCTGGCTCGACACCTCCTCCTTCCAGGCGCGCTGGCTGATCGCCCGCCGCGCCCTGCAGAAGCATGCGCTCAACCCGGATCACGCCAGGCCGAGCGAGCGCCCCCCGGCTGATCCCCAGAAGCTCGTCGACCTGGCGCTCGGCTGGTGGGGAACTCGCTGCAGGTCTCGCCCCACACGCGCAACGCCCTGCTCGACTACGCCAGCAAGACGATGGCGGCGGCGATCGCCGACCCGGATCGCCAGAAGACGTTCCCGCTCATGACCTACAACGCCCTCCGCCATCTCGTCGCGGTCTCGCCGGAGATGCAGACGGCATGAGGGAGGATCCAGCGATGGCGCACCACTGCAGACGAGTTCTCCCGCTCCGCGCTGCTCCGGCGAGGAATCGCCGAGGCCGGCCGCGGGCTGCCGGCGATCGAGCCGGGCATGCCGCTCCCGGCGGGCACCGGCCTCGACCGGCGGTCATTCCTCTCGCGCACCCTCGGCGCCGCCCTGACCGTGTACGGCGCCTCGGCGCTCGGGCCGCGCGCCTTCGACGCGGCGATCGCGCGCGCCTACGCGGCCGGACGGAGCGACCGCGTCTTCGTGTCGATCTTCGCACCGGGTGGCTGGGACGCGCTCTCCGTCCTCTATCCGAACGGCGACCCGAACTACCGGAAGCTTCGACCCGAGCTCGCCTTCAAGCCCGGGGACGGCCCGCCGCTTCTGAGCGATTCCCGCCTCCACTGGCACCCGTCGCTCGCGCCGCTCGCCAAGCTCCACGAGCAAGGGAAAGGTCACCGTCTTCCCGGCGATCGGCTACACCCACCCGGATCAGTCGCACTTCACCTCGCGTCACTACTGGGAGGTTGGCGCGCTCGACCCGCAGCAGGGCGCCGGCTGGCTCGGCCGGATCCTCGACGTGATCGGCGACGACGAGAACCCGATGCAGGGGCTCTCGCTCGACGATTCGTTGCTGCCGTCGCTCGCGACCGCCAACGTGCCGGTCGCGACGCTCTCCGACCCGACGCAGCTACGGCTTCGACTCGCAGAACGTCTGGGACGTTCCCGGGGCGCTGCTCCCCGACGCGATGGGCTCGCTCGGCGGCCTCGTCGACACCGACCGACCCGTTCCTGACCCAAGCGAGTCAGACCGCGGCCGAGAGTCAACCAGCTCCGCAAGCAGCTCGCCGCTTCATCGGCCCGGACGGTCAGGCGCATTACCACACGAAGGTCAAGTATCCCGACGGCGACTTCGCCAACCGGCTCTCGGCACTCGCGGCGCTCCTGCACGCGGGCTTCCCGATCCGGGCAGCTGCCCTCCAGGCGCCGGGCGAGTTCGACACCCATTCCGATGAGGCCGGCGCCCTCGCAGACGGCCTCCAGCAGACGAGCGCAGGCGCTCGCCGCCTTCCAGGAGGATCTCGAGCAGCGGAACCTCGGCTCGCGCGTGCTCACCTTCCTCTGGAGCGAGTTCGGCCGCCGGGCGGCGCAGAACGACTCGAACGGCACCGACCACGGCGCCGCGGGGGTCGCGTTCATGATGGGTGAGCGCCTGAAGCACCGCATGGTCGGCGAGTTCCCGGGGCTCGGTCGAGCGGGGCTCGATGACAACGGCAACCTGAAGGAGACGGTCGACTTCCGTGCCGTCTACGCCTCTGTCGTCGAGGAGTGGTACCGCGCCGACGCCGAGCAGATCCTCCCGGACGCGAAGAAGATGCCCCGGTACACGCTTGTCTAGCCGACGCAGCACAGCGGCCGCAGCCGCGGCGCTCGCTTGCGCAACGGCGCTCGTGGCCGGCTCGGCTGCCGGCGGCGCGCTAGCGGCGCCGGCACGGGTCCAGGTCGTCGAAAAGGAGTACTCGCTGACCCTGTCGCGCCTCCGCGTCCACAGCGGCCGCGTGACGATTCAGGTCGTCAACTTCGGTATGGACGATCACGACCTCGTCGTCCAGTCGAACCGGGAGCTCGAAGAGACTCTGGCACTCGAGCCTGCTTTCGCCCGAGGACATCGCGACGAGAACATTGATCCTTGCTCCGGGCAAGTACACGCTCTCGTGCTCCCTCCCCGGACATCGAGCACTCGGAATGATCGCGACGCTCACCGTCACCTGAGCCACTCCCCTCGGTGAGGGATCCAAGACCCTCCCGACGCGTCCTACAACAGGTATGGGAGACTGCTCGGGTGGCCAAGAAACAGAAAGCCGGCCCGCCAGAACACTGGCAGGATGAGCCGGAAGAGCACGACTTCCTCGCAGCAGCCGACTACCTGAGCCTGCTCTTTGCCGACGGCGACGCCGCGTCGATGGTCGAGGAGCTCCGCAACGCGCCGGCTATCCGGCGCGAGGCGAACGATCTGCTGCGAGCGAGCCGACTCGAGCTTCTGCCGGAGACTGATCCGGTAGTGAAGAGGGACATGAAGAAGGTCACGGGGGGAGAGCCGCTCTCGCCGATACTGCTTGTCCGCGGCCGGGCTGGCCAGCCGCTGATCATCGCGGACGGCTACCACCGCATCTGTGCGAGCTATCACCTCGATGAAGACGTCGAGATCTCCTGCCGCATGGTCGACTCGCAGTAAGGCCACCCCGAACCAGGTAAGGCCACGCCGAACCAGGGTGCCACTCGGCCCTCCCCGGCGGCGGTTAGCCACGAAGTCATCGTGCCCTAGACTCCTGCCCAGTGAGCAGAGTGGGTGACGCGACGAGCGCGCTGATGGCCGATGGTTTGACTCGGCGGTTCGGGACCTGGTGGCCGTGAACAATCTCTCGTTCGAGATCGCCGCCGGCGGGGTGGTCGGGTTTGTGGGGCCGAACGGCTCCGGCAAGTCGACCACGATCCGCGTTCTGCTCGGTTTGATCGCGGCGAGCAGCGGCACGGGCACGGTCCTGGGCGAGTCGATCGAGCATCCGGAGCGGTTCGCGGGACGGGTCGGCGCGTTGATCGAAAGCCCGGCTTTCGTCGGTGCGTTGACCGGTCGCGACAACCTCAGAAGTCTTGCCGCGCTGCGGGGGTTACCGCACGGACGCATCAACGAGGTCCTCGAGACGGTGGGCCTCGTTGGCCGGGGGGATGACAAGGCGTCGACGTATTCGCTCGGGATGAAACAGCGGCTCGGAATCGCCGCCGCGTTACTGCCGGACCCGGAGCTGTTGGTCCTCGACGAGCCGACCAACGGGCTCGATCCGGCCGGCATCGTCGAGATCCGTCAGCTCTTGAAGGCTCTGGCCGACGAGGGACGGACGGTCGTCGTCTCGTCGCATCTGCTCAGCGAGATCCAGGCGATGGTCGACAGCCTCGTCGTGATCCGGTTCGGCGAGCTCGGTCTACTCGGGCAGCCTGGACGATCTGATGCTCCACGGATCCGAGCGTGTCGTGGCTGCGCCAGAGCTCGCGAGCGAGTTGCCCCAACTGGTCGCTCTGGTCGAGGCCAACGGCTCGGCCCTACGAGACCTCGAGACGACCACGTCGTCGTCGATATCCCCGCCGACCGCTCGCCCGAGCTGTTCCGCGCCGCCGACAGCGGCGGGTTTGACCCTGCGCATGCTCAACCCCGAATCCGACACGCTCGAAACGATCTTCCTGAAGATGACCGGGGCCACCGACGCCGAGCTGTCCGAGCAGCGTCGCAAACAGCGACACGGCGACGAAACCTAATGCGGCACGCCTTCCGCTCCGAGCTGATCGGGGTCTGGCGGCCATCGTTCCTCATCGGCGGGATCGGAGTGATGGCGGGGTTCGCAGCCCTCGTCTCGATCTTCATCTTCACCTCGGCCAAAACCGCCCTGGTTGCCCAACCGCCCGCGTTCGGACAGGGCCCAGGATCGTTCACCGTCGCCCAGATCGCCAGTCCAGGCGGCTTCTTCACCGCCCTGGCGACCGTAAGCCGTCTGGCCGGCGTGATCGTGCTCGCGCTGTGGGCGATCGCGATGGCCACTGACTACAGCACCGGCCTGATCCGCATCCTCGTCCAGGCTCAGCCGAACAGGATCAAGCTCATGGCCGGCAAGATCGTCGCACTAGCGGTCTTCACCCTCTTGGCCGCCACGGTCACGGCGCTCGTCGTGATCCTGCTCGCACGTCCGCTGGCCCGCCTCGAAGGCATCCGGGTCGAGTCCTGGAAGACCGACTTCCCTTCCCACCTCGCCAAGGGGTACTTCGACTTCACCCTCGCCGTGCTGGTCTACGGGCTGATCGGCCTCATGCTTGCCGTCCTCACCCGCAGCTCCGCGCTCGCCATCGGCATCGGGATCGGTGCCCTGCTGGTCGTGGAAGGCCTGATCACCATCGTCGCCCCCGGCTCAAGCTCCTACCTACCCGGCGGAACCCTGAACACGCTCGCCGCGGGCGGAAACAACCAACTCTCCTGGGGCGCCTCACTCGGATTGAGCATCCTCTACGGCCTCATCGCCGCGACCGTCTCCCTGCTCACGTTTCGCTCGCGGGACATCACCTCCTGACCACGATCCTCGGGGTAGAGCGAGATTGAAAGCTCACCGGTTGTATTCCTGCGACCACCTTCCGGTCGAGGACGACCCGAGCAAGCTGCTCCGCGCGCGTCCAGATTCGGGTGGGCTACGGGCTCGCTGCCGCTGGTGCCTCCGCGTCGAGGAGGTCCGCGAGGTCCGCTGTCACGTCGTTCACGACCACACGCCGGGCCTCGACCACCTTTAGCAGCTCCTGAACCTTCGCGACGTCGCTGTCATCGACAAGCGCCACGAGCGCACCCTCGCCCTCAGACAAGTCCTCGCCAAGACCCTTGAGCTGCTCGTCCGGGAAGCCCGAATCGCGAAGCTTCGCGACCAGCGATCCGACTCCGGCGCCAACAGCGCCGCCGCCGATCACGCCGATCGGGCCGGCGATGATGCCAACCACAGCGCCTGCGAGTCCGCCGATCTTCGCGCCCTGCCCTGTGTTCATGTCTTTCGTCTCGACGAACTTGATCTTCCCATCCGTGGCTTTGTCTACTACCGCGCCCTGTTTGAGAGCGTCACCGAGCGCCGCGGCGATGGTCGCTAATCCCTTGCCGGCAGCCGCGGCATCGACGAAGGTGGCTGCGATGACCTGGGGCATATGCCCTCCTCCTTGAGATTGGGCTGCTTCTGGCCGCGAACACTAGTCAGTTGGAGCCGCTATCGGGGGTCTGTGAGGGAATCACGAACCTCACCCAGCCCGCACAGACGATCTCCGCGCCGGACTTGACGACGGCGATCGCGAGCGAGTCGGAAACCGCGCTCGCCGACGCCGCCCGGACGGGCGACGGAAGCGGCGCATATCCCTTGCTCGCCCCAGGCCGCCAGTGGGTGACGCCGAACCGAGCAGCTCCTCGGCTCGGGCGAGGCGCGCGACGAGCCCACCTGGGTCTGCCTATGAGCGACGCCATTTCGGCATTCGCGTCTTGCCGGCGAGCGGACATATCTCGCCTGGTGGCGCACCGGTCTATCGCCGGGTCGGAGACGATCATCTCGGCCTGCGCCGACAGGCCCTCGACCTTGGCGTCGGCGAAGATCGCTCTGAATGGCTCGGTGCGCTCAGGTGAGCCGTACCGTACCGAGGAACTCGGGCTCCGCGAGGGCATGCCCGCAACGGCGATCGTGAAGTCGACCTCCGTCATGGTCCAGAGCTGACGGTCGGGTCCTCGCCCACGCTACCCGTCTTCTTCGGCTTCTAGATCGTCCCGGACTTGCGCGTGAAGCTTCTCGACGGGCCGCTT
>CAVXWI010000008.1:0-18462 GCA_963765345.1 uncultured Actinomycetota bacterium
CGCCCCTTCTCGACGACGACGCCGGGCGAAGTTCGAGACGAGCTCCTCGCCGCTGCCGAGGATCTGCTCGAGCACCTCGGCCTTGACCCGCGACTCGGTCTCGGGGTTGACGAGCAGGGCGGCGAGCTCGGGCACCTCGTCGATCGAGCGCAGCGAGGTCGGCGAGCTCGTCGGCGACGGCCGGCAGCCGCCCCGCGGCCTGCGCGGCCTCGAAGAGGGCGCGCGCGTAGATGCGCTGCGCCGCCGCTATGAGGGACCACCCTCCAGCGCGCCGAAAAGTCGATCTCGGCGAGCGCCTCGTCGATCAGGCGCTGCTGGTCCGGGCCGGTGAGCGGTCTTGCGCGTGATCTTCTCGGCGGCGATCATCGAGAGCTTCGCCACCTCGCTGCGGATCTCGCCAAGCGCCTGCTGGGTCGCCTGCTGGATCTCGCCGCTTCGTCTCCTCGAGACGCCGCGAGCTGGTCCTCCTCGGTCTCCTGGCGCATGTGCTCCTGCTGCGTCGCGGCGACCTTGCGCGTCTCCGCGAGGATCCCCTCGGCCTGCGGCCTTCGCGTCGCGGATCAGCTGGCGGTGCTCCTCGAGCAGCCAGCTCGCCTCCTCGCGGGCGTGATCGGCCTCGTCGATCGAGGGCGCGGATGTGGTCTCGCCGCGGGCGTCGATCCCCTTTTGCACCGGGCCGAAGGCGTACTTCTTCAACACCACGAGGCAGGATCACGAACGCGACAAGCGTCCAGATCATCAGGCCGGGGACGACCTGGATGAGTGCGTTGGCGCCGAGCAGCATCGGGGGGGCTAGACGAGGACGTATCCGAGGAGGCCGCCGACGAAGCCGTAGAACACGACGGCCTCGGTGAGCGCGAACCCGAGCCACATCAGGCCCTGAAGCTCGCCTCGGAAGCTCGGGCTGGCGGGCGACGGACTGGATGATCAAGCCGAAGATGGTGCCGATTCCGGCTACGCCGCCGGCGGCGCCGGCACCGATACCGAGGGCGAGAGCGATGGCCTTGCCGGCGTGAACGATCGGCTGGTTTTTCACTCCCGCCGGGCAGCAAGCAAGCAGAAGAGCATAGGGCATTCCGTTTGTTCTTCCTTAGTGTTCGGGCTCGATGGCCGAGCCGATGTAGATCGCCGAGAGAATGGCGAAGATGAATGCCTCGATCGAGACGACGATGACCACCTCGAAGATGTAGAAGAAAAACCCGCCGAGATGCCGACAAGCGGAATCGCGAGGGGTAGCTCTCGAAGATGAAGATCAGTCCGATGAAGGTAGGAATTCAGGATGTGGCCTGCAAGCATGTTCACGTAGAGCCTGACCGAGAGGCTGATCAGACGCATGAACTGCGACAGGACATCGATCGGAGACGATCAGCGGGAGCCAGATCGGCGGCACCTCGGGATCCACGACCGGAAGTACCTGATCGGGGCCGTTGTAGCGGATGCCTTCGATGTGCGTGAACAAGAAGGTCATCAACGAGAGCGCGAGCATCACCGAGAGTGACGACGTGGCGGCGTAGATGCCCCAGACCGGGATGTGATGCCAGGTCTCGCCGGTCAGCGGCAGCGGCAGGAACCCGAGCAGGTTGATCACCCAGATGAAGATCATCAGCGTCGCCACGTATGGGAACCACAGCTTAGAGCGCCTTGTGCGGCAGGTTCGATCTCGGCGATCTGGTTCTGCGCGACGTCGTAGACGATCTCGCCGAAGGTCTGGCGGCGACCCACCGCGGGCTGCTGCCGCGGAAGCTGAATCGCATCGTGAAGATCCCGAGCGCGCAGGTCAGGACCGTGCCGATCAGCAGGTAGACGACTGCCTTGTTGATCGACATGTCGAGCGGCCCGAGGTGGATCGAGACCCACGGCTTGAGCTGGAACTCCTCCGACGGGGATCGAACGTCCCGGGGCGAACGCCTGGGGGCCGGGGCGGCGAGCGCCAGCCCCACGAGAGCGATTGACAGCCCGTCTCAGCCTTTCACGCCTTACGCCTCCCCTCCGAAGTACACCACGAGCGACGAGTCCCAACTCGACCGTGAACGCCAGGGCGTACACGATCGCGAGGGCCGGCAGCCCGAGGCCGGAGTCCCGAAACCGAGATGGCGATCAGGGGGGGGATCGACACCAGTCCAACGGCTCGAAGCATCCTGCCCATGGCCACCACACCTGAGCGGCCGCGAGATTATCGATCCCGAGCGGCAGCCGGTCGAGAAGCAGAGCGATCGCCTGGTAGAGCGCCCAGAGGCCGACCGCAATCGCCCAGCCTCGATCGCCAGCCGGCCACGATGAAGACAGGCAGCGCGCCGACGACGACGATCGGCCGCCGACTGCGGGAAGTCGCCGGTCGGGAACGTCACGCGGCGGCGAGAACATCAGGAGAAGTAGCCCCGGTAGCGGTGGTAGACCCCGGCGATCCCTGCAGGCACGCCCGCGACGACGCCGCCGATCAGGCCGTCCTTCGCCGAGCCTGCAGCCCAGCCGACGCGCGCCGGCGCCGATCACGACAAGGGTCACGGACGTGAGCGTCGCGCCCGCCTGGGCCGGGGGAAACGAGCGGGGCGCAACCGGCTCCATCGGGCGGAGCATACCGGAGCGGGCGAAGGGGAGCGAGTTCGTGACAGCGCGCGGCTTGCCTGCGCGCATTCAGGCCGACTTAGTTGCGCGCCCGAGCTACGGCGATCTTGCGCGCCGCCTCCCGCGCCCGTTCCTCGCGACGGCGGATGAACGGGTTCGCGAGCTTCACGATCTCGAGCAGGTAGACGACGTACACCGACGCGCCGATCGCCAGCAGCCCGATAGCCGCGTCGATCGCGGTGTCCGGCACGTTCCAGTCGCCGTGAGGGTGGGGATCGGCGAAGCGCGTCGCGAGGGCGGCGAGCGCGAGCGTGACGCACCAGGCGTAGAGGTAGACGACTGCGCGTCGATGCGAGAAGCCGATGTTCTCGAAGCGGTGGTGGAGGTGCTGGCGGTCGGCCTGGTAGACAGGCTGCCCGTATTTCAGTCGCTTGGCGACGACGAACGACGTGTCGATGAGGGGCACGGCGAGGACGAGCAGCGGCAGGACGAGCGCCCCAGGGCAGCGGTCTTCAGCATGCCGTCGACCGAGACCGACGCGAGTGTGAAGCCGAGCAGCATGGCGCCGGAGTCGCCCATGAAGATCCGTGCCGGATAGAAGTTGTGGCGCAGGAAGCCGAGGCAGGCGCCGAAGACGATCGCGGACAGGATCGCCGCGTCGGGGCGGCCGAGCGACAGGTCGATCACGCAGAACGAGACGGCGGCTATGGCGCACACGCCGGCGGCCAGCCCGTCCATGCCGTCGAGGAAGTTGACCATGTTCATCACTGCGACGATCGCGACCACCGTGAGCGCGCCCGACGGCAGCGGCAGCGAGTGGCCGCCGACGAAGGGGAAGGTGAAGCGGTGCACCCACACGCCGAAGCCGGCCGCGATCGACGCGGCGAGGATCTGGCCCGAGAGCTTCTCCCACCAGCGCAGGCCGCGGAAGTCGTCGATCGCACCGACCGTCGTCGCGACCGCGGCGCCGAGCAGGATCCCGCGCATCTCGCGGTGGAGCGGCAGGAACGCGAGCGCCGGCACGAAGATCCCGAGGAACATCGCCAGGCCGCCGAGCCGTGGCACGCCGCGCGGATCGGGCGCCGGCCTCCTTCCGGGCGGTCGACGACGCCGAGCAGGCGCGCCATGCCGCCGACGGCCGGGGTCAGGAGACGACGATCGACGAGCGCGACAGCGCGCCCCAGACGACCTCGAGATTGTCCGATGAGCTGCGTCCCAGACCACGAACGCCGCTCTACTTCGTGCCGTAGAGCCGGTCTCCTGCATCGCCCGAGGCCGGGGACGATGTAGCCCTTCTCGTTCAGATGGGAGTCGATCGACGCGACGCACGATGTGGACCTCGGGACACTCACTGCAGCGCGCGATGCCCTCGGGGGCGGCGATCAGCGAGATCAGCGAGATCTGCTCGCGCCGGCCCGCTTCAGGATGGCGACGGCTGCGGAGGTCGAGTTGCCGGTCGCGAGCATCGGGTCGAGCAGGAGCACGTCTCGCTCGGCGATGTCGGCGGGGAGCTTGACGTAGTACTCGACGGGCTCGAGCGTCTCCTCGTTGCGGTAGAGGCCGATGAAGCCGACCCGTGCGACGGGGATCAGCGAGAGGACGCCGTCGAGCATCCCCATCCCGGCGCGCAGGATCGGGCAGACGGCGATCTTCTTGCCCGGGATCCGCTCGGCCTTCGTCCGCTCGAGCGGCGTCTCGACCTCGATCGTCTCGAGCGCCATGTCCTTCGTCGCCTCGTAGGTCAGGAGCAGCGTCAGCTCGTTGACGAGCCGGCGGAACATCTCGGTGTCGGTCTCGACGTCGCGGAGGAGACCCAGCTTGTGCCGGACGAGCGGGTGCGTGACGTCGGTGACGATGCCTGCACCGCGCAGCTGGAGACCGGTCCCGCAGCCGCGCTCACCGGCGCCTCCAAGCTCGCGCAGCGGCGTCGCCGTAGGTCGTGTACCCGCGGAAGCCGGGGTAGAGCGGGCGGCGATCGCAGAGCGCGTCGAGCGGAGCGCAGCGCGTCGACGTCGGCATCGTCGGCGAGCGAATCGACGATCATCGAGGCCACCTCGCGGAAATCGTCCTCGTCGAAGCCCCGCATCGTCGCGGCCGGGGTGCCGATCCGGACGCCCGAGGCGACCATCGGCGGGCGCTCGTCGAACGGAACGGTGTTGCGGTTCACCGTCAGCCTGCAGCCCTCGAGCCGCTCCTGCGCGGCGAGCCCGGTCCACTCGGTCGCCCGCAGGTCGAGCTGCACGAGGTGGGTGTCGGTGCCGCCGGTCAGGACGTCGAAGCCGCCGTCGATGAGGCCCGCGGCGAGCGTGTCGGCGTTCAGCGCGAACCTGCTGCTGGTACTCCCGGAACGCCCGTCGCCGCGATCCGGAAGCAGGCCGCCTTCGCCGCGATCGTGTGCATCAGCGGCCCGCCCTGCATGCCGGGGAAGATTCGCCCGGTCGACCGCCGCCGCGTGCTCTTCGCGGCAGAGAACGAACCCGGCCCGCGGCCCGGCGAGCGTCTTGTGCGTCGTCGAGGTGACGAAGTGCGAGTGGGGCACGGGGTTCGGGTGGAGGCCGGCGGCGACGAGGCCCGCGAAGTGCGCCATGTCGCACATCAGCAGCGCGCCCGACCTCGTCGGCGATCTCGCGGAACTTGTCGGCCTCGACCCGTGCGCGGATAGGCCGAGCCGCCGCAGACGATCAGCTTCGGCCGCACCTCCTTGCGCCTGGCGAGCACCTCGTCGTAGTCGACCATCATCGTCTCGCGCGAGACGCCGTAGTGGTGGAACTCGTAGAGCTTTCCCGAGAAGTTGACCTTCAGCCCGTGGGTCAGATGACCGCCGTGGTCGAGCGAGAGGCCGAGCACCCGGTCGCCAGGCTCGAGCACCGCGAAGTAGACCGTCATGTTCGCCTGCGCGCCCGCATGCGGCTGGACATTCGCGTGGTCGGCGCCGAAGAGCGACTTGGCGCGCGCGCGGCAAGCTCCTCGATCTCGTCGACGACCTCGCAGCCGCCGTAGTAGCGCTTGCCCGGGTAGCCCTCCGCGTACTTGTTGGTCGGCATCGAGCCAACCGCCTCCAGCACCGCAGGCCAGGTGAAGTTCTCCGAGGCGATCAGCTCGATCTGGCCGCGCTGCCGTTCGAGCTCTGCGCCGAGCAGCCGGAGATCTCGGGGTCGACTCGGCGAGACCCGCGGTCCTCAGGTGCTCGAAGGTCTCCTGCACGATCGCCATGCTCGCTCCTTCCGCGAGGCTCGATCGATCGTAAGGCAGCGGAGGCGACGCCGGCGCGACGCGTCGGCGACGGCCCGCCCGCGAGGGCATCGCCCCTCGCGGCGCACGAAGCGGCGCCGGCGCCGCTGAAGTCGATCACGGTCGAGGGAAGGCCGGGCAGGGTGCCGGCATCGATCTCGGCGCCGCAACCGGAGCGGATCGAGGGCGGGACGTCGGCGAGACTCGCCGGCGGCGGCGACCCCGGCTCGTTGGCGCTCGTCGCCGCGACCGCGCCGACGGTATCGAGCACGCGCTGGGCCTCGGTCGGGAGCATCGCGACCCGGACGCCGATTGTCTCGGGCCGTTCGCCGGCGAGCCAGCCGTAGCGGCGCGCCGGGTTCGGCAGCACGAGCGTGAACGGCCCGGGCAGGAGGGTGCGCACGATCAGCTCGGAGCGGCCGCGGAGCTCGGGCACGCGCTCGATCAGCATCTCGACGCTCGCGGCGATCATCGCCGAGGGCTGGCCCTCCCCCCGGCCCTTCAGCTCGTAGAGCCGCCGCACGGGCCCCTCCCGGTAGGCCGAGGCGCAGAGTCCGTAGACGCCGTCGGCCGGCAGGAGGACGGCCTCGCCGGCTCGGATCGCCGCGATCGCCTTCGCTACGTCTGCGGGCGCCATCGCGCCTCGACCACCCTTTCCCTCCCCGCGAGGTCCCGTGTGATCGTAGCCTCCTCGAACCCGAGCTCCGTCAACAGGCCGGAGACCTCCCGCGCGTGCTCGGCGTGGGACTCGAGCACGAGCGCGCCGCCCGGCGCGAGCACGCCGCGGGCGGCAGCGGCCAGCTCGCCGCTTCGGTCGCCGACGACGGCGAGCCGTGGCTCGAAGTCGCGCACCTCCGGCATCAGCGTTCCCACCTCGTCCTCGGTCACGTACGGCGGGTTCGAGACGACGAGGTCGAAGGGGCCGTCCTCCCCGGCGAGCAGGCTCGTCTCGGCAAAGCGGACGCGCAAGGCCGAGACGCTCGGCGTTCTCGCGCGCGAGCGCGAGCGCCTCCCGTGAGACGTCGCTCGCGGTGACGAGGGAACCGGGGTGCTCGTCGGCGATCGCGAGCGCGATCGCCCCGCTCCCCGTGCCGACGTCGATCACCCGCGGCGCCGCCAGCCCCGCGATCGCCGCGAGCGCACGCTCGACGACGATCTCGGTCTCGGGGCGCGGCACGAGCGCGCGCGCGTCGGTCTTCAGGGTGAGCCGGCGGAACCCCCATTCGCCGAGGACGTACGCGAGCGGCTCGCGGCGGCCGCGCCGCTCGACGAGCGGGCGGAGCGCGTCTCGCTCCGCTTCGGTCAGCGGCCGGTCGAAGCAGGTGTAGAGCTCAAGCCGCGAGAGGCCGAGGGTGCGCGAGACGATCAGTTCGGTGTCGAGCCGCGGCGAGTCGATGCCGCAGCGCTCGAGGTATCCCGTGGTGGCGGCGACCAGCTCGCCGAGGGTCAAGCGCCGCCGCCCTCGAGCGCCCGGCGCTTGGCATCTCCGGCGAGCGCATCGGTGAACTCGTCGAGATCGCCCGCGAGGACGTCGGCGAGCCGCCCGCTCACACCGACGCGGTGGTCGGTGACGCGATCCTGCGGGAAGTTGTAGGTACGGATCTTCTCGGCCCGGTCGCCCCGCCCGACCTGCGCCTTGCGGGCCGCCGCCTGCTCGGCCTGCTGGCGTGCTCGCTCGGCCTCGTAGAGGCGGGCGCGGAGGACCCGCATCGCCTTGGCCCGGTTCTGGAGCTGGGAGCGCTCGTCCTGCATCTCGACCACGAGCCCCGTCGGGAGGTGCGTGATCCGGACGGCGGAGTCGGTCGTGTTGACCGACTGGCCGCCCGGCCCGGACGAGCGGTAGACGTCGATCTTCAGGTCGTTCTCGTCGATCTCGACGTCGACCTCCTCGGCCTCGGGCATGACGGCGACCGTGGCGGTCGAGGTGTGGATGCGGCCCTGCGACTCGGTCTCCGGCACGCGCTGGACGCGGTGGGTGCCTCCCTCCCACTTGTAGACCGAGTACGCGCCGGATCCCTTGACGCCAAAGACGCCCTCCTTGATCCCGCCTCCCTCGCTCGGGCTCACCTCGAGCTGCTCCCAGCGGAAGCCGCGCCGCTCGGCGTAGCGCTCGAGCATCCGCGCGAGGTCGGCGGCCCAGAGCGCTGCCTCGTCGCCGCCGACGCCCTGCCGGATCTCGACGATCACGTCCTTCTCGTCGGCCGGGTCGGCCTCGACGAGCGACAGCTCGAGCTCGGTCGCGAGCCGGTCGGCCTCGCCGAGGTACTCGGGCACCATCTCGACGAGCTCCGGGTCGGCACGTGCAGCCGCGAGGTCGGCGATCGCCTGGCGCCAGGCCTCGGCGAGCCGGTAGGGCCCTTCGAGCCGCTTCAGGCGCCGGCCGGCCTCCTCGGCCTCGCGGCGGTCGTTGTAGACCGCCGGGTCGGCGAGACGCTCCTGTGCCTCGGCGTGGGAGCGCTCGAGCTCGGTGACGAGTCGTTCGAGGTTGGACATGGCCGCGCCCTAGGCTAGCCGCGGGCCCCGTGCGGGCCGGCCGCAGCGCCTCCCGCTCGTGCCGGCTAGTCCTCGGAGGCGGCCGAGACCTCGTCGCCCTCGGCAACCTGCTCGTCCTCGTCATCTGCGAGGACGAGATCCGGCAGCTCGAGCGTGATGTCGATCCCGGCGAGCGCGCGCGAGATCGGGCACATGATCTTCGCCCGTTGCGCGATCTCGTAGATCTTCTCGTCGGTCAGCCCGGCAACCGTCACCCGGGCGGTCAGGGCGGACTCGGTGATCCCCATCCCGGTCTCGAACGTGACCGCGCAGGAGACGTGCATGATCTCGGGCTCCCAGCCCGACCCGACGAGGCCCGAGGTGAACTGCATCGCGAAACACGAGGCGTGCGCGGCGGCGAGCAGCTCCTCCGGGCTCGTCAGCGACTGGTCCTCGTCGACCCGCGACTGCCAGGTCAGCTCGAGCTCCGGAATCGCGCCCGTCGTCGTCGAGACGATCTTGCCCTCGCCGTCGATGAAGCCTCCGATCCATTCCACCTCGGCCGTGCGAATCGTCGGCATCTACGCCATCACCTCCACGCGGCGGTCGGCCGGCGAGAGCCGACCCTCGTGGTCGAGCACCTCCCGCAGCGCCCGGATCGACACCTCGAGCTGGTCGAGCGTCGGCTCGCGCGTCGTCAGCCGCTGCAGCCAGAGCCCCGGCGCGAGCAGGGTCATCAGGATCCTGTTGTCCGCGTGCTTGCCGGCGAAGCGGATCAGCTCGTAGGCGATCCCGGCGATCACGGGCAGGAAGGCGATCCGCGTGATCACGAGCCACTCCAACGGGAGCTTGCCGAAGATCGCGAAGACGAAGACGCCGATCACCATCACCCAGAGGAGGAAGGCCGTCCCGCAGCGCGGGTGGATCAGCGAGTGGCGCTGGGTCACCTCGGGGGTCAGCTCCTCACCGGCCTCGTAGGCGTTGATCGCCTTGTGCTCTGCCGCGTGGTACTGGAAGACCCGCTTCAGCGACGGGATCAGCGAGAGGAGCGCCAGATAGCCGACGAAGAGCGTGACGCGGATCAGGCCCTCGACGAGCACGAAGTAGGTGCCGTTCGTGATCGGGAGGCTGTCGGCGATCAGCGCCGGACCGACCTTGAAGGCGGCGATGACGAACCCGATCGCGACCGCGAAGGAGAAAAAGAGCGTCCAGCCGCCGAGCTCGAAGGCCTCGTCGTCACCCTCCTCGGCCTCGGCGACGGCGTAGTTCGCGGAGACGGTCAGCGCGCGGAAGCCGATCGTGAGCGACTCGCCGAGCGCGACGACGCCGCGGACGATCGGCAGCCGCAGCGCCCAGTGGCGCGCCGCGAGGGGTGCGATCGGGCGGTTGACCTGCGCAATCTGGCCGTCGGGCTTGCGAACGGCGACGGCCCAGTTCCGAGGTCCGCGCATCATGACGCCCTCGAGGACGGCCTGGCCGCCGATCGCCTGTGCCATGGTTAGGGGGAGCCGCTTCCGGCCGAACGGCCGGCCTTCTCGAGCCGCCGCTGGAAGCGCTCGACGCGGCCGCCCGTGTCCACGAGCTTCTGCTTGCCCGTGTAGAACGGATGGCACTGCGAGCAGATCTCGACGTTCAACTCCGACACGGTCGAGCGCGTCTGGAACGAGTTGCCGCACGAGCAGTGGACGGTCGCGAAAACGTACTCGGGATGGATCTCCGCCTTCATGGAAAATCCAGGATACCAGAGGCGGTCCGGGCCGCTACGTTGCCTCCGCTGACAATGGCGACGGGACGTTCGGCGTCGACCTTGCCGGCGAGGATCGCGGCCGTGGCCGCTGCGCCGGCCGGCTCACACGCGAGCTTCGTCCGCTCGTAGAGAAAGCGGAACGCCGTCGCGATCTCCTCCTCGCTGACGAGGTGGCGCTCGATCTCCCGGCAGGCCTCGAGCGCGAGCCGCCCGGCGAAGGGCGCATTCAGGCCGTCGGCGATCGAGGCCGGCTCGACCGCGACGGGTTCACCGGCCGCAAGGCCGGCGTGGAGCGCCTGGCTGCGCTCCGGCTCGACGGCGATCACGCGCACCCGGCCGGCCGCACCGAGGGCTGCGACGATCCCGCTGACGAGCCCGCCGCCGCCGACGCCGACGATGACCGCGTCCGCGTCGGGCGCGTCCTCCTCGATCTCGAGGCCGACGGTGCCGGCCCCGGCGATGACGAGCGGGTCGTCGAACGGATGGACGAGTGTCCGCCCCGTCGCCTCCTGCAGCTCCGCCAGGCGCACGAACGCCTCGGCAGGGCCCGAGGCCTCGAGGTCGACGGTCGCGCCGTACCCGCGGGTCGCGGCGATCTTCAACTCGGAGGCGCCTGACCACATGACCACCAGGGCGTCGACGCCGTAGACGCCCGCGGCGAAGGCGACCGCCTGGGCGTGATTCCCCGCCGAGATCGCGATCACGCCCCGCGCCCGTTCGGCCTCCGAGAGCGAGCTCAGCTTGTTGAGGGCCCCGCGTGGCTTGAAGGAGCCGGTTCGCTGGAAGAGCTCGCACTTCAGCCGGGCGCCGAGCGTGCGCGAGGAAAGGAGCGGGGTGCGATGGAGGTGGGCCTCGACGACCGGCCGGGCGCGGAGCACGTCGTCGCGGTCAACCACGCTGCCGCACCGCCTCGTAGAGGAGGACGGCGGCTGCCGTGGCCGCGTTCAGGCTGTCGACGCCGCCGGCGGCGACCGGGATCGCAACGCGCGCGTCCGCGGCCGCCAGCCAGTCGCCGGCGAGCCCGCTGTCCTCGGCGCCGACCACGATCGCCGTCGGAGCCGTCAGGTCGACATCCGTGTAGCTCGATTCCGCCGCCGGCGACGCTGCCACGATCGAGACGCCGAGCGCGGCCACCTGCTCGAGCGTGGCCTCGATGATCGGCAGGGAGAAGACGGCCCCGGTCGAGGCGCGGATGGCGTTTGGGTTCCAGGCGTCGACCCGCGCTTCGGCGACGAGCAGCGCGTCGGCACCGGCCGCGACGGCCGAGCGGGCCATCGCGCCGAGGTTGCCGGGCTTCTCGACTCCGACCGCGACCAGGTAAAGGCTCCCGCTCGGCGGCAGCGTGTGCCGCGGAGCCTCGACGACGGCGATCACGCCCTCCGGCTCGGCCCGGTAGGCCATCTTCGCGAGCACACGCTCGCTCACCGGCTCACCCTCGTTCCAGGCAAGCAGCGACGGAGCGAAGAAGGTCTCGACGATCCGGAGCCCGGCCGACCTCGCCCGTTCGACCTCGCGCGGCCCCTCCGCGACGAAGAGGCCGAGGCGGCGCCGCTCCCTGCTCCGGCGAAGCGAGACGACCTCCCGCACGTGGCGGTTGTCGACCGAGGTGATCACGTCGTCACCGGGACGCGCCCGCCTCGAGGGAACGAAATGTCGGGCCGGGGGCGCTGGACATCCTGCAGTTCTAGTCGTTACGGCGAGCGGAGCGCCGGGCCCCAGACGAGACGGCGCCCGTGGCGGCTCCCCCGGCCCTCCGGCCGAGGCCGACGGCGCCCAGGCTCGGGCGTCCCCGCCCCACACCGCGAGAGCGCGACTTGTTAGCCTCGGCCTGGCGTGGATCGTCGCGTCCTTGTCGACTTCGACGCCCTCGCGTTGCTGCAGGCGCTCGACGGGCAACGCGTCGACAGGGGGCTCAGCTGGACCGGTGTCGCCAAGGAGATCTGGGGGCAGTCGTCGGTGCTCAACGCTCGCAGGCGCGATCATCCGATCAGCGCCTCGACGATCACGGGGATAGCCAGACGGAAGACGACGAGCTGCCGGCACGCCCTGTTCATGCTCCGCTGGCTGGGACGTTCGCCGGAGAGCTTCCTGCCGGGGGTCGACGCCGATCCCGTCGCCACTGCGCTGCCTGTAGCCGGGTCGGATCGTCGACTGCGCTGGGATCTCGCCTCCCTGCACCAAGGGGGTCGAGCAGGCCCGTCACGAACGCGGTCTGACCTGGTTCCAGACGGCGACCGAGTTGCGTTGCACTGCCGAACCAGGTATCCGCCCTCCACGCACGGCGGTACGCGATCGAGATGCGCCTGGCGATGCGGATCGTGCAGTGGCTCGACCGCCCCGCCCGGGATTTCGTCTCCGTCGCCGTCTGGTGAGGTGTCGGCCGCCCGGCCCCCGCGCGCAGGCGGCCGCGGGCATCGGGGCCGGCGAGCGTCATCCTCGAGCAGATGGGCGTGGCCACCCCGAAACGGGCCGCTCGACGTCTACTCGTGGTGCCGAAGCGGCTTCTGATGCCAGACGCGTGAGAGCAGGTAGGTCGGGACGAGCCAGACGACGAGGAACCCGGCGAACTCGGGCACGGTTGCTCCATGGATCAGGAGCACCAGCGCAAGGACGACGACGAGCACGAGGCTGAACAGCAGCCACGCGCCGGTGAGCAGCACGAGCGCGGCGCCACGGACGAGCGCCTTCGCGGCCATCTGCCCCGTCAGTTGGGGCAGGCCAGCACAGGCGCGCCGCAACTCCTCCCGGGAACGTGCATGCAGCACGAGTTCGGTTCGTTCGGAGAACTCGTCGAGCGTCAGCCTGCCCCGGACGAAGTGCTCGCGCAACGAGATGACGGCTCGCTCTCTCTCACCGTCGCCGGCCAGAACCATGGCGGAATCGTAACCGCAGGCACCGGACCGGGGTCATTGCGAACACCCCGCCGGCTCGCAGCAGGCGCCAACCACGTCCTCGTTCAGATGCTCGGTGCCGTCGTCGCCTCCTGTTTCACTTCTGGCGTGGGCCAGGACAGGTCAGCCTCGGAGATCGCGGACCGATGCGGGCCCTCTCGTCCACGTTCGCGAAGTTCCGCTCGTCGACCGAGGGGCGGTTTGCGGCAGCTCGGCAAGAATGACGTCGCACTTGCGCGGGGCGTCCTCGCTCCGGAGGCAAGTTCCGGAGGCTCTCCGGCTGGAACGCAACGCGTTTCGTGCTGGTGACAGAACGCAACAGGAGGTGACGAATGATCGAGGAGCGCACGGAGGGGTGGTTCGTCGCGAACGTACGCGAGCTGCGGTGGCAGGAGAACGAGCTCGGTGCGACGCTGTGAGTTCGACAAGCACCGTGAGCGGTTCGACGAGTTCGGCATCAACCTGACTGTCCTCCGACCGCAGCAACCGATGACGATGTACCACCGCGAGCGGTACCAGGAGGGGTTTCTCGTCTTGCGTGGCGAGTGCTTGCTGATCGTCGAGGGTCAGGAAGTGCCGCTCCGCCAGTGGGACTACTTCCATTGCCCAGCGGACGTCGCGCACGCGATCGTCGGCTCGGGTGACGGGTTGTCGGTCGTCCTCGCGGTCGGCAGCCGTGTCGGCCCCGACGTGATCGTTTACCCTCGCGACGAGACGGCGCTGAAGCACGGCGCCGGGGTGGAGCACGAGACGCGGCACCCCGAAAGAAGCGTATGCACGCTTTACGAGACCGGCCCCCGACATCTCCGTTTCGCGACGAGTTCCTCACGGGTTAGCCGCGACCATCTCCAGCGGACCTCGGCGGCCCCGGGTCATCGCTTGGCAGCTCGCGGCCGTCGACGTAGGATCGGGATCCCAAAGGAAGAGAGGCTGAGGATGGCCGTTGGCATCCGCATCAAGCTCCCAGGTGTGACGCAGGAGCAGTTCGACGAGGTTCACGATCAGATCAACCCCGAGCGCACGGCGCCGGATGGGCTCCTCTTTCACTCATCCGGGCCGATCGACGGTGGCTGGGGCATCATCGACTTCTGGGAGTCGCGCGAAGACTTCGACGCCTTCGCGGGCCGCATCCCGGCAGGAATGGCGGCGGCAGGAGTGCAGCCGCAGGGGCCACCCGACATCAAGGAGTTTCCTGTCCACGAGATGATCAGCAGCTAGCTTGCGGCGGCGGTCGACAGGACACCAAACGAACAGTGTCCTGTCGAACGGGTAAGCCGTTTGGGGTCGATCGCCGCTCCCGGCGGAGCTCGCCCGGCCGCCCGCACGGGAGGGGGAGCGACCTTCAGGTCGTCTCGAATCGGCGCGGCGCCCGAGCGCGTGCCTGCCCGCGCCGGAGGTGGGCGACCGCCGTTCCTCGCGTCGGAGCCGCCGCTAGTAGAGCCGGGCTCGACCCCGATCTCCCCTGCCGGGTCACCTCGACGCTCTGGCACGAGTTCCCGGGGTTCAGGCAGGCTCAACCGTGACCACGAGCTTCGACGTGCGTTCGGAGCCGGGCGAGAGGTGTGGCAGGCGGCCTGCCGCCCTGTCGTGGGCGCGTCCCAGCACAGAGCAGTTCGCCGGCTCGAGGCCGAGCACGTAGATGCCCGGGTTCGGATCGACCCACTGCCATAGGCGTGGCAGATCGGACTCGATCGCCACCCGCAGGCCGAGGCGATCGTTTGTGACAGTGGCGCGCGTTGCTCCGACGTGTTCCCAGACGCGCTCGGGTTTCTCGCTCACGACCTCGGGGGCTTCGCGCCATTCATGGGGGGCGGCGTCGGCATCGCGAGCCTCGACCACGCTGGCGTCGGTGTCGACGCGGCTGCCAACGTCCCAGAGCGGCCAGCCGAGGTTGACGTGATAGAGGAGGGGCGCCTCGAGCTCCACCTCGGCGACGTTCACCGTGCGATCGACGAGCGCCAGCCGACCTTCCCCGACGCTCGTTCGAATCGTGCGCTCGACTCGGAGCCCGCGCGGATCGTTGACGGTCGCGCTGCACTCGACCGCGTCCTGGCTCCGCGATGTCCGCACCTCCTCCGCCCGAAGAAACATGTAGGTGCCGTGCAGCCCATAGCCCTCGGAGGGCGCACCGACGTTGTCGAGGCCGCAGGTGGTCACCAGTCCCCCGCCCCAGGCATCACGCCACGTCGGGACGTCGGCGCCGCCCTCACCGGCCGCCGCGATCCACGCAAGCGGTGTGCCACGGAACCACGCCGCCCCGATATCGAGGCCGCGCTCGGGATGCAGGCGGAGATCGATCCCTCCGAGCACGCGGACGTCGATGGGAGGCCGTTCCGAGACAAGGGCGACCTGGTCGAGGTGACCGATCCGCTGCTGCGGGATCATCGACCCACGCAGTGTTGGCGTCCACTCACGTCGAACTCGTGGCGAGGAGAGGAGTCTCCGGATCGCGCCGGCCCTCGTCCGGGTGCCGGGCAAGGCGAGCACCCTCCAGAGCGCCGCACGACCTCGAGCGGATCACGCGTCCAGGTCACCCGCCTAAGTCAAGCAGCCTCGGGCCTCACGGGCTGGACTCGCACGCGCCGGGGCACGCAGGAGAGATCCGCGAGGGCGCCGCGTCTCCGCTCCGGGAGGCAACTCGGCGGCCGAGCTTCCCGCAGCGCCGAATCGGGGTGGTTGGATCGTCGTTCCTGTGATCCTCGTGCCGGGACGGCGCCGGCCGGTCGGCCTTGTTCTTGCGCAGGCGCGGTCGTAGCATTCGCCCAGCGACCGTCGAGGCCGAGCGAGAGGTTTGCTGAGATGCGGCGAATGATGAGCCGACAGAGGCAGGGCGCATCGGCGCTCGCGCGGCTCGTCGCGATCGCAGCGATCGGCTCCGTTGCCTGCCTGCTCTTGGCCGCGGCGGCCGAGGGGGCGTCGGCGGCGACCTCGCTCCCGAACCCGTGCACGCTGCTCACCGCCGCCCATGCCGAAAAGGCGCTCGATCCGACGAAGTCGGTGAGCGTCGGAGCGGTCCATCTCCAGACCTCCGGAACCGGCACCTTCGCCTCCGAGGCCTGTTCCGAGACCGTCGGCCCCCTCACCGTATCGGTCGACGTCTTCCTCCAGGACTTCGGTTTCGGCGGCGTACTCCATCCGACCGAGCTCCACCCGACCGGCATCGGCGGCGGCGTCGTCATCACGGGCACGTCGGCGTCTTCCGGTGCCCCCGTCGACAGTGCGCATCTTCACAAGGGGCGGGTCTACGCGGTCATCGTCGCCAACGGCGCAAGCCCGACCGGCCTGACCGCGATCAGCCGGCAGATCTACCAATTGCTGCCCTGATATGGAGGTTGGTTTGTCAAGGGCTGCGCTTCCAGGGTCGGTTTGGCGGGGGCTCGGCTGAGGGGGCGGCAGGCCTGGCGGGTGCGCGACGTTTGGTCAGACTGATATTCGCGGGTTGGGTACCGCAGGACCGGGTTTCGTCGTGAGAGCCCGCTGTCTAAGATCGAGCGTGACCGCCGTGGCGGCTGCTCATAGGGCAACCGCGGATGCTCTCGCGCGTGCAGGGTGCCGGGCGGGTTCTGCCGCCCCCTCAGCCGAGGGTCGTAGGGTTGGTTTGGGGTCAAGCTTTCGGGTCGCTGTTGGTGATCGCCCAGCAGAAGCCGGCGAGGTGGCGGGCGACGGCGACCGCGACGAGTGTCTTGCGTTTTCCGCGTTGGGTGTCGAGGCGGTGCCAGATGTGGTGGAGGCGCTGCTGTGCTTTCCAGGAGATCGCGATCGTCTGGGCGGCCTGGTCTTGTTGGCGGCGTTGGAGCGTGGTGCCTTTGCGGGGCGGGCGGCGGTAGTGCCAGGCCGCTTCGACGAGGAGCCGGCGGGCGTGGCGGGAGCCGGTCTTGGTGATCGCGCCTTGCCGTCGCGCCTGGCCTGAGCTGTTCTCGGAGGGGACGAGCCCGAGGTAGTGCATCAGCTTCGCGGGGCTCTCGAAGCGGGCGAAGTCGCCGATCTCGGCGCACAACCCGACCGCCGAGAGTGTGTCGATGCCGCGCAAACAGCGCAGCCGCGCGACCGGCTCGGCCCAGGGGGAGTGCGGGACGAGCTCGCCGATCATCGCTTCGAGGCTGTCTCGACGGATGACGAGGGCGTCGATCGCGCCCAGATAGTCGAGCAGCGTCGACTGGGCGGCGCGCTGCCCGAGCTCGACCTTCGACAGCCAGGCGCGATGGGCTGCCGTCCACGCGCTCGCGCTGTCCTCGTAGCGGACGTCATGGCGCAGCAGCAGCTTGCTCATCCGGTGACGCGCCCGCATCAGATCGCCGCGGACATCCTCGCGTGCACGGACGAGGTCGCGCAATGCCTCCTCCTCGCTGCTTGGCACCCTGACCGGGTGCAGCCCGTTGATCATCAGCAGCCGCACGAGCCGCTCGGCGTCACGCCGGTCGGTCTTCACCCGGTCATGAGCGGGACGCTCGATCTTCCCCGGCGCCGCAACCACGCAGCCGACCCCGGCCCCCTCCAGCGCGCGCGCAAGCTCGAACCCGGTCGGCCCCGCCTCGTAGGCCACGCGGACCGGACCGGGCAGCTGGGCGCAGAACCCCGCCACCTCACTCGTCCTCCCAGGCAGCCGCTTCACCCTCATCTCGCCCGACTGCGCATCCACCACGCACGCCACCGTCGCCGCGGCGTGCACGTCCAGACCCGCCCAGGTGCGAACCTTGGCCATGGTCGGTTCCTCCTTCTCGATTGTGGGCGCCACGCGATTGCACTCGCGCGGCAAACAACTTCCCCGATCGCGTCGGGGGACCGAGCCATGACTACCCGCCGCGCCGGACGACAGCCTCCATATGGTCTAACCCGGTTGGACGAGCCGACAACCGTGACCACGCGCGAACCTCAGCCACGTCGGTGTTGAACCAACCCCGCCACCGCGCCGGGGCAACGTCGGCGATGCAGCGTCGCAAGAGTGACCAGCTCGCTCCGCCTTCTTCCTGGTGCGCTCATCGCGGCGGGCCTGCTCTTCCTGCTCGCGCCGGGTCCGGCTGCCCGCGCCGCCGGCTCGTGCGGGTATGCGAACGGCGCCGGGTTCGAGATCAGGACCAACGGCGAGCAGTTCTCCGGGCATCTCTACAGCGTCTCTCCGACCGGAATCTCCTGCTCGTGTGCGCTCCCGTGGGTGGTGAGGCTGACGAAGGAGTCACCCGGGATGCAGCAGCCGGATGGGCAATACCTCGTACGGGGCCCGCGAGGCTGGAGCCGCGAGGGAAAGGGCCTCATCGCCTCTCCGCACGGGCCCCCGACAGTCGGCGGCTCCTGTCAGGAGACGACGACCTCAACGCCGAAGTCGTTTCTCTGGCAGATCGGCGAGGAACACATCAGCCGGTAGCCCGTTCGCGAGCTGACGACAGGTACATCGCGTTTCGTCGACGCGGTGGCCCGTGCCAGCGGCCGGTTTCGGCTCGCAGTCGGGGTCGCGGCGCGGCCCGGCGCGTTCGCAGCGCCCGGCCGGGCCCGCCCGGGAGCGGGTTCGACCCGACAGGCGACCGTCAGGAAAGGTGAGGCCGCCCCGTGGCGTGGAGA
>CAVXWI010000009.1:0-24064 GCA_963765345.1 uncultured Actinomycetota bacterium
GCGCCCGTCGGCGCCCTTCCGCTTGTCACCCCCGGACAGGGAGCTCTTCAGTCGATCGCGACTCTCTCAGCACCGCGAACCGATGATCCTGGTCTGGACTCGCCGTGACGTGCCCTAGCCGCTGGTGACCCCCTTCAGCGTCTTCTCGGCGGCGACAAGCACGACTTTCGGAATCTGCATGTAGCGCAGCGGGGGCCCGTACTTCTGGCCTGCGGTGAGGGCCCAGAAGATGAACTGCCGAAGCAGCGGCGCGTTCGGAGTGACCTGAGGAATCATCACGTAGGTGAACGTGCAGATCGGATAGGCCGTCGGGAAATTCTTGTGTGGATTGACGATCGAGATGGCGTTGCCTTCCGGCACGCTCGTGACCGTGTTCGCGGCCGCCTGGATGTTGGCGTTGCTAGGCAGTAGCCACTTCCCGGCCGCGTTCTGGATCATGGCCGTCTGGAAGTGACTCTGGACGGCGTAAGCGACATCGGTGTAGCCGATCGCGCCGCTCGTCTGCGAGATCACGCCGGCGACACCGGAGTTGCCCTTACCACCGACCCCGACCGGGAAGGCGACCGTGGTGGCGACACCGACTTTAGTATTGAAGGTTGGCGAGACACTGGACAGGTATTGGGTGAAGTTGTAGGTCGTACCCGATCCGTCCGAGCGAAAGACCGGGGTAATCGCCAGGTTCGGAAAGGTTACGCCGGGGTTCAGCTTCGCGATCGCCGGATCGTTCCAGTTGGTGATCTGGCCGAGGTAGATCTGCGCGACGACGCCGCCGGTCAGCTTGATGTGCTGCGGAATCCCGGAGACGTTGTAGTCAACTGCCGTTCCCGACACCGCCCACGGGATCTGGACGCAGGTCGACGCCGGCGGGCCTGCGTTGCACGCGGTCTGCTGGCTCGGAGTGAACGGGGCGTCACTCGCCCCGAAGTCCACGGTTCGAGCCGTGATCTGGGCGATCCCGGCGCCGCTGCCAACGCTGCCATAGGTGATCGTCACACCCGCGACCTTCTGGTACGCCGCGATCCATTGCGACATCAGCGGGAACACGAACGTGCTTCCGGCACCCGTCAACGATCCGCCTGTGGTCTTATCGGCGCGGCTCGCTCCTGCGGCCGACACCGCTGCCAGCGACAGCACGACGCTCATGAGAAGCACCAGACTCTTTCTGACCTTGTACATACGCTTTCCTCTCTCCGTCCTGGGGATTGGGTCGCTCAGCATGTCTTGCGGGGGCGGTGCGCGCCGCAACTTGCCGCTGCGCGACCAGAGTGCCGCTCACGCTATGCCGCGTGGGCGGCCGGGATGTGGCATCCCGGTGACGATGTGGTGAACGCTTGCGCGGCTTGCTCGGCCTACTGAATCTGTCCGAGCCGTTTGCGTGAGCGATCGTGGAGGTGACGCGCGCCGAGGCTCATGACGAGGATCACCATGATCAGCACGAACGCGGCCGCCCAGGCCTGCGCTTGGAGCTGCGGATCGGGTTGCTCCGAATACTCAAAAATCGTGACCGGCACCGACGCCAGAGCGTTCTTCGGATTCCAGCTGACGACGTTTGCGGCGATCGAGCAGACGAAGAGCAACGGTGCGGTCTCGCCAGCGGCACGCGCGACAGCCAGAATTGTGCCGGTCAGGATGCCTCCGGCGGCGCTCGGGACTACGACGCCAAACACGGTCCGCCACTTGGAGACCCCGAGAGCGTAGCTCGCTTCCCGCAGGTGGTTGGGGACGAGGGCGAGCATCTCCATCGTCGTGCGCGAGACGAACGGAACCATGATGATGGAGAGGGCAAACGCCCCGGCATAGCCGCTCTGTCCGTTCCCGACAACAAGCAGCGTGAACACGAAAATGCCGATTACGATCGCCGGGAATCCGTTCAGTACGTCGAGCCAGAGACGAACCTGCTCGGCGATCCGCGGCGGCGCGAACTCGGAGACGTAGAGGGCGACCAATACGCCGATAGGAACTGCGATTGCTGTCGCAAGCACCATCAAGACGATCGTCCCCACGAACGCCGGCGCGATCCCTCCGCCGGTCTGCCCGAAGGTCGCGGACCTTGGTGAACAGGTCGAGGTTGAGCGCTTTGTAGCCGCGCACGAACACCGATCCGACGAGTAGGGCGAGAACGCCGACGGCCAGCAGGGCAGCGGCGATCGCGGCGATCTCGGCGAGGCGGCTCAGAAGCTGCCGCTTACGCGAGCGGCCGGTTGCCGTCAGCAGAGGCGGGGTGCAGGAACGCTCATCCTAGGCTCGCTGCAAGCGGTTGAAGCGGTGGACGATGCGCTGAGCGATCACGTTCGTAATCAGCGTGATCAGGAGCAGGATCAGACCGAGATAGATCAAGGAGTCGAGTTGCAGCGTCGAGGCCGCTCCCTGGTAGGTGTTGGCGATGCGGCTGGCGAGCGTGTCGCCGGGTGCGAACAGGTTGATCTTCAGCGGGCACGAAGTTGCCGATCACCTGGGTGACGGCGATCGCCTCGCCGAGCGCGCGCCCGAGCCCGAGGATCACCGCTCCGACGATGCCGCTGCGTGCGTACTGGAGCGAAACGCCCCGCACCATCTCCAGTCGGGTCGCGCCGAGAGCGAGCGCGCCTTCCTTCAGGTCGCGCGGAACGGCTAATGAACAACTCCCGACAGACGGCCGAGGTGATCGGAACCATCATGATCGTCAGGACCAGGATCGCCGTGAATACGCTGCTCTCCGTCGGCGTCCCGAGAGTCTCCCGACGAACGGGATCCACCCGAGCCACTTGTGCAGGAACGGCTCGACCGTGTGCGCGATCGGCGGCGAGAGGACGTAGAATCCCCCAGAGCCCGATGACGACGCTCGGAACGGCGGCGAGCATGTCAACGAGGGTGCCGATCGGGCCGCGGATGGACGGCGGCGCGAGCTCGCTGAGGAAGAGACCGATCGCGATCGAGAGGGGGCCGGCGATGAGCAATGGCACCGAACGCCGTGATCACCGTCCCAAGGATGAACTGGAGCGCGCCGAACTGATTGTGGACCGGGTCCCAGCTACTCGTCCAGAGAAAGCTGAGCCCAAAATGCTTGATCGACGGCCAGGCCCCCTGGATGAGCTTCCAGATGATCGCCGCAATGAGCACGAGCGTCGCGAGACCTGCGAGCGCGGTGAGTCCGTACAGAGCGCGGTCGCCAATCCGATCGTACAGCCGGCGCGTGCGGCGCAGGCCGCCCCCGGTGCGGGCTGTCGCGGACCCGGCTTCCACGCGGCACAGCTTTTCAGCGGACAGGCGACTGCGCGAGGGCCTGTCACCACTCCGTCACGAGACGTTCACATGTTGTGTACCCAGCGCGCTCGTCCGCCGGCCGCGACACTCGACCCGGTGAACGTCGTGGAGCCGCCCCACTCGGATGCTGCCTGCCGTCGACGGAGGCAGCGAGCGAGCAGCAGCCCGCGCTCGCGCCGCTCGAGCGCCGCAGCCGGCGAAGGCCGAGCCCGCTCTTCAAGGACACGGTCTTCGACGTCAGGGCCTCTCGGTCTTCTACGGCAAGGCGCTCGCGGTCAGCGACGTCTCGCTGGAGATCTACCAGAACGCGATCACCGCGCTGATCGGCCCGTCGGGCTGCGGCAAGTCGACCTTCCTGCGCTGCCTGAACCGGATGAACGACCTGGTCCCGAGCGCGCGGATCGACGGGAAGCTCCTCTACCACGGCACCGACCTCTACGGGGCCGGGCGTCGACCCGATCGAGGTGCGCCGCCGGATCGGCATGGTCTTCCAGCGCCCGAACCCGTTCCCGAAGTCGATCTACGACAACGTCGCCTACGGGCTGCGCATCCTCGGGATGAAGGACTCGCTCGACGACCGCGTCGAGAAGGCGCTGCGCGGCGCGGCGATCTGGGACGAGGTCAAGAACCGGCTGAAGCGCTCGGCGCTCGGCCTCTCCGGCGGCCAGCAGCAGCGCCTCTGCATCGCCCGGGCGATCGCGGTCGAGCCCGACGTCGTGCTGCTCGACGAGCCGGCCTCGGCGCTCGACCCGATCTCGACGCAGGCGATCGAGGACCTGATGCAGGAGCTCAAGCGCGACTACACGCTCGTGATCGTCACCCACAACATGCAGCAGGCCGCGCGCGTCGCCGAGATGACCGCCTTCTTCAGCCTCCAGGTCGAGGAGGACGGCAGCCGTCACGGCATCCTCGTCGAGTACGACTCGACCGAGAAGATCTTCACCCAGCCCTCCGACGAGCGCACCGAGGGCTACGTCACCGGGCGCTTCGGATGAGGGCGTCGTTCCACGAGGAGCTCGGGGCCGCTCGAGGCCGCGCTCCAGTCCGAGGGCGATCTCGTCCTGCGGGCGCTCCGCTCGGCGCTGAACGCGCTCGCCCGCGGCGACGACGAGCTCGCCGACGAGGTGATCGGCTTCGACGACGAGATCGACCGCCGCTACCTCGCGATCGAGACGCGGCGTCCAGTCGCTGCTCGCGCGCCAGACGCCGGTCGCGATCGACCTGCGGCTCGTGCTCGCGATCCTGCGCGTCAACCTCCACCTCGAGCGGATCGCCGACTACTGCGTCACCGTCGCCAAGCTGACCAAGCTGATGGGCGACCTCGACGTCTCCGACGACCGGATCCTCAACTCGATCGAGGACATGGGCCAGCGCGCCGAGCAGATGATCCGCGTCGCGCTCGACTCGTTCGCCGACCGCGACGCTCGAGAAGGCGGCGTCGCTGAACGACCTCGACGACCTGATCGACCGGGCCAACCGCAGCGCCATCGACGACGTCCTCTCGCTCGGCGACTCGCCCGAGGAGCGCGAGTACGGGCTGCGCATGCTCGTCATCTCCCGCTGCGTCGAGCGCATCGGCGACCACGCCGTCGACATCGGCGAGCAGGTCGCTTACCTCGTCACCGGCGAGCTGCGCGAGCTGACCGACGCCTCGCACCGGCCGTAGCCCGGGCCGATAGGCTTAGCCGCCGTGAGCGTCGGCGAGACGCAAGACGCGGCGCGGCGCACGCGCCTCGCGAACGAGCGCACCTACCTGGCCTGGTGGCGGACCGGTCTTGCCGCCTTCGCGGTCTGTATCGGCCTCGGCCGGATCGTTCCGGGCGTCACGGGTGCGACCGCGTGGCCCTACCAGGCGGTCGGCGCCGGCTACGGCCTGCTCGGGATCGCCTGCATGGTCGTCGGCCACCTGCGGATCCGGGCGGTCGAGAAGGCCGTCGACCGCGGCGAGTTCGCGCGCCTCGACGCCCGGGTGGGGCTCGCGCTCCTCGCGGCCGGGGTCGTGCTCGGCACCGCGACCGTTGCGCTCGTCGTCTTCGGCTCGTAATCGATCGCCAGCGACGTCGCGCCGTTTCCGCAGGCCGGGTCGACGGGTTCGTGCGGCGGCGACGCGCCCGGCGCGAGCAGCACGGCGCCGGCTCGTGGAAGTCGCCCGGCCCGAGGGCTCAGCTGAGCGCGAAGTAGATGCACGCCGCGATGCCGGCGGCGAGGCAGTAGACGGCGAACGGGACGAGCGTCCGCGTCTCGAAGTAGCGCATCAGGAAGCGCACGCGCGAGGTAGGCGGTCGCCGCCGCCGCAGAGCGCGCCGGCGAGCGCGGGCCCGCGGACGCCGTTGCCCTCGCTGCCGAGCAGCTCCGGCAGCTTCAGCAGCGCCGCGGCGCCGATGATCGGCGTCGCGAGCAGGAAGGCGAAGCGCGCCGCGTCCTTGTGGGAGAGCCCGACGAGGAGGCCGCCGCCCATCGCGGCTCCCGAGCGCGAGAAGCCCGGGATCAGCGCGAGCGCCTGGGCGGCGCCGACGCCGAACGCCTGCGCGGAAGCCGATCTGGCGCGCGATGCGCGTGTCGTCGTCGCCCTCGGTCTGCGGCGCACGCCGCCGCAGCCGCTCGGCGCCGAGCGAGCAGGACGCCGTTGGCCATCAGGAAGGCGGCGGCCGCCGGCGCGCCGAGGCGAAGACGATGCGCAGCGTGTCCTGGAAGCAGCAGCCCGAGGATCCCGGCCGGGATCGTGCCGACGACGAGCAGCCAGCCGAGCTTCGCGTCGGCGTCGCCCGGGGCGATCCCGCGGTCGCGCAGCGAGCGCCCGAGCCCTTGCACGATCCGCACCCAGTCGCGCCAGAAGAAGCCGAGCAGGACGAGCGCCGTCGCGAGGTGGGTCGCGACGAGGAAGGTGAGGAAGTAGCTGGTCGTTCTGGTGGATGTCCCAGCCGAGCAGCTTGCGGCAGGATCACCGCAGTGGCCGAGGCTCGAGACCGGGAAGAGCTCGGTGACGCCCTGGACGAGCCCGAGGATGATCGCCCGCGGGTAGCGAGATCAGCGAGGCGAGGATCACGCAGCGGCGGGCGGGCGCTTCGGCGCCGATGCGGAACCAGGCGAAGACGAGGCAGGCGAGTCCCGAGGAGCAAGGCGGCGATCCCGTGCTTGAAGTGATGGTGGCTCGAGCCCGCCTGGTGGCCGGGGAAGAAGCTCGGCAGCGAACGGGCCGGCTCGGCGAAGTAGACGATCGAGATGCGCGATCAGGACGACCCCGAGGATCACGGCGGCCGCGACGAGCAGCCGGTCGTTCCGCATCGGCTCAGCATAGACCGGGCATCCGCCGGCGCCCCGGCGAACCTTCTCATGAACGCGGCCGGGCCGCGGAGCACCTACGATGAAGCCGGACCCTATTCACCAGATCGACACCCCGCGTTCACCAGCGTTCGGGGATGATGAGCCGCCTTGGCGACGACCCAGCGACCGCCGACAGAGACACCGAGCCACGCCCTCCTCAACCGGGAGCTCTCCTGGCTCGACCTGAACACGCGCGTGCTCGACCTCGCCGCCGACCCGGCCGAGCCGCTGCTCGAGCGCGTCAAGTTCTGCGCGATCTTCTCCTCGAACCTCGACGAGTTCTTCATGGTCCGCGTCGCCGGCCTGCTCGACCAGGTGGTCGCGCGGGTCAACGTCCGCTCGCCCGGACGGGCGCACGCCCCAGCAGGCGCTCGCCGACGTGCGCGAGCGGGTGCTCGAGCTGACCGCGGCCCAGTCGAAGCTCTGGCGCGACGAGCTCGGGCCCGGCGCTCGCCCGCGAGGGGATCCTCGTCGGCACGGTCGAGGACGCGACCGAGGAGGAGCGCGCCGAGCTCGAAACGCGCTTCGCCCGCCAGATCTACCCCGTCCTGACCCCGCTCGCGGTCGGGCCCGGCCAGCCGTTCCCGTACATCTCCGGGCTGTCGCTCTCGCTCGGGGTCACCGTCCGCGACCCCGACTCCGGCGAGGAGCGCTTCGCCCGCGTCAAGGTGCCCGAGACGCTGCCGCGCTTCGTCGCGATCGGCGACCGGGGGCTCTCGATCCCGCTCGAGGGCGTCATCTCCCACCACCTGAGCTGGGTCTTCCCCGGCATGGAGCTGACCGAGCGCGCCGCCTTCCGCGTCACACGCGACGGCGACACCGAGATCTCCGACGACGCGGACGACCTGCTCGAGGCGGTCGAGAGCGAGCTGCGCAAGCGCCGGTTCGGCGCCGTCGTGCGGCTCGAGGTCTCGAGCTCGATCTCGCGCGCGATGGTCGCGCGGCTGACCGAGCGGCTCGCCGGTCCGCCCCGACGCCGTCTACCCGATCCACGGGCTGCTCGACCTGCGCGACGTGATGCAGCTCTACGATCTCGACCGGCCCGACCTGAAGTACGAGCCCTGGGTGCCGCAGACCCAGCGGCGGCTCGCGAAGCCGAAGGACGGCGACCTCTTCGCCGAGATCGCGGCCTCCGACATCGTCGTCCAGCACCCGTACGACTCGTTCGCGACGAGCGTCGAGGCGTTCGTGCGCGCAGCCGCCAAGGACCCGGCCGTCGCGACGCTGAAGACGACCGTCTACCGGACGAGCCACGACTCGGCGCTCGCGCCGGCCCTGATCGAGGCGGCCGAGGACGGCAAGCAGAGCGTCTGCATCGTCGAGCTGAAGGCCCGTTTCGACGAGCAGCCGCAACATCGAGTGGGCCCGCTCGCTCGAGCAGGCGGGCGTCCACGTCGTCTACGGCTTCCCCGACCTGAAGATCCACGCGAAGACGACGCTCGTGATCCGCCGCGAGGGCGACTCGCTTCAGCGCTACGCCCACATCGGCACCGGCAACTACCACGCGACGACCGCGCGGATCTACGAGGACGTCGGCCTGTTCACGGCCGATCCCGACATCACCGCCGACATCGCCGACCTCTTCAACTTCGTCACCGGCTTCGGCCGCCCGCGGACGTTCCGCAAGATCCTCGTCGCGCCGTTCAACCTGCGGCGCGAGCTCGTCGAGCGCATCCGCGCGGTCGGCGCCGCCGCGGCCGCCGGCGAGCACGCGCGGATCAGGATCAAGGTCAACAACATCGCCGACCCGCAGATCGTCGAGGAGCTCTACAAGGCCTCCCAGGCCGGTGCCGAGATCGACCTGATCGTGCGGGCGGTCTGCGTGCTGCGGCCCGGCATCGAGGGCCTCTCCGAGCGGATCCGCGTCCGCTCGATCCTCGGGCGCTTCCTCGAGCACAGCCGCCTGTACTGCTTCGAGGCCGGCGAGACGAAGAGCTACCTGCTCGGCAGCGCCGACCTGATGCCGCGCAACCTCGACCACCGGATCGAGATGATCGTCCCCGTCGAGGCGGCGCACGTCCGGGCGGAGATCGAGACGATCTTCCGCCGGCTCCTGAGCGACAACTCGCAGGCCTGGACGCTGGGGCCCGACGGCACGTGGGCCCGGGTCGAGCCCGAGCCCGGCGAGCGGCGGCGCTCCTCGCAGCTGATCGCGATGCGTGGCCGCGTGCGGGCCAGACGGCGCGCGACGCCGGGCGTCTGAGGGCCGCCGACATGTGGCGCGGTCATCATGGAGGAGTGCCTGTCGGCGTCATCGACGTGGGCTCCAACACGGTTCGGCTCCACGTCGCTGCAGGGCGGCACGGAGCTCTACCGCGAAAAGTCGCTGCTCCGGCTCGGCGAGCCGATCGAGCGCACCGGCGGCATCCCGGCCGACAAGCTGTCGGAGACGTCCGACACCGTCAGCCACCTCGTCGCCGTCGCCCGCCGCCACGGCGCCGAGCGGACCGAGGTGCTCGTCGCGAGCCCGGGCCGCCAGGCGCGAAACGGCGCCGAGCTGATCGCCCGGCTGACGGCCGAGTCCGGCGTCCCGGTCCGGCAGCTCTCGCCCCAGGAGGAGGGCCGGCTCGCATTCATCGGCGCGATCGCCGCGACCCGCCGGGGCCAGCGCGCCCTGATCGCCGTCTGCGACGTCGGCGGCGGCTCCTCCCAGGTCGCGGTCGGGACGCGGCGCGACGGCGTCGCCTGGGTGCGCTCGGTCGACATCGGCTCGATGCGGCTGACGAGCCGCCTGCTCGGCGACGATCCTCCCGGCGACGTCGTGATCGAGCGGGCCCGCGCCGAGATCGACCGCCTGCTCGACGGCTTCGTTCCGCCCGCGCCCGAGCTCGCGCTCGCCGTCGGCGGCAGCGCCCGGGCGCTCCGCTCGATCGTCGGGTCCGCTGCTCGGCGCCGACGAGCTCGACGAGGTCGCCGGCATCCTCGCCCGGACGCCCGCCGACGAGATCTCGAAGCTCTACGACGTCCACGCCGACCGGGTGCGGACGCTGGCGGCCGGCGCCGTCATCCTCGAAGCGCTGCAGGCCCGCCTGCACGTCCCGCTCAGGGTCGTCCGCGGCGGCGGCGTCCGCGAGGGCGCGGCAATCGAGCTCGCCTCCCGGCGCGCAGCCGCCTGAGGCGGGCCGCGCGGTTCCTGCGTCCGCCGCGCCCTCGAAATCATCCCGCCGCCATCGGTCGCTTAGGATCAGAGAGAAGTGCCTGCAATCGACGATCTTCGCGCTCTCCTCGAGCGCCAGCTCCGCGCGATCGAGCGCACGAGCCCCGGCGTCCGCGAGGGCGTGGATCCCGAGGACCTCCATCGCTTCCGCGTCGCGACCAGGCGCTCGCGCTCGCTGATCCGGGCCTCGCGACCGCTCATCCGTGACCAGCTCGCCGGCGTCGACCGGGAGCTCCGCTGGCTCGGCGGCGTCTCCGGTCCCGTTCGCGACCTCGACGTCCTGATCGAGCGGCTGCGCTCGCTCCTCCCCGCGCTCGACCCGGATCAGGCCGGGGCCGAGGCGATCGCGGCCGCGCTCGAGCGCGAGCGCCTGCGCCAGCACGAGACCCTCGTCGCCGCGCTCGCCGGCCCACGCTTCCCCGCCCTCCTCACCCGCTTCTCCGAGGCGCTCGCAGAGCTGCGGGTCCGCGACGCGGGCGTCTCGCTGGTCGGGCTCGCCCACCGCGAGGTCGAGCGGTTCGACGCCGCCTACGAGGAGCTCGGCGAGCGGCCGGGCGACGACGAGCTGCACGCCCTCCGGATCCGCGCCAAGCACGCCCGCTACGCCGCCGAGCTCGCCGCCCTCGGCGAGGGCGACCCGCTCGCCGCGCTCGCAGACGCCCTCCGCGACATCCAGGACCTGATCGGCGCCCATCAGGACGCGGTCGTCGCCGAGCAGCGCGTCCGCTCGCTCGCCACCGACGAGTCACGCCTGGCCGCCGGCCGCATCGTCGAGCTCGGGCGCAGCGTGAAGGCGGCCGCCCGCGCCGACCTGCCGGCCGCCGTCTCGCGGGTCGAGCGGGCCGCCGAGAAGGCGTTCGACCGCTCCGCTCAGTAGGCGAAGAAGCCGCGTCCGGACTTGCGGCCGAGCCGGCCGGCCGCGACGTGCTCGCGCAGGAGGGGGCAGGGCGCGTAGCGCGACTCGCCGAGGCCGCGCTCGAGCACCTCCATGATCGCGACGCAGGTGTCGAGCCCGATCAGGTCGGCAAGGGCGAGCGGGCCGAGCGGGTGGCCGAAGCCGAGCCGGGCGACGGTGTCGATCGCCTCGGGCGCCGCCACCCCGGCCGCGAGCGCGTAGACCGCCTCGTTGATGAACGGCATCAGGATCCGGTTGGCGACGAAGCCGGCGACGTCTCGCGCCTCGACTGGCTCCTTGCCGAGGTCGCGGGCGAGCGCCGTCACCGCCGCGGTCGTCGCCCGCGAGGTCGTCTCGGCCGGGATCACCTCGACGAGTCTCAGCACCGGCACCGGGTTGAAGAAGTGCATCCCGATCACGCGGTCCGGGCGGCTCGTGACAGCTGCGAGCGAGCCGATCGGGATCGAGCTCGTGTTCGAGGCGAGGACGGCGTGCCCGGGGAGCTCGGCGTCGGCGCGGCGGAAGACCTCCTCCTTCGCCGCCGCGTCCTCGACGACCGCCTCGATCATCAGGTCGGCGGCAACGAGCTCCTCGACGACGGCGATCCGCGCGAGCACCGAGCCCGGCTCGCCGCCGGCATCCTTCTCGTGCAGCCGGGTGAGGCTCGTCGCCATCGCCGCGAGCGCCCGCTCGGTGGCGCCGGCGAGCGGGTCGAGCAGCGAGACCCGCCGGCCGGAGGCGGCAACGACCTGGGCGATGCCGCCGCCCATCTGGCCGGCGCCGACCACGAGGACGTGCGGGAAGGGAGGCTCGGTCACGCTCCCCCGGCGCGACGGCTGATCAGCTGGCGGTCGCGCCGGTAGGTGAGGAGGCCGGCCGCGTCTTTGAGCGGCACGAAGCGGACCTCGTCGACCTCGTTTTGGGCCGCGGGCTCTGCGTCGCTCGCGGCCAGGTAGTAGCGGACCTCCTTCTCGCGCCCGGACGCGTCGCGGTAGAAGGTGCGGCCGACCTCCCCGCCGAGCTCGACCGGCAGCCCCGTCTCCTCCTCGAGCTCGCGCCGGGCCGCCTCCTGCCAGGACTCGCCCCGCTCGAGCTTCCCCTTCGGGAAGGTCCAGTCGCCGTAGGCAGGGCGGTGGACGAGGAGGACGCAGCCCGCGCGGAGGACGAGGCCGCCGGCGGCGCGGACGCCGTCGTTCATGCCTCGAGCAGGAGCGCGTCGCCCTGGCCGCCGCCCGAGCAGATCGCCGCCAGCCCGACCCCGCCGCCCTCGCGCCGCAGCTCGTGCACGAGCGTCGTCACGATCCGCGCCCCGGAGGCGCCGATCGGGTGGCCGAGGGCGACGGCGCCGCCGTTGACGTTGACGAGCTCCTCGTCGAGCCCGAGGAGCCGCGTCGAGTGGGCGGCGACCGAGGCGAACGCCTCGTTGATCTCGATCCGCTTGACCTCGTCGATCGCCTTGCCGGCGCGGGCGAGCGCGATCCCGGCCGCCTTCGCGGGCGTGCGGGCGAGGTAGGCGGGCTCGTCGGCGACGTAGCCCTGGGCGAGGATCGTCGCGAGCGGCGCGATCGCGCGCCGCGCCGCCCACGTCTCGCTCGCGACGAGGACGCAGGAGGCGCCGTCGTTGATCCCGGGGGCGTTGCCGGCCGTCGTCGAGCCGGCCTCGTCGAAGACGGGCGGCAGCGCCGCGAGCTTCGCAAGCGTCGTGTCGCGGCGAGGGCTCTCGTCGGCTTCGACCTCGCCGACCGGCACGAGCTCGTCCGCGAAGCGGCCTGCGTCGATCGCGGCGATCGCCCGGGCGTGCGAGCGGTAGGCCCACGCGTCCTGCTCCTCGCGGGTGATCCCGAGCTCGCGGGCGACGAACGAGGCCTGCTCGACCATGTGGCGGCCGTCGAAGGTGGAGACGAGCCCGTCGTGGACGAGGAGGTCGATCAGGCTGCCGTCGCCGAGCCGATAGCCGAAGCGCGCCCGTGCGAGCGCGTAGGGAGCGTTCGACATCGACTCCATCCCGCCGGTGACGACGAGCTCGGCATCGCCGGCGCGGATGATCGAGTCGGCGAGCTCGATCGCGCGGATCGAGGAGGCGCACACCTTGTTGATCGTCTCGGCCGGCGTCTCGAGCGGCAGCCCGGCGGCGACGGCCGCCTGCCGGGCCGGCGCCTGGCCGGCGCCGCCCTGGAGAACCTGGCCGAGGATGACGTAGTCGGGCTCGGCCGGGCTCGATCCCCGCCCGCTCGAGCGCCGCCCGGATCGCGATCGCGCCGAGCTCGGCCGCCGAGCGCGAGGCAAGACCGCCGCCGAGCCTCCCGAACGGCGTCCTCGTCGCGGCGACGATCACGCTGCGGGGCACGGTCCGAGGCTAGCGCAGGAACGAGATCTCGGGGCCGAGCCGGCGGGCGAAGGCGACGAGCAGCTGCACGACCGCCTCCAGGTCGGCGAGCGCGCAGAGCTCGCAGGGCGAGTGCATGTAGCGCACGGGGATCGAGACGAGCCCGGTCGGGACGCCGCTCCGCGCCGCGTGGATCACGTCGGCGTCGGTCTGCGTCGAGCGCGCGTAAACCTCGACCGTGTGCGGAATCTCCGCCGCCGCCGCCGCGGCGAGGAGCAGCGCGGCGACGTGCGGGTTGACGACGGGCCCGCGCGTGATCGCGGCGCCCGAGCCGAGCTCGACCTTCCCCGCCCGCCGCGCGCTCGCGCCGGGTACGTCGGTCGACCAGGTGACGTCGACGACGAGGGCGACGTCGGCCTCGAGCGCGAAGGCGGCTGCGCGCGCGCCGCCGCCGCCGACCTCCTCCTGGACGGCCGCGACCGCGACGAGATCGACCCCGTTGAGGTCGCTGTCGGCGAGCCGGCGGGCGGCCTCGAGCACCGCGTAGGCCCCGAGCCTGTTGTCGAGCCCGCGCGAGACGAGCCGCCCGTTCGGAAGCTCGAGCGGCGGCCCGTGCCAGACGCCCGCGTCGCCCGGCGCGACGAGGGCACGGCATGCTCGCCGTCTGCCGCGCCGATGTCGATGTGCAGATCGTCGGGGCGGAGCGCGCTCTCCTGCGAGCGCCCCCGCCGCGAACGCTCTCCGGGCACGATCACGCCCTCGACCGGCCCGCCGCGGCCGGCGATCGTCACCCGCTGGCCCGCGAGGATCTCGCCGTCGATGCCGCCGAGCGTCGTGAAGGCGAGCAGGCCCGTGCCCTCGACGTGGGTGACGGTGACGCCGATCTCGTCGATGTGGCCGACGAGCGCCAGGGTGCGGCCGCCGCCGGAGCCGACGCGAGCGAACGAGGTGCCGAGCGTGTCACCGCTCACCTCGGCGAAGGCGGCGGCCGCCTCGCGCCAGACCCTGCTCGCCGGCTCCTCGTGGCCGGACGGGCCGGCGGCGGTCAGGAGCGCACGGAGCACGTCGGGAATCGGCACGGCTTGCGGATTGAACCAGGAGTGCCTATCGTGGGTCGCGGTGACTTCCTCCCTGCAGCCGACCTGGTGGAGCTGGCGCGCGAGCGGGGCGGGAGCCTGCGCCTGAGCACCGACAAGGCGCCAGCCGACATCCCGCACCGCTCGTCCCGGCCCGTGAGGGTCTTTTTAATGCCCGAGAACGCGACCACGCTGCTCGACACCGACCTCCTGACGCCGCTTGCGGCCTACCTCCGCCTGCGCGGCGCCGGCGCGGCGAGCTTCCTGCTCGAGTCGGTCGACCAGGGCCGGCTCGGCCGCTACTCGCTCGTCGGCTGCGGCTCGCGGCTCGTCTCGCTGGCCGAGGCGGAGCGCTCCGGCAAACCGATCGTCGGGCACGTCGGCTACGACTGGATCGCCGAGCTCGAGCCGACCGTCCCGCTGCCCGGTGAGGGCTCCGGCCTGCCGGTGAGCCGGTTCCTGCTCGCCGAGACCCTCCTGCGCTTCGACCATGTCCGCGGCGTCTCGGAGGTGCTCGCGGGCGACCCCGGCGCGATCGCCGCGCTGCTGGAGCGGCCGCTCGAGCCGGTCCCGGCCTCGACCGGGCACCGCAGCGGCCCGCTCGAGCGCTTCCCCGACCGGGCCGCCTACGAGGCCCAGGTCGGACGCTGCCAGGAGCACATCCGCGCCGGTGACGCCTTCCAGATCGTCCTTTCCCAGCGGGCGCGCCGGCCGACGTCGGCCTCGGCCGTCGCGATCTACCGTGCGCTCCGGCGCATCAATCCCTCGCCCTACCTCTTCCTGCTCGAGCTCGGCGACTACGCGCTTGTCGGCTCCTCGCCCGAGACCCACGTCAAGCTCGCAGGGACGCGGGCGAGCCTGAACCCGATCGCCGGCACGACCCCGGCCGGCGACGGCGACGCCGAGGCCCTGCTCGCCTCCGAGAAGGACCGCGCCGAGCACGTCATGCTCGTCGATCTCGGCCGCAACGATCTCTCACGCGTCTGCCTGCCCGGGAGCGTCCACGTCGAGCGGTTCCTGCAGGTCGAGCGCTTCTCCCACGTCACCCATCTCGTCTCCGAGGTCGCCGGCGAGATCGCTCCCGGCGTCGACGCCTTCGCGCTCCTGCGCGCGACGTTCCCGGCCGGGACGGTCTCGGGCGCCCCGAAGGTTCGGGCGATGCAGATCATCTCCGAGCTCGAGGGCTACCGGCGCGGCTTCTACGCGGGCCTCGTCGGCTACCACATCCCCGGCGTCGGCCTCGACACCTGCATCGCGCTACGGACGATGCTGCTCGCAGGCGGCGTCGCCTACCTGCAGGCGGGCGGCGGGCTCGTCGCCGACTCCGACCCGGCCGCCGAGTACCAGGAGTGCCTGAACAAGCTCGCCGCGGTCGAGCGCGCGATCGAGGCGGCCGAGGCGGCGTAGATGGCGCTCCTTCTGATCGACAACTACGACTCGTTCACCTACAACCTGGCGCACCTGTTCGGCGTGCTCGGGGTGGAGGTGGTCGTGCGGCGAAACGACGAGATCGGGCTCGAGGAGATCGCGCAGCTCGCGCCGTCGCACCTCGTCATCTCGCCGGGGCCGGGCCGGCCGGAGACGGCGGGCGTCTCGGAGGCGGCCGTCCGCGCCCTCGCGGGCTCGGTGCCGGTGCTCGGCGTCTGCCTCGGCCACCAGGCGATCGTCTCGGTGTTCGGCGGCGAGGTCGGCCAGGCACGCGAGCTCGTGCACGGGAAGGCGACCGCGGTCGACCACGACGGCCGTGGCCTCTTCGCCGGGCTGCCGGCGGGCTTTGCGGCAGGCCGCTACCACTCGCTCGCCGCGACGGCGGTGCCGCCCTCGCTCGAGGTCTCGGCATCGGCGGCAGACGGCGAGGTGATGGCCGTCCGCCACCGCGAGCTCCGCGTCGACGGGGTGCAGTTTCATCCCGAGTCGGTGCTCACACCCGAGGGGCCGCTGCTCGCCCGCAACTTCCTGGCGGCGTCGTGATCCAGGACGCGCTTGCCCGCCTCCTCGACGGCCACGACCTCGACCGGGCCCAGGCGCGCGCAGTCATGAACGTGATCATGGCCGGCGAGGCGACCCCGGCCCAGATCGGCGGCTTCCTGATCGCGTTGCGGCTGAAGGGCGAGACCCCCGAGGAGATCGCCGGCTGCGCCGAGGCGATGCGCGAGCACGTGCTCCGCGTCGAGCCTCGCCGCGACGACCTCGTCGATACGGCCGGGACGGGCGGCGACGGGGCCAACACCTGGAACATCTCGACCGCGGCGGCGCTCGTGGCCGCGGCGGCCGGTGCCGGGGTCGCGAAGCACGGCAACCGCGCCGCCTCGTCGGCCACCGGCGCCGCCGACGTGCTCGAGGCGCTCGGCTTCGAGCTGACGTTGCCGCCGGAGCTGCTCGCGCAATCGATCGACGAGCTCGGCTTCGCGTTCCTCTTCGCCCAGGCCCACCATCCGGCGATGCGCCATGCCGCACCCGTGCGCCGCGAGCTCGCGACGCGTACGGTATTCAACGTGCTCGGGCCGCTGACGAACCCCGCCGGCGCCCGGGCCCAGGTCGTCGGCGTCTACGCCCCCGAGGTCGCGCGCACGGTCGCGGAGGCGCTCGTCGCCCTCGACGCGCGCCGGGCCTACGTCGTGCACGGTGCCGGCGGCATCGACGAGCTCTCGCCCGCGGGCCCGAACCTCGTCTGCGAGGTCGAGAACGGCACCGTCCGCTCCTATCAGCTCGACCCCGAGGAGCTCGGGATTCGCCGCTGCTCGCCGGCGTCGCTGCGCGGAGGCGACCCGGAGACGAACGCCCGCGCCCTGCGCGACGTCGTCGAGGGCGAGGTACGCGAGGGCGGCCATCGCTCGGCCGTCCTGCTGAACGCCGCCGGTGCGATCGCCGCCTCGGGCCACGCGGCCGACCTGCGCGACGGCCTCGCCCAGGCGCGCGCGGCGATCGACTCGGGCGCGGCGGGCGCCCGCCTCGACGAGCTGATCTCGTTCTCCCGCCGTGCGGCTGCCGCCGCGGGGAGCCCGGGGTGAGGTTCGCCGAGGCGCTCGCCGCTCCGGGCTTCGGCGCGGTCGCGGAGTTCAAGCGCCGCTCGCCCTCGGCGGGCGATCTGCGCCCGGACGGCGACCCGGCCGAGATTGCACGGAGCTACGAGCGGGCCGGGGCGCGGGCGGTCTCGGTGCTGGTCGACGAGCGCTTCGGCGGCTCGCTCGCCGACCTGCGCGCCGCACGCGCGGCGACCTCGCTGCCGCTGCTCGCGAAGGGCTTCTTCTCGCGCCGCGAGCACCTGCAGGCGGCGGCCGAGGCGGGCGCGGACGCGGCGCTCCTGATCCTGCGCGACCTCGACGACGACCAGTGCTCTGCCCTCCTCGGCGCCGCCTCCGAGCTTCGCCTCGACACGCTGGTCGAGGCCCACGACGGCGGCGAGCTCGCCCGCGCGACCGCGCTCGGCGCCCCCGTGATCGGCGTCAACGCGCGCGACCTCTCGACCTTCGCGATCGACCGGGGCGCCCAGCTGGCGCTGCTCGCCGCCGCCCCGCGCGACCGGATCGTGATCGCCGAGTCGGCGATCGAGACGAGGGCGCAGGGCGCCGCGGCCGAGCTCGCCGGGGCGAAGGCGATGCTCGTCGGGCAGGCCCTGATGCGCGCCCCCGACCCGGGCGCGAAGCTCGCCGAGCTCCTCTCGCGGCCGCTCGTCAAGGTGTGCGGCCTGACGCGCCAGGTGGACGTCGATGCCGCCGTCGCGGCCGGCGCCGACCTGCTCGGGTTCATTTTGGCCCCGGAGAGCCCGCGCCGCGCCGAGGCGCTCCTCCCCGCCCCCGCGACCGTCCTCCGGGTCGCCGTCTTCGTCGGCGAGGAGGAGGAGACCGCGGCAGACGTCGTCCAGCTCTACGGGCGCGAGGACGGCCACCGCTCGCGCGACGCGGTGCTGCGGCGGGCAGGCGAGCGGGTGGGCACGGTCGTCGACCTCCCCTGGGCCGAGGACGACCCGACCCACCTCGAGCGGGCCCGCGCCGAGCGCGGCCGCGTCATGCTCGCGGGCGGGCTCGGGCCGGCCAACGTCGCCGCGGCGATCGCCGCAGTCCACCCCTGGGCGGTCGACTCGGCCCGCTCGACCGAGCGCTCGCCGGGGATCAAGGACCACGACGCCGTTCGCGCCTTCGTCAGGGCGGCGCGATGAGCGAGGCCTTCGGCGGCTACGGGGGGCGCTACGTCCCCGAGACCCTGATCCCGGCGCTCGACGAGCTCACGGCCGGCTGGGCGGCCGCGCACAGCGATCCCGGCTTCTGGCAGGAGCTCGACGAGCTGCGCACGACCTACGGCGGCCGCCCCACGCCGCTGACCCGCGTCGCCCGCTTCGACCGCGAACGCCGCGTCTACCTGAAGCGCGAGGACCTCCTCCACACGGGGGCGCACAAGCTGAACAACGCGCTCGGGCAGGCGGTGCTCGCGCGGCGCCTCGGCAAGCGGCGGATCGTCGCCGAGACCGGGGCCGGCCAGCACGGGGTCGCGACCGCGACGGTCTGTGCCCGCTTCGGCCTCACCTGCGTTGTCTACATGGGCGCTGAGGACATGCGCCGGCAGGCCCCGAACGTCGACCGGATGCGACTGCTCGGCGCCGAGGTGAACGCGGTCGAGCTCGGCACCCGGACGCTGAAGGAGGCGACGAGCGAGGCGATCCGCGACTGGATCACGAACGTCGAGACGACGCACTACCTGATCGGCTCGTGCGTCGGCCCGGCGCCCTATCCCGAGCTCGTCCGCGAGCTGCAGCGGGTGATCGGCGACGAGGCGCGCGCGCAGGTGCTGGACGCCGAGGGCCGGCTCCCCGAGGCGGTCGTCGCCTGCGTCGGCGGCGGCTCGAACGCGATCGGGATCTTCGCCGGCTTCCAGGACGACGCCGCGACGCGGCTCGTCGGCGTCGAGGCGGCAGGCGCGGCGAGCCTCGGCCAGGGCCGCACCGCGATCCTGCACGGCGCGCGCTCGTCGGTGCTCGCCGATGCCGACGGCCAGATCGCCGACGCCCACTCGATCTCGGCGGGTCTCGACTACCCGGGTGTCGGGCCCGAGCACGCCGCGCTCCGTGACAGCGGGCGGGCCGAGTACGTCGCCTGCTCGGACGAGGAGGCGCTCGCCGCCTTCCACCGGCTGGCAGAGACCGAGGGGATCATCCCGGCGCTCGAGAGCGCGCACGCGCTCGCCCGTACCCTCGACCTCGACGCCGAGCTCGTCGTCGTCTGTCTCTCCGGCCGCGGCGACAAGGACCTCGCCGAGGTGATCGCCCGCTCGTGACCGCGCTCGTCATCTACCTGGTCTGCGAGCCGGAGACGCCCGAGCTCGCCGAGGCCGCCGTCGAGGGAGGCGCCGACATCGTCGAGCTCGGCATTCCCTTCTCCGACCCGCTCGCCGAGGGCGTCACGATCCAGCGCGCCTCCGAGCGCGCGCTGGCCCGCGGGATGCGTACGAGCGAGTGCCTGGGCTGCATTGCGGCGACGCGCGCCCGGGTCGAGGTACCGCTCGTGCCGATGACCTACGCGGCGATCCTCGAGGCCTTCGGCTACGAGCGCTTCGTCGCCGAGACCCGGCGGGCAGGGGCGACGAGCGCGATCGTCGTCGACCTGCCGGTCGAGGAGCACCACGAGGTGCCGCGGGTGCAGCTCGTCGCCCCGACCTCGACCGACGAGCGGATCGCGCTCTGCGCGGCGGGCAGCGACGGCTGGCTCTATCTCGTCTCGCTGACCGGGACGACGGGCGCGCGCAGCGAGGTCTCCCCCGCCCTCGCCGGGCTCGTCGAGCGAACGCGCGCGTTGACCGGACTCCCGCTCTACGCGGGCTTTGGGATCTCGACCCCCGCGCAGGCCGCGACGGTCGCCGCGCTCGCCGACGGCGTCGTCGTCGGCTCGGCCGCGGTCGAGGTTGCCGCCCGCGGGCCGGCGGCGCTCAGGGACTACGTCCGCAGCCTCCGCAGGGCGATCGACGCGGTCAGCGAACCGGCACCCTGAAGATCGCGCGCCCGCGCGAACCTCGCGCAGGGCGAGCGCGATCGCACCCGGCCCGCCGCTAGGAGCGCGGGTGAGTACCCGGGCGGGTGATGTCCGGTGGGTTTTAAGCAATTCTCGTGTCGAGCGCGGGAGGTTGTCGATGTCGGTGGTGGAGGGACAGGCGCGGCTGGTCGAGGTGCCTCGGAGCGTCGAGCTGGCGGCTGGGGCGGGCGCCGGTTGGTGTGGAGAAGAAGCATTTCGCGCGTACGAGCCGGAGCAGGTGTTGTTGATGGCGCCGGTGTTGTCGGAGTGGGTGCCGGAGGGGGTCTTGGCGCATTTCGTCTCGGATCTGGTCGAGACGGGCGCGGTGGAGGATGTCGGCGATCTACTCCTCGTACGAGGAGGAGGTCTGGGGCTTTCCGCCGTATGACCCGCGGCTGATGGTGAAGCTGTTTGCTGTACGGGTACGCGAACGGGGTGATGTCGGTCTCGGAAGCTCAAGGCTGCGACGCACAGGGATGTAGCGGTGCGGATGCTGTGCGCGGGTGAAGCACCCGGATTACCGGTCGATCGCGCGGTTCCAGGAAGACGTCACCTGACGGCGTTGTCGGAGCTGTTTGTGCAGTCGCTTGGGTTGTGTAGGAAGGCGAGGCTTGTTGGGTTGGGGTCGTTGGCGTTGGACGGGACGAAGCTAGGCGCGAACGCGTCGCGGCGCAAGGCGATGAGCTACGCGGATGGCGAAGAGAGAGCAGCAGCTTGAAGCGGAGATCGCGGTGCTGCGCCGGAATGTCGATCGGCTGCTCCGCGAGGCCGAGCGCGTCGACGCCGAGGAGGACAAGAGGTTTGGTGCTGAGCTACGCGGCGACGAGCTCCCGCAAGAACTTCAGCGACGTGAGCAGCGGCTGGCCGCGATCCGTGAAGCCAAGCAGGCGTTGGAGGCCGAAGCGTTCGAGCGCCGAAGACGAAGCGAGCGCCCAGCTGGAGGCCACCAGCGGGTCCACAAGCCGCGGCCGGCCCGGGATGGACGTGACCCGTTCGCGCCGAAGCCGACCGCGCAGAGAAATCACCGACCCGGAGTCGAGGATCATGAAAACCAGTGACGGCTCCTTTCACCAGTGCTTCAACGGGCAAGCGGTCGTCGATTCCGAGACGCAGGTGATCGTCGCGGCCGACGTTTCCGATCAGGCCCCCGGACGTCGAGCAGCTCGAACCAGCGCTCGACCAGCTCGACCAGAACCTCGACGCGGTCGACGCCGGAACTCCCGGACGGAGCGGTGCTGACCGCTGAGCGGCGGCTGCTCTTCTCCGAGCAGAACGTCAAGACCACGACCAGGCGCCGCCTCGACCCGTACATCGCGACCGGCCGCTTCGATCACTCCGAGCCGCCACCGCCGGCGCCGCGCGGGCCGATCCCAAAGAACGCGACTCCTAAGCAGCTGATGGCACGCAAGACGCGAACGGTGAAAGGCCGCGCCGCTGCACGCCCGCCGCAAAACGATCGTCGAGCCCGTGTTCGGCCAGATGGACGCAGTTCCAGGACGCCAGGCGGCTGCTGCTACGCGGCCAGACGGGCCGCCGCCGAGCAATGGCGGTTCCACTGCGCGATCCACAACCTGCTCAACTTCACAGAAACGGCGGCCTCGCGCTCCTGACCCCCGGATAGGAACCGCACCGGCACCCTGAAAGCCCCAAACGGCCCGCCCAAGCACGACCGACCCGGCAATCCTTGCTGCAACCAACGCGACGTGCGCCGACCCCTAGCTCGACACCCGTTACTGACCCGCGCTCCTAGCGCGGTCCAGGCTCGCCCGGCGGGCTAGGCTCGGACAGTGGCACGGCGCCGCCCGCGTAGGCCCTCCCCCGCTCGCCCCGCACGGCTGCCCGGGCCGGCGATGAGACGCGCCGCCGTCGTCGGCGCCGGCGTCTTCGGCGCCTCGATACGCGCGTGAGCTTCGCGGCCGCGGCTTCGAGGTGCAGGTCTTCGAGCAGTACACGCCCGGCAACGTGCGCTCCGGGGCTCGGGCGGCGACACGCGCCTCCTGCGCTTCGCCCACGGCGAGGAGGAGTGGTACACGCGAAGCGCGCTGCGGGCGCTGAAGCTCTGGCGCGAGCTCGAGGTCGAAACCGGGCTGACCCTGTTCGAGCCCGTCGGCGTCACCTGGTTCGACACCGGCGCGAGCCCCTTCACCGCCGGGAGCGAGGCGACACTGGCGCGGCTCGGGCGTCCCGACCGAGCGGCTGAGCCCATCCGAGGAGCACCGAGCTCTACCCGTCGCTCGGCGGCAGCGACCTGGGCGACTCGGTGCTCCTCGAACCGGCGGCAGGCCGTGCTCTATGCGCGGGCCGCTACCCGGGCGCTCGCGCGCGGCCTGACGGTCGTGCCCGCTCGGCCGACGCCGGCCGAGCCGCCGCGCGCCGACGTCGTCGTCTGGGCCTGCGGCTCGTGGCTGCCGCAGCTCTTCCCGGGCCTCGTCGAGCAGCGCATCGCCCGCCGCGACGTCTTCTTCTTCGGCGTGGGGACGACGGCCTCGGGGCGGGCACCCCCGGCTTCTGCGAGTTCGACGGCCCCTACTACGGCCACGGCGAGCTCGGCGGGCTCGGGATGAAGATCGCCCCGGACGGTCGCGGCGCCGAGATCGACCCCGACCTGCTGGGGAGGCAAGCCGATCCGGCGCTGGAGGCGCGCGCCCGCGCCTACGCCGCCCGGCGCTTCCCGGCGATCGCCGACGCCCCGATCGTCGGCACACGCGTCTGCCAGTACGACCTGACCGACGACACACACTTCCTCGTCGCGAGGCACCCCGAGCAGGAGAACTGGTGGCTCGTCGGCGGCGGCTCGGGCACGGGTTCAAGCACGGCCCGGCACTGGCGAGTAGCGGCGGCGACGGGGCGAGGCGCTGGCTCGGACCCCGAGCCTCGGCGCGCGCTCGGGGGGGGCTGGGGCCGGCCAGGCGCTGCGCAGCGCCGGGGGTGAGGGGCACCGAGGCGTACGCACCTACAGGGACGACTCCTCGCCGAGACTCGGCTCAAGCCCGCCGCCGGCACGGCCGGCGGGGCGCAGCTGCGGCCCGGTTGGCGCCCTCGTCGGGTCGTCGGTTCCCGTGACCGAGAGGTAGGCGACGAAGGCGACTATGAGCGCGGTCAGCGCGAAGGCGACCGGGCCGTCGCCGAAGCCGAGGCCGCCCGCGTGACGCGACTGCCGAGCCAGTCGGCGAACAAGCGCGGGGCGGCCTAGTGGAGTTGGCGGGCCATCCAGAAGGCGAGGATCGCGTTCAGGTGGAAGAACCGGTAGCCAATCGCCGGCAGCAGGGAACAGGCAGGCGAAGAAGAGGCCGGCGGAGAGGAAGCCAGACCCGACGGTGTAGGCGGCGAGGTCGCCGGCCGCCGTGGCCATCGCGAAGGTCGCGAGCACGGCCGCCCAGTAGAAGCACTCGCGCCGGCCGGTGGTGATGGTGTGGATCGAGAGCGTCCCCTCACTCCGCTGCCAGACCATGAAGACGATGGCCAGGCAGACCAGAAGAGAAGCGTCGAGACGATGTAGGGCACCTTGAACTTGACGTGGAGGACATCGGCGGACATCGTGCCGAAGACGGCGACCATGACGACCGCGCACCAGTTGCAGACCCACGGCCGGTAGCGCGAGCCCCGGAACTGGAGGGAGGATCGCGACCAGGAAGACGAGAAACCGCCGATCACCGCCAGGTAGGGGTTGAAGCGGTGTACGAGGTAGTCGGAGGTCGCCCTCGCCCATGGCGGTGCTCGGGAGCTTGACGATGCAGAAATACGCCGTGATCAGCGGCACCTTGCTCAGCCCTGCCCGTGCCGCCGAGGCGGCAAGCGGCCCGGCTGGCCGGCTCGGACCTGCCGTCACGCGCGAGCCGCCTGCCCGGCCATCAGCCGGCACGCCCGCGTGGCCGCGTCGAGCCAGGCTGCATCTGGCACCCGCTCGGACGCCGGAACCGGTTCATCCCCCCACCTCAGACGATCGCTTGCTCGCGCAGAGCCCAAAGTTGTACACGCGGCGGCGCCGGACCGGCTCGGGAACCGGCCGGGAGCCTCAGCCCGGCGTCGCGACGACGAGCA
>CAVXWI010000010.1:0-24626 GCA_963765345.1 uncultured Actinomycetota bacterium
TAGGAGACGGCGCCGAGCTTGCGCTTCGACCGGTCGAGGAAGTAGCGCGAGGTGAGGCTCGAGACGAGCACGAGGAAGATCAGCGTGAAGGCCGCCCCCCAGGCCTGCGCCTGTCCGCCCGCCTCGTCGTAGTCGGCGAAGATCGTGAACGGGATCGAGCTGACCGCCTGCGCGGGATTCCAGACGACCGACTGGGTCGTCGCCGCGCAGACGAAGAGGAGCGGGGCGGTCTCGCCGGCGGCGCGGGCGACCGCGAGTGTCGTCCCGGTCATGATGCCGCCGATCGCGGTCGGCAGCACGACGCTGATCACCGTCCGCCACTTCGCGACGCCGAGCGCGTAGCTCGCCTCGCGCAGGCTGTTCGGGACGAGTGCGAGCACCTCCATCGTCGTCCGCGAGACGAGCGGCAGCATCACGATCGAGAGCGCGAACCCGCCCGCCCAGGCGCTCGGGTGGCCGCCGATGCCGAGGAGCGGCACCTTCGAGGTGACGACGAAGCCGTAGACGAAGATCCCGATCACGATCGACGGGAAGCCGTTGAGGACGTCGAGGTACAGCTTCACCTGCTCGGCCAGGCGCCGCGGGGCGAACTCGTTCACCCAGACGGCGGCGAGCACGCCGAGCGGGACCGAGATCGCGGCCGCGATCAGGACGAGCATCAGCGTGCCCACGATCGCCGGCGCGATGCCGCCGGTGAGGCGGCCGTAGGCGTCGTAGGAGGGCCCCTTGATGAAGAAGTCGAGGCTGAGCGCCGGCCAGGCCCGTACGAGCACGGAGATGACGAGGATCGCGAGGACGACGAGGGCGAGCAGGGCGGCGAGGATCGCGGTGAGCTCCGCGGCCCGGTTGCGCAGGAGGCGCCGGCGCGAGTGCCCGCTCGCCTGCAGCGACGGCGTCTGCTCCGGTGTCGCGCTCACAGGCCCCTCATCTGCCGGTCGAAGCGGTGGACGATCTGCTGGGCGAGGAAGTTGGCGGTGAAGGTGATCACGAGCAGGATCAGCCCGAGGTAGATCAGCGAGGCGCGGTTGAGGGGCGAGACGAAGCTCGAGTAGGAGTTCGCGATCTGGCTGGCGAGCGAGGTCCCCGGCTCGAAGATGTTGAGCCTGATCGGCCAGGAACCGCCGATCACCTGGGTGACCGCGATCGCCTCGCCGAGGGCACGCCCGAGCCCGAGGACCGTGCCGGCCATGACGCCGCCGCGCACTGAGGGCACGATCACCCCCTTGACCATCTCCCAGCGGGTCGCCCCGAGGCCGATCGCCGCCTCCTCGAGGTCCTTGGGGACGTTGATGAAGAGCTCGCGGCAGATCGAGGAGATGATCGGCGTCGCCATGATCGCGAGCACGAGCATCGCGGTGAAGACGCTCTGGGCGACCGGTGGCGGCACCCCGAAGAACGGGATGAAGCCGAGGACGTCGTGGAGGACCGGCTCGATGTCCGCGTGCACGAACGGGCCGAGGACGAGGATCCCCCAGAGGCCGATGACGACGCTCGGCACGGCGGCGAGCATGTCGACTAGGGAGCCGATCGGGCCGCGGATGCTCGGCGGCGCGAGCTCGCTCAGGAAGAGGCCGATCGCGATCGAGAGCGGCGCCGCGATCAGGATGGCACCGAACGAGGTGATGAGCGTCCCGATCAGGAACTCGCGGGCGCCGTAGAGCTCGCCCAGGGTCGGGGTCGCGACGCGCCACTCCTTCTGCCAGACGAAGGAGAGCCCGTACTTCCTGATCGCGGGCATCGCCTGGCGGACGAGCTCGTAGGCGATCGCGATGACGAGAACGACCGAGAGGATCGCCGCGAGCGCAGCCAGCCACCTGAAGGCGCGCTCGCCGATCCGGTCGTAGAGCCGGCGGGTTCGGCGCAGGCCGAGAACCGGAACGGGAGCGGGCGCGGCGGCGGGCGCGGTTCCGGCTTCCACGGGCCGTACCTTTCCAGGGAGGGACTGGAAACGCGAGGGCTTGTCACCACTCCGTCACGAGACGTTCACATTCTGTGTACCCAGCGGGCCGGCCCCGGCCGCGACACTCGCCCGGTGAACGTCGTGGAGCCGCCCCACTCCGACGCGTCTGCCGTGACGGAGCCCGCGCGGCGAACGTCGCCGGCGCCGCTCGTTGCCCAGTCGACGAAGCCCGCGCCGCTCCACCGGGACACGGTCTTCGACGTCCAGAGCCTCTCCGTGTTCTATGGCAAGGCGCTCGCCGTCAGCGACGTCTCGCTCGAGATCTACCAGAACGCGATCACGGCACTGATCGGGCCGTCGGGCTGCGGCAAGTCGACCTTCCTCCGCTGCCTGAACCGGATGAACGACCTGGTGGCGAGCGCGCGGATCGACGGCAACCTCCTCTATCACGGCACCGACCTCTACGGGGCGGGCGTCGACCCGATCGAGGTGCGCCGCCGGATCGGGATGGTCTTCCAGCGCCCGAACCCGTTCCCGAAGTCGATCTACGACAACGTCGCCTACGGCCTGCGCATCCTCGGGATGAAGGACAACCTCGACGACCGCGTCGAGAAGGCGCTGCGCGGGGCGGCGATCTGGGACGAGGTCAAGCACCGGCTGAAGCGCTCGGCGCTCGGTCTCTCGGGCGGGCAGCAGCAGCGCCTCTGCATCGCCCGGGCGATCGCGGTCGAGCCGGACGTCGTGCTGCTCGACGAGCCGGCCTCGGCGCTCGACCCGATCTCGACCCAGGCGATCGAGGACCTGATGCAGGAGCTGAAGCGCGACTACACGCTCGTGATCGTCACCCACAACATGCAGCAGGCCGCGCGCGTCGCCGAGATGACTGCTTTCTTCAGCCTGCAACTCGAGGAGGACGGGAGCCGGCACGGGATCCTCGTCGAGTACGACTCGACCGAGAAGATCTTCACCCAGCCCTCCGACGAGCGCACCGAGGGGTACGTCACCGGCCGCTTCGGATGAGGGCGTCGTTCCACGAGGAGCTCGGGGCCCTCGAGGCGGCGATCCAGGGCGAGGGCGATCTCGTTCTGCGGGCGCTTCGCTCGGCGCTGAACGCGCTGGCCCGCGGCGACGACGAGCTCGCCGACGAGGTGATCGGCTTCGACGACGAGATCGACCGCCGCTACCTCGCGATCGAGACCGGCGTGCAGTCGCTGCTCGCCCGCCAGACGCCCGTCGCGATCGACCTGCGGCTCGTCCTCGCCATCCTCCGCGTCAACCTGCACTTGGAGCGGATGGCCGACTACTGCGTCACCGTCGCCAAGCTGACGAAGCTGATGGGCGGGCTCGACGTCTCCGACGACCGGATCCTCAACTCGCTCGAGGACATGGGCCAGCGCGCCGAGCAGATGATCCGCGTCGCGCTCGACGCGTTCGCCGACCGCGACGCCGACAAGGCGGCGTCGCTGAACGACCTCGACGACCTGATCGACCGGGCCAACCGCCAGGCCGTCGACGACGTCCTCTCGCTCGGCGACTCGCCCGAGGAGCGCGAGTACGGGCTGCGGATGCTCGTCATCTCGCGCTGCGTCGAGCGCATCGGCGACCACGCCGTCGACATCGGCGAGCAGGTCGGCTTCGTGGTCACGGGCGAGCTGCGCGAGCTGACCGACGCCTCGCACCAGCCGTAGCCGGCGGGCACTAGGCTTAGCCGCCATGAGCGTCAGCGAGACGCATGATGCGGCGCGGCGCACCCGGCTCGCGAACGAACGCACCTACCTCGCCTGGTGGCGGACCGGTCTCGCCGCCTTCGCGGTCTGCATCGGCCTCGGCCGGATCGTCCCCGGCGTCACGGGCGCGACCGCGTGGCCCTACCAGGCGGTCGGTGCGGGCTACGGGCTGCTCGGGATCGCCTGCATGGTCATCGGCCACCTGCGGATCCGGGCGGTCGAGCGGGCCGTCGACCGCGGCGAGTTCGCGCGGCTCGACGCGCGGGTCGGGCTCGCGCTCCTCGTCGCCGGGATCGTGCTCGGCACCGCGACCGTGGCGCTCGTCATCTTCGGCTCCTAGCTCTCTATGAAGGGGGTCGGGTTGTCAAGACGGCCGGGCCCAGTGTTCACGGCCCTCGTAGTGGTTTGTGGAGCAGTGGGCTCAACTCTCTATCGCCTCCTCTGGGAAGGATCAGGTTCTATGGGGGCTTCGCTCCGGTGGCGCATCTCAGTTAGGGCCGTCTATGCGGCCAGAGCACGGGTGGCGCTTGCCGGAGCAAAGGGTTGGTTACGGGTCAGCATGTGCCAGATCGCTTCGGAAAGCTGGCGGGCGATGTCGACTTGGGCGACCTTGGCGCCCTCTCTGCCAAGATCGCCGAGACGTTCGTTTCCTCTCTATGAATGAGCCTGAGGGCGAGATTGGAGTCTTTTTGGGATGTTGGACTTGGAGCTGAGTGGAGCCGCCGGCGGCCGTGGAATGAAGCGAGCCGTAGGCGAGCTGAGTGGAGCGGCTGGCGGCGTGTCGGCGGGAGTGCCTGGCCCAGAGCTCGTTGAGCGCGCGAAGCGACGTCGGTTCACGGCGGAGTACAAGCTGCGGGTGCTGCGTGAGGTTGACGCTTGTTCGCAGCCGGGCGAGATCGGGGCGCTGTTGCGCCGCGAGGGGCTGTACTCGTCGATCCTGAGCGAATGGCGCAAGCAGCGCGACGCCGGCGCGCTTGAGGCGTTCGGGCGGTCGCGGGGGCGTAAGGCGCCGCATCCGCTGGAGGCCGAGAACGGCGTCCTGCGTCGACGCGCGGAACGCGCCGAGGCCGACCTCGCGAAGGCACGCAAAGTGATCGAGGCGCAGGGAAACGTCTATGCGTTGTTGGGCGAACTGCTCGAGCCCAGGGACGCGGAAGAGAGCACCAAGCGATGATCGAGCAGACCGTTTTGGAACTGACCCCGATCGTGGGGACAAGGCCGGCCTGCCGGGCGCTGGGCGTCTCGTCGGCGACGATCTACCGGCGACGGCGCCCACCCGAACCGAAGCCCCGCCGGCCGCGGCCGGCCCCGGCCCGGTCGCTCTCCGAGCAGGAGCGTGAAGCGGTGCTGGGGCTGCTGCACTCGGAGCGGTTCGTCGACGCAAGCCCGGCGCAGGTGTGGGCGACGCTGCTGGATGAGGGCCGCTACCTAGCCTCGGAACGGACGATGTACCGGCTGCTCGCCGCAAACGGAGAGGTACGCGAACGACGCGACCAGCTCACCCACCCCGCCTACGCCCGGCCGGAACTGCTCGCCGAGCAGCCGAACAAGCTCTGGTCGTGGGACATATCGAAGCTGAAGGGGCCCGCCACCTGGTCGTGCTTCCACCTGTATGTGATCCTCGACGTGTTCAGCCGCTACTGCGTCGGCTGGACCGTCCAGGAACGCGAGAACGCGGAGATCGCCAAGGCGCTGATCGCCCAGGCATCAGAACAGCAACAGATCGAGCCCGGCCAGCTGACCGTGCACGCCGACCGTGGCACCTCGATGCGGAGCAAGCCCGTCGCGTTCCTGCTCGCCGACCTGGGCGTCCTCAAGACCCACAGCCGGCCCTACACCTCGACCGACAACCCCTACAGCGAAGCCCAGTTCAAGACCTTGAAGTACGGCCCGAGTTCCCCGACCGGTTCGACTCGATCGACCACGCCCGCGCTCACTGCCGTCGTTTTTTCGACTGGTACCACCACGCCCATCGGCACTCCGGGATCGGCCTGATGACCCCGGCCGCCGTCCACCACGGCCAAGCACCAGCACTCCACGCCGAGCGCCAGCGCGTCCTCACAGCCGCCTACACGGCAACGCCAGAGCGGTTCGTCCGCCGGCCGCCAACCCCGCCCGAACTACCGACCGCGGTCTGGATCAACAAGCCGACCGCACAGGAGGTCGCTCACTAAAAACCACCACCGACTGTCTCATCCGACTTGACAGGCTCCGGCCGCGCTGTTTGCCGAGCCGCTGCTTGTTGCGCTCGTAGCGGTCGTGGTAGGCCGGGTGGCGGCAGGCATGCACCGCTGCCTCCATCAGCGCCCAGCGCAGGTACTTCGGGCCGGCGTGGGTCAGGGGGCCGCGGCGGTCGGTGCCCCCTGACTGGTAGACACGCGGGTACAGGCCCGTGTAGCCAGTCAGCTTCTTCGGAGCGGCGAAACGGTCGATGTCGCCGATCTCGGCCGCGATCGTGTAGCCGAGCACCCAGGCGACCGTCGTCAGCAGCGGGATGTAGCGGTGGTCTGCCCCCAGCCCTTTCAGCTCACGGTTGATCGCTGTGATCTCGCGGTCGAGCTCGTCGATCATCCCGACCGCAGCGAGCACATCCGAGCGCCACGGCTCCGGGAACTCGAGCCCTTCGAGCAGCTGCCGGCCACGCTCCCCAAACAGGTCAGAGACCGGGCAGGGATGCCCGAACGCGAGCAGCTGCGCGTGCACGCGGTGTTTCAACGAGCTCCGCTTCCGCACGAGAAACAGCCGCCAGCGGGCCCGCTCACACTCCTGGCGCATCTCGAACGACGGCAGCCAGATCGCCGGCACAAGCTCGCGGCGCGACAGCTCGGCCAGCACCCACGCATCGATCCGGTCGGTCTTGCACGCCAACGGCGCCAACCCCTTCACCTTCACCGCGTCAGCGACCTCAACCTCCCAGCCCAGCCGCTCAAGCGTGTCGTGCACGAACCGGGCACCGTTCATCGACTCGATCGCCGCCCGCACCATCACCCTGCCGTGGCGCTCCTCAACACGACGGACAAACCCGACCAGACCATCCCCATCAGGCGGCGCCTTCCCGACCTCGACACGCACACCATCCTCATCAAGCAGGCAGTAGTCCAAACGCTTCCGACTCAGATCCAAACCGGCATGCAACATACGAACGGGCCTCCTTCGTGGTCGTCCTTCGATGACACCCAGAGCGTGCCACCGAGGAGGCCCCCTTCATGACATTCAGTTGAGCGCGAAGTAGAGCGACGCGGCGAAGCCGGCGGCGAGGCAGTAGACGGCGAAGGGGACCAGGGTCCGCGTCTCGAAGTAGCGCATCAGGAAGCGCACGCTGACGTAGGCGCTCGCCGCCGCCGCAACCGCGCCGGCGAGCGCGGGCCCGCGGACGCCGTTACCCTCGCTGCCGAGCAGCTCCGGCAGCTTCAGCACGGCCGCCGCCAGGATGATCGGGGTCGCGAGCAGGAAGGCGAAGCGGGCCGCGTCCTTGTGCGAGAGGCCGCTGAAGAGGCCGCCCGCCATCGCGGCTCCCGAGCGGGAGAAGCCGGGGATCAGCCCGAGCGACTGGATCGTGCCGATCCCGAGGGCCTGCCCGAAGCCGGTCTGGCGCGCGATCCGCGTGTCGTCGTCGCCCTCGACCTGCGGCGCGCGCCGCCGCATGCGCTCGGCGACGGCGAGCAGGACGCCGTTGGCCATCAGGAAGGCGGCGGCCGCCGGCCCCGAGTCGAAGGCCGAGCGGAGCGCGTCCTGGAACAGGAGCCCGAGGATCCCGGTCGGGATCGTGCCGACGACGAGCAGCCAGCCGAGCTTGGCATCCGCGTCCGCCGGGGCGATCCCGCGGTCGCGCAGCGAGCGGCCGAGCCCGCGCACGATCCGCACCCAGTCGCGCCAGAAGAAGCCGAGCAGGACGAGCGCGGTCGCGAGGTGCGTGGCGACGAGAAAGGTGAGGAAGTAGCTCGCGTTCTGGTGGATGTCCCAGCCGAGCACCTTGGGCAGGAGCACCGAGTGGCCGAGGCTCGAGACCGGGAAGAGCTCGGTGACGCCCTGGATGAGCCCGAGGATGACCGCCCGCGGGTAGCTGATCAGCGAGGCGAGGATCACGCAGAGGCGGCCGGGCGCTTCGGCGCCGAGCGGAACCAGGCGAAGACGAGGCAGCCGACCCCGAGCAGCAGCGCAGCGATCCCGTGCTTCGTGTGATGGTGGCTCGAGCCCGCCTGGTGGCCGGGGAAGAAGCTCGGCAGCGAGCGGGCCGGCTCGGCAAAGTAGACGATGGAGATGGCGATCAGGACGACCCCGATGATCACGGCGGCCACGACGAGCACCCGGTCGTTCCGCATCGGCGCAGCATAGTCAGGGCATCTGCCGGCGCCCGGGCGAACGTTCTCATCAACCCGGCCGCGGCGGCAGCGGGCTAGCATGCAGCAGCGCCGTTCACCAGATCGACACCACACGTTCACCTGCGTTCGGGGATGATGAGCCGCCTTGGCGACGACCCGTAGACCGCCGACAGAGACACCGAGCGACACCCTCCTCAACCGAGAGCTCTCGTGGCTCGACCTCAACCAGCGCGTTCTCGACCTGGCCGCCGACCCGGCCGAGCCGCTGCTCGAACGCGTCAAGTTCTGCTCGATCTTCTCCTCGAACCTCGACGAGTTCTTCATGGTCCGCGTCGCCGGGCTGCTCGACCAGGTGGTCGCGCGGGTCAACGTCCGCTCGCCCGACGGGCGCACCCCCCAGCAGGCGCTCGCCGACGTGCGCGAACGGGTGCTCGAGCTGACCGCGGCCCAGTCGAAGCTCTGGCGCGACGAGCTCGGGCCGGCGCTCGCCCGTGAGGGGATCGTCGTCGGCACGATCGAGGACGCGACCGAGGAGGAGCGCGCCGAGCTCGAAGACGCGCTTCGCCCGCCAGATCTACCCGGTCCTGACCCCGCTCGCGGTCGGGCCCGGCCAGCCGTTCCCCTACATCTCGGGGCTGACGCTCTCGCTCGGGGTCACGGTCCGCGACCCCGACTCGGGCGAGGAGCGGTTCGCGCGCGTCAAGGTGCCCGAGACGTTGCCGCGGTTCGTCTCGATCGGCGACCGGGGGCTCTCGGTGCCGCTCGAGGGCGTCATCTCCCACCACCTGAGCTGGGTCTTCCCTGGCATGGAGCTGACCGAGCGCGCCGCCTTCCGCGTCACCCGGGACGGCGACACCGAGATCTCCGACGACGCCGACGACCTGCTCGAGGCGGTCGAGACCGAGCTGCGCAAGCGGCGGTTCGGTGCCGTCGTGCGGCTCGAGGTCTCGAGCTCGATCTCGCGGGCGATGGTCGCGCGGCTGACCGAGCGGCTCGCCGTGCGCCCGGACGCGGTCTACCCGATCCACGGGCTCCTCGACCTGCGCGAGGTGATCCAGCTCTACGACCTCGACCGGCCCGACCTGAAGTACGAGCCGTGGGCGCCGCAGACCCAGCGGCGGCTCGCCAAGCCGAAGGACGGCGACCTCTTCTCCGAGATCGCCGCCTCCGACATCGTCGTCCAGCATCCCTACGACTCGTTCGCGACGAGCGTCGAGACGTTCGTGCGCGACGCCGCCAAGGACCCGGCCGTCGCGACGCTGAAGACGACCGTCTACCGGACGAGCCTCGATTCGGCGCTCGCCCCGGCCCTGATCGAGGCGGCCGAGGAGGGTAAGCAGAGCGTCTGCATCGTCGAGCTGAAGGCCCGCTTCGACGAGCGCCGCAACATCGAGTGGGCCCGCTCGCTCGAGCAGGCGGGCGTGCACGTCGTCTACGGCTTCCCCGACCTGAAGATCCACGCGAAGACGACGCTCGTCATCCGCCGCGAGGGCGACTCGCTGCAGCGGTACGCCCACATCGGCACCGGCAACTACAACGCGACGACGGCGCGGATCTACGAGGACGTCGGGCTGTTCACGGCCGACCCCGACATCACCGCCGACATCGCCGACCTCTTCAACTTCGTCACCGGCTTCGGCCGCCCGCGGACGTTCCGCAAGATCCTCGTCGCGCCGTTCAACCTGCGGCGCGAGCTGACCGAGCGCATCCGCGCGGTCGGCGCCGCCGCGACCGCCGGCGAGCACGCGCGGATCAGGATCAAGGTCAACAACATCGCCGACCCGCAGATCGTCGAGGAGCTCTACAAGGCCTCGCAGGCCGGCGCCGAGATCGACCTGATCGTGCGGGCCGTCTGCGTCCTCCGGCCCGGAATCGAGGGCCTCTCTGAGCGGATCCGGGTCCGCTCGATCCTCGGCCGCTTCCTCGAGCACAGCCGCCTCTACTGCTTCGAGGCCGGCGAGACGAAGAGCTACCTGCTCGGCAGCGCCGACCTGATGCCGCGCAACCTCGACCACCGGATCGAGATGATCGTCCCCGTCGAGGCGGCGCACGTCCGGGCCGAGATCGAGACGATCTTCCGCCGGCTCCTCAGCGACAACTCGCAGGCCTGGACGCTCGAACCCCGACGGAACGCTGGGACCGGGTCGAGCCCGAGCCCGGCGAGCGGCGGCGCTCCTCGCAGCTGGTCGCGATGCGCGGCCGCGTGCGCGCCCGGCGGCGCGCGACGCCCGGGGCCTGAGGCGCCGACATGTGGCGCGGGTCATCATGGGGGCGTGCCGGTCGGCGTCATCGACGTCGGCTCCAACACGGTTCGGCTCCACGTCGCTGAGGGCGGCACGGAGCTCTACCGCGAGAAGGCGATGCTCCGGCTCGGCGAGCCGATCGAGCGCACCGGCGGCGATCCCGGCCGACAAGCTGGCCGAGACCGCCGACACGGTCACCGCATCTCGTCGCCGTCGCGCGCAGACACGGCGCCGAGCGGACCGAGGTGCTCGTCGCGAGCCCGGGCCGCCAGGCGCGCGAACGGCGCCGAGCTGATCGCCCGGCTGACCGCCGAGTCCGGCGTCCCGGTCCGGCTGCTCTCGCCGCAGGAGGAGGGCCGGCTCGCGTTCATCGGCGCGATCGCCGCGACCCGGCGGGGCCAGCGGGCCCTGATCGCCGTCTGCGACGTCGGCGGCGGCTCCTCCCAGGTCGCGGTCGGCACGCGGCGCGACGGCGTCGCCTGGGTGCGCTCGGTCGACATCGGCTCGATGCGGCTGACGAGCCGCCTGCTCGGCGACGACCCGCCCGGCGACGCCGCGGTCGCGCGGGCCCGCGCCGAGATCGAGCCGCCTGCTCGAGGGCTTCGTGCCGCCGGCGCCCGAGCTGGCGCTCGCCGTCGGCGGCAGCGCCCGCGCGATCCGCTCGATCGTCGGGCCGGAGCTCGGCCCCGACGAGCTCGACGAGGTCGCCGGGATCCTCGCCCGGACGCCTGCGGCCGAGATCGTCGAAGCTCTACGACGTCCACGCCGACCGCGTGCGGACGCTCGCGGCCGGGGCCGTCATCCTCGAGGCGCTGCAGGCCCGCCTGCACGTCCCGCTTCGGGTCGTCCGCGGCGGCGGCGTCCGCGAGGGCGCGGCGATCGAGCTCGCCTCCCGGCGCGAAGCCGCCTGAGGCAGACCGCGGATCCTCCGTCGCCGCGCCCTCGCGCCGTCCCACCGCCACAGGTCGCTTAGGATCAGAGCGAAGTGCCTGCAATCGACGATCTTCGCGCTCTGCTCGAGCGCCAGCTGAGCGCGATCGAGCGGGACGAGCCCCGGCGTCCGCGAGGCGTCGGACCCGGAGGACCTGCATCGCTTCCGCGTCGCGACCAGGCGCTCGCGCGCGCTGATCCGGGCCTCGCGGCCGCTCGTCCGTGACCAGCTTGCCGGCGTCGACCGGGAGCTCCGCTGGCTGGGCGGCGTCTCCGGTCCGGTTCGCGACCTCGACGTCCTGATCGAACGCCTGCGCTCGCTCCTGCCCGCGCTCGACCCTGACCAGGCCGGCGCCGAGGCGATCGTGGCGGCGCTCGAGCGCGAGCGGCTGCGCCAGCGCGAGACGCTCGTCGCCGCGCTGGCCGGGGAGCGCTACCCGAGCGCTCTTGACCCGCTTCGCCGAGGCGCTCGCAGAGTTGCGGTGTCCGCGACGCGGGCGTCTCGCTGGTCGGGCTCGCCCACCGCGAGGTCGAGCGGTTCGGCGCCGCCTACGCGCGAGCTCGGCGAGCCGCCGGGCGACGACGAGCTGCACGCCGTCCGGATCCGCGCCAAGCACGCCCGCTACGCCGCCGAGCTCGCCGCCCTCGGCGAGGGCGACCCGCTCGCGACGCTCGCCGACGCACTCCGCGCCGTCCAAGACCTGATCGGCGCCCATCAGGACGCTGTCGTCGCCGAGCTGCGCGTCCGCGCCCTCGCGACCGACGAGTCACGCCTGGCCGCCGGCCGCATCGTCGAGCTCGGGCGGGCGCGTCGAAGACGGCCGCCCGCGCCGACCTGCCGGCCGCCGTCGGACGCGTCGAGCGGACGGCCGAGACGGCGTTCCAGGGCTGCGCTCAGTAGGCGAAGAAGCCCTGCGCCGGACTTGCGGCCGAGCCGGCCGGCGGCGACGTGCTCGCGCAGGAGCGGGCAGCGGCGCGTAGCGCGGCTCGCCGAGCCCGCGCTCGAGCACCTCCATGATCGCGACGCAGGTGTCGAGCCCGATCAGGTCGGCGAGCGCGAGCGGGCCGAGCGGGTGGCCGAAGCCGAGCCGGGCGACGGTGTCGATCGCCTCGGCCTCGGCGACCCCGGCCGCGAGCGCGTAGACCGCCTCGTTGATGAACGGCATCAGGATCCGGTTGGAGACGAAGCCGGCGACGTCGCGCGCCTCGACCGGCTCCTTGCCGAGGTCGCGGGCGAGCGCCGTCACGGCCGCGGTCGTCGCCGGCGAGGTCGTCGCGGCCGCGGATCACCTCGACGAGCGTGAGCACCGGCACCGGGTTGAAGAAGTGCATCCCGATCACGCGGTCCGGGCGGCTCGTGACCGCGGCGAGCGAGCCGATCGGGATCGAGCTCGTGTTCGAGGCGAGCACGGCGTGCCCGGGGAGCTCGGCGTCGGCGCGGCGGAAGACGTCCTCCTTCACCGCCGCGTCCTCGACGACCGCCTCGATCATCAGGTCGGCCGGAACGAGCGCCTCGACGACCGCGATGCGCGCGAGCACCGGGCCGGGCTCGGCGCCCGCACCCTTCTCGTGCAGCCGGGCGAGGCTCGTCGCCATCGCCGCGAGCGCCCGCTCGCGTCGCGCCGGCGAGCGGGTCGAGCAGCGAGACCTCGCCGGCCGGAGGCGGCGACGACCTGGGCGATCCCGCCGCCCATCTGGCCGGCACCGACGACGAGGACGTGCGGGAAGGCAGGCGCGGTCACGCTCCCCGCGCAGCGAGGCGCGCAGATCAGCTCGCGGTCGCGCCGGTAGGTGAGGAGCCCGGCCGCCTCGGCGAGCGGCACGAAGCGGACCTCGTCGACCTCGTTCTGGGCCGCCGGCTCCTCGTCGCTCGCGGCCAGGTAGTAGCGGACCTCCTTGCGCGCCCGGACCCGTCGTGGTAGAAGGTGCGGCCGACCTCGCTCGCCGAGCTCGACCGGCAGCCCCGTCTCCTCCTCGACCTCGCGCCGCGCCGCCTCCTGCCAGGTCTCGCCCGGCTCGAGCTTGCCCTTCGGGAAGCGTCCAGTCGTCGTAGGCGGGGCGGTGCACGAGCGAGGACGCAGCCCGTCGCGGAGGACGAGGCCGCCGGCGGCGCGGACCTCGTCCGCTCATACCTCGAGCAGGAGCGCGTCGCCCTGGCCGCCGCCCGAGCAGATCGCGGCGAGCCCGAGCCCGCCGCCCTCGCGCCGCAGCTCGTGCACGAGCGTCGTCAGGATCCGGCCGCCGGAGGCGCCGATCGGGTGGCCGAGCGCGACGGCGCCGCCGTTGACGTTCACGAGCTCCTCGTCGACGCCGAGGAGCCGGGTCGAGTGCGCGGCGACCGACGAGAACGCCTCGTTGATCTCGACGCGCTGGACCTCGTCGATCGTCTTGCCGGCGCGGGCGAGCGCGACTCGCGGCCGCCTTCGCGGGCGTGCGCGCGAGGTAGGCGAACTCGTCGGCGACGTAGCCCTGGGCGAGGATCGTCGCGAGCGGCTCGATCCCGCGCCGCGCCGCCCACTCCTCGCTCGCGACGAGGACGCAGGAGGCGCCGTCGTTGACGCCGGGCGCGTTGCCGGCGGTCGTCGTGCCCTCCGCGTCGAAGACGGGCTGCAGCGCCGCGAGCTTCTCGAGCGACGTGTCGCGGCGCGGGCTCTCGTCGGCCTCGACCTCGCCGACCGGCGACGATCTCGTCGGCGAAGCGGCCCGCGTCGATCGCCGCGACCGCCCGCGGCGTGCGAGCGGTAGGCCCAGGCGTCCTGCTGCTCGCGGGAGATGCCGAGCTCGCGGGCGACGAACGAGGCCTGCTCGACCATGTGGCGGCCGTCGAAGGTCGAGACGAGCCCGTCGTGGACGATCAGGTCGATCAGGCTGCCGTCGCCGAGCCGGTAGCCGAAGCGGGCCCGCGGCGAGCGCGTAGGGCGCGTTCGACATCGACTCCATCCCGCCGGTGACGACGAGCTCGGCGTCGCCGGCGCGGATCATCGAGTCGGCGATCTCGATCGCGCGGATCGAGGAGGCGCAGACCTTGTTGATCGTCTCGGCCGGCGTCTCGAGCGGCAGCCCCGCCGCGACCGCCGCCTGCCGGGCGGGCGCCTGGCCGGCGCCGGCCTGCAGCACCTGGCCCATGATCACGTAGTCGGGCTCGGCCGGCTCGATCCCGGCCCGCTCGAGCGCGGCGCGGATCGCGATCGCGCCGAGCTCGGTCGCCGGAGCGCGAGGCGAGGCCGCCGCCGAGCCTCCCGAACGGCGTCCGCGACGCGCCGACGATCACGCTGCGGGCCACGAGTCCGAGGCTAGCGCAGGAAGCGAGATCTCGGGGCCGAGGCGGCGGGCGAAGGCGACGAGCAGCTGCACGACCGCCTCCAGGTCGTCGAGCGACGCAGAGCTCGCAGGGCGAGTGCATGTAGCGGACGCGGGATCGAGACGAGCCCGGTCGGGACGCCGCCCCGCGCCGCGTGGATCGCGTCGGCGTCGGTCTGGGTCGAGCCGCGCGTAGACCTCGACGCAGTGCGGGATCGCCTCCGCCGCGGCCGCGGCGAGGAGCAGCGCGGCGACGCGCGGGTTGACGACCGGGCCGCGCGTGATCGCCGCGCCCGAGCCGAGCTCGACCTTGCCCGCCCGCCGCGCGCTCGCGCCGGGCACGTCGGTCGACCAGGTGACGTCGACGACGAGGGCGACGTCGGCCTCGAGCGCGAAGGCGGCGGCGCGGGCGCCGCCGCCGCCGACCTCCTCCTGGACCGCCGCGACCGCGACGACGTCGACCCCGGCGTCGCCGGCCTCGGCGAGCCGGCGGGCGGCCTCGAGCACCGCGTAGGCGCCGAGCCGGTTGTCGAGCGCGCGCGAGACGAGCCGCTCGTTCGGAAGCTCGAGCGGCGGCCCGTGCCAGACGCCGGCGTCGCCCGGCGCGACGAGCGCGCCGGCCTCCTCGCCGCTCGCCGCGCCGATGTCGATGTGCAGGTCGTCGGGCGCGGAGCGCGACTCTCCTGCGAGCGCCCGCCGCCGCGAGCGCTCCCCGCGGCACGATCACGCCCTCGACCGGCCCGCCGCGGCCGGCGATCGTCACGCGCTGGCCGGCGAGGATCTCGCCGTCGAAGCCGCCGAGCGTCTTGAAGGCGAGCAGGCCGTGCCCGTCGACGTGGGTGACCGTGACGCCGATCTCGTCGATGTGGCCGACGAGCGCGAGCGTGCGGCCGCCGCCGGAGCCGACGCGGGCGAAGGAGGTGCCGAGCGTGTCGCCGCTCACCTCGGCGAACGCCGCGGCCGCCTCGCGCCAGACCCGGCCCGCCGGCTCCTCGTGGCCGGACGGGCCGGCGGCGGTCAGGAGCGCGCGGAGCAGGTCGGGGATCGGCACGGCTTGCGGATTGAACCAGGAGCGCCTATCGTGGGTGGCGGTGACCTCCTCCCTGCAGCCGACCTGGTGGACCTGGCGCGCGAGCGGGGCGGGAGCCTGCGCCTGAGCACCGACAAGGCGCCAGCCGACATCCCGCACCGCTCGTCCCGGACCCGCGAGGGTCTTTTTTCATGCCCGAGAAGCGCGACCACGCTGCTCGACACCGATCTCCTGACGCCGCTTGCGGCCTACCTCCGCCTGCGCGGCGCCGGCGCGGCGAGCTTCCTGCTCGAGTCGGTCGACCAGGGCCGGCTCGGCCGCTACTCGCTCGTCGGCTGCGGCTCGCGGCTCGTCTCGCTCGCCGAGGCCGAGCGCTCCGGCGAGCCGATCGTCGGGCACGTCGGCTACGACTGGATCGCCGAGCTCGAGCCGACCGTGCCGCTGCCCGAGCGCGGGCTCCGGCCTGCCGGTGAGCCGGTTCGTGGTCGCCGAGACGCTCGCTGCGCTTCGACCACGTCCGCGGCGTCTCGGAGGTGCTCGCGCGGCGACCCCGACGCGATCGCCGCGCTGCTCGGCGCGGCCGCTTCGAGCCCCGCCGGCCGTCGAGCGGGCACCGCAGCGGCCCGCTCGAGCGCTTCCCCGACCGGGCCGCCTACGAGGCGCCAGGTCGGCCGCTGCCAGGAGCACATCCGCGCCGGCGACGCCTTCCAGATCGTCCTCTCCCAGCGGGCGCGCCGGCCGACGTCGGCCTCGGCGCTCGCGATCTACCGCGCGCTCCGGCGCATCAATCCCTCGCCCTACCTCTTCCTGCTCGAGCTCGGCGACTACGCGCTCGTCGGCTCCTCGCCCGAGACCCACGTCAAGCTCGAAGGGACGCGGGCGAGCCTGAACCCGATCGCCGGCACGACCCCGGCCGGCGACGGCGACGCCGAGGCCCTGCTCGCCTCCGAGAAGGACCGCGCCGAGCACGTCATGCTCGTCGATCTCGGCCGCAACGACCTCTCGCGCGTCTGCCTGCCCGGGAGCGTCCACGTCGAGCGGTTCCTGCAGGTCGAGCGCTTCTCGCACGTCACCCATCTCGTCTCCGAGGTCGCCGGCGAGATCGCGCCCGGCGTCGACGCCTTCGCGCTCCTGCGCGCGACGTTCCCGGCCGGGACGGTCTCGGGCGCCCCGAAGGTGCGGGCGATGCAGATCATCTCCGAGCTCGAGGGCTACCGGCGCGGCTTCTACGCGGGCCTCGTCGGCTACCACATCCCCGGCGTCGGCCTCGACACCTGCATCGCGCTGCGGACGATGCTGCTCGCAGACGGCGTCGCCTACCTGCAGGCGGGCGGCGGGCTCGTCGCCGACTCCGACCCGGCCGCCGAGTACCAGGAGTGCCTGAACAAGCTCGCCGCGATCGAGCGCGCGATCGACGCGGCGGAGGCGGCGTAGATGGCGCTCCTCCTGATCGACAACTACGACTCGTTCACCTACAACCTGGCGCACCTGTTCGGCGTGCTCGGGGTGGAGGTGGTCGTGCGGCGAAACGACGAGATCGGGCTCGAGGAGATCGCGCAGCTCGCGCCCTCGCACCTCGTCATCTCGCCGGGGCCCGGCCGGCCGGAGACGGCGGGCGTCTCGGAGGCGGCCGTCCGCGCCCTCGCGGGCTCGGTGCCGGTGCTCGGCGTCTGCCTCGGCCACCAGGCGATCGTCTCGGTGTTCGGCGGCGAGGTCGGCCAGGCCCGCGAGCTCGTGCACGGGAAGGCGACGGCGGTCGACCACGACGGCCGTGGGCTCTTCGCCGGGCTGCCGGCGGGCTTCGCGGCAGGCCGCTACCACTCGCTCGCCGCGACGCGGTGCCGCCCTCGCTCGAGGTCTCGGCACGGCGGCAGACGGCGAGGTGATGGCGGTCCGCCATCGCGAGCTCCGCGTCGACGGGGTGCAGTTCCATCCCGAGTCGGTGCTCACACCCGACGGGGCCGCTGCTCGCCCGCAACTTCCTGGCGGCGCCGTGATCCAGGACGCGCTCGCCCGCCTCCTCGACGGCCACGACCTCGACCGGGCCCAGGCGCGCGCCGTCATGAACGTGATCATGGCCGGCGAGGCGACCCCGGCCCAGATCGGCGGCTTCCTGATCGCGTTGCGGCTGAAGGGCGAGACCCCCGAGGAGATCGCCGGCTGCGCCGAGGCGATGCGCGAGCACGTGCTCCGCGTCGAGCCCCGCCGCGACGACCTCGTCGACACGGCCGGGACGGGCGGCGACGGGGCCAACACCTGGAACATCTCGACCGCGGCGGCGCTCGTCGCCGCGGCGGCCGGTGCCGGGGTCGCGAAGCACGGCAACCGCGCCGCCTCGTCGGCGACCGGCGCCGCCGACGTGCTCGAGGCGCTCGGCTTCGAGCTGACGTTGCCGCCGGAGCTGCTCGCGCAGTCGATCGACGAGCTCGGCTTCGCGTTCCTCTTCGCCCAGGCCCACCATCCGGCGATGCGCCATGCCGCACCCGTGCGCCGCGAGCTCGCGACGCGTACGGTCTTCAACGTGCTCGGGCCGCTGACGAACCCCGCCGGCGCCCGGGCCCAGGTCGTCGGCGTCTACGCCCCCGAGGTCGCGCGCACGGTCGCCGAGGCGCTCGTCGCCCTCGACGCGCGCCGGGCCTACGTCGTGCACGGTGCCGGCGGCATCGACGAGCTCTCGCCCGCGGGCCCGAACCTCGTCTGCGAGGTCGAGAACGGCACCGTCCGCTCCTATCAGCTCGACCCCGAGGAGCTCGGGATTCGCCGCTGCTCGCCGGCGTCGCTGCGCGGCGGCGACCCGGAGACGAACGCCCGCGCCCTCCGCGACGTCGTCGAGGGCGAGGTACGCGAGGGCGGCCATCGCTCGGCCGTCCTGCTGAACGCCGCCGGTGCGATCGCCGCCTCGGGCCACGCGGCCGACCTGCGCGACGGCCTCGACCAGGCGCGGGCGGCGATCGACTCGGGCGCGGCGGGCGCCCGCCTCGACGAGCTGATCTCGTTCTCCCGCCGTGCGGCCGCCGCCGCGGGGAGCCCGGGGTGAGGTTCGCCGAGGCGCTCGCCGCTCCGGGCTTCGGCGCGGTCGCGGAGTTCAAGCGCCGCTCGCCCTCGGCGGGCGATCTGCGCCCGGACGGCGACCCGGCCGAGATTGCACGGAGCTACGAGCGGGCCGGGGCGCGGGCGGTCTCGGTGCTGGTCGACGAGCGCTTCGGCGGCTCGCTCGCCGACCTGCGCGCCGCACGCGCGGCGACTTCGCTGCCGCTGCTCGCGAAGGGCTTCTTCTCGCGCCGCGAGCACCTGCAGGCGGCGGCCGAGGCGGGCGCGGACGCGGCGCTCCTGATCCTGCGCGACCTCGACGACGACCAGTGCTCTGCCCTCCTCGGCGCCGCCTCCGAGCTTCGCCTCGACACGCTGGTCGAGGCCCACGACGGCGGCGAGCTCGCCCGCGCGACCGCGCTCGGCGCGCCCGTGATCGGCGTCAACGCGCGCGACCTCTCGACCTTCGCGATCGACCGGGGCGCCCAGCTGGCGCTGCTCGCCGCCGCCCCGCGCGACCGGATCGTGATCGCCGAGTCGGCGATCGAGACGAGGGCGCAGGGCGCCGCGGCCGAGCTCGCCGGGGCGAAGGCGATGCTCGTCGGGCAGGCCCTGATGCGCGCCCCCGACCCGGGCGCGAAGCTCGCCGAGCTCCTCTCGCGGCCGCTCGTCAAGGTGTGCGGCCTGACGCGCCAGGAGGACGTCGATGCCGCCGTCGCGGCCGGCGCCGACCTGCTCGGGTTCATCTTGGCCCCGGAGAGCCCGCGCCGCGCCGAGGCGCTCCTCCCCGCCCCCGCGACCGTCCTCCGGGTCGCCGTCTTCGTCGGCGAGGAGGAGGAGACCGCGGCAGACGTCGTCCAGCTCTACGGGCGCGAGGACGGCCACCGCTCGCGCGACGCGGTGCTGCGGCGGGCGGGCGAGCAGGTGGGCACGGTCGTCGACCTCCCCTGGGCCGAGGACGACCCGACCCACCTCGAGCGGGCCCGCGCCGAGCGCGGCCGCGTCATGCTCGCGGGCGGGCTCGGGCCGGCCAACGTCGCCGCGGCGATCGCCGCAGTCCACCCGTGGGCGGTCGACTCGGCCCGCTCGACCGAGCGCTCGCCGGGGATCAAGGACCACGACGCCGTTCGCGCCTTCGTCAGGGCGGCGCGATGAGCGAGGCCTTCGGCGGCTACGGGGGGCGCTACGTCCCCGAGACCCTGATCCCGGCGCTCGACGAGCTCACGGCCGGCTGGGCGGCCGCGCACAGCGATCCCGACTTCTGGCAGGAGCTCGACGAGCTACGCACGACCTACGGCGGCCGCCCCACGCCGCTGACCCGCGTCGCCCGCTTCGACCGCGAACGCCGCGTCTACCTGAAGCGCGAGGACCTCCTCCACACGGGGGCGCACAAGCTGAACAACGCGCTCGGGCAGGCGGTGCTCGCGCGGCGCCTCGGCAAGCGGCGGATCGTCGCCGAGACCGGGGCCGGCCAGCACGGGGTCGCGACCGCGACGGTCTGTGCCCGCTTCGGCCTCACCTGCGTTGTCTACATGGGCGCTGAGGACATGCGCCGGCAGGCCCCGAACGTCGACCGGATGCGACTGCTCGGCGCCGAGGTGAACGCGGTCGAGCTCGGCACCCGGACGCTGAAGGAGGCGACGAGCGAGGCGATCCGCGACTGGATCACGAACGTCGAGACGACCCACTACCTGATCGGCTCGTGCGTCGGCCCGGCGCCCTATCCCGAGCTCGTCCGCGAGCTGCAGCGGGTGATCGGCGACGAGGCGCGCGCGCAGGTGCTGGCGGCCGAGGGCCGGCTCCCCGACGCGGTCGTCGCCTGCGTCGGCGGCGGCTCGAACGCGATCGGGATCTTCGCCGGCTTCCAGGGCGACGCCGCGACGCGGCTCGTCGGCGTCGAGGCGGCAGGCGCGGCGAGCCTCGGCCAGGGCCGCACCGCGATCCTGCACGGCGCGCGCTCGTCGGTGCTCGCCGATGCCGACGGCCAGATCGCCGACGCCCACTCGATCTCGGCGGGTCTCGACTACCCCGGTGTCGGGCCCGAGCACGCCGCGCTCCGTGACAGCGGGCGGGCCGAGTACGTCGCCTGCTCGGACGAGGAGGCGCTCGCCGCCTTCCACCGGCTGGCAGAGACGGAGGGGATCATCCCGGCGCTCGAGAGCGCGCACGCGCTCGCCCGCACCCTCGACCTCGACGCCGAGCTCGTCGTCGTCTGTCTCTCCGGCCGCGGCGACAAGGACCTCGCCGAGGTGATCGCCCGCTCGTGACCGCGCTCGTCATCTACCTGGTCTGCGAGCCGGAGACGCCCGAGCTCGCCGAGGCCGCCGTCGAGGGAGGCGCCGACATCCTCGAGCTCGGCATTCCCTTCTCCGACCCGCTCGCCGAGGGCGTCACGATCCAGCGCGCCTCCGAGCGCGCGCTGGCCCGCGGGATGCGTACGAGCGAGTGCCTCGGCTGCATTGCGGCGACGCGCGCCCGGGTCGAGGTACCGCTCGTGCCGATGACCTACGCGGCGATCCTCGAGGCGTTCGGCTACGAGCGCTTCGTCGCCGAGACCCGGCGGGCAGGGGCGACGAGCGCGATCGTCGTCGACCTGCCGGTCGAGGAGCACCACGAGGTGCCGCGGGTGCAGCTCGTCGCCCCGACCTCGACCGACGAGCGGATCGCGCTCTGCGCGGCGGGCAGCGACGGCTGGCTCTATCTCGTCTCGCTGACCGGGACGACGGGCGCGCGCAGCGAGGTCTCCCCCGCCCTCGCCGGGCTCGTCGAGCGGACGCGCGCGTTGACCGGACTCCCGCTCTACGCGGGCTTCGGGATCTCGACCCCCGCGCAGGCCGCGACGGTCGCGGCGCTCGCCGACGGCGTCGTCGTCGGCTCGGCCGCGGTCGAGGTTGCCGCCCGCGGGCCGGCGGCGCTCAGGGACTACGTCCGCAGCCTCCGCAGGGCGATCGACGCGGTCAGCGAACCGGCACCCTGAAGATCGCGCGCACCCGCCGGCGATCTCGACGAGCTGGTGACCGCGCGCGGCCTGGCGGTTCAGGAGCCGCTTCCAGTCGCCGGCCTCGCCGGTCAGCTCGACGACCCGGAACCCGTGCGCGGGTGGCCCGACGGAAGCCGCCGTCGCCGGCAGCGGCGCGAGCGAGCGAAGCCGGGGCGGAGCCGTCGGGCCGCAGGCCGCCGGCGCCGAGGATCTCACCGGCCCGGCCGTCCTCGGCGCGGACGATGCCGAGCAGGAGGTGCTCGGGCCCGATCTCGACGGCGCCGAGGTTGATCGCCTCGCGCAGGGCCAGCTCGAGTGCCTTCTTCGCCCCGGGCGTGAACGGCATCGGTCCGAGCGGGCGCGCGCTGCCCGGCCCCGTCCCGGCCGAGAGCTCGGCCCGCACCTGGTCGCAGGAGAGGCCCGCGTCGGCGAGCAGCCGCAGGGCGACGGTCGGCGGCGGCCGCAGGAGCCCGAGCAGCAGGTGCTTGCTGCCGAGCGCCGCGGCGCCCAGGGAGGCGGCCTCCTCCTGCGCGAGCGCGATCAGCTGGCGTGAGCCCGGCCTGAAGCGGTCGAACGGCTGCCGCCCGGCCGGCCACGGGGGCTGCCGGCGGGAAGCCTCCGGGTCGGGCGCGGCTTGAGCGCCTCCTCGCCCGCCAGCTCGCGGGCGAGCACGACGCCGAGCTCGGCTCCGATCGAGCGACCGTTCGCGGCCGCACACTCGCGCAGCCGCCCGTAGGGCCCGTCGGGGACGTTGCGAACGTGGAGCGTCGCGATCGCGCTGGCACAGATGCAAGCGCCGTGCAAGCGGAGCGGCAACCGTCCGTGGTGCGGGGCGGCCGGCGCGCCGGCGGGCTAGGCTCGGACCGTGGCACCGTGCCGGCCGCGTCGCCCTCCCCCTCTCTGCCCGCCCGGCGGCCCCGGCCGGCGGTGAGCCGCGCCGCCGTCGTCGGCGCCGGCGTCTTCGGCGCCTCGATCGCGCGCGAGCTTCGCGGGCGCGGCTTCGAGGTGCAGGTCTACGAGCAGTACACGCCGGGCAACGTCCGCTCCGGCTCGGGCGGCGACACGCGCCTCCTGCGGTTCGCACACGGCGAGGAGGAGTGGTACACGCGGAGCGCGCTGCGGGCGCTCGAGCTCTGGCGCGAGCTCGAGGCCGAGACCGGGCTGACGCTCTTCGAGCCCGTCGGCGTCGCCTGGTTCGATACCGGCGCGAGCCCCTTCACCGCCCAGAGCGAGGCGACGCTCGCGCGGCTCGGCATCCCGACGGAGCGGCTGACCGCGTCGGAGGCCCGCCGCCTCTACCCGTCTCTCGGCGGCGACGACCTGCAGTCGGTGCTGCTCGAGCCGGCCGCGGGCGTGCTCTACGCGAGGGCGGCGACGCGCGCGCTCGCCCGCGACCTGACGGTCGTGCCGGCCCGGCTGACGCCCGCCGAGCCACCGCGTGCCGACATCGTCGTCTGGGCCTGCGGCTCATGGCTGCCGAAGCTCTTCCCGGGCCTCGTCGAGCAGCGCATCTCGCGCCGCGACGTCTTCTTCTTCGGCGTCGACGGCGCCTGGGCGGGCACCCCCGGCTTCTGCGAGTTCGACGGCCCCTTCTACGGCCACGGCGAGCTCGGCGGGCTCGGGATGAAGATCGCACCCGACGGCCTCGGCGCCGAGATCGACCCCGACGTGCTCGAGCGGCTGCCGGACCCGGCGGCCGAGGCGCGGGCCCGCGCCTACGCCGCCCGCCGCTTCCCGGCGCTCGCCGACGCCCCGATCGTCGGGACGCGCGTCTGCCAGTACGACCTGACGAGCGACACCCACTTCCTCGTCGCCCGGCACCCCGAGCAGGAGAGCTGGTGGCTCGTCGGCGGCGGCTCCGGGCACGGGTTCAAGCACGGCCCGGCCCTCGGCGAGTACGTCGCAGACTGCATCGAGGGCTCCCGCGACCCCGAGCCCTTCCACGGCCTCGGCGCCCGCTCCGGCCCCGCCACGCTGCGCACCGCCGAGCGCTGAGCGCTGAGCGCACGCCAGCGCGGAGGAGCGTCCCGCTCCCCTGCTGCGGGGGCACCTGCGCCGCTGGCTGCTAGCCGGCCGAGTCCTCGCCGAGACTCGGCTCGAGCCCGCCGACGGCGCGGGCAGCCGGGCGCGGCTGGGGGCCGGCGGGCGCCTTCGTCGGGTCGTCGGTGCCCGTGACCGAGAGGTAGGCGACGAACGCGACGATGATCGCCGTCAAGACGAAGGCGACCGGGCCGTCGCCGAAGCCGAGGCCGCCCGCGTGGCGCGACTTCCCCATCCAGTCGGCGAACGAGGCGCCGAGCGGCCTCGTGATCACGTAGGCGGTCCAGAAGGCGAGGATCGCGTTCAGGTGGAAGAAGCGGTAACCGATCGCCGGCAGCGCGAAGAGACAGGCGAAGAAGAGGCCGGCGGAGAGGAACCCGAGCCCGACGGTGTAGGCGGCGAGGTCACCGGCGGCGGTTCCCATCGCGAAGGTCGCGAGAACGGCGGCCCAGTAGAAGAGCTCGCGCCGGCGCGTGGTGATGCTGTGGATCGAGAGCGTCCCCTCGCTCCGGTGCCAGACCGTGAAGACGATGGTGAGGCAGATCGCGAAGAACAGCGTCGAGACGATGTAGGGCACCTTGAACTCGACGTGCAGGACGTCGGCCGCCATCGTGCCGAAGACGGCGACCATCACGACCGCGGACCAGTAGACCCACGGCCGGTACCGCGGGGCCCGGAACTGGATCACGATCGCGACCAGGAAGACGAGGAAGCCGCCGATCACCGCCAGGTACGGGCTGATCCGGTGGACGAGGTAGTCGGAGGTCGCCTCGCCCATCGCGGTGCTGAGCAGCTTGACGATCCAGAAGTACGCCGTGATCAGCGGCACCTTGCTCAGCCCCTCCCGCACCGCCGCGCCGCGGAGCGAGCCGATCCGCGGGCCCGGGCCGGCGATCATGCGCGAGCCGCCTTCGCCTCGGTGCGCGGGCGCGACCGCCTCATCGCTTCAAACCGGCGCCGCTGTCTGGCACCCACTGCCTGGCACCCACTGTGCCGCCGGAACTGGTTCATACCCCCACGTGAGACGATCGCTTGCTGGCGCAGCCCGAAGTTTTACACGCGGCGGCGGCGGATCGGCCGAGGGAGCAGCTCGCAGCTCAGCCCCGGGTCGCGACGACGAGCGT
>CAVXWI010000011.1:0-111996 GCA_963765345.1 uncultured Actinomycetota bacterium
AGGGCCACCAAACCCTTCGCCTCGTGGCTTCGTCAACGACGAAGGGACAACGACTCGCAGCATCTGCCGGCGGGCGACGAGCCTGCCCGATCTGCAGCACAACCTAACGCCGCGTCGGCCACAGATCGATCGTTTGTTCTTCAGCCCGCAGCAGGATGAGCCACGCCGAACCCCGACGCGCCGTCTGGCACGGATGCTCGTGCTGCCGGGTCATCGCTCCATGGCGAGATCTGTCCGTCGTCCGCAAGCGAGGGCAATCAGAGCAGCCGAAGATACGTCCGTTCCACTTTTCGTTGCCACCCTCCGCGATCTTGGTTCAGATTTCGCCATCAGCAGCGAGAAAAACATGCTCTTTTCCAGGCATTTATTGATGGGCCGGGCAGGGATCGAACCTGCGACCTTGGGATTAAAAGTCCCCTGCTCTACCAACTGAGCTACCGGCCCGCGATACTTCTCGTATGGGGAAAGGGTACGCAGAAGGATCCGCGGTTGAGGAGCGGCAGGCGGCCCTCGAGCGTGGAGACGATTCCTCGGCGCGACTCGACTCCGGTCGCGCTGCGGTGTACGCCAGCACAGACGACGATCCAGCGCGGCATTTCGTCGGCTGGGCAGACGAGATCAACCCGGACGAGCTCTTCGCCTCAGGGCGCGCCTGGGGAATCCAGGTTGTTCGTCGGGGACCTAGCTCGCGTTCCCAGTCGTCGAGCAGCCGGCTCACGTGGTGCTGCTGGGTAGGCGAGAACTCGAAGCGGGCGACGATTCTCCGTGCCTCGGAGACGTCGTTGCGGTCGATCGCGGCCTCCAGACGCTCCCTCAGCGGCTCCGCCTGACGGAGCTGGCGGCGCAGCCAGCGGAGCAGGCTGACCCGGGTCGCTCCCCTTGCCTGTTCCAGGCCCATGACCGGATTCTTGCGCGCGGCGATACTCTGCGCACGGGCCCCCATCGTCTAGTGGCCTAGGACACCGGCCTTTCACGCCGGCGGCACGGGTTCGAATCCCGTTGGGGGTATGCTGTCGTGACAACACCAACATCGCCTCAGCCGTCGCGGCCACGTGGGCCCCTGATTCGACCGTTGCTCGCCGCAAGGGCTGAGCTCAGGCCGTAAGCCGATTTGACAACAAGAGGCGCTTCCCGGTCTCGCTAGACTCTAAGCTTGTGTCTCTCTGCGGTAGGGAGATCATTAGCTATTCATGCGTGTGAGTACTGAGTTGAGCCGTGCCGGGCGGGTCGTGGTGCCACGACCGACGAGATCCGCGTCCGCGCTCGGGAGTCTCGCCCTAGTGGCCGGAGCCGCGCTGGCTCTTGCGGGCAGTGCGTTGGCAAGTGGCGCGACGACGATTGCCGCGGCGCCGCTCGTCACGCCCGGGGTCACGGCGGAGGCAAATTCTTCGACAGATCCGACGGCTGTCGGAGACGACGGCGTCGGGTTCGAATCGGGGTGCTGGGACGCGGTTGAGTACTGGAAGCTGGCGCTGACCGCCGGCGACCAGGTGAAGATCAGCGCCAAGGCCGGCGCTGGCACGACGAATCTCGAGGTCGCAGTGTTTCCGGCAGGGACGACCGGCGCGAATCTCGGCAACGCGAAGTCGGTAAGGACCGGCTTCGCGAGCATTGTCCCGATCGAGTTCACTGCGCCGAGAACCGGCAGCTATCCGCTCGCCGCCGGGCCGAACTGTTACGACGGCGCGAACGGTCCGTTCAGCTTCGTCGTCACGGTCACCCACCACCCGGTCAAACCGTCGACCCGTCGCTCGCGCTGAGCCGCCGGCGACCGGCGTTGCTTCGCCGAGCGTCAGAGGGAAGGCGCTTCAGGTAGACTGCCCATCGAGCGGCTCGACGAAGGGCTGGGGCTAATCCGGCGACGAGGCCTTCGGAGTCACTCCCGGAGGCCTTTCGGCTTTCTAAAGGAGATGAATGGTCATCTCGACCTCAAGTCATCGCGAACTATCAGGCTGCGCGTTTACGGCCGAATCTTCGGTCACGTAGCCGATCAACGCTCGCGATCGGCTTCGTCAGCACGTTCCCGCCGACCAAGTGCGGCCTCGCGACCTTTACCGCCTCGCTCGCCGGAGCAGTCTCGGACGAGGTCCGTGTCGGTGTTGTCAGCTGCGTAGACCAAGCCGGGGAAACCCTCGACGCCCCTGACGTAATCGGCGAATGGGTCCGCGGGTCGGCGGCGTCGCTCACCGCGGTCGTCGACGCACTCGACGGGTACGACGCGGTCATCGTCCAACATGAGTTCGGGCTCTTCGGCGGTGAGGACGGCGACGACGTTCTCGAGCTCCTCGCCCGGCTTCGCCCTCCGACGGTGGCCGTTCTGCACACGGTGCTCGAGCGGCCCTCGCCCAACCAGCGCCGGATCATTGAGGAGCTCGGGGTTTTGGTCGAGCGGATCGTCGTCCAGAGCGCCGTTGCTCGCGATCGGCTGCTCGCCGCACACGACTTCGATCCCGGGCAGGTCGAGGTCATCCAGCACGGCGCACCGGCGAACATCTTCCCGGGCCAGTCGCGTCGTCTCGCCGGCCGCCGGCCGACGATCCTCACCTGGGGGCTGCTCGGCCCGGGCAAGGGGATCGAGTTCGCGATCGAAGCGCTTGCCGAGCTGCGAGATCTCGACCCCCTACCGCGCTACCTCGTGCTCGGTGAGACACATCCGAACATCGTGCGCCAGTCGGGTGAGTCGTACCGCGAGTCGCTCCAGGCCCTCGCGGTGGCCCGCGGCGTCGATGACATCGTCGAGTTCGACGGCCGCTACCGCCGGACCGCTGAGGTTCTGGCGGAGATCCGCGCCGCAGAGGTCGTTCTGCTCCCGTATCTCTCGCGCGACCAGGTCGTCTCCGGGGTCCTCGTCGAGGCGATCGCGTCGGGGAGACCGGTCGTCTCGACCGCGTTCCCGCACGCGGTCGAACTACTCGCCGAGGGCTCAGGCATCGTCGTGCCCCACGAGAATGTTGCCGCGATGGCCGCGGCACTCCGCGTGCTCCTGACCGACGAGACTGCCGCCGCGCGCGCCGCGGTCGTCGCCCGCCGGCAGGCGCGCTCCCTGACCTGGGAGACCGTTGCCCTCCGTTACCGGCAGGTGACGGAGGATGTTCTCCGCGCCCGGACGGCGGTCGTCGGCTGAGCCTGAGCCTGCCCGACCCGCCGTTCTCGCACCTCGCGGCGCTGAGCGACACGGTCGGTGTCTTCGAGCACGCGCAGTTCGCAGCTCCCCGCGTCGAGCATGGCTACTGCACCGATGACGTCGCGCGCGCGCTCGGGGCGGCAACGCGTGAGCTCGGCACCGGCGCCAGGCAGCCCGCCCGACTGGCCGGCGTCTACCTTGGCTTTCTTGAGCGCTCGCAGCGTCCAGACGGCCGTTTTCGCAACCGGCGCACCGCCGGCCTCGACCGAGGCTGGACCGACTCGCAGGGATCGGATGACTCGCAGGGACGTGCTCTCTTCGGTCTCGGGGTTGCCGCCGCCCAGGGGGCCGGCGAGCTCGCCCATCGTGCCCTCGCCTGTTTTCAGCGAGGCGCTTCGGCCTTCGACTCCCCCTCGCCGCGGGCGAACGCCTACGCGATCCTCGGGGCCGCCGAGGTGGCGCGGCGCCACCCCGGTCTTGTCGAAGCCGAGGATCTGTTCCTCAGGACGCACCCTCGGCTCGGCCGGCTCTCGCTTCGAGCCCGGCTGGCCCTGGCCGGAGCGCCGGCTTGCCTACGACAATGCCCGGCTGGCCGAGGCCCGCATCGCCGCTGGGGTCGCCTTCGCTCACCCGGAGCTCCTCGACGAAGGCCTGCGGCTGCTCGAATGGCTTGTCGGAATCGAGCGAACTGGGGGCCATTTCAGCTTCGTCCCAAGCGGCGGGTACGGGCTCGGCGATTCTCGACCGGGGTTCGATCAGCAGCCGATCGAGGCCGGGGCGATGGCCGACGCCTGCGCGCGGGCCTTCCTCGCCACCGGTGAGCGCCGCTACGCCGAGCTAGCCGAGCTCGCGGCGAACTGGTTCTTCGGGGTCAACGACACTGGGGTCGCGCTCTACGACGCGACCACAGGCGGCTGCTGCGATGGGCTCGAGCGAGACGGCCGGAACGAGAACCAGGGAGCCGAGTCGACGCTCGCGTTGATCAGCGCTCTCCAATCGGTGCGCGAGGCCTATGCGGCTGCGCGGAGCGCCCGGAGCAGCTCGGCCGCGTCGACGTACGCGGCCCCGACGTTGCGATCGGCGGCGCCGTATGTCATGTAGATCGATCCGTCGGGGCGGGGAATCGCTCCCTGGACGAAGATGACGTTGTTCACGTCGCCGTCACGCTCCCAGTCGAGCTCGGGCCGCATGATCGGCTCCGCGAGCTGCGAGCGCAGCCGACCTGTCTCCGGGTCGAGGAGCGCGGCCCGTGTCGCGTAGCGCTCGTGTCCGTCTCGCTCGTGGAAGAGGAGCAGCAGGCCGTCGTCGGTCTCGACCGGCGGCGCGCCGGCACCGACGCCGAGAGAGGTGCTGACGGGCCTGATGATCGTGTGCTCGGCGAGGTTGGCCATATGTGCCTCCCAGTAGCCGACCGGCGCCTCCCAAAGGTCCTCGAGCGAGTCGAAGACGGCGAGCTGCATGTCGGGATAGATCCGGTGAATCAACGCGACGCGGCCGTCGCGGAGGTTGAAGATGACCGCATCCTTGTCCGGCTCACCCGGTGGCCCGATCACCCGGCCCGAGCCCTCTTCGAGGGAGAAGCGGCCGTCGGCATAGGCGAGTCGGTGAACGCCGATGCGCCAGAACTCGTTCGACTCGGGTGGCGGCAGGTTTGTGTAGGAGACGACGAACTGCTCGCCGCTTGCGGAGTTGACCCGCTGGACGCGGGGATCCTCGTAGGAGTAGACCCCGTCGGGCTGGGCCGCGACGAGCACCTGCTGGAACTCGAACGTGCGGCCGTCGGCGGAGGTGAAGACGAGCAGGTCAGAGACGTAGTCGAGGAAGCGGGCGCCGCTGCTGTCGTTGAGGCGGTAGTGGTCACGCACGCCACGGGCGAACAGGTGGAAGAGTCCGTCGTGATGGACGGCGCCGGCGTTGAAGATCGGACCGTAACCCGGCACCGCCCCGAAGGGGACGATCGGGGTCGCGGCGACGCGTCGAATCGCGACCGTCTGCACTTCGTTGTCGTCGGAGCCGGCGGTCACTTCGAGCCGTCGCAGCCTACCGGGGTGCGCCGTCGGCGCACGCTGAAGCGGGCGGAGACATGGAGGAACTGTTCGTACGGGATGCGCGCAATCCTGTGCTCACCGCGAACGACTGGCCGCTACCGGTTAACGCCGTCTTCAACCCGGGAGCCATCCGCCTCGATGACGAGACCCTGCTCCTTGTGCGCGTCGAGGAGCGCACGGGCCGCTCGTATCTCGGGGTGGCACGGAGCGCGGACGGCCTGGGCGCCTGGACGATCGAGCCCGAGCGCTCGCTTCATCCGGATCCTGAGGTGGAGGCGGAGCAGTTCGGGATCGAGGACCCCCGGATCACCACGGTCGACGACGAGCACCTGATCGCGTACACGGGCTACTCGCCGAGCGGGCCGCTCGTCTGCCTTGCCGCCACGCGGGACTTCCGCAGCTACGAGCGGCGCGGCGTTCTGCTGCCGCCCGAGAACAAGGACGCGGCCCTCTTTCCGGCCCGGTTCGCGGGCCGGTACGGGTTGATTCATCGTCCGGCGACGCCAACGCCACGCTCTGCCGGCGACATCTGGCTGTCGTACAGCCCCGACCTGTGCCACTGGGGCGACCATCGCCCGCTCCTCCGCGCCGGCGATCCCGGCTCCTGGGATTCGGAGAAGGTCGGGCTGGGCCCGCCGCCGCTCCTGACCGAGGAGGGCTGGCTGATCGCCTACCACGGGGTGCGCCTCACCGCCGCGGGGGCGATCTACCGGGTGGGCCTCGCCCTGCTCGACCGGGAGCGGCCCGACCTCCTGCTGGCACGGACGCCCGACTGGGTGCTGGGGCCAACGGCGCCCTACGAGCGGCTCGGCGACGTCGGCAACGTCGTCTTTCCGTGCGGCTGGGTGCTCCTCGACGACGCGGAGACGGTCCGGCTCTACTACGGCGCGGCGGACACGAGCGTCTGCGTCGCGACCGCGAGCCTCTCGACACTGCTCGGCCATCTTCATCGAGCGCAGAGCTAGCCGAGGGTCGCCGCGACCGCGTCGGCGATCACCTTCATCGGCCTGCCAGACCGCTGGCTCGCCCGACGGAGCCGTGCGAACGCCGCCTCCTCGCTGATTCCCTCCTTGGCCATCAGGATCCCCTTGGCGCGTTCGATCGCCTTCCTCGCCTCGAGCGCCTCGGCCAGCGATCTCGCCTGGAGCTTGACCTCGGCGAACTCGGCGTGTCGCGCCGTGGCCGCGACGAGAGCCGGTACCACATCCTGCTCGCGGAAGGGCTTGGCGAGGTAGCCGAAGACGCCGGCCTCGACCGCTCGCGCGACGAGCTCCTCCTGGCCGAACGCGGTCAGCATCACGATCGGAACGGGACGCCTTTCGAGGATGCTTCGCGCCGCCTCGATTCCGTCGAGGCGAGGCATCTTGATGTCCATCAGGATCACGTCTGGCTCGAGGGTCGTCGCGAGCTCGACCGCCTCGACGCCGTCTCGCGCCTCGCCGCAGACCTCGAACCCGTTCGACTCGAGCAGCCCGCGCAGGTCGAGCCGGATGATCGTCTCGTCCTCGGCGATCAGGACCCGGGTCATGGAATCGCCAGCGCGGCGACGCGCATCAGGGCGGCGAGCCGATCGAGCTCGAGCGCGACGAACGGTGAGTGGTCCTCGCGCACGAGGGCGAGGGCGAGCCCGGGCGGCCCGCCGGGAACGACGGCGACCGCGCCGGCGGGGAGACGTTCCCGCAGGCTGGCGGGCGCCCACGGGATCCGGCCGTCGGCCGTCAGGCTCTGGCCGCAGAAGAGCGCCGAGGCGACAAGCGAGGTGCCGCTGCTCTCGATCACGGCAGGCAGCCCGGCCACCGACGAGCCGACGACCGCGATCACGCCGGGTTCCCGGTCGGCGAACAGGAGGCCCGCCTCGGCAACGACGAGACCGAGTGCCGCCCGCACGATCTGCGTGTAGGCGGCGGGGCCCGTACGGGTGGAGGCGACCGCCTCGCAGGCAGCGGCCATGGCGAGACCGGGATCGCGGACGTCGGTCCCCGGGCGCCGGCCGAGCACGATCGCGAGCGGCCCGAGCGTCGCGAGGGCACCGTCCAGGCCGTCCGCCGAGACGAGCAGGTCGTCGACGGCGCTGCCCGAGGCGCGGTCGACGACGTCCAGTCGAAGCACGTCGACACCGTGGGAGGCCAGGTGGCTCGCGACGGCGGCGAGACTGCCCGGGCGGTCGGCCAGCCGGAGGCGGACGAGCTCGACCCGGCGCGCCGGACGCAGGCGCGACGGCTCGGCCTCGACCGGGCGGCGGTCGCCGAACACCCCGGGGGCGGGCCTAGACGGCGCCGACGAGCCGCTCATACGAGATTCCTTCACCTTGGAGGAGCGCCTGGATCGTGTCGCGGAACACGTGCGGGTTGCCTGCGTGCTCCGAGCGCCAGCGGCGCTCGTCGAGGTAGGCGGGCAGGTACTTGACGCTGAGCTGGCTGTGGGGGCCCCCGACCATCCGTCGCACACGGGCGAGCACGGTGCCGTAGGCCCGGTCGACCTCGATCAGCGCGGGCGGCATCGTCGCTCCCGTCTCGCGCAGCTCGGCGTCGACGAGGTTTCGCAGCAGCTCGGCCCCGTGTCCGCGCATCGCTGCCCGGATCCGGTGGGCCGCGAACCAGGCGGTCTTGTAGCTGCCCCCGATCGTGCGGCGGAGCTCGTTCGCCGAGAGGCTGTCGGGCGAGGCGAGCATGAGGTGGACGGCGACGAACCACTTCCAGACGGGCAGGTGAGAGCTGTGGAAGAGCGTTCCCGCGGTGACGCTGAACTGGTACCGGCAGGCGTAGCAGTGCCACTTCGAACGAGACTCGAGCCAGAGCAGACGGGAGTGCTCGTCGCAGCGCGGGCATTCGACGCCTCCCGGCCAGCGGAGCGCGCGGAGGTAGGCCCGGCACGCCCGCTCGAACTCGGCATCGTCGAGTTGCGCGGGTAACGCGAGCCGCGTCGCGACCTCGCTGCGGAGAACGGTGAGATCGGCTGAACGGTGTGAACGCATCAGAAGCTCCTTCGGATCGGAGGATCGTGACCTGGATCCGGAGCCGCGGCAGACCTGCCGACTGGCTCCTGAGCTTCATCGCTCTCTGCCGCGGACGTCGCGGCGTTCTTTCGGCATCAATGCCGGACAGCGGCCCGAACGTTCGCGGCTGCCGTCGCCTCGACGGTAGCGCAAGCCTTGGCCGGGGGCAAGTTCGAGACGTTCGCCACAGGCGGCGCGGGGAGCGAGCGAAGCCTGTCGCGGCGACGACCTCGGCCGCTCGACGGTGATTGCGCTCCTCGCCGAACGCTCGGCGCGGCCTGCGATCCGTGCTCGATCGGTCAGGTCCGGGTCAGGAGGCCGCGCGGGCCGTGTTCGGGCCGGGCCCGGACGCCGCCCGTGCGAGGCGGCCCTCGGCGGAGCGGTCGCGCTCGAGTTCGGTGCAGACGACCCGCACGATCTCGGGGTCGAACTGGGTGAAGGCACACCGACGCAGCTCGACGAGCGCCTGGTCGTGGGTCAGCGCAGCCCGATAGGGCCGCTCCGAGACCATTGCCGTGTAGGCGTCGCAGACGGTGATGATGCGGGCCGCGAGCGGGATCTCGTGACCGGTCAGCGCGTCGATGTAGCCGTGACCGTCCCAGTGCTCGTGCGTCGACCGGACGATCTCGCCGACGTTCTGCAGCGCGGGCGACGTCGCGAGGATGCTCTGCCCGACGAGCGGGTGACGGCGGATATGCGACCACTCCTCCTCGTTGAGCGGCCCCGGCTTCTTCAGGACGGCGTCGGGGACGGCCAGCTTGCCGACGTCGTGGAGCTCGGCCGCGAGCCTGAGCTCGGCGAGCGCCGAGTCGTTCAGACCGAGCTGGGCGCCGACGCGCGCGGCCAGGTTCGCAACGGCGCCGCCCTCGTGGCGGAGCGAGGGATCCCGCTCGAGCAGCACCCGCAGGAGCACCTGCGAGGGTTCGTCGCGGGCGGCCTGTACCTCGTGCTTGTGTGCGTAGAGCCGCTCGTCGGCGAGCCTGAGCGCGCTCTCGGCATCGGCGGCCTCGGCCGGCAGGAACACGGCGCCCGAGGAGCTCGAGACATCGAACCCCTCGCCGGAATCGCTGAGCGCCCTCACCGTTGCGTCGAGCACGTCGCAGGGATCGACGGCGTGGATGTCGGCGAGCACGCAGAACTCGTCGCCTCCCATCCGGTACGCCGCCCCCTCGGCCGCCGCTGCGAGTTGCCCGGCAAGCCGCGCCAGGAGGGCATCGCCGGCCGGATGGCCGAAGCTGTCGTTGTAGCTCTTGAAGCCGTTCAGGTCGAAGAGCACGAGCAGGTGGGGTGCCTGGCCGCCGTCCCCTGAGAGGGCACGGTCGAGATCTGCCGTGAGTTTCCGGCGGTTGCCGAGGCCCGTGAGGGCGTCGTGCTCGCTGGCATTCAGTAGAGCTGCCTCCGTCGCCTTGCGGGCGGTCAGGTCGAGGCAGGTTCCGATCCAGCCGACGCACGGTGCCGCGGGCATCGCGAAGCGGTGTCGCGAACCCCTCGATCCAGCAGATGCTCCCGTCGGAGCGCACGAACCGGTACTCGACGATCGAGTCACGCCCGCACTGCGACGCCTCGGCCCACTCGGCGGCCACGCGATCGCGATCCTCGGGGTGAACGGACTGGGCCCAGCCGTCTCCCATCGCCTGCTCGCGGTTCAGACCCGTGAGCTCGCACCAGCGGTCGTTGACGAACTCGCAGCCGCCGGCCGCGTTCGAGCGGAAGATCCCGTAGGGCGTGTTCGACGTCAAGGCTCGCAGGATGTCCTCGGCCGTTGGCCCCTCGACGGGTTGTGACGGCGGAACGGGCGGCGACTCGCGGGAGCTCGACATGGGATTCCTATCGTCCGAGGGAACCAGATCGGGTGTCCCTCGGACGAGTGATGCCCTCGGTCGCCGCGGGCCCGCTCGAGCCGCTTCCCGGCCGGGCGCCGCGAGTCGGAAACGATCGAGTCTCAACCTCGGAGCCGAATTTGCCGATGCAGGTGTCGGTAATGGCGAAGAAGAAGAAAAAGAACAAGAAGGACAAGGAACGCTTCGACCGCCCGGAGCCCGAGGAGACGATCGAGCTTGGCTTCGGGGAAGCCGACGACGCCGAGCCGGACAGTCCGACGACCGCGACGAGTGCGGAGGTTCGTCGTGCGAGTGTCGGGCGGGGGAGCCTTGCCGAGCGCATCCTCGACTCGCTCGACGCCGTTGCGAGCGAGGTCGAGCGAATCACCGACGAGGTGACGGCACTCGGCTCGTCGCTCCGCCTCGCCCGGGACCAGCTTGCCGAGCAGGAAGAGGAGCTCGACGCCCTGCACGCCCTGAAGAAGCCGCGGGCGAGCGAGTCGGCCCCCGGCAGGCCGACAGCCCGATCGACGACCGTCGCGGTCCGCGACCGGGCGTCTGCGGTCGGCGCCTAGGCACGCTCCGCCACCGGATCTCTGAGATCCTCCCCGGGTGAGCTCGCGAGGTGTCGCCCTCTTTGCCGGTACGCCGGGAGACGTGATCGCCGAGACGGCCGGCCTCGCCGAGCAGGTTGGCTACCACTCCTTCTGGCTCAACCATCCCGGTAGCACCGACGGGATCGCGGGGCTCACGGAGGCGGCAGCGAGCACGAAGCGAATCGAGCTCGGGGTCGGCGTCGTGCCGCTGCACGTTCGCAGCGCCGCGAGCATCGTCGCCGGAGTGCGGGAGCGGGAGCTTCCCCGCGAGCGTCTGCTGCTCGGGATCGGAACCTCCGGGCCCGGCGCGTTTCGCCTCGCCCGCGACGGGGTCGCGTCGATCCACGACGGGCTCGGCTGCCGGGTCGTCATGGGGGCGCTCTCCGAGCCGGCCTGCCGGCTCGCCGGCGAGATCGCAGACGGTGTCCTGCTCAACTGGCTCACCCCCGACCACGCCAGGCGATCCGCCGCGTGGATCGAGGCCGGTGCGGCAAGTGCCGGACGGGAGCGGCCGAGGCTCTACGCCTACGTTCGCATCGCCCTCGGCCCCGGCGCCCGCGAGCGGGTCGAGACCGAGGGCGCCCGCTACGCGTCCGGCTCATATCGGGCCCACTTCGAGGGGATGGGTGCCACCCCGATCGAAACGGCGATCGCGGCCAGGGCGCCCGGCGAGGTGTCCAGCTCGCTCGACGCCTGGGAAGGCGCCGTCGACGAGATCGTGCTTCGCTTCCTGCCCGCGTCAGGGACCACCGAGGCACACCTCGAGCTCGTGCGCGCCGGCGCGCCGTGACCGGCTACGGCGCTTCGGCGTCGAGGCGCTCGAGCACGACCAGCGGAATTCTCCGGTCCGTCCGCTTCACGTACTCGTCGTAATCGGGCCACTGCTGGGCCGCGAGCCGCCAGAGCCGCTCTCGCTCGTCACCCTCGGCCGTGCGGGCTCGTGCCGGGAAGATCTCGCCCTTGACCTGCACCTCGACCTCCGGGTGCTTCTCGAGGTTGCGATACCAGCCGGGACTCTCCGGGGCGCCTCCCTTCGAGGCGACGATCACGAGCCGATCGCCGTCCTGCTCGAAGATCAGGGGAACCGTCCGCGGTTTCCCGCTCGTGCGGCCCGTGGTCGTCAGCAGGAGGATCTTCGAGCCGCGTTTCCAGATGTAGCCGACCTCGCCGGCGGTCTCCTGGTAGCGCCGGACGTGCGCATCCCCGAAGAGCTGTTCTTCGGCTGCCATTGCCAGAACCTAGCGAACGGGAGCGTGGCTGCGTCGCTGCGGATCGCGGTCAGGCGCGCGAGAATGCCGCCGTGCCGGTCGCCCCGAGCTGGCAGTAGAGCCTGCTGCCGACCAGCCCACAGAGATCCGATCGCCGGCTCGCGGTGAACGTCAACGTCAGCTGCGTCGCCCCGTCCGCGTTGTCGAAGCGTCCGCTGACGTGCGAGACCGTCTGCTTCCCTTTCGAGACCAGGGTGTAGGTACCGACGTACCCCGATCCCGAGGCGTGCAGCCGCAGCGTCATCTTCCCGGACGGGCCCGTGGCGACCCAGGTCCCCGCCAGGCCCGCAGCGGCGGTGGCGACCGCGGTCGTCACGGCGGCCAGGCCGGCGCAGAGAGAGGCGGCTCGCCGGGTCGTGCGGCTGTCGGCTCATTGCCCCGATAGTGCCTCGAGCGTCGGCGCGAGCGCTCGCGCCGCTTCGGTCGGGCCGCGAAAGCCTCGGTGTCAGAGGTATTATTGTGGGATGGAAGCAGCGAGCTCCTTGGCGGCCGTCTCCGTCGATCACATGCGTCGAGGCGCGCGCGGCGGAGTGGTCGCCGCTCGCCGACGACCTGATCGGCGCGATGGCGGCGATCAGGAGGAGCGGCCGGCTCGTCGGGCGGCCGCCCGAGCTCTCGGAGCTCACCGGCGCGCAGCTCGACCTGGTTCGCCTGGTCGGCCGGCGTCCGGCTGTCTCGGTCGCGCAGGCCGCAGCCGAGCTGCGGCTGGCGGCAAACACCGTCAGCACGCTTGTTCGGCAGCTGACCGACGCTGGTCTCCTGCTGCGCCGGGTCGATCCCGTCGATCGCCGGATCGCGCGACTCGAGCTCACCCCCGCGATGCGAGCGAAGGTCGATCGCTTCCGCGACCGCCGGGTCGCGCTGCTCGCGGCGGCGATCGCCGAGCTGCGGCCGGCCGAACGGCGTCAACTCGCCGCCGCCTCGATACTCCTGCGCGAGCTCGCGAGCAGGCTCCCCGAGCTGGCTCAGACCTGATGGCAGACCTCGAGCATGAGGCTGCCGCAGAGGCGCCCGCCCGGAACGGCGCCGCCCCGGCACCCGCGGCCGCGTCGGGTCCGCCCGCACTCCTGTGCGAGGGCCTCGTCTACCGGTATGGCGAGCACACCGCGCTCGACGGGGTCGACCTCCGCGTCGAACAGGGCGAGATCTTCGGCCTGCTCGGCCCGAACGGCGCCGGGAAGACGACGACGATCAGGATCGCCAACACGCTCCTGCCGGTGCAGGCGGGCCGGATCGAGGTGCTCGGCTTCGATGTCAGTCGGGCGAAGATGGCGGTTCGCAGGCGGATCGGGTACGTCCCGCAGCAGCTGTCGATCGAGGCGGCGCTGACCGGCCGCCAGAACGTCAGCTGGTTCGCGCGCCTCTTCGACGTCCCCAGGGCGATCCGGGGCGAGCGCGTCGCCGAAGCGCTTGAGATGATGGGGCTGGCCGAGGCGGCCGACCGGCTCGCCGGCACCTACTCCGGCGGCATGGTCCGCCGGCTCGAGCTGGCCCAGGCGCTCGTCAACCGTCCCGAGCTGCTCGTGCTCGACGAGCCGACCGTCGGGCTCGACCCCGTCGCCCGCGACGGCGTGTGGCAGCGCGTCGAGGATCTGCGGGAGACGACCGGGATGTCGGTGCTCCTCACTACCCACTACATGGAGGAGGCCGAGCTCCTCTGCGACCGTATCGCGCTGCTCCATCTCGGGCACGTCGAGGCGGTCGGGACTCCGACCGAGCTGAAGCTCGGACTCGGGCCCGGAGGCGACCCTCGAGGATGTGTTCCGCCATTACACCGGGAACGACCTCGACGAGCAGGGAGAGGCCATCGGGTCGATTCGCTCGATCCGGACGACCCGGAGAACGGCGCGCCGCGTTGGCTAGCACGGCGGCACTTCCGGATCCGACGATCTGGCGTCAGTTTCCGAGCAGGGTCTTCACCTTCTGCCTGGTCGAGCTGCAGAAGCTGTCTCACGACCGGACCGAGGCCGTCACCCGAGCCGTCCAGCCGGTGCTCTGGCTCGTCATCTTCGGCGAGACGTTCAACAGGCTGCACGCGATCCCGACCGGGAGCGTGCCCTACCTCGACTTCCTCACGCCCGGGATCATCGCGCAGTCGAGCATGTTCGTCGCGATCTTCTACGGCATCCAGATCATCTGGGAGCGCGACGCCGGCGTGCTGACCAAGCTCCTCGTCACCCCGACGCCCCGCTCCGCGCTGATCATCGGCAAGGCGTTCGCGGCCGGAATCCGGGCGATGATCCAGGTCGTCGTCGTGCTCGTCGTCGCGACGATCCTCGGGGTCGCGCTGAACCTGAATCCGTTCGCGGTGCTCGGCTCGTTCCTGATCGTCCTGATGGGCTCGGGTTTCTTCGCGTGCCTCTCGATGACGATCGCCGGCGTCGTCCTCAGGCGCGACAGGCTGATGGGGATCGGGCAGATGATCACGATGCCCCTCTTCTTCGCCTCCAGTGCCCTCTACCCGATCGCCATCATGCCCGGCTGGCTGAAGGTTCTGAGCCTGGTCAATCCGCTCACCTACGAGGTCGACGCCCTCCGCGGCCTCCTGATCAACACGCACACACATCTGGCTCTCGACTTCGCGGTGCTGGCGATCGCCCTCGTGGCCGGCATCATCACCGCCTCCTCGCTCGTCGCCCGACTCGCGCGCTGAGGGACGGCCCTTGCTGTGCCCGCGGTGAGCGGGCCGTGTACGGCGACCAGCGGCGCTGTCTCAGCGGGCGGTCCGGACAAGCGCTGCCAGCCGCTCGAGCAGCGCAGGGCCGGGGGGCAGGCTCGCGGTGCGAGTGAGGCGGCCGTTGCTGACGATCTCGCACCCGGACAGCCCGACCGTGACCGGGTCCGGCGGAGCCTCGCGGTAGAGGAAGCTCGCGACGATCTCGCTCCCGTCGTCCATCGGGCAGGCGACGAGAGGCGGCGGCGGCCGGAGTGCGTCGAACTGGCGCGACAACGCCGCGACCTCGGCCGGATCGGCGAGGGTGTGCCGCGCGAGGAGGTGGCGAGACGGCCCGGATGGGTTGAGGCCCCGGTAGCTGCAGAGGAGCAGCGCCACGGCGCCGGCCGGGACGAGCGCCGACCCCGCTCCCGGGCGCGCGCTCACGGCGGTGGGCCCGCTCTCGGCCGGGCAGGCGCCGCCTGCGCCGCCGTCCCGGGCCGCGTCTGCGGCGGCCTGTGAGCCGAGGGCGAGCGCGAGGGCAGCGCTCGCGGCACAGAGCCGAAGCCAAGCCGTCGCGCTCTCCCTGTCCGAGTGTCGATCCACGGTCCTCACCGTCCTCTACGCCGCCGGCAGGTCGCCTGTCACGCCGACGTGTCGAGGGCTGGGCATCCGGGAGCATGCCGTCCCGGCGCGAGAGCCGCCTCCTGCCCGGCGTCCGCGTCAGCTCTACGCCGCCCTAAGCCCACGTTCATCTTGCCCTGCTTCACTGGGGGCAGGATGGCGAGTCCGAACACATGCCCCAACTGCGGCGAGTTCGTGAGCATGTTCGCCGCGGGTTGCGCGGTGTGCGGGACGCAGCTCGACCCGTTCCGTGGTCGTCGGCGGTCGGTCGGCGACGGGCTTCGCTCGGCCTGGGCGGCTCGGCCGCGGCTCGGCCGCCGGCAGACAGTCAAGACGCCGCGCCGATAGTGCCCGGCTCGTGGGCGTCGCGCACGCTCTCGCCAGGCATTCGCGGCTGCTCGACGCGCGGTCGGTCCTGGCGCGGTTCTCGCGGCGAAACGACTCGCCGGGGCTCTGGCGGAGCTGAGCTCCCCGCCCGAGCCCGAACGGGGCCTGTGTCGGACGCCGCTAGGATGGGGGATCCCGGGCCGAGGTCGGGCCACGGGGCGGGGCCTTTTGTGAAGAAACTGTTTGCGCTCGCCGCGTCGTTTGCCTGGCTGCTCGTGGTGTGGTCGCCGGGGGCGATTGCGAGGCGCACCGACTGCGCTCCCGTCCAGGCGGTCTTCTACACCTCGGGTGACTGGTTGCGGCTCGCGCAGACGCTCGCGGCCAATCCCTCTGCCTGCGCGCAGTACTACATCTCGATCCCCCCGCTCGCCTCGTCGAAGACGACCATCCGTTCCGGCGCGGCCGCTCAGGTGCGCGGCCTCGGCCCGAACTTCCACGCGCTCGCCGAGATCAACTACTCGGCCTGGCAGAGCTGGGTCAACTCGACCGGGAATACGTGGTTCCAGGCCGGCGCGGAGGCGAGGCTACGGATGGCGAGTGCAGGTTTCGACGTCGCCTCGGGGGACACGTGGGTCGTGAACGAGCTCTCCTCGTCGGTCGTCGCCGGAACGGGGCAGGCAAGGGCAAATCTGCGCCAGCTCGTCGCCGGGCTCTACGCCGGGGACGGCACCGTCACGCCGGCGAAGGGGATGGTGTACGTGGTCGGCGTGAGCCAGTCCGGCACGAACCTGCCCGCGCTGAAGGCGAGCCTCGAAGTCGTGGCTCCAGGACAGCGCCTTCTGGGCGGACATGTCCTCGTACGTCAGCGCCTTCTATCAGGAGGTCTACGGCGACGTCCGCAACTACGCCGTCAGCGGTCTCGACCCGACGACGCGCGTGCAGTACCTGAACGAGTACCTGCAGTATCTGCAACAGCTCGCGGCGGTCGGTCCAGCCAGCACGGCGACCGCCCAGGCCTACCTGAGCACGGCGTTCGGGCCGCTGGCGAACGCGTCCTGGGCGTTCAACTCGGGCTACGGGTACACGAACGTCGACTCCGCCGTCATGGCCGACTACGTCTCGGCCGAGACCTATGCGATGCGTTCGACAGGTGACGCCAACATCGGTTTCGCCTGGAACTCCTCGAACCCCGATGGGCTCGCCGCCAGCGACTTCAGCACGCAGACGAGCGGGATCCTGATCAGATTGGCCGGCGCGATCCACGAGACCGACGGCGGTGACCCCGCTCAGGCGTGCGAGGCGACCGGTTGCGCAGCCGTCGTGGACGGTGCGAGCCCGGCGGCGGGCTGGAGCGCCTTCTCGACCTGGACGCCGACCGTCGGCACGTTCACGAGCCCCGTACAGACCCTGACGCCGGGCACCCCCTCGGCGCCGGTGACGATTCAGCTCCAGACCGGCGGCGTCGCGACCTCGCTGCCGAACCCGACTCCCGTCACCCTCTCGGCGAACACCGCCGACGCGATGTTCGCAACCGACCCGGGTGGGCCCTGGGCGCCGACGCTCGCCCTCACAATCCCGCCCGGGGCAACGAGCGCCACGTTCTACACGGAGATCTCCGGCTCGACCGCGCCGACGCTGACCGCGAACACCGGCGGGCAGCTCACGACCCAGATCGAGAACGTCCCGGCACCGCCACCGCCGCCGCCCGTCCCGGTGGCGCCGCCCGCGGCCCAGATCGGGTCGGTCACGATCGACCAGGTCGGCGGCCGGTTGCACCTCGGCGTCCAGGTCGTCGGTCCGACCGGCCAGCCGCTCGCGGCTCGAAGTCACCGCGGCCCTGCTCGACGGTACCTCGACCTTCGCCTCGACCTCGGGCGAGACGAGCTCGTCAGGTTGGCTCGACCTGACGGCCGGCAGCATCCCGCAGCCGGGGTGCTACACCGCCCGCGTGCTAGGCGTCTCGGCCCAGGGCTATAGCTGGGATGGTGTGACACCGGCGAGGAGCTACTGCGTCCGTCCCGTCGCGAGCGTCGCGGCACTCTCGCTCGCACCGCTTCACGGCCACCTGCACGTGACGGCCAGGATCGTCGGGACCGCTCACGCGCCGCTGCGGGCGAGCGTCTCGCTGGCGGTCCTCCAGAGTGGCTCCCGGTTTGCCGCCACGAGCGGCGAGACGAACGCGACCGGATCGCTCGGGATGACGGCGGGCGAGGCTCCGGCCCCCGGGTGCTACACCGCGGTCGTCGAGTCGATCGTTGCCCCCGGGTACACCTGGAACGGTGTCGGGCCTCGGGCCGCCTACTGCGTCCGGCCGACGCCACGCCTGGCCTCGCTCACCCTTATCCGACGGCACCGTCACCTCCAGGTCTCCCTCAGGGTCGTCGGCGCCGGTGGGCGACCGCTGCGGGCCGACGTCGTCGTCGAGATCCTCCACGGCGCCTCCGTCTTCGCGTCGACCTCGGGCCGGACGACGCCGGCGGGCGAGCTCGGGCTGACGGCAAGCAGGAAGCCCCGAGCAGGGTGTTACCTCGCCCGGGTCCGCTCGATTAGCGCGCCGGGCTACACCACCGCGGGCGCCACCTCGTCGGGACGCCTCTGCTTCGGCTGAACGCTCTGCGGCCGCGCCGCCCGTTCATTACCCTCCTGAGGTCGACACGAAGTCCCTGAGCCCAGGGATGTCGAGGTAGGGGGTCAAGGGCGATTGGTCCCATTGATGTTGCGTTCCTGGCTTGCCCTTGCTGCGGTTGCGACGGCACTGCTTGTTCCTGCCGTGGGCCAGGCCTCACAGCTGATCGATCGCAACGCTACGGACGTCCAGATCGGCGTCGATCGGAAGGGCGAGGCGCTCCTCACCTACCGCGTCGGCGGCGTGCTCAAACACGTGCTGGCGTGGGGTGCCATCAACGCGCTCGGGCCGAGTGCGGACGCGAAGCAGGTCCATTTCAAGCTCGACTACGCGGGCGGCTGGGGCAAGTATCACACCGAGTACTGGAAGACCTTCGTCAACTCCTGCACGCCCTACAGCGGGCCGGCGCTGCCCTACTTCGTTGCCGGGTGCACCGCGCCCGACGGCTCCTTCTGGGCGGTGCAAGGGTTCCCGCAGCCATTGCCCGACCTCGGGTTCACGCCGTGGACGAGCGCCCAGCAGGAAATCTGGCTCGAGCTCTCGCACTGGAGCGGGGCGCTGCCAAAGCTCGAGGTCTGGCAGGGATGGATCTACAACAACCGCTACGACGAGATCTTCGGACGTCTGACCTACCAGGGCCAACCCGTCTACGGATTCGGAACGACGCATCACGGCGCCCCGACGGACGGATTCGGCCGGTTGATCTATCTCGACACCTACGACGCCCCCGCTTACGGAACGGGCTGGCGTCGTGAGAACTCGTTCGTCGCCCACAATCCGACGGGGGCGTTCTGCTACGGCTTCTACCCGTTCAACCCGACCGTCGGCGGCTACCAGTACCCGCCCGACGAGACCGCGATCCGCGGCCCGGGCGTCGGCAGCCGCTACCGAATCACCGCGCAGGGCCCCGGCGTGACGCCGGACATCACGTGGGAAGGGGCTGCCCTTGGCAGCTACACCCCCGGCGACGCCGATCGCCAGCTCGAGGCGAACCAGCTGTCGATCCTGCACGCGCTCGCCGACAAATCCTGTCTGTCCGGGCACTCCTAGCCCAGGGCCGGGCCGGCCTGTCCGAACGGGCAACCTTCCTCGGCGACGCCGCAGACGCGGGCGCTGCGCGAGCCGCCTACTGAGCTGTTGCCGGTTGCTCGGTGGCAGGCACGGCCCGGAGCTGGCGGATCCGGGCGACCGGCTCGTCGAGCCGCTCGTGCGCGATCTCGCCCGCGTCCGCGAGCTCGAAGGCGAGCTTGCCGAGCTCGTCGTAGGCCTGACCGAGCTCCCGCTTGGTCTGCACCTCGCCGATTCCCTCTTTCGCTTTCGACGTCGCCGTGTCGGCAGCGCTCTTCGCCTTGTCAAGGAGTCCCATGGCGTCCTTTCGACGGAACGGATAGCTGTCCGCCTGACTCTACTCCCGGCCGCCGGGAAGCCCGACCAACTCTGGCGCAGGGGCGAGGTGGCGCGGCGGTCAGTTCTTGCCGCGGAGCCAGTTCGAGAACCGGCTCATGCGCGACGGCGCTTCCGGGCGCCAGGTTGTCTCGGGCGGCGGGGCCTCGAAGGGCGCCAGCGAGCTCGCCTCAGCGGCGGCAATCCGAAGCGTGACTCGTCCCGGGTAGATCAGTCCGACCTTCTCGCCGGGGACATAGAGGGCAGGCGAGGAATGTTCGCGGCTGATCGCCAGCCCGTCGAAGATGTCGTCGTGCTTGTCCCCGGTGACGCTGACAACCGTTCCGACAGGCTCTCCGCCTGAGGCGACAACGCTCCAGCCCGGCTCGATCTGGAGCCACGAGACCGGATCGGCCCCGGCCGAGCCGTCGCCACCCGGAGGGGAGGAGAAGGTGTCTGTCACGCTCGGCCACGTTAGCAAGCAATCGTGCCGTTCTCCCTGCGGGAATGCTCGGAGCGCCCCGGCCGGCCGAAGCGGCGCCCTTCGGTCGCCGGCCGCGGCAGCCACGCGTCTCGAACCGGGAAGCACCGGCGCTGCGGCCCGATCCGGCGTCGCCGGCGTCCGACTGCCGCTACCGTTTGGGCCTGTGACTGCAGTTGCCGATCGGCCCAGGCTCCGCGGAGTGCTCCACGAGGTCGGTTTCTGCGCCGCACTCGTCGTCGGGACGCTCTTGATCGTCGGAGCCGACGGCGGCCGCGCCTCCGTGGCCGCGGCAGCGTTCGCGGGATCGGTCGCACTCATGCTCGCGACGAGCACGCTCTATCACCGCGTCACCTGGTCGCCCGGCGCACGGCTCTGGATGCGGCGCCTCGATCACGCAGGCATCTACCTACTGATCGCCGGAACCTACACGGCCGTCGGACTGCTCAGCCTGCACGGTGTCCTGCAGAAGACGGTGCTCGGGGTCGTCTGGGTCGGAGCGTTCCTCGCGACTGTCGCCAAGTTCTGCTGGGTCGCAGCTCCGAAGTGGCTGTCGGCGGTGATCGCGCTTGCGCTGGGCTGGGTCGGTGTCGCGGCGCTTCCCCAGATCGAGAGCACGGCCGGTCCCGCTGCCGTCGCCCTGCTCGCAGCCGGCGGGATCGCCTACACGGTAGGCGCCCTCGTGTACGCCCGCGGCAAGCCCGACCCCGTACCCTCGATCTTCGGCTACCACGAGGTCTTCCACGCGCTGACGCTCGTCGCGATCGCCTGCCAGTACGTGGCAATCGCGTTCTTCGTCGTACGCTCCGGCTAGGTCCCGGCGACGACCGGGTCGAGTTGCCGGAGCGCGCCGGCTGCCTGCCTGGGCAGAATAGGTCGGCGGGGAGGCGCTACCCTTGCGGGCCCGGCACGTGATTTCGGTCTGACGGTGCGTACCGGACACCCCGCAAGGGTCTCCTCGCGATTTTCAGCCGGTCGGCGCCGGAGCCTCGCCGAGGGCTCCCCGGATCTTCTCGAGCTCCTCGCTCTCGGTCGGTGCGACGCCGCCCGCCGCCTCGGCGACCGACTGGGCGACGTCGAGGACGAACTCGCGGTAGGCGGGTAGGGCGTCCGGTGCCTTCGTCGTGAGGGCGCTGACGGCGGTCTGCAGAGCGGCGAGTGTCTTCGACTCGACCTCCGCGGGAGACGCGGTCACGCCGAACGGGCTCTTGTGAACGTCCCCGGCGATCTCCCGGATGAGCGGGCTCTCGTTCCGCTCGTGCGCGGCGCTGATGTGCTTCGCCAACGCCGAGGCCTCCTTGAACGTGTCGAAGAACCCCGCGTCGCTGATCGCGACGAGCATGCCGGCGCCGCCTGCTCCGGACTGTAGTGCCTTCCACTCCTCGTCTGTGAAATCGGCCTTCGTCGCCATCGCGACCTCCCCTGAGTTCGTCGGCTCGCCAAGCCTCCGATCCTACAAGCGGCGGTGATCGTGCGGCCAGACGGGTTTGTGACGCCGGTGGACGTGGCACCGTAGAGGGCGAGGTGAGGCTGATCGTCGTCTGTGCCGGTGTCTGGGTCGCCTGTCTCGGTGCCGCTGGCGCCGCGGGCGCGACCGTTCGATCATGCGGGGCGCTGACAGTGGGTCCGACGGCGATCAAGACCGGTAGCTCCGGCGCCGGCCCGGCGTGCATGCTCGCAGCGTTCGGGCGTTGTCGGGCCGCCCGCTACACGCTCTCGAGCTTCGGCGTCGACACGATCGCGGCGACGTCGTTCACGATCGCCAGGCACCGCGGTGTCTGCGGCGTCACGGTTGCGGTCAGCTTCCGGGTCGTGCCGCAACAACCGCGCTCCACCGGGCGTGGCACCTGCCAGGCGATCGGCAAGCGTGCCGGTGACATCGTCGCGACCGGCTGCCGGGGTTCCGGCCTCGCGGACGTGATCTCCCTGACTGGGAAGTAACGAGGCGCCACCCCCCACGGGCGGCGACGTCGCCCGTCAGTCGCGCCGGCGTAGCCCGAGCAGCGAGATCAGGAACGAGGTGAAGAAGACCTGGATCCCGGCGACGACGAGGGTCAGCGCCAAGATCGCGAGCCGCTCCTGGCTGAGTGTCCCGAATCCGTTTGCAACCCAGTGGGAGACGATGATCGCGCCGAGCGCGACTCCGGTGCTGACGAGTGCGAGTCCGAAGAGCAGGCCATGCTCGAGCCCGATCCGTGTGCCGAGGCGCTCGAACAGCGGATCGCGATCGCCCATCACGAACACGGCGTAGGCCCGCCCGCAGATTCCGAGGCCGAGAACCTGGACGCCAACGATCACCAGGGCGGCGCCGGCGATCAGCGTGTGGATGAACCAGGTCCGGCCGAAGAGCGAGAGATGGGCGAAGACCGTCAACTCGATGAGAAGGCCGACGACCGTCATGGCGAAGCCGGGAATGATGAAGAGCGCCGTCGGGTTGTGGGCGAGGATCAGTCGCGTATGGCGCCAGCCGTCGCGGAACGGCGAGAGCTTCGACTCGCCGCCGCGCTGATGAAGCTCGATCGGGATCTCGCGCACGTCGAGGTTGACCTTGCCGGCGCGGATCACCATCTCGGAAGCAAACTCCATCCCGGTCGAGTGCAGATCGAGCGCGTCCAGCGCCTCGCGACGGACCGCCCGCAGCCCACAGTGGGCGTCGCTCACCGGCGTCCGGTGGAGGAGCTTCAGGAAGCCGCTCAGAATCGGGTTGCCGATTCGGCTCGTGACCGACATCGCCCCCGGCTGGATGTTCTCCATCCGGTCGCCGATCACCATTCCCGCGCCGTCGTCGAGCTCGCCGATGAAGCGCGGGATCTCGGCGAAGTCGTAGGTCAGGTCGGCGTCGATCATGACGATGTAGTCGCCGCGCGCCGCGGCGAAGCCGGCGAGATAGGCGCGGCCGTAGCCGCGGCGTGGCTCATCGATCACGCGCGCGCCTGCCTCGCGGGCCAGCATTCCGCTGCCGTCGTCGGAGCCGTTATCGACGACGATCACCTCGCCTGGGAGTCCTGAGTTGTCGAGCGCCTCGCGGGCGCGGATGACGCATGCGCCGATCGTCTCGGCCTCGTTCAGGCAGGGAATCACGATCGAGACCTGCCGGCGCCGGGTAAGGGTCGGGTCGGGACTCGTTGTCAGGGTATCGATCGCCACTTCCACCTCGCGCGCGCGCAGATCATGCGTTCCCTATGACATACACGCAGGCTTTTTCCTGCTCCACCTACTGAAGACTAGGCTTCGGCCACCCGTGCGGATCTGTCTGGTCTACGACTGCATCTATCCGCACACGGTCGGCGGAGCCGAGCGTTGGTACCGCAACCTGGCCGAGCGGCTCGCGGCCGACGGACATGACGTCGACTACCTGACGCTTCGCCAATGGCCCGAAGGTGAGGATGCAGGTGTGCCGGGCGTGAACGTGATCGCTGTCGGGCCACGGCTGGCTCTCTACGCCAGCGGACGACGGCGGATCGGCCCGCCGGTTCGCTTCGGGCTGGGAGTGTTTCTCCACCTTGTGCGGAATCGGCGGCGGTACGACGTCGTGCACACCGCGTCGTTTCCCTACTTCTCGCTGCTCGCCGCGGGAGCGCTCAGGCCGGTCGGCCGGTACCGGCTCGTGGTCGATTGGCACGAAGTGTGGACACGGGAGTACTGGCATGAGTACATGGGAGCGGGCCCGGGGCAGGCGGGCTGGGCGGTACAGCGGATCTGCCTGAGGATCCCACGACGCTCGTTCTGTTTCTCCCGCTTGCACGAGCGGCGGTTGCGCGAGCTCGGGCTGCGCGGCGAACTGACGGTGCTCCACGGCCAGTACGACGGGCCGGCGGGCCGCCTCGTCCCGGCGGCGGAGCCACCGGTTGCTCTCTTCGCCGGCCGTCACATCCCCGAAAAACGCGTGCCCGCGCTCGTTCCTGCGCTGGCCCTGGCGCGCGAGCGGCGCCCCGATCTGAGGGGCGAGATCTACGGTGATGGGCCCGAGCGCGATGAGGTGATGCGGCTCGTCGGCGCCGCCGGTCTCGACGACACAGTTAAGGTACCCGGTTTCGTCTCGCCGGAGGCGATCGAGAATGCGCTCGGTAGCGCCGCCTGCCTCGTTCTGCCTTCCCGCCGCGAGGGTTACGGGCTCGTGGTGGTCGAAGCCGCCGCCCACGGTACGCCGAGCGTCGTGGTCGCCGGCGTGGACAACGCTGCCGTCGAGCTCGTCGAGGACGGTGTCAACGGAGCCGTGGCCGAGTCGGTGTCGCCTTCCGATCTTGCGGGTGCGATCGTGCGCGCAGTCGAGGGTGGTTCGGCGCTTCGCGCGTCGACCGCCGAGTGGTTCGCACAGCACGCCGCCGAGTTGAGCCTCGCCGCGTCGTTGGACACGGTCCTGTCGGCGTACGCGCGACCCTGAGAGGGGGCGACCGCATCGCGCCGAATCCCGCGGAATGCGCACGGTTCTTCACGTTCTGCCCCACCCAGGGGGTGGAGGCGAGGCATACGTCGATCTGCTCGCGCGTATGGATGGCTACCGTTTCGAGCGCGTCTACCTCGCGGAGACGGCGCGACCCGTCGATGCGATCAGGTCGCTCCCACGCGCTGGGGCTCGCCTTGTTCGCCGAGCCGATCTCGTTCACGTACACGGCGAGGTCGCAGGCGCGATCTGTCTGCCGGTACTCGCCGTGCGCCGATCTCTCCTCACCCTGCACGGCCTCCATCTGCTTCGGCGCTCGTCAGGTGCCAAGAGGCGTCTCGCACTCGCAAACCTCCGTCTCGTCCTCGCCGCCGCGACGAGAACGATCTGCGTCTCGCAGGCCGAGCGAGACGAGCTGGTGACCCTGCTCGGCTCCGAGGTTGATGTCGGGCTCGAAGGTGATCCTCAACGGAGTCGACCCTGAAGGCCCGGTGACCGCCGAGGAGCGGGCCGTAGCGCGCGTCGCGCTCGCGCTCCCTGACGGCGTCGTGGCTGGCGCCTGGGTCGGCCGGCTTGACGCCGTCAAAGACCCTCTCACCGCAGCAAGGGCTGCGATCCAGCTCGCCGAGGCCGGGCTGCCGTTCGCGCTTCTACTGGCAGGCGACGGTCCGCTCAAACGCGAGCTGGAGCAGTTGGCGAGTGCGGGCCCTGCGGGGGCTGTGCGCGTCCTCGGGTACCGAGACGACGTTCGTGTCCTGCTGGCAGCGGCGGACATCTTCGTCCTCAGCTCGCAGCGTGAGGGACTCCCGTTCTCGCTGCTCGAGGCGATGTCGATGGGTCTGCCCTCCGTGGTTTCCGAGGTCGCCGGCACGGTTGAGGCGATGGGGGATGCCGGGCTCGCCGTCCCCTGGTCGGACGTCGATGCGCTCGCGTCGGCGCTCACCGATCTCGTCGGCGACGAGGCGAAGCGATTGACACTTGGGAGCCTCGCGCGGGAGCGGGTGGACGAGCGCTTTTGTGCTGACGACATGGTCGAGCGCACGCGCCAGCTCTACGACGACGTACGCGGCGCTCGTGCCTGAAGTGCCCCGAGGGTCGGAGCGAGGTCGGCGTCGACGAGGCGCAGCGAAGGATCTTGTCCATCGCAAGCTGGATAACCCCATCGAGCGTGCGGCGACGCTTCGAGAGCCAAGCGTGCGATCAGACCGCAATGACGCCTCCGTCTGGCGAGCGTCCGTCACGACGAAAAGCTCAATATTGTGCCGTACATCTGACAGCCCGGCGTGTCGAGGGGCGGGTCAACCGCGGACCGGGCTCGCAAACGAACGAACGGACAGCTGAAGCGACAAGAGTATTCAGCTACGCGCTTCTCGTCGCGCAGTTGGGGCATCCCGACTCGGCATCGACGTTGCGACCCGACGAGAAAGACGGAGACCAATCGCCTGCCGCACCATCGGCGCCGTCATGCGCATGCCGCCGTTCCAGAATAGGTGAGTGAACAACTCGCAGAGTTGAACCTTCGCCAGCCTTGGTACCCACGGCAGGGCCTCGACAATCGGCACGGCAACCTTCAGCGCCAGCGGAGCGGCTGACTGTCTTCGGTTCTCCTTGCGCTGGGCGAACAAATCCATGTGCAACCTGCGGAGCTCGTCGTAGTGCTCGTCGGTGCGGTCCGCAGATTCCATGTTCCGACCGGCGCCGTTCCGGCGATACCAAAACGCGACGCGCGGTACGTACACCCCGATGTAGCCACGATCGGCCAGAGACATCCAAAGATCCCAATCCTCGAGTCCGTTTCGGGATTCGCCACCCACCACACTCGGTCAGCGCGGCCCGTCGGATCAGACAACCGGACCCAGGAACGCAGTTCACGTATGTGATCAGCCACGCATCGAGTTCCGGTGCAGCGGGACTCCGAAAGCTTGTCAGACCGAAGGTTTGAACGTCCCCCCAGGCTGCGGCGGCGCCGGGCGCGGCTTCGAGCGCATCGGCTAGCGCTCCAATCGTCCCAGGCTCCAACAGGTCGTCGGAATCGAAACGCATGACCAAGGGGGCGGACGTCGAGCGAAGCCCCATCATCGCCGCCGCGGATTGACCCTGGTTCGCCTGCCGAATCACCCGGACGCCGTCGCGCTCGAGCCCGGCCAGCGTTTCCACAGTTCTTGCGTCGGTCGAACCGTCGTCAACAACCACGAGCTCAACATCGTCTGGCTCGTGTCTGAGAGAGGCCACCGCGTCACCGAGGTCTGTCCCGCCGTTGAAGCAAGTGACTACAACTGCAACGCGAGCTAAGCTCGGCTCAGGCAACAGCCGATGAACGTTTGGCCGGCAGATTGGGCGGCTGCGACTGGGCGAGGGAGTGGGGCACGCGGAGCAGGTGGCTGAAAGTATGACAACGCGGCGGGATGCCGCCATACCTGCACCACCGCGATCGTAATCCGTTCGGACACCGCGCAGCGAACCATCTCGATCGCCGCCTTCCCAATCGAACTCACTTAACGAAGAGGTGCCGAGTGCGCGCCCTTCACGCTGGCCCCTCCGAGGGCTTTCGGCGCGAGTCCCAATTTGGCTCGGCCGGATCCTAAAGGCGACCCGGCCGTAGCTGGCGATATTGATCGCAGCCTTGCCTTCACAATAGGACCCACGGAGCGTGGTCGAATGGTTCATGAGGCGGGCGGCATTTCAAGGGGAGCCGTCGCAAGACGCAGCGCGATGTCGCAATGCGCCCCGTTCACGCGGGAAAAGTCCATGGCGTCGAGATCAATTCTTTCGCCGCGTAGGAAGCGTTGGTTCAAGACGGCGGGTGACCAATCGGCGCGATCGGCCGAGCGATTACGGTGGGTTGACGTAACTACGTTGACAGGGATCGAAACAACGCAACTCTCCTGAAATGCGAGCATGGCGCCCGGCATCCGGTAGCGCTCGAGGTGAAGTGCATCTTCGAGCTGGTTCGGATTGTCGAATTGAACGCGTTCGATCATGGGGCGGACCAATGCGGTCGGGAACACGTGGCCGTCCAGAGACATCGGGTAGGCGAAGTCGTACTTCGCGCGCGTCCAGTCCCACGCGAGGAATGGGCCGAGCTTTTCGAACAATGGGAGAGGCTGGACCCGGTCGAGTGGATAGCAATAGGTGGTGTTTCTGCCGAGGCGTAGGCTAAAGGCGACGAAGCCGCTCGCCGGCGCGGCGGCCCCGGGAGGCCGGCGAAAGAAGACGTCGTCGTCTGTGTGGAAAACGGTGCAAGGAATGGCCGGGTCGATCGCGTCAAGAGTCTCCTCCTTGAGAGTTCGGCGTTGCGCAACAAGCCGAGCCCGTGTTGTCCCGGAAAGAAGTTCATACCCGTCGGCGAACTCGTGCGTCGTCGCCTTGAAGATGACGGTCACGTCGCGGCCATAGCTCGCGAAGCGCTCAATGCTTGCCAAGCATGCATCGAGTTGCATCGCTCGGTCCTTCGAAAACACGACGCAGTTGACGCGAAGTGGCTCCTCGGCGTCGAACGTCGGAAGGGGTGGTAGACCGCCCAGAGGCCTTTGCTTTGCGGCGACCCGAAGAAGCGTCCACCGGCTCCGGGCAGCGCGTCCGACGGCTCTTGTCAGGATCTCCTCGCCGAAATTCGGGAGCGCGAGAACTCAGCTAACCACGAGCCTAGCCGGCGGGCTGTATAGCGGGGCTCGTGGCGGAAGGCGACGAGAACGCGCGAAGCTCCAGCAAAAGGCCTGCCGCTTGCGAGGAACGTGTCCGCGCTCTTCAGCTCGCGAGCAGCGTTGAACGAGCGCTGGGCTCGGCCGCCGAGTTGTTCAGAGGCTCTTGCGACGAGCCTTTCAGCTTCCTCGTCGAGAACGTCTGCGAGTGATCCGGCACGCGCGAGCCACTCCGCTTCGATCGCCTTGTCCTCGGTCGACGATCTTTGTCGGGCTGTCTCGAGGACGGCCTCGCGAGCCTCGCAGAGGTCGTCGAGGGGATCCTGCTTTCCCGCTCGACGAGCCCTCGCCGAGGCCTGCACCAACAGGCGCCTTCGCACCTGCTCCTCGAGAAGGGACAGCGACACCTGAGCCGGGTGCTGTCGGTAGAGGATGACGGGCTCCGCAAGGTTCGCGAGATCGAACCGCTCCGCGAATCGAAGCCACAAGTCATAGTCTTCGACGTGATCGATCCGATAGCCGCCGACTTCTTGAAGCGCCGAACGGCGGATCATTACGGCTGGATGCGCAAGACAATTTTGCCGCAGTAGCGTCTTGTGGATCACTTTGCTGCTCGTCGGATACCGGATCAGAGCGCCATGTCGACCGTCCGGGCCGATCGTTATCGCGGCTCCGCCGACAACTGCGACCGACGGGTTGACATCCAAGAATGCGGCCTGACGGGCGAGCCTATCCGGGATTGCAATGTCGTCGGCGTCCAGTCGCGCGACATAGGCTGCCCGCGCCGTACGCCACCCGCGGTTCAATGCATCCGAGATGCCTTGATGAGGAGTTCGGATCACTTGTACGCGCTGATCCGCGGCCTCGAATCGCCTGAGAATCGTCGAGGAATCATCGGTTGATCCGTCGTCGACCGCGATCAGTTCGAGCTCGGTAAGAGTCTGCCTAAGCACGCTCTCAACTGCATCGGCGAGGAACCTCTCCGCGTTGAACACGGGCATCACGACGCTGACCCTCGGATCACCAAGCCGACCCTCAGCAACCCCGGCCGGCGCCTGTGGGGTAGGAAAGGCACGACCCGTATGACCTCCCGCCGACGTCGTCAGCACCGGTTGCCGGGAAGGAGCAATCGTCGAGATCGAGAACGGGCTGGATTGGAACACGTCACAGCACAGTTCTCGAAGAACGGGAGCCTGTCCTTCGCTGCTTGGCGTCCTCGGCACACGCGACTAACCGCAAACTGATCTGACAGACGAGAAGCCGTCGTTGGCATCCGGCTGGTCATCTCTCGCGGGCCTGTGCATGCGGGTTAAAGCCTGCTAGTGGCGGGTCGCCCGAGAACGAAGATCGGCTGTTGGGCCCCATCCCCGACGGTCGACATAAATCTGTGGCGCGTGCGCCAAACGAGCGAGGGCCTGTGAGCGCGGCCTAGGACCACCAACTCGCCGAATAAAGCCTGCGCTCGAAAGCGTGTGTAAACCCGGTGCTTGTTGAAAGCAACGCATCCGCGACCAGTCGGAAAGGAGAGTAGGAGTAACCCGCCGGGTCGAAGGAGACGTCTCAAATTGTTCGCCATCTTTACGTCGCCCCACGGATCCAGCGGGTCTCCATACCGGCCCAACCCGATGTGCTCGATAGTCGATAAACACGTGATCAGGTCGAATTCGTGGTTGAACATTCTCTGCATACGTTAGGTCCTGTAGCCGGACCTTAACTTGCTCGTGGTTGGTTTCTGTATTTCGCACTTCATAAACTGTGCATGACTCGATGCCAGCCGCAATTTGCATCGCCGGAAAGGCTCCCGTGGCGCAGCCGATGTCCGCGCCTTTCGTCAGGCGCCGCTCCGGGACAAGGGAGGAGAGCAGGCGAAAAACAGCGGCGTCGTGGCCAGGATAGGCGAAGTCCAGTTGACCGTTCTCGATCGCCGCAAGGCAGCCGGCGACGTCGGCCGAGACTTGTTCCTCCTCGTTGACGGGGCTGTCTATCCAGCGAGCGAGCTTGCTCGGGTAGAAGCCGGACCGGTACTCGTCTCGAACTGCCGCGTCAACACGGGGGTCGTTGGCGGCTGGCCTGTCACTTCCAGTCATCGTCGTGCTGCCCTGACGTGGTATCCGAAGACCGCGAGTTCGCTCGACCCGGTATCGGACCTACTCAAGCGCGCCAACATGCGGAGAAGTTGAACTGTTGCTGCGAGATCGGCCGGCGTCGTTCGTGCATCTCCGTACCGGCGGGCGACGCTCCGTGCTCGCCGCAACTCCTGAGCGACGTATTCGAAGTAATTGCCATTGGGAACCAGCGCGAGAATCTCGAACCCGAAAGCCGGAAGGTGTGTTTCGAAGAAATAACGATTGAACCCGGTCGCAAAGTGAAACGGTCCCTGATGAGTGAGGCTGCAGAACGGAGCTGTGATGATGAGCTGACCTCCCGGACGCAACAACCGGGAGAATTCGCTGATCGCCTGGAGGGGATCCGGAATGTGCTCGAAGACCTCCGTGCAGAGCACAGCGTCGAACGAACCGTCAGGTTCGGGAATTGCCCCGATGTCCGAAATGATGTCGAGGTGCCCGTACTCCCACCTGTCGTCATGCAACCCGGCGACAGTGGTGTCAGGTGTGTACTGGCCAAAGTCTTGCGAGACATATTCGAGATGCCCGCAGCACTCACGGTATTGCTGCTCTCCGGCGCCAGCGTCAAGAAGGCGCCCACCGGAGGGGATCTCAGCGAGGGCTGCTGCAACCCATCCGCTGCGGGTGGACTCATTCGTCGTCCCCACGGTTCTCCAGGAAGGCGAGCGGGAACGGATCGGCCACACGTGGCGAGCTTAGAGCCTGCGTCGGCGGCTCTCAAAGAAATCAATGGCTCCCTCATGCTGTGTTGTCGGCACGGCGTCGATAGCGGTTTCACCTCGTCGACTGCCTCGCGCGTGTGCCCGTACCATCCGATCATCGTGAGAAGTCGGCGCGCTCGTTGAGCGACGTCTCTTTCAGGCTCGGGCCAGGCGCAACCAGGATCCTGAGGAAGTTGCTTGCCGTTACGGATCAGGACTCGGCAAGGTTGATCCGGACAATGTCTCGCAACACCTCGAAAGTGCGCGCCCGCACCGAGACGATCCGTCGGATCTCATCGATCGATGGGTAACCGGGAGCAACTCCCATCAGTCGCGCGTCATCGAGGAGTACGACGTCGCGCTCATTGCGGGAAAGAATCGCCTCGAGCTCCCACTCGAGCGGCGGATCGTGGGTTCCTTTCGCGGTGATTCCCTCAGAGTAGTGGGCATCAAGCCAGAAGAGTGCGCGGCCGTCGATGTCGGCAACGAGCCGGGCGAGTTCCTCGTGGCTGTCGCCCTCGATGACTGTCACCTCCGGACGCCCGGCGAAGCGCTTTCGGGCTGCCTCACACAGGCTTGCATCGAGCTCGACCGTGAAGATCCGCTCGAAGTGACCGAGACAGGCCTGAACAGTCTGACCGAGATACGTTCCGGTTTCCACCAACGTCCGAATCGAGTTGTCCCGGCCGTACTCGATGATCGTTGCAGCCTTTTTCTTGGGCGGAAGCGCGCCGACCCTGCATGAACGGATCCGGCCGATGACTGCCTCGGTGAGGGGTTCGAACATTCATCGAGAAAGCTAGCGCGGCCTTCGGCTCACACGGCGACCCGGTCCCGATCGGCGCGCCGGCCGCTCCTGCCGATGCGATGGCCGATCCCGTCGAAACCGCGATCGCATAGCGGCCCGACAGGCTCCTCGCCGGGCAGTTCCTAACGACTTCTCGACTGCTGCGCGGCCGGGTGTTGCTGCGTCGCGAGCTGAGTGACGAGCTTGTGGTGCTGGATGACGAACAAGGCGCAGACGATCGTGGCGATCGTTCCGGCGATCCGGTCGGTGAAGACGATCAGGCTCGCGGCGAGCATCGCGTAGACGAGCAGGCACCGGCTCCATTGCAGCGCACGCCGCTCGGCTTCTGCCCGGCTCCCGTGCCTCGCCCACTCGGCCGATCGAAGCAGTAGCCAGCCGTCCATCGGCGCGACCGGCAACAGGTTGATCAAGGCGAGCACCGTGGCGAGCACTGCGGGCACGAGCAGCGCTGTCGCGAACGGTCCGGTCGGTAGGAGAATGCCGGCCGCGAAGAGCGGGATGATGATCGCGAGCGAGGCGAGCGGGCCTCCCACGGCAAAGAGAGCTGCCCCTCTCGGGTTCCCATGGCGACCCTCGACGATCGTGAAACCCCCGCCTGAGAAAAGCACGACCATTCGCGGTTTGACGCCGCGAGAGGCGCGCGCGAACACGACATGGCCGACCTCATGAGCGAGAACCGTCGCCGTTAGGACGATCCCCGAAACCGCGGCGGCCACCGCAGCGAGCAGGACGCCGTGCCGATAGCCGACCCCGAAGACGATCACGCCGCCGAGCAGACCGGGGAGATAGGCTCGCCGGCCAATCACGACTGTCCACGGAGCGCGAACGAGGACGTGGAACCGGGTCGCGTTCGTCCCGGCGCCCTCGAGCAGCACCGCTTCCTCGTCGGTCACGGGCGACCAGACGGAGGCCAGGAAGGCCGGACGGCGGGAAATGCTCAACATGGCTCGCTGATGTCGACCCGGTGCACTACAGGAGTTGTACCCGCTCGAGGCCCCTTGTCCTACATTCGCTGCGAGCCGCGACTGTGGAGACGACTCGTACACTGGGCGAGATGGGACTGATGCTGCGCCTCGCGATCGCGATCGGGATCAACGCCCTCGCGCTGTGGGTCGCTGATCGGCTGTTTGCCGGGGTGAGTTTGCACGGCTGGGCGGCGTATCTCATCGGCGCAGCCGCCCTCGGCTTCGCGAACGCGGTCCTGAAGCCCCTGCTGACGATCCTCACGCTGCCGCTCGTGATCCTCACACTCGGCTTCTTCTACCTTCTGATCAACATCGGCATGGTCGCGTTCGCTGCCTGGGTAGCGCCGAACTTCACCGTCCAGGGGTTCTGGGATTACGTCGGCACGGTCGCGATCGTGTGGCTCGTCAACTGGTCGGTGCGGTCACTGCTCGACAACTTCCAGACCCGGCCGACGACGGTCTTCTGAGCCGCCTACCCATCGCCTGGGCCGCGGGTGTCGCCCGTCCTGCCGGCGGCTACTGCGGAGGGCCGGAGGCGAGCCGGAGGGTTGCGAGGTGCGACGTGCCGAACTGGTCGACCCAGCGCAGCTGCAGCGTCTCGCCTGGCGCCTTCGTCACGACGAGGTCGGTGAGCTTCGTCGGGGTGTTGATCGCCTGCCCGTCGACCGTCTTGATGACGTCGTAGGCAGCGAGGCCGATCTTCTCGGAGGGGGAGCCCGGGAAGACCTGGGCGACGGTGATGCCGGTGCTCTGCTGGTCGTAGAACTGGTCCGGGGTCGCGAGGCTCAGGCCAAGGAACGCGGTCGGCCCGATGTGGATCGAGCTCGACGCGTGCCCGGTCACGATCTGGGCCGCGATCGCGGTCGCGTCGTTGATCGGGATGGCAAAGCCCTGGCTCGCCGACGACTGGAAGCTGAACGAGCTCGAGGCCGCGGTGTCCATTCCGACGACTTGGCCTGCGGCGTCGATCATCGGGCCGCCGGAATCACCGGGCTGCAGCTGGGCGTTCGTCTGGATCAGACCGTGCAGCGTCTCCGACCCGTCCGACTCGTCTTGCGCCGTGATCGACTGGTTAAGGCCGACGATCTTGCCGGTGGCGACGCTCGGCGCGCCGCCGGCTCCGCCAGCGTTGCCGAAGGTTGTGATCGCGCTGCCGACGTGCGCGCTCGAGGAGTTCCCGATCGGCGCTGTGGGCAGACCCGAGGCGTTCTGGAGCTGGAGCACGGCGACGTCGCCGGAGACGGTGTATCCGAGGACCTTGGCCTTGTAGGTGTGGCCGTTGTCCAGGTCGGTCACCTTGATCGTGGTCGCACCGCGGATGACATGATTGTTCGTCAGGATCTCGCCCGAGCTCGTCAGGACGATGCCCGTCCCGGCGGCCTCGGCACTTTGGTAGCCGAGGTTCGTGTAGACGTCGACGATGCCTGGAATCGTCGACGTCCTCGCCGCGCTCGCGCCCGGAATGACGAAGCCGGCGGCGAGGGCAGTCGTTGCCGCGAGGGCACCAAGGACCCCGACTCTTCGCTGCGCGTGCACGCAGATAGAAAAGCAAAAACTAGCTTAGAGCTGCATGAGAAACCCGACCGTGGGACCGAGATCGGGCGCTCAGCGACAGCCCGCTTGTGCCCCGCACGAGCTCGGCCTCGGGTGGGTCGAAGCCGGCGCCCTCGGAGGTCGCTTGCATCGCGCAAGAGCGCGTTGCAGTCTTACCGCGTTGGTCACTCGCCTGCCTGAGGAGGTCATGATGCGCACCCGTTCCTTGATCGTCGTACTCGTCGTGTTGTTGGCGCTGCTCGCCGCCTCCATGGTCAGGGCCGGCGTCGCGATGACCGGATGCTCGTCGGGACAGATCGCGAAGACGAAGTCATATGTGTTCGCCCTGACGATCGGCCCGCTCGCGCAGATGTACACACCGGCCCAGGTCAAGGCCAAGCACCCGACGACCGGCGAGATCATGCTCTCGGGGATGATGTCCGGCGGCATGTCCGGAATGGGATCGGCCGATGAGCGCCATCTCGAGGTGCACATCTGCTCGAGCAGCGGCTCGGTCGTCATGGGTGCCCATCCCACGATCGTGATCGACGACCCGAGCGGGAAGACGATGACGATGACAGTTCCGATCGCGACGATGGAAGGCATCGGGGAGGGGGCTGCCGACTACCACTACGGCAACAACGTCGATCTCGCGGCCGGCGCCCACATCACCGTAACGGTCGCTCTCGACGGGCAACGGGTCGTCTTTCACACGGTCGTTTCGAAGTCGTCGACGGCGATGGGCTAACAGGACGAACTGACATTGTTGTCCCGGATGGCAGGGAAACGGCGGCCAGGGGCGAACGTGACCGTCCCATGGATATCGCAGGAGCAAAGGAACTGAGCAGGAGACTCGCTCAGCAGGAGCACTGGCGTCAGGCTCGCGCCGTTCGCATCGGCCGCCAGCCGTCGTTCGACCCGGACGGCCACGCGCTCGAGGGCTTCCTTCCCGGTGTGCGCTTCTACCGGGAACGGCGTCAGCTCGAGCTGCGCGGAGGTGAGGCGGCGCTCGTCGTCCGCCGCCATCGCAAACGCCTCGTCGAGGGCGTCTGGGAGGACGAGGTCTCGGTCGAAGCAGTTCAGCGCACTGCCTGACCCACGCGGTCGAGCCTGTTTCGGGCACGCCGCCGTTCGGCCCGGTCGCCGTTCGGCCGGCTGTTCTCAGCGGCTCGCGGTGATGACGCCGCTTCGCTCGATCGTGACCGGGCCCGGGTTTGACGCCGCGACCGTCCAGACCGTGAAGCGATACCTTCCCGCCGCGATCGGCACCGACGGGAGGGTGACGGTTCGTGTCCCGGAGTGGCTGAAGGAACCGCGGGTGGCGAGAACCGGACGCCCGTCGGAGGCGCGCTGCATCGCGACCAGGTAGAGGCAGGCGCTCGTGCAGCCGAGGCTGATGGAGGGCGGGGTGGAGGTGCTGACCCGCTCGGGAAAGGCGAGCGCGGCCGCGTCCGCCACCGTGGCGCCGGCCTTCGAGCTGCCCGCGCCCGCCGCTGGGGCGGTCGGGGTGGGTGGTGCCGGCGGAGCCGGTTCGGTCGCCGGCGGTGGGGACGTGGCTGGGGCGGGAGCCGGGGCTGGGGCTGGGGCTGGGGCCGGCGTACCCGTGGTCGGCGGGCTGGTGGTGCAGCCACGCGTGGGTGTCTGCGCCGTCGCGGCCGCGGCCGCCACGGCTGACAGGCTGGTCTTCGGCGTGCCGTCTGCGTAGAAGAGTCCGGATTGCTCGCCCGGGTCGGGCCCGTCGACCAGCCGACCGATGAGCAGCGCCTCGACCGTCGGGACGCAGGCGACGGCTGTGAGCGCCGCCGCGTACGCGGCACCTTGTGACGGCTCGTCGAGCCCCGTTGTCGCGAGCGTGGGGGAGCTGTAGAGCGAGAGCTCGCCAGGAGGGATCGCCGAAGCGAACTGGACGTTGTCGACGATCAGCGGCAACGAGGTGCCGGGCTGTCCGGTCCCGCCGAAGGCCGAGCCGAGCGCCGAGACGAGCGCCGGTAGCTCGCCGATCGTCCAGAGGGCTTTCCCGGCCGCCGGGGCCGGGCTGAAGGCGAGCTCATCCATCACCGGACCGGGGCGCGCGCTCGAGCGGTACGCGGTAGCCAGCGCCGCGAGCACCGCCTTCGGGGTGCTCGCGCCGTCGAGGTCGCCGGCGACTCGTACCGACGGCGCGGCGGCCTTGACCGCGTCATAGACGGCCGCCAGAGCGGCCTCGTAGGCCGGTGATCCGGCCGCGGAGACCGGTGCAGGTCCGAGCACGAGGTCGCGCAGGGCGGGTACCTGTGTCGCGACCGCCGCGGCATACGAGGCGAGTGTCGCCGTGTTAGTCGCGAGTGGGGAGGCGTAGAGCTCGAGGACGAGATTCGACCCGGCCGGAAGGCTGCGGAGGGCGGCGATCGCCCCGGGGGTCGGGGTCGGCGATCCGGTCGGCCAGACCAGGGTCATCCGCGCAGCCCCGAGTCCCTGCTGCAGGGCGAGGCTCGCCTGTTGCGGCTGCTCGAGACCCGCTCCGACGACCAGCGGCGGCAGGGCAGCATCGACTGCCGTTGTCTGCCGCACGCCCGGCTTGTGCCGCGCCTTGCGCGTCGGTGGTGAGACGACGCGGACGATCGGCAGAGCCTCGATTGAGGCGGCGTTCCCGGCCCAGTCGGTGGCGTGGATCGTCACGTTGAAGATTCCGGCCTGCGCGGGAAGTTGCCAGGCGACGGTGTGCCAGCCGCCGGTCACCGCCAGCCAGCGGTTCGAGCCGAGTGCCGAGACCCGCACCGTCGAGGGTTGCGAGACCCAGAACGAGACGGCGCCGACGCCGGCGTCGGCGAGCCTGAAGCCAGGCGGCTCCGTCCCGAACCGTGCGAATGCGGCCGCCGCAGCGCCAAAGCGCTGGTCGGTCTTTGCGAGCGTCTGGAGGAGCTCGACGACGTAGTCCTGGTAGCTGACCGGCGAGGGGTCGGCAGGAAGCTCGTAGTACGACCAGTAGCCGGTGGTGAAACTCGGGAGTGCACGCGCCGCCGCCGTCGTCAGTTCGGCCGCCAGGGTGCCTGCAGCGGTATTCGAGGCGAGTCGGGCGTAGCTGGCGAGCGAGATCGCCGACTGGAGTTGCGCATTCAGCACGACGGCCTCGTCGAAGCCGTAGAGCTTGATCCACGGGCCGAACGCCGTCCGCCGAACGAGTCGGCCCTGAATCGTGCGGAAGGCCGCCCGGGCGACCATGAGCAGCTTGGTGGAGTCGGCAGTGTCGACCTGGGCTGCCCGGGCGAAGGCCTGGGCAGCGACCGCTTGGGCGAAGCCCGAAAGCCAGGGTGCCTGTCCGCCGCCGAAGTCGAAGTCATACTCGAAGCCGACGCCGCCGCCGGGCTCGGGAACGCTCCGCGCGGCGAGCGCGTTTGCGAGCAGCGTCGTCGCCGTGACGTTCTTGCTCAAAGCCGCCGCGTTCAGCGCGCCGAAGTTCGCGAGTGGGTGGAACTCGAACCCGCCCTCGAAGTACCGGTAGACGACCCCGTCTCTGTCGGTGATGTCGGTCTGGGCGGGTGGCGGCCCGTGGCGGGCAAACCAGTTGTCGTTCATCGCGAGCTGCGTGAAGACGGCGAGCGCGCGTGGCGGCGTCAGCTCGGGCGCGAGGGCGGCCGCCTGGGCGAGCTGCGCGCTAAGCGGCGTCGCTCGACTTGCCGGTAGCCGCGGGATCATCGACACCGCTCGCGTCACGGCGGACCGGTAGCTGCTCGCGGCGGCCGCATCGATGCTGCCGTCCGCCGCCAGGCGCGCAATCGCCGCCAGCGCGATCTTCTGCGCCGGGAGAGCGCGGCGTGCCGGCGCGGCCGGCGTCAACGCCAACACCGCGACTGCGAGAACCGAGACCCCGAGCACGAGCTTCCGTGCCACCCAGACAGGGTAGGGGCAGCCGCTCCCCGCTGCCAACTGCCTCCGTCGCTCGGTCGCCGGACGACGCGAGCCGTAGTTCCTAGATCGCTCCGAGTAGCTCGGGCTGGGGGCCCGCGGCCTCGTCGAGGAAGCGATTGCGGATCTCGATCAGATCGGGCTCGCAGGCGACGAGCCCGTCGACGACGTCGGGGTCGAACTGCTCGCCCGCACCCTTGCGAATGCGAGCGAGGGCGGCCTCCCAGCGCAACGGTCGCCGGTAGGGGCGCCGGTGGGTCATCGCATCGAGTGCGTCGGCAACGGCGAAGATCCGCGCCCCGAGCGGAATCTCTGTACCGGCCAGGCGGTCGGGGTACCCGGCGCCGTCCCACCGCTCGTGGTGGGAGCGCACGACGCGCAGGCCTTCGCCCTCGAGCAGCGGCACGTTGGCGAGGAGTTGTTCGCCGATCGTCGTGTGCTGGTGCAGAAGCTGCCATTCCTCCGCGTTGAGCGATCCGCGCTTCAGCAGGATCCGATCGGGCACACCGACCATGCCGATGTCGTGGAACACGAAGCCCCATTCGAGGCCGGCGTCGTCGCTGAGCGAGGGCGCGACCTCGACGGTCAGGCGCATCGCGAACGCGGTCACTCGCTCGGTATGCGCGCTCGATTCGAGACCGCGCAGCTCCAGCGATGTCGCGATCGCCGCCAGCGTCTGTCGGTAGGCCCGGTCGAGCTCCTCGTGCCGGCGCCGGCCCATCTCGATCAGCGCGCCGAGCTCCGCGAGATTCTCGGTCGTGATCTCAGCCGACACGGTGGGACCGAACGCGTATCCGAGCGGAGGAACCCCGATCAGGCGTTCGATCAGGGTCAGAAGTTCGAGCGGGTCGAACGGCTTTTGGACAAACGTGGTCGCGCCCGAGGCGATCGCCGAGGCGCCCGCGTTGGTGGAGCCGCTGATCGCGATGATCGGGACGGTGCGGGTGAGCGGGTTCTCGCGGAGCCGGGCGCAGTAGAAGAGCCCGTCGATCCCGGGGAGGCCGATATCGAGGACGATTGCATCCGGGATCCGCTCGAGCAGGCATCGGTCCGCCTCGATGACGTGGTGTGCCTCGGCGACGGTTATCCCCTCGAGCTCGAACGCCTTGCGCACAAGCTCGCAGAGCACAATGTCGTCGTCGACGACGAGTATGTGCAGCTCTTTCACTTCCTGCCTCCGGCGTGGCTCCGGTTGCTTCCTCCACTTGCGTCGGCAGTCGGGGCCCCGGGCTGAAGCCGAGAGGGCAGAACGTTTACAAAGAATCGCTCGAACGAGGCACGCCGGCCACCGCTCGCGCCGGCTCGGGCAGCCGGACCGTGAACGTCGTCCCGCCGCCCTGGGCGCTCTTCACCGAGATCGTCCCGTCCATCGCCTCGGCCAGCTCCTTGACGATCGCCAGGCCGAGTCCGGTGCCGACGGCCCGGTGACGTGCGTAGCGGGTGTAGAGGAAGAAGCGCTCGAAGGCGTGGGGGAGTTCGTCGGCAGAGAGGCCCGGACCGGTGTCGGTGACCCTGAGCAGGCCGGGGCGGGCGCCGATCGTGACCGAGCCTCCCGACGGTGTCGAGCGGAGGGCGTTCTCGATCAGGTTCGAGAGCACCTGCAGGGTGCGGTCCGGGTCGGCCACGGCCGGCGCCGGACCGTTCGTCTCTGCGTGGAGCGCCACCCGGACGCGCATCGACTCGGCCCGGTGTCGGCTGACCGCGTCGGTCGCGAGCCCGGCGAGATCGACCTCCCGTACCTGGACCGAGAACGAGCGCTGGTTCAGGCGGGCGAGGTCGAGGAGATCGCGAACGAGCCGCTCGAGACGCTTCGACTCCTCGACGACGACGGGTGCGGCCTGCTCGATCGTCATCACCCCGTCCAGCAGCGCTTCGCCGTGGCCGCGGATTGCCGCCAGTGGCGTCTTCAGCTCGTGGCTGACCGAGAGGAGGAACGACCGTTCGGCGGCCTTCGCGCGGTCGAGGTCCTCCGCGAGCCGGTTGAAGGACTCGGCGAGGGCCGCGACCTCGGTCGATCCGGTCTCGGGCAGCGGCCCGGGCCGCTCACCGGCCGCGAGGGAGAGGCTCGCCTCCGAGACGCGTTCGATCGGACGGGAGACGGCGCGAGCGAGCAGGAAGGCGGCAACGGCGGCGATCGCGGCGCCAACGGCGGCAGCGATGCCGAAGGCGATCGTGAACGGCTGCAGGTCTGAGGCCTCGAGCCTGGCCGAGCTGAGAAGGACGACCGCCCGTGCGCCCTCCGGATGGGCGGCGTAGAGGTAGTGCACGCCGCCGACGATGACCGAGCCCTGCGTCGGCCGTCCGGCACGGAGCTCCGCTCCGGCGGCGACGGGAAGGAGGAGCGCCGCCTGTGGGATCGAGAGGATCGTCGCGCGTTCCTGCTGGGTATCGAAGAAGACGCCGAGATTCGACAGCCCGGATGCACCGCTCGTGCGGGCTGCCTGCTGCTGGGCCGCGATCAGCGCCGCTTGCCGGGCGAGGGACTTCAGAGCCTCATGCCGTGCCGAGCTTCGCACGAGCACGACCGCCAGCACGAGCGTGACGCCGACTGAGGCGACGACGGCAACGGCGATCGCCGCGAACTCGCGAGACCGGAGAGACCTCACCGGCAGTTGTTGACGGCCCCGCGCGCCCCGACGAGCGGGCAGACCCGCCCCCGGTACGAACGACGCCGCAGCGCCGACCTCTCGGCGTTCGGCCTGGGCGGGGCGAGCGTCACCGACCTGTCAAGGCTGAACTGCCTTGTACCCGGCGCCCCTGACCGTCCGGATCAGCTCGGGACGGCCGAGCTTTCGGCGCAGCTGGGCGACGTGGACGTCGACGGTACGCGTCCCGCCGGCGTAGTCGTAGCCCCAGACCCGCTCGAGCAGCGAATCGCGCGACAACACGGCGCCGCGATTTTGCAGCAGATGGACGAGCAGGTCGAACTCCTTCGGCCGGAGCTCGACCGGCTTGCCCGCGACATAGACCTCATGTCCGGCGCGATGGACGGCGACGTCGCCGAGAACGACGAGGTCGTCGTCGCCGGCAGGCTCCGCCCGCCGTAGCACCGCCTTCATGCGCGCGACGAGCTCCTTGGGTGAGAACGGCTTGCCGATATAGTCGTCCGCCCCCGCGCTCAGACCTGCCAGGCGGTCGGCCTCGTCGTCACGCGCGGTCAGCATGACGACCGGCACCGACGAATGCGCGCGGATCCGCCGACAGACGTCGAGTCCGTCCATGTCGGGAAGGTTCAGGTCGAGAACGACGAGGCGAACAGGTTCCTCCGCGATCCGCGCGAGAGCTGCCTCGCCCGATCCGACCGAGGCGACGCTGAATCCCTCCTGGGCGAGGTAGGCCCCGACCAGCGAAGCCAGCGTCTCTTCATCCTCGACCAGTAGGACGTTCGCGGCCACCTGGCGAGTCTACGATGGCCTCAGGAAATGCAGAGCGGTCGCCGGCTTGCCCGCCTGCCAGGACGCGATCAGCACGAACCCGGGCTTCACATCGCCCCACGCCGCGGGCCTGCCGTTGACGAACACCTGCGTCCGACGGTCGACCGGCACGATCACCGCGCTGCCGTCGAGCTGCTTGACGAGAACCGTCGACGGCGAAACCGCTTGCACGACTCCTTGCACCGTGAGCGCCGAGCCGGGCGACGTCACCGTCGTCGCGGTCGTTGTCTGCCTCCCGTGCCCCGGGTCGGCGACCGCCGGCGCGGCGGCGACAAACAGCCCTGCCGCCAGGCTCGCGCCGAGCGCCAGGATTCGCGGCCCGTTCGCCTGACCTCTCACCGGATAGATCATTCCAGCTTGCGATTACCGGACGATTCTCCAGTTGTAAACGAGTTGTAAAGGACCGCACCCGTCCCGGGTCCGGCCGCAACATTTACAACCGCAAAACAGGTCGAAGACGATCGGATGACGGCTCGGGGTTAGACCGGCCTCATGGTTTGGACGCACGTACGACCGAGGATCATCGATCAAGGAGGGAACCGATGAGGAGCTTCCTGCGCCGCCGCGCCCTGGTCGCAGTCGCCGCTGCGATCGCGCTCGCGGCGGCCGGCATTGCGATGGCCGATCAAGGGCCTGGGACGACGACGCTCGTGTCGGCGACGTTTTACGCGAACACGATCGGCAAGACCCAGAGCCAGACGTGTACCGGGGCGAACAACAACGCGTACACCGTCACCGACGCGAGCTACACGGGCGCAGCCTCGAGCGCCGACAGCCGGCTCACGGGCCCGCTCACGATCAGTGTCCAGAGCGTGTACGACTCGACGACCAACGTCGGCTCCCTGACCGGCGAGCTCGAGATCGACGGCACGTCCGCGAGCCAGCCGAGCCGCTTCCGCGCCGCCCTGACCGCCGTCGACGTGAACGGCACGGTTCAGGGCTACCTGATCGGCGCCGCGGCCGGGGCGCAGTTCATCGGGGGCTTCAGCTCGACCTTCTCGGCGACTAGCGGCTTCAGCTCGTCGAGCTCGCCGGGAACGATCGGATCGGGCAGCGGAACGAACACGGCAATTATCACGAACGGCTCGTGCACGCCCACGACAACCTCGCCCCATCCGGGGCCGCCGCACTTCCCCATCCTGTCCAAGCATGGCAAGGGGAACAACGGCTTCTTCAAGGGATTCGGCCAAGGCTCGCACGGGCACGATCACGACTAGAAGCGTCAGGTCAGCGGACCTGACGGGGGGAAGAGAGGGGCGCCGGCAGCGGCGCCCCTCTCATGTCCGCCGGTAGAGGATGGCGCTTGAGCTCGCGGCGACCGGCCGTAGGCGAGAGTCCCGCCCAGCGACGGAAGCGGCGCGCGAGCCACGTGAGACCAGCACGTACGCCGCGTGGTCGACCGCGGCCGAGCCGTCGGACTGGCCGTCAAGCCAGTCGAGGTAGAGGTTCTGGTCACGTCGGCGAAACGCGTCGATCGGGTTGTCGACCCAGATCCGCCCGCCTGCGAGCGCGACCTGCTGGCCGAGAACCGCGTCGGCAAGAACGGGCTGACCGGTCTTCGCGGCGAGTGTTGCGAGCTGCTCGGAACCTGGATCTCCCGGGCCCCTGACGAGCAACACCACGGCCGTCACCGCGAAGACGAGCGCTGCCGTTCGAACCGCCCGGACCCGTACCCCGAAGTGGAGCGCGCGTGCCGCCGGGTACGCGGCGACGAAGAGAAACCAGCTCGCCGAGCGTGCGACCTCGATCGAAGCCAACGCGAGTCCGACGAGCGCCACCGCCTCCCAGAGGCGAACCCGACGAAAGGCAACGACCGCGAGCGCAAGCAGGACGATCGCGGCCCCGATCGCGAGCAGATCGATCCCGCCCAGGTGTAGGGGCTCCCAGAGCCCGGTTGCGCGTCTCGCCGGCGCGCTGGCAAACACGCCCCGGTAGTAGTCGGGCGTCGAAGCGAGTACCGGGTCGAGAAAGAGGGCGAGCGTCGCTGCGCCAAACACTCCTGCCGCCAGCCAGGGGTCGCGGCGGGCCCGATCGAACAGGAGGTAGCAGCCTAGGAGCGCCCATCCCGTCAGGACCTCGCCGTGCAGGTTGCCCCAGAGCGCGATGAGCGGTACCGAAAGCCAGAGCCGGCGCCCGGGCCGGCGCGACTCTGCCTCGATCAGCGCAAGCAGGACCGGGAAAAGCGCGAGTGAGTAGAGCGAGTCGTTAACGACGACGACAGCGCTGAGCGAGCCCGCGAGCACGACTGCCGAGACGGCAACGACCACGCCGGCCGGGGCCTCGCGCGCGAGGCCCCGCGCGAGCGCACCGAAGCCGATCGCCGCTGCCAGCGCCTGCGCCACGAGCAGCCCGCGGTACCCACCGAACGCGCGGTCGGCGGCGTAGAACATGAGCTGCCCGAGGGCCGGGACGTCATGCCAGCCTGAAGTCGGAGCGGTCGCCCAGGGGATCGATCCGGGCAGATGCCAGTCCGCCACCTCGTGCCCGAGCGAGATGAGCCACAGCGCGTCGGCTCCGATCAGCCCGGTCGAAGCTAGTACCGCTGCCAGGCCGACGACCGCTCCGACTGCCCACCACGAGGCCGACCTGCGGGCAAGAGACGTATCGCCGAGGTCGCCGACAACCGCTGCGGGCTGGCCGGACCGGGAGGCTTCGTCCTCGTCGGCCCGATCGTAAGGGACTCGCCTTCGCATTCCTGTGGACACGCAGCAGCTCCCGGCCGCATCTCGCCGTCACGGAAGCCCCAGCGTAGAGGTCGGTCCGGTCGCGGGCTCCCCGATGGCAGCGTCGCCCGCGCTCGCAGGAGGCGCTGACGGGGTCTGCGCGACGCTGTCGGTCACATAGGGCCTGCACGGGGGCCAACGGAGTGCTTAAACTCCAAAACGTGGGTGTCGCCTTCGAGGTTGGCGGAGCGCGGTACGAACTCTCAGAGCGGCAGGCAACGATCCTCGCCGAGAATCTGCGCGTGCTCTCGAAGTCGGAGTTCGCGCCGGCATCTGAGCCGGCCGCCCTGCTGACGGTCGAGCCTGAGTGGCGTCCGGCCGCCGAAGGACTCGCCGACTCGATCGAAGCTGCGCTCGTCGACGGTGAGGACGGGCCGCTCCTGCTTGAAGGAGGAGCTGCCGACGCGACCTATTGCGTCCTGCGGCTGATGGCCGGGCTCGACGCGAACGGCGGCGCAGGACTGCGTGATGCGCTCGGCGGTCCGGTCGAAGAGGCGAACCCGCCCGAACGGCCTCCCGGCGACGAAGCGCCCCGGCATCTTGCCCGGCCCGAATTGCTCGAGCTGCTCGTCATCCTCTTCATTCTCGCGGTGCTCACGATCGTCGCAGGGATCGCCTGGACCGACACGTGGTGGGTGCTGGCGCCGGTGATCGCAGCGCTGCTCGGCCTGCGCGTCGCGCACAACTCGGGCATCCGGCCGGTTCGCCTGGTCGGTCGCCTCGGTGATCTGGTGGGCGATCTTCCTCGCACCCGCGGCCGTACTCGTGACGCTGATAGCGCTCCTCGTCGTTGCCGTCATCCACAGCTGAGCGCAGCCGTCGCGGCCTCGTCGCCGCGCCCGACGATCGACGCCCAGCCGGTCGCTTCCCGGGATCACGCTCCGAAGCCGAGCTCCCGCCCGCGGTGGACCGTTGCCGCCGGCGGCCTTCGAGCTGATGCCTGACGCGATCGTCGTCGGCTCGGGCCCGAACGGTCTCGGCGCAGCGATCGTTCTCGCCCGCGCGGGGCTCTCGGTGCGTGTGCTCGAAGCCAACGAGACGGCGGGTGGCGGCTGCCGTTCGGCCGAGCTGACACTCCCAGGCTTTGTCCACGACGTCTGCGCGGCGATTCACCCCCTCGGGGTCGCCTCGCCGCTCCTGCGCTCCCTCCCGCTCGGGGACCACGGCGTCGAGTGGATCCACCCTCCCGTCGTCCTCGCGCACCCATTCGACGACGGGACCGCGGCGACCATCGTCCGCTCGGTCGACGAAACGGCCGATGCGCTCGGGCCCGACGCCGATCGTTACCGCCGGCTGATGGCACCCCTCGTCGCTCGCCATGAGGCGTTGGTTGAGACCTTGCTCGCACCCCTCGCGTTGCCAAGCCATCCAGCCGTACTCGCCCGTTTCTCGGTCAGGGCAGCGTTGCCGGCGCGGCTCGTAGCCGAGCGGGCTTTCCGCGGTGAACAGGCACGCGGGCTATTCGCCGGGCTTGCAGCCCACTCGATGCTGCCGCTGACCAGGATGCCATCCGCCGCCTTCGGGCTGATTCTCGGTGTGCTCGCACATGCCGTGGGCTGGCCGTTTCCGCGCGGCGGTTCGCAACGTCTCGCGGACGGCCTCGCCTCCTACCTGGAATCGCTCGGCGGAGAGCTCGAAACGGGACATCGCGTCGAGTCGCTCGCGGAGCTGGCAGGTGAATCGGCGGTCCTGCTCGACGTCACACCACGTCAACTGCTCTCCCTGGCCGGCGAGGCGCTTCCAGCGCGGTACCGGCGCGCGCTGGAACGCTTTCGCTACGGGCCAGGAGCCTTCAAGGTCGATTGGGCACTCGACGGGCCGATCCCCTGGCGGGCGCCCGGGTGCGCCCGCGCAGCGACCGTGCATCTCGGCGCGACACTCGCCGAGATTGTCGCCTCCGAGCAGGCGCCGTGGGGCGGCGGCGTCGCGGAGCGACCTTTTGTCCTGCTCGCGCAGCCGAGTCTGTTCGATCCGACGCGGGCACCGGAGGGAAAGCACACGGCGTGGTCCTACTGCCATGTACCGAACGGCTCCGGCGTTGACGTCAGCGAGCGAATCGAGGCACAGGTCGAACGCTTCGCGCCCGGTTTCCGCGATCGAATCCTCGCGCGGTCGGTCATGGGCCCGGCCGCGCTCGAAGCCCACAACGCAAACTACGTCGGCGGCGACATCCACGGAGGGGCCGCCGACGTGCGACAGCTGGTCGCGCGTCCCGTCCTTCGCGTTTCCCCGTACTCGACCCCGCTTCCGGGCGTGTTTCTCTGCTCGTCGTCGACACCCCCGGGGGGAGGGGTTCACGGCATGTGCGGCTTCCACGCCGCGCGCGTCGCTCTGCGCAGCCGAGCACGTTCCGCCTCCTTCCTGGCGGCCACCGAAGCGTGACGCCGGTCGGTCCGGTGGAGGGCGAGCCTAGACTCCGCTCGTGGTCGCGCGCGCTCGTCGACGCCTCGATGGCCGTCGCGGCGGCGCGGCGTTCGCGCTCTATCTCGCCGCGGCGTTCCTCGTTCTCGGTCTGCGGGTCGTCGCGCACCCGGAGACCCGGGTGGCGGGAGGTCTCTACACCGACCCTCAGATCTTCATCTGGTCGTTCGCGTGGTGGCCGCACGCGATCCTGCACGGGCTAAACCCCTTCGTCACGCATGCGATCTGGGCGCCCGGCGGCTTCGACCTGGCGTGGGCGACGAGCGTCCCGGGGCTCGCGCTCGTCTTCGCTCCGATCACGCTGGTCTTCGGAGCGACCCTCGCGTACAACGTCGCGGTCGTCCTGATGCCCGCACTTGCGGCCTGGACGGCGTTCCTCCTCTGCCGGCGTTTGACAGAGGGCGCGATCTGGCCGTCGCTCGCGGGCGGGTACATCTTCGGGTTCTCGAGCTACCTGATGGCAGCCGAGCTAACGCACATCCACACCGCAGCGGTCTTCCTCGTTCCCGTCGCCGCGTTGCTCGTCGTCCGCTTCGTCCAGGGGGATCTGACGCGGCGAGGACGTCGCCGTCCGGATGGGGGCGCTGCTTGCGGCACAGACGCTGATCTCGACCGAGGTCCTCTTCACCTTGAGCCTCGTGCTCGCCGGCGGGCTTGTGCTCGCCGCGCTTCTCGTTCCCGCTGCGCGGGGAAGGCTCCGCGGAATCGTTCTGCCGCTGGTCGGAGCGTACGGACTCGCCGCCGTGCTCACCGCTCCACTCCTCTACTACGTGGTGAGCGCGGCCGGTGATCGGCCGCCCGGAGGCGCATGGCTTTTCAGCACCGACCTCGCCAATCTCGTCGTTCCGACGATGGCGACCGTCGGCGGCTGGTGGTCGAGTCATTTTGTTGTGAGCTTCCCCGGCAATGACGCGGAGCGTGGGGCTTACATCGGCGTGCCAACGCTCGTGATCGTGGCGCTGTTTGCGGTGCGCCGGTGGCGAACGGCCGGCGGGCGCTTTCTGGTCGCCGCGTTCCTGCTCATCGTCTTCTTCTCGCTCGGGGTCTGGTTGACGGTCGACGGTCGCCACGTCCTCACGCTTCCGTGGCAGTACCTGGTCGACAAGCCGCTCTTCGAGAACGTCATGCCGGTTCGTTTGATGCTCTACGCGTCTCTCACCGGCTCGGTGATCGTTGCGCTCTGGGCTGCCTCGGGCGCCCGTCCACGCTGGTTGCGAATCGGGCTCAGCGCGCTCGCGGTGCTCGCGCTCGTCCCAAACGTCTCCTGGAGCGCGTGGGCGCGAACGCCCCAGATCCCGGCGCTCTTCACCACGAACCTCTACAAGGCCTGTCTCGGCCGTGGCGAGAACGTTCTCCTGCTCCCGTTCGGTACCGATGGCGACGCGATGCTCTGGCAGGTGAGGAGCAACTTCTGGTTCAAGGACGCGGGCGGCTACATCTCGCCGTACCCGCCGGCGGGATACAGCGGCATTGCAGGCGTCCGCCGGATCGCAACCGAGGCGATCCCGCCTGACGTCACGACAAACGACGTTCTGCAGCTCGTGCGCCTCGAGAACGTCACGAGCATCGTCGTCGACGCGACGGCGGAGTCGCTCTGGGGCCCCGTACTCCGACCGTTCGCGCAGCCTCAGCTCGTCGGCGGCGCCGCCATTTACCGGCTCCGAGGTTCGCCGCCATTGCGGTCCTCGTGCGCCGCCGCTCGCCGTGCCATCGCCTGAGAAAACGAATTACGCCCTTTGGTGAATGGTCACCTCGGACCGGCCGGAACTAGCCTCCCGTCCATGGAGGCACTTAGAGACCCCAGAACGATCACCGTTCGTCAGAAACAGGTGATCCAGCTGATCGCCGAGGGTCGCTCGAACGAAGAAGTCGGTCGTGAGCTCGGTATCTCCCCGCGCACAGCCAAGGCACACTGCGACACGCTTCGGCTCAAGCTCGGGGTGCCACGGAGGCGCCAGATACCGCTCGCGTACCGCATTCTGACGGGTGACGATCCCCTAGCCAAGAGCCTCGAGTCGGCGACCGCCGGCGGCAACGGCTAAACGGCTCCGCGCCCGCGGCGGCAAGCCGCCGCGGGCGCGGGCAGCTCCGAAGTTCTGGTTTACACTGCGGCGACGGCGGGGGCGGCTCCGAGGCAAGGAACGCGGAGTTCCATTCGCGTCAAGCGACCGGGATACGAGGCGTGGGACGGCGGGGAAGGGTCTGGCAATCACATCGAGTCCGAAGCGCGGGCGTCGAATCGTCCGCCGGTCGCGTCTCCTGGCAACACTTGGAGATGCTCAAGCTCGGACCGTCTTGCTCGTCGCGCCAGCGGGTTACGGCAAAACGACGCTTGCGCGTCAGTGGATCGAAGAGGCTGGCGGCGCCTGGATAGCGGCGACACCAGCCAGCGCGGACCTCGCACTCCTGGCGCGTGATCTCGCAGCTGCCCTCGGCGAGTTGCTCGTATTCGATTCGCGTCGGGTCGAAGCAGCCCTCAGCGCAGGTCGGACGCCTGACGAACAGGTGCGGGCGGTCGGGCGAGTGATTCTCGGCCAAATCAAAAATCCCGTCGACGGGTGGATCGTCATCGACGACTATCACCTGCTGATGGCCAACCCGGCCGCTGAGGAGCTGATAGCGACCCTCGAGCAAAGCGGCCGGTTCCGACTTCTTGTCGTCTCCCGTGAGAAACCCACCTGGGCGACACCCCGGCGCCGCGTTTACATGGAGACCGTCGAGCTCGGGGCCTCCGAGCTCGCGCTCGACGACGACGAAGTCGCCGAGTTGCTCCCTCCGGACCGCAAAACAGCAGCCCTTCGTAGACAAGCCCGAGGTTGGCCGGCGGTGATCGGCCTCGCCGCGTATGCGAATTCGGCTGATGTGCCGCTCACTGCCGACGCACTCTCGGACACCCTCTACGACTTCCTTGCCGAGGAGATGTACGAGCGTGCGTCCTCGACCGTCCAGCGATCGCTCACGGCACTCGCCGCGCTCCCGCCAGTCACTCCTTCCGAGCTTTCCGAATTTCTCGATGAGCCGGAGGCCGTGAGCGGAGTCCTTTCGACCGGGCTCGCATATGAGGACACAGGGCGGATCCTGATCCATCCGCTCGCGCGCGCCTTCCTCGTTACGAAGCTCCGTGATCGTTTCGACGCGAACGAGGTTGCTCATATGGGTTTCAACTTCGCATACGACAGAGGCATGTACGACGAGGCGTTCCGCCTCGTCGAAGAGCTCGGGCTCGACGATTGTCTCGAACGATTGATCGTGAGCTCGTACCCCGGGCTAATCAGAACCGGCCGACTTGCAACCCTCGCTCAGTTTCGAAAACGCGCTTCGGGGTCGGGGCATGTGCGTGAGGTCGTTCTGGACCTCATTGCAGCAGATCAGGCGGTTCTCTCCGGAAACCTTCAGCGGGCAGAAGCTCTCGGCAAGGCCGCTGCCGATCGTTTCGAAAGTGCGCATCCACTTAAAGCCCGGGGCTACCTGATCGCTGGTCGAGCCGCCCTTCTGGCCCATAGGGAAGCCGAAGCATTGAGCTTATATTCGGTTGCGAAACCGTATGCGCGTTCTAGCGCCGACATCCATGACTGTGCGTTCGGGAAGGTTCTCGCCGCTGTTTACCTCGAGGACAATCGTGTCGATCAAGAGATGGCTGAGCTCGAAGGACTAGCGATCGCCGAGCCCGCTGATCGCGTCCGACTCGAGGTTGCTCGGATTTATCGCTCGTTTGCCGATCACAACGCTCGGATCCAATCCGACAATCTAGATGCGTCGCAGATCCCGTCTCTCTTGTCCGATCCGTCATTACGCACCGGATGGGCATATGCACGGGCGAGTGCGCTAACGCTTCAGGCGCGATATCGCGAGGCAGAGAGAGTTCTTCGCGTCACCCTGGCCGAGCTCGACGAGTTCGGCCTCTCATTTGCAGTCCCTCACGTTGAATGGTCGTTAGCGGCCGCCGAGCTTGGATTGCGGCATTTCGCTCGATGTGAGGGGCGCCTTCGCAAGCTCGAAGCAACGACCCGCCTATTCAAGAGACCTTCATATGCAACTCAACGTCCGAGCGTTGCGAGCTCGCCTTTATCTGAGCCAGCGCCGAGCAAAAGAGGCCATCGAGATTACAGCGGACAGCTTTCCGAACACCGCGTATAGAGCGATGTACGGGGAATACCTGGCAACACGAGCTCTCGCATTGGCAGTCAGCTCTGACCATAGTTCTGTTCCCGAGACAGTTGAGAAAGCCCTCTCCACGACCGGCTGGTTGGACACGCGCGTCTTGTGCGAGGCTGCGTTGGCGGTACGAGCTCTCGATCGAGAAGCAACGTCTGATGACTCATTTAAGACCGTTCTCGATTCAGCATCAAGTTTGACGATGTGGGACGGCCTAGTCTGTGCAGTTCGAGCGTCGCCTGGTTTGCTCGCGCGCCTCACCACTTTCCCCGAGCACAAAACCGAGCTCCGGAATGTCCTACTTCGTTCAAACGACGTTGGACTTGCAAAGTCGGCCGGGCTGGCGACTCGGTCGAACGGTCCGCGAGGCGTCTTGTCGGGTCGCGAACGAGAGATCATCGATCATGTTGCGTCAGGGAAGGAAGAATGCGGAGATCGCGGCGAGCCTTTTCATCTCGCCGGGGACAGTGAAGAGCCACATGGACCATATTTTCGACAAGCTCGGCGTGCGAACTCGCGCCGAAGCGGTTGCTCGCTACGCGGAGATCGAGAGGGCTGAGACCGTCGACTCGGACGGCTCGTAAGTTCAGGCCCGCCGCAGATTCCACTTCGTCCTGCTGCCATTCGAATGTGAACTCCTCGGAACGGGCCATCCGGTATTTCTCCGTCGCCATTGCCAACACCGCTTCGAAGGCTGCGATCACCGTAGTGTCGAATTGGGTTTCGACCGCCTGGGCAAGCCGAAGACGGGCGACTCGGCTTGGCATGGCGTCACGGTACGGTCGATCGGACGTCATCGCGTTGTAGGCATCGGCCACGGCGATGATCCTCGAGAGCAGAGGGATGTCCTCGTCGGCAAGGCCGTCCGGGTATCCGCCTCCGTCAACCCGCTCATGATGGTGGCGGACGATCGAAGCTATTTCGGCATAACTCTCGACTTTCTTCAAGATTCGCTCACCGATCTCCGAATGGCGCTGCATCTCGCGGCGCTCCTCTAGCGTCAGCGCGCCGGGTTTTTCGAGCACGCCTGGCGAAAGGCCGATCTTGCCGATGTCGTGGACCAGGCCGGCGAGGTGAGCCTTACTGATTTCCTCGTCCGACAAGCCCATGCGGGTTGCAATGTCACGTGCATAAATCGCGACGGCGGCCGAATGACCAGCGGTGTAACGGTCGCGGGCATCGAGGGTCGTCACTAGCGCGGTAGCGAAGGAGAGGTTGGCTTTCTCGAGGTCGGCATTCGCGTCGACAAGCTGGTCCGTCAGCTGTCGCTGCTCTTGATACAGGCCGAACAGACGCTGGGCAGCAAGAGCCGGGACGAAGAACAGCGGAAGCGTCCAAGGCGAAACCTCCGCGTACGCCACCGTCAAAGCCGCGACAATCGGTGTGTACAGAGCCATCGATACGACGAGCATCGGGGCGCCGGTTCGGAGTGAATGAAGCGCATGGCCCCCACGGAGTTGGCGTGTTAGCGCCGCTGAAGACCAAGTCGAGTGGTTCCGCAACAAGAGCAGCCGTAACGGTCGCGATGATGAGACGGGTTGTCAGGTCGTTTCCGAACGAGGCGAGCGCGCCTGCCGCAAAACCTGCTGCTGCTCCGTAGATCGCGCGGATGCACGTGTAGACCCCCCACTTGAACACGGGCTCGCCGCGTGTGCCGCCGTGCCGCCACCTGCTCACGAGGGCGGTGACCGGGAAGTCTCCGATAAACGACGCCGCTGCGACGGTCATGCCGGCGAGCGGTCCGAACACCGCCGCCGCAAAGACCGTTGGGAGCACGGAGATCGAGACCTCGGTTCCGCGATGAACTTGTACTCGGCCGCGCTCGGCGATCGCAGCGACCGCTGCCAGCGTGACCACGGCGGCGAGGTCCCCGAACGGGTGGTTCAACGCGAGCGCGAGTAGGACGCCCGCGAGCACGAGTAGCCCGAGCTGGTACCGGAGCAGCGCCTTCTGAGTCATCGGCTCGCGCTTGTCGGCTGATGCCGCGCATCGGACTTGCGTTTCCCCCAAAAGGGTCATAAGATTGCTGCTGCCGTCAGTTCCCAAACGGAGGGGAGACTCCGAATGCGCAAGATCGCACGTCTTGTCGCCCGCGCAACACTCGCGGGTGGCTTTGTTGAGTGGTAGGGTCGCTTCGTAGACGGCCACAGGCTGAGTATCAGGGGTTCTCCTCACGCTGACATCACCCGTTTGGTGATTGTTCGCGTAAGGCGAAATACCTGCTACTCGCGAAGAAGTCGCAGTTAAGTCAGGAGCCCACGCCGGAAGCCAACAGCGACGGCGTGGGCTCTTGACCGTGCCTGGAGTTTCGCCAACAGATGGCGGACATGGCTCTTGACCGTCTCCTCCGACAGGTAGAGGCGGTCGCCGATCTCGCGGTTGACTAAACCCTCGGAGACGAGCTGGAGAACTTCGATCTCGCGTGCCGTCGGCAAATGCTCGACTTCAGGTGTAGCCGGCCGAGCGGGAAAATCGATCAGCCCTGCGACTGGGTTCCGCCGTGCCGCGACCGTCTGGAAGCGACGTGAATGCTCGCGATACCGGGTCAGGATCTCCTCGCGCTGAGCTGCGTCCACGTGCCCGGTATCGGCGCTCCGCGGAACGTGCTTGAGCCGGATCACTCTTTTGGGAGCCAGGAAGGGCTTGGTTACAGGCGCACGATGAAACGGCGCCGCGCCTGGAGTTCCTCCGGCTCGACCTCCTCTACGACCCCGAGGCGTTCGCGCGCCGTCGCGTGCAGGACACGGCCCTTGCCGAGCCAGAACGCGATGTGATCGGCGCGCGACCCTGAACCGTAAGTGATCAGGTCTCCGGGACGTTCGGCTCCGAGCGCGACGTGACTTCCAGCCGCTTCCTGCTGGCACGCATCGCGCGGAACGAGCCGGCCTGATTCGCGGTACGCGATGTGAACGAGTCCGGAGCAGTCGATTCCGCGCTCGGTCAGGCCTCCCCACTCGTACCTCGCGCCGAGATAGCTGCGCGCGACTTCGAGCGGTGTCGTGCGCCTGATTGGGAGTGCACCCTCTCGATCCTCGAGAAGCCCGGCCTCGATCCAGCCACCGTATCCGTATGCCGTCACGATCCGGGTCCAACCACCCTGCTGCTCCTTCACGGTGAGGGGCTCGTGCAGGAGCGCCTGGGTCACCTGCTCTGCACTTTCTTCCGGCGCCGCCCGAACTGGTGCGATCTCGACCGCACAACGCATCAGGCCGCCTCGAGCAAATCGAGGAGCTTCGCCTTGGCCTCGGGCCAGTCGTCCTCGGTTATCGCATACCAGGCCGAATCGCGGGGCCCGGTGGGGAGCATCATGTGCTTGCGGAAGATCCCCTCGAACCGTGCCCCGATCTTGAGGAGGGCGGCTCTCGTCCGCTCGTTTCGGGCGTCGGTCTTGAACTCGACCCGCTGGAGCCCGTGGCGCTCGAACGCGTTCTCGAGCAAGAGCAGCTTCGCCTCGGTGTTGGCGCCCGTGCCCCATGCGGAGGGCCGAAGCCAGGTCCAGCCGATCTCGACGCGGCGGTGGGCCGCCTCGTAGTTCAGATAGCGCGTCGAGCCGACCTCATGCTCGTCTGCGAGAACGGCAAAAGGCACGTCTGTCGGTGAGGCACAGGCGTCGTCGAACCAGAGGTCAAAGTCGCCCGACCAGACCGTATAGCGGAAGATCCCCGGATCTTCGCTCGCTGCGGAGCGGAGGCCCTCCCGGTGCCGCTCGTCGAGGGGTTCGACGGTGACGGTCCTGCCGGCGAGTGGACCGTCCGGGCGAAGGTCCGACGCCGACATCAGGGAAGAACGGGATCCGTCAGGCTGCGAGGCCGGCGAGCTCGCGCAGCGCCGCGAGCCGCGAGAGCGCCTGGCCCTCGAGCTGGCGCACGCGCTCGCGCGTCAGGTCGAGCTCGTGGCCGATCGCCTCGAGCGTCCACGGCTCGCCCTCGAAGCCGAACCGCAGCTCCAGGATGCGCCGCTCGCGCTCGGGCAGTGCGTCGAGCGCCTTGCGGATGTTCTGGCGGCGAAGCGACTCCTCGGCCTCGTCGAACGGGTCGGGGGCCTCGCGGTCGGCGAAGAGGTCGCCGAGCTCGCCTTCGTCGTCTGCGCCGACCGTCTGGTTCAGCGAGACCGACGCCGACGCGGCCGAGAGTGCCTCGTCGACGTGCTGGATCGGCAGGCCGGTCGCCTCGGCGAGCTCCTCCTTCGTCGGCTCGCGGCCGAGCTCGACCTCGAGCCGGCGGGCGGCACGCGACAGCTTCTGCTGGCGCTCGACGACGTGGACGGGAACGCGGATCGTGCGGGCGTGATTCGCGACCGCGCGCTGCACGGACTGGCGGATCCACCAGGTCGCGTAGGTCGAGAACTTGTAGCCGCGGCGCCAGTCGAACTTCTCGACGGCGCGGTTCAGGCCGAGCGTCCCCTCCTGGATCAGGTCGAGGAACGGCACGCCGAGGCCGCGATAGCCCTTCGCGATCGAGACGACGAGCCGGAGGTTCGACTCGATCATCTGGCGCTTCGCGACGAGGTCGCCGCGCTCGATCTTCTTCGCGAGGATGACCTCCTGCGCCGCCGTCAGCAGCTTGTGGCGGCCGACGTCGGCCAGGAAGAGCTGTAGGGAGTCGCCGGCGCCCGAGGGCTGGTCGGCCTCGTAGACGACCTCTTCGGTCTTCGGGGACTTCTCCTCCGGGCGCGCCTCGCGCACCTCGAGCCCGATCCGCTCGAGCTCGCGGGTGAGGTCTTCGACATCTGCGTCGACGAGCTCGTGCTCGAGCGCGAACGCCTCGAGCTCGGCCGGTTCGATCCAGCCGCGCTCCTCGCCCGTCTCGAGCATCGCCTTCGCGCCTTCGCTCTCGAGCAACTCGGTCAGTTGGTTCTGGGTCACGTCGTTCCTACGCCTTTCATAGCCTGCGTTTCGCTTTCGCACCGTACGGCATTTGTCCTCTGAATTCCAGCGGAATGAGAGGATTCTTAGGGTGTTTCCGCCCAGCCCCCGCCCAAACATGTCCCATAACCGCGCTGCACGAGAGCGTGCCCTTACGGTAGCGCACCCGGACCGAGTCGGCGTCCTCAGAAGGGAGTATCGCTGATTACGGATGAAGTAACCAGGGTGAACCGGTTCGCAAAGTGTGAAGTCGACGCGTTCGGCCGCCGCTTCCGCCGCCCGTCCGTACCGGCGCCCGGGCCTCCTAGCGCGGCTGCGGCGCGGCTTCGCCGGCCCGCGCTCGCGGCGGGCGGCCATCAGCTCGACCGCCCGCTCGAAGGTGAGCGTCTCGACCTGGTCGCTCGCACGAAGGCTGGCGTTGGTCTCGCCGTCGGTGACGTACGGGCCGAAGCGGCCGATCTTGACCACGATCGGCTTCCCGCTCACCGGGTCGTCGCCGAGCTCGCGCAGGGGGGCCGCCGCTGCTGCCGCCCGCGCTGCTTCGGCTGCGCGAGGAGCGCGAGGGCCTCGTCGAGCGTGATCGTCAGGAGCTGCTCCTCGTTCTCGAGCGAGCGGGTATCCGAGCCGCGCTTGACGTACGGGCCGAAGCGGCCGTTCGAGACGACCACCTCCTCGCCGTCGCCGGGATCGACTCCGACGACCCGCGGCAGCGCCAAGCAGCGGCAGGGCCTCCTCGAGCGTGACCGTCTCCGGCGACATCGACTTGAAGAGCGACGCCGTCTGCGGCTTCTCGCCCTCCTCGGCGACCTCGGTGACGTAGGGGCCGTAGCGCCCGTTCTTGACGAGCACCGCCCGGCCCGTCGACGGGTTCACGCCGAGCTCGCGCTGGTCCGAGGCCTGCGAGAGGAGCTCCTCGGCCTTGCTCGACCGTCAGCTCGTCGGGCGGGATCTCGTCCGAGATCGTCACCCGCTCCCCGTCCCGCTCGATGTAGGGGCCGTAGCGGCCGACGCGGAGGTCGATCCCGTTGCCGATCTCGATCGTGTTGATCTGGCGGGCGTCGATCTCGCCGAGGTCCGAGACGAGCTCCTTCAGTCCTTCGTCGCCGTCGTCGCCCCCGAAGTAGAAGCGTCGCAGCCAGGCGGTGCGCTCCTCGTCGCCGGCCGCGATCCGGTCGAGGTCGTCCTCCATCAGCGCCGTGAACTCGTAGTCGACGAGCCGACCGAAGTGCTGCTCGAGCAGGTTCGTGACCGCGAACGCGAGGAAGGTCGGCACGAGCGCCTGGCCTGCTCTGCGGACGTAGCCGCGGTCGAGGATCGTGCCCATGATCGAGGCGTAGGTCGAGGGCCGGCCGATGCCGCGCTCCTCGAGGGCCCGGACGAGCGTCGCCTCGGTGTAGCGCGGCGGCGCTGTGGTCGTGTGCGACTCGGGCTCGAGCGCGGCCGCCGCGAGCGGGTCGCCTTCGGCGAGGGGCGGCAGGCGGCGTTCCTCCTCGTCGCCGGCGACCGCCTCGTCGCGGCCCTCCTCGTAGGCGAGCATGAAGCCGCGGAAGGTGATCACCGTGCCGGCGGTGCCGAACTCGGCATCGCGTCCGTCGGCCGCGGTCGCGCCGATCCGCACCGAGACGGTCTCGCCGCGGGCGTCGGCCATCTGCGAGGCGACCGTGCGCTTCCAGATCAGGTCGTAGAGCGCAGCCTCGTCGCGCTCGACCTCGCCCTTGACCTCGTCGGGCAGGCGGAAGCTGTCGCCCGCCGGGCGGATCGCCTCGTGGGCCTCCTGCGCGTTCTTGACCTTGCGGTTGTAGTGGCGCGGCTCGGCCGGGCACGGAATCGGCGCCGTAGAGTGTGCGCGCCTGGTCGCGCGCGGCGGCGATCGCCGACTCGGAGAGCGACGTCGAGTCGGTGCGCATGTAGGTGATGTAGCCGTTCTCGTACAGGCGCTGGGCGACGCGCATCGTGTGCTGCGCCGAGAAGCGGAGCTTGCGGCTCGCCTCCTGCTGCAGCGTCGAGGTCATGAACGGCGCGGCCGGGCGGCGGGTGTACGGCTTGCGCTCGACCGACCGGACCGCGAAGCCGAGGCCGGCGAGCGCCGCGGCGAGGGAGCGGGCGGCGCTCTCGTCGAGCTGGACGGCGTCCGCCGTCACGAGCTCGCCGTAGCGGGCGAAGTCGCGTCCCTGCGCGACCCGGCGGCCGTCGACCGCGACCAGGCGCGCCTCGAAGCCGCCCGGGTCGAACGTCGCGACGATGTCCCAGTACTCGGCGGCCCGGAACTCGATCCGCTCTCGCTCGCGCTCGACGACGAGCCGCGTCGCAACCGACTGGACCCGCCCGGCCGAGAGGCCCTTCATCACCTTCCGCCAGAGCACGGGCGAGACCTCGTAGCCGTAGAGCCGGTCGAGGATGCGCCGCGTCTCCTGTGCGTCGACGAGCCGGTCGTCGATCTCGCGCGTCTCGGTGAGCGCGCGCTCGATCGCCGGCTTCGTGATCTCGTGGAAGACCATGCGCCGCACCGGCACCTTGGGTTGCAGCACCTCGACGAGGTGCCAGGCGATCGCCTCTCCTTCGCGGTCTTCGTCGGTCGCGAGCAGGAGCTCGTCGGCCGATTTCAGCTTGGCGCGCAGATCGTTGACGACCGCCTTCTTCTTCGGGTCGACGACGTAGAGGGGCTCGAAGTCGTGATCGACGTCGACGCCGAGCCGCGCCCAGGGCTCCTGCTTCTGAGCCTGCGGCACCTCGGCCGCGCTGTGCGGCAGGTCGCGGACGTGGCCGATCGACGACTCGACCATGTAGTCCTTGCCGAGGTAGCCCGCGATCGTCTTCGCCTTCGCAGGGGACTCGACGATCACGAGCTTCCGGGCTCCGGATGCTTTTTTGTCGGCCATTGCTCGGTGCGCCACGATAGCCGCGGCGTCGGGGTACGCGATACTCGTCCACGATGCCAAGTCCTTCTCGCCAGGGTCTCCTGCTCGCGATCGACGGCGACTCGCTCGCCCATCGGGCCTACCACGCGCTGCCGAAATCGATCCGCGGGGCGGGCGGCCGGCCGGCCAACGCGCTCGTCGGCTTCGGCAACTTCCTGCTCCGGCTGTGGGAGGCCGAGCGACCCGCCGCGGTGCTCGTCGCCTGGGACACGCTCGACGCGCCGACCTACCGCAACGAGGCCCTGCCTGAGTACCAGTCGGGCCGCGTGTTCGACGACGCGATCCTCGAGCAGCTCGCGGAGCTGCCGGCGCTCGTCGCGGCGTTCGGGTTCGCGACTGCCAAGGAGGCCGGCTACGAGGCCGACGACTTCCTGGCCGCGGCCGCCGCGGACTGGGCGGGGCCGGTCGTCGTGACCACCTCCGATCGCGACGCCTTCCAGCTCGTCAGCGACCGGGTGACGGTCCTGCAGCCGGTGCGCGGGGTGAGCGAGCTCGCCCGGATCGGCCCGGCGGAGGTGCGCGCGCGCTACGGGGTCGAGCCCGAGCAGGTGCCGGACTTCATCGCGCTCCGCGGCGACTCCTCCGACCGGATCCCGGGCGCGCGCGGCGTCGGGCCGAAGACGGCGGCGACCCTCCTCGCCCAGTACGGCACGCTGGAGGCGGCGCTCGCCGCCGGCCGGTTCGCGCCGATCGCCGACGACCTGCGCCTCTACCGGAGCATCGCCACGATGGACGCGTCGGCGCCACTGCCGCCGCTCGAGGCGGCCGAGCCCGACTGGGCGCGGGCCGAGGCAGCCGCCCGCGAGCTCGGCCTGAACGGCCTCGCCCGGCGCATCGCCGAGCACGGCTGACGTGGACGTCGTCAGCCACGAAGCGTTCGCCCGCCTGCATCCGACCGGCGGCCATCCCGAGTCGCAGGCCCGGCTCGCCGTGCTCCACGAGCGCTTCCCGTTCGTCGAATGCCGGCCGGCGCGCGAGGAGGACGTCCTTCGCTGCCACACCCCGCGCTCGTCGAGCGCGTCCGCCGGACGCGAGGCTGGCTCGACGCGGACACGATCTGCACCGAGACGACCTACGAGGCCGCGCTCCTCGCCGCCGGGGCGGCGATCGAGGCGGTTCGCTGCGGCGGCTTCGCGCTCGCGCGGCCCCCCGGGCACCACGCCGAGCCGGATCGCGCGATGGGGTTCTGCCTCTTCGACTCGGTCGCGGTCGCCGCGCGCTTCGCGCAGGCGGAGCTCGGCCTCGGCCGGGTCGCGATCCTCGACTGGGACGTCCACCACGGGAACGGGACGCAGGCGATCGTCGCCGACGACCCGTCGATCGCGTTCGTCTCGCTGCACCAGTGGCCGTTCTATCCCGGGACCGGCGGCCCCGACGAGCAGGGCGCGACCGTGCTCAACCTACCGCTCGCTGCCGGCACCGGCGACGAGGCCTACCTCGCCGCGTTCGAGCGCGCCGAGGCCGCGATCGGCGCGTTCGAGCCCGAGCTCCTGCTCGTCTCGGCCGGCTTCGACGCCCACGCCGACGACCCGCTGGCCGAGCTCGAGCTCTCGACGGGGCTCTTCACCGAGCTGGCTCGCCGCGCGGCCGTCCTCGCCCCGCGCGTCGCCGCCGTGCTCGAAGGCGGCTACAACCTCGAGACGCTGCCCGCGCTCGTCGAGGCTGCGCTCATCGGCTTCGGCTGAGGCACGTCCACCGGGCCGGCGTCGCGCGCTGACCACGCCAGGCGCGCCTCCGCCGAGGCGAGGCCGGGTCTCGTCCGGTCGCGTCAGGCGCGGCGTGCGGCGGCGAGCGTCTCGAGCGCGTCGCGCCGTGAGGAGACTCCGAGCTTCGCCAGCAGGTTCTTCACGTGCGAACGCACCGTGTGCTCCGAGATGAAGAGCCGCGTCGCGATCTCGTCGGTGCCGTAGTGCTGGTCGAGCAGGAGCAGCACCTCGAGCTCGCGCGCAGAGAGCCTCTCGGCGATCGAGTCGGGCACGACGTCCTGGCGCTGGCCGCCCTCTCGAACCTCCGTCAGCAGTCGGAGCGCCACCGCGCCCGACAGTGCCGCCTCCCCACGCGAGACGGCCCGGAGGAACTCGACGATGCGATCGGGCGGCTCGCTCTTCAGCAGGTAGCCGGCGGCTCCGAGCCGGATCGCGGCGAGCAGGTTCTCGTCGTCTTCGGCCGCGGTGAGGACGACGACGGCGGCGCCGGGCGCCGCATCCCGCAGCCGCGGGAGCGCGGTCAGCCCGTCCATCTCGGGCATCGTCAGGTCGAGGACGATCAGCTCCGGGGCAAGCTCGGCCGCACGTGCGATCGCTTCCTCACCGCCCGAGGCCTGCGCGACGACGTCGAAGCCGTGCGCCGCGAGCAGCCCGGCGAGGGCATCACGGGTGAGCGGGTGGTCATCGACAATGAGAGTCCGCGCCATCATGCCCCGCGGCGATTGTGCCGATAGGCACGGCAATGCGCCAAACGGCACGGCGTGACCCCTTCGACACGTTCCTCACGGGCGAGGTCGTTCTCGTCGCCCTGCTCGGCGCGACGCTGGCGCTCTTCCTCAGCAAATCCAGCCTGCGCAGCCCGTACGACCTGCCGCAGCTCCGGCTCGTGCTCTGGGTGCTCTTCGCGGTCGGCGGCGGGCTGATCGCCCTCCTGACCGCGACCCGGTTCACCGTCGAGGGGCGCCGCTACGACCTCCTCCTCTGCTGCGGCTTCTCGATCATCTCGGCGTCATGGGTCGCCTTTGCGATCGGTCCCGAGATCGTCCAACGTTCCGAGAGCGCACCCGAGACGTGGCCGTCACTCGGCGGCGTCCTCGTCGGCTGGGCGGTGCTCGCCGCGGCGCCGTTCGTTCGCGGCTGTACCGAGCGCCGTTGGGCTGCCCTGACCGACATCGGCTTCGCGTCGGTCGCAGCTCTGCTCCTGCTCTGGGTCGTGAGCGCGGATCGGCGGCATGCCCGTGCTCGACCGGCCAGGCAGCGGCGCGGTCCCGCCCCTTCGGAGCGGCGCGCTGGCCGCGCTCGCTCTCGTCAACCTCGTCGCGGTCATCGGCTTCGCCGACCGCTACCGGCGCCGGCGCGAGGACCTCGACCGCTGGCTCGCGCTCGGCGCGACGCTGACCCTCTTTGCGAGCCTCGACTTCCTCTTCGAGCCGGTCCTGGCCGTGCGCGACGTGACCCAGGGCGACTTCCTGCGCCTGCTCGCCTACGGGGTGCTCGTCGTCGGCGTCTGGCGGGCGATCCACGCGTCGGAAACCGGTTGGGCGATCGCGGAGGAGCGGGCGCGGGTAGCCCGCGAGATCCACGACGGTCTCTCGCAGTACCTGTTCGCGATCTCGACGCACGCGGTGATGCTCGAAGCGGGAGCCGAGCCGGTCGAGACGCTCGGGAAGCTGAAAGCGGCGGTGCAGGCTGCCCAGACCGAGGCACGGTTCGCGATCCTCGCGCTCTCGTCCGCGGCCGGGCGGGCACCGTTCGATGCCGCCCTCCGGCGCTACGTCGACTTCCTGACGGCCGACGGCGAGCTCGAGGTCGAGCTCCACATCGACGGCGCGGTTGGTCTCGCACCGGACGAGCAGATCGAGGTCTTCCGGATCGTCCAGGAGGGCCTGGCGAATGCGCGCCGGCACGCCCACGCCCGCCGCGCCTGGGTGGAGATCGAGCGACGCGGCGCCGACCGGCTCGTGACCGTACGGGACGACGGCTCGGGGTTCGAGCCCTCCGAGGACGCGGCCGCACAGGGTCTGACGAACATGCGTCAGCGGGCGGCGGCAATCGGCGGAGCCTTCTCGCTCCGCACGTCGCCCGGGCGGGGGACAGCGCTCGAGGTCGTGCTGCGCCAGTAGTCCCGGTCTCGTGAGCGCTAGATCGGGACGGACTCGCGCGCGGCGGCGAAGCGGTTGGCAGCGAGCTCAAGGTCGGCGAGCGAGTGTGCGGCCGACATCTGGGTGCGGATGCGGGCCGTCCCGCGGGGAACGACCGGGAAGGAGAAGCTGACCGCGTAGACGCCGAGTTCGGCGAGTCGCTCCGCGAACGCCGCTGCCGTGACCTCGTCGCCGATCATGACGGGGACGATCGGGTGCTCGCCCGGCAGGATCGTGAAGCCGAGCGCACTCAGGCGCCCCCGGAACCGAGCCGTGTTCTCCTGCAGCCGTTCGCGCAACTCGGCCGAGCCCTCGATCAGCTCGAGCGCGGCGAGGCTTGCGGCGACGACCGGCGGGGCGAGGCTGTTCGAGAACAGGTACGGCCTCGCGCGCTGCCGGAGGAGCTCGACGATCTCGGCGCGACCGGAGACGTACCCGCCGCTCGCTCCGCCGACCGCCTTGCCGAGCGTCCCGGTGACGATGTCGACCCGCTCGGTCGTGCCGAAACGCTCCGGTGTTCCGCGGCCGCCCGGGCCGACGACGCCGACCGCGTGCGAGTCGTCGACCATCACGAGCGCGTCGTGGCGCTCGGCGAGATCGCAGATGTCGTCGAGCCGGGCCAGGTAGCCGTCCATCGAGAAGACCCCGTCGGTCGCGATCAGACGGCGACGCGCCCCTGAGGCTTCCTCGAGCCGTGCCGCGAGCTCGTCCATGTCGCCGTTTGCGTAGCGAAGCCGCCGGGCCTTGCAGAGGCGGATCCCGTCGATGATCGAGGCGTGGTTGAGCTGGTCCGAGATGACCGCGTCCTCCTCGCCCAGGAGCGCCTCGAAGAGGCCGCCGTTCGCGTCGAAGCACGAGCCGAAGAGGATCGTGTCGGCGGTGCCGAGGAACCCCGAGATCCTCTGCTCGAGCTCGCGATGCAGCGCCTGCGTCCCGCAGATGAAGCGCACCGAGGCCATCCCGTAGCCCCAGCGGTCGAGCGCCTCGTGCGCCGCCGCGACGATGGCCGGATGGTTCGCAAGGCCGAGATAGTTGTTCGCGCAGAGGTTGAGGAGCTCGCCGCGGCCCTCGACGACGACGTGGGCGCCCTGAGGGGTCGTCATGACGAGCTCCGACTTGTAGGTGCCCGCCGCCCGCAGCTCGGCGAGAGTCTCGGCGAGCTCGTTGCGGAGTGTCTCGTCCACCGCTAACGGGCTTCCCTGAACGGGCGGCCGCTCCTCATCGACCCAGCCTAACGGCTGCCTCCGAGGCAGGCCGCGAAGCACCCCGCCGCTCTCGCCGCTCGGCCCGGTCGAGCGCGGCGCCGCGGAGCGGGTCCCGGTTGGAGACGAGCCGCCCGGGCTGGCCACGAGAGCAGAGCGCATTCGGCGAGGGGGTCGGCTCGCGAGCACGAGCGGTCCCGGCGAGCTCAGTCCGGCGCCTCCGTCCAGTCGAGGATCACCTTCCCCGACTGGCCCGAGCGGGCGACGGCGAAGGCGTCCTCATAGTCGCGGTAGGAGAACCGGTGGGTGATCACGGGCGAGATGTCGAGGCCCGACTCGAGCATCACGGTCATCTGGTACCAGGTCTCGTACATCTCCCGACCGTAGACCCCCTTGAGGGTGAGCATGTTGAAGATGAGCGGTCCGAGGTCGAGGGTGACCTCGTCTGCGGGGATGCCGAGCACGGCGATCCGGCCGCCGTGTGCCATCGCGGCGATCATGGCGCGGAGGGCCTGCGCGTTGCCCGACATCTCAAGGCCGACGTCGAAGCCCTCGGTCATCCCGAGCTCTCGCTGAACGTCGTCCAGATCGCGCTCGCGGGGGTCGAGCGCGAGCGTGGCTCCCATCCTGCGAGCGAGATCGAGCCGGTAGGGGTTCAGGTCGGTGACGACGACGTGGCGTGCGCCGGCGTGGCGGACGACCGCGGTCGCCATGCAGCCGATCGGCCCGGCGCCGGTCACGAGGACGTCCTCGCCGAGAACACCGAAGGAGAGCGCGGTGTGGACGGCGTTTCCGAACGGGTCGAAAATCGCCGCGGTCTCCTCGTCGACTCCCGGCCAGTGGTGCCAGATGTTCGTCATCGGCAGCACGACCAGCTCGGCGAATGCCCCCGGACGGTTCACCCCGAGCCCGATCGAATGCGCGCAGAGATGGCGGCGGCCCGCCAGGCAGTTGCGGCACCGTCCGCAGACGACGTGCCCCTCGCCGCTGACGAGGTCGCCGATCTGGAAGTCGCTCACGTTCGTGCCGAACGCGACCACTCTGCCGACGAACTCGTGTCCGACCACCATCGGCACCGGAATCGTCCGTGCCGCCCAGTCGTCCCACTCGTAGATGTGGAGGTCGGTACCGCAGATGCCCGTCTTGGTGACGCGGATGAGGACGTCGTTGATTCCGAGCTCGGGCTCGGGCACGTCCTCCAGCCGGAGGCCCGCGGCCGCCTCTGCCTTTACCAGCGCTCGCACGCCGTCACCGTACCTGCGGGCTCGAGCGGCACCAGCCGTCGCTCGCGCGCCCAAACCGGACGCGAGGAGCGGCCCGTGCGCGGGACCGGCGCCGGTCGACGGCGGGACCGCCGACGCTCGTGACTGCGCAGGCGTCGCTCGGCGGTCTCAGCCGGCCGTCGGAACGGGCAGCCGTTCGACAGCCGGCCGCCGCCCGGGATCGCAGCACCGGCTCGAGGCAGCCGCGACAGCGACGGCGGCGACGGTGGTGAGAGCAGCCACGATCATCCAGCCCGAGGCTGCGCCGGGTTGGATCGGAAGAAGCAAGAGTCCGACCGACCCCCCCACAGAGCGAGGCTGAGGAGTCGCCGGCGAAATCGGGTCGAGAGAAAGGGTTCCGTTTGCCAGGGCTACTTCCACGGCAGGCCCCGTGCGCGGACTTCGTGATCCCGACGATGCGCGCGGGGCCAGCGTGGCTCAACTGTGCGGTTCTGGCCCGTTGAGTCGGTCGCGGAAGGCTGTCAGATCCGGTCGTCGTGGTGCATAGGTGATGCACGTCCACAAGCGTTGCCGTCTACACGCAGGTGTCGCGGCGCAGCCAACCTGCGGACTGCGTTGAAACCAGGTCGACGACCGCTTGCTTTTACCCTGCACTTTGCATCAAGATCAGCCCAGCAATAGTCCGCCGGATCGAGCGACGGGAGTCTGTGGCATGGCATCGCCCATCAACGGGGACGACCAACCTGCCGTCAGCCAGGCGTCGGGGGATGCCGGGCGGGCCGGCCTGGTGCACGGCCTCGCGCCAGCTGGGCCTTCGTGGATCCTCCAACCGGTGACGTTGCCGGTGGCAGACGATGCCGATCCCGAGCCCAGCGACCTGGTGGCGCACGCGCTTGCGATCCTCGAACGCGAGCAGGAGCGCTGGCGCTCGTCGCGGTCGCTGAATCTCGCGCCTGGGAGTCGGTCGTGACGTGCCCCTCGTGCGGCTTCGTCAATGTGTCGGCGGCCCGGTTCTGCGGCGGCTGCGGCAAGGCTCTCGCTGAGTCCTCGCGGACGCCGGACGCCGCTGAGCGCCGACAGCAGATCACCGTCCTCTTCTGCGACCTCGTCGGGTCGACGGAGCTGTCGCAGGCCCTCGATCCCGAGGACCTGCGCGACCTCGTCGCCGACTACCAGCGCGTTTGCCTGGACGCGGTTTCCCATCACGACGGCCACGTCGCCCAGTACCTCGGCGACGGCGTCGTCGTCTACTTCGGGTTCCCTCGCGCGCACGAGGACGACGCCCGTCGAGCCGTGCGGTGCGGACTCGACATCCTGAGCGAGATGCACGCGCGCCACGGCGGCTCCGCTGGGTCTTCCGGGGGGCGGCTCCAGGTGCGCGTCGGGGTGCACACGGGGCGGGTCGTGGTCGGAACGGTCGGCCCGCAGCACGAGTACCTCGCCCAGGGGGACACGCCGAACATCGCCGCTCGCGTGCAATCGGAGGCGGATCCCGGGACGCTTGCCGTGAGCGATGCGACCTGGCGCATCGTCCGGGGCTACTTCCGCGGCGAGTCGCTGGGGGAGCGCAACCTCAAGGGCCTCGCGCATCCGCTGCGGCTCTGGTGGGTGACCGGGGCGAGCGGCGCGGAGTCGCGGCTCGAGGTGGGCGGTGCGCTCACCAGCTACGTCGGCCGTGCGGCAGAGCGCGCCGCGCTCGAGGCACACTGGAGCGCGGCTCGCGCCGGCGAGGCGCGCTTCGTGACGGTGTTGGGTGAGGCGGGGATCGGGAAGTCCCGGCTCGTCCAGGAGTTCCGGCGGCAGGTCGCGGATCCCGATGTCGACCAGCTCGTCATGCGCTCCACGCCCTACTCGAAAGACAGCGCGTTCCTGCCCATCATCGAGCTGATCGAGCTCCGGCTTGACCTCCACCGGTCGCTGAGCCCCGAGGCGCGCCTCGACCGCATCGACCAGCGCCTCGTCCAGCTCGGGATCACCCGCCCCGATGCCGGCGTGCTGCTGGCCGAGTTGCTGACGATCCCGACCGACGGCCACTACCCACCGCTCGAAGATGTCACCGGCGCGTCGCCGTCTCCATACTCTGGAGCTCCTGGCGGCGATGGTTCAGGGACTCGCTGCGCAGAGCCCGACGATCCTGGTCGCCGAGGACCTCCACTGGGCAGACGCATCGACGCTCGAGGCGATCGGGATGCTCGTGTCCTCGGCACCGAGGCTGCCGCTCCTCGGGCTCTTCACCGCCCGGCCGGAGTTCGAGCCGCCATGGGTCGGGGCTAGCGTGCCGAGCCTCGTCGAGGTCTCCCGGCTCGACGTGGAGGAGGTCGAGGCGATGGCGCGCGCCGTCGCGAACGGAAAACGGATCCCCAGCGAGCTCGTGCGCCTGATCGGCGAACGCGCTGACGGGGTGCCGCTCTTCGTCGAGGAGATCGCGCGAGCGGTGATCGAGTCCGGCGTGCTCGAGGAGCACGAGTTTTCATGGGAGCTCACCGGTCCGTTGCCCGCCGACCTCATCCCGGCGACCATCGACGCGTCCCTGCTGGCGCGCATCGACAACCTCGGCGATGCACGCCCGACGGCGCAGCTTGCGGCGACGATCGGCCGCGAGTTCTCCTACTCGCTCCTGGCTGCGGTGAGCGAGCGGAGCGCGGGGAGCCTTGACGGAGACCTTCAGCGGATCATCGAGGCGGGGCTCGCCTGGCAGGTTGCCGACGGCGATGCCGACACATTCGTGTTCAAACACGCCCTTGTTCAAGGGGCAGCGTACGAATCGCTGCTGCGGTCCGACCGGCGGAGGTTCCACGAGCGCATCGCGCGCGCGCTAGAGGAGCGCTTTCCGGAGGTCGCCGCGGAGCGTCCCGAGCTGATCGCGTATCACCTCACCGGGGCGGGCGAGAACGACCAGGCGGTCGGGTTTTGGGAAGCGGCAGGCCAGCGCGCGCTCGCGCGGACGGCCATGCACGAGGCCGCTGCGCACTTCGGGCAGGCGATCGCGAGTGTGTCGCAGCTCCCGGTTGAACCGCGGCGACTCGAACGCGAGCTCGACCTCCAGAACGAGATCGCGCCCGTGCTGATGACGGTGAACGGATGGGGCTCGACGAGTGTCCGGCAAGCCTGTGAGCGCGCCCGCGACCTCGCCCTCGAACTCGGCCGGTACGACAAGATCTACCCGGCAGCCTGGGGCCTCTGGACCTACTACTTCCTGCGGGGGGAGATGGACGAGGCCGCCATCGCCGCACAGTCGGCACACGAGATGGCCGAGGCGTCCGGGGTAGCGATGATCCGGCTCACCGGGCGTCACGCCACGGCGTACACACACCTCTACCGGGGCGAGTTCGAGGAGGCCCTGAGCGAGGCCGACGCCGGCCTCGCCCTGTTCGATCTCGAGCAGGAACGCGTGCTGGCAGCAACCTTCCAGCTCTCGTCGACGGTGGCGCTCCGCGCCGCCCGCGCGACGTCGCTCTGGATGCTCGGCCGGTTCGCGGAGGCAGAGCGCGAGGGGAAGCAGATGATCCAGCTTGGACGCGAGCTCGATCATCTGCCGAGCCTCGCTGCCGCGCTCGCCTTCCAGCTGCACATCGGTCTCTGTGGCGGGTGGAGCGCAGAGGCGTTGACGGAGCGGATTCGTGTCGCGGACGAGCTCCGCGAGTTGTGCAAGGACGAGGGCTTCTTTCTCTGGTACGCGGTTGCGCTGACGTACCGCGGAGCCGCCGAGGCCTGCGAGGGAGACGCTGCCCAGGCCAGGGCCCTGATGGACGACGGCCTTGCGGCGTTCGTCGAGACGGGCGCGCGGCTCACGCTCGTGCCGATGCACGTCATGTGCGCGCAGGCGAGAATCCGTCTCGGGGAGGACGAGGAAGCACTGCTGCTGCTTGCCGCTGCGCAGGTGGAAGCAGACGCACGAGCCGAGCGGATGTGGGAGCCCGAGATCGATCGAGTGCGCGCCGGCATCCTTGGTCGCCGCGACGACCGCGTGGCGGCCGAGGAGTCCCTCCGGCGAGCGCTCGGGAAGGCACGTGCGCAGAAGGCGAGCTCCCTTCGAGCTCCGTGCGGCGCTCGATCTGCACGAGCTCCTCTGCGGCGACGGCCGCAGCGCCGAGGGGCAGGCGCTCGTGGCAGACGCGATTCAGACGTTCGAGAGCGAATCTCGTCAACTTGAGGTTGTGCAGGGCCGCTCACTCGTCTCGGCCGGACCGCGGCCGGGCCACCCCGAATAAGGAGGCCGGATGTCGAGTTTTGACTCACAGCTCGCTTGGACGGACGACCAGTGGAATGCCGTGCAGGCCGCCGTCCAGGAAGCCGCCCGAAACGCGCGGGTCGCGAGCTCCTTCTTGCCGCTGGTAGGGCCCTTGTCGCCGAGCACCACGACCGTTCCGGCGATGGGCATGGAAAACGATCCGATCTCGGGCAAGGCGGGCGGTAAGGGATTGCAGCGCCTGGCGGTCGACGAGCACGATGTGCTGCGATTCGCGACGATCAGCGCCGAGGTATATCTGAAGAACTCCGAGGTGACCGAGCCCGATCTCGCCTCGGCGATCGCCATGTTCGCGCGTGCCGCGGACGTGATCGCGCGCGTGGAGGACGCCGTGGTGTTCAACGGCTTTCCCAAGCAAGACCCCGGCAAGTACGCCGCGGCGGGCCGGCCGCCGATGATCAAGGGCAAGCTCGTCGTGCAACCGTTGCTCTACAGGGTTCACGGCGGTGACAAGAGCTCCGGCCTGCTGGGGCTTGACAAAGGCCCCGTTCGCCGTCGGAGACATCGTCAAGGGTGACATCGTGAAAGCGGTCGTCAAGGCGGTTCAGCGGCTGGAGAGAGCCGGCCACTACGGGCCGTTCGCGTGCGTCCTGGGTCACGGCTTGTTTCTCCTCGCGAGCACGCCCAGCGACTCGCTGGTGCTCCCGAGTGACCGCATCGCACCGTTCCTGAACGGCCCGCTCCTCCGTTCCAGCACCGTTCCGGCGCGCATGGGAGTGGTCGTCGCATTGGCCGGCAATCCGATCGACCTCGTCGTGGCGACCGACATCAGCGTGAAGTTCCTGCAGCTTTCCGTCGAACCGCGCTACGTCTTCCGCGTCTACGAGCGCATCGCGCTGCGGGTGAAGCAGCCCGGAGCCGTCCGCACGCTCGCAGCCAGCTAGGACCGGCATGGTCGACGTCGCCTCGAGGCCAAGCTCGCCAACGCTTCGGTTCGGCGCCCCGGCCGGCGCACCGCAGTCGCGCTCGGGGGCTCCAGCTGCGTCGCTGTGGGCTCCCCGTCGAGACTGCGCCGGGCCACCCGAGCAATGTCGTCGAGGTGCGGTATCGGGTCGATGGCGGTCCCGTACACGTCGTGCATGCCGTTCCCGCGGGCTCGCTGGCCTCCGACCCGCAGACGTTCCTGGCCGAGGTCCCCATGCCGGGAGCAGGTCAACGGCTCGATTACCGCGCCGAGCTGCGGCGGGCCGGCCAGCTGATCGCGGTAGCGCCGGCAGACGGGTCCTGGCGCTCCGTGACGGCGGCCGTTGCGGAAGCCGCTCGCACTGCCGAGTCGAATGACGCCGTTCCCCGGCTACGACACTGCGGGCACGCCACGCTTCACCTATGGCCTCGAGTTCCTCGGTGCGCTCACCGTGCAGCTGCGCGCGGAGGTGATGGGGCACACACCGCAGGGCTACCGCATCAACTTCTTCGTCGTGCATGGCGAGGCGCACGGGCCGCGTCTGCACGGCACGGTCCGCCCCGAGGGCGGCGACTGGATGTGCATCCGGCCGGACGGCGTCGGTGAGGTCGACATCAAGATCACCTACGAGACCCCGGACGGGGCCCTCCTGCTCGAGCAATCTGGCGGAGTCTTCGACATCGGCCCGGACGGGTATGCCGACGTCGTCGCCGGCGTCTACCGAGGGGCGCCGCCGTTCTTCGCCACGCCGGCCTACATCACCGCCGACCCGCGCTGGCAATGGATCAACTCGCTCCAGTGCTTCGGGTTCGGTCGCGTCGTGCTCGACCAGCTCCGGGTGGAGTGCGACATCTACGCACCCCGCCTGACCGGCGGGCCCGCTCTTTGACCAAGGTCGTCATCCTCGGCGGCGGCGTCGCAGGCATGAGCGCCGCGCACGAGCTCAGCGAGCGCGGGTTCGAGGTCGTCGTTCTCGAACGTCGCGAGCTGCCCGGCGGCAAGGCTCGAAGCATCCCGGTGGCCGAAGGCGGTGAGGGCCGCAGCGGCCACGAGCTCGCGGACACGGGCGTGACGTCGATCGAGCATCGGTTGCCCGGCGAGCACGGCTTCCGCTTCTTCCCGGGCTTCTACAAGCACGTGATCGACACGATGCGCCGGATCCCGTCGTTCGACGGGCGGCAGGTGGCGGACCATCTAGTGCCGACGACGCGGGTCGGGATCACGCAGTACGAGCAGCCGACGTTCCAGATCCCGGCGCTCTTCCCGCGCACGCCGGGCGACGCCGGCACGGTGCTGCGGGACATCCTCCTCGCGTTCGGGCCGGTCACCGGCCTGACGCCCGACGACCTCGCGTTCTTCGGCGCACGCATCTGGCAGATCCTCACGTCCTGTGACGCGCGCCGGATCGGCGAGTACGAGCAGACGGACTGGTGGGACTTCGTCGACGCGGAGCGGCGCTCCGCCGCCTACCAGAAGTTCCTCGCCTCGGGGATCACGCGCTCGCTCGTCGCGGCCAAGGCCCGGAAGGCCAGCACGCGAACGATCGGCGACGTCTTCGTACAGCTGATGCTGACGATCGTCAATCCCGCCGCGGGCTCGACCGACCGGGTCTTCGACGGGCCGACGAACCTCGTCTGGATCGACCCGTGGCTCGCGGAGCTCCAGGCCCGCGGCGTCCAGTACCGGCTCGGCGCGAAGGTGGAGGAGATCCTGTGCGACGGCGAGCGCATCACCGGCGTCGCGGTGCGGGAGGGGGGCACACCGACCGTGGTGACCGGCGATCACTACGTGTCCGCGCTCCCGCTCGAGCGCATGACCCCGCTCGTGACCGAGCGGACTGATCGCGATCGATCCGCGGCTCGCGAACCTACGCACACTCACACCGAACGTCGACTGGATGAACGGCATCCAGTACTACCTGCGCCGCGACGTTCCCACGGCCCACGGCCACGTGATTCACATCGACAGCGAGTGGGCGCTGACGAGCGTGTCGCAGCTGCAGTTCTGGCGGAGCGTCGCCCCGGAGCAGTTCGGGGACAGCAACGTGCGCGGGGTCCTCTCGGTCGACATCTCCGACTGGACGGCCCCCGGCTCGGACGGCCGGACGGCGATGCAGTGCTCGCGCAGCGAGGTGGCGCGCGAGACCTGGAGCCAGCTGAAGCGCTCGGTCAACGTCGACGAGGAGCTGCTCCGCGACGAGGACCTGCACTCCTGGTTCCTCGATCCCGACATCGACCAAGACCGTGACCGGCCCGGCTACCTGAGCAACGCGGAGCCGCTGCTCGTCAACCTCGTCGACACGTGGCCGCTGCGACCGGACGCGGCAACGGCAGTCCCCAACCTGTTCCTCGCTTCCGACTACGTCCGCACCCACACGGATCTGGCGACGATGGAAGGTGCCAACGAGGCGGCGCGTCGCGCCGTGAATGCCGTGCTCGACTCGGCCGGCTACGACGGGCCCGGCTGCGAGGTCTGGCCGCTCCATGAGCTCGAGGTGCTCGCGCCCTGGCGGCTCCACGACGCCGCGCGCTACGAGCGCGGCCTGCCCTGGGACGGCTCCCTCCTGCAGGTGGCGGCCCACGCGCTCGGGGGAGCGTCCTCGTTTCTCGACGAGGTCGGTCCCCTGCTCGGGCTGGTCGAGCCATTCGTGACACTCGCGGCCGACGTTCTCGATCTCACGGACGGCTCGATCGAGGACACCGGCGAGGTGCGCCACGTCGACCCGACCGTGGCGACCGGTTCGGCCTACGTGCCCACGCCGGAGGACGTTCTCCTGGACGTCGCCGATCTCGTCCCGGGCAGCGGTGACGTGGTCGGGCCGGCCGGATTCCTCCAGCGAGCGGGCTGGGACCGGGACCGGCTGACGGATGCACTCGAGGACGCACTCGAGGCTCCCGCGGAGGCGGCGAGCCCGCCCGTGACGGTCGAAGCGGCGGTTCCGTCATCGACGCGGGGGTCGGCGGCAGTGGCCTCGCTCGACGGGCCGGCGGGCTTCCTCGAGCGTCTCGACTGGTACCGCGAGCTCGTCGCCGACACGCTCGGCTCCGGCATCCCGGCAGGCGAGCCGCAGAAGCATCTCTACGGGCTCGTGCACGATTTCATCGGCCGTCCCGGAAAGGCGCTGAGGCCCGCTCTCTGCGTCGCGACCGCCCGGGCGCTCGGCGGCCGTGCCGAGAACGCCTTCCCGGCGGCCGCAGGCATCGAGATGCTGCACAACGCGTTCCTCGTGCACGACGACATCGAGGACGGCAGCGACTCCCGACGCGGCGTGCCGACGATGCACCGACGCGTCGGCGTCCCGATCGCCGTCAACACCGGCGACGCGATGAACGCGCTCGCGATGCGCTTCTTCCGCAGGAGCGTCGAGCAGCTCGGGCCCGATGCTGCGATCAAAATCCTCGACGAGGTCGACCACATGCTGGTCGAGAGTCTGGAAGGGCAGGCGACCGAGCTCGGCTGGGTGCGCGACAACGACCTCACAGTCGGTACCGAGGACTACCTGCTGCTCGTGCTCAAGAAGACCGCCTGGTACAGCTTCATTCACCCGCTGCGGATCGGCGCGATTGTCGCCAATCCCGAGGATCCACACCTCGACCGCTTCGACCGTCTCGGCTACCTGCTTGGGCTCGCATTCCAGATCACCGACGACGTGCTGAACCTGCGGGGGAGCGCCTCCCGGTACGGCAAGGAGATCGACGGCGACCTCTGGGAGGGGAAGCGCACGATCGCGATCACTCACGCGCTCGCACACGTCAACGGAGCCGACCGGGTCTGGATCGGCAACTTCCTTTCGCGGCCCCGGGAACGGCGGCTGCCGCGCGAGGTGTTACAGCTTCACGGCATCCTTGAGGGGGCCGGCAGCATCGAGTGGGCACGGGAGTCGGCGGCGGTCTTCGCGCAGGCGGCGACCCGAGAGTTCGACGCCGGGGCCTTCGCCGGTGTCTCTTCCGGCCCTGACCTCGACTGGCTGCGCTCGTGTGTGGACTTTCTCGTGCAGCGCGACGCGTGAGGCGTCGATGTCCGTGGAGCCGCGCAAGGGTGCCCCAGAAATGGGAAAACCCCGCAATGCTTCTTCCGCTTCCTCGTTGAGGAGGAGCGGCTGCTGCGTGACCCGGCGCTGCCCCTGCGGACACCGAAGAAGCCCGAGGTGCTGCCCGACGTCCTCACGATGGGTGAGCTCGAGCGGCTGCTCGCCCAGCCGGAGCGCCAAGCCAGATTCCCGGATCTCGGAGCTCGTGATGGAATCCGCTGCCTCCATCACGGCTGCTAACTGAGGCTTGCTACCGAGCAATGTTGGGTCGACTGCGAGGTCGCCGCCAGTCGTATATGGGGCGATATCGAAGGCGCCCGTGTTCAGACGGTCCGCCGACGCGAACTTCTCAGAGCGCTGGGTTCGCGACGTGAGGAGCTCGGCCTCACCCAGACCGCCGTCGCGGCCGTGATGGGCACCTCACAATCGGCGGTAGCCCGCCTCGAGAGCGGTGACGTCGACGCGAAGCTCTCGACCCTCGAGCGATACGCCGCCGTCCTTGGCCAGAGGGTGGAGTGGCGGATCGCGAAGGCGGGTTCCTGACGCCGCAGGCTAGAGCGCGCAACCGCAGCGCCTGCGCCTTTCGGACGTAAGCGCACTCGCGCCTCGACGAGCGCCGCCTCGAGTGCCGCGAGCGCTGCCCGGTCAGCTGGCCGGTTTGACGTCGCGCGGCTGGTCGCGGGCGGCCTGACGAGTCGCCGGCGCCGGCGTCGGGTGGCGGAGCTAACGCGGAGCGCGGTGATCGTGACCGAGCATCGAGTCGCAACGCTTGCGCTGCGCGTGCTGCAACGCCGGACGGCCGGCGGCTTCTCTGGCGCGGTGGGCGAATCGGCGTTCGGGCAGAGGCTGCAGGCCGCGATAGTGACGCTGACCGCGCGTAACCGGATCTCGCGCCGTGACCAGTCCGAGCTAGCCCCGGAGCTGTTCGGGATACGCTTGTCGTCAGGACTGTCGACGCGATCTGCCAACGCAGCGCAGTCGCGCTCGCAGAGCCGCAACAAGCCCTGGTCGCGCTCGGTGCTCCGCTCGGTGGCGGTCGACGTAGACGAGACTTGTTGGATGGACGGCTGGGAAAAACAGCACGCTCTGTACAGCGAGAACGCCCGAGGCGGCGATCTTCCGGTTCGCGGCCAGACCGCCACCGCGACCGGCTCGAAGAACTGCTCGGCGAGCGGTTCACGGGCATCTGCTGCTCCGACCGCTGGAGAGTCTACAATCAGATCGACCTCGAAAGTTGGCAAGCCTGCTGCAGCCATCTCCAGCGAGGCTTCTTTCACGTAGCAGGCCTCTGAACCAGAAGCACTTCGGCGAGTACGGCCTCGAGCTCACCAGCCGCCTCTTCCAAGCGTGGCATGGCTACAGCGAGCACCTAGACCGCGCCCGTCTCGCCGAAGAGATCGCACCCATCGAAAGCGAACTGAGAGCGGTCGTCGAAGAAGCCGTCGGAACTCCCTGCGCAACAGCTACTACCGCGGCTTCGCGAACAACCTCCTGAAGATCTGGCTCGCGCTCTGGACGTTCGTCAGCCACGAGGGCGTACCCCCCAACAACGCCGCCGTATGGTCGCTCCGCGGCCCGGTCATATAGTGTAAACTTTTACAGGGCCGTAGCAGGCCTGTAAGCCGGATTCTGTCTTGGGTGACCATCCCTCTTGGCAGCTACCCGGGCCCTGGGCGGGCAGCCTCATGCGGGCCCTGTTCGCCTTGCACCGGACGGGGTTTGGCAAGCCGCCGCGTCGCCGCGGTCGCTGGTGGGCTCTTACCCCACCGTTTCACCCTTACCTCCGGCGTCTCCGGAGAGACACGTTACGCCGGTGGCGGTCTCCTTTCTGTGCCACTTTCCGTCGGCTTTCGCCGCCTGGCTTGCGCCAGCGTCCTACCCTGCGGTGTCCGGACTTTCCTCGAGCGGCGGTTGAGCGAACTCGGTCGCCGCCCGCGGTCACCCGGCCTGCGCCGCGAATTCTAGCTCGCCGTCGTCGAGGACGGCGCCGCGCTCCCCCATCTGCGTCCCGCATTCCGGGCAGAAGACGACGCCAGCCCGGGCATGCATGACGAACTCGCCGCACACGAGGCATTCGAGTGAGGCCCCGCGCATGAGCGCGCCGAGCTCCTGGTCGAGCGTCTGCGCGAAGGGCTCGACGTTGGTGCCCGCCGCTCATAGCTCGCGAAACACCCCGACGACGCGCCCGAGGACGTGCACGTACTCGGCGAAGATCGGCTCGAGCGCGGCGTTCTCGGGCTGGAGGCGGATGCGTCCGTTCTCGCGGTAGAACGTCTTGACCGTTGCCTCGTCGGCCGACTCGTCGTCTCCGGCCAAGGCCACGACGATCTCGCCGTTGCGAGCCTCGGCCGTCTGGCGAACGATCACGAGGTCGCCGTCGAAGATGCCGGCGCCGATCATCGAGTCACCACGGACACGCAGGAGGAAGTCGCCGCCCGTCGAGCCCGGGAATGTCAGGTACTCCTCGACGTTCTGCTCGGCGAGGAGCGGCGCGCCGGCGGCGATCTCGCCGAGGAGCGGCAGGCGCACCGCGCTCGCCGCCTCGCCGGCCGCTGGCTGCTCGGCTCTCCGCTCGCGCCCGATCAGCTCGAGCGCCCGCGGCTTCGTCGGGTCGCGTCTGAGCAGGCCCGCTCGCTCGAGGTTCGCGAGGTGCGCGTGCACGGTCGATGGGGACGCCAGCCCGACTGCTTCGCCGATCTCACGCACCGTCGGCGGATAGCCGTGCTGATCGACATACTCGACGAGATAGTTCCAGATCTGCTGTTGGCGCTCTGTGAGCATTCGGGTGGGCCTCCGCTGGCGGCAAGGGTGGGTGACGAACGTGTGTTCGAGAGAAGGGTAGAGAGTCCTTCGGACGTCGTCAAACCGGAGCGGGCGCGTACGATCGCGGCCGTGGCTGACCCGACCGGTCCACGCCGCAGCCGGCCAAATCGCCTCGACAGGCTGCCCGAGCAGTACTTCGCGGCGCTGCTTGCCCGGGTCTCGGCCGCCGCGTCCGACGGCGGGCCGCCACTCGTCGATCTCGGCCGTGGGAACCCCGAGGTCGGGCCCCCGGCGCACGTCGTCCAGGCGCTCCAGGACGCGGCGGCGAGCGGGGCAGGCCACGGCTACGCGCCCTTCCACGGCCTGCCGGCCCTGCGCGAGGCGATCGCCAGCCGCTACCGGACCGCCTACGGCGTCGAGCTCGACCCCGAGCGCGAAGTCGCGGTCGTGCCCGGCACGAAGACGGCGATCGTCGAGCTGTGCCTCGCCCTCGCGGAGCGCGGCGACACGATCCTCCTGCCGGACCCCTACTATCCCGACTACCCCTCCGGGGTCGCGCTCGCGGGAGCCGAGCTGGCGACCGTCCCGCTCGATCCGGCCGCGGGCTGGCAGCCCGACCTCGGGAAGGCGGCGCCCGCGGCAGCGCTCTTTCTCAACTTCCCCTCGAATCCGTGCGCCGTCTGTGCCGCGCCGGGCGTCTTCGAAGCCGCGGTCGCCTACGCGGCACGGACCGGGACGGCGATCGTCCACGACGCCGCCTACATCGATCTCGTCTTCGACGGTCGCGTGCCCGAGAGCTTCCTGGCAGTGCCTGGAGCGAAGGAGTCCGGGGTAGAGCTGTGGTCGATGTCGAAGAGCTACGGCATGGCCGGTTGGCGCATCGGCTTCGTCCTCGGGAACGCGGAGATCGTCGAGCGGCTCAACCTGCTCGGCGACCACGCTCGCGTAGGCATGTTCGCCGCGCTCCAGCACGGCGCGGTCGCCGCGCTCGAGGGGCCGCAGGCGAGCGTCGAGGAGCGGCGGGCGACCTACGAGCGGCGGCGCGACCGGCTCGCGGCGGCTCTGCCCGAACCGCCGGTCAGCGAGGGCACCTTCTACGTCTGGCTGCGCCTGCCGACGGGACTGACGCCAGAGCGGCTGCTCGTCGAGCACCGAGTCGTGCTCGCCCCCGGTGCGGGCTTCGGTCCGAGCGGCGCCGGCTGGGCGCGTCTCTCGCTCGCGGTGTCCGACGAGACGCTGCAGGCGGGCATCGAGCGACTAGCCCCCGCCCTCGAGGCGGCCTACGCATGAAGATCGGCATCGTCGTGCCCTTCTCGTGGTCGTACTGGGGCGGGGTCGTCGAGCACGCGGAGAACCAGGCCGACGCTCTGCGGGCCCGCGGCCACGACGTGCAGATCCTGATGGGCAACGACCCGCCGGGCGCCCTGACGCGGCTGCTGCACCCCCGGAGCGGCCGGCACGGAAACCTGCCGCCGGGGATCATCGCGATCGGGCGCTCCGTCGTCGTTCCCGCGAACGGCTCGCTTCCGAACATCGTTCTCTCGCCGCGGGCGATGTTCAGAGTGCGGGAGACGCTCGCCGAGCAGCGCTTCGACCTCGTCCACCTCCACGAGCCGATGACACCCGTCATCTGTACGGTCGCGCTCGCCTGGGCGAAGTGCCCGATCGTCGCGACGTGGCATGCGGCGGGCGACCTTGCCTGGATGCGCCTGGCAGCCCCCGTCTGGGGGTTCCTGATCGACCGGGTCGACGCCCGGATCGCCGTCTCGAGGATGGCGGCCGAGTCGGCCGAACGCTACCTCGGCCCTGGCTTCGAGATCGTCCCGAACGGGGTCATCATCCCCGCGCACGTCCACCCCGAGCGACGTGAGCACCAGATCGTCTTCATCGGCCGCCACGACGCACGGAAGGGATTACCGGTGCTCTTGCGCGCCTGGCCGGCGATCCGGCGAGCGACCGGGGCGCGGCTCCGGCTGATCGGCACCGACCCGCTGCAGTACCGGCTCCTGCAGTCCCGACTCCGGTTCGACGAGGACGGGGTCGACGTGCTCGGGATCGTCCCCAACGACGCGCGAGCGCGCGAGCTCGCGGCCGCCAAGCTCGTCGTCTCGCCGGCGCTCGGCGGGGAGAGCTTCGGGATGGTGCTCGTCGAGGCGTTCGCTTCCGCCACGCCGGTGATCGCATCGGACATCCCCGGCTTCGCCGATGTCGCGGTGCCCGCAGCGGCGACGCTCGTCCCTCCGGGCGACGCGGAGGCCCTCGCAGCTTCGGTCGTCGCTCTGCTTGCCGACGAGCCGCGGCGGGTCGCGATGGGGCGCGCTGCGCGGGAGCTCGCCGAGTCGCGGTACGCCTGGACCGACGTCGCCCGCCGGCTGGAGGAGATCTACCAGCGGGTGGCGGCGTGAGGAGCGGCCGCTGGCGCATCCTCGTCCCGATCGGGCTGTTCGCGCTCGCGATCTCCCTGATCTGGTGGCGCGGACCCGACTGGCACCTCGTCCGCGACACGTTCACCGTTGTCCGCTGGCCGTGGATCGTCGTCGCCGTCGCTCTTAACCTGCTCTCGGTCGTCGTCCGCTCGCTCTCCTGGAACACCGTCATCCGCCAGGCGGTCCCGGCGCCGCGCCCGGGCTTCAAGCTCGTCTTCTCCGCCTTCTGCGTCGGCCTGTTTGCGAACGCGGTCCTGCCCGGGCGGGTCGGCGAGCTCGCGCGCGTCGCGGTGCTCGCCCGCCGAATGCCGGGCCGCAAGGGGATCTTCGCCACCCTCGTCGGGACGGTGTTCGCTCACCGGATGTTCGACCTCTTCCCGACCGTGCTGCTCGTCGTCTGGGTGCTCACCTTCGCGGCGCTGCCGCACTGGGCGGTGATGACGATCGTCATCCTCCTCGGGATCGGCATCGCCCTGTTCATCTCGGCGGTGCTCGGCGCGCGCGGCATGACGGGCAGCGTGCTCGAGGACGGGCTCGGCCGCGTCCGCCTGCTCCTCGCTCGGGCACGGATCGGCCTCGCAGTCATGCGCGAGCCGGTTCCGGCGGCGACGGCCGCCACGTTCCAGTTCCTCGGCTGGTTCTGCCAGCTGCTTGCGGTCTACGCCGCGATGCGCGGCTTCGGGATCTACGAGCCACTCGTCGCTGCGGGGCTCGTGCTGCTGATGATGAACGTCGTCACCGTCATCCCGTTCTGGCCCGGGAACATCGGACTCGTCCAGGCGGCCGTTGCGGTCTCGCTCGCCCAGTACGGTGTCCCCTACGCGAAGGGCTTCGGGTTCGGGATCGGCCTGCAGCTGATCGAGGCGTCGGTCGGGATCGGCGTCGGCACCGTGTTCCTCGCCCGCGAGGGCCTCTCGTTTGCGATGTTGAAGGACCTGGAGACCGAGGCGGGCGAGACCGAGGACGACCTGGTCGCGGCGGCCGAGGCGCCGGGCGAGCGGCCGGCCTCCGCTCGGCTCTGACCCGGCCTACATGTTCGGGACGATGAAGAAGAGCTTCGACCGTTTCGGCGCGACCTCCCAGGCGCTCTCGCCGCCGGGCTGGACGAGCAGACGCGTCCCGGTCGGCGACTCCGCCCGCAGCCGGTCAGCCAGGGCCTTCGCGTCGTCCTCGTCGGCGGCGCCGACGAGGAGGTAGGTCCAGCGACGTGTCGCCGGGATGCCCTCGGCCTCGAGTTTCGCCGCCAGCTCGACCGCGTCCCGGTGGCTCGGCAGGTCGAGGCGGACCTCCCACTCGGCGTAACCCGACTCCTCCGACTCCTCGGTCTCCTGCCGCTCGAGCTCCTCGTGCTCGCCGGCCTTCTCGGCGTCGGTCGCAGGGAGGGGGACGTCCGCGGCCTCCCACTCCTCGGCGATCGGATGCCAACGGTCGAGGGCGTAGGTCGCCTCACCGCCCTCGCGGGCAATGATCGCTTGAACCTCGCCGAGCGCCTGCTCGGCCGACCTCGCGCGTATCGGCGTAGAGGAAGACATGCGGCCCGTCGGCGCTGACCGCGACCCGTCCGCCGAGGGCGCTGCGGGTCTCGTCCTCGAGCTCGTGCTCGTCGAGCGCGCTCTCGAGCCCGTGGCCGGCGCCGAGCTCAACGGTGACGCGCCAGTCTTCGGCCATCGTCAGGCGATCGGCGGGGCGCCGACCGAGGCGGGGATCTCGGGCTTCCAGCCCGGAAGCGTCGGCTCGTGCGAGAGCGCGAGCTCCGCCAGCTGTTCGCAGGCGGCCACGAATGCCTCGACCGCCGACTCGACCGTGTCGTAGCGCTGCTCGGAGATCTCGACCATCTGCTCGGCAATCGTGTAGGGCCGACCGGCGACGCGGGTCTTGTAGCGCACCGAGACGGCGCCGTCGACGTCCCAGGCGTCGGTCGCCATCACAAGCGGCGGGCGCCCCGGCTGCCACGGGTGGTCCTCATCGGCGAAGAAGTTGCGCGGCCGGAGCTCGGCCGCGAAGCCGACACTCCGCTTCTCGTTCTCGACCAGAACCTTGATCATCGCCTGGCCGGAGATCTCCTGCTCGAGCAGGACGCCGTCGGACTTGAAGCCGATGCCGCCCCGCTCGTTCAGCGTCTCGACGATTCCGGAGAGCAGCGCGTCGGCTGCCGCGAGCCGCTCGTACAGGCGCTCGGCGCGCTCGTCGTCGACTTCGCCGAAGACCGGGGAGAGCTCGGGTCGCAAGGTGACTCGGGTCGCGGTCATGTCGTCATTGTTGCTGACGATCACTCGTCAGCGGGCACATCCCCGAGCCGCTTGGCGAGCTCGTCGATTCTGCCCTGCGCTCCCGCGAGCTGTTCGGCGCAGCGGTGGTAGAGCTCCTCGCCGCGCTGCCAGAGCTGGGTCAGCTCCTCCAGCTCGACGTCGCCGCGCTCGAGCCGCTCGACGATGCGCTCGAGCTCGGCCTGGCTCTCTTCGAAGCTCGGCGCGCTCACTCGACGCGGGCTCCAAACGTCCCGCCCGCGACCTCCACCGAGAGAGGCGCGCCCGGCTGCGGCGGCTCGCGGACGAGGAGCTCTCCGGCTCCGGACGATCGCATAGCCGCGGTCGATCGTCGCGCGCGGCGAAAGCGCCTGCAGGCGACCGCGCGTCGCCTCGAGGCGACCGAGCCGCCGCTCGAGCGAGAGTACGGGCGCCCGCCGGAGCCGGCCGCGCGTCTCGAGCAGCCGTTCGGCACGCCGCTCGACGATCCGCCGCGCCCCGCGCTCGAGCCCGGCCCGCGCCCGCTCGAGTCCGCTGCGCAGCTCGTCGAGGTCCGGGACGACCAGCCGGCCGGCAACCGACGGGGTCGACGCTCGTACGTCGGCTGCCAGGTCAAGGAGCGGCGTGTCCTGCTCGTGGCCGACGGCGCTCACGACCGGGACCGGGCAGGCGGCAACGGCGCGGACGAGGCGCTCGTCAGAGAACGCCAGCAGGTCCTCGAAGCTGCCGCCGCCTCGCGCGACGATGATCACGTCCACACCCTCGGCGCAGAGGTCGGCGATCGCCGCCACGATCGCCGGTGCGGCTCGCGGTCCCTGCACCCAGGTCTCGGCGACGAGGACGTGCGCCGGGGGGAAGCGTGTGGTGATCGCGGTCAGGACGTCGCGCTTCGCCGCGGCGTCGTTCCCGGTCACGAGCCCGATCAGGCGCGGCAGCCGAGGCAGCTTGCGCTTCCGCTCGGCGGCGAACAGTCCCTCGCCGGCGAGCTTCGCCTTCAGCCGCTCGAGCGAGGCAAGGTGGGCGCCGAGACCGAACCGCTCGATGGTGAGGGCGCGAAGGTGAAACCCGCCGCGCTGCTCGTACAGCTCGGGCCGCCCGTACACGTGCACGCGCTCACCGTCCGCGAGGCCCGAGCCGGAGGCCGTCGAACTGTCCGCGCGGCATCTGCGCGCTGAGGCAGGCGCCGTTCTCCGGGTCTTTGAGCGTGAAGAAGACCGACGCCCATCGATCCTGCCGCCGCAGCTCGGTCACCTCGCCCTCGACCCAGACCGTCGGCAGGCGCTCGAGCCAGGAGCCGACCCCCTGGTTGAACGCGCGGACGCTGAAGATCTTTCGCCCGTCGACCTCGGTCGCCTCGACCTTCATCGGTCGCGGATGCTAGCCCGAGGTTAGAGCAGGATCTCGGCCGCGGTCTGGTGCGAGCAGCCCGCGAGGACGAGCTCGACCGCGTGGTGCAGGTCCGCCTCCGAGTTCGCGATCTGCTTGGCGAGCTCGGCGGGATACCCGGCTTCGATCAGAACGTGCAGCCGCCACGACATGACCTTCTCGTTCTCGGTGGGTGGGATCTCGGTGGTGGGTGCCATCATTGCGCGCCTGTTCGCTTCCCCACGGGCGAACCCTGCCTTCCGCGTCGGATCGCCCGTATGAGGGACTCTAACGCCAGCGGCTCAGGTGCGCGCGGAGAGCGACTCCAGCCGGCGGGTCAGCTCCGCTATCCGGGTCTCGACCGCCCGCAGCTCCGAGTCGATGCGCTCGGCGATCGCCCCCTCCGCCTGGCGGGCAAAACGCTCGACCGAGAGCTCGAGCTCGCGGGCAAGCCGGCGTGCGGCATCCTCGCGCGCCTTGCGAACCGTCTCGTCGAACTGGGTCGCGGCCGCCTCGGCTGCGTGCTGGGTCTCGCGCGAGACGAGCCGCCGGACCTGCTCGAGCTGCCGCCGCTCGACGTCCTGGAGCTGGATGGCGACGCGCTGGGTCGCCTCGCTCTGCTCGTGATCGATCTGCTCCTGCAGCTCGCGCTCGCGCCGGCGTAGCCGTTCGGCGACCTCGTTCAGCTCCCGCCGGCGCTCGGCGGCGTGAGCCTCGAGCTCGGCGGCAACCGCCGCCGCCACCTCCTGCACCGCGCGGTCGAGGTCCTCGCGCGTGCGGGCGATGCGCGCGCGGTGCTCTTCGAGGGCGCTCTCGAACCGCTCGCTCTCGGCGTCGATCTTCGTCTCGATCCCGGCGACGAGCTGCTGCTGGCGTTGGCCGACCCGCTCGAGCTCGCTGGCGAGGCTCTGCTGCAGCGTCGTCACGTCGGTGCCCCAGTCGGCGAACCGCTGCTCGACCGAGCGCTGGACGTTCGTCGAGCGCCGCGACCAGCTTCGCCGTTGCGTCCCGCTCACGCTCGGCGACGTCGCGGCGCCGCTCCTCGGTGATGCGGCGCTCCTCCTCCGCCAGCACCGAGAGCGCCTGGGAGCGTGCGAGCGCGAGGTTCTGCTCGAGTTCGGCGGCCCGCACCTCGGCCTCGCGGGAGAGAACCTCGTCGAATTGGGCCCGGCCTCGCTCGATCTCCTCCTCGAGTGTCCGTGTCTTTGCCCGCATCCGAAGCAAGGCGGCGATGGCGGCCCCGGCGGCAAGGCAGGCGATGACCGCGGCGACGATCGAGACAATGGTCACCGCGGTAGGTTAGGTCAGGCGGGCGCTGACAAGCGCCGCGGCGAGCAGGACGTTGGCCCACGGCAGGATCCGCAGGGCCCGCTCCATCGGCTCGACCCCCGCGAGCGTGCCCCGCTGCCGCCGCGCTTCGCGGACCGGTGTCGAGAGCGCACGCTGGACGAGGATCAGTCCCGCCGCGAAGGCGGCGGCGAGGATCGCGGGTACACGCAGGGTGCCCGCCTCGGCGAAGTACGCGGTCAGGACGGGGAGCGCTCCCCAGGCGAGCGCGAGGCCCCAGGCGTTGTGGATCCGCCCGCCAAACCACTCGAGGTTGTAGGCGGGTACGACGAACGCTCCGACGGCGACGAAGGCGAGCAGCCCGTAGCCCCAGCTCGTCGCGGCCCAGATCCCGATTGCGCACGCGCCCGCGAGCGCGGCCGTGGCGAGAGCGACCAGGATGCGTGAGGGGATGTGCGTCTTCAGAGGGCGTCCGTTCAGCTCGTCGAGCATGTGTGCCGAGACGCCGAGGGCGAGCGCGAAGGCCGCCATCGTCCAGAGCATGCGGTCGGTCTGGAAGTGCGGAGCGAGCGCGGCGCCGAGCGCGACGTAGGCGAGGTTCCAGGCGCGTGTAGGGGAGGTGGAGGACGGTGATGTAGTCGCGCCAGCCGCCGCTCCGCAGGGCGTAGAAGGCAGGTCTTAGGTCTTCCGTCCCCACGTGACGACTCCACCTCCCAGCGACAGGCGCCGCGCCGTCACCTCGCCGATCCCGGCCTGGCGCCAGGCTGCGAGCTGGCGCTCGAGCGGCCAGTGCGCGACGTAGGCGCGGATCGACGGCCCGAGGAACGACCCGACCTCGCGCCAGCCGTCGCCGGCGACGATCCCCGCAGCCGGCAGGCCGGCGCGAACGTGCAGCTCCCACAACCCCCGCCAGGCGCCCACGGGCAGCCCGAACTCGAGCCCCGCGATCGTGCCGCCCGGGCGGACGACGCGCGCGAGCTCGCCGAGGACCGCCTGCGGATCGTCGACGTAGCGCAGCAGGTAGGTGAAGGTCAGCGCCGCGAACTCGCCGTCTGCGAACGGCAAGCGCTCGGCGCTCGCCTCGACGAGCTCGCCGGCGGCCGGTGATCGGCGCGCCGCCTCGGCGAGCATCTGCGGGCTCTGATCGACGCCGACGACCGAGCAGCCCTTCTGGCGGACAAGCTCGCGGGCGACGGCGCCCGTGCCGGTCGCGACGTCGAGCACGCGGTCGCCGGGCCCGGCGTCGATGCGCGAGACGAGAAATCGCCGCCAGCGGGGGTCCTGACCGTAGGAGAGGAGCGCCGCGTAGCGGTCGTAGGTCGGTGCGAGCGGCGCGAACAGCGACTTCGCGTGGGCTGGCCGGTCCACGGGGCGAGTGTACGCCCGTAGGCTGGGCGCGAATGGCGCTCGCCGACGACCTCGAGCGGGCCGCGGCGGCCGCGGCTCCCCACGGCGAGGTGAGCGCGGTGCTCGCGGCCGAGCCGGCGCCTGGGCGACGCGCCTACCTGGTCGCCCTCGGTCAGGGCGAGGCCCGTGCCTGGCTCGTGCTCGACGAGGCCTGCGTGCCCGTCACCTCCCGCGAGCAGGCGCGGGAGGTGGCCTCGATCGTCGTCCTCTGCGAGCTCGCCGCCGAGCTCGCCGGCGGCGGGCAGCTCGATGAGCTCAGGGTCAGGCTCGTCCAGCTTCGACTCACCGAGCAGCCCGACGGGATCGACGCCGCCGAGGAGGCGGCGCTCGCGCTCGAGCGGGCGATCGGGGCGCCCCCGGTTCTTGCCTCGCCGGCCTACCTGGACGGTGTCGGTGCCGCGACGAAGGCGCTCGAGCGGGCGCTCGGGGAACACGCCTCACCCTTTGCGAACGCGCTCGCGTCGACTGCGGGGGCAGTCGAGGCCTTCGTCGCCGAGGTCGAAGGGCGCCACGTGCTGCCGCTCCGCTAGGGTGAGGGCATGGAAGGTGGCGGCTTCGGCATCCCGTTTGGCGGCGATCCCGAGGATCTTCTCCGCGGCCTTCGCGAATTCGCCGAGCAGCAGGCCGAGTCGGTGCACGAGGCCCAGCGCGAGCAGTTCGCGACGCTGACGCTCAACACCGCGGTCGAGCTCACCTCCGCCGCGCTCGCGCAGGTATCGGTCGCGGGCTCACCCGACGAGCAGGCGATCGCGCTCCGCGACACGATGCGAGTGCTCTTCCCGGAGGCGGTCGCGCTCGTCAGCGCCGCCCGCCAGGGCTTCATGCGCGAGAGCCCGTAGCTCGTCCGCCTGGCTTCTGTGGCGCTTTTCGACAAGGCGGTCACGCAGGTACTCCCGGCAGTCCCGCGATCGGTCGTGCGGCGACTCGCCTCGCCCTATCTCGCCGGTCCGACGCTGGACGACGCCGTCCGGGTCGTCCGGCGCCTCAACCGGGAGGGGAAGCTGGCGACGGTCGACGTGCTCGGCGAGGTGGTCGGCACCGCCGCCGAGGCCGCCGAGATCGCCGAGGTCTACCGGGCAGTGCTCGAGCGGATCGACGCCGACGCGCTCGACGCCAACGTGTCGGTCAAGCTGACCGGGCTCGGCCTCGAGCTCGACGAGGCGCTCTGCCGCGCGAACCTGGCAGCGGTCGTGGACGACGCGGGCGCCCGCGGCATCTTCGTGCGGATCGACATGGAGGACTCGTCGACCACCGACGCTGCGCTCCGCCTCTACCGCGAGCTCCGCACCGGCGGCCGTGAGAACGTCGGCGTCGTCCTCCAGGCCAGCCTGCGCCGGACGCTCGCCGACGTGCCGGGTCTCGCCAACGTGCGGCTTTGCAAAGGGATCTACGTCGAGCCTCTCTCGCGTGCCTTCCGACGATCCCGACGAGATCCGCGGCAGCTTCCTCGCGACGCTCGACGCGCTCTTCGACGCGGGCGCCTACGTCGGCATCGCGACCCACGACGAGGTGCTGATCGGCGAGGCCCTGCGGCGGATCGCCGCCCGCGGTCTCGCTCGCGACCAGGTCGAATTCCAGATGCTGCTCGGCGTGCGGGCCCAGCGCGGCGACGAGCTCGTGCGCGCCGGTCACAGGCTGCGCGTCTACGTCCCCTTCGGGACGCACTGGTACGAGTACTCGATCCGGCGACTGCAGGAGAACCCGAAGCTCGCCGGTTACGTCGCGATCGACACGCTGCGGCGGCTCCGCGTCCCGCTCTAGCTGTCGCAGCCCGCTCGCCGGCCCATCCGGGCACGCGGATGCCGGCCCGTCCGGGCACGCGGATCGGGTCAGACGGGAAGCGTGAAGCCGCCGTCGACGACGAGGACGTGACCGCGGATCATCTCGGCCTCGGGCGAGCAGAGAAAGCTGACCGCCGCTGCGACGTCATCGGGCTCGACGAGGCGGCCGGCGGGGTTCGCGCGACCGACCGCGAGCATCTCCTCCCGGTTGGGGAAGTGCTCGAGAGCGCCGGTCTCGACGACCCCGGCCGAGACCGCGTTCACCCGAATGCCCCGCGGAGCAAGCTCGACTGCGAGGTAGCGCACGAGCGACTCGAGCGCCGCCTTCGAGACGCCGATCAGGGCGTAGTTCGGCAGGACCCGCTGCGCCCCGAGCGAGGAGATGGCGACGATGGCTGCACCGGCCGGCATCTGCGGGACCGCGACCTGGGCGAGCGCGAGCAGGGCGCGCGCGTTCGCTCCCAGCGTCCAGTCCCAGTGTTTCTCCTCGGTCTCGAGCGCGCTGCGGACGACGCCGGTGGCGGCGTTGTGGACGAGCACGTCGAGCGGGCCGAGCTCGGCCACCTGCTCGAGCACCCGGCTCGAGGTGACGTTCCCGCGTACGAGCACCGGCTCGGCTCCGGCGGCCCTGAGCTCGTCGGCGGTCGCCTCGGCCGCGGTGTCGTTGCGCAGGTACCCGATCGCGACGCGGGTCGCGCCCTCCCGCGCAAGCCGGAGCGCGATCGCCCGCCCGATGCCCCGGGAGCCGCCGGTGACGAGCGCATTCACGCCCGCGGCAGCGGGCGATCGGCGGGCGCGGCGCTCGGGATCTCGGCCCAGCCGGGCCGGCTCGCGGGCTCCCGCGGTCCATCTTCGGCCTTTGAGGAGGCATGACCGAGCCGGTCGAGGAGCTCGATCTTCTCGTCGGCATAGCGCCTGACGGCGTGGTCTGGGGGCAGGTCGGCGACGAGCTCGCGCACGCGCGCCCGCAGCTGGTAGGCGAACTGGGGTGTCGCCGGCCCGACGAGTGCGTCGACGTCTCCGCGGGTCGGCTCGCGCGTCATCACGGCCAAGCCTAACCGCCCCGGCCCGCCTGCCCACGACTACTGTCGCGGCGGGTGAAGCGAGTGTCGGCGGTCGATCTGATGCTGCTCGCGACCGTTCTCCTCTGGGCCCTCAACATCACCGTCACCCGGTACGTCGTTCAAAACGGGTTCCAGCCGCTCGCCTACGCGACGATCCGCTACCTCGCGGCGATCGTGCTCTTCTGGGTCTTCACCTGGTGGCGCGAACGGTCGTTCCGGATCGCCTGGTCGGACGCGCGGCTCGTCGTGCTTGCCGCGGTGCTCATCTACGCAAACCAGATCTCCTTCGTCACCTCGGTGCACCTGACGAGCGCCTCGACGGTGGGCCTCGTGCTCGGCACGACCCCGATCTTCGTCGGCATCATCGCCACCGTGATCGGGCTCGAGCGGCTTGGTCAGGCGTTCTGGGTCGCAGCCGGCGTCTCCTTTCTCGGCGTCGGGCTGATCGCGGCAGGGGCGAACGGCGCCGTCTCGGGCAGCCTGCTCGGCGACGCGCTCGCCGTCTCGACGGCGGCGACGTGGGCCGGCTACTCGGTCGCGATCGCCCCGCTCTTGCGCCGCTACTCGCCGTTTCGCATCAGCTCCCTCGTGCTGGCGCTCGGCTGGGTGCCGCTCGCACTCACGAGCATCCCGCAGCTCCGGACGCAGAGCACCGCCGGTTTCGGCGCGACGATGTGGCTCGCCCTCGCCTTCGCCGTGATCGGCCCGCTCTTCCTGACGAACATCCTCTGGTTCACCGCGATCGACCGCGTCGGTCCCGCGCGCGCGACGCTTTTCGCGAACCTGGAGCCGTTCTTCGCCGTGCTCTTCGCGGTCCTGCTCCTCGGCGAGGGCCTGACCGCCTTCGAGATCGCCGGCGGTCTCGCGATCGGGGTCGGGATCGCGATCGAGCGCCGAGGAGCCCACGGGCTGCCGGAGGCAGTGGCGTCGCTTCCCGAGTAGGAGACAATCCGTGCATGGACGACCTCGGCGGCTTCGACGCAATCGCGCGGCAGGGCCTGCTCGCTGCCGCGTCCGCCCACCGTCCGTGGCCGCTGCCGGCTGGGCCGTGGTCGCTCGCCTTCACCCAGCGCGACGTCCTCCTCGCACACTGGAGCCTGCCTCGCGAGGAGCTCGCCCGTCGGCTCCCGGGCGGACTGGTCGCCGACACGTTCGCGGGGAGTGCCTGGCTCGGGGTCGCCGCCTACCGGGTGTCGGACTTTCGTGTCCGCGGCCTGCCGCCGCTTGCCCGGCGTCGCCTCGTTCCTCCAGCTCGAGGTGCGCGCGCCCGTCACCTGGCAGGGGCGGCCGGGGCTCTGGCTCTTCCAGCTCGAGACCGGCAAGCAGCTCGTCGCCGAGGTGCTGAAGCGAACGCACCGGCTGCCGGCGTGCGGTGCCCGCCTCTCGCTGCAGGAGGGTGCCGCCGGATCCCTCCGCTTCGAGGCACGCCGTGACGGGCACGGGTTCGCGGTCGAATACGCCCGCAGCGGCAACCCGTTCGCGGCGGTGCCCGGAACGCTCGACCACTTCCTGACGGAGCGATACGCCCTCTATAGCGGCGACGGTGGCCGCCTCTACGGCATCGAGCTCAACCACCTGCCGTGGCGCCTCGAGCAGGCTCGCGCCGGCTTCGAGCCGTCGACGCTCACGCCGCCTCCGCCCGCTGGCGACCCGAACCTCCTCTACGCGGCCGCCCAGGATGTGCTCCTGTGGCCGCTGGAGGAGCTCTGAGCGCGCAGCGGCGCACCGCGCTCTTCTCGGTCGGCGCGGCCGCCGGGCTCGTCGTCCTGAAGCTGACCGTCGGGCTGTCGGCGAACAGCCTTGGCCTCGTTTCGGAGGCTGTCCACTCGGGAACAGACCTCGTCGCGGCGCTCCTGACGTTCTTCGCACTCGGCGTCTCGGGCCGGCCGCCCGACGTCTCGCACCCGTACGGCCACGGCAAGGCGGAGCACCTGGCGGCGCTCGCCGAGGCGACCTTCCTCTCGCTCGCGAGCGTGCTGATCGCGGTGCGGGCGCTCGAGCGGCTGTTCGCGACGACGAAGCCGATCGTGGACACGAGCTGGTACGTCTTCGCGACGATCGGGGTCGTGATCATCGTCGACGCAAGCCGGGCGAGCCTCTCGTGGCGTGTCTCTCGCGCCACCGAGAGCCCTGCCCTCGCCTCGAATGCGGTGCACTTCGCGAGCGACCTGGCCGGCTCGATCGCCGTCCTCGCCGGGCTTCTGCTCGCTCATGCCGGCCACCCGGACGGCGACGCCGTCGCGGCGCTCTTCGTTGCCGTCCTCGTCCTCGCCGCGGCGGCGCGGCTGATCCGCGGCAACGTCGGCGTGCTCATGGACCGGGCGCCGGCGGGAGCCGAGGCCGCCGCACGTCACGCGATCGCGGCGCTCGGCCCGGCGGTCGAGCTCCGGCGTCTGCGGATGCGGCAGGCGGGCGGCCGCGAGTTCGCCGACGTCGTGATCGGCGTCTCGGCCTCGGCGGCCGTCGGGCAGGGCCATGCGGCCGCCGACGCGGTCGAGGCTGCCGTCCAGGAGGCGCTGCCGGGAAGCGACATCGTCGTCCACGTCGAGCCGGGCGAGGACAGTGACCCGCGTGACCGTGCCTACGCCGCCGCCGCGGCCGTGCCCGGCGTGCGTGAGGTCCACAACGTCAGCCTCGTCGACCTCGCCGGGCGCAGCGAGCTCTCGCTCCACGTCAAGCTCCCGGGCACGATGACGCTCGCCGAGGCACACGAGGTCGCCGAGCATGTCGAAGAGGCGATCCGGGCGGCCGTCCCGTCGCTCGACGGTGTCCAGACGCACCTCGAGCCGATCGGTGGCCTCTCCGAGGGACGCGAGGTCCAGGACGCCCGCGACGCGGCTGCGGTCGAGCGGATCGTGCGGGAACTGACCGGTTCGCGACCGAGGGCGCTCCGCTTCATGCGCACCGACGCGGGCCTCGTCGCCTTCCTGACTCTCGGCCTCGACGGGGGCACGAGCCTCGACGTCGCCCATACGCGGGCCAGCGAGATCGAGGCCCGCCTTCGCCTCGAGGCGCCCGAGATCGCGGATGTGATCGTCCACACCGAGCCCGGTGCCGCGTGAAGCTCTGCATGTTCACCCCGAAGGAGCTCGCGCTCGAGCGTGGCTGGCCCGGCCGGGTCGAGGGCGAGCAGATCGTCCAGCTCGCCGCCCAGACGCTGCAGGCGTTCTTCACGGGCGGAGGGGCCGCCCGGGCGCACGCCGAGTATCCGGCCGCGGCCTGCGACCTGCGCCCGCCCGTCCTCCATCCCCCCGCGGTCCGCCTCTTCCTTCCCTTCGAGCGCGGCGAGACGCCGTTCTTCTCGTTCGTCAGTCCGATCCCGCTCCTCGGCTCCGAGCAGGAGCTCCCGTACCCGGCAGGGACGGATGAGCTCGACTACCGGCTGGCTCTCGCCGCGGTCATCGGTGCGCACGGCGAGATCGGCGGCTTCACGGCGGCCAACGCCTGGATCGCACGCGACCTCGCGCAGGCCGAGCGCGAGGCCGGCTTCGGCCCCTCGAAGAGCAGCGACTTCGGGCTCGCGCTCGGCCCTGTCGTCGTCACACCCGACGAGTTCGCCGGGACGCGGCTCGTCGCCCGCGTCAACGGCGAGGAGCGCTGCGGCACCGACCTGCGCGAGCTCGTGCACTCCTGGCCCGAGCTCGTCGTCCACGCCGCCCGGAACACCGAGCTGCGACCGGGCGATCTGCTCGTCGCCGCCGCGGCGGGCGGTGCCGGGCCGGCGCTCCGCCCGGGAGACGTCGTCGAGATCGACGCCGAGGGGATCGGCGTCCTCCGCAACCGCGTCGGGGCTCGCCCGGGTTAGCCGACGCGCTTCTGGCCGGAGCCGTCGGCGTTCATCACGTAGACGTCGGAGCCGCCGTCGCGCGTGGTCAGGAACGCGATCTGCTTGCCGCTCGGCGACCAGGCCGGATCGGTGTTGTCGTAGGCGACGTTCGTCAGCTGCTTGGTGCCGCTGCCGTCGGCATTGACGACGAAGATCTGGTAGTTGCCGTTGACCTGCGCCTGGTAGGCGATCTTGGTGCCGTCGGGCGACCAGACCGGCTCGCCGGCGTTGCCCTTGACAGCGTGCGAGAGCTGGGTCTGCTGCCCCCCGCTCGCGGGCATGACGTAGACCTGGTAGTACCCAGTCCGGTTCGACATGAAGGCGATCTTGCTGCTGTCGGGCGACCAGGCCGAGCCGAAGTTGTCATGGGGATTCGAGGTCAGTCGGGTCGCGCCGGACCCGTCGGCGTTCATCACCCAGATGTTGCCGAAGGCGCTCGCGCCCGTTCGGTCGAAGGCGATCTTCTTGCCGTTTGGCGACCAGACACCCCAGTAGTCGTCGTCGCTGGAACTGGGTGTCAGCTCACGCAGCTTGCCGCCGCCGACGCCGACGGTGTAGATGGCGCCGATCCCGTTCGTGACGCGGTCGAACTCGAGCATCGTCCCGTCGGGTGACCAGTCGAGCAGCTCGTCATAGCCGCCGCCGCCGCTCGTCACCTCGTGCAGGCCGCCGCCGTTCGCGTTGATCACGTAGACGTGACCGCTCGTGATCACCTGCCCGTCGACCACCTTCGAGAACGCGATCTGCTTGCCGGTCGGCGACCAGGCCAGGTCGATGCTGGCGAGACTCCCGTTCGTCAGCTGCCTGCGGCTGCCGCCACCGGCGTTCACCGTGTAGATCTGCCAGAGCCCGTTGACCTGGCTCGAGAAGGCGATCTGCTTCCCGTTCGGCGACCAGAACGGCGCGGCGTCGGTCACCTGGACCCCGGTCGCCCCGCGGGAGGCGGCGCCGGCGCCGTGCGCCGCGGCGGCAACGACGGCGATCGTGGCCAGGGCGGCGACGACGGGCGCGCGCAGGAGCGAGATCCGGTTCGTCGTTCTCATCTCTCGTTCGGTCGTCGTGCGGGCGCGGTCGGAACGCTCGGACCATCGTACCGAGTGGTCAGGGAGACTTGACGTCGATGCTGCTGCGCTTCCCCGACCCGTACGACTTCGCCCTCTCGACCGAGCGCTTTCGCGTCTTCGGGCGCGATCTCGCGAACCGCTTCGAGGACGGCGCACTGCACAGGGTCGTCGCCGGTCGCGAGGTGCGAATCGCCGCCGCCCCCGGGGGCGTAACGGTCGAGCCGCTCGACGCCGAGACGCGCCCGGTCGTCGAGAAGCTCCTCGGGCGCGAGTTCGAGCTCGACCCGTTCCTTGCCTGGGCCGCGGGCGACCCGGTGCTGGCAGGGATCGCGAGTCGGCTCGCCGGACTGCGCCCGCCTCTCGTCCCCGACCCGTTCGAGGCGCTCGTGACGTCGATCACAGCCCAGCAGGTGTCGCTGCGGGCGGCCAGCGCCATCCGCAACCGCCTGATCGAGCGGCTCGGGGTCGCCGCCGGCCGGACCTACGCGTTCCCGACCCGGGAGCGGGTCGCGGCCGCGAGCGCGCCGGAGCTCGTCTCGCTCGGCTTCTCCGGGCGGAAGGCCGAGTATGTGATCGGCCTCGCCCGCGCCGAGCTCGACCTCACGGGGCTCTCGGCGCTCTCCGACGACGAGGTGAGAGCGCGCCTGACCGCGGTGCGCGGACTCGGCCCCTGGACGGCCGAGTGGTTCCTCGGCCGGCACCTCGCACGGGCGCGGGCCTGGCCCGCCGGTGACCTCGCGCTGCGCAAGGCGGTCGATCTCTTCTACCGTTCCGATGTCTACGCTCTCGGCCCTCGCCTCGAACCCTTCCAGAACCTCTCCGCGCACTACCTGCTGACCGCCTCCCGGATGCCGTGAACATTCGCCCTGCAACTGAAAAGGACGAGGGCGCCCTCCACGGGCTCTGGCAGGAGTTCGACGCGGAGGTGCCGGTGCCCCCCGGCTTCGAGCCCGACACCTGGGAGCGCGATTGGCGGGCGATGCGCCGCAACATCGGGACCGGCGGGGTCTTCCTGGCCGAGGACGAGCAGGGGGCAATCGGGATGCTCGATGCGACTGCGGTCGAGTCGACCCGCTGGCACGTCGACACGGTGCACGTCGCCGAGCGCGCCCGCCGTCAGGGGGTCGCGAAGGCGCTGCTCGCCGCCTGCGGGCGCGCCGCCCGCGAGCAGGGTGCCACCCATCTCTCCCTCGGCGTGCTCGTGACAAACGCGCTCGCCGAGTCCGTCTGGCGGCGCCTGGGCTTCGAGCCGGTCGAGCTCGTGCTCGCACAGTCGCTCGACGCTCTCGACGTGCGGCTCGGCGACGTCCCGGCCGGCCCCTCGCGCGCCTCCACCCACGCGCAGACCGACGATCGCGAGTCGGTCGAGCGCGCGATCGCCCACTTCGTCCCCCGGCTCGCCGAGGTCGAGGTACGCGACGCGTCGAACGGCTGGATCCGGGTGGTCGACCCGCTCCTCGACGGCGACCGTGACGCCCAGTCCCGGCTCGCGGCCGATCTCTCCGACCGGTTGGGGGCCGTCGTCATCGCGCTCGCGCTCGAGCATGGCGCGGTCGTCCGCTTCCGTCTCTACGAGAGCGGCCTGATGCTCGACGAGTACCTGTCGCTGCCGGCGTTCTACGGTGAGCTCGACCGCGGCGAGGCGCTCGCGCTCGAGGCGAACCCGACGCTCGTCGCCCGCCTGACCGGCGCCGACCGCGAACAGGTTCGCCGGGCAGCGCGAACGGCCGAGTCGCCGGCCGACCTGCCGCCACCCGAGGACCTCTACCGCGAGATCGCGGGCGTGATCGGGCTCGACGTCGACCCGTGAAACTCTACGACGCAGCCCGCTGTCCCTTCTGCGCCCGCGCCCGGCTCGCGCTCGCGGAGAAGGGCGTTGCCTACGAGACGATCGAGATCGACCTCGGTAACCGTCCGCCGCTGCTCTACGAGCTGAACCCCCTCGGCAAGGTGCCGGTCCTCGACGACGGCTTCCCCCTGCCCGAGTCGGCCGTGATCGTCGAATACCTCGAGGAGCGCTTCAGCGAGCCTGCACTCTTGCCCGCCGACCCCGCCCGGCGAGCCGCCGCGCGGCTTGCGGTGTTCCGCTTCGACGCACTTCTCGGCGACGACTACTACGCGCTGCGGCGTGGCGACGAAAACGCGATCGCCGACCGGCTGCTCGCCCTGCCCGGTCGGCGAGAGCCTCTATGTCGACTTCGCGTTCCTGCCGTGGGTCATCCGGCTGCGCGAGCTCTACGGCGTCGCGCTCCCGGACCGCCTTGAAGCCTGGCTCGGAACGCTCGCGGCCCGGCCGGCCGTGGCGGTCGAGCTCGAGCTCGTGCGGGGGCTCGCGTGACCGAGCCGATCGGCATCGACGAACTCGCCCGCCGGCTTGTCGAGGTGCGGCTCCTCGATGTGCGCCGGCCGGAGGAGTACGACGGCTCGCTCGGCGCGCCGTGCGACCCCCGGCAGGGCCACATCCCGGGCGCACTCAACCTGCCCGTCGAGGAGCTCGTGTTCCTCTCGGTCGCGGAGCTCGCGGAGCGGCTCGGCCCGCCGGGAGACCCCGAGGTCGTCGCCTACTGCCACAGCGGCTCCCGCTCGGCGACCGCGGTGGAGATCCTCAGGAGCCTGGGCTACCAGGCGCGCAACTACTCGGGTTCCTGGCACGAGTGGTCGAGAAGCGACCTCCCGCTCGAACGCGAAGAAGCGACATGAGCCGGGTCGCGACAGGCGTCGTTCTCGTCAGCGTGCTCGCGACGCTCGCCGTCGGCGAGAGCTGGGGGAGCCCGCCAGCCGAGCCCGACCCAGAAGCTCGCGATCATCGCGGCGCTCCGCGGCGAGCAGGGAAACGTCGCGGTCCAGACGGTCAAGGTCTCCTCGGCCGATGCCGGCTTCGCGAGCATCAACTGGGGGTTCGCGAACAACGGCTACTCGGCGCGGAACAACAGCGTGCTCGCACGGTCGGGCGGGGACTGGAAGGTCGTGTGGACGCGCGAGCTCGAGGAGCCGGCCGACGGGGCGTGCGTCTACGTTCCGGCGCCGGTCGCCCACGACCTGTTGCGGGTGACCTGTCCGCCGCCGGCGATCCTGCACGCGCGATCGGCGACGAGAGCGGAGACCGCTGCGATCCGGGCGAGCTTTCTGAGCAGCGCGTTGACGCCGTACGCACGGAGCTCCCGTCTCGACCACGTCTGCCTCTCGCGACTCGACCCGCGCTGGGCGGCCGCCGAGGCGGTCTCGAACGTCTCGGGCGCCGCCACGTACGTCTGGTTCAGACACGGCAGCCGCTGGCAGCCGACCTACGACTCGACTGCCCAGACCAGCCTCCCGCCCCCGGGCGTGGTGCTCTCGCTTGCCTCGTGCGTCGGCTACAACCCCGCCGACTACGGCGGCTGAGCGGTCGGGCCGTCGGCGGCCACGTCCAGGAAGGCCAGGCAGAGGCTTCGGCCGAGGCGGTGCCAGCCGTCGATCTTCGCCTCGAGCTCGCGCTCGAGCTCGGCGAGCGGACGCGGCAGACCCTCCTCGTCGCTCTCGAACCAGCGAAGCACCTGCCCGCGCCTCGCCTCCGGGTGGAACTGCACCGCCCAGGCGGCAGCGCCGATCCGGTAGGCCTGGGGCTGGAGCGGCGAGGTGGCGAGCTCGATACCGACGCTCGGCACCTCGAAGCCGAAGGCGTTGCCGACGAGGGCCTCAAACCTTGGCGGGAGCACGCCCAGTACCGGGTCGCTCGTCGCCGGCCGCCGTCAACGTGACCTCGACGAACCCCGCCTGGCGTGCGGAGAGCCGCTCGACCCGGGCGCCGAACGCGTGCGCGAGCGTCTGGGCGCCGAGGCAGACCGCGAAGAGCGGCGTCCGCGCGTCGACGAGCCCGCGCAGCAGCTCGTACTCGTCGACGAGCCACGGGTGCTCGGCCTCCTCGCCGACGTTCATGTGGCCGCCGAGCACGAGCACGGCCGCGAAGTCGCCCACGGGTCTCGGGCCCGTGCCGATCTCCCACTCGACGAGCTCGTGGCCCGCGTCGAGGACGACCTCGCCGAAGAGCTCCGAGCGGACGAGCTCGCCGTGGGTGACCGAGAGGACGCGCACGCCGCAACGCTAGCCCGCCGTGGCCGAAGCGCGAAGCGTGATCGCCTGCTATCAGCCGACCGGGACGTGCTCGTCCTCGAGCAAGCCGCGCAGCAGCTCGGCCCCGGCCGGGGCCTGCGCGACGCCGTCGGTCTGGTTGTTGTTGTTGAAGAAGGCGAAGGTCTGCTCGGCGGAGCCCGCGAGCTCGCGCAGGGGCTCGACCCAGCCGGCGAGCTCGTCGCGGCCGTAGAGGTAGTCGAAGCGCTGGGCGGCGCCGCCGCCTCGCTTCTTCCAGGTCGCGGCGTTGCGGCCGTGGAAGCGGACGTAGGCGAGGGGCCCGGTCACCGCGACGACGGTCTGCGGGACGTTCGCGGCGTCGAGGCGCGGCGCATCGACCGTCACGTACGACATCCGCTCGCTCCTCGAGCCAGCCGAGCACCTGCGCGCGGCGGCTCTCGGCGAACCAGTCGCGGTGGCGGAACTCGACGAGCATCTCGTCGCCGCCGAGCTGGTCGCGTGCCCAGGCGAGGTAGTCGAACGAGGCCGGCTTCGGGACGACGTAGGGCGGCAGCTGGAAGAGGATCCCGCCGAGCTTCCCGCTGTGCCGCAGCGGCTCGAGCGCGGTCAGGAACTCGCGGAAGACGGTCGCGCGTGCCTCGCGCGACGGGCGGTCGACCCGGCCGCGGTCGTCGAGCGGCATCCCCTCGCGCAGGTCGGGCGGGAGCTGCTCCAGCCGCACCGGATGGCGGGTCATCAGCCCGAACGCCTTGATGTGGATCACGAACCCCGCCGGCGTCCGGTCGGCCCAGCCCTGCACCATCGCTCGTCGGGAACGCGGTAGAAGGTCGAGTCGATCTCGACCGTCGAGAAGTGCTCCGCGTAGAAGCCGAGCCGCTCGCTCGGCGGCAGACCGCGCGGGTACCAGGACTTGACGAGCGCCTCGTCGGCGAACGAGCAGGTGCCGATCCGGACCGGGGCCGCCATCCTCGGCAGCATAGGCAGCTGGTCGCGACCGTAGAATCGCCCGCATGGATGCGCGGCCGATCGGCGTCTTCGACTCCGGAGTCGGCGGGCTGACCGTCCTGCACGAGTGCCTGGTGACGATGCCGAACGAGGACTTCGTCTACCTCGGCGACCACGCGCGGCTGCCCTACGGGCCGCGGCCGCTCGCCGAGATCGCCCGCTTCGCCTACGAGATCGCTCGCTACCTCGAGCTGGCGGGCGTGAAGCTGATCGTCGTCGCCTGCAACGCCGCGACCTCGGCGGCGCTGCCCGCGCTGCAAGCCTCGCTGGCGGTTCCGGTCATCGGCGTGATCGCGCCCGAGGCGGCGGCGGCCGTCCGCGCGACCCGCAACCGGCGGATCGGCCTGCTCGCGACGCAGGCGACCGTCAGCGCCGGCCGCTACCGCACGCTCGTCGAGACGCTCGACGCCGGCGTCCGCTTCACCGCCGTCGCCTGCCCCGAGCTCGTGCCGCTGATCGAGAGCGGCGACCAGACGGCCGACGCGGTCCGCTCGCTACGCCGCGCCGCTCCGGCGGGCCGGCTGCGACACCGTCATCCTCGGCTGCACCCACTATCCGCTGATCCGCCCGGTGTTCGAGCGCGTCTTCGGCCGCGACGTCACGCTCGTCTTCTCGGCCGAGGAGACGGCCCGCGAGGTCGACGAGACGCTCGCCCGCAAGGGGTTCGAGAACGACGCCGGACCGCGAGGGGCGCTACCGGTTCCTGACGACCGGCGACCCCGATGCTCTTCCGGGAGCTCGGCGAGCGGTTCCTGCAGCTGCCGCTCGACGAGGTCAGACGCGTCGCGGTCGCCGAGCTGGAGCGGGCGGCGGCGTGACGCCGGCTCGACGGGCGCCGGCGCGACGAGCTGCGGCCGGTCGAGGCCGACCCGAGGTTCCTCGACGCAGCCCCACGGGATGGTGCTCTGGTCGCAGGGCGCGACGCGCGTGCTCTGCACCGCGAGCGTCGTCGAGAGCGTGCCGCGCTGGCTCTACCGCAGCGGCCGCGGCTGGGTGACGGCCGAGTACTCGCTGCTGCCCGCCTCGACCGGCGAGCGCACCGAGCGCGAGGCCGTCCGCGGAAGCAGGGCGGGCGGACGGTCGAGATCCAGCGGCTGATCGGCCGCGCGGTCCGCGGCGTCGTCGACTTCGAGGCGCTCGGCGAGCGCACCGTGCACCTCGACTGCGACGTCCTCCAGGCCGACGGCGGCACGCGCTGCGCCGCGATCTGCGGCGCCTACGTCGCGCTCGCCGCGCGCTCGACCGCTTCGGGCTCGCCAAGGCGCTGACCGGCTCGGTCGCCGCCGTCTCGGTCGGCGTCGTCGGCGGCGAGTCGCTGCTCGACCTCGACTACTCCGAGGACTCGACCGCCGACGTCGACCTGAACGTCGTCATGACCGGCGACGGGCGGTTCGTCGAGGTGCAGGCGACCGCCGAGCGCGGCGCCGTTCGACCGCGCGCGGCTCGACGAGCTGCTCGACCTCGCCGCCGCCGGGATCGAGGAGCTCGCCGCGGTGCAGCGGGACGCGATCGACGTTCCGCGCGACTGAGCGCGACGCGATGAAGGCGGTGCTCGCCTCGCGGAACCGCCACAAGCTGGACGAGCTGCGCGAGGCGCTCCCCGGCTGGCAGATCGAGCTCGCTCGACGCCCCCGGCTACCCGGAGGAGACGGGCGAGACCTACTACGAGAACGCGCTCCTGAAGGCGCGCTTCGGGCGCCCGCTGGCGCCGGCCGATGCCTGGGTGCTCGGCGAGGACTCCGGGATCGAGTGCGCCGCGCTCGACGGCGGCCCCGGCCTCCACTCGGCCCGCTGGGCGCCGGGCCGCGACCAGGCAGACGCGCTGCTCGAACGGCTCGCCGGCGAGCCCGAGCGCCGGGCGCGCATGGTCACCGAGCTCGTCGCGCCTCTCGCCGGCCGGCGAGGAGTTCCGCGGCCCCGGCGTCCTCGAGGGCGAGCTCGCGACGGCGCGGCGTGGCGACGGCGGCTTCGGCTACGACCCGATCTTCATCCCGGCCGGGGAGACCGCACCGTCGCCGAGATCGGCGACGGCTGGAAGCGAGGCAACTCCCATCGCGCCCGCGCCGCCCAGGCGCTCGTGGCGGCGATCGGGCCGCTCGCCCAACCCTGACGGGCGCGGAGGCGGCGGTCGCGCCGGCGGCCCGGCAGTATGCTCAGCCGATGGATGCGGCACAGGCGCTCGCCGACCTCACCGAGATCTCCTCGGAAGTGGTCAACGTCGCGATCGTCGACGGCAGCGGATCGCTGCTGGCGACGACCGTCGGCGACCGGCAGCGCGCCGAGCGGCTCGTGGCGGCAACCGCGCCGCCTGCTCGAGGAGGCCGAACGGCTCGCCCGGGCACGCGGCCTCGGCGAGCTCACCCAGCTCGAAGCCTCGACGCTCGAGGGAAGCGTCTTCGCGGTGCGGTCCAACGGCCGTCTGATCGCGGCGACGACACGTCCGGATCCGACCGTCGGACTCGTCTTCTACGACCTGAAGCACTGCCTCGGGTCGATCGAGGAGACGCCGCCGCCGAAGCCGCCCGGCGGCCGCCAAGGCGGCGCCGTCGCGGCGAGCCAAGAAGGCAGACAGCTCTGCGTAAGTCCCTGACAGCCGTGATCCTCGCTCGCCGGCTCGCTGGCCGGCTCGGTGCTCTACCGGCGCCGGTCCGCACGACGGCTCGAGCGGGTCGAGCTCTACGCCGAGCGATGGTTCGATCGTCTCGCTCCTCGAGGGCTCCGACGACCTCGAGCATGTTCTCTCCCTGGCGCGCGACTGTCTCGCGCTGCCGGGCTAGATGGTCGACACACGCCGAGAGCTCGCCGGGGCGATCCGGAACGCCGCCCTGCTCGAGGGCGACTTCCTCCTGCGCTCGGGCAGGCGAAGCTCCTACTACCTCGACAAGTACCGCTTCTCGACGCGGCCAGACCTCCTGCGTACCCTCGGCGCTGCGATCGCCGCTGCCGTGAGCGAGTTCGAGCCCGAGGCGATCCGGCTCGCGGCGCCCGAGCTCGGCGCGGTCCCGCTGGCCGCGGCCGCCTCGCTGGCGTCCGACCTTCCCTTCGTGATCGTGCGCGGCGCGGTCAAGGACTACGGCACCGGCAACCGGATCGAAGGCGTCTTCGAGCCCGGCGAGCGCGTCTGCCTCGTCGAGGACGTCGTCACCGCCGGCGGGGCGGCGCTCGAAGCGGTCGAGGTTCTCCGCGCCGCCGGGCTCGACGTCTCGACGGTCGTCTGCGTCGTCGACCGCGAGGAGGGCGGCGCCGACGCGCTCGCCCGGGCGGCGGTCAGGCTGCGGCCGATCCTGCTCGCCTCGGAGGTGCGCAGGTCCGCCGCCACCCCGCATGGTTGAGCGATATCCGACCGGGTTGTTAGGGTCTCGCCCAAGGTCTGAAGACATCGACACCCCAACCAGGAGGAAGGCTTTGACGAAGCAGGAGTTCATCCAGAAGGTCGCTCAGAAGAGCGGTCTCTCGAACCGTGACGCGGGGAAGGCCGTCGACGCCTTCCTGGAGTCGGTCACCGAGGCGCTGAAGGGCGGCGACTCGATCAACTTCACGGGCTTCGGCAAGTTCTCCGCGGCCGCACGTGCCGCCCGCATGGGTGTCAACCCGCGCACGGGCGAGCGTGTCCACATCGCCGCGACGACCGTCCCGAAGTTCAGTGCCGGGAGTCAGCTGAAGGCCGCGCTCAAAGGCTAGGGACACGGCTTTCAGCTCGACGACGGGGGCCGCGCATGCGGCCCTCGCTCGTTCCGGGCCGACCTCTAAGCTGTGGGCGGATGGCCGTCGCGACGCTCACCTTCGGCGACCGGGTCGCCGCTGAGGTCGAGCGCAAGCGAAGCCAGCTCGTCGTCGGGCTCGATCCCCACCCCGACCTGCTACCCGTCGAGCTCCGCGGTGACGTCACCCGCTTCTGCTGCGGGATCGTCGATGCGGTCGCGCCGCACGCGGTCGCCGTGAAGCCGCAGCTCGCGTTCTTCGAGGCCCTCGGGGCATCGGGCATGGCCGCGTTCGCGGAGACCTGCGCCTACGCCCGCCGGGCGGGCCTGCTCGTGATCGCCGACGGCAAGCGGGGCGACGTCGGCTCGACCGCCCGCGCCTATGCGGCGGCGTACCTCGAAGGCTCCGACGCGCCCGCCGACGCGCTCACCGTCAACCCGTGGCTCGGGCGCGAGTCGATCGAGCCGTACCTCGCGGCCGCGCGGCGATCGGGGACGGGCATCTTCCTGATCGTCAAGACGTCGAACGCGGGTGGAGAGATCCAGGATCTGACGCTGTCGGACGGCCGGCAGGTCTGGCAGCAGGTGGCGGCGCTCGTCTCGGAGTGGGGTGCCGACCTCGTCGGCGAACGAGGACTCTCCTCCGTCGGCGCGGTGGTCGGCGCCACCCATCCCCGTGCCGTCAGCGAGGCCCGCAAGCTGATGCCGCAGTCGATCATGCTCCTGCCGGGCGTCGGCGCGCAGGGCGCGACGCCGGGCGACGTCGCCCGGGCCTTCACGAGCGGCCCGGCGAGCGCGCTCGTCAGCGCCTCGCGCTCGGTCAACTACGCGTTCCGCGAGGTCGGGGGCGACTTCCGGTCTGCGGCGGGCGCGGAGGCCGCCCGCCTGCGCGGCGAGATATGGAACGTCTCGGGCTGGTAACAACGGCGGCTGGCCGCGGCTGGCGCGGCTACGCGGGCCCCGTGCTCCTGCTCGTCGCGGCGACGGTCGCGATCTGGCTGCTGCGCGGCGAGGTTCGCCACCACGCCTCGCCACCGGCCGCGGCGACGACGGTCGCGCGCGTACCGCCGGCAAGCCGCCGCCCGGGTCCGGCGAACTACGTCGTGCGCGCCGGCGACACGCTGGGAGCGATCGCCGCGCGGACACACGTTCCGGTCGCACGGCTGCTCGCGCTCAACCCGAGGATCTCGCCGACCGCCCTCTTCATCGGCGAGCGGCTCAAGCTCCGATGAGGGCGTTGCTCGCGGCGTTCGTGCTCGCCGCGTCCGGATGGGTCGCCGGTGCCGCGGCGGCGGCACCGCAGATCGATGCGCGTGCGTGGCTCGTCGAGAACCCCTCGACCGGTGCTGTCCTCGCCGAGCACGACGACCGCCGCCGCGTGCCGATCGCCTCGATCACCAAGCTGATGACGGTCATCGTCGCGCTCCAGCACCTGAGGCTCTCCGAGGTGGTCTCCGTCGATCCGCGCGCCGCGGCGGTCGGCCAGGAGTCGATCTACCTCCAGCCGGGTCAGGAGATCACGCGTCTCCGACCTCCTGAAGGGCACGCTGATCCAGTCGGCAAACGATGCCGCCGACGCACTCGCTCTCGCGACCGCGCCCAGCTTCGGCGCCTTCGCCGTGCTGATGAACGCCGAGGCCCGCAAGCTCGGTCTGACCGACTCGCACTTCGTCCGGCCCGACGGCCTCGATGCCCCGGGCGAGTACTCGAGCGCCCGTGACGTCGTGCGCCTCGCCCTCGCGGCGATGCGGATCCCGGCCGTCCGCGCCACGGTCGCCGAGACGACCGCCACGCTCGCCGACGGCTTCGTCGTCCACACCTGGGACGACCTGCTCGGAGTCTTCCCGGGCGTCTTCGGCGTCAAGACGGGCCACACCTCCGCCGCCCACTGGAACCAGGTGACGGCCGTCCGCGGAGACGGCACCGTCATCTACGCGGCGATCCTCGGGAGCCCCTCGCGGGCCCGCCGGGACGCCGATCTCGAGACGCTCCTCGCCTATGGGCTCGCGCAGTACCGCCAGGTCGTCGCCGTCGAGCGCAGGCCTCAGCTACGCGCGGGTCCTCCTCCCCTACGGCCGCGCTCCGGTCGCGCTCGTCGCGAAGCGCCCGATGCGGGCGGTCGTGCGGGTCGGCTCGCCCCTCGTCGAGCGTGTGGTCGCCCCGATCGTCGCCTCGCTGCCGCTTCGGCGCGGACAGGTGCTCGGACGCGTCGAGATCTGGGCGCAGCGGCAGGCTCGTCGGCGAACGGCCGCTCGTGAGCGCGCGGTCCGTCGCCGCCCCGGGGCTCGCCGGCCGCGTCGAGTGGTACGCGACGCGTACAGTCCGCAACGTCGTCGACCTCTTCTCCTGATGATCGTCACGGTCACGCTCAACGCCGCCTTCGCCCGCACGATCACGGTCCCCAACTTCCAGCGCGGCCAGCGCCACCGTGCCAGCGCCGGGCTCCCGCTCGCGGGCGGCAAGGGGATCAATGTCGCGCGAGCGCTGAAGGCGCTCGGGGTCCCGGTCGTCGCGACCGGCCTCGCCGGCGGCCAGTCGGGGCTGCGCATCGTCGAGCGCCTGACCGGCGAGGCGATCCTGAACGACTTCGTCCGGATCGAGGCCGAGTCGCGTACGACCACGGCGGTCGTCGACCCGACCAACCAGAGCTATACCGAGATCAACGAGTGGGGGCCGACGGTCAACCCCGAGGAGCTCGAGCTGTTCGACGGCAAGCTTCGCTACCTCTCCCAGGGCGCGAGCCTCGTCGTCTTCGCGGGCTCGCTGCCGCGTGACGTCGCCGACGACTTCTACGCCCGGGCGATCCACGAGCTCGCCCGCCTCTCGATCCCCTCGGCGCTCGACACCGAGGGCGAGCCGCTCCGGCTCGGCATCGAGGCAGAGCCGTTCCTCGTGACGCCGAACCAGGCCGAGGCGGAGGCGCTCGTCGGGCAGGAGTTCCACGACGACGAGGACTTCGTGCTGGCGCTCGACCAGATCGCCGATCGGGGCGCCCGCAACGTCGTCATCACGACCGAGGGCGGCTGTTACGCCCTCCTGCGCGAGGACCGGACGATCCGCCGCTACCGCGTCGAGGCCCCGCGCGTCGAGGCGGTCTCGCGCGTCGGCAGCGGCGACACGTTCCTCGCCGCGTTCGTCGCCGCCTGGGAGGCGGGCCGGGGCCACGAGGAGGCCCTGCGCGAGGGGGTCGCGGCCGGAGCCGCCTCGACCCTCGAGCTCGGCGCCGGCCGGTTCGATCCGCGCGAGGCTGTGCGCCTCCAGGCGGGCGTGACCGTCGCCGAGCTCGAGCAGGTTTCCGTCTAGCCGATCGTGACGCGCGTGCCGCTGCGGTGCGCAGCCGCGTTCCCGCTCGCGCGGATCGCCTCGCCGCCGCGCCCGGTATCGTGTCGCAATGGAGATCGGGAGAGTCGAGCGCCTGGACGATTCCTCGCTCGACCGCTCCGAGAAGTTCGGCAAGGAGGGCCTCACCTTCGACGACGTCCTCCTCGTACCGGCGGAGTCGGCCGTGCTTCCGAACGACGTCTCGACGGCGACGCGGCTGACCCGCACGATCGCGCTCGAGATCCCGATCGTCTCGGCCGCGATGGACACGGTCACCGAGGCTCGGATGGCGATCGCGCTCGCCCGCGAGGGCGGCATCGGTGTCGTCCACCGAAACCTCTCGATCGCCGACCAGGTCGCCGAGGTCGACAAGGTGAAGCGCTCCGAGTCGGGGATGATCGTCGAGCCGCTCACCCTGCCCCCGACCGCGCTCGTCGCCGACGCGCTCGAGCTGATGGACCACTACCACGTCTCGGGCGTCCCGATCACCGACCAGGCCGGCCGGCTCGTCGGGATCCTCACCAACCGCGACCTGCGCTTCGAGAAGGACCTCGCGCAGCCGGTCTCGGCACTGATGACCGCGGCGAACCTCGTCACCGCCCCGGTCGGGACGACACTCGCCGAGGCCGAGAGCCTCCTCCACCGCCACCGGATCGAGAAGCTGCCGGTCGTCGATGCCGATGGGGTGCTGCGCGGCCTGATCACCGTCAAGGACATCTCGAAGCGGATCGAGTTTCCGGCGGCGACGAAGGACCCGCAGGGCCGGCTCCGCGTCGGCGCGGCCGTCGGCGTCGGGCCGGACGCGATCGAGCGGGCGCAGGCGCTCGTCGAGGCGGGCGCCGACGTGCTCGTCGTCGACACCGCCCACGGACATTCGCGCGGGGTCGTCGAGATGGTTGCGCGCATCAAGGGGCTGCGCGGCGAGTTCGAGGTGGTCGCCGGGAACGTCGCGACGGGCGACGCGGCCGAGGCCCTGATCGATGCCGGGGCCGACGCGGTCAAGGCGGGCGTCGGGCCTGGGAGCATCTGTACGACCCGCGTCGTCGCCGGGGTCGGCATGCCGCAGCTGACCGCGGTCAACGACATCGCCGAGGTCGCGGCCGGCCACGGCGTGCCCGTCGTCTGCGACGGCGGCATGGTCTCCTCCGGGGACGTCGCGAAGGCGATTGCCGCCGGCGCCGACACGGTCATGCTCGGCTCGATGCTCGCCGGGACCGACGAGGCGCCGGGCGATGTCGTCTACTCGCACGGCGAGCGCTTCAAGGAGTACCGCGGCATGGGCTCGATCGGCGCGATGAAGGCGCGCGGCTTCTCGAAGGACCGCTACTTCCAGGGTGACGTCGAGGACGTCGAGAAGCTGGTGCCCGAGGGGATCGAGGGCCGTGTGCCGTACAAGGGGGCCCTGAACGGCGTCGTCCACCAGATTGTCGGCGGCGTGCGCCAGGCGATGGGCTACTGCGGCGCCCCGACCGTCGAGGCGATGAAGCAGGCCCGTTTCGTCCGGATCACCGGCGCCGGCCTGCGCGAGTCGCACCCGCACGACATCACGATCACGAAGGACGCGCCCAACTATCGCCGCGCCTGAGCTCGTCGCCCTGCACCCCGAGCCGCGGGCAGAGGAGCGGCCAGTGCTCGTGCTCGACTTCGGCGGCCAGTACTCGCAGCTGATCGCCCGCCGCGTTCGCGAGGCACGGGTCTACTCCGAGCTCGTCTCCTACCGCGCCGGCGCCGAGGAGATCGCGCGGCGGAACCCCGTGGCGCTGATCCTCTCGGGCGGGCCTGCCTCGGTCTACGCCGACGGTGCGCCGCGCTGTGACCCCGCGATCTTCGCGCTCGGGATCCCGACGCTCGGGATCTGCTACGGCATGCAGCTCCTGGCGCTCGAGCTCGGCGGACGCGTCGAGGAGACCGGTGTCGGCGAGTTCGGGAAGGCCGAGCTCGCGACCGGTGAGAGCGCCCTCTTCCGCGATCTCCCGGCCGAGCAGACCGTCTGGATGAGCCACAGAGACAGCGTCGTGGCTCCGCCGGCGGGCGCGCGCGTCGTCGCCAGCTCGGGCACGACCCGGGTCGGCGCCTTCGAGGACGCGGCGCGCGGCCTCTACGGGATCCAGTTCCACCTCGAGGTCGTCCACACCCCGCACGGCCAGGAGGTGCTGAAGAACTTCCTCTACGGCGTCGCCGGCGCCGCGCCGACGTGGACGCCCGTGGCGGTGATCGAGGAGCAGGTCGAGCGGATCCGTGCGCGCGTCGGCTCCGAACGCGTCCTCTGCGGGCTCTCCGGGGGCGTCGACAGCGCCGTCGCCGCCCTGCTCGTCCACAAGGCGGTCGGCGACCAGCTGACGTGCGTCTTCGTCGACCACGGCCTGCTCCGCAAGGACGAGGCCGCCCAGGTCGTCGAGACCTTCGCCGGTCACTTTCGCGTGCCGCTCGTCCACGTCCGCGCGCAGGAGCGCTTCCTCGCGCGCCTCGAGGGCGTCACCGACCCCGAGCAGAAGCGCAAGCTGATCGGCACCGAGTTCATCCGGGTCTTCGAGGAAGAGGCGCGCCGGCTCGGCGACGTGCGCTACCTCGTCCAGGGGACGCTCTACTCCGACGTGATCGAGTCGGGCGGCGAGGACGGCGTCGCCGAGTCGATCAAGAGCCACCACAACGTCGGCGGCCTCCCGGCCGACATGAAGATGAAGCTCGTCGAGCCGCTGCGCCTGCTCTTCAAGGACGAGGTACGCCGTGTCGGCGAGGAGCTCGGAATGCCCGAGCGGATGGTCTGGCGGCAGCCCTTCCCCGGCCCGGGGCTGGCGATCCGCATCATCGGCGAGGTGACCGCAGAGCGACTCGAGACGCTCCGCGAGGCGGACGCGATCCTGCAGGAGGAGATTCGCCGGGCCGGCCTCTACCGGGAGCTGTGGCAGTCGTTTGCGGTTCTGCCGGCGATCCGGTCGGTCGGCGTGCAGGGGGACTCGCGCACGTACGGCTACCCGATCGCCATCCGGGCCGTCACCTCCGACGACGCGATGACGGCCGACTGGGCGCGACTGCCCTACGACCTCGTCGAGACGGTCGCCTCGCGGATCGTCAACGAGATCCCGGCCGTCAACCGGGTCGTCCTCGACGTCACCTCGAAGCCGCCGGCGACGATCGAGTGGGAATGACACTCCGGCTGCTGCTCGCGGCCGCCTGCGCCGCTCTCGTCGCCTCCACGGCGTCGGCCGCGACGACGCGAACGATCCTCGTCACCTCGGAGACGGTCAAGATGACGACCCACGACGTCGGCCCGCACGGTGCGAGCAAGGGCGACACGGTCACCTATCGCGATCGGCTCGTCAACGCCGCCGCGCAGTTCGGGCGGAAGCGGGGCTCGCCGGTCGGCTCCGACTCGGGCAAGCTGACCTTCACGGGCGCGCACACGGCGACGTTCAGCGGCAGGGCGACGCTGCCGGGCGGCACGTTGACACTCGCCGGCTCGGTCTACACCCTCCAAAACGGCGACCTCGTCATTCCGGTCGTCGGCGGGACAGGCAGCTTCGCCGGCCTGCGCGGGACGCTGACCGTCTCGACCGGGAAGAACCACGTGCTGAACACCTACCGGTTGAACCCGGCGCCGGCACCGGTCGCCTGAGCCTCACGCGCCGGGGTGGTGCGAGGGCCGCCCCCGATGCGGCACTATTCCGGCGTGCGCATCCCTGTCGGCGGTGTCGTGACGGTGGCGCTCGCGCTCGCCCTCTCGATGGGCGTTCAGGCCCAGACGGTGAAGATCAGGCTCACCTCGCTGACGACCATCCTCGTCCAGCACGACACCAGGCCGAAGGGCAAGGCGAACAAGGGAGACTCGATCGACTTCAAGGACCTCCTGATCAACAAGGTGCCGCAGTTCGGCAAGGCGAAAGGCAAGGCCGTTGCCTGGGACGAGGGCGAGGTTCTCTACACGAGTGCGACGACGAGGAAGATCAAGGTGATCGCGACCTTCCCGGGCGTCGGTTCGATCACCTACGTCGGCGTGTTCGCCTCGAACCGCGTCACCTCGACCGTCGCGCGGATCGTCGGTGGCACGGGTGGGTTCAAGGGCGCGACCGGCACGGTCACGATCGGCTCGGGCGCGCGGACGGCGCCGAACGTCTTCGTCGTCAGCGTCCCGCACACGATCGACATCTCGACGGGTGCCGGAGTTGCGTGACGACCACCAGGCGCCGGTCCCGCCTCACGGCTCGTACGGCGCGTAGCGGGCGCGCACCTCGTCGACGAACGCGACCAGGCGGTCGGCGAGATCGGCGTCCACGATCTCGAGCACGTTCTCGGCGTTGCGCTCGCCCGAGCGTGAGAGGTTGAACGAGCCCGCGAACACGGTGTCGTCGGCGACCGTCAGCTTGGCGTGCATGAAGTCGTGCGCGTCGCCTGCACCGAAGGGGGTCGAGTGCTTCGCCGAGAAGCCGGCGGTTGCGATGCGCTGGAGGAGCGGGAGCTTCCAGGCGCCATGGCTCGCCCGCCACTGGCGGGCCACGTCGGCCATCTGGGGCGCATCGACGCAGCCGCCGAGGTCGAGCCTGCCGCGGACTGCGGCAATCGCGAGCGCCCCGATCACCGGCGGCGCGGTCAGGACCGGTGAGCAGACGCGTACGCGGCGCCGGGCGCGGCCGATCGCCTCGGCGATCCGGTGCGAGAGGTCCTCGCCGTGGCCCGGTGTGAACCACGCCCGGATCCCGTCGTGCCAGGCCGGCTCGACGCGACCGCTGCCCGCGGCCGTGCCGCCGCGGACGAGCTGCTCGAAGTCGTGGCGGTAGTCGGCCGCGAGCAAGGCCGAGTCGACGACGACGACGACGTTCTCCTGGCGCGACCAGGAGTCGTCCGTCCAGTTCGTCGATCCCGTCCAGACCGAGGCGCCATCGCGGATCACGTACTTGTGGTGCATCAGGTCGGGGACGCCGGCGATCGGCAGCGCCTCGAGCGGGAGCGAGCCGATCAGCTCCTCGTCGGGCGAGGCGGGCGGCGGCACCGGGATCGGGCGGGCGTGGTCGACGTTGTAGGCGAGCCGCACGTAGACGCCGCGGGCCGCCGCCCGCCTGAGCGCGTCCCCGATGATCCGCCCCGTCTCCGCGCCCAGGTCGAAGTCGTACTGGGCCAGGTCGAGCGTGCGCGTGGCGCCGTCGAGAAACGTCGCGATCGCGGCCGCGACCTCGACGGCGGCCTGGCCGCCGTCGGTCAGAGTACGGATCGTGACCCGGGGATTCATCGAGCGTCTCGCCGCCGCCCGTATCGGCGGGACGTTCAACTTCTATCGCGACGGCGAGCGGTCCGCGCTGCTGCGTGAGCGGCTCGCCACCTATCTCTCCGCCCGGTCCAGCGCCTCGGTCCTGCTCGTCGCCGAGGCGCCCGGCTACCGGGGCGCTCGCGTCTCGGGCCTCCCCCTGACCTCGGAGCGGCAGCTGACCGGCGCCGGGCCGGCCGAGGCGACGGCGACGATCGTCCACGCGGCGCTGGCGGAGCTCGGGCTCACGGAGGCCGTCCTCCTCTGGAACGTCGTTCCGACACACCCGGGCGATGCCCGCTCGAATCGGCGGCCGAGCCGCGCCGAGGTCGAGGCCGGCCTGCCGTTCGCGCTCGAGCTCGCCCGGGGCCGCCTTCTCGTCCCGGTCGGCCGCGTCGCCCACCTGGCTCTCGGCGGCAGCTACGTCCGCCACCCCGCCCACGGCGGCGCGGCGGCCTTCCGGCGCGGTCTCGCCGCGCGCGCGTCGAGCACACCCGGCCTGGTACCATCGCTTGGCGGTGAACGGCTTCGTTCGCCGATCTTGCGAACAACGACCTCTTGATGAAGACCTACAGCGCCAAGCCCGGCGAGATCACACGCGACTGGTACGTCGTCGATGCCGACGGGCAGACCCTCGGCCGTCTCGCGACGCAGATCGCCGATCGGCTCCGCGGCAAGGACAAGCCGCAGTTCACCCCGCACGTGGACACGGGCGATTTCGTCGTCGTCGTGAACGCCGAGAAGATCGCGGTCACCGGCAACAAGCTCGACAGAAGATCTACTACCGCCACTCGGGCTACCCGGGCGGGCTCAGGGAGCGGCCGCTGCGCGAGCAGCTCCAGCGCCGCCCGACCGAGGTGCTGCGCAAGGCGGTCAAGGGGATGCTTCCCGCAACAAGCTCGGCCGGCAGCAGCTGACGAAGCTGAAGATCTACGCCGGCCCGGAGCATCCGCACACCGCGCAGGAGCCGAAGCCCTTCTGATGGCTCGTGGCTAAGTCGCGCAGTACCTCGGCACCGGCAAGCGGAAGACGTCCGTCGCCCGCGTGATCCTCAGGCCCGGCAGCGGCACCACCTGGATCAACGGCAAGCAGATCGACGACTACTTCCCCCGGATCTCGCACCGCAAGGCGATCATGTCGCCGCTCGAGACGACCGAGCTCGCGGGCCAGTACGACCTCCGGGTTCGCGTCCACGGCGGCGGCGCCTCCGGCCAGGCCGGCGCGATCCGCCACGGCATCGCCCGCGCACTCGTCGAGATCAACCCGGACTTCCGCGTGATGCTGAAGCGCCAGGGTTCCTCACGAGGGACGCCCGCCAGGTCGAGCGCAAGAAGGCCGGCCTGCACAAGGCGCGCAAGGCGCCGCAGTTCTCGAAGCGGTAGCAGGTCCCGGCCGCACTAACCTGCCGGGCGATGGCGCGGCGGTACTTCGGCACCGACGGCGTTCGCGGGGTCGCCGGTGAGTTCCTGACCGCC
>CAVXWI010000012.1:0-13475 GCA_963765345.1 uncultured Actinomycetota bacterium
GACCACCCGCCGGTCGAGGCGACGATCGAGCTGCGCCTGAAGTCGTAGCGGTCGCGGCCGGCGCCGCTACGCGTCGGCGGCGGTGCGGAGGCCGAGCTCGGGGCCGATCGGCTGCAGGGCCGCGATCACGTTCGCGATGTGCTCGTCGAGCTCGAGCTCGAGCAGCTCGGCGCCCGCGTAGACCTCGTCGCGGTGGACGCCCGCGGCGAACGACGGCTGCTTCAGCTTCTTGCGCACCGACTTCGGCTCGAGGCCGTCGAGGCCGGTCGGGCGGACGAGGCCGCAGGCGTGCACGAAGCCCGAGAGCTCGTCGCAGGCAAAGAGCGTCTTCTTCAGCGGCGTGTCGCGGGGAAGCCCGAGGTGCTCGGCGTGCGAGAGCACCGCGTCGATCACGACCTCGGGGTAGCCGGCCTCGCGCAGGATCGGGGCGCCGTCCTGCGGGTGCTTGTCGAGCGTCGGGTGGATCTCGTAGTCGAAGTCGTGCAGCAGCGCCGTCACCCGCCAGAGCTCCTCGTCCTCGCCGAAGCGGCGGGCATAGAACGCCGTCGAGGCCTCGACCGCGAGCGCGTGGCGCCGCAGCGCCTCGCTCTTCGTGTACTCGGTCAGCGTCTGCCAGGCCTGTTCGCGGGTGGGGGCCATCGCGGCGGGTAGGATACCGCCGCCTTGTCGACGACCGTCGCCAGAGAGGCCGCCGTGGAGTCGTTCGTGATCGAGGGGGGCCGTCCGTTGTCCGGACACGTCCGCGCCGCCGGCAACAAGAACGGCGCGCTGCCCGTCCTCGCCGCCTGCCTGCTCGCCGACGAGCCCGTCGTGCTCCGGAACATCCCGCGGATCCGCGACGTCGACACGATGGTCGCGCTGCTCGCGGACCTCGGCGCCGAGGCCGAATGGCTGGGCGAGAACGAGATCCGCGTCAACGCGGCGGGCGTCTCGAAGACCGAGGTCGACGAGGAGCTCTCCGACCGGATCCGCGGCTCGTTCCTGTTCGCCGGCCCGCTCCTCGCCCGCTTCGGCCGCGTGCTCATCTCGCCGCCGGGCGGCGACTTCATCGGGCGGCGCCCGCTCGACACCCACATCCACGCCTTCCAGCAGCTCGGCGCCACGGTCGAGTACGGCCGCCGCTTCGACCTGCGCGCCGAGTCACTGCACGGCACGCGCATCTTCCTCGACGAGGCGAGCGTGATGGGAACGGAGAACGCGGTCATGGCCGCCGTACTCGCGAAGGGGCTGACGGTGCTCGTCAACGCGGCGTGCGAGCCGCACGTCCAGGACCTCTGCCGCTTCCTCGTCTCGCTCGGCGCGCAGATCGACGGGATCGGCTCGAACGTCCTGCGGATCGAGGGCGTCGAGTCGCTCGGCGGCGGCGAGCATCGGATCGGCTCCGAGCACATCGAGGCGGCGAGCTTCATCGGCCTCGCGGCGGTCACCGGCGGCGAGATGACGGTCGACGACGTCGCCCCCGAGGACCTGATGGCGATCCTCGCCGCCTTCGAGCGGCTCGGGATCGAGGTCGAGCTCGGCGAGACTCCGTCCGCGTTCCCGCCGGGCAGGAGCTCGTCGATCCGCGACGACCTCGGCGACCAGATCCCGAAGATCGAGGACGGCCCCTGGCCGATGTTCCCGGCCGACCTGACCTCGATCGCCCTCGCGGTCGCCACCCAGGCGCGGGGGACGATCCTCATCTTCGAGAAGATGTTCGAGAACCGCCTCTTCTTCGTCGACAAGCTCGTCCGGATGGGCGCCCGGATCATCCTCTGCGACCCCCACCGGGCCGTCGTCACGGGGCCGGCGCGGCTGCAGGGCGAGCGGCTCGAGAGCCCGGACATCCGTGCCGGGATGGCGATGCTGATCGCCGCGCTCTGCGCCGAGGGCACCTCGGTGATCGGCAACATCGGCCAGATCGACCGCGGCTACGAGCGGATCGACGAGCGGCTGCGCGGCGCTCGGCGCCTCGATCGAACGCATCGGCAGCTGAGCGCGTCGGCGCCGCCTCTCGGCTGGGCTACGCTCCGGACGGTGGTCGCCGCAGGCACCGGTCCCGCGAATGTCAGCGCGCGCGTCGAGCTCGGCGTCGGCGAGGCGACCGTCAGCACGGGGCTGTCCGTGCTCGATTTCCTGGCAGGGGAGCTCGCCCGGAGTGGCCGTCTGCGCGTCTCGCTGGAGGTGGCGCCGGTCACGGTCGACCGGGCGGTCGCGGCCGCGGGCCGCGCGCTCGGCGAGGCGCTCGCACCGCTCCTGCGGGCACCGGGCGCGAGCGGCTTCGGCTACGCGTGGCTGCCCGCCGACGAGGCGCTCGCGGGCGCGGTGATCGAGATCACCGACCGGCCGCTCGTCGCCGCGAACGTCGACTTCTCCGGGCAGCGGGTCGGTGGGCTCGGCAGCGACGTGATCGCCCGCTTCGTCGATGAGCTCGCCGCCGGCGCCGGGCTGAACGTCCATATTCGTGTGCTCGAGGGGCGCGATCCCGAGAACGTGCTCCGGGCCCTCTTCAAGGCGCTCGGCGCCGCGATCGGGCAGGCGTGTCGCACACCCGAAGGAGGAAACCGATGAGCAAGCAGGCCGTGAGGACCGAGGCGGCGCCGGCGCCGTTCCAGGGCGCTCCCTACAACCAGGCGATCGTCGCGAACGGGTTCGTCTTCGTCGCCGGCCAGCTCGGGCTCGAGCCGGGGGCGACGGAGGTCGTCGCCGGCGGGATCACCCCGCAGACGGAGCAGGCGTTCGCGAACCTGAGGGCGATCCTTGCGGCGGCGGGCTCGTCGCTGGAGTCGGTCGTGAAGACGACCGTGTTCCTCCGCGACCTCGACGACTTCGCCGGCATGAACGAGGTCTACGCGAGCCACGTCGGCGCGACGCCGCCGGCGCGCTCGACGGTCGAGGTCGGCCGGCTGCCGGCCGGGGCGCTCGTCGAGATCGAGGCGATCGCGCTCGCCTGAGCGGCCCCGGCGGGCCGCCGTGCTGGAATAGGGCCGGTGAAGGCGATCGAGGACTACGTGCGCACGCTCGGCCTCGACGCGTACCTCGTCGGCGGCGCCGTCCGCGACGAGCTGCTCGGGCGCGAGTCGAAGGACGCCGACTTCCTCGTCCCCGCGGTCGACGCCGCGGGCCTGCAGGCGGCGCTCGCCCGCCACGGCAAGGTCGAGGAGCTCACGGTCGCCGGCAAGCCGGTCGGCATGCGCCTCTATCCGGGCGACCGCGCGGCGCGCGCGCTCGCGCCGGCCGGGATCGAGTTCGCGCCGCTCCGGCGGGAGCGCTCGACCGGACCCGGCCGCCACGACTTCGAGATCGTCGTCGACCCGGCCGCGACGATCGCCGACGACCTCGGCCGCCGCGATTTCACGATCAACGCGATCGCACGCCACATCGCCGACGGCGAGCTGATCGACCCCTTCGGCGGCCGCGACGACCTGAGCGCGGGCGTGCTCCGCACGGTCTCGCCGCACGGGTTCGCCGAGGATCCGCTCCGGCTCGTCCGCGGCCTCCGCTTCGTCTCCCAGCTCGACCTCGATCCCGACGACGCGACGCTCGAGCAGATGCGCGAGAGCGCGGCCCGGGTGGCGGCCGTCTCGGGCGAACGGCTCGGCGGCGGCCTCGGCGCCGACGGGATGGGGGAGCTCTCGAAGCTGCTGCTCGGCCGGGAGCCGCGCAAGGCGCTGCGGCTCATGCGCGACACCGGCGTCCTCGCCGCGCTCCTGCCGGAGTTCGCGCCCGCGATCGAGTTCGATCCGCGCTCGTCGGACCACGCGATGAGCGTCGACGAGCACACGTTTGCCGTCGTTCAGGCGGCAGCCGACGCGGGGACGCCGCTCCGCGTCCGGCTGGCGACGCTCCTCCACGATCTCGGCAAGGCGCAGCCGACTCCGGGCGAGAGCCACGCCGAGACGTCTGCGCGGCTCGCCGACGGCGCGCTGAAGCGTCTCCGCTATCCGACCGGGCTCCGTGAGCGCGTCGTCCGGATCGTCCGCTTCCACCCGTTCCTGCTCGGGCAGGGCGACGCCGTCGAGGCCCGGCGCCTGCTCGCCGCCCACGGCGAGGAGCTCGCCTTCGACCTCCTCGACCACTGGAGCGCCGACCTGCACGGCCGCGACCAGACCGACAAGGTCGAGGCGAAGCTCGCCCGGCTGTCGCGCTTCCGCGCGGTCGTCGAGCAGGAGCGCGCCAGCCCGCACCGGCTCAGCGACCTGGCCGTCGACGGCACCGACCTGATCGGGCTCGGCTATCCGCCGGGGCCGCGGCTCGGCGAGGCCCTGCGCGAGCTGCTGCGCGAGGTCGTCGAGGAGCCGGCGCTGAACCGGCGCGAGAGGCTGCTCGCTCGGGCCGAGGAGCTCCGGGGGACGTGATCCGCTGGGACGCCCCGGGGCCCTACGTCGTCGCGTTCACGACGCGCGTCGGCGGTATCAGCACGGGCCCGTTCGCCTCGCTCAACCTCGGCAGCCGCGAGGACGAGCCGGCCCGGATCGCCGAGAACCGCCGGCTCGCCTGCGCCGAGCTGGCGCTCGACCACGAGCTCCTCGCGCTCAACCGGCAGCGCCACACGGCGATCGTCCACAAGGCGACGCCGGGCGCGCCGCCCCTCGTCGGCGACGCGCTCTGGAGCGACGAGCCCGGCGTGCCGCTCCTCGCCCTTGCCGCCGATTGCGTCCCGATCGCGATCGCCGTCAGCGACGGGCCGCCGGCCCTCGCGGTCGTCCATGCCGGCTGGCGCGGGCTCGCCCTCGGCGTCGTCGGCGCCGCCGCCGCCGCCCTCGGCGGCACGGCGAGCGCCGCGATGATCGGGCCGGCGATCGGGCCCTGCTGCTACGAGGTCGGGCCCGAGGTCGCCGAGCGCTTCGACGCCGATCTGACGAGCGAGGGCAGGCTCGACCTCTGGACGGCCGCCGAGCGCGCCCTGCGCCGGGCCGGAGTCGGCTCGGTCGAGCGGGCCGACCTCTGCACGCGCTGCCATCCCGACCAGTTCTTCTCCCACCGGGCAAGCGGGTCGCGCCGCGGCGCCCAGGGGGTGATCGGTGCCCTCGCCGGCTGAGCTTCGCGAGCGCTACGCCCGCATCCGGGCGGAGGTCGGCCCGGCGGTGACGATCGTCGCCGCGACGAAGTACGTGCCCCTCGCCGAGATGGGCCTGCTGCTCGAGGCGGGGATCGAGGTCGTCGGCGAGAACCGCGCCCAGGACCTCGAGGCCAAGCACGCCGTCTTCGGCGAAGCGTTCCGCTGGCACTTCATCGGCCGGCTCCAGTCGAACAAGGTCAAGATCGTCAACCGCACCTGCGAGCTCGTCCATTCGCTCGACTCGCCGTCGGCGGCGGCGCGGCTCGAGGTGCCCGCCCTGCTGCAGGTGAACCTGGCGGGCGAGGAGGGCAAGGGCGGCGTCTCGGCCGACGAGATCGCCGGCTACCTCCGCTACGGCATCCGCGGCCTCTCGACGATGCCGCCCGCGGGCGGAGCGGAGGAGTCGCGCCCGTGGTTTCGGCGGCTGCGCGAGCTCGCCGCGGAGCACGGCCTCGCGGAGCTCTCGATGGGGACGACGCAGGACTACCGGGTCGCCGCCGAGGAGGGTGCGACGTTGATCCGCGTCGGCAGCGTGCTCTTCGGCCAGCCGCTCCGATTACGATCCGGGGGATGAGTTTCGGCGATCTCTGGAACCGGACGCTCGTGTACTTCGGCATCGCCGAGGAAGACGAGGACTACTACGAGGACGACGACGCCTATACGGCCGAGGAGTCGCTCGAGCAGAGCTACCGCGAGCGGCCGAACGTGCGCCGCCTGACGCCGCGCAAACGCTCCCAGGGCTTCGACGACTGGACCGAGTCGGAGGAGGTGCCGCCGGCGAGCCTGCCCGAGCGTGCGTCACGCTCGGCGCCGGCACGGGCCGCCCGGCCGGTCCGCCACATCGAGGCGGTGCCGAACCCGGGCTCGGTCCGCGTCCATCTCGTGCTCCCGCGGAGCTTCAACGATGCGCAGCAGATCGCCGACAAGTTCAAGCACTCGATCCCGGTGATCCTGAACCTGCAGAGCGCCGACGCCGAGCTCTCGAAGCGGCTGATCGACTTCGCGAGCGGGCTCACCTACGCGCTCGACGGCGGCATGCAGCGGGTCGCCGACAAGGTGTTTCTGCTGACACCGCGAAACGTCGAGGTGAGCGCCGAACAACGCGCCCAGCTGCTCGAACGTGGCGGCTTCTACAACCAGGCGTAGGCGCGGGCCGGCGGCAGGCACCTGCCGGGCCTGCCGAGAGGTGTCCGGCGAGCGTCCGCCGGGTGCGGCCTCCCGTGCCCGCAGTAGGAATCCGCTTCGCCGGGCCGAAAGCGGGCGACGATGGTCCTGGATACGGTCACGACCGCGACGAGCTTCATCGACGTCTTCATCGAGGTGTACCTGCTCGTGATCCTGCTCTACGTGCTGACGTCCTGGATCAAGCTCCCGTATTCGCTGACCCCGGTCCAGCGCTTCCTGGACGATGTCTGCAACCCGTACCTGCGTCTCTGGCGCAGGGTGATCCCGATGGCGGGCCCGCTCGATCTCTCTCCGATCGCCGCTATCTTCGGCCTGGTCGTGCTGCGTGAAATCCTCAACGCCGTGCTCGGCCGGCTCAACTAGAGAAAGGAGACCAATGAGCTACACACCGGTCGAGTTGAGGCATGTGCGGGTCGGCCGTAGCCTGTTCGGCTACAACCGGGCCACCGTCGAGCAACTGATCGACGAGGTCGCCCAGAGCTTCGAGGTGACCTGGCGCGAGCGCGGCGAGCTCGCCGACCAGGTCGAGTCGCTCGAGCAGCAGCTTGTGGAGCACCGGCGGCGCGAGCAGCTGCTCTCGCAGACGCTGATCGCGGCCGAGCAGGCGGCGGCCGACGTGCGCGAGCGGGCACGCCGTGAGGCCGAGACGATCATCTCCGAGGCCCACGGCGAGGCGCGGGCGATCGGGCGCACGGCCCAGTCGGAGCGGGAGCGCCTCCTCGGCGAGGCGCAGAGGATCCGCTCGCTGCTCCGCTCGGCGCTCGGCGTCCTCGACGAGGGCACGGTCGCTGCGGCCGGGGAGAAGTCGGCGGTGGCGAAGGCCGCGCCGCGGCCCCAGGCCGGGCGGGAATCGCCGCCGGTGCTGCCGCCCGTGCTCCCGGAGCCGCCGCTCGGGGCGATCGCTCCCGATGCGTGGCGCGAGGACACGCGCGAGTTCGAACCGATCGCCGAGGCCGCGGCGCCGCCGCCGGAGGCGGAGCTGCCAGCAGCCCCCGCGGAGGTCTCGACGGCACCGCCGGCGGGCGAGGCTGCCGACCACGGCACGGCTGCGCCGGTGCTGCAGCGGATCGCCGGGCGGGAGTCGCGCGACTTCGACTGGGGCGAATAGGGAGCGTAGACTTTGGGGCGTGCGTGCCTCGACCCGGCTCGAACTTCGCGTCGTGCCTCGCGCGGCGCGGCCTGGTATCAGCGGGCGCTACGGGGCCGGCTGGAAGATCAGGGTGGCGGCCCCGCCGGAGAGCGGTCGGGCGAACGCCGCCGTTGTCTCGCTGCTCGCCGAGACGGCCGGGCTGGCGCGGCGGGACGTGGTGATCGTCTCGGGCGAGACGGCGCGGGACAAGGTGGTCGCGCTCTCGGGGATCGCGCCGGCGGAGCTCGAGCGGCGCCTCACGGCGGCCGCCGGGGCGTCGGCGTGAACGCAGCCGAGACGGCCGAGTTCCGCGACCTGCTCGAACAGGAACGTGAGCGGATCGTCGGCGCGCTTGCCGTCCTGCGCGAGGGCGGCCAGCGGACGATGGGCGACGAGGTCGGGCTTCCCGGCGGCGTCGGCGCCGACACCGCCTCGCTGACGTTCGAGCGCGAGCTCGGGACCGGGCTCGAGGAGGGCGCGGAGCACACGCTCGCGCAGATCAACCACGCCCTCGCCCGCCTCGACGACGGCACCTACGGCGTCTGCGAGCGCTGCGGCGGGGCGATCGGCCTCGAGCGGCTGCTCGCGCGCCCGGCGGCGACGCTCTGCATCGACGACCAGCGGATGGCTGACCGTGCCTGAGAGTGCCCCCGCGCCGCAGCCCGACATCCGCGTCGGCTCGGCGACCAACGGGCTCGCGCCGGTGTCGGTCGCGGAGCGCTCGCTCTCGGCCGGACCGTGGCAGTGGTTCGGCCTGGTCGCCGTGGTCGCGGCCGCCGTCGCCGGCGACCAGCTCACCAAGCACGTCGTCACGAGCAACCTCGCCCTCGGCGAGTCCTCGCACGTCGTCGGGCCGCTCTCGATCCACCGCGTCGACAACTCGGGGATCGCGTTCGGTCTCTTCACCTCGGCGACCGCGGCCGTGATCGTGCTCACCGGGCTCGCCGTGCTCTGGATGCTCGTCTACTTCGCCCGGCGCGGCGCCCGGCATCCGCTCATCCCGGCGGGTCTCGGGCTGCTGATCGGCGGCAGCCTCTCGAACCTCGTCGACCGGGTCCGGCTCGGCCACGTCACCGACTTCATCGACTTCGGCTGGTGGCCCGCGTTCAACCTCGCCGACAGCTTCATCGTCATCGGCGTCGGCATCCTGATCGCGGCGCTCCTCGGCGCCGACCGCAGGCCCAAGCAGGTCCGCCGCCACCTCGACGTCGCCGCCCGCTGAGGGCGCCCGACCCCGAGGCCGGCCTGCTCCGGCCCGGCGAGGCGAGGAGGACCGACCGTGCTCGGGTGCCGCCGGCCGCGAGACTGTCGGCGTGACCAGCGACAGCCCGACCGTGCTCGAGGTCCCCGCCGAGGCGGCCGGGGTACGGCTGGACCGGTTCCTGGCCGGCCCACTCGGCTCGCGCGCCGCGGCCGCGCGGGCGGTCGAGCGCGGGGCGCTCGTCGACGGTCAGGCGCGCCCGAAGAGCTACCTCCTCGCGGGCGGAGAGCGGGTCGAGCTGCCGTCGGCGGCTCAGCCGCCGGCGGCGCTGCCGGCAGGTCCGCCGCCGCGGATCGCCTGGGAGGACGCCCACCTGGCCGTCGTCGACAAGCCGGCCGGGCTGGTCGTCCATCCCGGCGCCGGTCGCCCTGGCGGGACGCTCGTCGACCTGTTGGCCGGTTTCGTCGCCGGCGGCGAACCCGGGCGTCCGGGCATCGTCCACCGCCTCGACCGGGACACCTCGGGCCTGCTCGTCGTCGCCCGCTCCGAGGAGGCGCACCGGCGTCTTGCCGCTCTCGTCCGCAGCCGCGAGCTCGAGCGCACCTACCTGGCGCTCGTCCGCGGCCGGCCGGCCTCGCGGAGCGGCAGGATCGAGGCGGCGATCGGCCGCGACCGAGACGACCCGACCCGCTTCTCGCTCGACACCGACACCCCGCGCGAGGCGATCACGCACTTCGAGGTCGCGGAGAGCCGCGGCGAGCACGCGCTCCTCCGCGTCCGCCTCGAAACCGGGCGCACCCACCAGATCCGCGTCCACCTGGCGGCAATCGAGCTGCCGGTCGTCGGCGACGCCGTCTACGGCGTTCCCGAGCCCGCCCTCGGGAGGCAGTTCCTGCACGCAGCCGGGCTCGCGTTCGAGCATCCGTTCACCGGCGAGCGGGTCGAGGTCAGCTCGCCGCTGCCGCCGGAGCTCCTCGCGTACCTCGATTCGCTCGGCTGAGCACCGGTTCCGGGTACGATGGCGTCGCTTTCGACCCGCGGCCCGGCGGATGCTCGAGGCGGACGGTGGCCGGCTCTCGCGCCGGTCCCGCCGAGACGTCGCCGGCGGATTGCCAACCGAACCGAAAGGGGCTCACATGCCCGTTGTCTCCATGAAGGAGCTGCTCGAGGCCGGCGTGCACTTCGGCCATCAGACGCGGCGCTGGAACCCGAAGATGAAGCGCTTCATCTTCACCGAGCGCGGCGGCATCTACATCATCGACCTGCAGCAGACCCAGCAGCTGCTCGACGAGGCCTACGACTTCGCGCGGGCCGTCGCCCAGCGGAACGGCTCGATCCTCTTCGTCGGGACGAAGAAGCAGGCCCAGGACGCCATCGCCGGCGAGGCGGCCCGCGTGGGCATGCCCTACGTCAACCACCGCTGGCTCGGCGGGCTGCTGACGAACTGGCGGACGATGTCCGACCGGATCCAGCGCCTGCACGAGCTGCGGTCCCTGCAGCAGGAGTCGCAGCTCGACCTGCTGCCCGCGAAGGAGCGGATCGCGATGCTCGCCGAGCTCGAGAAGCTCGAGGCGAACCTCGGCGGCGTCGCCGACATGCGCCGCCAGCCCGAGGCGGTCTTCATCGTCGACCTGCGCAAGGAGCAGCTCGCCGTCCGCGAGGCGCGCCGGCTCGGTCTGCCGGTGATCGCGCTCGTCGACACGAACTGCGATCCCGACGAGGCCGAGTACGTGATCCCCGGCAACGACGACGCGATCCGCTCGTGCTCGCTCGTGATCCGCGTCGTCGCCGACGGGATCGAGGCGGGCAAGCAGAAGGTCGCCCCGGGCGAGCTCGGCCGAGCCTGCCGCCGCCGCAGCCGGCAGGCCGAGGGGGCGAGCAGGCCGAGCCGAAGCCGGAGCCCGAGCCGGAGCCCGAGCCGGAGCCCGAGCCGGAGCCGCGAACTCGAGCCGGTCGCGGAGGAGGACGCCGAATGAGCGGGATCTCGGCCGCGGCCGTCAAGGAGCTCCGCGACGCGACGAGCGCGGGATTCATGGACTGCAAGCGTGCGCTCGAGGAGACCGGCGGCGACATGAACGCCGCCGTCAAGCTCCTGCGCGAGAAGGGGATGGCGTCGGCGGCGAAGCGCGCCGAGCGCGAGACGACCGAAGGCCTCGTCCTGACGCGGGTCGAGGGCGCGATCGCCGCGATCGCTGCGGTCGGCTGCGAGACCGAGCCCGTCTCGAAGAACGAGGATTTCCGCGCCTTTGCCGATGCCGTGCTCGCGACCGTGTTCGAGGGCGGCGAGAGCGGCGACCTCGAGGAGCAGCGCGTCGATCTGGCGGCCCGCCTCGGCGAGAACGTCCAGGTCGTCGGGTCGCGGCGTCTCGAGGCCGGCGCGGGGGAGACCCTCGCGACCTACGTCCACCCGCCCGCGAACAAGGTCGGCGTCATCGTTCTCGGCAAGGGCTCACCCGAGGTGGCACGCCAGCTCGCGATGCACATCTCCTTCGCGCGGCCGACGTTCTCCTCCCGGGAGGAGGTGCCGGCCGAGCTCGTCGAGGCCGAGCGGGAGATCCTGCTGAAGCAGCCCGAGGTCGAGTCGAAGCCGCCCGAGGTCCGTGCGAAGATCGTCGACGGCATGATCAACAAGCGCTTCTTCGCCGAATCGGTGCTCGCCGAGCAGACCTGGATCCACGACAACGGCGCTGACCGTCTCGCGCGCGCTCGAGCAGGCGGGCTTCGAGCTCATCGACTACGACTGGGAGTCGGTCGGCTGATGGCGGCGGCGCCGGAGCCGAGCTCGCAGGCGGCCCCGGCATTCGGCCGGGTGCTGCTGAAGCTCTCGGGCGAGGCGCTGATGGGCCCCGGGGAGTTCGGCCTCGACGCGGACACCGTCGACGAGCTCGCGCAGGAGCTCGTCGAGGTGCACTCCTCCGGGGTCGAGCTCGCGCTCGTGATCGGCGGCGGCAACCTCTACCGAGGGATGAAGGCGACGGCGGCGGGGATGGACCGTGCGACGGGCGACTACATGGGCATGCTCGCGACGGTCTTCAACTCGCTCGCCGTCCAGGAGTCGCTGGAGCGAAACGGCGCCGACACCCGCGTCCTCTCGGCGCTCGACGTCCGCGAGGTCGCCGAGCCCTACATCCGTCGCCGGGCGATCCGGCACCTCGAGAAGGGCCGCGTCGTCATCTTCGCGGCCGGGACGGGCAACCCGTACTTCACGACCGACACGGCGGCCGCGCTGCGGGCGCTCGAGATCGACGCCGAGGCGATCCTGATGGCCAAGAACGGCGTCCGCGGCGTCTTCGACGGCGACCCGCGCCAGCTGCCGACCGCGCGGTTCCTGCCGGCGCTCACGCACCTGCAGGCGATCGAGCGCGGCCTCCGGGTGATGGACACGACCGCCCTCTCGCTCTGCATGGACAACGACCTGCCGATCCGCGTCTTCGAGCTCGCCCCCGGCAACATCGGCCGGGTGATCGCCGGCGAGAGCGTCGGCACGCTCATCTCGACCCCGAGCGAAGGAGGACGCGAGTGACCGCCATCGACGACTTCGTCGCCGACGCGACGCAGCGGATGAACAAGTCGGTCGAGGCGACGCACGAGCACTTCAACTCGGTGCGGACGGGCCGGGCCTCGGCCGCCCTGCTCGACCGGATCCAGATCGACTACTACGGCACCCCCTCGCCGCTGAAGAACATCGCGACGATCAACGTCCCGGAGGCGCGGCTGCTGACGATCCAGCCGTTCGACCCTTCCTCGCTGAAGCAGATCGAGCGGGCGATCCTCGAGTCGAACCTCGGCCTGACACCGTCGAGCGACGGCAAGATCATCCGGCTGCCGATCCCGCAGCTGACCGAGGAGCGGCGCAAGGAGTACGCGAAGCTCGTCCGCAACATGGCCGAGGAGGGCCGAGTGGCGGTGCGCAACGTCCGCCGTGACGTGCTCCGGCACCTGGAGGAGCTCGTCAAGAACGGTGAGGTCGGCGACGACGAGGAGCGCGCGGCCGAGGGCCGCGTCCAGAAGCTGACCGACGACCACGTCCATCAGATCGACGAGCTCCTGAAGCGCAAGGAAGCCGAGATCATGGAGGTCTAGGCGCGCGGCCCGGGGAGCGCCCCCGATCGAGGTCGGGCGCGGGATCGAGGCTGCGTCGCGGCGTCCGCGGCGTTCGCAGCGAGCGTCAGTGACCCTCGAGAATGCCGCGCAGCGCTCCACCTCGTGGTCGCGCGCGACGCTGCTGCGCCTCGGCCGAGGCGACCGCGTCGCCGGGGTTCGTGAAGGTGGTGATGCCGGCGCGCTCGAGCTCTTCTGGCCATCGTAGGTGAGGGCGAAGCGGAGGTACAGCTCACTCTCGATGCCGGTGTCCCGGTTGTGTCTTCCATGCGTCTCGGCGACCGTCAGGAATGTCGGCCGGAGGCTCGAGCCAGGAGCGGTGCCGTCGGGCCCGCGTCGAGGCGGCACGCGGGTCGATCGCCGGTGCCCGCAGGGGAGGCCGTTAGGATGGCTCAACCATGCGCTGTCGACCGAACCACGCCGAGCTCGCCGAGGCCAGCCGTGCGCTTCCGTGACGAGGCGCGGGCGAACCCCCGCCTGAAGCTCATCTCGCGGTTCCGGACGCTCGCACGGGCCCGCCCGGCGCTCGAGGGCGACCTGCCGGAGGTCGCCGAGACGGTCGCGATCATCATGGACGGCAACGGCCGCTGGGCCCGCCGGCGCGGGCTGCCGACGGTGCTCGGCCATCGGGCCGGCACGCGCGCGCTCCGCCGCACGGTCGAGGCGGCGATCGACCTCGGCATCCGCAACATGGTCGTCTATGCCTTCTCGACCGAGAACTGGTCACGGCCCCAGGACGAGGTCGACGCCCTGATGGAGCTCTTCGGCGAGACGATCGAGCGGGAGCTGCCGGACCTCCACGAGCAAGGGGTGCGCGT